>NZ_JBVIYQ010000002.1:304388-1396589 GCF_055592445.1 Streptomyces sp. NPDC041122 | reverse complement strand
CAAACCATTACTCGCACCATCCTGATTCACCGCCGAACCCCGCACCACCGCCAACACCCGCCGACCCGACCGACGCGCATCCGACAAACGCTCCAGCAACACCACACCCACACCCTCGGAGAACCCGACTCCGTCGGCGGCGGCCGCGTACGCCTTGCAGCGGCCGTCGGGTGAGAGGCCGCGCTGGCGCGAGAAGCCCGCGAACATGTCCGGGTCGGCCACGACGGAGACACCGCCCGCGAGAGCGAGGTCGCATTCGCCCTGCCGCAGCGCCTGCGCCGCCAAGTGGATGGACACCAGCGACGAGGAGCACGCCGTGTCGACGGTCACCGCCGGGCCCTCCAGGCCGAAGGTGTAGGCGACGCGGCCGGAGACCATGCTTCCGGTGCTCGCCAGGTAGGCGTAGCCCTCCAGTTGGGCGTCGGCCTCGGGGAACGACTTGGCGTAGTCGTGGTTCATCAGGCCGACGTAGGTGCCGGTCAGGCTGCCCTTGAGCGTCGTCGGATCGATGCCCGCACGCTCGAACACCTCCCAGGAGGCCTCCAGCATCAGACGCTGCTGCGGGTCCATCGCCAGCGCCTCACGCGGATTGATCCCGAAGAACGCCGCGTCGAAGTCCCCCGCGTCCGGCAGGAATCCGCCCTGGTCGGTGTAGCTGGTGCCGACGTGTTCGGGGTCGGGGTGGAAGAGGCGTTCCAGGTCCCAGCCGCGGTCGGTGGGGAACGGGCCCATGGCGTCCGTGCCGGAGTCCAGGAGCTCCCACAGGTCCTCGGCGGAGCTGACGCCTCCCGGGAATCGGCACGTCATGGCGACGATGGCGATCGGGTCGTCGGTGTCGGCCGCCGCGGGCCGCGGGCGGGGGGTCGCCGGCGCGGGCGCGGAGGTGGCCGCGCCCGCGAGGCGCTGGGCCAGGTGGGCGGCGAGGGCCTGGGGCGTGGGGTGGTCGAAGACGAGTGTGGCGGGCAGTCGCTCGCCGCAGGCGGCCGAGAGGCGGTTGCGCAGTTCCACCGCTGTGAGCGAGTCGAAGCCGAGGTCCTTGAAGGCGATGTCGACCTTCACCTGGGCCGCCGAGCCGTGGCCGAGGACGGCGGCGACGTACTCGCGTACGACCTCGGTGAGCAGCTGGGAGCGGGCTTCCGCGTCGAGGCCCGCGAGGCGGCCGGTGAGCGCGCCGTCCGCGAGGCCCTCGGAGGCCACGCGGCGCCGCGTGCCGGTGGCGGTGAGCGTGCGCAGCAGGGGGGAGAGGCCGTCGGTCACGGCCCGCGGGTCGAGGTCGGCCGCGACCACGTAGGCGCGGTCGTGGGCGCGGGCGGCGTCGAACAGCGCCAGGCCGCCCTCGTCGGTGAGCGCGGCGAACCCGGTGCGCTTCATGCGGGCCAGGTCCGTCTGGCTGAGCTCTCCGGTCATGCCGCTGGTCGCCTGCCACAGGCCCCAGGCGATGGACTGGCCCGCGAGCCCCTGGGCGCGGCGGTGCTGGACGAGGGCGTCGCAATAGGCGTTCGCCGCCGCGTAGTTGGCCTGTCCGGGGCTGCCGAGGGAGGCGGCCGCCGACGAGAAGACGGTGAACAGGCCGAGGGGTGTCTCGCGGGTCGCCTCGTGCAGCAGCCGTGCAGCAGTGGCCTTCGCGGCCCACACGCGGGCGAGGCCTTCGGGGGTCTGGGCGGTGACGACGGCGTCGTCCAGGACACCCGCGGCGTGGATCACCCCGGTCAGCGGGTGTGCGGCGTCGACCGACGCGAGGAGTCCGGCGACCGACTCCGCGTCGGTGACGTCCGCCGTCGCGATGGTGACGGTGGCACCCAACTCTGCTAGTTCTGCCGCGAGTTCGGAGGCGCCAGGTGCCGCGTCGCCGCGTCGGCTGGCCAGCAGCAGGTGTCGTACGCCCCACTCCCGGACGAGGTGCCCGGCGACCAGTCGGCCCAGGACTCCGGTGCCGCCGGTGACGAGTACGGTGCCGGCCGCCGGATCGACGCCCTCGGTTCCGGTGGCCTCGGTGGTTCCGGTGGCCGCGTGCGTCTCGGCGTCCCCCTCCGCCCGCGCGGGCGTCGTCTCGGCGCGGGCCAGCCGCGGTACACGTATCTCGCCTTCGTGCAGGGCCAGTTGTGGCTCGTCGGGATGACGGTGTGCCGCTGCCACGGCCGCCGCGATGGTGTCGTCCGGCCCCAGGTCGACCAGGGTGAAGCGCCCGGGATTCTCCGACTGGGCGCTGCGCACGAGGCCCCACACGGCCGCGGCCGCCACGTCCACATCACCGCAATCCGTACCCGAGCCCGGACCGTGGCTGTCCCCTGTCGCGGCGACCGCCCCTCGCGTCACCACCACGAGGCGCGCGTCCGTGAGCGGCGAGGCGAGCCAGGTCTGGACGAGGTCGAGGACGCGCGTGGTGAGGGCCAGGCCGTCGTCGGCCGCGTCCGGCACGGCGGGCGCGGCCACCAGCGACGGCGCGGGTGCACCCGCCTCGGCCGCGGCGACCAGCTCCGGGATGTCCGCGACGTCCTCGCCGAGTGTCACCCAGCCGCTGTCCGCCGCTTCGGTGAGCGGCACGGGCTCGCCGCCCGAGTCGTGTCCGGGGACCGTCCAGACCAGGTCGAACAGCCCGTGCCGGTCGCGCGTTCCCGCCACGGCGAGGCGGCCCGTGTCGGTCGGGCGGGAGCGCAGGTCACGTACGGCGAGGACGGGCGCGCCCACCGCGTCGGCCACCGTGATCCGCAGCCCTTGGTCGATCCGGTCGCCGAGGAGGGTGAGCCGTACCCGGACCGTGGTGGCGCGTACGGCGTGCAGGGTCACGTCGTTCCAGGCGAAGGGCAGCCAGACCTGTCCGGCGTCCGCCGGTGGCAGCAGCAGCGCCGCGGGCTGCAGGACCGCGTCGAAGAGGGCCGGGTGGATGCCGAACCCGTCCGGGTCACCGGCCTCCTTGGGCAGCGTCACCTCCGCGAGGACGTCCTTGCCGTGCCGCCACAGGGCGCGGACTCCGCGGAACGCGGGGCCGTAGCCGTATCCGGACTCGTCGGCCCGCGCGTAGAGGGCCTCGGGGTCGGCGGGTTCGGCGCCGGGCGGGGGCCAGGCGCCGTCGAGGGGTTCGGGGGCGGCGTCCGGCGGCAGGGGGGCGAGTACGCCGGTGGCGTGGCAGGTCCAGGGCCGGGACGAGGTGAAGGCGTCGTCGTCATCGGGGCGGGAGAACACCTGGACGTCGCGCCGGCCGTTGTCGTCGGCCGCGTCCACCACGACCTGGATCTGCAGCCCTCCGGTGTCGGGGAGCACGAGCGGCGTCTGCAGCGTCAGTTCCTCCAGGGCGGGGCAGCCCGCCTCGTCGGCGGCCCGCAGCACCCACTCCACCTGCGCGGCACCGGGCACCAGCGCCCGGCCGGCCACGACGTGGTCGTCCAGCCAGGCCGCCGACTGCCGCGAGAGCCGGCCGCTCAACAGGTGCACGTCGCCTCCGGCGAGGCCGACGACGGCGCCGAGGAGCGGGTGTCCCGACGCGGCGAACCCGAGCCCGGCCGGGTCGCCGGACGTTCCGCCGCCGGGGGCGATCCAGTAGTCCTGCCGCTGGAAGGCGTAGGTGGGCAGGTCGACGGTGCGAGGGGCGGGGTCGGCCGGGAACCAGCGCCGCCAGTCGACGTCGGCGCCCGCGGTGAAGGCGAGGGCGGCGGCGCGGGCGAGCTGGCCGGCGTCGCCGTGGTCGCGGCGCAGGGTGGGGACCACCGTGGCGGGCACTTCCGCCCGTTCGATGAGGCTCTCGGTCGCCAGGTTGAGCACGGGATGCGGGCTGACCTCGACGAAGAGGCGGTAGCCGTCCGCGAGGAGGGCGTCGACGGTGTCGGCGAAACGTACCGTGCGGCGTACGTTCTGGACCCAGTACGCGGTGTCCAGACTCGTGGTGTCGGGCAGGTGGCCGCCGGTGACGGTGGAGTAGAACGCGGTCTCGGTGGCGGCGGGGGCGATGCCCGCGAGCTTCTCGGTGAGCTCGTCCAGGATGGCGTCGAGCTGCGGCCCGTGGCCCGCGACGTCGGAGGCGACGGTGCGGGCGCGCAGGCCGCGTTCCTGGGCGTCGGCGACGACCGCGGCGATCCCTTCGGGCGGGCCCGAGATGACGGTGGACGACGGGCCGTTGACGGCGGCGACGACCACGCCCGGGTGTCCGTCGATGAGTGCGGCGGCCTGCTCCTGGCTCATGCCCAGGGAGGCCATGCCCCCGCGCCCGGACAGCTGCCGCAGCAGCACGCTGCGGACGGCCACGATGCGCGCGCCCTCGTCCAGAGTGAGGGCGCCGACGACGCACGCGGCCGCGATCTCGCCCTGCGAGTGGCCGACGACCGCGGCGGGGACGACGCCCTGGTCGGCCCAGACGGCGGCGAGGGCGACCATGACGGCCCACAGCACCGGCTGGACGACGTCGATGCGGGACAGTTCGGAGCCGTCGCCGCGCAGCACGTCGGTCAGGGACCAGTCGACGTACGCGGAGAGCGCCTGCTCGCACGCGGCGATCCGGGCCGCGAACACCGGGGACTCGTCGAGGAGCCGGGCCCCCATACCGACCCACTGGCCGCCTTGCCCGGGGAAGACCAGGACCGGGCCCGGGCCCGTGGGGCCGGCCGCCGCGGACACGACGTCCGGTGCGGCCTGGCCCGCCGCCAGCGACCGCAGGCCGTCGAGGAGTTCCGCGCGGTCCTTGCCGATGACGACGGCCCGGTTCTCGAAGACCGAGCGGGTGGTGGTGAGCGACCAGCCGATCTCCGCGGGCGATCCGGACCGCGTGTCCGCGCCCACGTGCTCGGCCAGCCGGGCCGCCTGGTCCCGCAGGGCGTCCTCGCCGCGCGCGGAGATCACCCACGGCAGCACCGCGCCCGCCTCGAGCCCCGACTCGGCCTGCGCCCCGGCCTCGGGTCCCCGCTCGCGCTCCGGCGGCGAGGTCTCTTCCTCGGGGGCCTCCTCCAGGATCACGTGGGCGTTCGTACCGGACATGCCGAAGGCGGAGACGCCCGCGCGGCGCGGGCGTTCGCCACGGGCCCACGGCACCGGCTCGGTCAGGAGCTGCACCGTCCCCGTCGACCAGTCGACGTGCGGGGTGGGCTCGTCGACGTACAGGGTGGCGGGCAGGAGTTCGCGCTGCAGCGCCATCACCATCTTGATGACGCCGGCGACACCGGCGGCGCCCTGCGGGTGGCCGATGTTCGACTTGACCGAGCCGAGCCACAGCGGCCGGTCCGCGTCCCGCTCGCGGCCGTACGTGGCGAGCAGCGCCCCGGCCTCGATGGGGTCGCCGAGCTTGGTGCCGGTGCCGTGCGCCTCGACCGCGTCGACCTCGGCGGCGCCGAGTCCCGCGTTGGCGAGGGCGGCGCGGATGACGCGTTCCTGGGAGGGGCCGTTGGGGGCGGTGAGGCCGTTGCTCGCGCCGTCCTGGTTGACGGCCGAGCCGCGGATCACGGCGAGGACCCGGTGGCCGTTGCGGCGGGCGTCGGAGAGCCGCTCCAGGAGGAGCAGGCCGGCGCCCTCGGAGAAGCCGGTGCCGTCGGCGGACGCGGCGAACGCCTTGGAGCGGCCGTCGGGGGACAGCGCGCCCTGCCGGGAGAACTCGGTGAACGCGCCGGGCGTCGCCATGATGGTCACGCCGCCGGCCATGGCCAGGTCGCACTCGCCCTGCCGCAGCGCCTGGGCCGCCAGGTGCATGGCGACCAGCGAGGAGGAGCAGGCGGTGTCGACGCTCACCGACGGGCCTTCGAGGCCGAGGGTGAAGGAGATACGGCCCGACAGGACGCTGAGGGCGTTGCCGGTCAGCAGGTGTCCCTCCACCGTCCTGTCGGGCTGCGCGCCCCCGAACCCGAGCACTCCGGCCCCGATGTAGACGCCGGTGGGGGTCAGTTTGAGTGCGGCCGGATCGATGCCGGCGCGTTCGAGCAGCTGCCAGGCCGTCTCCATCAGCACCCGTTGCTGCGGGTCCATGGCCAGCGCCTCGCGCGGGCTGATCCCGAAGAAAGCGGCGTCGAAGGCGGGCGCGTCGCGCAGGAACCCGCCGCGGCGCACATAGCTCGTGCCGGGGTGGTCGGGGTCCGGGTGGTAGAGGCCGTCCAGGTCCCAGCCGCGGTCGGCGGGGAAGTCGCCGGTGGCGTCGCCTCCTTCGGCGACCAGGTCCCACAGGTCCTCGGGCGTGCGGGTGTCACCGGGGAAGCGGCACGCCATCGACACGATGGCGATCGGCTCCTGCGAACGCTCCTCCACCTCGCGCAGGCGCTGGCGGGCCTGGCCGAGGTCCACTGTGACCCGCTTCAGGTACTGACGAAGCTTCTCTTCGGTAGTCGACATCGAACGTCACTTCTCCATCACTGGCGGGCACAGGGGACGGACGGCGGGGAGGATGCGGTGGGCCGAGGCCGGCGGGGCGCCCGGTGCCGGGGCCGGAGCCGAGGCCGGGGCCGGGGCCTTGGGGGCGGGTCAGAGTTCTCGGTCGATGAACGCGAACATCTCGTCGTCGGAGACGTCGTCGAGCGTGTCCAGGTCGGCCGCGCCCGACGCTGCGGCGGCCGGACCGCCGGCCGCTCCGTTCAGCTTCGACAGGAGGCTGTTGAGGCGCCGGGTCACCCGCCCGCGCGCGTCGTCGTCGAGGGCGAGGGCGGCCAGGGAGGACTCGATCCTGCCGAGATCGTTGAGGACCGGGTCCGCCGCGTCCTTGAGGGGCGGCGGGGCGCCGTCCGGGGTCAGGCGTTCCAGGAGGTGTTCTACGAGCGTGGCGGACTCCGGGTAATCGAAGACGAGGGCGGCGGGCAGTTTCAGGCCGGTCGCCGCGGCGAGGCGGTTGCGCAGTTCCACGGCGGTCAGGGAGTCGAAGCCGAGCTCCTTGAACGACGTGTCCGGGCGGACGGCTTCGTGGCCGGTGTGGCCGAGGACGCCGGCCACGTTGCTCCTGACGAGATCCAGCAGCAGACGGCGCCGTTCAGCGGCCGGCAGCCCGGCGAGCCGGGCGGGGAGGCCGTCCGCCGAGGCGGCCGCGCCCGCGGCGGCGGTGCGGCGGGCGCTCCGGCCACCCCGGTCGTCCGGAACCGCGCCGGCCGCCAGGGTGCGCAGCAGGGCGGGCCGGGAGGCGGCGGGCTGCGCGGCGACGGCCCGCGCGTCGAGGTCCACCGCGATCAGGTGCGGGCGGCCGTGGGCATGGGCGGCGTCGAGCAGCGTGAGGCCGCGCTCGGTGGTCAGCGGGGTGAAGCCGGTGCGCTTCATCCGGGCCAGGTCGGTATCGCTCAGGTGCCCGGTCATGCCGCTCGCCGTCTGCCACAGGCCCCAGCCGACGGAGAGGCCGGGCAGCCCCGCCGTGCGACGGCGCCGCACGAGGGCGTCGCAATAGGCGTTGGCGGCGGCGTAGTTGGCCTGCCCCGGGCTGCCGAGGGTCGCCGCCCCGGAGGAGAAGACCAGGAACAGGCCGAGCGGCGCGTCCCGGGTCGCCTCGTGCAGATGGTCCGCCGCGGCGGCCTTGGCGGCCCACACCCGCGCGAGGTGTGCGGGGGTCTGCGCGGTGACCACGGCGTCGTCCAGGACGCCCGCGGCGTGGATCACACCGGTGAGCGGGTGGGCCGGATCCGTCTTGCCCACGAGCTCGGTCACGGCGTCCGGGTCGCCGACGTCGGCCGCGACGACGGTCGCTTCGGCGCCCAACCGGCCGAGGCGCTCCATGAGTTCGTCGCTCCCGGGAGCCTCGGGTCCGCGTCGCCCGGCCAGCAGCAGGTGTCGTACGCCCCACTCCGTGACCAGGTGCTCGGCCACGGCGGCGGCGAGGACGCCGGTGCCGCCGGTGATGAGCACCGTGCCCTCCGGGTCGAGGGGGGCCGGGATCTCCAGGACGAGTTTGCCGGTGTGCTTCGCCTGGCTCATGAACCGGAACGCCTCGCGCGCCCGGCCCAGCGGCCAGGACCTCACCGGCAGCGGGGACAGCACACCGGAGGCGAACAACTCCCCCATTTCCGCCAGCATTTCGCCGATGCGGTCCGGGCCCGCGTGGGGAACGAGGTCGAAGGCCCGGTACCGGGCGCCCGCGTGGTCGGCCGCGACCCGCTCGGGGTCGCGCTTGTCGGTCTTGCCCATGTCGACCATGCGACCGCCCTCGGCGAGCAGCCGCAGCGAGGCGTCGGTGAACTCCCCCGCGAGGCTGTTGAGTACGACGTCCACGCCACGCCCACCGGTGGCCCGGCGGAAGGTCTCCTCGAAGGCGAGGTCACGGGAGGACGCGCGGTGGGCGGCGTCGATGCCCATGCCGTCGAGCACGACGTGCTTGGCGGGGCCGGCGGTGGCGTAGATCTCGACACCCAGATGGCGGGCGATCTGGGTGGCGGCCATGCCCACGCCGCCGGTTCCGGCGTGGATGAGCAGCGACTCGCCCGCCCGGAGCCCGCCCAGGTCCACCAGCCCGTACCAGGCCGTGAGGAACACCACGGGGACCGCGGCGGCTTCCTTGAGGCTCCAGCCCTCGGGCACCGGGACGACCATCCGGGCGTCCGCGATCGCCGTGGGGGCGAACGCGCCCTCGAAGAGACCCATCACACGGTCCCCGACCGACAGATGGGTGACGCCGGGCCCGACCTCCGTCACATGACCGGCGCCCTCGCTCCCCGCGAACGTGCCTTTGTCGGGATACATCCCCAACGCGATCAGCACGTCACGGAAGTTCATGCCCGCGGCCCGTACGGAGATCCGCACCTGCCCCGGCTCCAGCGGGGCGAGCGCCTCCGGGGCGTCGATCACCGCCAGGTTCTCCAGGGTGGCGGTGCCGGAGGTGCCGAGGCGCCAGCCGGCCGACCCGACGGGCGGGACGAGCTCCTCGGGGGCACCGGCAGCCATGAGCCGGGGGACGTACACCCTGCCGTCGCGCAGGGCGAGTTGGGGTTCGTCGAGGTCGACGGCGGCTTGACGCAGGAGGGCCTGCGGCAGCGCGGCGTCGCGAACGGGGGTGTTGTCGGGGCCGGCCTGGCCGTCGGGACGCCCGGCCTGGCCGTCGGGACGCCCGGTCGGGCCGTCGGGACGCCCGGTCGCGGTTCCGCTGTCGACGTCCAGCAGGACGAAGCGGCCGGGGTTCTCCGACTGTGCGGTGCGCACCAGGCCCCAGACGGCCGCCGCGGACGGGTCGACGGCGTCCTGGCCGTCCGCAGAGTCGTCCGCGGCGGCGTCCGCCTCGACGTCCACGTCCACGTCCACGTCCACGGCTCCCCGCGTCACCACGAGGAGGCGGGAGTCGGCCAGTTCGGGCACCGCCAGGAACTCCTGCACCAGCGCGAGGACGCGCTCCACGTCCGGCAGACCGGCGTCGCCGGCCGTCGTCTCCACGGGAGCGAGCACGGCCCATGGCACCTCACCGTCGGCCGGTACGACGTCGGCCGGACCGCCGCCCTCCGAGAGCACCACCCAACCGCCGCCGTCCGCAGTCGGCTCGACAGTCGGCTCGATGGGCCGCGCCGGGAGCGGCGTCCAGTCCACGGCATAGAGCCCGTCGACTCCGGCGTCGGCCCTGAAACCGGCCGCTGCGACCGCCAGTTGCGCCGGGTCGGCCGCGCGCAACGTCAGCGCGTCCACGCCCAGGACGGGCGCGCCGGTGGCGTCGGCGACATCGATCCGCAGCTGCCGCTCGGCGGCGTCTCCCCGCGGGGAGATACGGACGCGCACGTGGGTCGCTCCCTCCGCGCTGAGGGAGACCCCGCTCCAGGCGAACGGCAGCCACATCCGCCGCCCGCCGGTACCACCTGAGGCCGTGCCGGCGTCGGCGAACGCGTCGGCATCTGCGTCTGCGTCCGGTCGCTCCAGGAGCATCAGCGGGTGCAGAACGGCGTCAAGGAGGACCGGGTGGATGCCGAACCCGTCCCGGTCACCCGCCGCCTCCTCGGGCAGCTCCACCTCCGCCAGCAGATCGTGGCCGTGCCGCCAGAGCGCACGCAGCCCCTGGAACGCGGGACCGTACTCGTACCCGGCGTCGGCCGCCCGCCCGTAGAAATCGTCGACCGCCACGCCCTCGGCCCCGGCAGGCGGCCACTGACCGCTCGACTCGGCCGCGGGGGCGGCACCTTCGGGGCTCACGACTCCCTCGGCATGACACAGCCACGGGGTGCTGCCCGCCTGGTCCCGGCGCGAGTACACACGTACGTCCCGTCGACCCTGCTCGTCCGCCGCGCCCACGGCCACCTGGACCTGGAGCCCTCCGGACTCGGGCAGCACCAGCGGTGTCTGCAGCATCAACTCGTCCACGGTGGCGCAACCCGCCTCGTCGGCGGCCCGCAGCACCCACTCGACCAGAGCCGCACCCGGCACGAGGACCGCCCCCGCCACCACGTGTTCGGCCAGCCACGCGGGGGCCTTACGGGAGAGCCGCCCGGTGAGCAGATACGAGTCGGACTCGGCGAGTTCCACGCACGCGCCCAGCAACGGGTGACCCGCGGAAGCCATGCCGAGCTCGGCGGCGTCCCCCGTGCTCCCGGCAGGCTCCTCGAGCCAGTAGTGCCGGCGCTGGAAGGCGTAGGTGGGGAGGTCGACGGTACGGGGGGCGGGGTCGGCCGGGAACCAGCGCCGCCAGTCGACGTCCGCGCCTGCGGTGAAGGCGTGGGCTGCGGCGCGGGCCAGCTGGGTGGCGTCGCCGTGGTCGCGTCGGAGGGTGGGGACGACGGTGGCGGGCAGGTCGGCCCGTTCGATGGTCTCTTCCATGCCGAGGTTGAGGACGGGGTGGGGGCTGGCTTCGATGAAGAGGCGGTAGCCGTCGGCGAGGAGGGCTTCGATGGTGTCGGCGAAGCGAACCTGCTGGCGGAGGTTGGTGACCCAGTACTCGGTGTCCAGGGCGGTGGTGTCGTCGAGGCGTTCGGCGGTCACCGTGGAGTAGAAGGCCGTGTCGGTGCGGGTCGGTGCGATGTCCGCCAAGCGCTCGGTGAGGAGGTCGTGGAGTGCGTCGATCTGGGGGCCGTGGGAGGCGTAGCCCACATCGATGACCCGGGCCCGCAGCCCTTGGGATTCCGCCTCGGCCACCACGGCGGCCACATGCTCGGGCGGCCCCGAAATGACGGTAGATGAGGGACCGTTGACGGCGGCGACGCATACGCCCGGCCGGTCGCCGATCAGCTCGGCGGCCCGCTCGGCACTCGTACCCAGGGACGCCATATCTCCGTGCCCCTGCAATTGCCGCAGGGCGTCACTGCGTACGGCGACGATCCGCGCCGCATCCTCCAACGACAACGCACCCGCCACACACGCCGCAGCCATCTCACCCTGCGAATGCCCCACCACAGCAGCCGGAACGACCCCGCAGTCCGCCCACACGGCGGCCAGCGACACCATCACCGCCCACAGCACCGGCTGCACGACCTCAACGCGGGACAGCTCACTCCCGTCCCCACGCAACACGCCCGTAAGGGACCAGTCCACGTAAGCCGACAGCGCCCGCTCACACTCACCGATACGGGACGCGAACACCGGCGACGCATCGAGGAGTTGGGCACCCATGCCCACCCACTGCGACCCCTGCCCCGGGAACACCAACACCGGCCCGGCACCACCGGCACCACCGGACGTGGCCGCACCCGCGACGACGTCCGCCGACACCTCACCCGACGCCAACGCACCGAGCCCCGCCGTCAGCGCCTCACGGTCACGCCCGACCACCACGGCCCGGTGCTCGAACACCGACCGCGTCGTGGCCAACGACCACCCGACATCCACCGGCAGCGCGTCGGGGTCACCCGCGGCGAACTCGGTCAGTCGAAGCGCCTGTTCATGCAGCGCCTCTTCGGTCCGGCCGGACACCACCCACGGGACCACCCCGGCGACTGCGACCGAGGCCCCGGCGAGAGCGGGATCCGCCGACCCCTGCGGCGCCTCCTCCAGGATCAGGTGCGCGTTCGTGCCCGAGATACCGAACGACGACACCCCCGCCCGCCGCGCCCGCTCGCCCCGCGTCCACGGGACCGGCTCGGTCAGGAGCCGTACGCCGCCACCGTCCCACTCCACGTGCGGGGACGGCTCGTCGACGTGCAGGGTGGCCGGCAGCAGTTCGCGCTGGAGGGCCATCACCATCTTGATGACGCCCGCCACGCCCGCGGCCGCCTGCGTGTGACCGATGTTCGACTTCACCGAACCCAGCCACAACGGCCGGTCCTCAGTCCTGCCCTGCCCGTACGTCGCAAGCAGCGCCTGCGCCTCGATCGGGTCACCCAGCGTCGTGCCCGTACCGTGCGCCTCCACCACGTCGACCTCGTCGGGGCCGCGGCCCGCGCCGGCCAGGGCGGCGCGGATGACCCGCTCCTGAGAGGGGCCGTTGGGCGCGGTCATGCCGTTGCTCGCGCCGTCCTGGTTCACGGCCGAGCCGCGCAGCAGGGCCAGGACGCGGTGGCCGTTGCGGCGTGCGTCGGAGAGGCGTTCCAGGACGACGAGGCCCGCGCCCTCGCCCCAGCCGGTGCCGTCGGCGGTCGCGGCGAACGGTTTGCAGCGGCCGTCGGGGGCGAGGCCGCGCTGGCGCGAGAACTCCACGAACGTGTTGGGGGTCGCCATCACCGTCGCGCCGCCCGCCAGCGCGAGGTCGCACTCGCCCTGGCGCAGCGCCTGGGACGCCAGGTGCATGGCCACGAGCGAGGAGGAGCAGGCGGTGTCCACCGTGATGGCGGGGCCTTCGAGGCCGAAGGTGTAGGCGACCCGGCCGGAGGCGACGCTCGGGGTGCTGCCGGTCATGATGCGGCCCTCGAAGCCGTCCGGCTTGCGGGCGAGGAAGCGGGAGCCGTAGTCGTCGTACATGATCCCGGTGATGACGCCGCAGGGTGTGCCGCGCAGGGTGGCGGGGTCGATGCCCGCGTGTTCGAAGGCCTGCCAGGCGGTTTCGAGGAGCAGGCGCTGCTGCGGGTCGGTGGCGGCGGCCTCGCGCGGGCTGATGCCGAAGAATCCCGCGTCGAACCGGGCCGCGTCGTAGAGGAAGCCGCCTTCACGGGTGTAGCTGTGGCCGACCTGGTCGGGGTCGGGGTCGAACAGCGCGGCCGTGTCCCAGCCACGGTCCTCGGGGAACGGCCCGATGGCGTCGGTGCCGCCAGCCACGAGCCGCCACAGCTCCTCGGGCGAGCCGACGCCGCCGGGATAGCGGCAGGCCATGCCGACGATGGCGATCGGGTCGTCGTCGGTGGCGGCGCGTGTCTGCGGCGCGGTGCCCGTCGGCGAGGCGTGCCGGTCGGCGTCGGGCAGCAGACCGCGCAGGTGGCGGGCGAGGGCGCCGGGGCTGGGATGGTCGAAGACGAGGGTGGCCGGGAGGCGGATGCCGGTGGCCGTGGAGAGGCGGTTGCGCAGTTCGAGTGCGGTGAGCGAGTCGAAGCCCAACTCCTGGAAGGCGCGGCCGAGTTCGATGGAGTCGGGGGCGGGGTGAGCCAGGACGGTGGCGATCTGTTCGCGGATGAGGTCGTTCAGTGCGCGGTCCCGGTCGGCGGCGGAGAGCCGGGCCAGGCGGGCGCCCCAGGAGGCCGGCCCGGTGCCCTCGCCGGCGCCGCCCGTGCCGGCCCCGGTCGCCTGGGTGGAGGCCGTGGCGCGGGGCGCGGGCACCAGGCCGCGCAGGGCGGGCTGCAGTGTGCCGGCGGCGGCCTGTCCGCGCAGGACGGCGCGGTCGAAGCGGGTGGCGAGCACCGTGGCGTGCGGCGCGGTGAGGGCCGCGTCGAACAGGGTCAGCGCCCGGGTGTCGTCGAGGCCGGCCACTCCGGTGCGCTGGATGCGGGCGCGGTCGGCGTCGGCGAGCCGCGCGGCCATGCCGCCGGAGGCGGACTCCCACAGGCCCCAGGCCACGGAGGTGGCGGGCAGGCCGTGGGCGCGGCGGTGCTCGGCGAGGGTGTTGAGGAAGGCGTTGGCGGCCGCGTAGTTGGCCTGGCCGCCGTTGCCGAGCACGGAGGCGCCGGAGGAGAAGAGGACGAAGGCCGACAGGTCCAGGTCGCGGGTGAGTTCGTGCAGGTGCCAGGCCGCGTCGGTCTTCGGGGCGAGGACGGTGTCGAGCCGTTCGGGGGTCATTCCCGCGATGAGGCTGTCGTCGATGACGCCCGCCGTGTGGATGACGGCGGTGAGCGGGTGCGCGGCGGGAATGCCGGCCAGGAGTCCGGTCAGCGCGTCGGGGTCGGTGACGTCGCAGGCGGCGACGCGTACGTCGACGCCGTCCGCGGCGAGTTCGGCGCGCAGGTCGGCGACGCCTTCGGCGGCCTCGCCCCGGCGGCCCGCGAGGAGCAGGTGGCGGGCGCCGTGCGCGGTGGCCAGGTGGCGGGCGACGGCGCGGCCGAGGCCGCCGGTTCCGCCGGTGATCAGGACGGTGCCCTCGGGGTCGATGCCGTGGGCGGCGGTCCCGGGCCCGGTGGCGTCGCAGTGGTGCGGGGTGACGGCGAGGCGCGGTACGAGCGGGGTGCCCGCGCGCAGGGCGAGTTCGTTCTCGGCATGGGTGACCGCCGCGGCCAGGGTGGCCGGCAGGGCGGTGCGGGAGGCCTTGTCTTGGTCGATGTCCACGAGCAGCACGCGGTCGGGCTGTTCGGCCTGGGCGGCGCGGACCAGGCCCCACAGAGGGGCGGTGGTCAGGTCCGCGGGGCCGTCCTCGGTGCGGGTGGCGACCGCGCCGCTGGTGACGATCACGAGCCGGGCCGCGGCGAGAGCGTCCGCCGCGAACCAGTCGCGCAGCAGACGCAGGGCCTGCCGGGCGTGCTCGTGGACGCGCGCGGGGATGTCCGCGAGCGGGTCGGCGTCCGTGGCCGGGTCCGGTGCGGGAAGGGGGAAGGGGACAAGAACGAGGTCCGGTACGGGTTCGCCCCCGGCAACCGCGGCGGTGAGTGCGGCCAGGTCCGGGTGGCGGGTGGCCGGGCCGAGCCCGGCGTCGTCGGCGCCGATCACGGCCCGGGTGCCGACGGCCGACGCGGTGTCGGTCAGCGGCAGTGGACGCCACTCCAGGTGGTGGAGGGGTGTCGGGGCGGGACGGGTGGAGCGCCAGCGGTCGGCAGTGATCAGCCGCAGGCGCAGGGTGTCCACGGTGGCGACGGGGGCGCCTTCGGGGTCGGTGAGGGTCAGCCGCAGCTGGTCGTCGCCGCGGGGGCTGAGGCGGGCCCGCAGCCGGGTCGCTCCGGTGGCGTGGTGGCGTATGTCGCTGAAGGAGAACGGCAGCCGTACCGGGGCCGCCGCGTCATCCGCGTCACCCTCGCCGCCGCGATAGAGCTCGTCGACGGCGTGCAGGGCGGCGTCGAGCAGTGCGGGGTGCAGGGCGAACGCCTGGGCGTCGGCGCGCTGTTCGTCGGCGAGGACGACGTCGGCGTACAGGTCGTCGCCGTGCCGCCAGGCGGCGTGGACGGCGCGGAAGGCGGGCCCGTAGCGGTAGCCCTGCGTGTCGAGCCGGTCGTACAGCGCGTCGACGTCGAGCGGGGCGGCGCCGGCGGGCGGCCAGTCCGGAGTCTCCCTGGAAGCCGGCGCGGGGACCGCGTCGATCGCCGGCTCGGCTCCCGGGGTGAGGGTGCCCGTGGCGTGGCGGCGCCACCCGTGGGCCCCCGCGTCGCCGCTGTCCTGGCCGAGGTCGGCGTCGTCGACGGGGCGGGTGTGGACGGTGAGCGTCCGGCGTCCGGCCTCGTCCGGTGCGGCGAGGGCGAGTTGGACGTGCACGCCGTCGGAACCGGCTCCGGGGCCCGCCTCGTCGAGCAGCAGCGGGCTCTCCAGGGTGAGGTCCTCGACCGTGTCGCAGTCGGCGTACCGCCCCGCGAGCAGGGCGAGTTCGACGAAGGCGGTGGCGGGCAGCGGTACGCCGCCGGCGATGGCGTGGTCGGCGAGCCACGGGTGCGTACGCAGGGAGAGGCGCCCGGCGAGCAGCAGGCCGCCGTCGGCCTGCCGGATGGCGGCGGGCAGCAGCGGGTGGCCGGTGTCGTGGACGTCGGCGGCGCGGGCGGGGGCGGTGGTGTCGGGGGCGGAGCGCCAGTACCGCCGGCGCTGGAACCGGTAGGTCGGCAGGGGCAGTTGACGCGTTTCGTCCGGGAACAGGGGCGTGAAGTCGGCGGTGTGACCGTCGGTGTGCAACGCGGCGACGGCGCTCAGGAGCGTGCGGGTCTCGTCGTGCCCGGCGCGCAGCACGGCGGTGACGGCCGGCGCCGCCTCCTCGCCCTCGGCGCCGTCCACCGCGCCCGGAAGGCAGTCCTGGACCATGGTGGTGAGGACCGGGTCGGGCCCCAACTCCAGGTATCGGGCCACACCTTGGCCGTCGAGCGTGCGGAGCCCGTCGTGGAAGCGCACGGGCCTGCGGACGTGCCGGACCCAGTACTCGGGGTCGGTCAGGAGCTCCTGTCCCGCCTGCTCGCCGGTGAGGTTGGAGACGACGGGCAGTTTCGGCGGGTGGCACGTCACGGTGCGGACCACGGACCGGAAGTCGTCGAGCATCGGCTCGATGAGCGGGGAGTGGAAGGCGTGGCTGACGTTGAGGCGCTTGGTCTTGAGCCCGCGACCGCGCAGGGTCCGCTCGACGTCGGCGACGGCGGCGGCCTCCCCGGAGAGGACGACGGCGGTGGGGCCGTTGACGGCGGCGAGCGACAGACGCTCCTCCCCCGCGAGTCGCGGCAGCACGTCCTCCTCGGCGGCCTGGACGGCGAGCATGGCGCCGCCGGAGGGCAGCGCCTGCATGAGCCGTCCGCGGGCGGCCACCAGCTTGCAGGCGTCCGGCAGCGTGAAGACCCCGGCCACGTGCGCGGCGGCGATCTCGCCGACGGAGTGCCCCGTGAGGTGCGTGGGAGTGATCCCGAAGGCGGTGACCTGGCGGTACAGGGCGACTTCGAGGGCGAACAGGGCGGCCTGGGTCATGCCGGTCCCGTGCAGCGCGGCTGCCTCCGCACTGCCCTCGGGTGCGAACAGGACGGGCCGCAGCGGTTGTTCGAGGAGCGGGTCCAGGTGCGCGCAGATCTCGTCGAGCGCCTGGGCGAAGATCTCGGACTCCGCGTACAACTGGGCGCCCATGCCCGGACGTTGGCTTCCTTGACCGGTGAAGAGGAAGGCGGTGCCGCCGGGCCTCGCCGGTCCCGCCGCGCGGGTCAGGGCGGGGTGGGAACGATCCGCCGCGAGCGCGGTCAGGGCGGCGGCGCGCTCGGCGCCGTCGGCGCCGAGGACCACGGCGCGGTGCTCGAAGAGGGTGCGGTGCAGCAGCGTCGCGCCGACGTCGGCCGTGGCGCTGTCGGGGTGGGCCGCGAGGTGCCCGGCCAGGGCGTCGGCCTGGGCGCGCAGCGCGGCGGGGGTGCGGGCGGACAGGACCCAGGGCAGGTGCGGCCGTGCGTCCCCGCCGTGCGGGACGGCGGCCTGTACGGAGCCCGCGTCCGGTGCGGCGCCGACCCGCACGGCAGGCCGCTGCTCCCCCTCGCCCCCGCCCGCCGCCTCCGCCGTCCCCTCGGCGTCGTCGGAGGGGGCCTCCTCGATGATGAGATGCGCGTTGGTCCCGGAGATCCCGAACGAGGAGACGCCCGCACGGCGCACCCTGCCGTCCCGGGGCCACTCCACCGGCCGGGTGAGCAGCCGTACCGCGCCCGACTCCCAGTCGGCGTGCGGGGTGGGCTCGTCGGCGTACAGAGTGGCGGGCAGCGTCCTGTGCCGCAGCGCCTGAACCATTTTGATCAGTCCGGCTGCGCCCGCCGCGCCCTGGGTGTGGCCGATGTTGGACTTCACCGAACCGAGCCACAGCGGCCGGCCCTCGTGCCGCTCCTGCCCGTAGGTGGCGAGCAGCGCGTCGGCCTCGATGGGGTCGCCGAGCCGCGTCCCGGTGCCGTGCGCCTCGACCGCGTCCACCTCCGCGGGCGAGAGCCGTGCCGCGGCGAGGGCGGCGCGGATGACGCGCTGCTGGGCGGGGCCGTTGGGGGCGGTCAGTCCGTTGCTGGCGCCGTCCTGGTTGACGGCGGAGCCGCGGATGACGGCGAGCACGCGGTGGCCGGCCCGGCGGGCGTCGGAGAGGCGTTCCAGTACGAGGAGTCCGGCGCCCTCGGAGAAGGCGGTGCCGTCGGCGGCGGCCGCGAACGGCTTGCAGCGGCCGTCGGCGGCGAGGCCTCGCTGGCGCGAGAACTCGGTGAACACGTACGGGTTGGTCATCACCGTGACGCCGCCGGCGAGCGCCAGGTCGCACTCCCGCTGCCGCAGCGCGTGGGCGGCGAGGTGCACGGCGACCAGCGACGACGAGCAGGCCGTGTCGATCGTCACGGCCGGGCCCTCGAGGCCGAAGGTGTAGGCGAGCCGGCCCGAGAGGACGCTGGGCGCGCTGCCGGTGACGAGGTGTCCCTCGGCGGCCGGGTCGATGTGCGGGGTGCCGAAGCCGGGCAGCGCGGCGCCCGCGTACACGCCGGTGCGGCTGCCCTGGAGGGAGTGCGGGTCGATGCCCGCGCGTTCCAGCGCCTCCCAGGCGCACTCCAGGAGAAGCCGCTGCTGCGGGTCGAGGACCGCGGCCTCGCGCGGGCTGATGCCGAAGAACTCGGGGTCGAACAGGTCGGCGTCGTGGAGGAAGCCGCCCTCGCGGGCGTAGCTCGTGCCCGGGTGGTCGGGGTCGGCGTGGAAGAGCCGGTCCAGGTCCCAGCCCCGGTTGTCGGGGAAGGGGCCCAGGGCGTGACCGCCGTCGGCGACGAGGTCCCACAGGTCTTCGGGGGTGCGGACACCGCCGGGGTAGCGGCAGGCCGTCTCGACCACGGCCACGGGTTCCTGGCCGCGTTCCTCGGCCTCGCGCAGCCGTTGCCGGGTGGCGTGCAGGTCCGCGGAGACACGCTTGAGGTAGTCGACCAGTTTCTCTTCGCTCACCATGTGCGCTCTAGCTCCCCGCCCGTGGTCGTGGGTGTCCGGCCGGCACGCGGCTCACACCCCGAGTTCGTTGTCGATGAAGTCCAGTACCTGTTCGGCGGTGGCCGTCTCCAGCTGGTCCGCCGCGTCGTCGCCGTCCGGGGTGGCGGTGTCGCCGGCCGCGGTGAAGCGGGCCAGCAGCGCCTCCAGGCGGGCCGCGACGGCCGCCTGGTCCAGCCCCTGTGCGACGGCGGCGGACAGCGCGTGCTCGACCCTCGCGACCTCCCGCAGGGCCTCCGCCGTCGCGTCCCGGGCCGGGGCCGGCGCCCCGTCGGGGGCGAGCCGTTCGACCAGGTGGGCGGCGAGCACGTGGGCCTGCGGGTAGTCGAAGACCAGGGCCGCGGGCAGCTTCAGGCCGGTCGCGGCGGCGAGCCGGTTGCGCAGCTCGACGGCGGTCAGCGAGTCGAGGCCGAGCTCCTTGAACGGCGTGTCGACCTGCACCGCGTCGGGGTCGGTGTGGCCGAGCACCCCGGCCGCGTGGGTCCGCACCACCCCGGTGAGGAGTGCTACGCGTTCCTCCGCGGTGAGGGCGGCGAGCCTGGCCGGCCAGTCCTGCGCCCCGCCGGCCGCCGCCGCGGTCGGCCGGGCCGCGGCGGGCGCGCCCGCGGCCGCCAGGGCGCGGAGTACGGCGGGGACGGCGGCGTCGGAGGCGGCCGGGACACGGGGGTCCAGGTCCAGGGCGAGCAGGTCGGGGCGGCCGTGGGTGCGGGCCGCCGTCAGCAGGGCGCAGCCGCGGGCCGCGCCGGTCGGCTTGATGCCGTACCGGTCGATGCGCGCCCGGTCGGCGGCCGACAGCGTTCCGGTCAGGCCGCTGGTGGCCTCCCACAGGCCCCACGCCACGGACAGACCGGCGTGGCCGCACGCCCGGCGCCGGGCGGCCAGTGCGTCGCAATAGGCGTTGGCAGCGGCGTAGTTGGCCTGGCCGGGGGTGCCGAGGGTGGAGGCGAAGGACGAGAACATCACGAACAGGCCGAGCCGGGTCTCCCGTGTCGCCTCGTCCAGGTGGCGCGCGGCGGCGGCCTTGGCCGCCCACACCCGGGCCAGCCGCTCGGGGCTCTGCGCGCCGATCAGGGCGTTGTCCAGTACGCCGGCCGCGTGCACGACGCCGGTGAGCGGATGCGCCGGGTCGATCCCCGCGACGAGGTCGGCGACCGCTCCGGGTGCGCTGACGTCGGCCGCCGCGAAGGTGACCTCCGCGCCCGACCCGGCCAGCCGCTCGGCCAGTTCGTCCGCTCCTTCGGCGTCGCGCCCGCGGCGGCTGACGATGAGCAGGTGCGCGCATTCCCCGGTGCGGGCCAGGTGTTCGGCCACGGCGGCGCCGATGGTGCCGGTGCCGCCGGTGACGAGGACGGTGCCCGCCGGGTCGAGCGGCGCGGGCACGTCGAGCACCAGCTTCCCGGTGTGCTTCGCCAGGCTCATGTACCGGAACGTCTCCCGGGCCCGTCCCAGGGGCCGTGCGGTGACGGGCAGCGGAGCCAGCGCCCCGTCCGCGAAGAGCTCGCCGAGCCGGTCGAGCAGCTGCCCGAGCCGTTCGGGCCCGGCGTCCGCGACCAAGTCGAAGGCCTGGTACGACACTCCGGGGTGCGCCGGCGTGAGGAGTTCGGGCTCGCGGAGATCGCTCTTGCCCATCTCCACGAACCGTCCACCGTCCCCGAGCAGCCGGAGGGAGGCGTCGACGAACTCACCGGCGAGGCTGTTGAGTACGACGTCCACGCCGCGCCCATCGGTGGCCCGGCGGATGGTCTCCTCGAAGTCGAGGTCACGGGACGAAGCACGGTGGGCGGCATCGACACCCATCTCGTCGAGGACGGCGTGCTTGGCGGGACTCGCGGTCGCGAAGACCTCCGCACCCAGATGCCGGGCGATCCGCACGGCCGCCATCCCGACGCCACCGGTGGCGGCGTGGATCAGCACCCGCTCCCCCGCCTTCAGCCCCGCCAGCTCCACCAACCCGTACCAAGCCGTGAGGTAGGCGGCGGGCGCGGCGGCGGCCTGACGCATGTCCCAGGCCGCCGGGACGGGAGCCAGCATCCGCGCGTCGGCGACGGCCCAGGGGCCGAAGGCGCCGTCGAGCATGCCCATCACACGGTCACCCACGGACACCCGGCTGACGCCCGGCCCGACCTCGGTCACCACCCCGGCGGCCTCGGTGCCCGGCACGGCGTCCGGGTCCGGATACATGCCCAACGCGATCAGCACGTCACGGAAGTTGACCCCGGCGGTGTGGACGGCGACGCGGACCTGCCCTCGCTCCAGCGGGCGCAGCACCTCCTCGCACGGCTGCGCGGTGACGGCGTCCAACGTCCCGGCCGCCCCGCCTACCAGCCGCCAGGCCCGAGCACCCGGCGGCGCGGCCAGCTCGACGGGCGCCTCGGCACGCGCCCACCGGGGGATGAGCACCTGCCCGTCCCGCACGGCGAGCTGGGGTTCCTGGGCGTCGACGGCGGCCCGCACGGCGTCCACCACGTCGGTACGGGACGACGCCGCACCGAGCGGTCCGTCGACGTCGACCAGCACGAAACGGTCGGGGTGCTCCGACTGCGCGCTGCGCACCAGGCCCCAGACGGCGGCGCCGGCCGGGTCCGGCGCCCGCACGGCCCCGGAGTCCTCGGCGGGCCCGGCGTCCACCGCTCCCCGGGTCACGAACACCAACTGGGTCCGGTCCAGGCTCGGCGCGTCGAGAAAGGCCTGGATGACCTCCAACACGCTTTCGGTGACGGCTAGTTCATGAGCATCGGCGCCGGTGGTGTCGGTGGGGACGAACACCAGGGAGGGCGGGGGGACGGCGGCGTCGACGAGCGCGGCCACATCCCGGAACCAGTCCGGATGCGGCGCCGGGTCCGGGTCGTCGTCCCCGAAGGGGCGGTCGAGCGCTCCGAGCACGGCACAGTCGGAGGCGTCGGGCGTGCCGACGCTGTCGGCGGCCGGTACGGGCAGCGGCGACCACCGAAGTTCGTAGAGCCCGTCCGTGCCCGGCGTCACGGCGGCCCGCACGGCCTGGGCGCTGGTCGACCGGAGCCGCAGCTCCGCGACGTCCACCACGGGGCCGCCGGTCGGGTCGGTCACCGTCAGGGACACGGTCTCCTCGTCGCCGCCGCCGAGTCCCGCAAGCCGGACCCGGACGGTGGTGGCCTCGGTCGCCCACAGTGAGACGCCGCTCCAGGTGAAGGGCAGGAGTACGTCACCGCCCGCCGAGGCTCCTCCCGCGCCCGCGCTCCGCTGCGCGAGCAGGGGGTGCAGGGCCGCGTCCAGCAACGCCGGATGCACCCCGAACCCCGCGGACGAGCCTGCCGCCTCGGGCAACTCCACGTCCGCGAGCAGCTCTTCGCCGTTCCGCCAGAGCGCCCGCAGCCCGCGGAAGGCGGACCCGTACGCGTATCCGGCGACGGCGGCGCCCTCGTAGAAGTCGCTCACGTCCACCGGCTCGGCTCCCGCCGGCGGCCACTGGCCGACCTCACGGGCCGGCCGGGACACCGCGTCACGCCCGAGCTCACCGACGGCGTGACACACCCACGTACCGGACGCGTCGGCCCCGGCCGCCTCCCGCTCAGGACGCGAGTACACGTGTACGTCACGCCGCCCCTGTTCGTCCGCCGCGCCCACGGCCACCTGGACCTGGACGCCCCCGGACTCGGGCAGCACCAGCGGGGCCTGCAACGTCAGCTCCTCCAGCGTGGCGCAGCCCGCCTCATCGGCGGCCCGCAGCACCCATTCGACCAACGCGGCACCCGGCACGAGCGCCGCCCCCGCCACCACATGCCCACCGAGCCAGCCCCCGCGCTCGGCCGAGACGCGTCCGTGGAGCACCACTCCCCCGTCGGCGAGAGCCACCACGCCGGTCAACTGCGGGTGCCCGGAGCCGGCGTCGCGCGTTCCCGCCTCACGCGTCACGGAGTCGGCCAGCCAGTAACGCCGACGTTGGAAGGCGTAGGTGGGGAGGTCGACGGTACGGGGAGCGGGATCGGCCGGGAACCACCGCCGCCAGTCGACGTCCGCTCCCGCAGTGAAGGCGAGGGCGGCGGCGCGGGCCAGCTGGGTGGGGTCGCCGTGATGACGGCGGAGGGTGGGGACGACGGTGGCGGGCACGTCCGCCCGCTCGATGGTCTCCTCCATGCCGAGACCGAGCACCGGGTGAGCACTGGCCTCGATGAAGAGGCGGTAGCCGTCGGCGAGGAGGGCCTCGATCGTGTCGGCGAAACGAACCTGCTGGCGGAGATTGGTGACCCAGTACACCGTATCCAGGGCCGTGGTGTCCGACAGCCTCTCCGCCGTCACCGTCGAGTAGAACGCGATATCCGTACGTGTCGGCGCGATGTCGGCCAGGCGCTCGGTGAGCAGGTCGTGGAGCTCGTCGATCTGCGGCCCGTGAGAGGCGTATCCCACATCGATGACACGGGCCCGCAGGCCCTGGGATTCCGCCTCCGTGACCACGGCGGCAACATGCTCGGGTGGTCCCGAAATGACCGTAGAGGATGGCCCGTTGACGGCAGCGACACACACACCCGGCCGGTCACCGATCAGCTCGGCAGCCCTCTCCGGGCCCGTACCGAGGGATGCCATGTCTCCGTGCCCCTGCAACTGCCGCAGAGCGTCACTGCGTACGGCGACGATCCGCGCCGCATCCTCCAACGACAACGCACCCGCCACACACGCCGCAGCCATCTCACCCTGCGAATGCCCCACCACAGCAGCCGGAACAACCCCGCAGTCCGCCCACACAGCAGCCAGCGACACCATCACCGCCCACAACACCGGCTGCACGACCTCAACGCGAGACAACTCAGCCCCGTCCCCACGCAAAACATCCGTCAGGGACCAGTCCACGTACGCCGAGAGCGCCTGCTCGCACTCCGCGATACGCGCCGCGAACACCGGCGATTCATCGAGGAGTTCGGCACCCATCCCCACCCACTGCGACCCCTGACCCGGAAACACCAACACCGGCCCAGGACCCACATCACCAGCCACACCGGACACCACATCCGCCGACACCTCACCCGACGCCAACGCACCGAGCCCCGCCGTCAATGCCTCCCGGTCGCGGCCCACCACCACAGCCCGGTGCTCCAGCACCGACCGCGTCGTGGCCAGAGACCAGCCGACCTCCACCGGCAGCGCCGCCGGATCGCCCGCGACGAAGTCGCCGAGCCTCCGGGCCTGGGCGCGCAGAGCGTCTTCGGTCCGGCCGGAGACCACCCACGGCACCACCCCGCCCACCGGAGCGTGCTCGGGCTGTCGCCCTTCAGATGCGTCCACGCCCTCCGGCTCCGCCTGCGCCTCGACCGGTGCCTCCTCCTGCGCCTGCTCCAGGATGAGGTGCGCGTTCGTGCCCGAGATGCCGAACGCGGAGACCCCGGCGCGCCGGGGGCGGCCGGTCTCCGGCCACGGGGTGGGCTCCGTGACGACCTCGACCGCTCCCGCGTCCCAGTCGACGTGCGGGCTGAGTTCCTCGACGTGGAGCGTGGCGGGCACCAGGCCGTTGCGGAGGGCCATCACCGTCTTGATGACGCCCGCGACGCCGGCGGTGGCGTGGGTGTGGCCGATGTTGGACTTGAGGGAGCCGAGCAGCAGAGGGCGCGCGCGGTGCTGCCCGTAGGTGGCGAGGAGTGCCCCGGCCTCGATGGGGTCGCCCAGCTTCGTGCCGGTGCCGTGCGCCTCGACGGCGTCGACGTCGGCGGGCGTGAGACGGGCGCTGTCGAGGGCGGCGCGGATCACCTGTTCCTGGGCAGCGTCGTTGGGGGCGGTCAGGCCGTTGCTCGCGCCGTCCTGGTTGACGGCCGAACCACGGATGACGGCAAGGACGTCGTGGCCGTTGCGGCGGGCGTCGGAGAGCCGTTCCAGGAGGATCAGGCCGATGCCTTCGGAGAAACCGGTGCCGTCCGCCGCCGCGGCGAACGGCTTGCACCGGCCGTCGGGTGCCAGGCCCCGCTGGCGGCAGAACTCGGTGAACATCAGCGGGCTCGACAGGACGAGCACGCCGCCCGCGAGGGCCAGGTCGCACTCGCGCTGGCGCAGCGCCTGGCTCGCCAGGTGGATGGCGACGAGGGAGGCGGAGCAGGCCGTGTCGACGGTGACGGCCGGTCCTTCCAGACCGTAGGTGTAGGCCACCCGCCCCGAGATGACGCTGGTGAGGCTGCCGGTGGTGGCGTGCCCCTCGAACCCCTCGGGAATACGCGGGAGTTGGGACATGTAGTCCTCGCTGGACACCCCGGCGTAGACGCCGGTGCGGCTGCCCTTGAGCGAGACCGGGTCGATCCCGGCACGCTCGAACAGTTCCCAGGACGTCTCCAGCATCAGCCTCTGCTGCGGGTCCATCGCCAGCGCCTCGCGCGGGCTGATGCCGAAGAAGTCGGCGTCGAAGGAGCCCGCGTCGTCCACGAACCCGCCGTGCCGCACATAGCTGGTGCCGTAGTGGGCCGGGTCCGGGTGGTACAGCGCCGCCAGGTCCCAGCCGCGGTCGGTGGGGAAGTCCTCGATGGCGTCCTTGCCGGCGGCCACGAGGTCCCACAGGTCCTCCGGGGACGCCACGCCGCCGGGGAACCGACAGGCCATGCCGACCAGGGCCACCGGCTCCTGCCTGCGGTCCTCCTCCTGCACGAGGCGACGACGCGTGTCGTGGAGCTCGGTGGTCACCCTGCGCAGATACTCGACCAGTTGCTCTTCACTCGCCATGTGGGGTCACCCGGCCTTCGGAGTGGGGGTCGCGCGCGAGGTGTCGTGCCCGACACCCAGCTCGTTGTCGATGAAGTCGAAGATCTGGTCGGCGGACGCGCCCTTGAGGCGGTCGGCGGCGCCGTCGTCCTCGTCCGCGGTGGCGTTCGTCCTCCTCCACCGGGTGAGCAGCGCCTCGAGCCGCGTCGTGATCTCGTCCGTCTCGCCGTGGGACAGCTCGTCGGCGAGCGCGGCCAGGGCGTTCTCCATGCGGGTCAGGTCGCTCAGCACCGAACCGGCGCCGGGCGGCGAGTCGGCCGTCACCCGCGCGGGCGCGCCGGCCGCGCGCTCCTCGCCCTGTCCGGTCAGCCGCTCGCGCAGGTGGCCGGCGATGGCCGCCGGGGTCGGGTGCCGGAAGACGAGGGCGGTGGGCAGGCGGAGCCCGGTGTCCTCCACGAGCCGGTTGCGCAGTTCGACGGAGGTCAGCGAGTCCAGGCCGAGCTGTTTGAAGGTGGCGTCGCCCCGCAGCGCCTCCGGGTCGGTGCGCCCGAGGACCGCGGCGGCGTGGGTACGCACGGCGTCGACGAGAAGCCGGAGCTGTTCGGCCGCGGAGAGGCCGGCCAGGCGGGCGGGCCAGTCCGTGGGGGGCCGGCGGTCGGCGGCGGTGCGGCGGGCCGGGGGCCGCGCCGCCGCCAGGGCGCGCAGGGCGGCGGGCAGCGCGGCGACGTCGTCGTCGTCCAGGGCGCCGACGGCCGGGCGGACCCCGAAGAGGGGGCGGCCGCCGTGTGCGCGTGCGGCGTCGAGGAGGGCGGGGAGGCGGCCGGGGGGTGTGCTCTTGATACGGGGGCCGGAACCCCGGCCGGGGACGGCGACGGAGGCAGGGGTGGAGGCGGGGGCGCTCGGGGGGCCGTACGTCAGGGCCACACCCGTCGTGCCGGCGGAGTGCCGCCCCAGGGCGAGGGCCTCGCGGAACGCGTCGGCAGCGGCGTCCGCCGCGGACCGGTGGACTCCCACGGAGGCACCGGCCGGGGAGAGGACGGCGAAGAGGGCCAGCGGCCGGTGGGCGGTGGCGTTCGCGGCCGCGCGGTGCAGGGCGGCCGTGACGCCGGCGCTCGCGGCCCAGGTCTCGGCGAAGGTGGCGGCCGGAGGGCTACCGGCGGGGGCTGCCGTGGCGGGGGCGGCGGTGACGTGGATGACGCCGGTGAGGGGGCGGTCGGGGTCCACCGCGGCGAGGGCCTCGGTGAGGGCGGCCGGGTCCGTCAGGTCCGCCTCGATCAAGCGGACGGTGGCGCCACCGGACCTCAACTCCTTTGCCATCGCGTGCAGTTCGGGCACGCCGGGCGCTTCCGCACCGGAGTCAGTGAGCAGCAACAGGTGCCTGCACTCCCCGGTCCGTACGGCATGTTCCGCGATGGCGGCGACCGACACCTCGGCCGGCCCCGCCGACCCGGCGATCAGCAAGGTGCCGTCCGGGTCGAGGCCCCGCCCTTCACCGTCCGTGACACCCGTGGGGGCAAGGCGCGGTACGAGGACGTTCCCCGCGCTCAGGGCGAGTTGTGGCTCGTCGGCGGCGAGAGCCATGCCCACGGCGCGCTCCAGGTCGGATCCCGGGCCGCCCTCCCCCGCCCGCGCGCCGTCGACGCCGGTGTCGACGAGGAGGAAGCGCCGGGGGTACGTCGATCGGGCGGCCTCCACGACCCCTCGTACGGCGGCGACCGCCGGAACGGGAAGCCGACCGTCGCCCACCGCGAGCGCGCCACGCGTCACGAAGACCAGCGGGACGTCGGCGAACCGTGCGTCGCCGAGCCACTGCTCGACGAGGTCGTCGGCCCACCGCGCCGCAGCCAACCCGGCCCGGGCCTCCCCCACACCACCGACCGCACCGGCTTCATCGACCCCATCGACCAAAGAGCCCGCTTCGGCCCCGGGAACATCGACCAGGACCGCGGAGGGCACGGGCGCCCCACCCTCGACCGCCGCGACGAGCGCGCCCAGAGACTCGTGTCCGCCCTCCCCCAAGACCGCCCAGCCGGACGCGACACCCGCCCTCGCGCCCTCCGCTCCGGCCGCCGTCACCGTCGGCCCCGGCACCCACTGAAGCGCGTAGAGGTCGGACACGCGTCCACCCGCGGCCCGTATCTCGCGGGCGCCCGCCGCCACGAGGACCAGGCCCTCGCAGGTCAGCACCTCCGCGCCGGTCGGGTCGTTCACAGCGACCCGCCAGGTCCGCCCGCTCTCGCCCGGCGTCCCGGCCGGCCCGTCGTCGTCCAGCGGGGTGAGACGGACCCGTACGGACGTGGCGCCCGTCGCCCACAGGGACACCCCCGTCAGGGCGAACGGCATCCATACCCGGCCGTCGTCCCCGCCCTCGCTGTCGGCCGGGCGGTCCCCGAGCAGCGCCGGATGCAGTGCGGCATCGAGCAGTGCCGGATGGATCCCGAACCCGGCCGCGTTCGGGGCCTCCTGGGTCAGCACCGCCTCCGCGAACAGCTCGGTGCCCCGTCGCCACACCACACGTACCCCCGTGTAGGCGGGCCCGTAGCCGACGCCGGCATCCGCCGCCCGCTCGTAGAAACCGGTCAGGTCGACGGGCTCGGCGCCGGGCGGCGGCCACGCCTCGTCCGCCGTGCCCTCACCGGCCGAACCCGTGCCGCCTCCGGTCGGCGTCCGGACGGGCTCCACCACCAGCTGACCGTCCGCGTGGCAGGTCCACGGCGCACCGCCCCCGTCGGGTCCGGTCTCGTCCTCGGCACGGGCGTAGACGTGCAGCTCACGGTGGCCGTCGCGGGTGTCCGCGGGCCCCATCACGATCTGCACCTGCACGCCCGTGTCCTCGGGCAACGTCAGCGGGGCCCGGAGCGTGAGGTCCTCGACGCCCGCGCACCCGACCTCGTCGGCGGCGCGCAGCGCCCACTCCGTGAGCACCGACGCGGGCACGACGGGCGTGCCGAACAGGGTGTGCTGGGCGAGCCAGGGGTGGCTGTGGCGGCTGATACGGCCAGTGAGCAACCGGACGTCTCCGTCGGCGAGTTCGGCGGTCGCGCCGAGCAGCGGATGCCCGGCCGGGCCGAGGCCGAGCCCGGCGGCGTCCTGGCCGCCCGTGGGCGCCTCCAACCAGTAGCGGCGCCGCTGGAAGGCGTACGTGGGGAGCTCGATGCCGGACGTCCCTGCGCCCGGGAACCAGTCCTCCCACCTGACCGCGCACCCGGCGCCGAAGGCCTGCGCCAGCGAGAGGACCAGCCGGTCCAGGCCGCCGTCGTCGCGTCGCAGCGTCGGCACGGTGACCGCGTCGGTCCCGGCCTCCTCGAAGGTCTCCTGCAGGCCCAGGGTGAGGGCCGGGTGGCTGCTCGACTCGACGAAGACCCGGTGCCCGTCCGCGAGGAGCGCGCCGACGGCGTCGGCGAAACGGACCGGCTGCCGCAGATTGGTGATCCAGTAGTCGGTGTCGAGACCCGTGGTGTCGACGCGGGTGCCGGTCACGGCCGAGTAGAACGCCACGGGTGCGGCGACGGGGCGGACGCCCGCCAGCGTGCGGGTCAGTTCGTCGGCGATGGCGTCCACCTGAGGGCTGTGCGAGGCATAGTCGACGTCGATGACACGGCCCCGCAGACCGCGCGTCTCGGCCTCGGCGACGACGGCGGCGACCTGGTCCGGGGGGCCCGAAATGACGGTGGAGGAAGGCCCGTTGACGGCGGCGACACCGACACCGTCCTGGCCCGCGATGAGCTCGGCGGCCTGCGCCTGCCCCACTCCGAGCGAGGCCATGGCGCCCGCGCCCGAGAGCTGCCGCAGCGCCTGGCTGCGCAGGGCCACGATCTTCGCCCCGTCCTCCAGGGTGAGCGCCCCGGCGACGACGGCCGCCGCGATCTCGCCCTGGGAGTGGCCGACGACCGCGGCGGGGACGACGCCGTGTTCGGCCCACACGGCGGCGAGGGACACCATCACGGCCCACAGCACCGGCTGCACGACCTCGACCCGGGACAGCTCACTCCCATCCCCACGCAACACATCCGTCAACGACCAGTCCACGTAAGCCGACAGCGCCCGCTCACACTCACCGATCCGCGCCGCGAACACCGCCGACTCATCCAGGAGCCGGGCACCCATCCCCACCCACTGCGACCCCTGCCCCGGAAACACCAGCACCGGCCCAGGACCCACATCACCGGCCACACCGGACACCACATCCGGCGACGCCTCACCCGACGCGAGGGCGCCCAGGGCCGCGGTCAACGCCTTATGGTCGCGCCCCACCACCACGGCCCGGTGCTCGAAGACCGCCCGCGTGGCCACGAGCGCCCGCCCCACCTGTGCCGCCGTCGCGGTCGGGTGAGCGGTCACGAACGCATGCAGCCGGTGCGCCTGTTCGCGCAGTGCTGTCGCGGAGCGCCCGGAAACCACCCACGGCAGCACGGGACGATCCGCCGCGCCCCGGCCCGGCTCCTGCTGCGGTCGGTGGGCCTCCCCAGACACTTCCTCGGGGACTTCCTCAAGGACCAGGTGTGCGTTCGTGCCCGAGATGCCGAAGGAGGACACCGCCGCCCGGCGGGGTCGTTCGCCGCGCGGCCACGCCACCGGCTCGGTCAGCAGCCGGACCGCGCCCGTCGACCAGTCGACATGACCGCTCGGCTCGTCGACGTGCAGCGTGGCCGGCAACTCCCCGTGGCGCAGGGCCATCACCATCTTGATGACGCCCGCCACACCCGCGGCCGCCTGCGTGTGACCGATGTTCGACTTCACCGAACCCAGCCACAACGGCCGGTCCCCGGCCCGGCCCTGCCCGTACGTCGCCAGCAGCGCCTGCGCCTCGATCGGGTCGCCCAGCGTCGTGCCCGTACCGTGCGCCTCCACCACGTCGACCTCGTCCGCCGTGAGGCGGGCGTCGGCGAGAGCGGCGCGGATGACGCGTTGCTGGGAGGGGCCGTTGGGGGCGGTCAGGCCGTTGCTCGCGCCGTCCTGGTTGATCGCGGAACCCCGCACCGCCGCCAGCACACGATGGCCGTTGCGCCGCGCGGTCGAGAGCCGTTCGAGCAGCACGAGGCCCACGCCCTCGGCCCACCCCGTGCCGTCGGCGCCCGCGGCGAACGGCTTGCAGCGGCCGTCGGCCGCCAGACCGCGCTGGCGCGAGAACTCGGTGAACATGCCGGGTGTGGCCAGCACGGTGACGCCGCCGGCCAGCGCCAGCTCGCACTCGCCGCTGCGCAGCGCCCGCGCCGCCAAGTGGAGCGTGACCAGCGACGACGAGCAGGCGGTGTCCACCGTCAGGGCGGGCCCCTCCAGGCCGAAGCTGAACGCGAGGCGGCCGGAGGCGACGCTCGGCGTGCTGCCGGTCAGCAGATGGCCGTCGGTGGACTGGGACGGCTCGTGGAGCCGGGGCCCGTAGTCCTGTCCCGTCATGCCGACGAAGACGCCGGTGGGGCTGCCCTTGAGCGTCCGCGGGTCCAGGCCCGCCCGCTCGAAAGCCTCCCAGGCGCATTCGAGGAGCAGTCGTTGCTGCGGGTCGACGGCCAGCGCCTCGCGCGGGCTGATGTCGAAGAACTCGGCGTCGAAGTCGGCGGCGTCGTAGAGGAATCCGCCCTGGCGCGTACTGCTCGTGCCCGACCGGTCGGCGTCGGGGTGGAACAGGCGCTCCAGGTCCCAGCCGCGGTCGGTGGGGAACTCCCCGACGGCGTCGGTGCCGTCGGCCACCAGCCGCCACAGGTCCTCCGGTGACGTGGCGTCGCCCGGGTATCGGCAGCTCATGGCCACGATGACGACCGGGTCCTCGTCGGCGGCATCACTGCCGGTGAGGGCCGGCGGGACGGTTGCCGCGGCGGCGTCGGCGGGTGTGCCGGTGACCTCGGCGCGCAGGTGTGCGGCCACGGCCGCGGGGGTCGGGTGGTCGAAGGTCAGCGTCGCGGGCAGGGGCAGGCCGGTCGCCGCGCCGAGCCGCTCGCTCAGCTCGGCGGCGGCCATCGAGTCGAAGCCCAACTGCTTGAAGGTACGGGCGGTTTCGACCGTGCCCGAGGCCGAGCCGAGCACGGCGGCCACATGTTGGGCGACGAGGCCGAGCAGGGTGCGCTCCTGGTCGGCGACCGTGAGCGCGGCGAGCCGCCCGGCGAGCTCGGTCCGCGCCCCGCCCGTCGCCGGCGCACGGTCCCCGGACTCCGTCCCGTCCGTCGACGCCCACGCCGACGCCGACGTCCCGCCCGCGTGCCCCAGGTCCTGTCCGGCAGGCATGACGGCGCCCTGCGGGGCCGCGGCCGGGATCGGCTTCGGCCAGTAGCGCTCGCGCTGGAAGGCGTACGTGGGAAGGCTCAGCCGGCCGCCGGCCTCGGCGCGGCCCCCGGACGCGGAAGCGCGGTCGACGGACGCGGAATCGAGCTCCCCGTACGCGGGAGTGAAGTCGACATCGGCACCGCGTACGTACGCCTGCGCCAGGGCCGTCATAAACGTGGTCGCCTCGTCGCGCCCGCGGCGGCACACGGCGATCGCCGCGGGGCGGGGGCGGCTCGGATCCTGGGACGGTACGGGGAAGCACGCGCGGGCCATCGCGGAGAGGGGCGCGTCCGGGCCGAGTTCGACGAAGGTGGTCGCGCCGAGCTCGCACAACTCCCTTATACCGGCCAGGAACTGAACGGGTTCGCGCGCGTGCCGTGCCCAGTAATCGGGGTCGCCGTACTCGGCTCCGGAGACGGGCCGCCCCGTGAGGTTGGAGAGCACGGGGAGGGTGGGGGCGCGGAAGGTGAGGCGGGCGGCGACGGCGCGCAGTTCGTCGAGGACCGGGTCCATGTGCGGCGAATGGAAGGCGTGGCTGACCTTCAGGCGGTGGGCCTTGCGGCCGCGCGCCCGCCAGGTGGCGGTCAGTTCGTCGACGGTGTCGCGGTCGCCGGAGACCACGACGGAGTCGGGGCCGTTGACGGCGGCGAGGGTGACGCGCTCCTCCCGCCCGGCGAGCAGTTCCGCCACCTCGTCCGGGGTCCCCTGCCAGGCGGCCATCGCGCCGGGCGCCCGCACCGTCTGCATCAGCCGGCCGCGCGCCGCGACCAGGGCGCTCGCGTCGGACAGGGAGAGGGCGCCGGCGACGTGGGCGGCGGTGATCTCGCCGACCGAATGGCCGAGGACGTAGGCGGGCCGCAGCCCGAAGGACTCCGCCAGGCGGTACAGGCTCGTCTCGATCGCGAAGAGCGCGGGCTGGGTGCAGGCGGTCCGGTCGAGGAGGGAGAGGTGTGCGGGGTCCTCGCCGAGGACGGTCTCGCGCAGGGGGCGGTCCAGATGGCCGTCGAGCGCGGCGAAGGCCTCGTCGAGGGCGTCGGCGAACACGGGGAAGGCCGCGTACAACTCGCGGCCCATTCCGGCCCGTTGGGCACCCTGCCCGCTGAACAGGAAGGCGACCTTGTCGTTCCCGTCCCGGTCCCCGTCCGCCTCGCCCCGGACGACGGACGGGGTGTCCGTCCCCTCGGCGAGCGCGTCGAGGGAGCCGAGCAGTCCGTCGGTGTCACCGCCGAGCAGGACGGCGCGGTGAGTGAGGGGCGCACGGGTGCGGGCCAGCGCGTGCCCGACCCGCGACGGATCGGGCACGGCGGGGAGGCCGCGCAGGTGGTCGCGCAGCCGCCCGGCCTGGGCCCGCAGCGCGTCGGCGCTGTGACCGCTCACGGGCCAGGGGGTGGGCGGTGCCGTCGCGGTGGCGCGGGGGTTTCCGGGGGCCGGGGCGGATGCCGCGCCCCCGGCCGCAACGGACCCCACGCCCTCAGCCGGGGCGGACGTCGCCGCGAGAGCCGCCGCGGCAGTCCCCCCACCCTCACCCACCCCAGGCGCCCCTGCCAGCACCACATGGCAGTTCGTGCCGCCCATGCCGAACGAGGACACCCCTGCCGTCAGGGGCTCTTCGGGGTGCGGCCAGTCCGTCAGGTCCTGCTGGACCCTCAGGCCGAGGTCGGTCAGCGGGATGGCCGGATGAGGCGCGGTGAAGTTCAGGCTCGGCGCGAGCTGCCGGTGGTGGATGCTCAGCGCGGTCTTGAGCAGCCCGACGACGCCGGCGGCGGCTTCGAGGTGACCGACGTTCGTCTTGGCGGAGCCGACCGCGAGCGGCGCCGTGCGTGCCCCGTCCTGTCCGAGCGCGGCGCCGAGCGCGGCGGCCTCGACGGGGTCCCCGACGGGCGTGCCGGTGCCGTGCAGTTCCACGTACTGGATTCGGTCCGGCGTCAGCCCGGCCCTGCGGCAGGCCAGCCGCACCACGTCGCGCTGCGCCCGCCCGCTGGGCCGGGTGAGTCCGTCGGTCGCGCCGTCGCTGTTGACGGCGCTCCCCCGGATCACGCAGTACACGGTGTCGCCGTCGCGGCGGGCCGCCGCCAGCGACTTGAGCACCACGAGTCCGCCGCCCTCGCCCCGTACGAAGCCGTCGGCACGGGCGTCGAACGTGTGGCAGCGCCCCGTGGCGGAGAGCCCGCCGAAGCGGGCCTCGGCCAGCTCGGTGGAGCGCGGCGAGCAGATGAGGCTGACGCCGCCGGCGAGCGCCGTCTCGCTCTCGCCGCCGCGGATGCTCTCGCAGGCCAGGTGCACCGCGACGAGTGAGGAGGACTGCGCGGTGTCGACGGTCAGGCTCGGCCCGGCCAAGCCGTACGTGTACGAGACGCGGTTGGCCAGAATGCTGCGGTGCACGCCCGTCATGGTGTGCCGGGTGACGGCGGCTTCGGCCCCGCGGTCCAGGAGGTGCGCGTAGTCGTCCCAGAAGGCGCCGACGAAGACCCCGGTGCGGCTCCGCGCCAGTCGGTCCGGCCGGATCCCCGCGTCTTCCAGGGCCTCCCAGCTCAGTTCGAGGAGCAGCCGCTGCTGGGGGTCCATCGCCACGGCCTCGTGGGGGCTGACGCGGAAGAACGCCGCGTCGAAGCCGTCGATCCGGTCCAGGTAGCCGCCGGGCCCCCGGAGTGGGGAGTCGGCCATTCGGCGCTCGGGCGGCGCGTCGCGCACGGCGTCACGCCCCTCGCTCAACAGCCGCCAGAACGCCGCCGGACCGGCCGCGCCGGGCAGCCGGCAGGCCATTCCGACCACCGCGACCGGCTCGGGTCCGACACCCTCACCGGCCCCGGACGCGGTTCCCGACGCCATCACGTCAGCCGCGGTCGACGTCGGAACAACTGGCTGCCACAAGACATCAACGGCGCTCCCGGTCCGAAATCGGAGATCGCTACGAGTACCGGGCTCATCGTGGGCGGGCTCTCTAAAGGCGAACCAAACCGCCGCTAGCCGCCTGCCGCTTTAGACCCGCGCTATGCGCCGCGGCCAGCATCGGGGGCGGGCGGCGCGCGTTCGCCCGGGGCCGCGCGGCCCGACGGCGGCGGAGCGGGACGAGAGGGAGTGCGATGGACAGGGGCACGGCGCAGGCGGCGCGGAAGACCGGGGCCGGGGTGTGGCTGCGGCGGTACCACGGCTCCGCGACGGCACCGGTGAGGCTGGTCTGTCTTCCGTTCGCGGGCGGTTCGGCGAGCTACTACTTCGGGCTGTCCGCCCTGCTCTCGCCGGGCATCGAGGTCCTGTCCGTGCAGTATCCGGGGCGGCAGGACCGGCACAGGGAGCCGTGCCTGGACTCGGTGGCCGCACTCGCCGACGGTGTGACGGACCAACTCCCGCGCGACGGGAAGCCGTTCGCGCTGTTCGGGCACAGCCTGGGCGCCATCGTGGCCTTCGAGGTGACGCGACGGCTCCAGCACGGGCCGGGCCCCGGCCTGCCGGGGCTGCCCACGCACCTGTTCGTCTCCGGTGGACTCGCGCGCCCCTACCGGCCGGAGGACGGGTCGGCGGTCTTCGGTGACGCGGACCTCCTGGCGCACCTGCGGGCGATGGGCGGAACCGACGAGCGGTTCTTCGGCAGCCCCGAGCTGCAGGAGCTGATCCTGCCCGCGCTGCGCGCCGACTACCGCGCCGTGGGCTCGTACGAGGCGCCCGGACCCGAGCGACTCGACTGCCCGATCACGGCGCTGATCGGTGACGCCGACGAACGGACCACACCGGAGGAGGCCGCCACCTGGCGGGAGCGGACCACCGCGGACTTCGCCCTCCACGTGCTGCCCGGCGGGCACTTCTACTTGAACGGCTGCCAGGACGAGGTGGCCGCCATCGTCACGACGTCGCTGGCGACGGTCACCGGGACCTGACGCCGCACCGCGCGGACGCCGCGACCCACGGACGGCGGACAGACCCCTGGCGTGCTCCGCCGAGGGAAGTCGGAGCACGCCAGGTTGGACCGTACGCGGCAGCCGGGGGGACCGTAGCCACGCGCGGTCGTTCTTGCCCCCTTGAGCCCCGCGCCCCTGCGGGGGAATTGAGGGGCGCGGGGGTCGCACCCGGCAGCCGGTGGCCGCCGCGTACGACGTCTGGTCGAGGGGCGGAAGGTCATCCGCTCCTCCGGGTGTGCGGCCGCATCACGGCCGCAGGTCTTCGAGGCAGTACAGCGCCTCGTCCAGCGTGGCCGCGAAGTCCATCTCCGGATCGTTCGCCCAGTCCATGGAGATCTGCAGCATCACCCCGAACACGGCCCCGGTGTAGGCCCGCACCGCGGGGTCCCGCGGGTCGCGGCCGGCCCGCTTGGCCACCTGTTCGCTCATCAGCTGCATGGTCTGGCCGATGTTGCCCAGGCTGGCCCCCCAGAGCTCCGGCTCGTTGAGGATGAGCACGAACCGCTCGCGCTGCAGGGCCAGTTCCTGTTCGGGGATGTCCTTCAGCATCGACCGGATGGCCTGTCGTTCGGCCTGGATCGGCGTCAGGTCGGGCGACTGTGCCTGGAACATCATCGCGAAGGGCAGATCGTAGTCGTGCGAGAAGACCAGGTCCTGCTTGGTCGCGAAGTAGCGGAAGACGGTGCTGGGAGCGACCTCGGCGGCTTCGGCGATCTGCTCGATGGTCGTGGCGGAGTACCCCTGTTCCCTGAACAGGCGCACCGCCTCCCGCTGGATTGCGGCCTTCGTGCGGGCCTTCTTGCGTTCTCTCAGTCCAGGCACGGCTTTGCCCTGGTCAGACTGCGTCTGCGGCTTCATGCTCAGATTCTGCTGTCTTGGTGGTGCTCTGACCAACATGGCGTGGCAGCCACACCACGGCCAGCAGCACCCCGAGCAGGCCCAGGCCTCCGGAGACCACGAGGACCACGTCCAGGGCGTGGACGTACGCCGCGCGCACCGAGTCGACGAGCGCGGAGGACTTGATCGCCTTGGCGACCGCGAGGCCTCCGAACACGGAGTCCTTGACCGCGCCCTGCGCCTGCTCGGGCACCCCGTCGAGGTCGAGCTTGCTGCGGTAGCCGGAGTTGAGGACGGAACCGAGGATGGCCGCGCCGAAGCTGCCGCCGAGGGTACGGATCGACTGGTTGACGCCGGATCCGACACCCGCGGAGTCCTCCGACAGCGCGCCGAGGGCCGCGTCCATGGCGGTCGGCAGGGCGATGCCGAGGCCGAGTCCGTAGGCCGCCGTCCACGCGGCGGCCAGACCGGTGCCGCTGTCGGTGCCGGTGGTCGCGCCGTAGAAGAGTCCGGCGGCCAGCAGCGCGAAGCCGAGGCCGACGGCGGTCTTCGGACCGAGCCCCTTGGCGATCTTGTTGGCGACCGTCACACCCACGAGCAGACCGCCGACCATCGGCAGGAGCCGGAAGCCGCTGCCCATCGCGTCGGTGCCGAGGACCGCCTGGTAGTACTGCGGCATCGTGAACAGCACGCCGAACATGGTGAAGTTGATCACCGTGCCGAGCACGGTGCCCGAGGTGAAGCGGGCGGAGCGGAACAGCGAGAGGTCGACCAGCGGGTCGGCCACCCGCTTCTCCCAGTACACGAAGAGCACCAGGGCGAGCAGACCGCCGACGCAGGGCGCCAGGGTGGTGATGTCCGTCCAGCCCTTCTCGCCGCCCTGGATCACGCCGTACGTCAGCGCGGCCAGACCCACGCTGGAGAAGACCAGGCCGCCCACGTCGAAGGGCTTGGCCTCCTTGGCCTTGGACTCCGGGAGCCAGGCCGAGACCGCGAGGAAGGCGAGGATCACGACCGGCACGTTGATCAGGAAGACCGAGCCCCACCAGAAGTGGTTGAGCAGATAGCCGCCCAGGATCGGGCCGAGCGGATAGGCCAGCATCGCCGCGCCGGCCACCGCGCCGATGGCCTTCGGCCGCTCCTCGTCGGAGAACATGACCGGCAGCAGCGACAGCGTGGTCGGCATGATCAGCGCGGCACCGAGGCCGAGCACCGCACGCGCGCCGATGAATGTGCCGGACGCCGTGGCGTAGGCACAGGCCAGCGAGCTGATGCCGAAGATCACCAGGGCGGCGAGCAGCACCTTCTTGCGTCCGAACCGGTCGCCGAGCATGCCCGCCGGGATCATGCCGGCCGCGAAGACCAGCGTGTACGACGTCACGAACCACTGCAGTTCGACGTTGTTCGCACCCAGATCGTCGGCCATGGCCGGCAGCGCCAGGCTCAGGATCGTCACGTCGAAGCCCACGACCATCGACGCGAGGACGAGAGCTCCGACGGCCCACCACCGCCGCGCACCCACATCTGACACGAGAGTCGACCTCCTAAAGAGAGCTCAATATCTAGTCGGAGCGTACTCTCATTTTTTTCGTCTGTGTACCACCCGGGGCGTATGGCCCCCGTCAAGGACGCGTCAAAGGAGCGGTCCGTAGGGGTGGGACTAGGGGTGGGCGGCCTTCGGCCTTAGGGGCTGTTCAGGGGCCGGGGTGGGGTTGTGACGCCGTGCGGCGCGCCGCGACGCTGAGGTCGTGACGAAGAACGCGACGACCAAGAAGCCCCCGACGGTGAACAAGACCGTCGCCCCCGAGCCCAGCGACATCGGCCACTACTACGACCACAAGGTCTTCGATCTGATGACTCAGCTCGGAGACGGCAATCTGCACTACGGCTACTGGTTCGACGGCGGCGCCCAGGACGCCACGTTCGACGAGGCCATGATCCAGATGACGGACGAGATGATCCGGCGCCTCGACCCCGCCCCCGGTGACCGGATCCTCGACATCGGCTGCGGCAACGGCACCCCGGCCATGCAGCTGGCCCGCGCCCGCGACGTCGAGGTGGTCGGCATCTCCGTCAGCGCCCGCCAGGTCGAGCGCGGCAACCGCCGGGCGCGCGAGGCCGGCCTCGCCGACCGGGTCCGCTTCCAGCAGGTGGACGCCATGAACCTGCCGTTCGACGACCGGTCCTTCGACCACTGCTGGGCCCTGGAGTCGATGCTCCACATGCCCGACAAGCAGCGGGTGCTCAGCGAGGCCCTGCGCGTGGTGAAGCCCGGCGCGCGGATGCCGATCGCCGACATGGTCTACCTCAACCCCGACCCGGCCAAGGCACGGACCGCCACCGTCAGCGACACCACCATCTACGCCGCGCTCACCGACATCGGGGACTACCCCGACATCTTCCGCGCGGCCGGCTGGACGGTCCTCGAACTGACCGACATCACCGCCGAGACCGCCAAGACGTACGACGGGTACGTCGAGTGGATCCGCGCCCACCGGGACGAGTACGTCGACATCATCGGCGTCGAGGGCTACGAACTCTTCCTGCACAACCAGGCGGCCCTCGGCAAGATGCCCGAGCTCGGGTACATCTTCGCCACCGCACAGCGCCCCTGACCCGCGCCCGATCCCACCCCGAGGGTCCGCCTGTGAAGAACCTCCGCATCCCCGTGTCGCACACCGTCTCCCTCAACGTCCGGCACCGGCCCGCGGGCGGCTCCGGGCCCACGGGCCGCCCGTACCTGCTGCTGCACGGCATGCTCTCGAACGCCCGGATGTGGGACGAGGTCGCCGAGCGGGTCGCCGCCGCCGGGCATCCGGTCTACGCCGTCGACCACCGCGGTCACGGCGAGTCGGACGCGCCGCCGGACGGCTACGAGAACGCGGCCGTCGTCATGGACCTGGCCGAGGCGGTCACCGCCCTCGACCTGGCGGGCGCGCTGGTCGCCGGCCACTCCTGGGGCGCGCACCTCGCGCTGCGCCTGACGGCCGAGCGGCCCGACCTGGTCGCGGGCCTGGTCCTGATCGACGGCGGCTGGTACGAGTTCGACGGGCCGGTGATGCGCGCCTTCTGGGAGCGCACCGCCGAAGTCGTACGGGGAGCGCAGCAGGGCACGACCAGCGCGGCCGACATGCGCGCCTACCTCAGGGCCACCCACCCCGAGTGGTCGGACGCCTCCGTCGAGGCGCGCCTCGCCGACTACCGCGTCGGGCCGGACGGGCTGCTCATCCCCCGCCTCACCTCGGAGCAGGTCATGTCGATCGTCGGGAGCCTGCAGCGGGAGGCCCCCGCGGACTGGTACCCGAAGATCGGTGTGCCGGTCCGGCTGCTGCCCATCATCCCGGCGATTCCCCGGCTCTCCGATCAGGTGCGCGCCTGGGTGGCCGCCGCCGAGGAGTCCCTGGAGCGGGTGACCGTGCGCTGGTACCCCGGCTCCGACCACGATCTGCACGCCGGGGCGCCCGACGAGATCGCCGCCGACCTTCTGGCGCTGGCCCGCGACGCGGCGCCGCCGGTGACGTGAGCGCGCCGCGCGGCCGGTCGGCAAGGCAGGGGTTAGACCCGCTTAAGCAGCCGCGGCGACCCTGGCAGCGACAAGGTGCGGTCCACTCCTGCCCACCCGGTCCCACTCGGTCCCGCCTGAGGCTTCACGCGCGAGAACAGGAAGGCTGACCATTCCCGTGGCGAACGAAGAGAAGCTCGTCGAATACCTCAAGTGGACGACCGCCGAGCTGCACCGGACCCAGCAGCGGCTGCGCGAGTCCGAGGCCGCGCGGCACGAGCCCGTCGCCGTGGTCTCCATGGCCTGCCGGCTGCCGGGCAAGACCCGCACCCCGGACGACCTGTGGGACCTGGTCTCCGAGGGGCGCGACGCCGTCACGGGGTTCCCCGACGACCGCGCCTGGGAGCTCCCCGACGAGCCCCCGTACGCCGCGCTCGGCGGCTTCCTGGACGACGCGGCGGGCTTCGACGCGGGCTTCTTCGACATCGGCGAGAACGAGGCCGTGGCCACCGAGCCGCTGCAGCGCCTCATGCTCCATCTCGCCTGGGAGACCGTCGAACGGGGCCGCATCGCCCCGCACGCGCTGCGCTCCACCCTCACCGGCGTCTACGTCGGCGCCACCGGACACGACTACGCGACCCGTCTGGACACCGCGCCCGACGAGCTGCTGCCCTATCTCGGCGGCGGCACGTCCGGCAGCCTCGTCTCCGGACGCATCGCCTACGCCCTCGGCCTGGAGGGCCCCGCGATCAGCGTGGACACCGCCTGCTCGTCGTCGCTGGTCGCGATCCACCTGGCCTGTCAGGCGCTGCGCCGCGGGGAGTGCCGGCTCGCGCTGGCCGGCGGCGGCACCGTCATGTCGACACCGCACACCTTCCACGCCTTCGCGCACCAGAAGTCCCTCTCCGCGGACGGCCGTTGCAAGCCGTTCGCCGCCGCGGCGGACGGCATGGGCCTGGGCGAGGGGGTCGGGCTCGTGCTCCTCGAACGGCTCAGCGACGCGCAGCGCGAAGGGCATCCCGTGCTCGCCGTCATCCGCGGCTCCGCGGTGAACCAGGACGGCGCCGGATACGGCCTCGCCGCCCCCAACGGCCCCTCCCAGCAGCAGGTGATCCGCGCCGCGCTCGCCGACGCCCGGCTCGCGCCCGACCAGGTCGACGCCGTCGAGGCGCACGGCACGGGCACACCCATCGGCGACGCCATCGAGGTGCAGGCCCTGCTCGCCACGTACGGGGCCGGCCGGCCCGCGGACCGGCCGCTGTGGCTCGGCTCCGTCAAGTCGAACACGGGGCACACACAAGGCGCCGCCGGTACCGCCGCCGTCATCAAGATGGTCCAGGCCCTGCGGCACGGCACCCTGCCGCCCACGCTCCACGTGGACCGCCCCACCCCGCTCGCGGCCTGGAAGAAGGGCGGGGTCCGCCTGCTCACGGAGGCGGTCGGGTGGCCGCGCCGCGAGGAGCCCCGCCGGGTCGGCATCTCGGCGTTCGCCACCTCAGGGACGAACGCCCACCTGATCCTGGAGGAGCCGCCGCTCCCCGAACCGGCGGCCGGTGCTTCCCCCGAACCGCCGGTGGTGGCCTGGGCGTTGTCGGCGCGCACCCCCGAGGCGCTGCGGACCGTGGCGGAGTCCCTGGTCACCCATCTGACGGCGGCCGACCCCGAACCGTCCCCCGGCGAGGTGGCGTACGCGCTCGCGACCACCCGCACTCCGCTGGCGCACCGCGCCGTCCTCATCGGCGCGGACCGGGCGGAGCTGCTCGCCGCCACCCGCGCGCTCGCCACCGGCGACGACCACCCGGCGGTGGTCCGCGGCGCACCGGACGACGACGGAGCCACGAACCCGCGGAAGCTGTTCTGGCACTTCGCCGGCGCTCCCCCGGCGGACGCGACGCGCGCCGCCGAACTGCACGCCGCCTTCCCGCACTTCGCCGCCGCCTTCGACAAGGCGTACGGCTCGCTGAGCGCGCGCCTGGCCGACCCGTTGCCCGCCGCCCCCTTCGCATCCCCGCACCCGGACCGGGCCGAGGCCGTGCACTTCGCGGTCCTGGCAGCGCTCGCGCGGCTGCTGCGGGAGGCCGGGGTCCATCCGCACGGCCTCACGGGGGACGGAACCGGCCACATCGCGGCCGCGTACGCCGCGGGGATCCTGGACCTCGACGACGCGTGCCGCCTCGCCGCGGCGCACGTCACGGCCACGGACCCCGGGTCGGCTGCTCCCGACACCTACGAACCCGTGCTGAAGCAGCTGACGTTCCAGTCCCCCACGCTCACCCTCACGAGCACGGCCCCTGCCGACACCCCCGTCGCCTCCCCCGCCTACTGGCACCACCACCTGACGTCACCGGCCGCCGACTCCGCCGCCCCGGACACCCGTACCCTCCTCCTCGCGAACGCCGGGCCCCCCGAACTGCCCGCCGCGCGAGCCCTGTTGACGGCGCTGGCGGAGCTCCACACGACCGGCGGCACCGTCGACTGGACGCCGCTCGTCGGGGGCACCCCCGCCCCGCGGGCCGTCGACCTCCCGACCTACCCCTTCCAGGCCACGCGTTACTGGCTGCACGACCACACCGCGCGCCCCGCGGTGTGACACGCCGACCACCCACTCACACAGGAGCCTTCATGACCACCAACGGCAACACCCCCGGCCAGGACGCCACCGACCTGGAGAAGCAGCTCGCCGCGGCCACCCCCGAGGAGCGCGAGCAGCTCCTCACCGACACCATCCGCGTCCAGGCCGGGAAGCTCCTCAACACCGACCTGTCCGACGACAGCAACTTCCTGGAGAACGGGCTCAACTCCCTCACCGCGCTCGAACTCACCAAGACCCTGATGACGTTGACCGGCATGGAGATCGCGATGGTGGCCATCGTCGAGAACCCCACACCCGCGCAACTGGCCCACCACCTGAGCCAGGAGCTGACGCACACCACCGCGTGACCCGAGCGGACCTCTCGCCCCCGCCCCCGGACCCGCGCGGCCCCGGGGGCGCGAAGCGGTCGCCCCCCGCCCGGTCAGGGGAGGGGGAGACGGGCGCGCAGGAGGCAGAAGACGTTGCCCTCGGGGTCGCTCAGGACGTGCCAGCCCTCGTCACCGGTCTGGCCGACGTCGGCCGGCTTCGCGCCGAGCGCGAGCAGCCGCTCCAGCTCGGCGTCCTGGTCGCGGTCGGTGGCGCTGACGTCGATGTGCAGCGGGAGCTTCCCGGGCCGTGGGTCGGCCGCAGGGCTCAGGACCAGGGTGGGCTGGAGCCCGCCGAAGCCGACGCCCGGCGGGCCGATCTCGATGCTTCCGTCGTCCTCCCTGCCGACTTCCACGTAACCGAGGACCTCGCTCCAGAACGCGGCGAGCCGCTCGGGGTCGGCGACGTCGAGGACCAGTTCGCTGATGCGGCATGCCATGGCGGCCAGTTTACGTAGCCGACCCGCGAGTTGGCATGCGCGCGAACCGTCCGGCACGGCTGCCCGCACACACCCGCCGCGCCGCCCCGCGGACGCGGCCGTAACGTTGCTGCCATGTGCTGGAGTGCGACGGCCGATCTCGCGGCGGGTACGGGCATCGCGGCGGTCGGGGTCGTGTCGGTGTCCCTGGCCGCCCGGCGCCCCCGCGACCTGCCCCTGGCGGCGCTGCCACTCCTCCTGGGGGCCCACCAGATCATCGAGGCCGCGGTCTGGCACCAGGGCGGCGGCAGCGGGCCCGCCACGCTCGCCTGGGCCGTCGTCGCCCTGCCCCTGCTGGCGGTCTGGGTACCGGCGGCCGTGCTGTGCGCCGCGCCGCCGCACGCCCGGCGCCGACTGCTCGTCCCGCTCGCGCTCGGAGCCACGACGGCGGCGGTGCTCGCGTACGCGCTGGCCACCCGCACCGTCACGGCCGACATCCGCGGGCACACCGTCGGGTACTCCCTGGGGCTGCCGCGGTCCGAGCTGATCGTCGTCGGCTACCTCCTCGCCACCATCGGCTCCCTCCTGCTCTCCGGCGACCGGGGTCTCGTCCTGTTCGGCGTCCTGGTCGCCGTGGGCGCCGCGGTCTCCGCCGCGCTGTGGCGGCAGGAGTACATCTCGACGTGGTGCGCGTGCGCCGCGGTGAGCTCGGTGGTCCTCGCGCTCTGGGTCGCAAGGCGCCGGGAGCACGGCCCGAGTCCCGCTTGAGGTAAGGGTCATAGCGTGACTGCGATCGCTACCGTCCACGCAAGGAGTTGATCGCATGAGCGACCTCGTACGCCTGCCGGGTGAGGGGCACAAGCTGGTCACGAAGGCGCAGGAAGTGACCTTCAAGGCCACGGGGGCGCAGGGCTCCTCCGCGTCCATCTTCGAGGTGGTCGTGCCGCCCGGGTTCGACACGGGCGGTCACTTCCACGAGCACGCGGAGGAGTTCTTCTACATCCTGGAGGGCGAGTTGGAGCTGCTCGCGTTCGAGCCCGCCGAGCGTACCGACGACTGGCTCGACTGGGAGTCAGCCGACGGCGACCGGGTCGTGCGGGCCGCCGCGGGCAGCAGCATGTTCGTACCGCCCAACACCCCGCACGCCTTCAGGAACGCCACGGACAAGCCGGTGCGCATGCTGTTCCAGAGCTCGCCGTCGCCCGACCACGAGCTCTACTTCGAGGAGATCGCGGAGATCTGGTCCGCCGGCGACTCGGTGGACCCCGAGGCGGTGAAGCGCATGCGCAGCCGGTACGACGTCCAGCAGATCACGCCGATGCGGTTCGAGCCGCCGACGGCCCGGACCGCGACGGCGAGCACGCCGTCCTGACCGCCCGGCCGGGCGGCGCCCGCCCGCGCCCTCAGCCGGGGGCGGCGGCGCGGGCGGACGCCGCCGGGAACGCCTGTTCCGTCCAGATGGTCTTGCCGGAGCGCGTGTAGCGCGTGCCCCACCTCTGGACGAGTTGCGCGACGATGAACAGGCCGCGGCCCCCCTCGTCCTCCTCGCCGCTGTGGCGCAGGTGCGGCGAGGTGTGGCCGGTGTCCGCCACCTCGCACAGGAGCGTGCGGTCACGGATGAGGCGCACCTGGATCGGCCCTTCGGCGTACCGGACCGCGTTCGTCACCAGCTCGCTGACGACGAGCTCCGTCGCGAACGACAGTTCGTCCAGCCCCCAGTCGTACAGCTGCCGGGTGGCCAGCTCCCGGGCCTGACCGGCCGCGACCGGTTCGGCGGGCAGCTGCCACTCGGCGACCTGGGAGGCGTCGAGTTCACGGGTGCGGACGAGCAGCAGGGCGGTGTCGTCGGCCGTCGAACCGCCCGGCAGCAGCCGCGCGACGGCGCGGTCGCACAGCTCCTCGAGCGAGGCGTGCCGGTCGCTGAGGACCCGCCCCAGGGTGTCGAGGCCCTGGTCGATGTCGCTGTCGCGTGCCTCGACCAGGCCGTCGGTGAAGAGCGCGAGCAGGCTGCCCACGGGGAGCTCGATCTCCATCGACTCGAACGGCAGGCCGCCCAGGCCGAGCGGCGGGCCCGCCGGCAGGTCGAGGAAGGACGGCGTGCCGTCCGGGTCGACGACAGCGGGCGGCAGGTGCCCGGCCCTGGCCATGACACAGCGCCGGGACACCGGGTCGTAGACCGCGTAGAGGCAGGTCGCCCCGGTGGTGACATCGGTGTACGCAGCGTCGGGTGCGCCGAGCTCGCTCCGCTGCTCCTCCGCCGACTGCGCCACCAGGTCGTCGAGTCGGGAGAGGAGTTCGACGGGGTCCATGTCCAGCTGGGCGAACGCGCGCACGCTCGTGCGCAGCCGCCCCATGGTCGCCGCCGCCTGCAGGCCGTGCCCGACGACGTCGCCGACCACGAGGCCCACCCGGGTGCCGGACAGCGGGATGACGTCGAACCAGTCGCCGCCGACGCCCGTCACGTCGTCCGTGGGCAGATAGCGGTAGGCGAGGTCGACGGCGGACTGCTCCGGGACGTGCCGCGGCAGCAGCTGCCGCTGCAGGGCGAGGGAGGCGGTGCGCTCGCGGGTGAAGCGGCGGGCGTTGTCCATGGAGACCGCCGTACGGGCGACCAGCTCGTCGGCGAGCGCCACCTCGCCGCTGTCGAAGGTCGCGATGTCCGTGTCGCGCCCGAAGGTGACGAGCCCCAGCGTGCTGTCGCCGGCCCGCAGCGGCACGACCAGGTCCGGGCCGTCGAGCACGAGCCCGCCCGAGGCCAGACAGCGGTCCTGCGGCGAACCCGCGGGGTACTCCACGGGCGACGGGTCCGCGTCGGAGCCGGCCTCGCCGCGGGAGCCCGCCGTGGCGTCGGAGTCCGCCGGGGGAATCACCGGCGGAGCCGGGGCCTGCCGCTGCGCCCCGTCACCAGCCCCGACCCCCGTCCCGGTCGACCGGTGGGCGACCCGCACCAGCGACATCGCCGCCGAGCTCCCCGTGGCCGGCGTCTCACCTTCGAGCACCGCCCGCGCGAGGTCGACCGTGACCGTGGCGGCGAACTCCGGCACCGCGACCTCGGCGATGTTCTCCGCCACGACCGAGACGTCGAGAGTGGTTCCGATGCCCCGGCCCGCCTCGACGAGCAGGGCGAGGCGCCGCTGGGCCCGGTACCGGTCGGTGATGTCGAAGGCGTCCTCGCACACCCCGAACACGTGCCCGTCGGCGTCTTCGAGCCGGTAGTAGGCGCAGGACCAGAGGTGGTCGGTTTCGGGGTCGCTGGGCGGCCGGCCCTGGAAGTGCAGGTCCAGGAACGACTGACCGGTCTCCAGTACGTGGCGCATGACCGCGTCGAGCGTGGGCGGATGCCCTCGGGACACGAACTTCCCGTCGGAGTACAGCTCATCGGCCCGCATGCCGCGGAACTCCGCGAGCGGTCGCCCCATCTCCTGTTCGTACGCGGTGTTGCACCAGGTCAGTCGCATGTCGGCGTCGTAGATGGCGAGGCCGACGGGTGACTGGGTGGTCAGCCCGTGCAGCAGGGCGAGCCGGGACTCCCACTGCCGCAGGTCCTCCAGCTCCGCCGCGACGAGGACGCGCCCCGCGGGTCCCGCGCCCGGCAGCGTGCAGACCGCGGCGGCCACGATCAGCTCGCGCCCGTCCCGGTGCCGGGCGACGCGGATCTCGTTCCCGTGGAATTCGGGAGGCAGGGAGAGGGCGGGCGGCGCCGCGGCGGGCGGGGACAGGAAGGAGGTCAGCGGGCGGCCGATCATCTCGTCCGGCCGGTACCCGAGGAGCCGCTCCGCGGCGCGGCTCCATCCGACGACCGTGTCCTGGGCGTCGACCACCGCCGTGGCCGCCCTGGTGACGTCTAGGGGACTACGAAAGTCAGCGCTCTGCTCCGTGTTCCATGCCGTCATGCCGCCGCACCAGCCCCGTTCATCCCCTACAGAATCCGCCGTCCCGGGGGCGGGCACAACTGCGGTACCGCCACCCGAATCCCGGACCGACCGACCCGTACTCCGCCCGAACGGACCGGAAAGAGCCCGAAGTCCTCCGGACGCACCCCGAAACGACCGGAGGGCCGCACCAGATTTCTCTGGTACGACCCTCTGATCTGCGACTCCTTCGAGTCGGGACGACAGGATTTGAACCTGCGACCCCTTGACCCCCAGTCAAGTGCGCTACCAAGCTGCGCCACGTCCCGGTGCCCGTGTGACCTGGGGTTTCCCCCGGCCGAACGCGCACCGAAACAATACCGCACTCCGAGCGGTGATCGCTCACCCCTTTCCCGGCGGCCGGAGCACTCAGGCCCTCGCGTAGTCGTGCGCGCCGCCGCCGCGCCAGCGGATGAGCGGCGCGTCCCCCAGCACCAGCCCCTCGGCATCGTCCAGACCGGCCCGCCTCAGGAACTCGATCAGGTCGCGGTCGTCGTGGGCCAGCCCCAGGTCCGCCGAGCCGGCCGTGACGCGGCGTCCGCCGCCCGGGGACGCGGGATGGACGACCACCTCGGGCGTCATGAGCCCGGCATGCCGCGCCGCGCCACGCGACGCAGCTCCGTGCGGGCGGCGGGGTCGCGCAGCCGTGGATGGAAGTGCAGCCGGGCGGTGAGCCGGATCAGACGGCGGCGCAGGGCGGTGCGGCCGGGCTGGGCGGCCAGCTTCTCGTAGGTGCGGGTCCACTCCCGCTGGGTGCGGACGAGGTCGTGGGGGATGGTGTGACGCATACCCCGATGGGATCACACGTTCGATTTCCCGGGCAAGCGTGCCGCTGCCCGACGCTGACGGGCGCGCCGCCAAGCCCCTGGGGTGGGCTCAGGCGAACAGCTCGTAGCGACGGGGGTCGTCGGGAAGCGTGAGGTGGAAGCCCTCCTCGGCGAAGGTCAGCACGGTGATGACGACCGCGATGGCAATCAGCAGCCCGACCACGGCCTTGGACCCCATGCCGTACGACGCTCCCTTCGGGATCAGCTGCGGGGCGAAGACGAAGCTGAGGGCGCAGAAGACGATCACGACGACGAAGGTGACCAGGGCCCAGGTGTACATGTGCAGGCCGAGCACGGCGGGCCCGTAGCCCTTCGGGTCGGTCAGGTGCAGCAGCACTTGGCGGGCGGCCATGCCTGCCCCGGCGACCGCGGCGATCGTCGCCAGGCCGTATCCGGCCATGTAGTCGACCGTGCTGACCTCTCCCGCGCGGGCCCGCACGATGATGTGGGCGGGGCCCGCGGCACAGAGCAGCATCGCCATGCGCTGCACCACGCACAGCGGACACGGCATGTCGCCGTCGAAGACCTGGAAGGCGAGGCTGGTCAGCAGGACGGCGCAGTACGCGAGGACGAAGGCGTGCGCGAGGAGGAAGCCGAGCCGGTTGCCGGGCCGGGCGCCCGTGCGGTCGCCGAGGTGGCCGGCGCGTGTGGAGTTCATGGGACGCCCCGTCAGTAGTGGTAGCCGAGTGGATCGGTGACGTGGTGGTCGAACATGAGCAGCGAGGCCACGGTCGAGGCGAGCAGCAGGCCGACGACCCAGGGCCGCGGCTTGTCGAGGGCCACCGCGAGCAGGGCGGCGAGGATCAGCAGGAAGATGAGGGTGTCCACGCCGGCACGCTAGGCGCCGCCCGACAGGGGGAACCGACGACACGCGTACGTGCCGCCACTCACGCCGCGCCGTTCACACATGGGCCGGGAGGGGGGTGATGGGCCGGCCCGGACGGGACGGCACCTGCGGTCGCCGACCGAGCCTTGCCCCGCCCCGGCCGGTTTCGGCGGAGACCGGCCGCCCCCCTCCTCCGATCCGACGCGAACGGCCGTCCTCACCCTTCCGGCGCGGAGGGTGCGGACCGCGCGCCCTGCGTCGGGTACGGCAGCGTTCCGGCGCCCGGCACTCCCTCCGCCGCGCTCGGCGCGGCATTCACCGTGCGGTCCGGGGCCGGGGCCCCGCCCTCCGGCACCCGCCCCGCCGTCGCCCCCGCGTCCGCCCGCACCAGGCCTCGGATCGCCGGTACGGAGAACAGACCCGCGCACACCACCAGCGTCATCACGCCACCCGTGAGCAGGACCTTCTCGGCGCCGAAGGTGTGCGCGGCGGGGCCCGCCAGGGCCTGGCCCACCGGCAGCATGGCGAGCGAACCCGCCACGTCGTAGGCGTGGATGCGGTTCAGGACGTCCGGCGGGACCTGGGTCTGCACGCTCGTCGCCCACATCACGCCCCAGAAGGAGACGCCCGCCCCCGCGACGGCCGCGCCCGCCGCCATCAGCGGGACGCCGAGGCCCGCGCCGACCGTGGCGGGGAACGCGGAGTAGACGATCAGCGCGATGGTCCCCGCGCGGAGCATCCGGTGGGGGCGCAGCCGCAGGGCGAGCAGGCCGCCGATGACGGTGCCCGCGCCCAGGGCGGAGTTCACCAGGCCGTACGAGCCGGAGCCGTGTTCCTGGACGACCAGCGTCGCCACCAGAGGCACGGCGGGGCCGGTGACCGTGATCATCAGCAGGCTGTAGACGGCGATGACGCCCCACAGCCACGTGCGGGACCTGAACTCCCGCCAACCCTGGACGAGTTCGGCCCGGAAGCCGTCACCGGCCGGCCGGGACCCCGGGCGCGCGGGCGGCAGCCGCAGCAGGACGAGGCAGAGCGCGCTCAGCGCGTACGTACCCGCGTGCGCGGCGAAGACCGCGCCGGGAGAGGCGAGTCCGACCAGGACACCGGCCGCGGCCGGCCCCGCGAGGGAAGCCGTCGACTCGGCCACCCGGATCGTGCCGTTCGCCTTCTGCACGTCGGCCGCGAGCCGTGGCACCGTACTGGCCACGCCTGGCTGGAACACGGCCGCGGCCGTGCCGTTGACCGCGCCGATCGCGCAGATCTGCCAGAGGACGACGTGCCCGGTGAAGAAGAACGCCGCGGCGAGCGACTGCGTGCCGAGCCGGACGAGATCGGCGCCGATCATCAGGAGGCGGGTGCTGAAGCGGTCGGCGAAGACGCCGCCGAAGATCACCAAGCCGGCGAAGCAGACGGTGGTGGCGGCCATCGCCAGACCGACCGCCCCGGCGCCGTGCCCCTCCCGCAGCAGGCCCGCGGCGAGCGCGACCGGCAGCATCGTGTCCCCGAGCTTGGCGACCGCGCGGGCCGCGAAGAAGAAGCCGAAGTCGCGCGACCACATGCCCGGAGACCCGGCCTCCACCCGGCCCCGGCCCCGTCTCCCCGACTCCGTTTCCGCCCCTGGACCTGTCGGCGCGCTCACCCGCCCCACCCCTCCCTGCCGGCCTGCTCCCTACCGTTTCGGTGGGATCATGCCACGCGGGACAGACAGCGCTCTCTATAAAGGGGCGGCGGGGCCGCGGGACCGCTCAGTCCGTGGACACGACCCCCAACTCCGGGTGTTCTTCGAGGAGTCGGGGCGGCGCCGCCTGGCGCCAGGAGTCGGCGAGAATGTCCGTGAGCTCGTCCGCGTCCAGCGCCGCGAGGCGCACCCGCACCCAGGCGGAGCCCGCCTCGTGCGGCGCCACCCAGAACTTGTCCGGCTCGGCGAGGACCAGTTCGTCCCGCTCGACCTTCGGACAGCGCACGGCGAAGGACGTCTCGTCGTCGGGCACCGTCACGAACATCTTCCCGGCCACCCGGAACGTGGGCATGCTCCACGCGATCTTCTCCACCGTCTCCGGCAGGGCGAGGGCGATACGGCGCACGTCGTCGGAGGTGACGCGGGAACGGGATCTGGACTTCGACATGCCACGAACCGTAACCAACGCCACTGACAGTCACCCCCCGACGGCCCCGCGCCTCACAGCACCCGTTCGTCCAGCCAGGACGTCAGGTCCCGCTGCACCTCGTCGCGATCGGTCTCGTTGAGGATCTCGTGGCGCGCGCCCGGGTAGCCCTTCCAGGTCAGGTCCTCGACCCCCACGTACCGCAAGTCCTCCAGGAGTTCATGCACCAGCGTCATCCCCGCGTGGCAGGGGTCCTGGTCGCCGACCGCGACGTGGACCGGCAGATCGGCGGGCACCCGCGCGAGGTTGCGGGGATCGTTGATCTTCCGTACGGCCCGCACCCAGTCCAGCGTGAGCCCCGCCGAGAAGGTGAACCCGCACCGCTCGTCGGCCACGTACGCGTCCACCTCCGCCTCGTCCCGGGAGAGCCACTCGAAGCCCGTGCGGTGGGGGAACCGCTCGTTGAACGAGGCGAAGAGGTCGGCGATGTACGAGGACGGCGCGGACCGGCCCCCCTCGGCGATCTCCCGTTCGAGGCGCGTGATCGACCCCTCGATGTCGGCGCCGGGCAGCGAGCGGAACGTGCCCGACAGGATCACGCCCGCGAGCCCGTCGGCGTACTCCTGCGCGTAGTCCCGCGCGAGCAGCGAGCCCAGGCTGTGCCCGAAGAGGAAGAAGGGCAGACCGGGGTGAAGCGTGCGGACCTGGTCGCCGATGGCCTTGAGGTCGTCGACGATCGCCCGCCAGCTGTCGGCGTCCTCGCCGCCCGCCACCTCCGATGTGACCCCGAAGCCGCCGGTGGCCTGTGCGGTGGCGCCGTGACCTCGGTGATCGGAGGCGACCACGCCGTAGCCGTGCTCGGTCAGATGGCGGGCGAAGCGGTCGTAGCGCAGGGCGTGCTCGCCGGCGCCGTGCGCGATCTGCACATAGGCGCGGGGCCGGCCGTCGGCGGGCAGCCAGGTGTACGTGGCGACGGGCACGCCGTCCGCCGCGTTCAGCAGGCCCGCGGTGTACGCGGCGGGGGCGGAGGTGGGGGCATCGGCACGGTCGGACATCTTCGCGGGCTCCTTGAGCGCTCATTCGTTCCGGGGACTGTTCGTCGGGGTGGCCGACTCTCTTCGGTGCAGCCTCCCCCGCGCGCGGGACCTCATGCGGACGACCTGCCCGGCCGGCCCCGTACGGCCCATTGCCCCTCCGCGGAACGGTGGACGGTTTCGCGGTCCAGAAATGCCGATAACCGGCCACGCCCGAATAGGGCGTGGCCGGCTCAATGTGTCATCCGGAAATGGCCACGGTGCGGAGGCGGCCACCGGAGTTCCCTTGCCGAATTATGGCCCGTATTCAGCCGAGCCAATGTTTCGTCAGAGGATTTCGATGTCCTTGACCTTCGGCGGACGGTTCGGGAAGGTGATGTCGGTCCACCGGTTGACGCGTACCGAGTCACCGTTGGCGTCGTAGTAGATCAGGTCGTTGTTGCCCGTGGAGATCCGGTCGACCCACCAGGAGCCGAAGCCGGTCCGGCCCTTGTTGGCGTAGCAGTCCACACTGTGCCGGCCGTCACTGCTGTGCGACCAGATCTTCAAGAAGTTCTCGCCGCCGCGGCATTCGACGTGGTCGATGGCGAAAGCGTTACTGCTGGGCATCACGACGGTGAACGCGGCGGCGGCGGCAACCGCCACGCCTGCGGAGCGTGCGATCTTCTTCGTTTTCGACAGCACAGATACTCCCTGATTCCAGCCCGTATGTGACCGCAATGCACGGCCATTTCCGGGAAGCGGTTTCTCGCTTGCACGACGACGATCCAGCAGGGAACCTGTACATGGCAATCTTTCAATTGATGCACGGCCGAAATGTATCGCCCAATGTCCTGATCAGTTCTGTATGGGCGTTTTAGTGGTCCTAAGGGACAAGATTTCGGGCAATGGGGACGGCACGAGCGGACACGGAAGCGGGGACCGGAGCGAGCCGGGTCGGGGCGAGCGGGCAGGGTGGGCCGGTCGCGTGGCGGTCAGCCCGCCGCGTCGCCGAGGGCGTCGAGGACCGGGCGGATCAGCGGGTGGTCCTCCGCCCCGCACCGTACGGCCGCGAACACCCGACGCGTGGGGGCGGCGCCCTCCACCGGGCGGACCACCACGCCCGACACCTCCATGCCGCGCAGCGCAGAGCGCGGTACGAGGGCGACTCCCGCGCCCGCCGAGGCGAGCGCGACCACGGCCCGGAAATCGTCCGACCAGTGTTCCAACAACGGCTGGAATCCGGCCTGTTCGCAGGCGAGGACGACCACGTCGTGGCAGGGGTTGCCGGCGAAGGGGCCGATCCAGGCGTCCTTGGCGAGCTCGGCCAGGGCCACCCGCTCCGCGTCCGCGAGCCGGTGGCCGACCGGGAGCACCGCGTCGAAGGGCTCCGCGTAGAGCGGGACGCGGGTGAGCCGGGGGTCGTCCGCGCCGGGCGCTCCCCGGTACTCGACCGCGACGGCCACGTCCACCTGCCGGTCGAGGACCATCGGCAGGCTCGCGTCGCCCTCCGCGTCCTGGACGCGGACCCGGATGCCGGGCGCGGACGCGGCCAGGCGGGCCAGCGCGGGGGCGACGACCAGGCCGATGCCGGTGGCGAAGGCGGCCACGGTCACCGTGCCCGCCTCGCCGGAGCCGTACGCCGCGAGTTCGGCCTCGGCGCGCTCCAGCTGGGCCAGCACCGCGTTGGTGTGCGTGAGCAGGATCTCGCCGGCCGCCGTCAGCCGTACGCCGCGCGCGGAGCGCTCGACCAGGCGGTGGCCGGTCTCCTGTTCCAGGGCGGCGAGCTGCTGGGACACGGCCGACGGGGTGAGGTACAGCGCGGCGGCAGCGGCGGTGACCGTGCGATGGTCCGCCACCGCACGGAGGATGTGCAGCCGCCGCGCTTCGATCATGCCGTCGATTCTCCCACGGCAGGTCACACGGCCGGAGCCGTCAGGCCTCGCCCGACTCCGTGAGCTCGGCGCGCGCGGCGACGAACGCGTCGACCGCGCGGTTCACGTCCTCGGTCGAGTGCGCTGCCGACAGCTGGACGCGGATGCGCGCCTTGCCCTGCGGCACCACCGGGTAGGAGAAGCCGATCACGTACACGCCGCGCTCCAGGAGCAGCTCGGCCATCCGTCCCGCCACCGCCGCGTCGCCGATCATGACCGGGGCGATGGCGTGGTCGCCGGGCAGTACGTCGAAGCCCTCCTCGGTCATCCGCGAGCGGAAGAGGGCCGTGTTGGCGGCGAGGTGTTCACGCAGGTCACCGGCGGACTCAAGGAGGTCGAGGACCTTCAGGGAGGCCGCCGCGATGACCGGGGCGAGGGTGTTGGAGAAGAGGTACGGACGCGAGCGCTGGCGGAGCAGGGCGACGATCTCGGCGCGGGCGGCGACGTAACCGCCGGAGGCGCCGCCGAGGGCCTTGCCGAGGGTGCCGGTGATGATGTCGACGCGGTCCATGACGCCGTGCAGCTCGGGGGTGCCTCGGCCGCCGGGGCCCACGAAGCCGACGGCGTGCGAGTCGTCGACCATGACCATGGCGTCGTAGCGCTCGGCGAGGTCGCAGATCTCCGACAGCGGGGCGACGTAGCCGTCCATGGAGAAGACGCCGTCGGTGACGATCAGCTTGCGCCGGGCGCCGCCCTCCGTGGCCTCCTTGAGCTGCTGCTCCAGGTCGGCCATGTCGCGGTTGGCGTAGCGGAAGCGGCGCGCCTTGGACAGCCGGATGCCGTCGATGATCGACGCGTGGTTGAGGGCGTCGGAGATGACCGCGTCCTCGGCGCCGAGCAGCGTCTCGAAGACGCCGCCGTTGGCGTCGAAGCACGAGGAGTAGAGGATCGTGTCCTCCTGGCCGAGGAAGGCCGACAGGCGCGCCTCCAGCTCCTTGTGCACCTCCTGGGTGCCGCAGATGAAGCGGACGGAGGCCATGCCGTAGCCCCAGCGGTCCAGCGCCTCGTGCGCGGCGGCGACCACGTCGGGGTGGTCGGCGAGGCCGAGGTAGTTGTTGGCGCAGAAGTTGAGGACCTCACCGGGGCGCCCGCCCGCGGTGACGGCGACCGTCGCGGACTGCGGGGTGCCGATGACGCGCTCGGGCTTGTGCAGGCCGGCGGCGCGGATCTCGTCGAGGGTGGCCTGGAGGTCTTCGCGTACGGAGTCGAACATGCGGGGTTCCTTCGGGGTGAGCGCCGTCAAGAGGGGGCGGCCGGGGCGGGCCGGCCGGGGGCTGCCGTGGAGGGTCAGGAGGTCCAGTCGAGGATGACCTTGCCGCCGCGGCCGCTCGCCGCGTCGTCGAAGGCGGCCTCGAAGTCTCGGTGGCCGTACCGGCCGGTGATGACGGGGGCCAGATCGAGACCGCCTTCGAGCAGCACCGACATCGCGTACCAGGTCTCGAACATCTCGCGGCCGTAGATGCCCTTGATGGTGATCATCGAGGTGACGACGCGCGCCCAGTCGACGGCGAAGTCCTCGGCGGGCAGGCCCAGCATGGCGATCTTGCCGCCGTGGGTCATGTTGGCGACCATGTCGCGCAGGGCGCGGGGGTTGCCGGACATCTCCAGGCCGACGTCGAAGCCCTCGCGCAGGCCGAGGTCGCGCTGGCCGTCGGCGATCGTCGAGCCGGCCACGTTCAGGGCGAGGCTGACGCCGACCTTGCGGGCCAGTTCGAGGCGCTCCTCGCTGACGTCGGTGATGACGACGTTGCGGGCGCCCGCGTGCCGGGCGACGGCCGCCGCCATCAGGCCGATCGGCCCGGCCCCGGTGATCAGCACGTCCTCGCCGACCAGCGGGAAGGACAGGGCCGTGTGCACGGCGTTGCCGAACGGGTCGAAGATCGCGGCCACGTCGAGGTCGACCGGGACGCGGTGGACCCAGACGTTGCCCGCGGGCAGCGCCACGTACTCGGCGAACGCGCCGTCCCGTCCGACGCCGAGGCCGACGGTGGCGCGGCACAGGTGCCGCCGTCCGGCCAGGCAGTTGCGGCACTTGCCGCAGACCAGGTGGCCCTCGCCGCTGACCAGGTCGCCGGCCTTGATGTCGGCGACGTCGCGGCCGGTCTCGACGACCTCGCCGACGAACTCGTGCCCGACGACCAGCGGCGCGCTGACCGCCTGCTGCGCCCAGCCGTCCCAGGCCCTGATGTGCAGGTCGGTCCCGCAGATCCCGGTGCGAAGCACCTTGATCAGGACATCGCCGTGGCCGATGACCGGCTCCGGTACTTCCTTGAGGCGGAGACCCGGCTCCGCCTTCTCCTTGACCAGCGCCTTCAACGCCACGGCTCCTGTCGTACGTCGCTTCTTCCCCCGACGACACAGGAATCTTCCCTACGGCGGCGCCCCGGTCCATCGAGACTTTCTTAAGCGCCGCCGCAGCTTTCCTTCAGGCCCCGCCGGAACCCCGGCGCCGGGCGGCCGTCAGCGGGTCTGGCCCCGCTCGAAGTAGGCGATCAGCTCCGGGTCCAGGTCCGGCACTTCGCGCGGCGTCCCGCCGTCCCGCAGCGACTGCGTGGCCCGTACGCCCGCCGCGACCGCCATGCGCGCCGCGACGGGCGAGGTGTCGGTGCGCCCTCCCTCGCGGGCGAAACGCACGAACTCGTCCACGAGCAAGGGGTCCGCGCCGCCGTGCCCGCCGTCGTCCTGCGCGTCCGGCACCGGGTACTCCGCGTCCGCCTCGGCCCGGTGGCCGGACCGGCGGGAGTTCCACACCTTGACCGCTCCCCCGGGCCCGTCACCGAAGTTCTCCAGCCGGCCGGCGTCGCCGATCACGGTGTAGTTGCGCCAGTAGTCGGGCGTGAAGTGGCACTGCTGGTACGCGGCGAGGACGCCGTTGTCGAGGCGCATGTTGACCAGGGAGACGTCCTCGACGTCGATCACGGGGTTGAGGTCGCGCTGGGTGTGCGGCGGCCAGTGGCCGTCCTTCGTGTACCAGTCGGCCGACTTCGGCTCGCCCGGCTCGCGCCGGTGCGGGTTGTCCCCGTAGACCATGAGGTCGCCGAGCGCCTGCACCCGGCGCGTGTAGCCGCCCGCGAGCCAGTGCAGGACGTCGATGTCGTGGGCGGCCTTCTGCAGCAACAGGCCGGTGGTGTACTGCCGTTCGGCGTGCCAGTCCTTGAAGTACCAGTCGCCTCCGTAGCCGACGAAGTGGCGCACCCAGATGGTCTTGACGGTGCCGATCTCGCCGCGCTCGATGATGTCGCGCATCAGCCGGACGACCGGCATGTGACGCATGTTGTGCCCCACGTAGAGCCGCGTGCCCGTCTCGTAGGCGGTCCGCAGGATCTCGTCGCACCCCTCGATGCCGGTCTCCAGGGGCTTCTCCACGAAGACGGGCTTGCCCTCGCGCAATGCCTCGCAGGCGAGCGTCGCGTGGGTGTGGTCGGGGGTGAGGACGACGACCGCGTCGACGTCCGGGTCCTCGACGACCTTGCGGTGGTCGCCCGATATCAGCGCGCCGGGGAAGGCCGTGGCCGCCTCGGCGCGGGCCGCGGGGTCGGGATCGGCCAGCGCGGTGACACGGGAGCCCGCGTCCGGCCGGTGGGCGGTGCGGGCGAGCGAGCCGCGCAGTCCGAAGCCGAGGACGCCGAGACGGAGGTCGGTCATGGAACTTCCTTACCTTGAGCCGGTGTTGCGGGTGCCGACCCGGCCACAGGGGTGCGCCGCACGGGTGCGGGTGAGGGAGCGGCGGCGCCGGCGTGGACGGGCTTGATCCTTATCTATCCGGCCGCGCCCGCTCGTGTCGAGGCGTGTGCACGCACCAACCAACTCCGCCCGGGCGTCGCCTGTCCGGCCGGCGCGACGTCACGGGTGGACGAGTACATGGGCGAGCGCGACGCGTCCCGTCCCCGTGAGCCTGATCCGCACGTACCGCGCCGGCGTGCGGTCGCCGAACTCCAGGAGGGTCGGACGCAGCGCGGCGCCGTCGACGTGCCGGGTCGTGGCGTGGCTGAAGTCCGCGGTCCTGGACAGCTGTACGTCGAAGTCCGCGGTGGCGGTCGCCGCGCCGTTCCACACCTCGACCTGCCCGACACGCCGCACCTCGCCGAGGTCGAGCCGCCACCAGGCACCCGGGTCGGCCGACGTCCCGGTGTCGGTGGTGGTGTCGCCGTCGAGGGCGTACGCGGCCGGGGCCTCGCCGTCCGTCGAGGACTGGGTCGCCGTGCCGGAGCGGGCCAGGTCGGGGCGGAGCCGTTCGGCGGACTGCCGGTGGGCGCCCGCGCGCTCGGCGACGGCGAGCGCCTCGGCGGGCAGCCGGTCGAGTCCGGTGTGGTTGTCCCGCATCGTCGAGCCGGTGCCCGCGAGGGCGGGCGCGGCGGTGTCGGTCCAGTTGCCGACGGCCCGGTTCTCGATGCCGTAGTCGGCCCAGTTCGAGACCCACTTGTAGCCGAGCCGGGTGAGGACGTTGCCCTCCACGGTGATGTGGGAGGACTGTTCGTCGAGGTAGACGCCGTTGCCGTCGCGCTCGGTGTTTCCGTGGGCGGAGCGGTTGATGTAGTTCCGGGCGATGACCGTGCCCGGCTGGGCGCCCTGGGTGTAGACGGCGCCGCCGTCGTGCTGGCCGTGCTCGACGCGCATGACGTCCGTGATGCGGTTGGCGGTGATCCGGTTGTCGCGCAGCACCGAGGTGCGGGCCTCGGGCTGGTTCCAGCCCCAGCCGACGGAGATCCCCGAGTACGGCAGGTCGTCGAGGGTGTTGTGGTCCACGCTCAGCTCGGCCTCGTACCCGGCCCAGATGCCGACGGCGTCCGTGTACTCGACGCCGGCGCGGCGCACGGTGTTGTACGCGACGGTGTTGCGCTCCCCCGCGAGCTCGGGCCGCGGGTTCGGTTCGGTGTCGCCGATGTAGGCCGCGCCCGAGGAGAGGTCGGTGAAGCGGGAGCGGGTGACGGAGGAGTCCTTGGTGCCCGCTTCGAGGACGACGCCCGCGCCGCCGAGGTGGGAGAACTCGGCACCGGTGACGGCCACATGGCGGCCGCCGCGCACGGTGAGGGCCGCGGCCGGCTTCGTGTAGTACCGGCCCGCGTGGTCGACGGGGCCGGTGGCGCCGGTGAGGGTGAGGCCCGCCTGGGTGCCCGCGTACCCCTCGTCGGTGGCCGGCTGCCGGTAGGCGGCGTGGGCGAAGCCGATGCGGTCGACGCGGACGTCGTGGGCGCCGTCGAGGAGCATCAGGTGTTCGGTGGCCGGGGTGACCACGTGGGCGTGGCGCGGGTCCTCGCCCGGCCGCGGGAGGTAGGTGACGGTGCGGTCCTCGGCGTCCCACACGAACTCGCCCGGCCTGTCCAGGAGTTCGCGGGCGTTCTCGAAGGAGGAGACGCCCTGGTAGCGGGCGGAGTCCACGGTGGTGGAGTCCCAGGCGGGGCCCGTGCGGCCGGTGCCGCTCGCGGAGTTGGTCCAGCAGGGCCGGGCGAAGGTGAGGGTGTCGCCCTCGACGCCGGTGATGCGGCAGCGGTAGGTACGCCAGCGGACCTTGATGACCGCCTCGGCGCCGGTCGGACGCCGCCACGAGGCGATCCCGGTGGCCCGCGCGCCTGTCATGCCGCCCTTCGTGGCGTCACAGGTGACGGCCGGGCAGGCCGCGCCCCGGGCGCGGACGGCACGCCGTCCGTCGACGAAGAGCTGGCGCGGGGCGGCCCCCTCGGGGGCGTCGGCCGACCAGGTGCCGTCCGGGTTCCTGGCCCAGCCCCGTACCGCACGGCCGCCGGAGAGCACGGGGTGCGCGCCGGGTGCGGCCGTCCAGGTGACGGTGTGCCCGTCGCGCCCGGAGTCGGCCGGGCCGAGCTTCAGGGGCGCGGTCACCTCATAGGTGCCGTCGGCCAGTTCGACGCGGACGTCGCGACCGGTGACCGTGCGGGCGGCGTCCCGGGCGCCGACGGGCGAGCAGGGGCGGGTGGCGCTGCAGGTGTCGCCGCTGCCGTGCGGGGCGGCGTGCAGGACGCGTGGACCGGCGTCCGCGGCGGCCTGCGGGGCGAGAGGGGCCGCGACGGCCAGGACGGAGACGACGGCGGCCACGAGGGCGCACGGTCGGCGCCTCACTGCGCGACGCCCCAGTCCGGGTGCCCGGGCATGGGCGGGTTGTCCAGGTCGAAGAGCCAGTGGCGCAGGAAGCTCCCGACGGACGCGTCGCCGGTCACCTTCACCGCGTCGTCGACGAAGTCCTCCGTGGAGGCGTTGGCGTGCCGGTGCCCGGTGAGCCAGGCCTTCATGACGGCGTCGTACTCGTCCTGCCCGATCTGCTGCCGCAGGGCGTAGAGGGTGACGGCGGCGCCGTCGTAGATGTTGAAGCCGCCGAGGCCGGTCGGCTTTCCGGGCGGGCCGTCGGTCTTGCGGACCTCGTCGAGCTTCTCGTACGCCGTCCGCATCTTCTCCTCGATCGGCTGGAAGCCCTTTTGGTCCGCCCACACGGCCGCGTAGTACACGGCGGGGCCCTCGTTGAGCCAGGCGTCCTGCCAGGTGGTGGGGGTGACGGAGTCGCCGAACCACTGGTGGGTCAGCTCGTGGACCATCGTCGTGGAGTAGGTGGGGCGCTCGAACCAGCCGGGCCCGAACAGGGAGAGCGTCTGGTTCTCCAGGGCGTCGCCGTAACCGTCGCGCACGATCTGCACGCCGTAGGTGTCGAAGGGGTAGCGCACCCCGAGTGTCCGTTCCAGCCAGGCGAGTTGGCCGCCGGTCTCCTCGACGATCGGCCGGTATCTGTCCACTTGGCCCTCGGGTACGAGGTGGCGCAGCCGTACGCCGTGCGGACCGCGCCCGTACAGGTAGCGCTGCTTGTTCACGGAGATACCCAACAGCTCCGGTGCCATGGGTGAGTTGAGGGCGAAGTCCCAGGTGCGCCCGGCGCCGGGGGCGTCGCGCCGGCCGGTGAGGGTGCCGCCTGCGGCCGGGGTCCACCCCTTCGGCGCGGTGAGGTGGAAGGTCCAGGTCGCCTTGTCGGAGGGGTGGTCGTTGACGGGGGCGAAGGTGTCGGCGCGTGACGCCTGGGCGGCCGAGGCGAAGCCTCCGTCGGACATGAGGCGCCAGCCGGGGAGGCCGGCGGGCTTCGTCTTCCCGTTGCCGTGGTAGGTGACGTCGACGTCGAAGGTGCGGTGGTCGCGCAGCGGGTGGGCCGGGGTGACGGTGAGTTCCTGGCCGGTCTGTCCGGGGGCGGTGGTCCAGGTCGCCCGCGCGCCGTCGACCTCGACCGCGTCGACGGTGAGCGCGTCGACGTCGAGGTTGAAGGAGGACAGGTCCTGGGTGGCTCTGGCCCGGATCTTCATGGTGGCGCGGAAGTCGTAGGTCACGGGGGTGAAGTCGAAGGACAGGTCGTAGTGGCGGACGTCGTAACCGCCGTTGCCGAGCGTCGGGTAGAGCGGGTCACCCACGCCGTCCGCGCCGGGGGTGGGGGTGAAGGGGGCCGCGTGGGCGGGGGCGGCGAGCGCGAGGGTGGCGGCCGCGGCCGCCGTCGCGATGGCGGCACGCACGGTTCGGGTCCTTTTCTCAGCCATGGGGCGGCAACGTAGTAATCGCTTACTGTCGGAGTCAAGGAGTGCGCCCGATGACCGAAGGGGCGACCCAAGGGCCCGCGCCGACACCACCCCTCGCGGTGGCACAGAAAGAACGTAGAAAGATCCCGGCCCTCTTGCGCCGCCATAGCAACCGCTTACATGCTGGCGCGCAATCGCATCGCGTACCGCCGTGCCGCCCCTCCTCGCCGCCCCATGTGCCCCGACACCCCTGGGAGTTCGCATGCCCACGACCGTCCCCGGCTCCACCGGCCCCCGCCGCCGCACGCTCCTGGCGGCCGGGGCCGCGTCCCTCGTCGTCCCGTCGGTGGCGGGCGGCACCGCGTGGGGCGCCGCCCGGGAGGACGGTTTCGCGCCGCTGCTCGCGCGCGCCGCGGACCAGCTCACCGGCGGCGACTTCGACGCCGCCGACCCGGACTTCGCCGGCGCCCTGAAGACCCTGGACACCCAAGCCACGAACTGGTGGGGCACATTGGACCGCTCCGCCGGGCGGACCGCGCTCTGGCCCGACCTGGCGCCCGCCGCCGACCCCGGCAACTTCGGCCAGAGCTACACCCGTCTCCGTACCCTCGCGACGGCCTGGGCCACACCCGGCACCTCGCTCACCGACGACGCGGACACCCTCGACGCCCTGCTCGGCGCGCTGCGCTTCCTGCACTCCGCCGCCTACCGCCCCGGCCGCCCCGAGTCCGGCAACTGGTGGTTCTGGGAGATCGGCGCGCCCCGCGCGCTCATGGACACCTGCGTGCTGCTGCGGGAACACCTGCCCGCCGACGACCTGGCCGCGTACAGGGCGACGGTCGCGGCGTTCTGCCCCGACCCCGACCGCCGCACCAGCACGCCCTCGCTGGCCGAGACCGGCGCCAACCGTGCCGACAAGGCCGTCGTCGTGGCCCTGCGCGGGCTGCTCGCCCGGGACGCGGCGACCGTCGCCCTCGCCCGGGACGGTCTGTCCGACGTGCGGGACGGCGGCCGGAACAGCCTTTTCGCGTACGTCACTTCGGGCGACGGCTTCTACGAGGACGGCTCGTTCGTGCAGCACGGCTCAGTCGCGTACACGGGGACGTACGGGAGCGTGCTCCTGGGCGGCGCGGGGCAGTTGATCGCGCTGCTCGCGGACTCGCCGTGGGCGGTCACCGACCCGAAGACGTCGGTGCTGTACGAGGCGGTGGACCGGACGTTCACGCCGGTGCTCTTCGACGGGCTGATGATGGACGCGGTGCGCGGCCGGGCGATCTCGCGGGAGAAGGCCAGGGACCACACCGACGGGGCGGTCACGCTCTCGCACATCCTGCAGCTGGCGTCCGGCGCCCCGGCCGCGTACGCGCGACGCTGGCGGGCCATGGTCAAGGGGTGCATCCTGCGCAACAAGACCACGCCCTACGCGGGGTTGGTGGGCATCCCCGCGTTGGCCCGCGCCAAGGCCGTCCTCGACGACGCGTCGGTGCCGGCCGCCGACCGGACCACCGGGCACGTCGTCTTCGCCGACATGGACCGGGTGGTGCACCGGCGGCCCGGCTGGGCGCTCGCGCTGTCCCTCTCCTCCCGCCGCATCGCCGCCTACGAGGCGGGCAACGGCGAGAACCTGCACGGCTGGTACACCGGTGACGGCATGAGCTACCTGTACGACGCCGACAATCTGGGGCAGTTCGGCGACGGCTTCTGGGCGACCGTCGATCCGTACCGGCTGCCGGGGACGACCGTGGACACGCGCGCGCGTGCCGACATCGGCTCGGGCGGCGGCACCAGCACATACCGCCCGAGGAACGCCGTGGCGGGCGGCGCGGTCCTCGGCGACCGGTACGGCACCGCGGCCATGGAACTGCTCGCCGACGGCAGCACGCTGCGGGCCCGCAAGGCCTGGTTCTGCCTCGACGACGTCGTCGTGGCGCTCGGCGCGGACATCGCCGCGCGCGACGGGCGCACCATCGAGACGGTGGTCGAGAACCGCGTCCTGCCCGGCGCAGGCCCCGCGCGGCGCCTGCTCGTCGACGGCCTCCCGCAGCCCGGCCACGACGGCTGGTCCGCGCGGCTGCGGAGCACCCGGTGGGCGCACCTGGAGGGCACTGGCGGCTATGTCTTCCCCGACTTCCCCGGCCGGGCCCGCGACCTCGGGCTGCGCGCCCTGCGCGAGGAACGCGCCGGCGCCTGGCGGGACATCAACACCGGCGCCGACACGGGCGGCAGCACCACCGAGGTGCGGCGCCGATATCTGACCCTGTGGCTCGACCACGGCGTCTCCCCCGACGCGGCGTCGTACGCCTACGCCCTGCTGCCCGGCGCGAGCGCGACCGCGACCGCCCTGTGGGCGCTGGCCCGGCCCGTGCGGATCGTGGCCAACGACGCCACCGCGCAGGCCGTCGAGGCCCGCCGCGAGGGGCTGTTCGCGGCGCACTTCTGGGCGCCGGGCCGTGCCGGGGGGCTCGCCGCCTCCGGTCCGGGCACGGTGCTGCTGCGCCGCGACCACCGGGGCGGCGTGACGCTGGCGGTCGCCGACCCCGGCCGCACCGGCACGACGCTCACCGTCGAACTCCCCTTTCCCGTAAGAAAGGTGGTGCGCGCCGACGACACGGTGACGCTCACGCCGGGACGCCGGCCGGTGGTCACCGTCCAGGTGGCGGGTTCACGCGGCCACACGCACGGCGCCGAACTCGCGTGATCACCCGCATCGTCCACCGAGGAGTGACGGACCCATGCCCGCACCGCATCTGACCCTGCCGCCCACCGACCGCGTCCTGTCGCCGCTCACCGGCTGGACCCGGGCGCACTGGGAGGCCCTCGCCGACCGGCAGTTGGCGGCGCTCGTCCCGTACGCGACACCGGGGTGCGCGCAGTACCGGTTGCCGGGACGCGCCAGTTGGTCGGGCGTGGTGTCGGACGGCCTGGAGGGGTACGCGCGCTCCTTCCTGCTCGCCGCGTTCCGGATCGCGGGAGCGGGCGGCGCCGTGGACCCCGGGCTCGTCGAGCGGTACACACGCGGGCTGGCGGCGGGCACCGACCCGGACAGCGGCGAGGCCTGGCCCCGGCTCACCGACTGCTCGCAGCAGATGGTGGAGGCCGCGTCCGTCGCGATCGGCCTGCACGAGACCCGCCCGTGGATCTGGGACACGCTCGACGCCCGGGTCCAGGAGCGGGTGGTCGACTGGTTCTCCGGCTTCGTGGGCGCCAGGACCTGGGACAACAACTGGCGGCTCTTCCAGGTGGTGTCCGAGCAGTTCCTCGCCTCGGTCGGCGCCCCGTACAGCAGGGCGGACATCGAGGGCGGCCTGGACCGCATCGAGGACTGGTACCGCGGCGACGGCTGGTACAGCGACGGCGACGGGCGCAACTTCGACTATTACATCGGCTGGGCCCTGCACCTGTACCCGCTGCTGTGGGCCCGGATGGCCGGCGCGGAGGACGGTGGCCGCGCCAAGGCCTACCGCGAGCGCCTCGCCCAGTACCTCGCCGTCTACCCGCACTTCTTCGGCGGCGACGGCGCCCCCGTCCATCAGGGCCGCTCCCTCACCTACCGTTTCGCGGCCGCCGCGCCCGTGTGGATGGGCGCGCTCGCCGACTGCACCCCCCTCGCGCCGGGCCTGACCCGGCGCCTCGCCTCCGGCACGGCGCGGCACTTCGTGGAGCGCGGGGTGCCCGACGAGCGGGGGCTGCTGCCCCTCGGCTGGTACGAGACGTTCCTGCCCGCGACGCAGCCCTACTCGGGGCCCGCGTCGCCGTACTGGGCCAGCAAGGGATTCCTCGGCCTGCTGCTGCCCGCCGACCACCCGGTGTGGACGCGGCGCGAACTGCCGCTGCCGGTCGAGGAATCCGACCAGTACACGGCACTCCCCCACCCGGGCTGGCTGCTGCACGGCACCCGGCACGACGGCATCGTCCGCCTGGTCAACCACGGCAGCGACCACAACCCGCTCGAAGGACCCGCCGAGGACGACCCGCACTACGCCAAGTTCGGCTACTCGACGGCGACCGCCCCGGAGACCGCCCCGCGCGCCTGGGAACGCGCCGTCGACGGCCATCTGGCGCTGCTCGCCCCGGACGGCACCGCCACGCGCCGCCGCCGCATCCACCCGCTGGCCTGCGCGGGCCGGGTGGCCTCCTCCCGGTACGAGGCCCAACTCCCGGACGACGAACGGGAGTACCCGATCGAGACCACCAGCGCGCTGCACGGCCCGTGGGAGGTCCGCGTCCACCGGGTGCAGGGCCCCGCGGGGGCGACGGTCCGCGAGGGCGGCCACGCGGTGGCGGACGAGACACGGCCGCACGCCGAGCGGGGCCCCGGCTGGGCCCTCGTACGGACCGCGACCGGGCTGACGAGCGCCGTCGTCGGCCTGTACGGCTGGGACGAGGAGGCGGGCGTCGCCCGCGAGGTGGCGGCGAACGCGTACGGCCCGCACTCCGCCACCCCGTTCCTGACCTCCTCCGCCCACCCGGGCGGCGCCTCCGTGCACGTCACCCTGGTCGCCCTGTCCCGGGACACGGTCCGGCCGCGGGCCCTGCGCGAGGCCGTCACCTGCGCCGTGGACGCCGGCCGCGTCCGGGTCCGCTTCCCCGACGGGACCGTGCTCGACCTGTGAGCCCGACCGGTCAGATCCCGCCGTCCTCCCGCCGGTGGATCTGGTCGACCAGCTCCGCGGCCATGCGTTTGATGGTGTCGAGCCCCGCCCTGCCCCAGCGGCGCGGCTCGACGTCCACCACACAGACCGTGCCGAGCGCGATGCCCGTACGGTCGATCAGGGGCGCGCCCAGATACGAGCGGACGCCGCTCTCGTCGACCAGGGGGTTGCCCGCGAAGCGCGGGTAGTCGCGGACGTCCTCCAGGACGAGGGCCTTGCGGCGCACCACGACGTGCGGGCAGTACCCGTGGTCGCGGGGCAGATAGCGGCGCGCGTCGCCGCTCCCGGCGGGGGCGACGGATGCGGCGGACGGGTCGGCGACGGCGAGGGCGCCGTCCGGGGCGTGCAGTCCGGCGAAGAACTGCCGGTGCTCGTCGATGAAGTTGACCATCGAGCAGGGCGCGCCGGTCAGGCCGGCGAGCCGGGCGGCGAAGACGTCGAAGGCCGGTTCGGGGTACTGCCCGATGCCGAGCCCGCGCAGCCGCCGCACCCGCGCGGGCGCCTCCGTGTCGACGGGGGTGAGCAGGAGGTGCCCGGTCGGGTCGTACGTCACGTGTGGGCTCCGTAGCTGGGCTCCGGGGCGTGGTTGAGGAGGTGCTTGACGAGGATGAGGAGGGTCTGGATGCCGGAGCTGGAGATGCGGGCGTCGCAGCGCACGACGGGCACCCGGGGGTCGAGGTCGATCGCGGAGCGCACCTCCTCGGGTTCGTAGCGGTAGGCGCCGTCGAATTCGTTGATCGCCACGATGAAGCCCATGCCCCGCTGCTCGAAGAAGTCGACGGCGGCGAAGCAGTCCTCCAGCCGCCGGGTGTCGGCGAGCACCACGGCGCCGAGCGCCCCTTCGGACAGCTCGTCCCACATGAACCAGAAGCGTTCCTGGCCCGGGGTGCCGAAGAGGTACAGGACGTGCTCCGGGTCGAGCGTGATGCGGCCGAAGTCCATGGCGACGGTGGTCGTGGTCTTGTTCTCCACGCCGGACAGGTCGTCGGTGGCCTCGCTGACCGTGGTGAGCAGTTCCTCGGTGCTCAGCGGGGCGATCTCGCTGACCGCTCCCGTGAAGGTGGTCTTGCCGACCCCGAAGCCACCGGCGATCAGGATCTTGAGTGCGGTGGGGAAGGGGTCAGAGCTGTCGTCGTAATCCATCGAGCACTGCCTCCAACAGGGACCGGTCGGTGGGGTTGTGGTAGAAGTCCGGGGCCTTCTGGGTGAGGGACCCGCAGTCGAGGAGATCGCAGAGGATCACTTTGGCCACGACCGCGGGCAGCTTGAGCTGGGCCGCGATCTCGGCGACGGAGGTGGGCGCCTCGCACAGGCCGAGCGCCGTGGAGTGCTCGGGCCCGAGATAGCCGAGCGGGGTGTTGCCGGTCGCCATCACCTGGGAGAGCAGGTCGAGTTGGCTGGTCGGTCTGGTCCGGCCGTTGCTGACGGTGTAGGGGCGGACCAGCCGGCCCGCCGCGTCGTCGAGCCAGGGCCCGTCGTGCGGGGCCGCCATGCTCAACGCCTCATCGGCGCGGGTTCGCCGGCGGGCTGCCGGGGCGCGGTGATCAGGTACGGGCGGACGCTCTTGACCAGCATCGCCATCTCGTAGCCGAGGACGGCCGCGTCCGCGTCGCGCCCGGCGAGCACGGCCAGACAGGTGCCCGAGCCTGCGGTGGAGACGAACAGGAGGGTGGAGTCCAGTTCCACGACGACCTGGCGGACGTCGCCGCCGTCGCCGAAGCGGATGCCCGCGCTGCGCCCGAGGGAGTAGAGCCCCGAGGCGAGGGCCGCCATGTGGTCGGCGCTGTCCGGGTCGAGGCCGTGCACCGACTTCACGAGTCCGTCGGAGGAGAGCAGGACGGCGCTCCGGGTGTGCGGCACTCGCTGCACGAGGCCGCTCATCAGCCAGTCGAGATCGGATACATGGCCGGTCGGCGCATCGCTCGCCATGGTGGATCGACTCCTTGAGGTACGAACGTACGGAGGTCTGCCGGGGCAGAGGTGGTGGGGGGCCGGGCCTGCCGGTGCGAGTCAGCCGCCTGGTCCGCGCCCCTCGTGGGGGGCGCCGACCTCGTGTTCCCGCAGGGTGGGATCGCGGGCCTCCTGGGCCTGCGCGAGGCCGATGCCGCGCTGGAACGCGGCCATCAGGCCGGGGTCGTGGCCGACGGGGTCGCCCCCGTCGGGCCGCGGCGCCGGGGAGTCGCGCAGCTGGGGTGCGATGTGTTCCTGGGCGCGCCGCTTGGGGAGCTGGGGTCTGCCGACCCGGCCGCGCACCGCGCCGCCCAGCGGGGTCGGCGGTGCCGCGGTGTGCTCGGCGACGGCCTGCCGGTCCTCCGGGCGGATGCCGGGGGTGGCGTCGGCGGGCGTCGGACGGTCCTGCCGGGAGCCGCGCACCGGGAGCGGGGCGGGCGGGGCGCCGTTCACCGTGCGCGGGCGGTACGGGCCGGCGCCGGGGTCCGGGGCGGGCGCCGGGTGGGGCGCGGAGTGCGGGGCGGGGCCGGGCGCGGGGGGTGCGGCGCTCGGCCACTCCGGAGTGGCGGCGCCCAGGTCGTCCCGTACGCCTGCGGTCTCGCGCGAGCCTGGGGAATCCGGTCCGGCGCCGGAATCCTGGGCGCCCGCGGTGTCGAGCACGGTGCCGGAATCCTGGAGGACCGCGGTGTCGGGCACGGCGCCGGCGTCACGTACGCCTCCGGCGTCTCGTACGTCCCCGGGCTCCCCGGAACCCGTGCCGTCGTCCGCGGCTCCCGTGGCGCCCCGCGACGCCACCTCGGCCGCCGGGCGGCGCCGGGTGACCGGCTCCGCCTGCTGGTCGGCGCCCAGCAGCTCCTGCGGCAGGATCAGGACGGCCTGGACGCCCCCGTAGATGTTGGTCTGCAGCCGCACCGCGACACCGTGCCGGCGGGCCAGCGCGGAGACCACGAAGAGCCCGATGCGGCCGTCCTGGAGGAGGCTCGCGACGTTGACCTGGTCCGGGTCGGTGAGCAGCCGGTTCATCTTGTTCTGCTCGGTCAGGGGCATGCCGAGGCCGCGGTCCTCCACCTCGACGGCGAGCCCGGCGGTCACCGAGTTGGCGCGCAGCAGGACCTGGGTGTGCGGCGCGGAGAACACCGTGGCGTTCTCGACGAGTTCGGCGAGCAGGTGGATGACGTCGGCGACCGCGTGGCCGCGCAGGGTGCCGTCGATCGGCGGCACGAGTTTGACGCGCGAGTACTGCTCGACCTCGGCGATGGCGGAGCGCATCACCTCGGTCATGGAGACCGGGTTGCTCCACTGGCGGCGCGAGACGGCGCCGCCGAGCACCGCGAGGTTCTCGGCGTGCCGGCGGATGCGAGTCGCGAGGTGGTCGACGTGGAAGAGGCCCTTCAGCAGTTCGGGGTCCTCAACCTCGTTCTCCAACTCGTCGAGCAGGGAGATCTCGCGGTGGACGAGCGACTGCAGCCGTCGGGCGAGGTTCACGAAGACCTCGACCTTCTGCTCGCTGCCCGCGTGGCTGGAGAGCTGGGAGGCCTGGACGACGGCGCCGACGGCGACGTCGTGCGCACGGCTCAGCTCGTCGGCGAGCTGGTCGAACTCGTCGCCGCCGGTGCGCGCGCGGGCCGGTGTGCCGGGCGTGGGCGGCTGGTCGCCGCGGCGCAGCTGCTCCACGACGCCGCGGAGTTCGGCCTGGCCCCGCGCGGCGGTCCGGCGCAGCGCGCCGAGGCGGTCGTGCACGGTCTTGGCGGCGCGTTCGGCGGCGACGGCGGCCGTCACGATCCCGGCCAGGGCGACCAGGGCGGCCGCGGTGAGGACGGCGACCAGGGCCGTCCCCGGCCGGGCGCCGGTCGAGCGCAGGGTGAACAGCACGGCGGCGCAGGCGCTCAGGCCCACGGCGACGGCCGGCAGCACCGCGATGCGCAGGAGCTGCGGCCGTATGTGGGTTTCGGGCAGCGCGGCGGCACTGCGGCTGCCGGGCCTGCCGTGCCGGCCGCCCTCACGGCGGTCTGGACGGGCGGCCGGTGCGCGTAGGTGAGACATCTGCGTCCTCGGTGTGTGGCGACGAGGGTCCGGCGCTCGGCCCGACTCCTCTTTGCGGCGTGGTGGGGGCATCGCCGTGCCGGCCGGCAGGTCGCGACGTCAGCACTGCGTCGTGATCCCTGCGTCGCCCGACGGCCACACACGGTAGTCGGCAACGCATCATGTGCGATGGGCAGTTGACAAAGTCAGCGGGCAGCGTCCCGCTCTGGTATGACACCTCGCACGGGGGTCCGAATCGGCTCGCACACGGGCCCGATTCCCCTCCGTACGGCGACCCGCGTCCGCGCCCCGGCGCGGCCCCGCCGCTGCTGTAATGGCCGCATGCACCTCAACCCTTACGGCGAGGACGCCGTGAACCTGGCCGCCGATCTCGCCAACCGCCGTCCCACCGGCCCCGAGGAGCTCGCCGACCGCTGCCGCGCCGCGGGGCTGGCCCTCGAACAACCCGTATCGGCCGACGACTTGGCGCGCGCCCAGGAGGCCCTGGACGCCTGGGTGAAGGTCGTGGACGCCACCGAGGAGCACGAGCGCGCCGAACGGGTCAACGACATGCTCGCAGCAGCCGCCGCCCACCCCCGGCTGACCGACCACGCGGGCAGCGGCTGGCACCTGCACTACCGCGACGCCCGCCAGCCGCTCGGCGCCCTGCTGTTCTCGCTGATCTCGGTGGGCACGGCGCTGCACCTCGCGGGCCGGGGCATGCACCGGCTGCGGCGGTGCGCCGTCACCGAGTGCACCACGATCTTCGCCGACACCTCGCGCACCGGACGGCAGCGCTACTGCTCGCAGCGGTGCGCCAACCGCGACGCGGTCCGCAGACACCGCGCCCGCGCGGCGTGAGCGTCACACCCGCCGCGCCTCGGGGCGCCCCGCTCCCGGCGGGCGCACGTCAGCCGACGGGCGTCGTCTCGTGCTCCCCGTTGTCCGTGGTGCCCGTGGCGTCCGTCGCGCTGTCCGCGGCGTCGCCCTTCGGCCCCGCGACGCTCCGTACGACCAGGGTGGACGCCCCGAGCCAGCCGCCCTCCGGCACGACCGCCACGTCGCGCCACCACAGCCGCCCCGGCACGGCCTCCGCCCCGGGCTCGAAGGGCTCCCCTGGGCAGGGCAGGGCGAGCGTGACGCCCTCACGGCGAGCGGCGGTGACGGTGCCCTCGCCCGGCTCCGACCAGGCGTGCGGGGCGAGGTTGAAGGTGCCCCAGTGGATCGGCAGCAGGACGCCGCTCGGCGCGCCGCCCTGGAGGTCCAGGTGGGCCCGCAGCCCCTCCTCGGGCGTCATGTGGATGTCCGGCCACCACTCCGAGTAGGCACCGATCTGGATCATCGTCACGTCGAACGGACCGTGCTCGGCGCCGATGTCGCGGAAGCCGGCGAAATAGCCGGTGTCGCCGCTGTGGTAGACGCGGTGCTCCGGCCCCGCCACCGCCCAGGACGCCCACAGCGTGTGCTGCTGGTTGCGCAGTCCCCGGCCGCAGAAGTGCCGGGCGGGGGTCGCGGTCAGGGTCAGCCCCGCCACCTTCGCGGTCTCGTTCCAGTCCAGCTCCCGGAGCCGGTCGGCCGGCACGCCCCAGCGCTCCAGGTGGGCCCCGACGCCGAGCGGCACCGCGAACACCGTGTCGGTGCCGGCCAGGGCCTTGATCGTGGGCATGTCCAGGTGGTCGTAGTGGTCGTGCGAGATCACCACGGCGTCCACCGGTCCCAGCGCCGCGAGGGGCACCGGCACGGGGTGCAGCCGCTTGGGTCCGGCGAAGGAGAACGGCGAGCACCGCTCGCCCCACACCGGGTCGAAGAGCACCCGGCGCCCGTCGATCTCCACCAGGACGCTGGAATGCCCCATCCAGGTGACCCGCAGTCCGTCGGCCGGCGGCTGGGCGAGGTCGGCGAGGGTGGTGGGGTGCACCGGGACCGTACCGGCCGGGCCGCGGCGCAGCCGCTCCTCCCTGCGGAAGTAGATCTTCGCGAACTCCAGGCTCGACCCGGACGGGCGGGTCCTCGCGCCCACGGGGTTCTGGAAGGAACCCTCGGCGACGGAGAAGTTCGGTGATCTGCGGATCCGGGCCAGCCGGGCACCCGCGGGATCCGCGCCGAAGGGAGCGGACCGCAGCGAGCGGAGCCCGGGGATCAGGGACCGGGACACGGGACCTCCTGAGGGGGGTGGATAGGCCCTTCCATTATGTCCACCGGCCCCCGACGAGTCCTGCGCGGCATCCGAGACCCCCGCCACGTCGCCGGCGGGGCGCCGCGGGCCCGGTCGGCCCCCCGTGGCACGTCCCGTCCGGCACGTCCCGTCGACCGAGCGCAGCCGGGAACCGTACCGGGCCGGGCGCGCGGAAGGCGCCCCGCGATACGGGGCGCCCTCGTCCGGTCGCGCGGTCGGCCACTCCTGACGGCCCGGTGCCGGGCCGTCAGGAGGCTGCCTCTATCTGCATCTTGATGGTGTGCGGGTTGCGGAAGCCCTTGGCCACCACGTGGTCCCCGGAGCTCTCGCCCCGGATGCGCCGGCCGATCCACGGCACCAGGTACTCGCGCGCCCAGTGGATGTCGTCGCGCCGCACCTCCAGCGTGCCGCGCGGCGGCAGCGGCGGCCACGCCTGGTCCGGGTCCGCGGGCACGTCGAGCCCCAGGACCTGACCGGCGCGCAGCGCCACACGGGTGTGCCCCTCGGCGGACAGGTGCAGCCGGTCGCCGTCCCAGGCCCGCCGGTCCTGCACGGTCTTGAGGGACCACAGGTCGAGCACGGGGCAGCCGTACCGGTCGGCGATGGCCCGCACGTGCATGTTGTACGTGGCGATCTTGCCGCGCAGGTGCCTGAGCACCGCCACACTGCGGGTGTCGAAGCCAGTGGTCACCATGACCGTGCCGACCGCCGAGGAGAGGTCGGCGACGGCCCGCTCGAACCGTTCGGCGACCTCGTCGGGGTCGGTGCCGGGGCGGATGATGTCGTTGCCCCCGGCGCAGAACGTCACCAGGTCGGGGGCGAGCTCCTTCGCGCGCGGCAGCTGGTCCTCGACGATCTGGTCGAGGAGCTTGCCGCGGACGGCGAGGTTGGCGTACCGGAAGGTGTGCTCGGGCACCCGGTCGTCGAGCAGGACGGCGAGCCGGTCGGCCCAGCCGACGAAGGTGCCGTCGGGTCCCGGGTCCCCCACGCCCTCGGTGAAGCTGTCGCCGAGCGCTGCGTAGGAGTTGAACACGCGGTTGTTGATGGGGTGCTGGATGAAGGATGTCGACTCTGCGCTCACGAGGTAACATCCTTCACCTCCCTAAGTGACCTACGCCACCGTAGGGAGGGGTTGACGGTGCGTGAGATAAGCCACCGGTCAAGATTCGTCCAACTCGGAATAAGTGCACACTCCACCTTTTGACGTGCACATCGCCAGCTTCTCCATCACTTCACCGGAGCCGTACCGGCATCCCATGCGGCCCGGCCGTCCATCAGGGACCCGGCGATCCGGTGGGCGTCAGGCGGCCGACCTCGAACCGGCCGTGCGGCGGCGGAGGGCCGGCGTGGTGAGCGACGGCGGCGTCCACGCCCCGTCCGGCGGGTAGACGTCCGTGCCGGGCGACACGATCTCGTCGATCCGGTCGAGGGTCGCGTCGTCGAGCGCCACGGAGGCGCCCTTGAGCGTCTTCCGCAGGTGCTCCATCGTGCGGGGGCCGATGATCACGGACGTGACGGCCGGGTGGGCGAGCGGGAAGGCGGTCGCCAGCTCCGGCAGGGAACAGCCCACCTCCTCCGCGAGGGCCACGAACCCCTCGACGGCCTCCAGCTTCGCCAGGGTGCGCGGCGCCGTGGGGTCGAAGCGGTCCGGGAAGACGGTGGGCCGCCCGGTGCTCAGATCGGCGGTCCGCCCCTTGCGGTAGCGGCCGGTCAGGAACCCCGAGGCCAGCGGGGACCAGGTCAGCACCCCCATGCCCAGGCGCTCCGCCACCGGCAGCGCGTCCCGCTCGGCCCCCCGGGCCAGCAGCGAGTACGGCGGCTGCTCGGTGCGGAAGCGCCGCAGCCCCCGGCGCTCGGCGACGTGGTACGCCTCGACGACCTCGTGCGGCGGGAACGTGGAGCAGCCGAACGCCCTGATCTTGCCCTGGCTCACCAGGTCGGTCAGGGCGGAGAGCGTCTCCTCGATGTCGGTGGTGTGGTCCGGCCGGTGCACCTGGTAGAGGTCGATCCAGTCCGTGTCCAGACGCCGCAGGCTCTCCTCCACCTCCTGGATGATCCAGCGCCGCGAGTTGCCGCCCCGGTTGGGGCCCTCCCCCATCGGGAAGTGGACCTTGGTCGCGAGGACGACGTCGTCGCGGCGGCCCTTGAGCGCCTTGCCGACGATGGTCTCCGACTCCCCGGCCGAGTACATGTCGGCGGTGTCGACGAAGTTGATCCCCGCGTCCAGGGCGGCGTGGGTGATCCGCACGCAGTCGTCGTGGTCGGGGTTGCCGATGGCGCCGAACATCATGGTGCCGAGGCAGTAGGGGCTGACCTGTATGCCGGTCCCGCCCAGTACGCGATGGCGCATGCAACTCTCCTTGGCAGCGGTGCTCTTGAAGATGTTCTTGAGTTGTCCCAAGGCCGGCGACTGTACGAGTTGGAGCATGCTCCAAGGCAAGCCGTTTTCCGCTCCGGGACAGAGTTCGCCCGGCCCGGCGGACGGGAGCGGAGCAGGGGTGATTGCCCCAGGTACCCGTGTCGTATCGTCGAAGACGCACCCGCCGGCGAGCCGCGCCGGACGCAGAGCCCGAGGAGAGCCCGTGACGCAGCAGGTCCCGCCGACAGAGGTGTCGGAGCCCCAGCTCTCCGGAGTGCGCAACTTCCGTGACGTGGGCGGGCTGCCGACGGTCGACGGCCGCCACGTCCGCCGCGGCGTGCTGTTCCGCAGCGGTCACCTGGCGCACGCCACCGCCTCCGACGCCGCCTTCCTCGCCTCGCTGGGCCTGCACACGGTCTTCGACTTCCGCAACGCCGCCGACCAGCGCCTGGAGGGGCCCGACATCGCGCTGCCGGGCGTGCGCAACGTGAATCTGCCGCTGACCGACCCGGCCGACGGCGCCGAGTTCTGGAAGATGGTCCGCGACGGCGACCTCGACCAGCTGCGCGGGCTGCTCTCGGACGGCAAGGCCGCGGGCCGGATGGAGACCGCGTACCGCACGATCATCAAGGAGCGCACCGCCGAGCACGGCAAGGTACTGCACGCGCTCGCCGAGGACAGCGTGCCCGCGCTGATGCACTGCGCGGCGGGCAAGGACCGTGCCGGCCTCTCCATAGCCGTGACGCTGCTCGCCGTCGGCGTCGAGCGCGACGCCATCGAGGCCGACTACCTCGAGTCGAGCGCGTCCCACCGCCGGTACAAGGTGCACCGCACCGACAGCTCCCCGAACGCGATGGCCCCCGAGGTCCTGGAGCTCCTCGACCCGCTCTTCGACGCCCGCAGCGAGTACCTGGCGGCGGCGTTCGAGACGATCGAGCAGACCTGGGGCGACGTGGACACGTACTTCGCCGAGGGCCTCCGGGTGAGCGACGCCACCCGGGAACGGCTCCGCGAGCGCCTCCTCGACTGAGCCGGGCCGCCTACTGGTTCTTCGCGCCCAGCTCGAAGAGCAGATAGATGAAGGCCGCGAAGAGGTGGCCCACCGCCACGTAGATGATCAGGCGGACCCAGAGCGCCCGGGGGAACTTCTCCTCCATGGTGTTGCGGGCGGGCTCCGGCCGGAGGGGCTGCTGCTGGTCCGGTTCCGTCATGTCGGTTCTCCCTGGGTCGGGCCGCCGAGGCACAGCGCGGTGGCGGGGCTCTGCAGCAAGGTGTGGACGAAGAGCAGATCGGCGCCGCCCCGGTCGGCGGCGGCGATCCGGTGCGGGGTCAGCGAGTCGAAGTGCGCGCTGTCCCCCGGGTCGAGCGCGTGCGCGGTGTCCCCGAGGTGCAACCGCAGCCGCCCCTTCAGGACGTACAGCCACTCCTCGCCGGGATGGACGCGCACGATGTCGCCCTGCGCGCCGTGCGGCACGTGCACCCGCAGCGCCTGCATCCCGCGGCCGGACGCGCCCGCCTTGAAGTACGTCCAGCCGCCCGCCCGGGTCGGCTCCATGTCCGCGGCACGGACGACCGCGTCCCGGTCGGCGACCGTCTCACCGAGGAGCTCCGAGACCGTCGTACCGTAGACGCGTGCGAGCGTGAGCAGCATCGGCAGCGAGGGCTGGCGCTGTCCGGTCTCCAGGCGGGACAGGTGGGCGGGTGAGAGCCCGGCGTTGCGGGCCGCGGCCTCCAGGGTGAGGGAGGCGCGGCGGCGCAGTTCGCGCAGCTGGGGCGCCACGACGGGCAGCGCGTCGGCCGCGCGGGACGGCTCGGCGGCCGCTCGGGACGCGGGCTCCGTGGGGTCCGTGGGCTCGGCAGGGCTCATACCCTTGATTGAGCCAGAGCGTTGCCTCTCGGGCAACTTTCTTGCCCGAGAGGCAAAATCTTCGCTTCGTCGCCCTCGAACGGGCCGTTCCCGACGTCAGCGGTTCGCGACCGCCTGCTTCACCAGCGTCTTGCCGAAGTCCCACATCAGCCCGCCGCCGCTGTGCGCGTCGTCCATCACCTCGGTGAACGCCGCCACGAAGCGGTCCACCTCCCGCTCCCCCACGGTCAGCGGCGGGATGAGCTTGATGACCTCCAGATGGTCCCCGGAGACCTGGGTGAGGATGCGGTGCTTCTGCAGCAGCGGCACGACGACCATCTGCGCGAAGAGACCCTTGCGGGCGGCCTGCAGCATCGTCCAACGCCCGCGCAGCTTCAGCGACTTGGGCCGCCCGAACTCGATGCCCACCATCAGCCCGCGACCGCGCACCTCGCTCAGCAGCTCGTAGCGGTCCACGAGGGCGGCCAGCCGCGACCTGAGCAGTTCGCCCGTGACCCGGGCGTTCTCGACGATCTTCTCGTCCTCCATGACGGACAGGACCGCGAGCCCGGCCGCCATGGCCTGCGCGTTCGAGCCGAAGCTCGCCGAGTGCACCAGGACCCGGTCCATGGACGAGTAGACCTTCTTGAAGATCCAGTCCTTGCCGAGCGTGGCGCCCACCGGCACATAGCCGCCCGAGAGCGCCTTGGCGACACAGACCAGATCGGGCTCGACCCCGGCCTCGTGCTGGTACGCGTAGAAGTCGCCGGTCCTGCCGAGCCCCGTCTGCACCTCGTCGGCGATCAGCAGCGCCTTGTGGCGGCGCAGCAACTCCTGGGCGGCGAGCAGGTATCCGGGCGGCGTCCCGTGGACGCCCTTGCCCTGGATCGGCTCGACGATCAGTCCGGCGACGTCACCCTTCTTCAACTCCCGGCGCAGCGCGTCGAGATCGCCGAGCGGAATCGCGGTGTCGGGCAGCAGCGGCGCGAAGCCGTCCCGGAACCCGTCCTCGCCGTTGACGGAGAGGGATCCGGTGGTCAGCCCGTGGAAGGCGTGGCCGCAGTAGAGCACCCGCGGCTTCCCGGTCGCGTACCGCGCGAACTTCAGCGCCGTCTCGACGGCCTCCGTGCCGCTGTTGCCGAAGAACACCCGGTCCAGGTGCGGGCTGTGCGTGAGCAGCCGCTCGGCGAGCAGGCCGGGCAGCGGCTGGCAGTCGAAGCGGGTCAGGTCGGCGAGCGAGGCGTCGAGGACGTCGTGCAGCGCCTTGCGGACGACGGGGTGGTGCCGGCCGAGGCCCATCACGCCGAAGCCCGCGAGCATGTCGAGGTAGTCGTTGCCCTCCGCGTCCCAGAAGTACGCGCCCTCGGCCCGTTCGTAGACCTTGTCGAAGCCGATGGTGTGCAGCATGCGCGGCAGCTGGTGGTTGAGGTGCCGGGCGTGCAGCTCGTACCGCTCGGCGCCACGCTCGGCGAGGAGCCTGCCGAGGTCGAACCCCTTGCCGCCGGATGTCTTCGCGCGGGCGGGCGCGTCGTCGAACTCCGTGGTCATACGCTGTGCTCCTTGCCTGAACCCTGCTCCGGTAGGCCCTCCTTGGCCGCGAGCGTGGCGCCGATCCGCCCGGCGATCTCCACCGGGGTGAGCCCGAGATCGGCGAGGACCTCGCCCCGCTTGGCGTGCGCGAGGAACTGCTCGGGGATCCCGAACCGCCGTACCGGCACGTCCACTTCGGCGTCGCCGAGGGCCAGCGCGACCGCCGAGCCGACCCCGCCGGAGCGGCTGTTGTCCTCGACGACCGCCACCACCCGGTGCCGGGCGGCGAGCCCGGGCAGCTCGGCGTCGACCGGCTTGACCCAACGCGGGTCGACGACGGTGCAGCGCAGCCCGCGTGCCCGCAGGAGCTCGGCGGCCTGCAGACAGACCGGCGCCATCACCCCGACGGCGACGAACAGCACGTCCGGATCGGCGTCCTGACTCAGGACGTCCATGCCGCCCAGCCGGTCCACGGCCGGGATCGAGGGCCCCACCGACTCCTTGGGGAACCGCAGCAGCGTCGGCGCGTCGTCGACGGCCACCGCCTCCCGCAGCTGCACCCGCAGCTGGTCGGCGTCGCGCGGCGCGGCGATCCGCAGCCCCGGCACGACCTGCAGGATCGACATGTCCCACATGCCGTTGTGCGAGGCCCCGTCGACGCCGGTGACCCCGGCCCGGTCGAGCACGAAGGTGACCCCGCACCGGTGCAGCGCCACGTCCATCAGGAGCTGGTCGAAGGCGCGGTTGAGGAAGGTGGCGTAGACGGCGACCACGGGGTGGAGGCCGCCCGTGGCGAGTCCGGCGGCGGAGACCGCGGCGTGCTGCTCGGCGATGCCGACGTCCCAGACCCGGTCGGGGTGGGCCGCGGCGAACTTCGTCAGGCCGACCGGACCCAGCATGGCGGCCGTGATGGCGACGATGTCCTCGCGCTCGGCCCCGATGCGGGCGATCTCGTCCCCGAACACCGAGGTCCACGAGGGCGCGTCGGCCGGCGTGAGCGGCTCGCAGGTGAGCGGGTTCATGATGCCGACGGTGTGGAAGCGGTCCGCCTCGTCGGCGAGCGCGGGTTCGTAGCCCCGGCCCTTCTCGGTCAGACAGTGGACGAGCACAGGACCGTGGAAGCGTTTCGCACGGCGCAGCGCCGACTCGACGGCGCCGATGTCGTGCCCGTCGATCGGCCCGACGTACTTGAGTCCCAGGTCCTCGAACATGCCCTGCGGCGCGAAAGCGTCCTTGAACCCCTTCTTGGCGCCGTGCAGCGACTCGTACAGCGGCCGCCCGATGACCGGGGTGCGCTGGAGGACGTCCTTGCCCCAGGCGAGCACCTGCTCGTAGCCGTCCGTCGTCCTGAGGGTGGCCAAGTGGTTGGCGAGGCCGCCGATGGTCGGGGCGTAGGAGCGCTCGTTGTCGTTCACCACGATGATCAGCGGCCGGTCCTTCGCCGCCGCGATGTTGTTGAGCGCCTCCCAGGCCATGCCCCCGGTGAGGGCGCCGTCCCCGATGACCGCGACGACGTGCCCCCGCTCGCCGAGCACCTGACGCGCCTTGGCGAGGCCGTCCGCCCAGCCGAGCGCCGTGGAGGCGTGGCTGTTCTCGACGACGTCGTGCTCGGACTCCGCGCGCGAGGGGTAGCCCGAGAGGCCGCCCTTGCCGCGCAGCTTGGAGAAGTCCTGCCGCCCGGTGAGCAGCTTGTGCACATAGCTCTGGTGGCCGGTGTCCCACACGATGCGGTCGACGGGCGACTCGAAGACCCGGTGGAGGGCGACGGAGAGTTCCACCACCCCCAGATTGGGCCCGAGGTGGCCGCCCGTCCTGGCGACCGCGTGCACCAGGAACTCCCGGACCTCCCCCGCCAGTTCGCCCAGTTCGGTCCCGGAAAGCTTCTTCAGGTCCCGCGGCCCCCGGATGGTTTCGAGAATGGTCATGCTCGGGCCCCCTCTCTGGTTCTCTCAGCTCACGGTGATGGGGGGCACCCCTCACGGGGTGCCCGCCTCCGCCCGTTCATGACGTCATCCGCGGTTCCCCGAGACCGTTTCGCGGGCCGCTCGGATGGACTCCTTGAGGGAGCCCATGGTGGCGAGGACGGCGGTCGGTTCGTAACCGCAGTGCGCCATGCAGTTGGCGCAGCGCGGGTCCTTGCCGCGGCCGTACTTGCTCCAGTCGGTCTCCTCGATGAGCTGGCGGTACGTGGGGACGTAGCCGTCGCTCATCAGGTAGCAGGGGCGCTGCCAGCCGAAGAGCGAGTAGTTGGGGATCGCCCACGCCGTGCACGGGAAGTCCGCCTTGCCCTCCAGGAAGTCCAGGAAGAGCGGCGAGTGGTTGAGCCGCCAGCGGCGCCGGTTGCCGCCCGCGAAGGCCTTCTTGAAGAGTTCTCGGGTCTGGTCGACGCCGAGGAAGTGCTCCTGGTCGGGCGCCTTCTCGTAGGCGTAGGCGGGCGAGAGCATCATCTCGTCGACCTGGAGGTCGTCGTTGAGGAAGTTCAGGACCTCGATGATGGTCTGCGGGGTGTCGGTGTTGAAGAAGGTCGAGTTGGTGGTGACCCGGAAGCCGCGCCGCTTGGCCTCCTTGATCGCTTCCACCGCCTCGTCGAACACGCCCTCCTTCGCGACCGACTCGTCGTGCCGCTCACGCATGCCGTCGATGTGCACGGCGAACGCGAAGTACGGCGAGGGCGTGAACTTCTCGATCTTCTTGCGCAACAGCATGGCGTTGGTGCAGAGGAAGACGTACTTCTTCTTCGCCACCAACTGCCGGACGATCTCATCGATCTGAGGGTGCATCAGTGGCTCGCCGCCGGCGATGGACACCATCGGGGCACCTGATTCGAGGACGGCGCCCACTGCCTGGGCCACCGGCATGCGCTGCTTGAGCACACCGGCCGGGTGCTGGATCTTTCCGCAGCCCTCGCACGCGAGATTGCACGCGAAGAGCGGCTCCAACTCGACGATCAGTGGAAACTTGTCACGCTTGCGGAGCTTCTGTTCAAAGAGATACGTCGCGACCTTGATGGTCTGGCGCAGCGGCATGGCCATCTGGCTCACCTCCGGGGGAGCAAAGAAGAACGGTGCCATTCGAAAAATGCGGGGAGCACGGCACGAAGAACGCGGAAGGCTGATATTCCACCGCGGACCGTGCCGATGCGGACGAGTTCGTGCTGAGGGGCATCCACGACCACCCGGACGGCCGCAACGGGCCGCTGCCCGGCGCGTACGGCGCTGTGCAGGGTCGCCGCGGACTCCATGTCCACCGCGACCGCGCCGGTGGCCAGGAGGTCGCCGCGCTCCTGGCCCCGGACGACGTGGTCGGAACCGGTGAGCGGGCCGGTGTGCACGGCGCGTCCGGGCAGGGCCCGCACCAGCTCATCGACCAGCAGCCCGGTTCCCGTACAGGGCGTGCTGCCGCGCGCGTCCCTGGTCTCCTCGGCGACGACCAGGTCGCCGGGGTGCATACCGGGGGCGAGTCCGGCGCAGAAGCCGGTGGCCAGGACGGCCGCGTCGCGCAGGGTTTCCTTGCCGAGCGCGCCGCTGACGGCCCGCTCGGCGTTCTTGGGGCCCATGCCGGTGCGCAGCACCGACATGGTCGCGGGCGCGCCGCTGCGGTCGCCGGTGCGCAGGGCGATGCGTTCGATGCCGAGCGCGCAGGCGATCAGCAGCGGCACGGGGCCCGGCCGCGTGGCCGGGGTCCGGTCCATCAGCTGCCCTTGCCGGCGGGTGCGCCGGAGCCCGGTGCGAAGGGCTCTCCGTTGACGTACCTGCCGAGGGCGGTGAGCGGGAACACCTGCCGGTACAGGTGGTAGTTGATCGAGAAGTCCCACGGGAAGCCGGTGCCGGTGAAGTACGGCTCGTCCCAGGAGCCGTCCGCCCGCTGTTCCTCGGCGAGCCAGGCGACGCCCCGCTCCACCGACGTGGCCTCCCGCTCGCCCGCGGAGAGCAGCGCGAGCAGCGCCCACGCGGTCTGCGACGCCGTCGACGTGCCGTGCCCGACCCAGCCCCGCTCACGGTAGGAGCGCAGGTCCTCGCCCCAGCCGCCGTCGTCGTTCTGCACCGACTTCACCCAGCTCACCGCGCGCCGGATCGCCGGGTGCGAGGCGGGCAGGCCGGCCGTGACGAGGGCGGGCACCACCGACCCCGTGCCGTAGATGTAGTTGACGCCCCAGCGCCCGAACCAGGCGCCGCAGGGCTCCTGTTCGGCCAGCAGCCACTCGATGCCGCGCCGGGTGCGCGGGTCGTGGGACCTGCCCTCGACGGCGAGCATCTCCACCACGTGCCCGGTGACGTCGGCCGACGGCGGGTCGATGACCTCACCGAAGTCGCAGAACGGCAGCCGGTTGGGGAAGGGGCTGGTGTTGTCGACGTCGAAGGCGCCCCAGGCACCGTTCTTCGACTGCATGCCGAGGTTCCAGCGCACCCCGCGCTCGATGGCGTTCTCCAGGCGGGCCTTGTCCGGGTGCGCGACCCGGCGCAGCGCGAGGGCCACCTCGGCGGTGTCGTCGATGTCGGGGTAGTTGTCGTTGTGGAACTCGAACGCCCAGCCGCCCGGCGTCAGCCCGGGCCTGCGCACCGACCAGTCCCCCGGCCGCACGATCTGCTCGCCGAGCATCCAGTCCGCGGCCTTGACCAACTGCGGGTGGTCCGGGGGCACTCCGGCGTCCGCGAGCGCGATGGTCGCCAGGCAGGTGTCCCACACCGGCGACTGACAGGCCTCGATCATGCGGGCGCCGTCCTCGCGCCACACGGCGAACCGGTCGAGCGAGGCGAGGCCCGCCTTCAGGACGGGGTGGTCCAGGTCGTAGCCGAGCAGGTGCAGCGCGATGACGGAGTAGACGGCGGGCGGCTGGATCCCGCCCCAGCAGCCGTCGTTCTCCTGCCGCTCGATGATCCAGCGCGCGGCGCTGTTCATCGCTGCCTTGCGCAGCCGGCGCGGCGCGACCTTGTGGTAGACGTGCAGCGCCTTGTCGAGCCGCTGGAAGACGCCGTCCCAACTGGCCACGGGAGCGAGGGGCTTGGCGGGGTTCGGGTCGCGCGCGTCGGTGTGCAGCTCGTCCAGCGCGAAGGGCGCGGGGCGCACCGGCCGCTTCGCGGAGACGATGGTGAGAGGCACTATCGTCTGCCGGGCCCAGCAGCCGAAGTCGTAGATGTTGAGCGGGACCCACGTGGGGAAGTAGATGAGCTCCGGCGGGAGTTCGGGCAGGTCGTCCCACTTCCACCAGCCGAAGAGCGCGAGCCAGATCCGGGTGAAGACCCGGGCGGAGGCGATGCCGCCCTGTTCCCGGACCCATGCGGAGGCCTTCGCCATGTGCGGCTCGTCGGGCCGGTCGCCGGCCAGGCGCAGCGCGACGTACGCCTCGATGGTGGTGGAGAGTTCACCGGGCCCGCCGAAGAAGGTGGCCCAGGTGCCGTCGTCGCGCTGCTCGCCGCGGATGAAGAGCGCGGCGGCGCGCGTGGTCGGCTCGTCCCTGATGCCGAGGAACTGGCGGAGCAGGAGATCCTCGGCGTCCATGGTCACATTGGTCTCGAGGTCGCCCTTCCACCAACCCTCGGCGTCCTGCCGGGAGAGCAGGAACTGGGTGGATCGGTGCATGGCGCGCACGGCGGCCTCGTGGGGGCCCGTCGTCGTGGCCGTGGCGTCGGCGGGCCGGCTGGCCGAGGCTGCGCGGGGCGTGGCCGCTCCGGTGCTTCCGTCGGTCGTCGCTGTCATGGCTTCCCCTTCGTGCAGTGCGGTGGCTACGTCTGCTGTGGGTCCGCCGTCGGCCGGCGCTGGGCGCCGGCCGGCGACTGCCTGGGTCCGGGGGTCACCCCCCGGAGGTCCCGGATATCCGCGCAATAATGATCATCTCTCTCGTACGACGACGAAGTCGGCGAGCGCGACGAGCTGGGCCCGCACCCGCTCCGGCATCCGCACGCCGTCGAGCGCCTCGATGGCGATGGCGTGCTGACGCCGGGCCTCCTTGGCGGTCCACTCGCGGCCGCCGGCCTCCTCGATCAGCGCGGCGCGCGCGGCGAACTCCTCCTCGGAGAAGTTCTCGAACTCGCTGCTCTTGGCGTCGGCGGCGAGCAGTTCGCCGAGCCGCTCGGACGCGGGGCCGCCCTCGGCGAGCGCGGCCACCACGGGCAGCGACTTCTTGCGCTGCCGCAGGTCGCTCCAGGTCTGCTTGCCGGTGGCCTCCGGGTCGCCCCAGATGCCGAGCAGGTCGTCCACGGCCTGGAAGGCGAGGCCGAGGTGGTAGCCGTACTTCTCCAGGGTGTCCGCGGTGTGGTCGTCCGCCCCGCCGAGGACGGCGCCGATGGAGACCGCGCAGGCGAGCAGGGCGCCGGTCTTCTTGCCCTCCATCTCCAGGCACTCCTCGACGGTGACCCGGTCGCGGTGCTCGTAGCTGATGTCCTGCGCCTGGCCGTCGATCAGGGCGCGGGTGGCGGTGGTCAGGCGGCGGGTGGCGCGGCCCGCCTCGACGGTGCCGAGCTCCAGGAGGATCTCGTTGGCGAGCGCGAAGAGGGCGTCGCCGACGAGGATGGCCTGCGCGGGGCCGTGCACCTTCCACACGGTGTCGCGGTGGCGGCGCTGCTCGTCGCCGTCCATGAGGTCGTCGTGCAGCAGCGAGAAGTTGTGCACGAGCTCGACGGCGACCGCTCCGGGGACGCCGACCTCGGGACGCGCGCCGGCGGCCTCGGCGGAGAGCAGGGCGAGCGCGGGACGCACGGCCTTGCCGCCGTCGCCGTCGGAGGGGTTGCCCTCGGCGTCGATCCAGCCGAAGTGGTAGGCGGCGACGGTGTCCATGGGCGGCGCGAGACGGTCCACCGCGGCCCGCAGCACCGGGGTGGCCAGCGTCCTTCCTTGTTCGAGGGTTGAGGTCACGTCCACCGTGTCGGCAGCCGTTTTCTCGGCCGAGGGCACAGTCGGCACAGTTTCTCCTCTTGTTCCGGTGCTGGTTCTCTGGGGACCTGACCCCAGAAGGTCGAGCTTCACGCCGCCGCCTCCTCGAACGCGAAGAGATGGTCACGGGGGCGGTCGAGGGTGGAGAGGGCGGCCCCGGCCGCGCTGACGCCGCTGCGTACGGCGCTCTCCATGGTCGCGGGCCACCCGGTGGCGGTCCACGCGCCCGCGAGGTACAGGCCGCGGGCCTTGGTGCGGGCACCGGGGCGGAGCCTGCCGACGCCGGGGGTGGGCGCGAACGTCGCCGTGCGCTCGCGGGTGACGAAGAAGTCCCGCACCTCGGCGCCGTGCGCGGCGGGCAGCAGCCGCTCCAGCTCCGGCAGATAGCGCTCGCGCAGGGCGGCGACGGGCGCGTCGATCTCGTCGTGGGCGACCGACTGGGAGAGCGCCAGATACTGCCCCTCGGTCAGGCCGGACGCCTCCGTCCGGTCGAAGACCCACTGGACGGGGGTGCCGAGCGCGGCGAAGAACGGCCGCTTCAGCACCTTCCGGTCGTACACGACGTGGATGTTGAGGATCGGCGCGGTGTCGATGTCGAGCAGCCGGTCGGGCTGGTCGAGCGCGCCGTCCGGCAGGAGGTCGTGCGTCTCGGCCTGCGGCACGGCGAGCACGACGGTGTCGGCCTCGATGCTCTCGCCGGGAACCTCGACGCGCCAACCGCCGTTGTCCGTACGGGAGATGGAGGTGACGCGTGTCCTCAGTTCGGTACGGACTCCCGCGCCGTCGAGCGCCTTGCGGGCCAGCTTGTCGTGCAGATCACCGAGGGGCACCCGGGCCCAGCCGATGTCGGCGGCGCCCGGTTCGGAGAGCAGCCCGGTCTTGAACACCATCGCGGCGAGCCCGAGCGAGGCGTCGCCCGCGACGGCGTTGAGCGTCGCGACACCGACGAGGTCCCACAGGGCCTCGATGGCGCGCGGCGACTGACCGTGCCGGGCCAGCCAGCTGCCGAAGTCCTGGCCGTCGAGGACGGGATCGGCCGGGTCGAGCCCCTTGAGGGCGAGCGCCGCGCGGCCCACCTGGGCGCGCTCGGCGAGCGACAGATGCGGATACGTGGCGAGGCTCGCCGCCAGATGCAGCGGCACCGGCAGCGCGGTGCGCCGCAGCCGCCCGAGGCGGTTGTGGTCGGCATCGAGCACGGGCACGTCGAGACGTTCCTGCAGCGGTGCGAGGCGCGCGCCCTCGATGCGGTCGAGGAACCACCGGTAGGCGGTGCAGCAGCGCAGGTAGACGTGCTGGCCGTTGTCGACGGTCAGCGCGCCGCGCTGGAAGGAGAACGCGAGCCCGCCGAGCCGCGGCCGCCCTTCGAGCAGCGTCACGCGCAGGCCCGCGTCGGCGAGCGCGAGCGCGGCGGTGATGCCGGCGAGCCCGCCGCCGACCACTACGGCGGCCGCCCCTCCGGGGCGGCCTTCGACGTCTTTCTCTCGCCCTTCGGGCTGCATGTCCTCGCTCTTCACGCACCCACCCCTTCGGCCGTTTCAGTCTGGGACGCGGCCCCGGAGCGGAGGGTTGCCCGCCGCTTTGCGAACGTTGTCCCAGCCGCCCCACGATCACTCCGGACGCGCATCACACACGCCTCCGGACGGTCTGCCGTGACACGTTCCGCGCGTCGAGCCCGGACAGTCCGCGCACGGCGACGTACGCCTTCTCGTGGCCCGGCAGCGAGACCCGGCCGCGCAGGACCGCCTCGGGATCCCGCTCGATGCGGTCGAGCAGCCTGCGGTAGATGCCGGCCATGGCCGCGACACAGGCGCCGCTGCGCCGGTCCAGCATGGGCAGCAGCCGGTAGCCCTCGGCGAACAGGGCCCGCGCGCGCCGCACCTCGAAGTGGACCAGGCCGGCGAAGTCGGATCCGGCGGGCGGCTCGGAGCCGGAGAACCCGGCGGAGCAGCCGAACTTGGCGAGGTCGTCGGCGGGCAGATAGGTCCGCCCGTCCTGGGCGTCCTCGCGAACGTCCCGGAGAATGTTGGTGAGTTGGAGCGCGAGACCGAGCGTGTCGGCGTACTCGGGCGCGCGCTCGGCGTGGAGCGCCCCGCGCTCGGTGCCGAACACGCCGAGCGAGAGCCGTCCGATGGCCCCCGCCACACAGCGGCAGTAGACCTTCAGGTCCTCCCACGTCTCGTACGTCCCGCCGCGCACGTCCATGAGGACGCCGTCGATGAGTTCGTCGAGCCCGTCCATCGGGATGGGGAAGTGGGTGGCCGCGTGCGCGAGGGCGACCGCCACCGGGTCGGTGTCGTCCTCCTGCACGTCGCCCGCGCGGATCCGGGCGACCAGGGCCCGGGTGTCGTCGAGCCGGTCCGCCTTGACCTCCGGCGCGAGCGCGCCGTCGCCGATGTCGTCCACCCGCCGCGAGAGGGCGTAGAGCGCGGACATGGCCCGCCGCTTCGGCGTCGGCAGCAGCCTGATGCCGTACGCGAAGTTGCGCGCCTGCTGTCCGGTCACGGCCTCGCAGTAGCTGTACGCGGCGAGCACCGACGCGGACACGCGCGGATCCGACTCCACGGCCCGGCTCACCCCTCTCCTCGCAGCACTGCACCCGCCTCGCGCAGCATGCGCGGCTTGGTGGGTCTGGGCGGTCCTGGCAGTACGTCGTACCCCGCGGCGACGATCGCCCGGACCGCCGCCCTCCCCCCGGCCACGAACCCGGCCAGCAGCAGCTTCAGCCTGCCGTGGACGCTACCCACCAGGGGGGTGCCTTCATTCAGGAGATCGCGGGCGCGTTCCGCCTCGTACGCGACCAGGGCGCGCACCGACGCGCCCGCCGTCGGCCGGGACAGATCTGACTCACTCACGTGGAACCGCTTCATGTCCTCAACCGGCAGATAGATGCGGCCGCGCCGCAGGTCTTCGGCGACGTCCTGGATGTGTTCGACGATCTGCAGTCCGGTGCAGACGGCGTCCGAGCGGCGGACGCGCTCGGGGGTCTCGGTGCCGGTGACGGCCAGGACGAGACGGCCGATCGGGTTGGCGGAGAGCGCGCAGTACGCCACGAGGTCGTCGAAGGTCTCGTAGCGCGTGACGACCTGGTCCTGGCGGTTGGCCTCGATCAGGCCGAGGAACGGCGTGATCGTCAGGGTCCCGCGCTCGACGGCCGGCCGCAGCGCCGCCACCAGGGGGTGGCCGGCGCCGGCGCCGGCGAAGACCTGGTTCAGGTCGGCCTCGACGGCGTCCAGGAGGGTGCCCGGGTCGCGGGCGCCGGCGTCGTCGAGGCCGAGGTGGCGAGCGTGCGCGGAGCCGGGTGCGAGGTCACCGTCGCCGATGTCGTCGATGAGCCGGACGACTCCGTAGACGGCCATCAGGTCCTCGCGCCAGGCCCGGGGCAGGAAGAAGGGAGCCACCGGGAAGTTCTCGTCCGCGGCCTTGTCGAGGACGGCGGATGCATCGCGGAGCCGGAGATCATCCGTAGCCATTGCCGTCACATCTCCCGTTCTACACTGCCGACCCAATACATCCTATTTCGGACACGCCGCCCAGCACTCTCCGTGGCGGACCGTGCTCCGGGCCGGGGCGCCCGAGCGATATCGCCCCACTTGCCGCGAATCAGCACCGCTACAGCTTACGTTGTACAACCCCTCCCGCATCGTCGGGGTGTTCCGCGCATCACAACAACACACCGATTGGCGTCAATCTTCCCTGGGTGCCCATGAGTTGAGTGACCGGGGTGGCGCAGGGGACACCATGTCACGACAGTGCCCCGCCGGATCGCTCCTGGCGGGGCACTGCTGCCGAACGGGTGCACGCCCGATGGCGCAAACGGACTACTTGCCCGTGAACTTCTCGTACTCCTTTATGACCTCGTCGGTCGGGCCGTCCATGCGCAGCTCGCCGCGCTCCAGCCACAGCACGCGGTCACAGGTGTCGCGGATCGACTTGTTGTTGTGGCTGACCAGGAAGACCGTGCCGGCCTCCTTGCGCAGCTCGCGGATGCGGGCCTCGGAGCGCTTCTGGAACTTGCGGTCACCGGTGGCCAGCGCCTCGTCGATCATCAGGACGTCGTGGTCCTTGGCGGCCGCGATGGAGAACCGCAGACGGGCCGCCATGCCGGACGAGTAGGTGCGCATCGGAAGGGTGATGAAGTCACCCTTCTCGTTGATGCCGGAGAAGTCGACGATGTCCTGGTAGCGCTCCCGGATCTGCTCGCGCGACATGCCCATGGCGAGACCGCCGAGGATGACGTTGCGCTCACCCGTCAGGTCGTTCATCAGGGCCGCGTTGACGCCGAGCAGCGAGGGCTGGCCGTCGGTGTAGACCTTGCCCTGCTCGGCGGGGAGCAGCCCGGCGATGGCGCGCAGCAGGGTGGACTTGCCGGAGCCGTTGGACCCGATGAGGCCGATGGCCTCGCCGCGGTAGGCGGTGAAGCTGACGCCGCGCACGGCGTGCACCTTGCGCACGCCGCGCTCCTCGCCGCGCCGGAGGATCCGGCTCAGCGCGGAGGTGGCGCTGCCCTTGCCCGTCTTCGCGCCGTTGACGCGGTAGACGATGTGCAGCTCGTCGGCGATGACGGTGGGGATGTGCCCCTTGCCGGCGTTCTTGCCGAGCTCCTGCCGAGTTCCCGTGTTGTCGTCAGCCACGGCCGTAGCGCTCCTCAGCCTTCCAGAAGTACACGAAACCGACCGCGCCGAGCAGCACGGCCCAGCCGACGGCGAACGCCCACACGTGCGGCGGCAGGTAGGAGGATCCGTAGTCGTCGATCATGGCGAACCGGATGAGGTCCATGTAGATCGAGGCGGGGTTCCACTGGAGCACGTCGCCGACCCAGCCGGGCACGCTCTCCTTGTCCGCGAGCATCGCGGGGATGCTGAACATGACGCCCGACGCGTACATCCAGGTGCGCATCACGAACGGCATCAGCTGGGCGAGGTCGGGGGTCTTGCTGCCCATCCGCGCGAAGATCAGCGCGAGACCGGTGTTGAAGACGAACTGCAGGACCAGCGCCGGCAGCACCAGGAGCCAGGACAGGGCCGGCAGGATCCCGAACGCCAGCATGATCACGACGAGCACGATCATCGAGAAGAGCAGCTGCTGGAGCTGTTGCAGCGCGAAGGAGATCGGCAGCGAGGCCCGCGGGAAGTGCAGCGCCCTGACCAGGCCGAGGTTTCCGGAGATCGCCCGCACGCCCGCCATCACCGAGCTCTGCGTGAACGTGAAGACGAAGACACCCGTCACCAGGAACGGCACGTAGATCTCGTGCGGGATGCCCCTCCTGGCGCCGAGGAGCAGTCCGAAGATGAAGAAGTAGACGGCCGCGTTCAGCAGCGGCGTCGCCACCTGCCAGAGCTGCCCCAGCTTGGCCTGGCTGTACTGGGCGGTCAGCTTCGCCTGGGAGAAGGCGAGGATGAAGTGGCGCCGTCCCCAGAGCTGGCGGACGTACTCGAAAAGTCCGGGCCGGGCGCCGCTGACGGTCAGACCGTACTTGGCGGCGAGGTCGGCCCGGGAGAGCCCGTCATCGGGCGACGGGGTCGCGGTCACCGCGACCCCGCCGTCATGCGTTGTCTCACTCACGAGTGGAAACTTTCGTCTTCAGATGCGCAGCCGGTCGGGCGTAGGCGTGGGCCAGGGACCGGGGTATGGCCCGATGCTCTCAGACCCGAGCTTGTCAGATGACAGGAGGTCGGCCCAGTCGGGTCAGCCGCCACACGGTACGCCACCTCATGGGTGTGCGAGGCCCGCAGGGCGTCGTCCAGCCCTCCTTGAAGCCGCCGAACCAAGCCTTCAGGGCCGGGCCCGAGGGGCGCCGGGCGAGGGTGAGCAGCATCCAGACGCCGAGGTAGACCGGGACCAGCGGCGCGGGGAGGTTGCGACGGGCCAGCCAGACGCGGTTGCGGGCCACCATGCGGTGGTAGACCGCGTGCCGCGAGGGGGCCGTCGTCGGGTGGAAGAGGACCATGTCGGAGCGGTAGTCGATCATCCAGCCGGCGTTCAGCGCGCGCCAGGCGAGGTCGGTCTCCTCGTGCGCGTAGAAGAACTCGCCGGGCAGGCCGCCGACCTCGGCGAGGACCTTCGTACGGACGGCGTTGGCGCCGCCGAGGAAGGTCGTCACGCGCGAGGAGCGCATCGGGTCCGAGGCCCGCAGCCGCGGCACATGCCGCCGCTGGGTCTCCCCCGTGTCCGGGTCCGCGATGCGGAAGCTGATGATGCCGAGCTCCGGGTCGGCGGCGAACGCCGCACGGCACAGCTGCGCCGTGTCCATGTTCGCCAGCAGGCCGTCGTCGTCCAGGAAGAGCAGGATGTCGACGTCGGTGCCGCCGGGGCCGAAGGCCTCGATGCCGACGTTGCGGCCGCCGGGGATGCCGAGGTTCTCGGGCAGTTCGACGGTGCGGACGCCGGCGGGGACCTCGGGCACGGGGGCGCCGTTGCCGACCACGACCACCTCGACCGGGTCGCCGTCCTGCTTGGCGACCGAGTCGAGGAGGGCGCGCAGTTCCTGCGGCCGGTTGCCCATCGTGATGATGACGGCGCCGACCTTCAGCTGCTCTGCCGGGGTGCTCGGGGTGCTCACTTCAACCTGCTCGATACGAGGATGGACACGAGGTGGAGCAGGGTCTGCAGCAGCGCGATGCCCGCGAGCACGGCGACGCCCAGACGCGAGAAGAACAGGTCGCCCCTGGCCTGGTCGACGACGGCGATGACGAGGATCAGCAGGGACGCCTCGACACCGAGGATCAGCCGGTGGAACTTGAGCGCGGCGGCGGCCCGGCGGGCCAGCGCCATGCCCGAGGAGCGCGGCTCGGCCGCGGACTCCTTCACCGGCTCCTTGCCCGTCTGGTGCCGGGCGACGCCGACGAGGTCGGTCTCGGCCTTGATCAGGATCGCGCCGAGCGCGGCCAGCGTACCGAGGAAGGCCCACAGCCAGTCGATGCGGCCCGAGCCCCAGATGTCGGCGGCGCGCAGCCCGAAGCCGACCAGGACCGCGGCGTCGCACAGATAGGCGGCGACCCGGTCCAGGTAGACCCCGGCCATCGAGTACTGCTTCTTCCAGCGGGCGATCTCACCGTCGACGCAGTCGAGCAGCAGATAGAGCTGGACCGCGAGCACGCCGAGCACGGCGCCCGTGATCCCCGGCACCAGGAGGGCCGGGGCGGCGAGGGCGCCGGCCACGGTCATCACGTAGGTCAGCTGGTTGGGCGTGACCTTCGTGTTCACCAGGTGCCGGTCGATGCGCAGGGAGACCTCGCGCATGTAGAGCCGGCCGGCCCAGTGTTCGCCGCTCCGCCGGTCCTTCACCCCCGGGGGGTGAACAACCGGGCGGAGCTCAGCTACCGATGGCTTTTGCATAGTCGGCGTATGCGTCCCTGATCTGGTCGGTGGACAGGTCGAGGTGTTCGAGGATCGTGTAGCGGCCCGGGCGGGTCTGCGGAGCGAACTCCACGACCTTCACGAACTCCTCCACGGTGAAGCCGATCTCCTCCGGCAGCACGGGCAGGCCGTGGCGGCGCAGCACCGAGGCCATGAACACCGACTCCTCGTGCGCACCGCGCAGGTGCATCGCGAAGGCCGCGCCCAGGCCGCACTGCTCGCCGTGGCTCGCGGCGCGCTTGGGGTAGAGGAGGTCGAAGGCGTGGTTGATCTCGTGGCAGGCGCCGGACGCCGGGCGGGAGTCGCCCGACACGGACATCGCGATGCCGGTGAGGACCAGCCCCTCGGCCAGGACCTGGAGGAACGCGTCGTCGCCGACACCGCCGGGGTGGCGGAGCACGGCCTCGCCGGCCTGGCGGGCCATGGCGGCCGCGAGGCCGTCGATGTCCTCGCCGCGCTCGCGGGCGGCGAGCTCCCAGTCCCGGATCGCGGAGATGTTGGACAGGGCGTCGCCGATGCCGGAGCGGACGAAGCGGACGGGCGCCTCACGGATCACATCGAGGTCGATGACGACCGCGATGGGGTTCGGCACACCGTACGAGCCGCGTCCCGCGTCGTTGTCGAGCGTCGCGACCGGCGAGCAGAGGCCGTCGTGCGACAGGTTCGTCGCGACGGCGACCAGCGGCAGGCCGACGCGCGCCGCGGCGAACTTGGCGCAGTCGATGATCTTGCCGCCGCCGAGGCCGACGACGGCGTCGTAGCGGCCCTTCTTCATGGCGTCGGCGAGCTTGATGGCGTCGTCGAGGGTGCCGCCGCCCACCTCGAACCATTCGGCGCCGGGCAGCGACGGCATCAGCCGGTCCCGCAGGACCGCGCCGGAGCCGCCGCTGATGGCGATGGCGAGCTTGCCGGTCGACGAGCAGATCCGCTGGTCGGCGAGGACCCCGGCCAGGTCGTTGAGCGCCCCCGGCCGGATGTCGACGACGACCGGCGAGGGGATGAGCCTCGTCAGTACTGGCACGCGATCTCCCGGCCCTTGGCGAGGTCGTCGTGGTTGTCGATCTCGACCCACTTGACGTCGCCGATCGGGGCCACGTCCACCGTGAAGCCGCGGTTGACGAGCTCCTGGTAGCCGTCCTCGTAGTAGAGGTCGGGGTCGCGCTCGAAGGTGGTCTTCAGCGCGTCGGCGAGCTCGTCGGCGGCCGAGCCCTCGATGAGGGTGACGCCGATGTACTCGCCGGTGGCCTCGGAGGGGTCCATCAGCTTGGTGATGCGCTGCACGCCCTTGGCGTCGTCGACGATGACCTTCATCTCCTCGTCGGCGAGCTGCTTCACCGTGTCGAGGGCGAGGATGATCTTCTGGCCGTTGCCGCGGGCGGCGAGCAGCGTCTTCTCGACGGAGACCGGGTGCACGGTGTCGCCGTTGGCGAGGATCACGTCGTGCTTGATGGCGTCACGGCCGCACCACAGGGAGTAGGCGTTGTTCCACTCCTCGGCCTTGTCGTTGTCGATCAGGGTCAGCTTGAGGCCGTACTTCGCCTCGAGCGCCGCCTTGCGCTCGTAGACGGCCTCCTTCTTGTAACCGACGATGATCGCGACCTCGGTCAGACCGATCTCGGCGAAGTTGCCCAGCGTCAGGTCGAGGATGGTGGTCTCACCGTCGACCGGCACCAGGGCCTTCGGCAGGGTGTCGGTGTAGGGGCGAAGACGCCGTCCGGCGCCGGCCGCCAGCACGAGGCCGATCATGCGGGTTCTCCTTCATCGTGTACGGCGGGTGCGCCGACTTTGTGGGCGGTCACCCAGAAGCGGATGCTCTCGACGAGCACCACGAGTGCCACGGCCACGGCGAGTGCCGTGAGCGCGACGGTGAAATCTGTGGCGGGCAGCAGGGCCGCGGCCAGCGCGACCACGAGGGTCCTGCCGTCCTGGCCGCCGATCGTGCGCACCAGCCAGCGCGGGGGCGCGCCGGTGCCGCCCTTGATGCGGTACACCGTGTCGTAGTGATGGTAGGCGACCGCGGCCACGAGCCCGAAAGCTGCCGGAAGCGCTCCGTTCACATCGGCGTCGGCCGCGAGGACCAGGATCGTGCCGTACTCGGCCGCGCGGAAGAACGGCGGGACCAGCCAGTCGAGGGGGGCCTTGAGGGGCCGGGACAGCGCGAGGCCGCTCAGGACGACGTGGAGCACGGCCGCGACGACGACCCACGGGCTGCCGTAAGAGGTGAAGGCGCTCACCGCCACGACCGCGGCACCGCCGACGAAGGCGATGACGGGTGCGGGGAGCGGCCATCCGCGCTTCAGGGCGGCGAAGGAGCCGGCCAGCGGGCCGTTGTCGGCGAGGTCGGCGAGGGCGAGCGCGGCCCGGTCGGTGCGGGTGGCCTTGCGGGTCACCGAGCGCAGGACGCGTCCCGCGGTGGTGTAGCAGGCGGCGAGCGCACAGCCGACGATCAGGACAACGAGCGTGATGCGGGGGGTGGTGACGGCGGTGAGCACCGCGATCATCGCCCAGCGCTCGCCGATCGGCAGCACGATCATCCGGCGCAGCCAGACCGTCCACCCGACGCTGTCGAGCTTGTCGGAGAGGGCGGCGGTGGGGCTGGTGTTGGCGGTGGCGTCGTGATTCGCCTCGTTGAAGGAGAAGTCGACGACGTGCCGGCAGGTCTGGAGCACCATCGCGCCGAGCGCGAGCGCCCAGACGTCGTCGCCGCCGCGGGCCGCGCCGAGGGCGAGGCCGGCGTAGTACGCGTACTCCTTGGCCCGGTCGAAGGTCGCGTCGAGCCAGGCGCCGAGCGTCGAGTACTGCAGGGAGTAGCGGGCGAGCTGCCCGTCCGTGCAGTCCAGGACGAAGGAGACGAGGAGCAGCACGCCGGCCGCGACGAAGCCGACGCGGGTGCCGGTCGCCGCGCAGCCCGCCGCGATCAGCGCGGTGAGCAGCGAGGCGGTGGTGACCTGGTTCGGGGTCAGCCCCCGGCGGGCGCACCAGCGGGCGATGTAGCGCGAGTAGGGGGAGATGCAGTACGTGGTGAAGAAGCCGTCCCGCGACTTGACCGCGGTGCGCAGGCGGACCGCCTCGTCGTCGACGGCGGCGACGGCCTGGCGGGCCTCGTTCCTGGACTGCGGGTCGCTCGGCACGGTGGCGACGAGGGTGCCGAGGTCGGGGCGGTGCACGTCGGTGGCGCCGGACTCCATGGCGGCGGCGATGTCGTCCGGGAGCGCGTCGAGCGTGACGACGGTACCCGCGGTGCCGGCGCTCGCGCGCAGGGCGCGGGTCAGCTCGGAGCGGGCCTCCGGCTTGGCCGTGACGGCGCCGGGCACGGCGCAGGCGGCGAAGCGGGGATCGGTGAGGGCCAGGCGCAGCGCGTGGACGTGGCCGACGAAGCGCGCGTCGACGAGGGCGACCCGCTGGTCACCGGGGACGGCGGCGAGCAGCGTCTCGGCGTCCGCCGCGTCGGAGGCGACCCGCACGTCGAAGCCCAGGGACCGCAGATCACCTTCGAGCGGCGACCCGGGGACCGGCTGACCGGTGAGGATGGCGGTCGACAGACGAACTCACTCCTTGAGTACCGGCGCGGCTCGCGCCGGGCACATGCGTAAGGGGAGCGCCCCTGGCCACAGCGGCCGGGCGGCACGTCGGCAGAGGCTATCGGATGATGGGAAGCGGGCGTTCATCACCCGTTCACGCCCCGCTCAGAGCGGCCTGCGAGGGCCTCGGCCTTCGCGATCATCATGGTGGATGGGGGGCCGCGGCCACAAACCGCGCCCGTACGGTGCCCGGCTTGCCCGCATAGCGCCCGTCTGTACCGGCACACCGGGCCCGCCGGGTCGGGCGGGGGTTCGCTTAGGGTGGGCGCCCATGACATGGCTGATCACAGGCGGAGCGGGTTACATCGGGGCACATGTGGCGCGGGTCATGGCCGGTGCCGGGGAGGACGTCGTCGTCCTGGACGACATCTCGTCGGGGGTGCCGCAGCGGCTGCCCGCGGACGTGCCCCTGGTGAAGGGCTCCGCACTGGACGGGGAACTGCTGCGCCGGGTCTTCGCCGAATACGGCGTCTCCGGGGTGGTGCATCTCGCGGCCCGCAAGCAGGTCGGGGAGTCGGTGGAGCAGCCGCTGCGCTACTACCGGGAGAACGTGGGCGGCCTGACGACGCTCCTCGAGGCGGTCGCCGAGGCGGGCATCAAGCGGTTCGTCTTCTCCTCGTCGGCCGCGGTGTACGGCGACCCGCCGGACGCGGAGCTCGTGCCGGAGGACGCCCCCTGCGTCCCGGTCAGCCCGTACGGCGAGACGAAGCTCGCCGGTGAGTGGCTGGTGCGGGCGGCCGGGCGGGCGCACGGCATCGGGACGGTGTGCCTGCGCTACTTCAACGTGGCGGGCGCCGCGTCGCCGGAGCTCGCGGACACCGGGGTCTTCAACGTGATCCCGATGGTCTTCGACCGGCTGCGGCGCGGCGAGGCACCGCGCATCTTCGGCGACACCCACCCGACGCCGGACGGGACCTGCGTGCGTGACTACGTCCATGTATCCGACCTGGCCGAGGCCCACTTGGCTGCGGCGCGCCGGCTCGCGGGCGGCGCCGAGGGCGATCTGACGGTGAACATCGGCCGGGGGCGCGGCGTTTCCGTACGCGAACTCGTCACCCTCATCGGCGAGGTGAGCGGGGACACCCGTCCCGCACGCGTCGAACCGGCCCGGGCCGGCGACTCCCCGCGCGCGGTGGCCGACGCCCGGCTGGCCGCCGAGGAGCTCGGCTGGACGGCCCGGCGCGGGGTGCGCGAGATGGTCGAGTCGGCCTGGCGGGGATGGTGCCTGCACCACCCCGACGCGCGCCGCGGCTGATCGTCCGGGCGCCCTGACCTGCACCCCTCCCCTTCCCGGCAATCATTGCCATTTTCGCAGGTCAGGGGAATGACAACGGTGTTCAGTGCCGCGTTGCCAGATACCCCCCGCCCGTAGTTCACTGTGGTCCGCGACCAGCGGACGGCAGAACCGATGACCGACTCGGGAGGCGGCTCCATGGGGGCTGGGCACGATCACGGACACACGCACGGGCCACCGGCCACGGGGACGGCGGCCCACGCCTACAAGGGGCGGCTGCGCATCGCCCTCGCCATCACGATCACGGTCATGCTGGCCCAGATCGTGGGCGGTGTCCTCGCGGACTCACTGGCGCTCGTCGCGGACGCGACACACATGGCCACGGACGCTCTGGGGCTCGGCATGGCCCTGCTCGCGATCCACTTCGCCAACCGGCCGCCCACCGAGAACCGCACCTTCGGCTACGCCCGCGCCGAGATCCTCGCGGCGCTCGCCAACTGTCTGCTGCTGCTCGGCGTCGGCGGCTACGTGCTGTACGAGGCGGTGCAGCGGTTCATCACGCCCGCGCAGACGGAGGGCAGCCTCGCCGTCTACTTCGGCGTCTTCGGTCTCGTCGCCAACATGATCTCGCTGTCGCTGCTGATGCGCGGGCAGCAGGACAGCCTCAATGTGCGTGGTGCCTTCCTGGAGGTCGTCGCGGACACCCTCGGCTCCGTCACCGTCATCATCGCGGCGGGCGTGATCATGCTCACCGGGTGGCAGGCCGCGGACCCGATCGCCTCGCTGGTCATCGGCTTCATGATCGTCCCGCGTACGGTCAAGCTCCTCAAGGAGACGTTGAACGTACTCCTGGAGTCGGCGCCCAAGGGGGTCGACATGGCGGAGGTACGGGCCCACATACTCGACCTGCCGGGCGTCGAGGAGGTCCACGACCTGCACGCCTGGACCATCACCTCGGGCATGCCGGTGCTCTCCGCGCACGTCGTGGTGAGCTCCTCCACCCTCGACTCGATCGGCCACGAGAAGATGCTCCACGAGTTGCAGGGCTGCCTCGGCGACCACTTCGACGTCGAGCACTGCACCTTCCAGCTCGAACCGAGCGGCCACGCGGAGCACGAGGCCAGGCTCTGTCACTGACGGTGTTATCGTGGCCCGAGTTCCTGAGTCCTGTGGAGGTGGGTTGATGACTGTCGCGAGCGGTGCCGTACTGCGCGGCGACACGTGCATCCCCACTCTCCGGGCGCGCGTCTGACCTCTCGTTCAGCTCACGTACAACGCGTACACCACACGTACACCGCGTACATCACGCGTACGACGGGTCCGCGGGTCCTTCACTCAAGGATTTCCACGGTGACCGACCACACCTCGCTCCACCACGCCTTCTTCGCCCTGCACCACGGGCTGCCCCGGCAGGGGCCCGGCTCCGACGCCACCTCGCGGCGGCTGCTCTCCCTCGCGAGCCCGCTGCCCGAGCGGCCCCGCGTCCTCGACCTGGGCTGCGGCCCCGGCAGGTCCGCGCTCCTCCTCGACGCCGAGGCCGGCGCCGAGGTGACGGCCGTCGATCTGCACGAGCCGTTCCTCGACGAACTCCGATCCGGCGCGCAGGCCCGCGGGCTCGCCGGATCGATCACCGCCGTCCACGCCGACATGGCCCAACTCCCCTACCAGGACGGCTCGTTCGACCTGATCTGGGCCGAGAGCTCGGCCTACGCCATCGGCTTCGACACCGCGCTGCGCGGCTGGCGACGGCTGCTCGCACCCGGCGGCGCGCTCGTCCTCACCGAGTGCGAGTGGACCGCCGCCGAGCCGTCCGCGCCGGCCCGCGCCTTCTGGGACCGGCACTACACGCTGCGGACCGGTGCGGAGAACATCCGGGCCGCCACGGCCGCCGGGTACTCCGTGCTCGGCACGTACCGGCAGCCCGAGTCCGACTGGGACGAGTACTACGGACCGCTGGGTGCCCGCGCGGACGCGGCGGACCCGGACACCCCCGGCATGGCCGAGGCGCTGGCCGCCACCCGCGAGGAGATCGCGATGCGGCGCGCGCACGGCACGGAGTACGGCTACACCGGCTATGTGCTGCGGCCTGCGGACTCCTGGCCGACCCGGCCGGAGACCGACTCCGACGTCGCCGCGGTGCACGCCGTGCACGCCGCCGCCTTCGGGAAGGAGGCGGAGGCCGACCTCGTCGACGCGTTGCGCGCGGACCCCGGAGCCTGGCTGCCGGGCCTGTCGTTCGTCGCCGAGGCGCCCGACGGTTCGGTGGCCGCGCACGCGCTGCTCACCCGCTGCCGGGTGGGCGGTGCGCCCGCGCTGGCGCTCGCGCCCGTCGCCGTGCTCCCCGCCCATCAGCGCACCGGGGCGGGCTCGGCGGTCGTGCGCGCGCTGCTCGACGCGGCGCGGGCGCGGGGCGAGCGGCTCGTCGTGGTGCTCGGGCACCCCTCGTACTATCCGCGCTTCGGTTTCGAGCCCGCTTCCGTGTACGGGATCCGACCGGCTTTCGAGGTGCCCGACGAGGCGATGATGGCGCTCGCACTGAACGGATCCGACGATTCCGCCGGGTTGCCGCGGGGCACGATCAAGTATCCGGCCGCCTTCGGCGTCTGAACGCTTGACCGGGCGCTCGCGTGCGAGCGCCCGGCGCGTGTCCCGTCCGCGCCCCGACGCGGCGGGACATGCGGGTCCCCGAAGTGCCGGGGGCGTCCGGAACGTACGGCAGACTTGGCACTCGAAGACCGAAGCGAAGGATGGGTATGCCGATCACACCTGCCACCGCGGCGAACAGCTCGTCGAACGGCACCGGAGAAGCGATCTTGCTGGAACTCGTCGACGAGGACGGCAGGACGATCGGCACAGCGGAGAAACTCTCCGCGCATCAGGCGCCCGGGCAGCTGCACCGGGCGTTCTCCGTCTTCCTCTTCGACGAACAGGGGCGGCTGCTGCTCCAGCAGCGCGCCCTCGGCAAGTACCACTCCCCCGGCGTCTGGTCGAACACCTGCTGCGGCCACCCCTACCCGGGCGAGGCACCGTTCGCGGCGGCCGCCCGGCGCACCTACGAGGAGCTGGGGGTCTCGCCCTCGCTGCTCGCCGAGGCGGGCACGGTGCGCTACAACCACCCCGACCCGGAGTCGGGGCTCGTGGAGCAGGAGTACAACCACCTGTTCGTCGGCATGGTGCAGTCCCCGCTGAGCCCGGACCCGGCCGAGATCGGCGGCACCGCGTTCGTGACGGCGGCGGAGCTGGCCGAGCGGCACGACCGGGACCCGTTCTCCGCGTGGTTCATGACCGTGCTCGACGCGGCGCGCCCCGCGATCAAGGAGCTGACCGGCCCGGCGGCGGGCTGGTAGCCCACCGCCCGCCGGACCGCTGCACGGGACGACCCGAGGCCGGCCCCGCTCCGTCGTCGACGGGGCGGGGCCGGCCTCTGCCGTGCGTGCCCCGCACGCGGCCGGAGTTGGTCCGCACCAACTCCTTGACGGGTCATGGGAGTCGGCCTTAAATCAAGTACTGAACGAAGTGGGCGCGGCCGATCACGGCAGCGTTCAGCTTCTGATCGTTACTTGTCATGCGCATGCCCCATTCCGCATGCCCCATCCGCCACCGCCCCCACGCGAAGCGATGTGATGACCGTGCACTTCTCCCCCCACCGCCGCACCAAGCTCTGCGCGCTCGCCCTGGCCTGCGGCGCCGCCAGCCTGGCCGTGCTGCCCTCCGCGTCGGCCGAGCCCGCGCCCCGCTCCGCCGCCGCCACGGCCGCGGCCGCCACGTTCACCGACGACTTCAACGGGCCCGCCGGGTCCGCGGTCGACGGCGGGAAGTGGCAGATCGAGACGGGCGACAACGTCAACAACCACGAGCGGCAGTACTACACCTCCGGCAACAAGAACGCCGCGCTCGACGGCCAGGGCAACCTGGTCATCACCGCGCGCAGGGAGAACCCCGGCAACTACCAGTGCTGGTACGGCCGGTGCGAGTACACCTCGGCCCGGCTGAACACCGCGGGCAAGTTCACCCAGACCTACGGGCACGTCGAGACCCGGATGAAGATCCCGCGCGGCCAGGGCATGTGGCCCGCGTTCTGGATGCTCGGCGCCGACATCGGCAGTGTGGGCTGGCCGCAGAGCGGCGAGATCGACGTGATGGAGAACGTCGGCTTCGAACCGGGCACGGTGCACGGCACCCTGCACGGGCCCGGCTACTCCGGCTCCGGCGGGATCGGCGCGGGGTACACGCTGCCCGGCGGCGAGGCGTTCGCGGACAAGTTCCACACCTTCGCCGTCGACTGGTCGCCGAACAAGGTCACCTGGTCCGTGGACGGCACTGTCTACCAGACCCGCACCCCGGCCGACCTGGGCGGCAAGCAGTGGGTCTTCGACAAGCCCTTCTTCGTCATCCTCAACCTCGCGGTCGGCGGCTACTGGCCCGGCGACCCCGACGGCGGCACGAGCTTCCCCCAGCAGCTCGTCGTCGACTACGTCCATGTGACGACCGGCAACCAGACGGTGCCCGCCGGCAAGGGCTGAGGCCGGGGACACGCCGTTCGGGAAGCGGGCACCCTGTGCGGGAGCCGGCGCGCTGAACAATGGCGTACCCACCCCTCTTCCCAGGAGCGACAGGCATGAGCACTACAGCCCAGATCGGGGTCACGGGCCTCGCTGTCATGGGGCGCAACCTCGCCCGCAACTTCGCCCGCAACGGATACGCGGTCGCCCTGCACAACCGCACCGCGGCCCGCACCCACGACCTGGTGAAGGAGTTCGGCGAGGAGGGCATCTTCGTCCCCGCCGAGACCGCCGAGGAGTTCGTGGCCGCCCTCGAACGCCCTCGGCGGCTCGTGCTCATGGTGAAGGCGGGCGAGCCCACGGACGCGGTGATCAAGGAGTTCGCGCCGCTCCTGGAGCCCGGCGACATGATCGTCGACGGCGGCAACGCCCACTTCGCCGACACCCGGCGCCGCGAGAAGGAACTGCGCGAGCGGGGCATCCACTACGTCGGTGCCGGGGTCTCCGGCGGCGAGGAGGGCGCCCTGCACGGGCCGAGCATCATGCCGGGCGGCAGCACGGAGTCCTACGACGCGCTCGGCCCGATGCTGGCGAAGATCTCCGCGAAGGCGAAGGACGGCGCCCCGTGCGTGACGCACGTCGGCCCGGACGGCGCGGGTCACTTCGTGAAGATGGTGCACAACGGCATCGAGTACGCGGACATGCAGCTGATCGGCGAGGCCTACCAGCTGCTGCGCGACGTGGCCGGTTACTCCCCCGCACAGATCGCCGACATCTTCCGCACCTGGAACACGGGCCGTCTCGACTCGTATCTGATCGAGATCACCGCGGAGGTCCTCTCCCACGTGGACGCCGCCACCGGCAAACCCTTCGTGGACGTCGTCCAGGACCAGGCCGAGCAGAAGGGCACCGGCCGCTGGACGGTGCAGATCGCGCTCGACCTGGGCGTACCGGTGTCCGGCATCGCGGAGGCGGTGTTTGCCCGCTCGCTGTCGGGCCACGCCGACCTGCGCGCCGCCTCCCGGGAGCTGGCGGGCCCGACGGCACGGCCGCTGGACGAGACGGAGGCCGGAGCCTTTGCCGACCGGGTCGAGCAGGCGCTGTACGCGTCGAAGATCGTCTCGTACACGCAGGGCTTCCACGAGATCGCGGCCGGCAGCCGGACCTACGACTGGGACATCGACCTGGGCGCGGTGGCGCGCATCTGGCGGGGCGGCTGCATCATCCGGGCGGCCTTCCTGGACCGGATCACCGCCGCCTACGAGGCCCGGCCCGGCCTGGTCTCGCTCCTGTCGGACCAGGGGTTCGCGGACGAGATCGCGGCCGCGCAGGACGACTGGCGGGCCGTACTGGTCGCCGCGACCACCCAGGGCGTGCCCACGCCGGGCTTCGCGGCGGCGCTGGCGTACTACGACGCGCTGCGCGCCGAGCGGCTGCCCGCCGCGCTCACCCAGGGGCAGCGGGACTTCTTCGGGGCGCACACCTACCGGCGGGTCGACCGCGAGGGCGCCTTCCACACGCTCTGGGGCGGTGACCGCTCCGAGACCGGCGTGTAGGCGCACGGGAGTCCCACGGGCCGACGGCCCGGGCCGGCCGCGGGTCGCCCGGGCCGTCCTCATGCGGTGACCCACGCCACCCCGAGGGGTCCTGGGCTGTGAGGCCACTCATAGGGGTCAGATCACATGCGAAGGGAAATAGTAGACACTTCGGGGCAGCTGCCCCGGGGGTTCGGGGCACTTCGGGACGGTTCCTGCCGGCACGACTGCGTACCGGGGTAGTACGTCACACCATTGCGTCCGCCGGGGGCGATCGCTGACTCTGGCTGACGTCGCCGGAGCTCGGGGACACCGCAGGGCACAGTCGCCCGCTTCGGACCGAGCTCCCTCTACGTCCCCCCCCTGAGGAGTCAATCCCCCATGGCCACGACCAAGACGCTCAACCGTGCCGCTCGCTTCCGCAAGATCTCCATCGCCGGCATCGCCACCACCGGTGCGATGGCCGCCGCCCTGACGGTGGCGCCCTCCGCCGCCCACGCCGCGGAGCCCACCAAGGCGAGCACCGCGGTGACGCAGGCGGCCAAGGCCGACAAGAAGTCCTACGCCAACAACCTCGACGGCTGGATCCGCCAGTCCCTCGACATCATGAAGTCGAAGGGCATCCCCGGTTCCTACGAGGGCCTGCACCGCAACATCATGCGCGAGTCCGCCGGTGACCCGAACGCCCAGAACGGCTGGGACGTCAACGCGCAGAACGGCACCCCGTCCAAGGGCCTGCTCCAGGTCATCCAGCCGACCTTCGAGGCCTACCACGTCTCCGGCACCGCGAACTCGCTGACCGACCCGGTCGCCAACATCACCGCAGCCGCGAACTACGCCGCCGACAAGTACGGCTCGATCGACAACGTCGACTCCGCCTACTGAGCAGTCGGACGACACCCCGGGTGACCTGGACCGTTCGGTCACCCAGACCCCCCGGTCACTAGGAGAGTCAGCGCATGCCGCACGAGAGCGGGAACGAGCACCCGGCGCCTTCGGCCGACGGCCCCGCGATGCCCGACTACGGGCCCGCGCGGGTACGGCGCTCCCGGCGCAAGCCCCGGAAGAAGGCCCTGCGCTATGCCGCGTGGGGCGCCCTGGGCCTGGTGCTCGTCGGTGGCGGAGGCGTCGCCTACGCCTGGCAGCACCTCAACGGCAACATCCAGGGCACGGACGTCGACGCCGCCCTCGGTCACGACCGGCCCGCGGAGCAGCGGGACGGCTCGATGAACATCCTCCTGCTCGGGTCCGACTCCCGGGCGGGGACGCACGGCGAGTACGGCCGCGGCGTCAGCGGGGCGCGCGCCGACACGGCGATGGTCCTGCACGTCGACAAGACCCACAAGAAGGCATCGGTCGTCAGCATCCCGCGCGACACCATGGTGCAGCGACCCACCTGCGCACCGTCCCACGGCGGCGGCGACGCGGCGGGCGCGCAGCAGGCCATGTTCAACTCGTCGTACCAGGTCGGCGGGCCCGCCTGCACTGTCAAGACGGTGGAGAAGATGTCCGGCGTCCGCATGGACCACTACCTCGAAGTCGACTTCAAGGGGTTCCAGAAGCTCATCGACGAGCTCGGCGGCGTGGACATCACCACCCACAAGGCCATCAAGGACCCCAACAGCGGACTCTCGCTCACCGCGGGCAAGCACACGCTGAAGGGCAAGCAGGCGCTGGAGCTCGTCCGCACCCGGCACGGCGTCGGGGACGGCAGTGACCTCGGCCGCATCCAGCTTCAGCAGGCCTTCATCAAGGCCCTGATCCACCGCGCCGACACCGTCGACCCGCTCAGCGACCCCGCGAAGTCCTACGACCTGGCGGACACCGCCACCAAGACCGTGAGCGCCGACTCCGGTCTGGCCTCCGCGGACAAGCTGCTCGGCCTGGCCAAGGAGCTGAAGGGCATCAGCCCGGACCGCACGAACATGGTGACGATGCCGGTCACCTACGACGCGCAGGACTCCGGCCGGGTCAAGCCGCTGGACAAGGCGTCGCACCAGGTCTGGGACGCGCTGCGGCAGGACCGGCCGATACCGGAGGCCGCCACCCAGGACTCGGTGGGCGACCGCGGCGACTCGCCGGTCTCGGCGGGCTCCTGACCCCGGTCTAGCCGCCGCGCTGCGCGCCACCGGGCTTGAGGGGCAGCGCCGCCCAGATGACCTTGCCCCCGCTCGCGGTGTGCTCGACGTCGCAGGCGCCGCCCGCCTCCTGAGTGATCTCCCGTACGAGAAGCAGTCCCCTGCCGCCCGTCTGGCCGTGGTCCGCCACCAGCGCCGTCGGGCGGTAGGGGTGGTTGTCCTCGACGGAGACCCGGACCCACTCGGTGCCGACGGCCACCTCCACGGCGAGCATCGGCGAGAGCAGGGCCGCGTGGCGCACCGCGTTGGTGACCAGCTCGGAGACGATCAGGAGCAGGCCCTGTACGAGATCGTCCGGGGCGGGTACGCCCTGCCGGGCCAGCAGGTCGCGCACCGCGTGCCGGGCCTGGGGGACCGAGGCGTCGACGGCGGGTGCGGTGAAGCGCCATACGCCCTCGTACGGCATCGGCCCGGCACCGCTCGGGAGCGGGCCGGGAACCCTCCCGCCGTTCTCCATCGTCCGGTCGCCGTCCTTGCGCTCGATTGTCGCCACACATCGAGTGTTGGGACTGCTCTGGTCCGGACCGCTCCACTGACCAGAAGTCAGCGACTATCGACGGGATTTGACCGGTGCCGTATGACGTCGTCAGGTGTGCGACTGTTCCTGCCCCGGTTGTTCTTTCTTCAAGTGCTGTTCAGGTTGTACGAGACTCACGATGCGGCGCCCGCCGATGCCCGTCGCGATCAGGCCCAGGCCGTCGAAGAGCAGGGCCAGCGAGAAGAAGCACCCGATGACGTACTTGCTGCTGCTCGGCCAGTCGGCGAGGACGAGGATGCCGATGAGCAGCCCGAAGGCGCCCTGCAGGAGCGTCAGGGCGAACTGCGGACCCCGTACCACCAGGCTGCCGACCAGCCGGAACACCCCGCCGGTGAGGAAAAGCAGGGCCGCGAACATCGTCAGCGCCTCCGCCGCGACGTCGGGTTTGCGGATGATCACGACGCCGGCCGCGAGGTTCAGCGCGGCGACCACCACGCCGAGCCAGAAGAAGCTGCTGCCCCGGGACTGGACCGCGTGCAGCAGGCCGACGATGCCGCCGACGAGCAGCAGCCACCCGAACAGGATCATCGAGGTCAGCGTGGCGACGCCGGTGTAGACGAGGCCGACGAGCCCGGCCAGGGCCAGGATCACGCCCAGGGCGGCGAGCCAGCCGAAACTACGGCTGAGCCGGGCGCCCTGACCACCGGAGCCGCCGGTCCCGGCGGCTCGGTCGGTTCTGGCGGTCCCGGCGGTCGTGGTGCCCTTGTCGGTTCCGGCGTCTCTGCGTCCGAGCATCAGCGTCTCCATCCGCTTGCCCTGTATGCGCCTTTCGTCCTCCACTCCTCCTTGATCGTACGTTCGAGGGGACCGGATAGCATCCGGCGCATGGAGCCGCAGCTGAGGCATGCCGTCACGGACGGCGTCGCCACCGTCGTCATCGACCATCCGGCCAAGCGCAACGCCATGACCGCCGCCATGTGGCGTCAGGTGCCGCCGCTGTTCGGTGCGCTCGCCGCCGATCCCGCGGTGCGCGCGGTCGTCCTGACCGGCGCGGGCGACACCTTCTGCGCGGGGGCGGACATCTCCACGCTGCGCGAGTCCGCGGGCACGGCGCAGGAGCTCGCGGTGCGGGCCGAGGAAGCCCTCGCCGCCTGTCCCAAGCCGACGCTCGCGATGGTGCGCGGGTACTGCGTGGGCGGGGGTGCCCAGCTCGCGGGCGCGTGCGACCTGCGGTTCGCGGACGAGGGTTCGCTGTTCGGCGTCACCCCGGCGAAGCTGGGCATCGTCTATCCGGCCTCGTCCACCCGGCGGCTCGTGTCCCTCGTGGGTCCCGCGACCGCCAAATACCTGCTGTTCTCCGGCGAGTTGATCGAAGCGGAGCGGGCGCTGCGCACCGGTCTGGTGGACGAGGTGCTGCCGTCCGGGGGCCTGGAGAAGCGGGTCGCGGAGTTCACCCGGGTCCTCGCCGCGCGTTCCCAGCTGACCCAGGCGGCGGCCAAGGAGTTCGCGACCGGGCGCACGGACCGGGACGCGTACTGGACGGAGCAGGCGGGCGGCAGCGGCGACACCGCCGAGGGCGTCGCCGCCTTCCTGGAGCGCAGGCAGCCGCGCTTCACATGGAGCGCGGCCACCGACTGAGCTCGGCTGGTGTGCGCGAGTGGACCGACGCGTCTACCGGGCCGCCCGCTCCTGGGCCCACTGCTCGAAGCGGCTGCCGTCGCGGAACGCCTCGACGAGGTGCGCGGGCGCCTTCTCGGGGGATCCCGCGTCGTACGGCGGCTGCGGGTCGTATTCGGTGAGCAGCTGTACGGTCTGCGCGTGCTCGTCGCCCGCGATCCGGCCGGCCAGGGCGAGGCCCATGTCGATGCCCGCGGAGACGCCGGCCCCGGTGACGTACTTGCCGTCGAAGACGACCCGCTCCCCCGTCGCCTCGGCGCCGAGCCGGGCCAGTTCGGGCAGGCCGAGCCAGTGCGAGGTGGCGCGGCGCCCCTTCAGGAGACCGGCCGCGGCGAGGGCCAGCGAGCCCGTGCACACCGAGGTGGTCCAGGTGGATGTGGCGTCGACCGTGCGGAGCCAGTCCAGGAGCTCCTGGTTCTCCATCTGGTCGCTCTGGCCCGGGCCGCCGGGCACCACCACGATGTCGGGGCTTCGCACCTCGGCGAAGGACGTGTCGGCGACCAGAGCGAGCGTGCCGTTGTCGTCGCGTACCGGGCCCGCCTGCTCGGCCACGAAGACGGTCTCGTAGCCGGGCAGGGAGCTCAGCATCTGGTAGGGGCCGATGGCGTCCAGGACGGTGAAGCGCTCGTACAGGGCGATCGCGATCTGCATGGTGTCCCTATCGGTGGGAGTGACGGATGGCCGGTGCGGCCGGTGCGGGATGGAAGCGACGGCGGTACTCGGCCGGCGCCGTGCCGAGCGTCTTGACGAAGGCGCGCCGCATGGCCTCCGGCGTGCCGTAGCCGCTGGCGCGCGAGACCTGTTCGACGCCGTCGTCGGTGTCCTCCAGGAGGCGGCGGGCGTGTTCGACGCGGACGCGCTCGACGTACTTGCCCGGAGTGAGCCCGGTGTCCGCCTGGAAGGCGCGCGCGAAGTGCCGGGGCGAGAGCCGGGCGCGCGCGGCCAGCGCCTCCACGCCGAGGTCCGCCGCCGGGTGTTCGCTGATCCACCGCTGGAGCTCGCGCAGCGGTTCGCGCCGCGCGGTCTGCGCGGCGAGCTGGACGCTGAACTGTGCCTGATTGCCCGGGCGGCGCAGGAAGACCACCAGGTGACGGGCGATGGTGAGGGCCACCTCGCGGCCGAAGTCCTCCTCGACGAGGGCCAGGGCCAGGTCGATGCCCGCGGTCACCCCGGCGGACGTCGACACAGGGCCGTCGCGCACATAGATGGGATCCGGGTCGACCTCGATGCCCGGGTGGTCCCTGGCCAGCTTGGCGCAGTACGCCCAGTGCGTCGTCGCGCGGCGCCCCTCCAGCAGGCCCGCCTCGGCGAGCCGGATGGCGCCGGTGCAGACCGACACGAGGCGTTCCGCCCGCGGGCCGTGCGCGCGCAGCCAGTTCACCAGCCCCGGATCGCCGCCCCGGGTCCCCCTGCCCCCGGGGACCAGCAGGATGTGCGGCACCGGGGCGTCGGCGAGCGCCGAGTCCGGGGTCAGGGTGAGGCCGCTGGACGTGCGGACCGGGCCGCCGTCCAGGGAGGCGGTGCGGACGCGGTAGCCGCCCCCGGGGTCGCCGAGGCAGTGTCCGACGCCCGCGAAGACCTCCACGGGGCCCGTGACGTCGAGGCTCTGGACGTCGTCGAAGAGGACGACCAGGACGGTTCGCTGCTCCATGCCTCGATTCTTGGCGCCCGCGGCGATGGCCGCAATGACAAGGACCCCTCCTTTCCTGCCATCCGCGCCGGCGTGCGGCCCCCTTCCGGTCCCGCTCGGCTCGCCCTTCTGTGGGACTCCCCACGGACGACATACCAACCAGTAGGTACCGTGCCCCCATGACCTCTTCGACGACCTCCCCCGCCGGCCCCGCCCTGCCCCCGCGCGCCGGCCGCCGCTGTCACAACGTGCTCAACTCCCTGCACTCCACGCACTACTTCTCGCCCGACTCCGCCCAGGAGCTGAAGGAGTACGGGATCACCCACCCCGCGGCGGTCAACTTCGCGCTGCGCGCGGCGGCGATGGGCCCCGTCGGCCCCGGGACCGTGACGGCCACCTTCTACAACTACAAGTACGAGTTCGTCGCCGCGCACGTGCCCGCGGTGTGGCGCTCGGCCACGCCCGAGCAGGCGGGCGCGGCCCGGCTGCGCGCCGTCGACACGACGCTGCGACGGCTCCTCGGCGAGGAGCTCATCGCCTCGCCCGAGATGGCGGAGGCCGCCGCGCTCGCGCTGCGCGCCACCGAGGCCTGCGATCGCGGCGCCCGCCCGCTGTACGCCGCCCACGCCGACCTGCCCGTCCCCGACGCCCCGCACCTCGCCTACTGGCACGCGGCGACCCTGCTCCGCGAGCACCGGGGCGACGGACACGTGGCCGTGCTGCTCGACGCCGGACTCGACGGCGTCGAGGCCCTGGTGAGCCACACCGCCACCGGCAAGGGCATGACGCCCAAGTGGGTCTTCGCCACCCGCGGCTGGAACCAGGAGGAGTGGAACGGCGCGGGCGAGCGGCTGCGCGGGCGCGGACTCCTCGACGGCGAGGGCGAGTTGACCGAGGCGGGCGTGGCGCTGCGCCGGGACATCGAGGAGGAGACGGACCGCCTCGACCGCGCGCCGTACGAGCACCTGGGCGCCGAGGGCGTCGAACGGCTCACGGAGCTCGGCACCCTCTTCATCGGCACCGCGCTGCAGGCCGGGGCGTTCCCGGCCAACCTGCTCGGCAAGGGCTGAGCCCTCACCGGCGAACCAGCCCGGCAACGGTGACCCCTTTTCCCGGCATGGTCGCGCCGCTGCGCGGTACCCGGTCGTCTCCTGGCCGCCACCCCGGCCACCCCGGCCCCGCCGGGAGACGAGAGGGGAAAGCCATGTTCCGTGCGATAGCGGACGTTCTGCGCCGGATCGGGGGCGCCATCGCCACCGTCGTGACCCTGCCGTTCCGTGCCGTGGCGAGCCTGTTCGGCGGAGCCTCCCGTTCCGCCGGGCGGGGCGGGAGGGGCGGCCGGGGCGCGGGCCGACGGTCGGGACGGATGGGGCGCGGCCGACGGGTCTGATCACCCTCTGTCGGCGCCACCTGCCACAATTGCCCGGCAACCTCAGCGAGAAGGCGGTACCGGAACGTGGCAGCTTTGAAGACGTCCACCCCTGCGTCCATCGAGAGCAGGATCGCCGAGGAGCTCGGCGTACGGGAGCGGCAGGTGAAGGCCGCCGTCGACCTGCTCGACGGCGGGTCCACGGTGCCCTTCATCGCGCGCTACCGCAAGGAAGCGACCGAGATGCTCGACGACACGCAGCTGCGCACGCTCGAGGAGCGGCTGCGCTATCTGCGCGAGCTGGAGGACCGGCGCGCCGCGATCCTGGACTCGGTGCGTGAGCAGGGCAAGCTCACGGACGAGCTGGAGGCGCGGATCCGCGAGGCGGACACCAAGGCGCGGCTCGAGGACATCTACCTGCCCCACAAGCCGAAGCGGCGCACGAAGGCGCAGATCGCCCGTGAGGCGGGCCTGGAGCCGCTGGCCGACGGGCTGCTGAGCGACCCCGGCGTGGAACCGCAGGCGGCCGCCGCCGCGTTCGTGGACGCCGACAAGGGCGTCGCCGACGCCCAGGCCGCGCTCGACGGGGCCCGGGCGATCCTCGCCGAGCGGTTCTCGGAGGACGCCGACCTGATCGGCGAGTTGCGCGAGCGCATGTGGGTGCGCGGCCGGCTCGCCGCGAAGGTCCGCGAGGGCAAGGAGGAGGCGGGCGCCAAGTTCGCCGACTACTTCGACTTCGCCGAGCCGTTCGCCGAACTCCCCTCGCACCGCGTCCTCGCCATGCTGCGCGGCGAGAAGGAAGAGGTCCTCGACCTGGTCCTGGAGCCGGAGGAGCCGCCCGCCACGCCGGGCACCCCGTCCACGTACGAGGGGATCGTCGCCCAGCGGTTCGGCGTCGTCGACCAGGGCAGGCCGGGCGACAAGTGGCTTCAGGACACGGTGCGTTGGTCCTGGCGCACCCGGATCCTCGTGCACCTCGGGATCGATCTGCGGCTGCGGCTGCGGACCGCCGCCGAGGACGAGGCGGTGCGGGTCTTCGCGTCGAACCTCCGCGACCTGCTGCTCGCGGCGCCCGCGGGCACGCGCGCCACGCTGGGCCTCGACCCCGGGTTCCGTACGGGCGTGAAGGTCGCCGTCGTCGACGCCACCGGCAAGGTCGTCGCGACCGACACGATCCACCCGCACGTCCCGGCGAACAAGTGGGACCAGTCCCTGGCCACGCTGGCGAAGCTCGCCGAGGAGCACCAGGTCGACCTGATCGCCGTCGGCAACGGCACCGCGTCCCGCGAGACCGACAAGCTCGCGGGCGAACTCATCACCAGGCACCCGGAGTTGAACCTCACCAAGGTGATGGTCTCCGAGGCGGGCGCCTCCGTGTACTCGGCGTCGGCCTTCGCCTCGCAGGAGCTGCCGGACCTCGACGTCTCGATCCGCGGCGCGGTCTCCATCGCCCGGCGTCTGCAGGATCCGCTGGCCGAGCTGGTGAAGATCGACCCGAAGTCGATCGGCGTCGGCCAGTACCAGCACGACCTGTCGGAGGTGAAGCTCTCGCGCTCGCTGGACGCGGTCGTCGAGGACTGTGTGAACGGCGTCGGCGTGGACGTGAACACCGCGTCCGCCCCGCTCCTCGCCCGGGTATCCGGCATCGGCGCGGGCCTCGCGGAGAACATCGTGGCGCACCGCGACGCCAACGGCCCCTTCAAGAGCCGCAAGGGTCTCAAGGACGTGGCCCGGCTCGGTCCCAAGGCGTACGAGCAGTGCGCGGGCTTCCTCCGCATCCGCGGCGGCGACGACCCGCTGGACGCGTCCAGCGTGCACCCGGAGGCATATCCGGTGGTGCGCAAGATGGTGAAGTCGGCCGGTGGCGAGGTCGGTTCGCTGATCGGCAATACCGGGGCGCTGCGCTCGCTCAGGCCGGACGAGTTCGTGGACGAGGTGTTCGGTCTGCCGACCGTCACGGACATCCTCAAGGAACTGGAGAAGCCCGGGCGCGACCCGCGTCCGGCCTTCAAGACGGCGACCTTCAAGGAGGGCGTCGAGAAGCTCTCCGACCTGGCCTCGGGGATGGTCCTGGAGGGCGTGGTCACCAACGTCGCCGCGTTCGGCGCCTTCGTCGACGTCGGCGTGCACCAGGACGGCCTGGTGCACGTGTCCGCCATGTCGAAGACCTTCGTCAAGGACCCGCGGGACGTCGTCAAGCCCGGCGACATCGTCAAGGTGAAGGTCATGGACGTCGACATCCCGCGCAAGCGGATCTCGCTGACGCTGCGCCTGGACGACGAGGCGGAAGCCGGGGCGGGTGACGCCGGCGGGGAGCAGCCGAAGCGGGGCGGGAGCCGTCCGCCGCAGCAGCGGCAGGGCCAGCGCCAGCAGCAGGGGCAGGGCTCGCGCGACGGCGGGCGGGGCGCCCGGCGCGGCCAGAAGCCGCAGCGGCAGGGTCCGCCGCCCGCCAACGACGCGATGGCCGACGCGCTGCGCCGGGCGGGCCTGGTGGACCCCAAGCGCCGCTGACGCCCGGAGGCACCGGCGGGGGTCAGGGTGACAGCTCGGTCACCTTGCCCTCCGCCACCTCCAACCGGCGCGTCACGCTGACCGCGTCGAGCATCCTGCGGTCGTGCGTGACCAGCAGCAGCGTGCCCTCGTAGGACTCCAGGGCCGACTCCAGCTGCTCGATGGCGGGCAGGTCGAGGTGGTTCGTCGGCTCGTCGAGGACGAGGAGGTTGACGCCGCGGCCCTGGAGCAGCGCGAGGGCCGCGCGCGTGCGCTCGCCCGGCGAGAGCGTGGCCGCCGAGCGCAGCACGTGGTCGGCCTTGAGGCCGAACTTGGCGAGCAGCGTGCGCACTTCGGCCGGCTCGGTGTCCGGGACGGCCGCGCAGAACGCGTCGAGCAGCGACTCCTCGCCGTGGAACAGCGCGCGGGCCTGGTCGACCTCGCCGACCAGGACGCCCGAGCCGAGGGCCGCGTGGCCCGCGTCCGGCGGGATGCGCCCCAGGAGGGCGCCGAGCAGCGTCGACTTGCCCGAGCCGTTCGCCCCGGTGATCGCCACCCGGTCCGCCCAGTCGATCTGCAGCGTGACCGGGCCGAGCGTGAAGCCGCCCCGGCGCACCTCGGCGTCGCGCAGGCTCGCGACGACCGTGCCGGAGCGCGGGGCCGCCGCGATCTCCATGCGCAGCTCCCACTCCTTGCGGGGTTCCTCGACGACGTCGAGGCGCTCCAGCATGCGCTGCGTCTGGCGGGCCTTGGCGGCCTGCTTCTCGCTGGCCTCGCTGCGGAACTTGCGGCCGAGCTTGTCGCTGTCGGTGGCCTTGCGGCGGGCGTTCTTGACCCCCTTCTCCATCCAGGAGCGCTGCATCTGGGCCCGGCCCTGGAGCGCGGACCGCTTGTCGGCGTACTCCTCGTACTCGTCCCGGGCGTGCCGGCGGGCGGTCTCCCGCTCCTCCAGGTACGCGTCGTAGCCGCCGCCGTAGAGGTTGATCTCCTGCTGCGCGAGGTCGAGTTCGAGGACCTTGGTGACGGTGCGGGCGAGGAACTCCCGGTCGTGGCTGACGACGACCGTGCCGGCGCGCAGGCCCCGTACGAAGCTCTCCAGGCGTTCCAGGCCCGCGAGGTCGAGGTCGTTGGTCGGCTCGTCCAGGAGGAACACGTCGTACCGGGAGAGGAGCAGGGAGGCGAGGCCCGCGCGGGCCGCCTGCCCGCCGGAGAGCGAGGTCATCGGCTGGTCCAGGCTCACGGCGAGGCCGAGGGAGGCGGCGACCTCCTCGGCGCGCTCGTCGAGGTCCGCGCCGCCGAGGGCCAGCCAGCGCTCCAGGCTGGTGGCGTAGGCGTCGTCCGCGCCGGGGGCGCCGTCGACGAGGGCCTGGGTGGCCTCGTCCATGACGCGCTGGGCCTCGGTGACGCCGGTGCGGCGGGCCAGGAAGGCGCGGATCGACTCGCCGGGGCGGCGGTCCGGCTCCTGGGGCAGGTGGCCGACGGAGGCGGTGGGCGGCGAGAGCCTGAGCTCACCCTCCTCGGGGCTGTCCAGGCCCGCGAGCAGCCTGAGGAGGGTGGACTTGCCCGCTCCGTTGGCCCCGACCAGGCCGATGACGTCGCCGGGGGCGACGACCAGCTCAAGCCCGGAGAAGAGGGTGCGGTCGCCGTGGCCGGCGGCGAGTTCTTTGGCGACGAGGGTTGCGGTCATCAGGGGGTGATTGTAGGACGGGCGGTCAGGGCCTGCGGCCCCGGAAGGTGCGGCGCAGGTCGCTCACCCAGGCGTCGGGGTTCTCCCACGGGATGAAGTGACCGCCGTGCTCATGGGCGGTGACGTTGACGTGGTGGAACCACTCGGTCTGCGGGCCGTTCCGGAACGCCCGGACGCGCTCCTCGGCGGTGTGGATCCCGGGCGGGTTCTCGTACGTGACGAGGGTGAGGCCGGTCGGGGCCTGCACGACGGGGGTGCGGTCGTGGGAGGGGGTCCAGGGGTAGCGGTTGGCGTTGGCGTAGTACCGCATCGACGTGGCGATGGAGTTGTTCACCCAGTAGATGGTGGCGTGGGTGAGCAGGTCGTCCTTGGTGAAGACCGACTCGACGTCGCCGCCGTCGTCGCTCCAGGCGTGCCAGCGCTCCAGGAGCCAGGCGAGCAGTCCGGCGGGCGAGTCGCTCAGGCCGTGGGCCAGCGTGGCGCCGTCGAGCATGTGCACGGTGAGGTGCGAGGCCGAGCGGCGGTCCAGCTCGACGATGCGGGCGCGGACGTCGGCGGGCTGGTCGTCGGTGAGGGGCCGGTTGCGGGCGAAGTCCCAGGCGCGGGGGCCGGTGAAGAAGTCCAGGGGCAGGCCGGAGCCGATGTGGATGCCGTACAGCTCGTCGGCGTACTTGTGGCCCAGCTGGCTGGTGACGATCCCGCCGATGTCGCAGCCCCCTGCGGCGTACTTCTCGTGTCCGAGGGTCTCGGTCATCAGGGTGTGCCAGAGGTCGGAGACCTTCCAGAAGTTGACGTCCGGGAAGCCGGTGAGCGGGCCGGGGAAGCCGAAGCCGGGCAGCGACGGCACGATGACGTCGAACGCGTCGGCCGGGTCGCCGCCGTGCGCGGCCGGGTCGGCGAGCGGGCCGATCACCTTCGACCAGTGCCAGAACGTCCACGGCCAGCCGTGGGTGAGGATCAGCGGGATCGGGCGCGGGCCGCGGCCGGGCTCGCGCAGGAAGTGCACCGGGACCCCTGCGACGCCGACCCGGTAGTGCTCGTGGGCGTTGAGGGCGGCCTCGGCCTTGCGCCAGTCGTAGGCGTCACGCCAGTGGGCGACCAGCTCGCTCAGGTAGCTCGCCGGTACGCCGTAGGACCAGTCCTCGTTGCCCTCGTCCACGGGCGGCCGGGTCAGGGCCAGCCGGGTGCGCAGGTCGTCGAGGACCTCGTCGGGCACGTGGATCGGGGTGGGCTCCAGGGGGAAGGCGTGCGCGGTGGTCATGGCGGGGTTCCTCACGGGGTCGGGCGGTGAGCCGGGCCGGTTCGGGGACGCGGGCGCCCTTGCCCTGCCCCCCATCCTGCCCCGGACCGCGCCGCCACCGCACCGGAACGCGCGGGGTCACCGCGACACCGGTGCGACCAGCACGCTCGTGGAGGTCCTGGCCACCACGTACGCGTCGCCCTTCGTGGCCCTGGCCGGCAGGGTCACCCGGTGCTCCCCGGGTGCGAGCACCTCGTCGAGGACCTCGTGGGCGTGTGTCCGCATGAGACGGTCCATGCGGTACGCCGTCACGCGGACGCGGCAGGCCGACGTGACCTCCAGCTCCGCCTCCGAGCCGGCCGCGAGCCGGGTGAGCCGGCGCCGCTCCCGCGGAGCGTGGTCCAGGGCGCCCTCTATCTGGGCGACCAGGAGCGGGACGATCGGGGCGAGGCCGTCGACGTAGGAGACCGGGACCTCCGCCCGGTCGAAGGCTGCGCGGACGGACCGGCGGGTCTCCTCGGGGACGGCGCGGCCGAAGGCGACCGCGCCGTACGTGCGCAGCTCCTCCGGGGCGACGCCCATCACGTCCCCGGCGATCTCGGCGCCGATGCCGATGGTGCGCAGCGCCGCCGCCAGCTTGGCGAGCAGCGCCACCCTGGCGCCGATCAGCAGGACCCGGCGCCGCGCCTGCGACTCGCCGTCGGCGAGCAACTGGCCCAGTGCCGCGCGGTATTCGTCGCCGCGGAAGCGGAACGGCCCTATGCCGTGGTAGCCGTTGAGCGTCAGATCGGCGGGTTCGGCCGTCTGCCAGGCGAAGTCGCGCCAGACGAAGTCGTCCCGGCCGTCGGTGCTCTTCTCGATCACGGCCGTGACCGCGCCGCACTCCAGGCCCTCGCACTCGGGACAGCCGTATATGACGTACCGCCCGTCGCCCAGCGGCGCGTGCGCCTCCAGGAGCAGCCGGCGCACATGCGCCGTGAAGATGGCCGGCGGGATGTCGGCGGCCAGCGGCGACACCGCGTCGAGGTCGGAGAGCTGGAAGAGCAGGGGCCGGCCGTTGACGATGAAGTCGACGAAATCACGGTGCACTTGGTAGTCACCGTTGGCGAGAACTCCACCGGCGCGGATGGCCGGTGCCAGACCGAAGGTCGCGTACTCGGCAGACATGCTGTGAGTATCCCCATCTGTCATGTGATGTGAGCACGGCACGGCACATTTCGCTACCGTCCTGGGATGAGCGATGACGCTGTGATCGTGGTGGGCAGTGGGGTGGTCGGACTCACCACCGCCGTGGTGCTCGCGGAGCTCGGGCGCCCCGTGCGGGTGTGGAGCGAGGAGCCCGCCGAGCGGACCACCTCGGCCGTTGCCGGCGCGCTGTGGTGGCCCTACCGCATCGAGCCGGTGGAGCGGGCGGGCGAGTGGGCGGTGAGCTCCCTGGCCGTGTACGAGGAGCTGGCGGGCCTCGGCGGGCTCGGCGGCGTACGCATGGTCGAGGGCGTACACGCGGAGACCGGGCTGGACGAACTGGGGCCCTGGGCCGCGCGGGTGGCGGGGCTGCGGGCCGCCCGGCGCGAGGAGTACGCGGGGCGGGGGCTGTGGGCGCGGCTGCCGCTGATCGACATGCCGGTCCATCTCGCCTGGCTGCGGGAGCGGTTGCGGGCGGCGGGCGGCACCGTGGAGGAGCGCAAGGTGGCGCGGCTCGCGGAGCCGCTGGCCGAGGCGCCTGCCGTGGTCAACTGCTCGGGCCTCGGGGCGCGCCGGCTGGTGCCGGACGAGGCGGTGCACCCGGTGCGGGGCCAGCTCGTCCTCGTGGAGAACCCGGGGATCGGGACATGGTTCACGGCGGCCGATCCGGTGGCGCGGGCGACCACGTACTTCTTTCCCCAGCCGGGCGGGCTGCTGCTCGGCGGCACCGCCGACGAGGGCGACTGGTCCACGGAGCCGGACCTCGCGGCGGCCGAGGCGATCGTCGCGCGGTGCGCTGCCGTGCGGCCGGAGATCGCGTGGGCCCGGGTGCTCGGGCACCGGGTGGGGCTGCGGCCGGCCCGGCACCGGGTGCGCCTGGAGCGGGAGAGGACCGCGCGGGGCCGGGTCCTGGTGCACAACTACGGGCACGGCGGCGCGGGGGTCACGGTCGCCTGGGGCTGCGCCCGGGAGGCGGCGCGTCTGGTCGGCGCCGCCTCCTGAGACGGGCGGTCAGCTCTTGTCGACCGCGGTGCTGCCCGACTCCCGGGCGTCGTCCTCGTCGTCCTGGGCGGGGCCGATACGGATCTCGAACTCACCGTCGTACTGCTCGTGGCCGGCGATCACGGCCTTCTCGACGGCTTCCGTGCCGTGCTCGCCGCGCACGATCAGCGGGTCGTGGCGCAGGTCCCGCATCAGGGCGACGCACATGCCGATCATCACGATGGTGAACGGGGCGGCCACCAGGATCGTGAGGTTGCGCAGACCGGTGAGCGCGTCGTCCGAGCCGTCGCCGATCAGCAGCATGACCGCGCCGACGGCGCCGGTCACGATGCCCCAGAAGACCACGACGAACCGGCCCGGTTCGAGGGCGCCCTTCTGGGAGAGCGTGCCCATCACGATGGACGCGGCGTCGGCACCGGAGACGAAGAAGATGCCGACGAGGATCATCACGAGCAGGCTGGTGACCGTGGCGATCGGGTACTCGTGGAGCAGGCCGAAGAGCTGCGCCTCCTGGGTCGTGTCCCCCTTGAGGCCGCCCCGTTCGGCGACGGTCATCGCGCTGCCGCCGAACACGGCGAACCAGATCAGGCTGACCGTGCTCGGCACCAGGATGACGCCGCCGACGAACTGACGGATCGTACGGCCGCGGCTGATCCGCGCGATGAACATGCCGACGAAGGGCGTCCAGGAGATCCACCAGGCCCAGTAGAAGACAGTCCAGCTGCTCAGCCAGTCGGCGACGCCCTTGCCGCTGGACGCCTCGGTCCGGCCGATCAGCTGGGGCAGGTCGTCGAGGTAGGCGCCGAGCGACGTCGGGACCATGTCGAGGATGATGACGGTCGGCCCCGCGACGAAGACGAACACCACGAGCAGGGCCGCGAGCACCATGTTGATGTTCGACAGCCACTGCACGCCCTTCTCCACACCGGAGATGGCGGACGCCACGAACGCCAGGGTCAGCACGGCGATGATGACGACGAGCAGCCCGGTGCCCGCGTTCTCCATCCAGTCGAGCACCTCGATGCCGCTGCCGATCTGCAGGGCGCCGAGGCCGAGGGAGGCGGCCGAGCCGAAGAGCGTGGCGAAGATGGCCAGGATGTCGATGACCCGGCCCCAGGTGCCGTGTGCGTGCTTCGCGCCGATGAGCGGCTCGAAGACGGCGCTGATGGTCTGCCGCCGGTTGCGCCGGAAGGTGCTGTACGCGATGGCGAGGCCCACGACCGCGTAGATCGCCCACGGGTGGAGCGTCCAGTGGAAGAGGGTGGTGGCCATCGCGGTCTCCATCGCCGCGGGCGCGTCGGCCGGGTCGGTGCCCGGCGGCGGCGAGGTGAAGTGGGCCAGCGGCTCGCTCACTCCGTAGAACATCAGGCCGATGCCCATGCCGGCGCTGAACATCATGGCGACCCAGGAGACGGTACGGAACTCCGGCTCCTCGCCCTCCCGGCCGAGCGTGATCTTCCCGTACCGGCTGACCGCCAGCCAGAGCGCGAAGACCACGAACCCGGTGGCCGTCAGCATGAAGAACCAACCGCCGTTGTGCATCAGGCCGTTGAGCATGTCCGTGGAGATGTCCTGGAGCGAGTCCGTCGACACCGCGCCCCAGACCACGAACGCCAGGGTGAGCACGGCGGTGACGCCGAACACCACCCGGTCCGTCTGTGCGGAGCGACCGCCGTGGGCGGGTGCCATATTGTCCGGCGACCCTCCCCCGTCGTCCGCTTTGTGCTGATCCTGCGTCACAAGTGACACCTTTCGAGGGGTCGATTGGGCCGAGACTTCGTTCTTCGCTACCCCCTACCACATGTGACGCACATCTCTCCTCCTCAACAGACCATGTCGGGTCGAGCTGTGACCAAGTGATACGGCGCGCGTTCGTCGAGCAGGAGCGGGACGAGCGCCCGCGCGGACTGCCGCAGCGGGACGTACGCGCCCGAGGACGGCGACCGCTTCACGGTGACGCCGTGCAGGGCCAGTTCGTCCTTGATGTCGCGGTACTGGGCGGCGTCCAGACGGTAGCCGCAGGGCGGGTCCTGGATGATCTCGGCGGGTTCGGCGGGGTCGTTGTCGGCGCCCCCGACGTAGACCGGGCCCCGGTCGCGGAGCCCCTCGACGCGGGCCGCGTCGGTGGCCGCCTCCAGCCGGCCGCGGCGTTCGTCCGTGAAGGCGACCAGCCCGCCGAGCGCAGAGCGTTGGGACGCCACGCGGCGCCGGTTGTTCAGCGCCTCGTCCTCTTTCTCCGCGTCGGTATTGGGGCCTCCCCTGCTCGAACGCAGTTGAGAGCTTGGGGAAGGGTCGACGCGGCTCTCGATCAGCAGTCCCGCGGCGTGCTTGATGCCGGACATGTTGCGCAGGATGCGCTCCTGGCCGTCGCCCGCGGTCTGCTTGACCGGGTCGCCGGTGACCGGGTCGGTCCAGATGCCGTAGGTGCCCGTGGAGTAGCCGTCGTGCCCGGCGGCCGGCCGCACATAGTCCTGCGACAGGGTCCTGGCCTCCTCGTGCACGGCCTCGTCGGTGTTGAGGTTGCGCGGCCAGAGGTCGAAGAGGTCCTTGTCGTAGTACTTGGGGGTGGCCCCGTACTCGTGCAGGTCGTAGATGACGTCGGGCTCACGGTCGCGGATCACGGCGGCCATGGCGCGGGCCTCCGCGGTCTTCAGGGCGAGGTGGTCGCGGTTGATGTCGACGCCGTCGGAGTTGCCGCGGGTGTCGGCGGCGCGGCCGTCCGGGTTGGCGGTGGGTACGACGAGGAGCGTGGTGCGGGAGAGGAAGCGCCGGGTCTTCTTGTCCTTGGCGTACGCCAGGTCGCGGATGGTGGACAGACAGGCCTCGCGGCCCGACGGCTCGTCGCCGTGCTGACTGCAGATCAGCAACACGGTGTTCCTGGCGGGGCGGTCGCCGATCCGGACGAGTTGGAGGGGCCGGTTCTGCTCGGTCGTTCCGATGCGGGTGACGGAGACCCTCTTGGCGGCCCGGTCCACGGCGGCGAGCAGTTCCTGCTCCTCGGGCCCGCTGGTCCAGCGCGCCCCGTCGCTCTCCTCGAATCCGGTACGGGGCGGGGTCGACGTCGCCTGCGCGGGCGCCGTCAGGAGCGGCGCGGCCAGCGCGACGGTGGCGCAGGCGAGGGCCAGGGTGCGGCTGCGGGGTGTCATGAAGTGCTGCCTCCGGGACGGGGGTCGAGCGGACGGGGCGGGGCCACGCCGTCGAGCCGGGCGGCTCGGTGCGTGCCGGGCGCGGAGGTGGTGAAGGCACCGGATCCGCCGGCCAGCGGCAGCTTCGCCGAGGTGCGGGCCAGGTCGAGGGTGAGCGTGGGGCGGTCGGCGGGCGGTTCGATGAGGTTCTTGTCGGTGCCCGCGATGATCAGGGCGAGGCGGTGGCCCCGGGGGACGACGTGGTCGCTCGCGGCGAGGTCGAGGGTGATGGTGTGCGGCCTGCCCGGGGTGAGCGGGCGGCCGTGTCCGGCGTCGGCCCAGTTGCCGAGGTCGGCCCAACCGCGGCTGAAGACGGTGTAGTCGACGTCGGCGGTCCTGGCGCGCGTCTCCTTGAAACAGGAGCTGTCGCCGGTGGTGCTCGCGCCCCAGCAGGTGCGTTCGGGGAGCGTGGTGATGCCCTCGCCGGCGGCCGCGTAGTCGCGGATCGTGTCGGGGCCGACGTCGACGAGGACCGCGGAGAGGTGGGCGGTGCGGGTCGTCGGGGTCGCGGTGACGGTCACCGTGGAGGATCCGGACAGGCGCAGGTCACGGGCGAGGGGCCGGCTGACGAAGCCCGCCTTGGCCGGTGTCGATGTGTCGATCCGCGCGGCCCACTCCGTCTCGCTCAGCCCCGGGTCGTCGGTGAAGGTCTCGGTGCCCTTGCCGGGCCGCGTGCCGAGGGTGCCGACGCCGGGTGCGGTGCCCTTGGCGGGGTGGAGTTCAACGGTGCGCGTGCCGCGCGGGGGCCAGACGCGGTCGGTGGTCCAGTGGTTCGGGGAGCGCTCGATGTCGGCCATCGGCTCGCGGTCGATGCCGTTGTCGTAGCCGAGGAGTTCGTGGTCGAACCAGCGGTGCAGCGTGCGCACCCAGTCGGCCCTGCGCAGGTCGAACGGGTCGACGTGGCCCGCCTGGCTGAGCCAGATCTTCCGCTGGACGCCGTGCTCGGCGAGGGCGTCCCACCACTGGCCGAAGTGCTTGGTGCGGACGTTGAGGTCCTGCATGCCGTGCACGACGAAGACGCTCGCGCGCACCTTGCCGGCGTCCGGCACGTGGTCGCGCTCGCTCCACAGGCGGGTCCAGTCGCCGGTGCGCGGCGCCCCGTCGATCAGGCGCTGCTGCACGGCGCCGCAGCGGGCGCGGGCCTCGGGGCTCTCCACGCCGTCCGACAGCCATTCGGGGCCGCTGTCGTAGAGCGGGGCGCCCTTGGCGAAGTAGTAGTCGTACCAGGAGGAGATCGCGCCGATCGGAACGATGGTCTTGAGGCCGCGGACGCCGGTGGCCGAGACGCCCTGCGCGATGGTCCCGTCGTAGCTCTTGCCGATCATCCCGGTGGCGCCGTTGGACCAGCCGGCCTTCGCGCGTTCGCCTCCGGTGCGGCTGGTGTAGCCGCGGGCGCGGCCGTTCAGCCAGTCGACGACCGCCTTGGCGGACTGCACGTCGGAGCGGCCGCCGACGTCGACGCACCCGTCGGAGCGGTTGGTGCCCGCGAGGTCCACGGCGACGTAGCCGTAGCCGCGGGGCACGAAGTAGTTGTCGTAGTACAGCGGGAACTGCACGGGCTTCCCGGCCGCGTCGTACGTCTTCTTCTGGCTCTCGTTGCCGCGCCCGCAGCAGGAGTAGTACGGGCTGGCGTCCATGATCACGGGTATCCGGCGGCCCGTGCGGTCGAGTTCGCGGGGCCGGACGATGTCGACGGCGACCCGGTCGGTCCTGCCGTCCGCGTCGCCGTCGATCCTGGTGTCGACCCAGACGGATTCGCGTATCGCGTCGTCGTACGAGTAGACGGGCCTGCTCTCACCCCGGGGGTGGGCGGCGTGGTCCGGCGTGCGCGGGGCCGGTGCGGCCCCCTGCGCTGCGCCCGGGGACATGAGGGTGGCGATCAGGGCGGCCAGGGCCGCCGCGAGAAGCGTTCTCCACAGGAGGCGGGTGCGTCGCGCACGTATCGGCATGGCGCGGAAGGTACACCGGTGAACTGCCGTGCGACAGAGGGCCGTACGCCACCGCGTCAGGAGCGTGGGACATTGAGGCACATGTCGGCCGAATGGCGATCGTGTGACGTCTGGGGCCATGGACATGACGTGTGCGGGAGAGGCTGAATAGGGTCGTCGACAAGACGAACCGATCTTGAGCCCCTACAACTTGGAGCTTGACGTGCACCGCAGACTCATCGCCCCGGGCGCGCTCGCGGCCTCTCTTCTGCTGGCGATCCCGGCGTCGGCCGCGGACTTCACCCCCGGGGCGCCGGGCATCGGCGACCCCTACTACCCGGCCAGCGGCAACGGCGGCTACGACGTCTCGCACTACGACCTGAGGCTGAAGTACCAGCCCGCGACCGACCTCCTGGAGGGCACGGCGACGATCAACGCCCGCGCCACACAGGACCTCTCACGCTTCAACCTCGACTTCGGCCTCAAGGTGTCCGAGGTGCGGGTCAACGGCAAGAAGGCGAAGTTCGCGAAGACCGGCGACCAGGAGCTGGAGATCACGCCGCCGGCCGGGCTGCCCAAGGGCACGCCCGTCACGGTCGTCGTGCGCTACGCCGGCAAGCCGTCCGAGCTGAAGATAAACGGCTACACGGCCTGGCACCGGACGCCGGACGGCGGCGTCGCGGCTCAGGAGCCGGAGTCCGCCGTGTGGTGGTTCCCCTCCAACGACCACCCGCTGGACAAGGCCACGTACGACGTGTCGGTCTCGGTACCGGACGGCACCCAGGCGATCTCCAACGGCGTGCTCCAGTCGCAGAGTTCGAAGCTGGGCTGGACGCGTTACAACTGGCGCTCCAACAAGCCGCAGGCGAGCTATCTCGCCACGCTCGCCGTCGGCAAGTTCGACATCACGACCGACAGGACCGAGAGCGGCCTGCCGGTCCTCAACGCCTACAGCAAGGACCTCGGCGACAACGCGGGCGCCGCGCGGGCCAGCATCGAGCGGACCACCGAGGTCGCCGAGTGGCTGGAGACGGTCTTCGGCAAGTATCCGTTCAACGCGCTCGGCGGCTACGTCCCGAACGTCAAGAGCAGCTACGCCCTGGAGACCCAGACGCGGCCCTTCTACAGCCCCTCCGCGTTCGCGAACGGCTCCAACGCGTCCATCGTCGTCCACGAACTGGCCCACCAGTGGTACGGCGACAGCGTCTCCGTCGACGGCTGGAAGGACATCTGGGTCAACGAGGGCTTCGCCCGCTACAGCCAGTGGCTGTGGTCGGAGAAGGAGGGCGAGGGCACCGCGCAGGAGCTGGCGGACTACGTGTACGCCCAGCACCCGGCCGACGACCCGTTCTGGCAGGTCAAGCCGGGTGACCCGGGTCCGGACAACCAGTTCCACGGCGCGGTCTACGACCGGGGCGCCATCGCCCTGCAGGCGCTGCGCAACGAGGTCGGGGACAAGACGTTCTTCTCGATCCTGAAGAAGTGGCCGCAGCAGCACGCGTACGGCAACGCCAAGGTGAACGACTTCGTGAAGTTCGCCGAGAAGGTGTCGGGCAAGCCGCTCGCGGAGCTCTTCGACACCTGGCTCTACCAGCCGTCGCGTCCGGCGGCTCCGGCCGTGCGGGACGCCGGGATCGCCCGGTCGGCCGCCGCGCCGGCCAAGCCGAAGTCGTGGAAGCAGATCGCCGCGACGAACGGGGTGCACGAGCACGGTCACGGCCACAGCCGCGGCCACTGAGGACCGTCGGCGTCCTGACGTCCGGTGGTGCCGCGCCGTACGGGCTCAGCGCCCGGCGGCGCGGTGCCGCGCCCGCGCACGGCGCGCCTGCGGCAGGTAGCGCAGCCGCTCCGGCAGCAGCGGCACCACCGTGCGGACCACCCGGCCGAAGCGGCGGAGCCTGCGCTCCTGCGCGGCCGTCCAGGGCAGGCCGATCGCCGTACGGGCCTCCGGCGGCATCAGACCGATGGTGACGAACCGGCGGAAGCGGGCCAGCGGTGGCAGCAGCAGCGGCCACAGGAGGCGCAGCGGGACGCGCACCAGGAGCGGGCCGCGGTCCGGCGGCGGTACGGGGCTGTCGGCGGCGGTGAGCTCCGCGGCGACCGCCGTCAGCTCGATCTCCTCGGCGAGGACCTTGCGGTAGTGCGGCCAGAACTCCTCGACCGTCTGCGGCATGTCCCGGTCGTGGATGCCCAGAAGGCGCCCGACCTGGAGCCACTCCGCGTACAGCTGCCGTTCCTGCGCCTCGGTGAAGGGGCGGCCCAGGTACTGCTGCGCATGCCGGTAGACGGGGAAGCCGGTGGTGTGGACCCAGGCGTAGTTCGCGGGCGTCAGCGCGTGGTAGCGGCGGCCGTGGGCGTCCGTGCCCTGGATGGTGCGGTGCAGCGCGCGCAGCCTGCGGCCCTCGGCGGCGGCCTCGTCCCCGCCGTACACCCATGTCAGGAGGGAACGCACCGAGCGTTCGCCCCGTCCCCACGGGTCGGTACGGAAGACCGAGTAGTCGTCGACGCCCGCGCCGACCGCCGGGTGGGCCACCTGCAGGGTGAGCGCGGGCGGCAGCATCAGGAGGGCGCGGATGTCGCCCGCGATGCTCCAGAGGATGCCGCCGGGCGGGGGTGGGGCGGGATCGCGGTCCTCGGCACGATCGGCACGGTGGTCGCGGTGGGTGGTGTGGTTCATGCGACGTGCTCCTCGGCGGCGCGCGGGGCTTGCGCGTTCCAGTATGGGACCGCCGGGGCCAGCGCCGTCGAGGGAGGTCACCGCGCCCCGGCGCACGCCTCCAGGATGATGTCGGCGACCGCGTCCGGCTCCCGTACGGTCGGGAAGTGGTCGCTGTGCGCGAGGCGCACCAGACGGCAGCCGGGGATGCGCCGCGCCATCGTCTCGTTCACGCGGACCACCTCGGGCTGGTCGAGCTCGCCGAGGGCGAGGACGCACGGCACGTCGAGCTCGCCGAGGCGGTCGTAGGCGGGCGGGTCGGGCACGTTGTGGGGGTAGTTGGCGAACCACGCCGGGATCACCGCCCTGAGGTGCGCCTCGACCTCCGGGTCGGGTCCGGTGACCGCCGCGCCCGAGGTACGGCGCAGCAGGGCCACGAGCCCCTCCCTGTCCCCCGCCTCGGCGAGCCGGCCCATCTCGGCCATGAACTCCACGGGGACGAGGTCGTCGGCGCCGGTGACGCCCGGCACCACCAGGACGAGGCCGGCCGCGCGGGCGGGCTCGCACAGCGCGAGGCTGACGGCTGTGGCCCCGCCCATGCTCGACCCGGCGAGGACGGCGCGGGCCACCCCGAAGTGGTCGAGGACCGCGGTCAGGTCCTCGACCAGGGAGAACGCGGCGGTCGGCGCCGGTGACCTGCCGTATCCCCGGGCGTCGTAGCGGATCACGCGGTGCCGTCCGGTGAGGCGGTCCAGGATGCCGTCCCAGATACGGGAGTCGCCGACACCGGGGTGCAGCAGGACCAGCGGCAAGCCTGCGCCGCCGTCCGCGCCGCTCGGGTCGCCCGAGTCGTGCGCCCACAGCTCGCCGCCCTTGACCGGAACCGTGGCGTCACCGCTGCCCGTGCCGCTCGCCGTGCTGCCCATGCAGTCCATGTGCCGAGTCTCGGTCGGCGGGGGCGGGGCCGCCAGGGGTGCGGGCGGCCGGGGGCGCGAATGCGTACGGCGGGCGACCGGATCCCGTCGGGCCGGGGCCCGGCCCGACGGGATCCGGGCGAAAGGCGCTAGGCCTCGGGCCGGGTCTCCGTCTCGCCGGGCGGCCGTGCCACTGCCTCGCCGGTGTCCGGCACGACGGGCGGCCCGATGAGCGGCTCGGAGGCGATGCGGTTCGCCAGCTCGGACGCCCACTCGGAGACCCGGCCGCGCAGCTCGGCCTCCGCGGCGGCGCGCTCGGCCTCTCCCTTGGCCTGCCCGGTGGCCGGAGCGCCGGCGCTCTCGCCGTCGCGCTCCCCCGCACCCTCCGGCTCATCACGCTCCCCGCCACCGTCGTGCCGGGCCGGCCGCCAGGAGGCCCGAGGGCCCTCGCCCCGGACCCCGTCCCGGACCTCGTCCCGGCCCTCGGAGAACACCGTCCCCCGAACCGGCGGGGCCGCGGAGGCAGGGCCGACGCCGGCACGGTGCAGGAAGCGTCCGGCGAGAAGGCACAGGGCGCCGCACAGGACGGCGGCGAGCGCCAGAGCCTGCGCCTTCGGCCCGACCGACCCGATCGGCCCGAGTTCCATGGGGAGGAGCTGCATGCCGGTGCTCTACCCGCTCATCCGTGCACAACAACGCACACCTGCGGACCAGTTGTCCGCCAGCGGGTCAGTCCCCGAAGTCGTAGACCGTCACCGCGATCCCCCGCGCCACCAGGCGCTCGGCTATCAGCGGCTCGACACGGGACCAGGTGCCACCGGCCAGCCCACAGCCGATGCGCGGCATGTGCACACCGGCACCGAGCGCCTCGGCCTTGTCGGCCACCTTCGCGAGGGCGGTGTCGATCGCCTCGTACCGCACGGGGACGCCTTTGCTGCCCGTGCGCATCCCCCGCTGCCCCACCATGTTGGCGACCCAGACGCGACGGCCCACGTCGACGAACTGGACGGCGCCCAGACCGAAGTCGTTCTTGGCCCGCTCCCGGTGCCAGGCGCGGTACGCCCGCTCCGGCTCCGGCCAGCGGCGGGAGACCGCGAGCACGAAACCCTTCCCCCAGCCCCCGAGGTCGTTGCAGACGTGGGCGATCAGTTTGACGCCCTTGCCGAACGGCGCGGTGGCGTCACCCCGGACATACGTGATCTCCGACATGACGCCACCGTACGGGCCACCACTGACAGTGCCCCTGCTACCGGCCTCCCCCGCTACCGGTCCCCGCCGCTACAGATCCTTCGGCCCCGTGAGGCCCTGTGCCTCGCGGCCCACCCTGCGGCGGACGCCGAACCAGCCCGCGACCAGGGCCAGGCCCACGACCGGGATGAGGAACAGCGTCTTGCGGCCGACCTCGGCGTCCTTCCACATCAGACCGAGCACGACCAGCAGGAACGCGATGGTCACGTACTCGGTGACGCCGCTGAACGGGAGCTGGAACTTCGGCCGGGTGATCTCGCCGCGCTTCGCGCTGCGCACGAAGGCGAGGTGGCACACCATGATCGTGATCCAGGTGCCGATGATGCCGAGCGACGCCACGTTCAGGACGATCTCGAAGGCCTTGCCCGGGACCACCCGGTTGAGGCCGACGCCGACGACGCCGAGGGAGGCGGTGAGCAGGATGCCGCCGTAGGGCACCTGGTTGCGGTTCATCTTGGCGGTGAACTTCGGCGCGGAGCCCGCCATCGCCATCGAGCGCAGGATGCGGCCGGTGGAGTACAGGCCGGAGTTGAGCGAGGACATGGCCGCGGTGAGGACGACGAAGTTCATCACGTCGCCGGCGGCCGGGATGCCGATCTTGGAGAGCACCGTCACGAACGGGCTCTGGTCGGCCGAGTACATCGAGCCGGGCAGCAGCAGCGCGAGCAGCACCACGGAGCCGACGTAGAAGACGCCGACGCGCCACATGATCGAGTTCACCGCGCGCGGGACGACCTTCTGCGGCTCGGCGGTCTCGCCCGCCGCGACGCCGACCAGCTCCAGCGAGGCGTACGCGAAGACGACGCCCTGCATCACGATCACGACCGGCATCAGGCCGTTCGGCATGAGGCCGCCGTGGTCGGTGATCATGTTGAGGCCCGGCGCCTCGCCGCCCACCTTGTGCTGGCTGGCCAGCAGCCAGATACCGATGATCATGAAGGCGCTCAGCGCGGCCACCTTGATGATCGAGAACCAGAACTCCATCTCGCCGAAGTACTTCACCGAGATGAGGTTCACCGAGAGCACGACCGCGAGGGCGATCAGCGCGAGGACCCACTGGGGTATGTCGGTGAAGAAGCTCCAGTAATGGGTGTAGAGCGCGATCGCCGTGATGTCGGCGATACAGGTGGTCGACCAGTTGAGGAAGTACATCCAACCGGCGAAGAACGCGCCCTTCTCCCCGAGGAACTCACGCGCGTACGAGACGAACGAACCGGACGAGGGACGGTAGAGAACCATCTCGCCGAGCGCCCGGACCACGAAGAACGCGAAGATTCCGCAGACGAGGTACGCGAGGGCGAGCGCGGGGCCCGCCGAGTGGAGGCGGCCGCCCGCCCCCAGGAAGAGGCCGGTGCCGATCGCTCCACCGATCGCGATCATGTTGACGTGGCGGGCCTTGAGGTCCTTGCTGTAACCGGCGTCGCCCGCGTCCGCGGGGGCCTGCGACGCATCTGTGCGGGATGCGTCCAGGACGGCCGAATCTACGGCTTCCTTGCTCACGGGTGGATCTACTCTCTGGTGCCCGGAAGAACTCCGGGGTCCGGATGTGCCCCGGCCCGCGACACCCCTGACGTGCGCGGACCGACGGGACACCTTCCCCCACGCACCGCCCCGCACGCGGTGGCGCACGTCACATAGCGGAACTTCTCACATGATGATCAGGGGGTGTACAAGGCGTCGATGACCTGCTCGTACTTCTCGCGGATCACCCGGCGCCGCAGTTTCAGGGAGGGCGTGAGCTCGCCCGTCGCCGGTCCCCACTCCTCGGCGAGCAGCCGGTACCGCTTGATCTGCTCGGTGCGGTTCAGGCGCGCGTTGGCCGCCGCCACGGCCCGCGCCACCTCCTCCCGCACGGCCTCGTGGGCGACCAGGTCCCCCTCGATGCCGCGCGCGGCGGCCCACGCGGGCGCCAGTTCCGGGTCGAGGACGAGCAGGGCCACCAGATACGAGCGGCCGTCCCCATGGACGAGGGCCTGCCCGATCAGCGGGTGCTCCTTCAGCGCGTTCTCGACGAGGGCGGGCGAGACGTTCTTGCCCGTCGAGGTCACGATCATTTCCTTCTTGCGGTCGGTGAGCCAGAGGTAGCCGTCCTCGTCGAGCCTGCCGATGTCGCCGGTGGCGAACCAGCCGTCCGCGTCGCAGGCGCTGTCGACCCCTCCGTCGGGCCGCAGATAGCCGTCGAAGACCGTCGCGCCGCGCACCAGGATCTCGCCGTCGTCGGCGATGCGGACGTCGAGACCGTCGAGGGGCCGCCCGACCGAACCGAGCCGGAACCGGTCGGGGCTGTTCGTCGTGACCACGCCGGAGGTCTCGGTGAGCCCCCACGCGTCCATGATCACCAGTCCGAAGCCGGCCCAGAACCGGGACACGTCCGGCGGCATCGGCGCCGAGGCGCTCGCGGTCCACACCAGCCGGTCGAAGCCGGCGAGGGCGAGCAGCGGGTCGAGCACGTCCCGCTTGGCCTCGTCGTACGCGGCCCGCAGCTCGGCGGCGGGTTCCTCGCCGCGCTCGCGGCAGGCGACGTAGGCGCGCGCCGTCCCGTTCGCCGCCTCGACCGCGGCGCGCCGCTCCGCGGGCAGCCCGGCGAGCGCGGCCCGTACGGCGGCGGCCAGCTTCTCCCACACGCGCGGGACGCCGAAGAACTGGTGGGGGTGCAGTTCGCGGGCGGTGGCGGCCACCTCGGCCGGGTCCGCGCACAGATGGACGTGGGCGGCGCGCAGCACCGGCAGATAGATGCCGAGCAGGCGCTCGGCGATGTGCGCGAAGGGCAGGTAGCAGATGTGCCCGACGCCCTCGGGGAACTCGACGACGGCGTCCAGCGCGGTGCCGTTCAGGAGCACGTTGCGGTGGCTGAGGCGGACGCCCTTGGGGTCGCCCGTGGTGCCCGAGGTGTAGACGACGGTGAGCGGGTCGGCGGGGCGGATCTCGCGCCAGGCCTTCTCGAAGGCGTCGGGGTCGAAGAGCCGCACGCCCGTGGCGTGCAGGGAGCCGTACGTGCGGTGGCCTTCGGCCGCGGCACCCTCCACGACGACCAGGCGCTCCAGCGGCGCCGTGGCGTCGGCCAACAGGGGCTCCCAGCGCGGTAGTTCACCGGTGCCCTCGACGACCGCGACGCGGGCCCGGCTGTGCCGCACGATGTGCGCGACCTGTTCGGGGGCGGCGGTGCCGTACACGGTGACGGGCACGGCACCGAGGTGGACGAGGGCCAGATCGCTCAGCCAGTGCTCCGGGCGGTTGCCCATCATCATCAGGACGTGCTCGCCGCGCCGCACCCCGAGCGCGCGGTAACCGGCGGCGAGGACAGCGACCTTGCGGCGCGCCTCGCGCCAGGTCAGCGTCGACCACCGCGCCCCGATGCGCCAGGAGAGGGCGGGAAGATCTCCGTGTTCCTCGGCATTGCGCAGCAGCAGGGCGGGGAGTGTGCTGTCGGCGTCGTCCCCCGGACGTCGCCGAATCGTGGTCATGACCGCCTCCTGGCGCCATCGGCTGTGCGTGAGCGGACGGGTGCGTGAGGAGCGAGTGGCCGAGCGGTGGACGTGCACGTAACTGGCCCGGAGGGTTTCACAACACTGGTGTGCCAGCAATACTGTTGCACTGGTTTGCTGCATGCCCCGGTACGCGCCGGATCGCTGCACCCACGGGGAGACGTCCGGAGAGCCGGCCGGGGAGGGAGGGCGCCGTCATGACGACGGACACCACGGACACCGACGCCACCGACACCGATGCCGGGGAGCCGACGCTCACGGTCGACGAACTGGCCGCGCGCGCGGGCGTCACGGTCCGCACGATCCGCTTCTACGGGACCAAGGGGCTGCTGCCGCCGCCGGTGATCGGTCCCCGCCGCGTCGGCCACTACGGCCGCGAGCACCTGTCGCGGCTCGCGCTCATCGAGGAGCTGCAGCTCCAGGGCATGACACTCGCCGCGATCGAGCGGTACCTGGAGCAGCTGCCCGCCGACCTGAGCGCCCACGATCTGGCCATCCACCGTGCCGTGGTGGCCTCTTGGGCCCCGGACTCGGCGGAGGACGTCTCCCACGCCGAGCTGGAGCGCAGGGCGGGCCGCACGCTCGGCGACGAGGATCTGGAGCGGCTCGCGGCGATGGGGGTGGTGGCCCCGACCGGGACGCCCGGGACGCACCGCGTGGACCTGGGGCTGCTCCGCCTCGGCGTGCAGCTCCTCGACGTGCCCATCGCGCACGAGACGATCCTGGCGGCGCGCACGGTCCTGATGGAGCACACGCGTTCCGCCGCGCACGAGTTGTCGCGGCTCTTCCGCGACGAGGTCTGGGAGCCCTACCGCGAGCGCGAGTCCGACCCCGAGCACGTCGCGGCGATGCGGTCCCTCTCGGCCCATATGCAGCCGATGGTGGTGCAGGCGCTGGTGACGGCGTTTCAACGCTCGCTCAAGGAAGAGCTGCGGGAGTGGCTCAAGGACGGCTGAGCCACCCCGTACCTCCTGACGGGCGTCGGCCTGACGATCATCCCGTGACGGTCACACCTTGACGTGCGCGGCCGTCGCGCTCGGCGTCTCGTCCCGCGCCGCCTGCAGCAGCCGCTTGGCGTAGACCTTGGACAGGGCCGTCATGTCGGTCCTGGCGGCCAGCGCCCCGGAGGTGTCCCGTACGTCGAGCGTGCCGATGTACTGGCCCCGACGGATCACCATCGTCAGCGCGTTCGTGCGCGCGGCGCTCTCGTACCCGTACATGAGGCTCGCGTCGCCGTGCGGGGGTCCTTCGAGGACCGTGACCTCGTGCTTGTTGTTCTGCGCGTAGCTCTGCCAGGCGGTGAAGGCACGCTCGGCGGCCCGCGTGTTCTTGTACACGATCACGTCGTAACCGGCGCTCTCGGCCTTGTTCGCGGTGCGGTACCCCACCCTGCCGTGGGCGACGGCTCCCTTGCACTTGGCGCCCGGGTCCTTGCACACGGAGGGCGCCTTGGCGCGGCTGTGCAGTTCCGTGCCGACGTGGCGCAGGGCGGCGGGCATCGTGTCCAGCGGCGGCAGGACCGCCCCGGCGCGGCGCGCGGCGCTCAGCGAGCCCGTGCCGCCCTTGCGGCCGGACCCACCACCGACGGTGCGGCTGTGCGAGGACGACGCCTTGCGCTTGCTCTTCTTCTTGTCCTTCTTGCCGTCGCAGCCCGTCAGGGCCAGCGAGAGGACCAGCACTCCGACGCCGACTGCCCGCGCCGTTCCCCCTGTCGTGAACCGCACAGCGGTCACCTCTCCACTTGTCGTGATCATGCTCTACGGCAGGGTACGACGTGGGGGCGACGCCTCCGGTTCCGCCCCTGACCAGGCGGAACCGGATTCACGACAAGGTCAGACGTCGCTGAACTTCTCCCCCTTTTCCGCCTTTTCGACCAGCAGGGCGGGCGGCGCGAAGCGCTCTCCGTAGCGCTCGGCGAGCTCGCGCGCGCGGGCCACGAAGCCGGGCAGGCCGCCCTCGTAACCGTTGATGTACTGCAGGACGCCGCCCGTCCAGCCCGGGAAGCCGATGCCGAGGATGGAGCCGATATTGGCGTCCGCGACCGAGGTCAGGACCCCTTCCTCCAGGAGGCGCACGGTGTCGAGCGCCTCGGAGAAGAGCATGCGCTCCTGCATGTCCTCGAACGGGATCTCGTGCCCCGGCTTGGTGAAGTGCTCGCGCAGGCCCGGCCAGAGGCGGTCCCGCTTGCCGTCCACGTACTCGTAGAAGCCCGCTCCCCCGCTCCTGCCGGGGCGCTGGAACTCGTCGACCATGCGGTCGATGACGGCGTCCGACGGGTGGCCGGGCCAGGTGCCGCCGGCCTCCTCGACCGCCTTCTTCGTCTCGTTGCGGATCTTCCTCGGCAGCGTGAGCGTCAGCTCGTCCATCAGGGAGAGCACCTTGGCGGGGTAGCCCGCCTGGGCCGCCGCCTGCTCGACGGAGGCGGGCTCGATGCCCTCGCCGACCATGGCGACGCCCTCGTTGATGAAGTGGCCGATGACCCGCGAGGTGAAGAAGCCGCGCGAGTCGTTGACGACGATCGGCGTCTTGTTGATCTGGCGCACCAGGTCGAAGGCGCGGGCCAGCGCCTCGTCGCCGGTCCGCTCGCCCTTGATGATCTCGACGAGCGGCATCTTGTCGACGGGCGAGAAGAAGTGCAGGCCGATGAAGTCGACGGGCCGGGAGACACCCTCGGCGAGCGTGGTGATGGGCAGCGTCGAGGTGTTGGAGCACAGCAGCGCGTCCGGCTCGACGACGTCCTGGATCTCCTGGAACACCTTGTGCTTGAGCGAGGTGTCCTCGAAGACCGCCTCGATGACCGCGTCGCAGCCGGCGAGGGCCTGCGGGTCCGCGGTCGGCGTGATGCGGGCGAGCAGCGCGTCCGCCTTCTCCTGGGTGGTGCGCCCTCGCTGCACGGCCTTGGCGCAGAGCTTCTCGGAGTAGCCCTTGCCCTTCTGCGCGGCCTCCGCGGAGACGTCCTTGAGGACGACGTCGATGCCCGCGCGGGCGCACGAGTACGCGATGCCCGCGCCCATCATCCCGGCGCCCAGCACGGCGACCTTGCGGACCTGGCGCGGCTCGACGTCCGCGGGGCGGTTGGCGCCGGAGTTGACGGCCTGGAGATCGAAGAAGAACGCCTGGATCATGTTCTTGGCGACCTGGCCGGTGACCAGCTCGGTGAAGTACCGGGCCTCGATGGTCAGCGCGGTCTCGAAGTCGACCTGGGAGCCCTCGACGGCGGCCGCGAGGATGTTGCGCGGCGCCGGGTAGTTGGCGCCCGCCGTCTGCTTCTTGAGGTTGGCGGGGAACGCGGGCAGGTTCGCCGCGAACTTGGGGTGGGCCGGGGTGCCGCCCGGGATGCGGTAGCCCGGCTTGTCCCAGGGCTGCTGCGACTCGGGGTTGGCGTCGATGAAGGCGCGGGCCTTCTCGATCATCTCCTCGCGGGTGGCGGCCACTTCGTGGATGAGGCCGTTCTCCAGGGCGCGCTTCGGGTTGTACTGGGTGCCCTGGAGCAGCACCTTGAGGAGCGCGTCGGTGATGCCCATGAGGCGCACGGTGCGGGTGACGCCGCCGCCGGCCGGGAGCAGGCCGAGGGTGACCTCGGGGAGCCCGATCTTGGACCCGGGCGCGTCCAGGGCCACACGGTGGTGGGAGGCGAGGGCGATCTCGTAACCGCCGCCGAGCGCGGCACCGTTGATGGCGGCGACGACGGGCTTGCCGAGGGTCTCGATGCGGCGCAGCGACCTCTTGATCTCGGTGCCCGTGTCGAACGCCTGCTGGGCGTTCTCGGGGCCGACCTTGATCATGTCCTTGAGGTCGCCGCCCGCGAAGAAGGTCTTCTTGGCGGAGGTGTAGACGAAGCCGCGGATCGCGTCCTTGTCGGCCTCGACGGCGGCCTCCGCGCGGTCGGCGATGGCCGCGATGGAGTCCTTGAACGCCTGGTTCATGGTGTTCGCGGACTGGTTGGGGTCGTCGAGGACGAGCGTGACGACGCCGGTGTCGTCCTGCTCCCAGCGGATGGTGGTGCTTTCGGTCATGTCGGTTTCTCCGTGAAGTCTGTGGCGGGCGTGCGGGGAGCGGTGGGGGTGAGGGGCGGGAAGTGAGGCGCGGCGGAGCCGCGGCCTCAGGGGCGCGGGGAACTGCGCGAGCAACCACGACGTACTCGCGGTCGGCGACGCGCCCCAGCCCCTACGGCGGGACCCCTACAGCCGCTCGACGATCGTGGCGATGCCCATACCGCCCCCCACACACAGCGTCGCGAGCCCGTACCGGAGGTCACGCCGCTCCAGCTCGTCCACGAGCGTGCCGAGGATCATCGCCCCCGTGGCGCCCAGGGGATGGCCCAACGCGATCGCGCCTCCGTTGACGTTCACCTTGTCCAGGGACAGCCCCATGTCCTTGACGAAGCGCAGCACCACCGCGGCGAACGCCTCGTTGATCTCGACGAGGTCGATGTCGTCGATGGTCAGGCCCGCCTTGGCGAGCGCCTTGCGGGTCGCGGGCGCCGGACCGGTGAGCATGATCAGCGGCTCGGAGCCGGACACGGCGGCGGAGACGATCCGCGCGCGCGGAGCGAGCCCGTACCGCTCGCCGACCTCCTTGCTGCCGACCGCGACCAGCGAGGCGCCGTCGACAATGCCGGAGGAGTTGCCCGCGTGGTGGACGTGGTCGATCTGTTCGATCCAGTGGTACTTCTGCAGCGCGACCGCGTCGAAGCCGCCCATGTCGCCGATGTCCTTGAAGGACGGCTTGAGCTTCGCGAGGGAGTCGGCGGTGGTGCCGGGGCGCATGTGCTCGTCGTGGTCGAGGACGACGAGGCCGTTGCGGTCCTTGACCGGCACGACGGACCTGCCGAACCGGCCGTCCTTCCAGGCCGCGGCGGCGCGCTCCTGGGAGAGCGCCGCGTACTCGTCGACGTCGCGCCGCGAGAAGCCCTCGATGGTGGCGATCAGGTCGGCGCCGATGCCCTGCGGCGCGAAGCCGGTCTCGAAGTTGGTCATCGGGTCGGCGAACCAGGCGCCGCCGTCGGAGGCCATCGGCACCCGGGACATCGACTCGACGCCGCCCGCGAGCACCAGGTCCTCCCAGCCGGACCGGACCTTCATCGCGGCGAGGTTCACGGCCTCCAGGCCCGAGGCACAGAAGCGGTTCTCCTGGACGCCCGCGACCGTGTCCGGCAGCCCCGCGGCGATGGCCGCGATCCGCGCGATGTCGGAGCCCTGGTCACCGACCGGGCCCACCACGCCGAGGACGATGTCGTCGATGGCGGCCGGGTCGAGGCCGGGGAAGCGGGCCTGGATCTCGTGGATCAGGCCGACGACGAGGTCGATGGGCTTGGTGCCGTGCAGGGCGCCACTGGCCTTGCCGCGTCCGCGCGGGGTGCGGATCGCGTCGTATACGTACGCTTCGGTGGTCACGCGTGTGCCTTTCGAGGGTGTCCAGAGGGGTGCGGGTCTGCGGGTCCGGGACGTGCGGGTCTGCGGGGTGCGGGGTGCGGGTCAGCCGAGGAGGGATCGGCCGATGATCTCCTTCATGATCTCGGTCGTGCCGCCGTAGATCGTCTGGATGCGTCCGTCGGTGAAGGCCTTGGCGACGCGGTACTCCGTCATGTAGCCGTAGCCGCCGTGCAGTTGCAGACAGCGGTCGGCGACCCGCTTCTGCAGCTCGGTGGCCCACCACTTCGCCATCGACGCGTGCACGGCGTCGAGCTCCCCGTTCGCGTGGTCGACGATGCACCGGTCGAGGAAGGCGCGGGTGACGGCGCACTCGGTGGCCATCTCCGCCATCTCGAAGCGGATGTGCTGGAGCTTGGCCAGCGGCCGCCCGAAAGCCTCGCGCTCCTTCACGTACGTCGTGGTGATCTCCAGGAGGTGCTCGGCCGCGGCGATCCCGGCGACGGCGATGCCCATGCGCTCCTGCGCGAGGTTGGTCATCAGGTGGACGAACGCGCCGTTCAGCTCGCCGAGCAGGTTCTCCTTGGGGACGACGACGTCGTGGAAGAAGAGCTCGGCGGTGTCCTGGGCCTTCTGGCCGATCTTGTCGAGGTTGCGGCCGCGCTCGAAGCCCGCCGCGCCGCGCTCGACGACGAGCAGGGACAGGCCGTGCGCGCCGCCCTCCGGGGAGGTCTTGGCGACGACGATGACGAGGTCGGCCAGGATGCCGTTGGAGATGAACGTCTTGGAGCCGTTGAGCACCCAGTGGTCGCCGCGGTCCTCGGCGGCGGTGCGGATGCCCTGGAGGTCGGAGCCCGCGCCGGGCTCGGTCATCGCGATGGCGGTGATGGTCTCGCCGGTGCAGAAGCCGGGCAGCCAGCGCCGCTTCTGCTCCTCGGTGGCGAGCGAGGTCAGATAGGGGCCGATGATGTCGTTGTGCAGGCCGACCGCCAGCCCGGCGGCGCCCGCGCGTGTGAACTCCTCGGCGAGCACGGCGGAGTAGCGGAAGTCGTCGTTCCCGCCGCCGCCGTACTCCTCGGGGACGGCGAGGCCCAGCAGCCCCTGCCTGCCTGCCGCGAGCCATGCCTCACGGGAGACGATGCCGTCCTTCTCCCACTGCTCGTAGTGCGGGAGCACTTCCTTGGCGAGGAAGGTGCGCACCGTCTCGCGGAACGCGTCGTGCTCGGCGGAGAAGATCTGCCGCTTCATCTGTACGTGGCCTCCTGTAGCCCCTCAGAGCCAGCCCTTGACGGTTTCGATCGACTTGGCCGGCTCGGGGCCGACGGGTATGACGTCGAGCATGGTGACGCCGGCCGCCCGGAAGGCCTCGACGCGCTCGCGCACGTCGGCCGCGTAGGCGAGCGGTGCCGAGATCTGCATCAGCGGTCTTCCTGTTCCCCGGCGGGCGCGGCTCCGCCCGACAGCTCGGTCGCGCCCGACGGCCCGGCCGGCATTTCGGTGGGCACCGCGAGGGCCGGTACGTCCCAGTCGCGGGCCACCTCCGCCGTGTCGGCGCCGGGCTGCGCGGGGCCCGTGCGGACCCGGGCCGGGGTCGCGGAGAAGCGGGGGGCCGGGGCCGGCTGGGTGATGCCGCCGTGGTCGACGAAGGTGCCGCGGGCGGCGAGGTGCGGGTGGCCGGGGGCCTCGCGCAGCGAGAGCACGGGCGCCACGCACGCGTCGGAACCCTCGAAGACGGCCGTCCACTCCTCGCGCGTACGTTCCTTGAAGCGGGCGGCGACGGCCTCGCGCAGCTCGCCCCAGCGGGCCAGGTCCTTGCGGGCGGGCGCGACGTCGGCGAGACCGAGGAGTCCGACGAACTCGTCGTAGAACTGCTGCTCCAGGGCGCCGACGGCCATGTGACCGCCGTCGGCGGTCTCGTAGTTGCCGTAGAAGGGGCAGCCGCCGTCGAGGAGGTTGGCGCCGCGCCGGTCCTGCCAGCCGCCCGCCGCGAGCATGCCGTGGATCATCGCGGAGAGGTGCGCGGTGCCGTCGACGATCGCGGCGTCCACGACCTGACCGGCGCCGTGCACGCGCGCGTGGTGCAGCGCCGCGAGGATGCCGACCACGAGGTAGAGCGAGCCGCCGGCGTAGTCCCCCACGAGGTTCGCGGGGATGGCGGGCGGCTCGCCGGGGTTGCCGATCATGCCGAGGGTGCCGGTGATGGCGATGTACGCGATGTCGTGCCCGGCGCGCTGGGCGAGCGGACCCTCCTGGCCCCACCCGGTCATCCGGCCGTAGACGAGCCTCGGATTGCGGGCGTGGCACTCCGCGGGGCCGACGCCGAGACGCTCGGCCACGCCCGGCCGGTATCCCTCGATGAGGACGTCGGCGCGGTCGACGAGGTCCAGGACACGCGCCGCGCCGTCGGGGGCCTTCAGGTCGACGACGACCGACCGCTTGTTGCGGTTGGTCACGTCGTACTCGGGGTTGATCGCGAGGCCACCCCCGCGCGGGCGGTCGACGCGCACCACGTCGGCGCCGAGGTCGGCGAGGAGCATGGCCGCGAACGGGCCGGGCCCGATGCCCGCCAGCTCCACCACGCGCACCCCGGCCAGCGGCCCGTGAACGTCCTTGCCCGGCACAGCCATTGAGCCCCCAGCACTATGACACAACTGATGTAACACCAGTGATGCTAAGAACGTGTTCCACCGCGCACAAGCCCCTGACGAGCAAGCGCTTAGACAATTTCGGGCCACCACCGTGTCTGCGGGGCGTCCCGTGCCGAGCGGCACGGGATCACCGTCCGCACGGCGCCGGGGGTGTGCGGCCGTCACCTCACCCCGCGCGGGCGTCCAGCTCCGCGACGAGCTTCTTCGGGGCGATCGTGCGGTAGCTCTCCTCGACCCAGTCGCAGAGCAGTTCGGCTGCCGGGGCGCCCTTGTCCGCCAGCGGGATCCGCACCCAGCCGGACCTGCCGAGGCCGTACCCCGCGGGCTCCGCGCCCGGGGAGGTCAGGGCGTGCGCGTGCGCCTCCTCGTCCACGAGCTTGACGGTCAGGCCCATGGGGTAGGTGCCGTCGCTCACCCCGAGGAAGACGAACACCTTCTTGTTGACCTTGGCGACCGTCTCGCCCCACGGGAAGTCCTCCGTGGCGGACGGCAGCCCGAGCGCGAAGGCCCGTACGCCCTCCCACTTCCGCAGGGCACTTTTCGGGACACCCATGGGTACCTCCTGATCGCGGTGCACTCCCCGCACGCTAGCCTCGGCCACCCACAACTGCACGGGGCGCACGGCGGAGAGGTGCCATGACTGCCATGACCGGTGGAAACAACGGTGAAAACGACAAGAGTCACGACGGCCGGAACAGTGATCGCGCGTACGACATCGTGCTCTTCGGAGCGACGGGTTTCGTGGGCGTGCTCACCGCGGAACATCTGGCGCGCCGCGCCCCCGAAGGCGTGCGCTGGGCCCTCGCGGGGCGGGACGCCGCGAAACTGAGGGCGCTGCGGGAGCGGCTCGCCGCGATCGACCCGGCCTGCGCCGAACTCCCCCTCGTCCACGCCGACGTGGCCGACCCGGCGTCCCTGCGCGCGATGGCCTCCGACGCGCGCGTGGTCGCGTCGACCGTCGGCCCGTACCTGCATTACGGGCAGGAGCTGGTCGCGGCCTGCGCCGAGGCGGGCACGGACTACGTGGACCTGACGGGTGAGCCCGAGTTCGTCGACCTCATGTACGTGCGGCACGACGCCCGCGCGCGGGAGACCGGCGCGCGGCTCGTGCACTCCTGCGGCTTCGACTCGGTGCCGCACGACCTGGGGGCGTACTTCACCGTCAAGCAGCTGCCCGAGGGCGTGCCGCTGCGCGTCGACGGGTTCGTCCGGGTCGGCGCCCAGTTCTCCGGCGGGACCTTCGCCTCGGCGCTCAACCAGTTCGCGCGGGGGCCGCAGATGCTGGCCGCCGCGAAGGAGCGCAGGCAGCACGAGCCGCGCCTGGTGGGACGCAAGGCCTACGCGCCCCCGGGAGCGCCCCGGTACGCGGGCGAGGTCGGCGCCTGGGCCCTGCCGCTGCCGACGATCGACCCGCAGGTGGTGCAGCGTTCGGCGCGGGCTCTCGAACGGTACGGACCGGACTTCCGCTACCGGCACTACGCGGCCGTGACATCGCTGCCGGTCGCCCTCGGCGGCCCGATCGGCCTCGCCGGACTGCTGACGGCCGCCCAACTGCCGCCCGTACGGCGCTGGTTGTCCGACCGGCTCAAGCCCGGTGACGGCCCGAGCGAGGCGCGCCGTGCCGCGTCGTGGTTCACGGTGCGGTTCATCGGCGAGGGCGGCGGGAAGCGGGTGTTCACCGAGGTGTCCGGCGGCGACCCGGGGTACGACGAGACGGCGCGGATGCTCGGCGAGTCGGCCCTGTGCCTGGCGCTCGACGAGCTGCCGGCGACGGCGGGCCAGGTCACTCCCGCGGTGGCGATGGGCGACGCTCTGATCGAGCGGCTGCGGACCACGGGTCTGTCGTTCCGCGTGGCGTCCGTGCGCTGATACGGCGAGGGCCCCGCACGTCGCCGTACGGGGCCCTCGACCGGTGGTGGATCAGAGCACCGGCACCGGGTACGTCGGGTACTCGACTCCGGAGACGTGCTGGACGACCCGGATGACCTGGCACGAGTAGCCGAACTCGTTGTCGTACCAGAGGTAGAGGATCGCGTTGTCGCCGTCGACCTTGGTGGCGCCGGCGTCGACGATCGAGGCGTGGCGCGAGCCGATGAAGTCGTTGGAGACCGCGTCGGGGGCGCTGGTGAAGTCGATCTGGCGCTTGAGCGGCGAGGTCAGCGAGACGTTGCGGAGGTAGTCGAGGACCTCCTCGCGGTCGGTCTCACGGCCGAGCCGCAGGCTCAGGATCGCGATCGAGACGTCCGGCACCGGGACGCGGATCGAGCTGCCGGTGATCGGCGCCTTCAGGTCGGGCAGCGCCTTGGCGACGGCGGACGCGGCGCCCGTCTCGGTGATGACCATGTTGAGCGGCGCGGAGCGGCCCCGGCGGTCGGCCTTGTGGTAGTTGTCCAGCAGGTTCTGGTCGTTGGTGAACGAGTGGACGGTCTCCACGTGCCCGCGCACGACGCCGTACTCGTCGGCCATCGCCTTCAGCGGCGGGACGATCGCGTTGGTGGTGCAGGAGGCGCAGGACAGGATCTGCTCGTCCGGCTTGATCGTGTCGTGGTTGACGCCGTGCACGATGTTCGGGACGTCGCCCTTGCCCGGGGCGGTCAGGACGACCTTGTCGATACCGGGGCGCAGGTGCTGCGAGAGGCCCTCGCGGTCGCGCCACTTGCCGGTGTTGTCGATGAGGATGGCGTCCTTGATGCCGTACGCCGTGTAGTCGACCTCGGAGGGGTCGTTGGCGTAGATCACCTTGATCTCGTTGCCGTTGGCGACGATGGTGCTGTTCGCCTCGTCGACGGTGATCGTGCCCTGGAACTGGCCGTGGATGGAGTCGCGGCGCAGCAGCGAGGCACGCTTGACGATGTCCTGCTCCCCGCCCTTGCGTACGACGACGGCGCGCAGCCGCAGGCCGTTGCCCGAGCCGGCCTTCTCGATGAGCAACCGGGCGACGAGGCGGCCGATGCGGCCGAAGCCGTAGAGGACGACGTCGCGGCCCTCACGGCACTCGATCTTGTTCTCGCCCGTGGCGCCGGCGACGGCCTCGGCGGTGAACGCCTCGACGGTGAGGCCGCGGTCGTCGGCCCGGTACGTCGCGGCGAGCATGCCGATGTCGATCTGCGAGGGGCCGAGATCGAGGGTGGTGAGAGCCTGCAGGAACGGCAGCGTCTCGGTGACCGAGAGCTCCGCGCCGGCGATCTGGCGGGCGAATCGGTGGGTCTTCAGAATGCTGACCACCGACTTGTTCACCAAGGAGCGGCTGTGCAGCAGGACCGTCACGTCCCGCTCGCGGTGCAGCTTCCCGATGATCGGGATCATCGACTCCGCGATCTCCTCGCGGTGCTTCCAATTGGTGAACGAGTCGTCATTGACAGTCACAGGAGTATCTTTCGAGCTAGGCGGCGCTCATATGCTAACCCGCCCATCTTTTGATCGTTCATGGGGTCTCCCGCGCCCCGGCGGCCTCCCGCAGCGCGGCACGGCACAGGGCGTCCGCCCGGCGCGTGGACTCCGGCAGGCGGTAGCGGGGCGTCAGCGCGAGGACGTGGGCGCAGGCGCCCGCCAGGCTCGTCCGATGGCCCACCGAGACGAAGACCGGCTTCACGCCCTGCCGGGTGCGCAGCGCGCGGCCCACCTCCTCGGCGCCGTCGAGCAGCGGCGCCGCGCTCCCCCGCGCGTCGGCCGGGTCCTCGTGCCGGAAGGTGAACGGGTTCTTGGCGACGCCGATCGTCGGCAGGCCGGTGAGGACGCCGAGGTGGCTGGCGAGCCCGAAGCGGCGCGGGTGGGCGACGCCGTAGCCGTCGCAGACGACGAGCCCGGGGTCGGCCCGCAGACCGGCGAGCGCGTCGAGGACCGTCGGGATCTCGCGGAAGGCCAGCAGGCCCGGCACATAGGGGAACGCCACCGTGCCGACCGCGGTGGACTCCTCGACCACGTCGAGGGTCGCGGCGTCGAGGACGACGACGGCCGCGGCGACGAGGTCCCGTTCGTCGTCGTAGGCGACGTCCACGCCGCTCACGTGTCCGGTGCCGGGCGGTGGGCTCGGCTCGTCGAGGACGACGCGGGCGCGCAGCTCGTCCTGGACGGCGCGGGCCGTCCGCTCGTCGGTGGGCCAATCGGGGATCGAGGCGTTGTGGCTGGTCATAGTGGGCGGCAGCCTAGTCGGGCCGGGGTCCCTCCCCGCCTCACGCGGACCCGTCGCGGACACCGCCGACCGGCATCAAAGACGCGTAAAGATTGCCGGAATCCGGCAATGCGTGGCCCTCGTACGCCGTGCCACGATCACAACGTACCGAGGTGGGCGGCATGACGGGGGAAGTGATCCGATGACGGTCTTTCTGGGTCTCGGCATCGCCGGGATCGTGCTGCTCGCGCTCTCGCTCGTCCTCGACGGGGTGCTCGAAGGGCTCTTCGCGGGCGCCGGTGTGCTGGACGGGCTCTTCGACGGGCTCCTCTCGCTGCCGGTGATCGCCGGATTCGTCGCCATGCTCGGGTTCGGCGGGGCGCTCGTCCTCGGTACGACCGGGGCCGACGCGGGTGCCGCCGCCGTCGCGGGGGCCTGTGCCGGCACCGGAGCGGCCTGGGTGACCTGGAAGTTCACCCAGCTCCTCATGCGGGAGCAGACGGCCAGTACCCCGCGCGGCGACGACCTCGTGGGGACCGCGGGCTCCGTGGTCACCGCGATCCCGGCCGACGGCTACGGCGAGGTGCTGCTCCACCTCGCGGGCCAGCCCGTGAAGTTCGCGGCCCGCAGTGCCGCGGCCGTGGCCCGCGGCACCGAGATCTGGGTCGACGCGGCGCTGTCGCCGACGTCGGTGGCGGTACGGCCCGTGGAGCGCTGACCGCGCCCCGCCCCTCGCCCACCGCCCACCGCCCGCACCCATCGCTCGGCACTCGTCGCTCATATACCGACCGCACCACCATCACGTAACCGATCTGCCGTCCCCGGGTGGCAGGGGGGAATGCACCATGAGTCCAGTCCTGATCTCCGTCGTCGGAGTCGTCGTACTCCTCGTCCTGTTGGCGCTCGTCGTCATCACCCGCTACAAGGTCGCCGGGCCCAGCGAGGCGTTCATCGTGACCGGCCGGCGCGGCAAGAAGTCCACCGATCCGGACACCGGCCGGGTCATGACCGACAACAGCGGCCAGAAGGTCGTGGTCGGCGGCGGTGTCTTCGTCGTGCCGTTCGTCCAGCAGAAGTTCACGCTCGACCTGTCCTCGCGGCACATCCCGATCGCCGTGCGCGGCGCGGTGACGCTGCGCGGCGTCAAGGCGAACCTCGAAGGCGTCGCCATCGTCAAGGTCGGCGGCACCGAGGACTCGATACGGGCCGCTGCCCAGCGGTTCCTGGTGCAGCAGGACGGCATCGTCGGCTTCACCCAGGAGGTGCTGTCCGGCGCGCTGCGCTCCATCGTGGGGCGGATGTCGGTGGAGGACATCATCCGCGACCGCGCCGCGTTCGCCGGGCAGGTGGCCGAGGAGGCCGAGGCGAGCCTGTCCGGGCAGGGCCTGGTCCTGGACGCCTTCCAGATCCAGGACATCACCACCGAGGGCTCCTACCTGGAGGACCTCGGCCGTCCGGAGGCCGCCCGCGCCAAGCAGGAGGCGGACATCGCCGAGGCGGTGGCGCGCCGCGCCGCCGAGCAGGCGCGGCTGAAGGCCGAGGAGGAGATCGCGATCGCCCAGCGGACGTTCGCGCTCAAGCAGGCCGAGATCAAGGCCGAGACGGACGAGGCCGCGGCCCGCGCCGGTGCCGCGGGACCGCTCGCCGAGGCGGCACGGCAGCAGGACGTCCTCTCCGAGCAGGAGAAGGTCGCCCAGCGCCAGGCCGCCCTCACCGACCGGGAGTTGGACACCAAGGTCCGCAAGCCCGCGGACGCCGCCCGCTACCAGGCCGAGCAGGAGGCGGAGGCCCGCAGGATCGGTCTGGTCAAGCAGGCCGAGGCCGACGCGGAGCGGGCCCGCCTCACCGGTGAGGGCGAGAAGGCGCACCGTGCCGCGCTCGCCGACGCCGTCCGTCTGGAGGGTGAGGCCGAGGCCGCCGCGATCGGCGCGAAGGGCTCCGCGGAGGCGGAGGCCATGCACAAGAAGGCGGACGCGTTTACGCGGTACGGGGACGCGGCCGTGCTGCAGATGCTCGTCGAGGTCCTGCCCAGCGTGGTCGCCAAGGCGTCCGAGCCGCTCAGCGCGATCGACAAGATGACGGTGATCTCGACGGACGGGGCGAGCCAGCTGTCCCGGACGGTCGCCGACAACGTCGCCCAGGGCGTCGAACTCCTCAGCTCCACCACGGGAGTCGACCTCGCGGAGCTCCTGAAGGGCCTCACCGGCGGCAGGTCCGCCGCTCCCGCCGCCCCGGCCGCTCCCGCCACGGCCGACGGCCGCATCGAGGTGACCGACTAACCCGCCGTACCGGTACGCCGCACCGCGAGCGCCAGGGTGTCGTCCTGGTGGAGCACGTCGCTGAGCAGGTCCTCGGCCAGGAGGCCGGGGATCAGCCCGGTCGGGCGCCCGCGGTGCCGGCACAGCGCCTCCTTGAGCCGGGCCTCGCCCTCGATCGGGTCCCGCCGGCTCTCGGTGAGGCCGTCGGTGTAGAGGAGCAGCACGTCGTCCTCGCCCATGGTGGCGGTCAGGACGCGGTCGCTGCCGGGCAGCGGGAAGCCGATGCCGCGCCCGCGCACCTCCAGATAGGACGCTCCGCCGTCCGCGTGGGCGAGCAGCGCCGGCGGATGACTGCCGTTGGCCAGCGTGAGCGTCCCGTCGGACGGGTCGAGCCTGGCGAGCAGCAGGGTGGCCATCACGTGCTGGTCGAAGGGGGCCAGGATGGTGTCCGTCCGCGCCACGATGCTCTCCAGCGGGTGGCCCTCGAGGGCGAGGGTGCGCACCGCGTGGGTGACGGTCAGCGCGGTGCGGGTGCTGGTGATGCCGTGCCCGATGGCGTCGACGACGGTGATGTGCACCGTGCCGTCCGGCAGCGTGAACCAGTCGTAGAGGTCACCGCCGGTGGGCGCCTCGTCGCTGGCCGGGGCGTAGTGCACGGCCAGTTCGAGGCCGTCCACGTGCAGGGGCCGCGGGCGCAGCGCGTCCTCCAGGGCGCGCAGGGTGCGGCCGTGCGCGGTGCGCAGCTGCTCGTCGCGCTCTTCGAGCTGTACGTACAGGGCGAGGACGCCGCTGTTGGTCTCGGCCAGTTCGTGCTTGAGCCGCTGGTGCTCGTCGGCCAGGGTGTCCGCGCGGGCCAGCGCCGCCCGCAACTCCTCCTCCAGGAGCACGACATCGCTCTCGCCGTGCTGGGCCGCCGTGGTCGGCGGGCGTCCGGTGAAGGGCACGCCGTGGCCGTGCGCCGCGCCGGAGGGCAGGGGCAGGTTCCATACGAACGTGCCGTCCGGCTGGGTCCGTGCGCGCAGGGGCAGCCGGTCCGTCGACACCTGCGGTCCGGTGCTCTGCTGGGGCAGGCGCAGGGCGAGGGTCAGTCGGTGGGCACCGTCCTCGCCCCTCTCGCGCCCGCTCAGCAGGGTGACCGGACGGCCGCCGCCGAGCGTGGAGGCGGCCACCTCGCTCAACGACAGGACGAGGCGCGCCCGGTCGTCGGCGGAGAGCCGGTGCCCCAGGGCGATGCTTCGTACGGTGTGCCGCAGGGCCTTGAGCGTACGGACGGTTTCGCGGGTCATCTCATTCCCAGGTGGGGGCCGAGGGCCAGGATGGTGGCGTCGTCACGCCGGCGGCGGTGGGTGTGGGCCAGGGAGGCCGCGAGCAGCACCGGGGGCAGCGTGAGACGCGCGTCGGTGGGGTGGTACGCCCAGCGGTGGTCGATCCCGTCGGTGTGGACGACCACGGTGGCGTGCGGGGGCAGGTCCAGGAAGCGGCTCTTGGGGGTGGGCAGGGTGTAGCCGACGATGCCTGCCTGCCCGGTGAGCTGGTGGTGGACGCCCTGCGGGGAGAGGACGACGGCGCGGATGTTGCCGACGGAGCAGTGCTCGGCCCGGTTGCCGGTCACGCGCAGGGCGGTCACGGCGGCCCCGCGGGTGTGCCGCAGCGCCTTGTGCAGTGCGGTGAGGAGGTCCACCAGCGGGGCGGCGGGGTCGGCCAGGAAGGTCCGCTCGGCGCGCCGGGCGGCCGTGGCGGCCTCGGGGCCGTGGCCGAGGCCGTCGATCACCAGCACGGTCCGGACGCCGTCGTGGTCGGCGACCGCGTAGCCGTCGCCGCTGGCGTCCTCGCCGTCGGCGGGCAGGCAGAGCGCGCCCGGGGCGGCCGGCCTGCGCTCCGCGTCCGGTTCGGCCAGGCGGGCGTGGGCCAGGGTGCCGAGGCCGGCGTCCGAGCGGATGGTGAAGTCGGTGGCGATCCGGCGCGCGGCGCCCAGGCCCGCGCCCATCGTCTTGGTGGTGCTGTACCCGTCCCGCAGGCTCAGGTCGATGTCGGGCATGCCGGGGCCGGAGTCGACGGCTATGACGTCCAGGTCGGCGCCGAGCGGCGACCGCTGCACGAACAGGGCGCCGTTCTTCGCGTGCTTGATGATGTTGCTGGCCAGCTCGCTCGCGAGCACGGCCGCCTGGTCGGGCAGGGCGCCGGGCATCTCGCGCGCGGCGGCGCGCGCCTGGTCGGACGCGCTCTGCACAGCGCTGGGATGGTCTATGGCGATGTGCAGAGTCCGCGCTGCCACGGCGGCTTTCACAGGCGTCCGTTCCAGCGCAGCGCGGTGACCGTGGTGCCCCGGCCCGGTGCCGTCTGCACCGAGAACTCGTCCATCAGGCGCCGTGCGCCGCCCAGTCCGTGTCCGAGTCCGGCACCGGTGGTGTAGCCGTCGACGAAGGCCCGGTCGAGGTCGGCGATGCCGGGCCCCTGGTCGCTCACGGACAGCCGCAGTCCGCGGCGGCCGCCCTGGCCGATGATCTCCAGGGTCACGGTGCCGCCACCACCGTGCACATAGGCGTTGCGGGCCAGCTCGCTGGCGGCCGTGACGATGCGTGTCTGGTCCACGAGGCCGAAGCCGGCCCGCAGGGTCGCTTCCCGTACCGCGTGCCGCACCTCGAGCAGGTCCTCCTCCGCCCGGATGATGTGTTCGGTACGGACGTTCTCGCCTCCGGCCGGAGCATCCGAGGCGCTCCCCTGCCGGTCCGCCGACGGCCTGCCGGCTCGGGCGGGGGCGGGGATCGTGGACGTTCCTTCGAGGTCTTCGAGGTCACCGTAGAGGGACAACAGGGCTCCCCTTGGGAGATCGTGAGGCCGGCTGCCAGCCCAGCGCGATCATCCCCTGCTCGGCATTGAGCGTGGTCTCCACACCGGACAGCTGCAGCCCCAGTTCCACCAGCGTGATCGCGACCGCGGGTCGCATGCCGGCCACTATCACCCGCGCCCCCAGCAGCCTCGCCGTCGTCGTCAGCTCCATCAGCGTGCGCGCCACGAACGAGTCGATGATCTCGAGTCGTGAGATGTCGATCAGGATCGCGTTCGCACGGTCGGCGACGATGCGCTGGGTCAGCTCCTCGGTGAAGGCGACCGCCGCTTTGTCGTCCAGCTCGTTCAGCAGGCCGGTGACGAGTACGTCACCGAGCCGCAGGATCGGTACGCCACTCAAACCGCCGCTCACCGCGCATCCGTGAGAGAGGTCCGGTGCTCCGGCTGATGCGTGAGGAGCGGGATGGCGGCGGCGAGGGCGTCGGCCAGCGTCGAGCGGGTCAGGATGGCGGACAGATCGATGCCGAGCTGCGCGATGATCTGGGCGATCGGCGGACGGATGCCGCTGATCACACAGTCGGCGCCCATCAGCCGTACGGCGTTGACCGTCTGCATCAGGTGATGGGCCACCGCGGTGTCCACGGTGGGGACGCCGGTGATGTCGATGATGGCGACCTGCGCCTCGTCGCGCTCGATGGCCTCCAGGAGGTTCTCCATCACGACCTGGGTGCGGGTGGTGTCCAGCGTGCCGATCAGCGGCACAGCGAGGACGCGGTCCCAGATGCGCACCACCGGGGTGGAGACTTCGAGGAGCTGGCGGCTCTGCCGTCGGATGATCTCCTCGCGGCCCTCCACGAACATCTCGAAGGACGTGGCGCCCGCGGTGTCGAGGAGGCGGTTGACGAAGAGGGCGGCCTGGTAGAGCACGGTGACGTCACGCGTGTCCTGCTGCACGGCCTCCAGCAGCGCTTCTTTGAGCGCCAGGACGGACATGTACGTGGCCGTGGGGCTCGCGCCTCCTCTGGCGCGGCGCAGCGACAGGTCCGTCACGGACTGGCGCAGACCCTGGTGCTTGACGACGACGTCCTGCACCGGGTGGTCGGACTCCAGGCCGGCGAGCAGCGCCGCGACCAAGGAGTCCGCTTCCTCGCTCAGCTCGGCCTCGCTGATGCCTGTCTCCAGGACCGCCTGTTCCGACTGCAGCTGTACCCAGCGATCGGCCACCTTCTCGCCCTGCTCACGCAGAGCGGCAATGACGCGCAACCGGGCCTCGGGCTCACTGGTGTTCATTCGGTCCACCTTAGCAATTGTTGTCGCGCGGCAAATGTTAACCGAGACAAACGATCACCGGAGCCAGTGGTCACATCGCGTCAACTGCCAGGTCGGCCAGCACTTTCGACGGCGCGAAGCGGCCGCCGGCCGGGCCTCGTCACCTCATTCACCTGAACCCCACAACTCTCGGTTCTTCACGACCGTGTGCAGGTACCTGGATACACCGGATGTAAACCCACACGATCAGGGGAGTGACGCGGCCCACGCGGACCGTACGAGGTCAGGCGGACTCCACGGGACGGCCGACCCCCGGCCGGGGCCGCGGCGCGGTGCACTCCACCGACCGGTGGAAGCCGCTCAACCCCGCCACCAGGGCGGCCCGTTCCGCGGGCCGCATGGCCGAGATGGCTTCGAGCAGCGCGCTTTCCCGGCGGGCGCGCAGCTCGTTGAGGTAATTTTCTCCCCGGCTCGACAAGCGCAGTTCGAGCTCGCGGCGACTGGCTGAACTGAGGGACCGCTCGATGAAGCCCAGGGCATGAAGGCGGTCACACATACGACTCACCGAAGACGGCGCCGACCCCAAGTACTCACCCAGGGTCCGGAGATTGATCCCCTCGGCACCGTCCAGGGCGTACAGCACGCGCAGCTGCGACGACGAGACCGGTGCGGTGGGTGCGATGTCCCGGCCCCTGCTCCACAGGACCTCGAGCAACTCGATGACTTCCCGGGCAGCATGCGCGGAGGCATCCTGGTCGCCCCCGACGGAAGTTTCGGCATCCATGCCCTCAACTGTGACACTTCGCAATGGCCCTGTCAGTCGCTGAGGCATGGTGGGCCACGGCTCCTTCGTCAGCTCACAACATGAACCGGAACAGGTGGTATCAGACAAGTGGACAGATTCACGGCCGTGGAGCGTGCTCTGCGAAGATGCGCACCGCACGATCTCCTCGAAGCGGTCAGGGAGGCGCTCGCTGTCCATTACGCAGCCGGCTCCGTCGACCTGCTGATGGCCGACTACGCGATGACCATACTCCAACCGGTCGACGCCCTCCCCCAGACCGCGACCCCCGTACCGGTGCACACCAGCGCGCCCGGCCGCGCGTTCGGATCCCAGGAGCCGTACGCCGAAGCGGCGGGGGATGAGGGATTTGTCACTGTCCACCTGCCCGTCTCGGTGCGCGGCGACCGCATCGGCATCCTCACCGTGCGCCTGGCCGAGCCCGCCTGCGACCCCGCGACCGTGGGCGAACTCGCCGACGTGGCGGAGGTGCTCGGCCACGAGATCGTCGTGGCCGAGCGCGACACCGACCTCTACATCCAGGCCCGGCGGGCCGAGCGGCTCACCCTCGCCGCCGAGATGCAGTGGCAGCTGCTGCCGGGCCGCTCCTGCTCCCGCCCGGAGTACGACATCGGCGCCCAGCTCGAACCGGCGTACGCCATCTACGGCGACAACTTCGACTGGTCGACCTCGGCCGACCACCTCACCCTCACCGTGACCAACGGCATGGGGAAGGGCATCCACGCCGCCCTGCTCACCAATCTGGCCGTGAACGCGATGCGCAACGCGCGCCGCGCCGGGCTCTCCCTGACCGGCCAGGCCTGCCTGGCGGACCAGGCCATCTACGGCCACCACCAGGGCGCGCTCCACCTCTCGGTCCTGCTGCTGCAGTTCAACCTCATCACGGGCGAGGCGGAGATCATCGACGCGGGCTCGCCGAAGATGTGGCGGCTGCGCGAGGGGCGGTCCGAACCGATCGATCTGGACGCGCAGCTTCCGCTCGGCATGGCCGAGGACACCCCGTACACCGTCGAGCGCTTCCGCGTCCGGCCGGGGGACCGTCTCCTCTTCGTCAGCGACGGTGTCTACAACACGGCGTCGCCGACGGGCGAGCGGTACAGCGAACGCGCGCTCAGCCGGGCGATGACCAGCACCCGGCTGCTGCCCGCGTCACAGGTCGCACGGGCGGTGCTCAAGGAGCTCTCGGGGTACCGCGGACCCATCGACGCCGACGACGACGCGATGATCGTCTGCCTCGACTGGCGGGGGCGGCCCACCGACTGACCGGCCCCGCGCGGCACCCGGCATTTCTCGTGAGCAACAGGGCGTTGAACCCGCCACTTTTCGGGCAGGAGTTCTTCTCGTACGGCCCCCGATTCGGTAAGGCCGCCCCGACGAAGGAGGAGGCGCATGCGGACACAGCACATACCGCTCGACACCGGGCCGCCGGCAACGGCCACCTTCGACAAGAACCCCGCGGCGGTCGCCGACGCCCGCGAGCTCACCCGGGGTTTCGTCGCGGGGCTCAGCCCCGCCGTGGACGGGCAGAGCGCCGCGAGCATCGAGCTCGTGGTCTCCGAGCTCGTCACCAATGTGGTCCGGCACGCCCGCGGCGCCCTGTGCTCACTGCGCCTGCACGCGCAGCACGACGTCATCACCATCGCCGTCTCCGACGCGGATCCGCGCCCGCCGCAGGAGCGCGCCCCCGACCTCCGGGGCGGCACCGGCGGCTTCGGCTGGCCGATGGTCCAGCACCTGGCCAGAGCCGTCGGCGTCACGCTCGACCCGACCGGCAAGACCATACGGGCCGAGCTGGCGAGGTAACACCGCGGCACCGAGGGCGCCGCGAGCGCGCCGATACTCCGAGTCATGGACCGGACGCTGCGCTCCGCACGATCGACGGAGATCGAAACCGTCGCCGAGAGAATCCCGTCGACGTGTTCATGGTCCGTCCGCCCCGGTAGCCTCGCGATCATGTTCATTCTCGAATTGACCTACACCGCGCCGCTCGCCGCCGTCGACGAGCAGTTGCCGGCCCACGTCGTCTGGCTCGACCAGCAGTACGAGAGCGGCGTCTTCATCGCGTCGGGTCGCAAGAACCCGCGCGACGGCGGCGTGATCCTCGCCGTCGCGGAGGACCGCGGCGTGATCGAGGAGCTGATCGCGAAGGACCCGTTCGTGCTGGCCGGGGTCTGTGAGTACCGCGTCACCGAGTTCTACGCGACGAAGACGGCGCCGGCGCTCGCCGCGTACCGCGAGGAGCTGCCCGCCTAGCGAGTCCGCTCCAGGCGGGCGATCCGCCCCTTCTCCCCCGCGGCCCAGCAGCCCCGGTCCCGGGCGCAGTCCACGGTGTCGTACGACCCGGCGTCCACCGGGTGCCAGCTCCGGCCGCCGTCCGTCGTCACGTCGGTGCCCGTCGGGCCGACCGCGAGGGCGGTGGAGCGGCTGTGCGGGAACCAGGCCACGCCCGAGCGGTAGGCGGGCGGCGGCCGTCCCGCCGGGTCCCAGCGCCGGCCGCCGTCCCGAGTGACGGCGGCGGCCTTCGGCGAGGGCTGGTCGGCACGGTAGTCACCGCCGACCGCGATGCCGTGCGTACGGTCGCGGAAGGCGAGCCCGAAGACGCCGCGGGCCGGGTCGCCCGCCGGGATCGGCGCCTCGGTGGCCGTCCAGGTCAGCCCGCGGTCGGCGGAGTGCAGGACACGGGCGCGCGGCGCCCCGCCCGTGGCCAGCCACACGTCGCGCGGTCCCGAGCTCACCAGGCACTGGCCGCTCGCGGCGAACCCCGCCTCGCCCTCCTGTGCCGCGGGCATACCGGTGCTCGGCAGCACCTTCCAGGAGCGGCCGCCGTCGGCGGTGGAGAGGATGCGGTACGTGCCGTCGACCGGGTCGCTCATGGCCAGGCCGTGGCGGCGGTCGAAGAAGGTCATGCAGTCGTAGAACGCCTTGGCGTCGGTGTTGCGGAAGGACTCCGTCCAGGTCGCCCCGCCGTCCTCGGTGCGCAGCACCCGGGAGGCCTCGCCCTCGCCGATGGCCAGGACCACCGCGCGGCGGCCGTCGAAGGCCTCGATGTCGCGGAACTCCAGACCGGCGGCGCCGGGCGGGGAGACTTCGCGCCATCTCCTGCCGCCGTCGGACGTGCGCAGCACCGTCCCCTTGGTCCCGGCCACCCAGGCGGTGTCCCGGCTGACGGCGGCGAGCCCGCGGAAGCGGGCGTCGGTGCCGCTGTCCTTGAGCTGCCAGCGCGGACCGTGGTCCGCACGGTGATCGGGCCCCGCAGGGCCCGCCGCTCGCGCGCTGCCCGGCGCCGCGAGGACGGCCCCCGCGAGCGCCGCCGCGCAGAGTCCCGTGAACACCGTCCGCCGCGTCGGCTTCGTCTTCCCCATGCCCCTCATGGCGGGCGAAGCTAGCCGACGCGCGGGGCCTCGTCCAGATGGCCGGAAGGGCTCCCCCGTGCGACGGGCGCCGGGAACCGCGGGCCGCGCCACGGTGTCGCGGTGACAGAGGTCACTCCTTCCGGCCCGCCCTCCATGTGCACGGATCCCGTCTTTCCGTCGTCTAGTCAAGTGCCGACCCCAGTCGTCCAGACCCCAGTCGTCCAGCAGTCAGTGAGGGAGCAGGCGTTGTCCACCGTCATCGAGCAAGCCGTAGAGGCCCGCCTGGTCGCCGCCGCGCCGCGGATGCCGACCATCCCCGCGACCCTGCACTACGACCGGCAGGACCCCTTCGCCGTACGGATGAGCTTCCCCGCGCCCGCGACCCTCGAAGGCGTCGAGGTCTACTGGACCTTCGCCCGTGAGCTGCTCACGCAGGGCGTGGAGCGGGCGGTGGGCGACGGGGACGTGCGCGTGCGCCCGTACGGCTTCGACCGCACGGTCGTGGAGTTCCACGCCCCCGAGGGCACCGCAATCGTCCACATCCGCACCGGGGACCTGCGGCGCTTCCTCCAGCGCACGACGGCGCTGGTGCCGATGGGCCAGGAGCACCGCCACGTCGACCTGGACCACGACCTCGCGGAGCTGATGCGGGACGCGTGCTGACGCGGGATGGGTGCGGGTGCTGACGCGGGTCCGAGCGGGGTGCGGGCGGCCGGGCGGGGTCAGCCGCCCCCGCCGCCACCGCCGGACGAGCGGGCCGCCTCGGCCGACGCGACGGCCGAGGCCAGCGCCCTGCGGAGGTCCTGCATGAGCGCGCGCAGCTCCGGCGCGGAGCCGCCGGCGCGGTCGGTCAGCGCCGCGAGCCGGTCCTTGTACCGCCTGCGGTCCTTGCCGGTGACGACGGACCGCAGCTTTCCGGTGGCCGCGCAGACGACGAGTGCCGCGTCCCCCTCGTCGACCTCCTCGACCGGACGCGGGCCGCGCAGCACGGCGAGCGCCTCCGCGTGCAGCGCCTCCGCGTATCCCACCCGTTCCAGCTCCCAGTGACGGGCGGGGAGGAGGCCGAGGACGCGGCGGCGGCCCTCGCGCAGATATCCGTGGGCGGCCAGCTCGGCCCGCACGCCGTGCAGGGTGGCGCGGGAGCGGTGGGTCATCCATCCGCGCCAGGTGCGCGGGCGCGACTGTTCGATGAGTTCGAGGAGGGCGTCGAGGACCGGGTCGCCGGTGCGGTCGCCCACGGCGGCGGGGGTGACGACGCGGTCGGCGTCGACGAGCAGGCCGCGCCCGGCGAGCTCGGCGAGGGCTCCGGCGCGGACCGTGAGGTGGACATCGGGGCCGCCGGAGAACTTGCGCTTCTCCGGGTGCCAGGAGAGCAGGAACAGCCTGGCGGGCAGGGACAGCGTTCCGAAGTGCACGGCGCCTCCTCGTGCTGCGGCGGGGTCCGCACGACGGGCGGGGGCACGTCGGGCGGGGCCCTCACGATCGGCCCTCACGATAAAACGTTGACACGGTCCCCGGCGCCTCCTACGGTTTCGATCGGTTCTGTAGCCGTCGAACAGGAGTAGGACGTTGCTCGTCTGAGGTCATGAGACACCGCGTCACGCAGCTTCGCGCTGCCGTGTACGTCGTGTGCGACCTCGGCATTCGAGCCGTCCCGTCCCCCGGCGCAGGCCCTTCCCCCGTTTCTCCGGCCTCATTCCCGCCGCGGTGTCTCGAACGCGTTGCCCCTGACCACGCTTCCCACGACGCGACCGCGAGGCCCCGTATGTCATCTTCCCCCACCTCCATCACCTGTACGTCGCTCTCCTTCGCCTGGGCCGACGGCACCACCGTCCTCGACGGCCTTCAGGTGGCCTTCGGACCCGGCAGGACCGGCCTCGTCGGCTCCAACGGGTCAGGAAAGTCAACCCTGTTGAAGCTGATCGCCGGTGAGCTGGCCCCGTCGGAGGGCACCGCGCGTGTCGTCGGCGAGGTCGGATACCTGCCGCAGAACGTCACCCTCGACACCGGCCTGCGCGTCGACGACGTGCTCGGCATCGCCGCGGCCCGGGCCGCCCTGCACGCCATCGAGGCCGGTGACGCGCGCGAGGAACACTTCACCGCGGTCGGCGACGACTGGGACGTCGAGGAGCGCGCCCGCGCCACCCTCGACCAGCTCGGGCTCGGCCACCTCGGCCTCGACCGCACCACGGGCGAGGTCTCCGGCGGCGAGTCGGTGCTGCTGCGCCTGGCCGCCCTGCTGCTGCGCCGCCCCGATGTGCTGCTGCTCGACGAACCCACCAACAACCTTGATCTGCATGCCCGTCGGCGCCTGTACGCGGCCGTCGAGGCGTGGTCGGGCGTCCTGGTCGTGGTCAGCCACGACCGTGAACTCCTCGATCTCGTCGACCAGATCGCCGAACTGCGGGAGGGGGAGGTCAGTTGGTACGGCGGCAACTTCACCGCGTACGAACAGGCCCTCGCCACCGAGCAGGAGGCGGCGGAGCGCATGCTGCGCGTCGCCGAGTCCGACGTCAAGAAGCAGAAGCGCGACCTGGCGGACGCCCAGGTCAAACTGGCCCGCCGCAAGCGGTACGGCCAGAAGATCCAGGACAGCAGGAGCCAGCCGAAGATCCTGATCGGAGCACGCAAGCGGGCCGCCCAGGAGTCCGCGGGCAAGCACCGCATCCTGCACGAGGAGCGGCTCGTCGAGGCCAAGGAGCGCCTGGACGACGCCGCCGAGGCGGTACGGGACGACGACGAGATCCGCGTCGACCTTCCGCACACCCGGGTGCACCCGGGCCGCACCGTCCTCACCCTCAGCGGCCTCGAACTGCACTACGGGGCCCGCGTCAAGGGCGAGTTCGAGCTGCGCGGCCCCGAGCGGATCGCGCTGATCGGACGCAACGGCGCGGGCAAGACCACGCTGCTGCGCACGATCGCGGGCGATCTCGCGCCGGTCTCCGGCGAGGCGCTGGCCCATGTGCCGCTGCGCTTCCTGCCGCAGCGCCTCGACGTGCTGGACGGCGAGCTGACCGTCGCCGAGAACGTGGCGGCCTACGCTCCCGACGCCACCAGGAACCGCGTCCGGGCACGGCTGGCCCGCTTCCTGTTCAAGGGTGCCAAGGCCGACCAGCGGGCGGCCACGCTGTCGGGCGGCGAGCGGTTCCGTGCCGCGCTCGCGGCGCTGCTCCTCGCCGAGCCCGCGCCGCAGCTGCTGATGCTCGACGAGCCGACCAACAACCTCGACCTGGCGAGCGTGCGGCAGCTCTCGACGGCCCTGGAGTCGTACGAGGGCGCGCTGATCGTGGCCAGTCACGACATGGCCTTCCTGGAGTCCATCGGCATCACGCGGTGGCTGCTCCTGGACGGCGAGCTGAAGGAGATCACCCAGGAAAAGAAGACAGAGGCTGTCGGGTATCACGCCTAGCTTCGCAGGCATGGACCAGAACAGCCGCCCGCACACCACGCACCAGCACATCACCATCGACGGAGCCCGGGAGAACAACCTCCGCGCCGTGAGCCTGCGCATCCCCAAGGGCCGGCTCACGGTGTTCACGGGGGTCTCGGGGTCCGGGAAGTCCTCGGTGGTCTTCGACACGATCGCGGTGGAGTCGCAGCGCCAGCTGAACGAGACGTTCACCTGGTTCGTCCGCAACCGACTGCCCAAGTACGAGCGGCCGCACGCGGACGCCATCGAGGAGCTCTCCCCCGCGATCGTCGTCGACCAGAAGCCGGTCGGCGGCCACTCCCGGTCCACGGTGGGCACGATGACGGACATCTACTCGGTGATCCGGGTGCTGTTCTCCCGGCACGGCACGCCGAGCGCGGGTCCGGCCACGGCGTACTCGTTCAACGACCCGGCGGGCATGTGCCCCGCCTGCGACGGCCTCGGCCGCGCGGTGCGGCCCGACTACGACCGCATCCTCGACCCCGCCCGGTCCCTGGCCGACGGCGCGATCCGCTTTCCGCCGTTCGCCGCGGGGACCTGGCAGGGCCAGACGTACACGAACACGCCCGACCTCGACGCGCACAAGCCGGTCGGCGCGTTCACCGACGCCGAGCGGCAGTTCCTGCTGCGCGGTGGCCGCCGCCAGCGGAAGGTCAACGTCAACAACACCGGCGGCGCGCGGGACATCGACTACGAGGGGCTCGCGGACCGCTTCGAGCGCCTCTACCTCAACCGCGACCTCTCCGCCCTCTCCCAGAAGACCCGCGACCTGGTGCGGGACTTCCTCAGCGAGGACACCTGCCCGGCCTGCGACGGCGCCCGCCTCAACCCGGCCGCGCTCGCCACCCGCGTCAACGGCCTGGGCATCGCGGACTGCACCCGCATGGAGGTCACCGACCTCGTCCGGGAGCTCGGCCGCGTCGAGGGCGCGGTGGCGGCCCCGATCGCCCGGGCGGCCGTCACGGCGCTGGAGCGGATCGAGGCGATCGGCCTCGGCTACCTCAGCCTGGACCGCGAGACCTCCACGCTCTCCGGCGGCGAGGGGCAGCGCCTGAAGATGGTGCGCCACCTCGGCTCCAGCCTCACCGGCATGACGTACATCTTCGACGAGCCGAGCGTCGGCCTGCACCCGCGCGACGTGGGGCGCCTGAACGACCTCCTGCTGCGCCTGCGCGACAAGGGCAACACCGTCCTGGTCGTGGAGCACGACCCGGATGTGATCGAGGTCGCCGACCACGTCGTCGACATGGGCCCGGCGGCCGGCGCGGGCGGCGGCCTGGTCGTGTTCGAGGGCACCCCGCGGGAGCTGCGGGACGCGGACACCCTCACCGGGCGCCACCTGCGGCGCGCCACCGGCATCAAGGAGCAGCCGCGCGATGCGGTCGGCGGCCGCTGGGTCGAGGGCGCCGATCTGCACAATCTCCGCGACGTGAGCGTGCGGGTGCCGACCGGGGTGCTCACCGCGGTCACCGGGGTCGCGGGGTCCGGCAAGAGCACGCTGGTGTCGGCGTTCACCGCGGCGCATCCGGACGCCGTCGTCGTCGACCAGTCGTCCATCGGCATCTCGGGCCGCTCCACCCCGGCGACGTACCTCGGGATCATGGACACGGTACGCAAGCTCTTCGCACGCGGGACCGGCGCGAAGGCGAGCCTGTTCAGCTTCAACTCGCACGGCGCGTGCGAGAGTTGCCAGGGCCGCGGGGTCATCCACAGCGACCTCGCGTTCATGGACCCGGTGACCACGACCTGCGAGGCGTGCGAGGGGCGGCGCTTCAAGGACGAGGTGCTGCGGCTCACCGTGGACGGCCGCTCCGTGGTGGACGTCCTGGAGATGACCGCGGAGCAGGCGCTGGAGTTCCTCGACCGCTTCGACGACACGGCGGTGCGCCGCCGGCTGCGCGCGCTGCGGGACGTGGGCCTCACCTATCTCACGCTCGGGCAGCCGCTGAGCACCCTCTCCGGCGGCGAGCGCCAGCGCATCAAGCTCGCCACCCAGCTGCACCGCACGGGCACCACGTACGTGTTGGACGAGCCGACCACCGGCCTGCACATGGCGGACGTCGACGGACTGCTCGGCCTGCTCGACCGGCTCGTCGACGCGGGCAACACGGTGCTCGTCGTCGAGCACAACCTCGACGTCGTCAAGCACGCGGACTGGGTGATCGACCTCGGCCCGGACGGCGGCAAGCACGGCGGCCGGATCGTGTTCGAGGGCACGCCCGCGCAACTGCTGCGGGCCGAGGGGTCGTTCACGGCCGAGCATCTGCGAGGCACTCTGGGCCCGGACCGGGTGCGCGCTGCATGATGTGCGGCACGGCGCCGCCCGCATGAGGGCGGCGGCACCCCGCCCGCGTGAGGAGAGCCCGCCGTGCCCAGCAAGAAGGCCCTGATCCGCCGCCCGAGCCCGCGCCTCGCCGAGGGCCTGGTCACCCACCTGGAACGCACCCCGGTCGACGCCCGGCTCGCGGTGGGCCAGTGGGAGGCGTACGTGGCGGCGCTGAACCGGCACGGCTGGGAGACCTTCGAGGTGGAGCCCGCGGACGGCTGCCCGGACGGGGTGTTCGTGGAGGACGCGGTGGTCGTCTTCCGCAACGTGGCGCTGATCGGCCGCTCGGGCGCCGCCTCCCGGCGGGACGAGAGCCCGGGCGTCGAGGAGGCGGCGGCCCGGCTCGGCTGCTCGGTCAACTGGGTCTGGGAGCCCGGCACGCTCGACGGCGGCGACGTCCTGAAGGTCGGCGACACGCTCTACGTGGGGCGCGGCGAGCGGACGAACGCGGAGGGGATACGACAACTGCGGGCGGTGTTCGAACCGCTCGGGGCGCGGGTCGTCGCGGTGCCGGTGACCCGCGTCCTGCACCTGAAGTCCGCGGTGACGGCGCTGCCGGACGGCACGGTCATCGGGTACGAGCCGCTGGTCGACAGCGCCGCGCTCTTCCCCCGCTTCCTGCCCGTACCGGAGGAGGCAGGGGCGCACGTGGTGCTGCTGGGCGGCGCGGATCTGCTGATGTCGGCGAGTGCGCCGAAGAGCGCGGAGCTCTTCGCCGACCTCGGGTTCGACCCGGTTCCGGTCGATATCAGCGAGTTCGAGAGGCTGGAAGGCTGTGTGACGTGCCTCTCAGTTCGGTTGCGCGGACTGTACGCCTGACCTGCAATGAGGCCTTCCTTGCCCTGATGAGGGGCGGCACCCGGTCCGAGGGGCCTTTACGGCGGGTTTAACCTACGGCAACGTAACCTACGAGACCGTAGGTAGTGCACCGCTCGCACTGCCCGCACAAGAACTCCCGTCCCCCTTCTGGAGCCCCCGTGACGATCACCTCTCCCCACCTCGGCAGCGCGGACAGCTGGACCGACGCCCGGCTGCTGTACGCGCTGGAGGAAGTGGTCGAGCAGGAACTCAATCGCCACCTCAAGGTGGCCAAGGACTGGATGCCCCACGAGTACGTGCCGTTCTCGGACGCCCGCAACTTCCCCGGCTTCTTCGAGGACGGCGAAGCGTGGGAGAAGGGCCAGTCCCCGGTCACCGACATCGGGCGCATCGCCCTGGTGGTCAACCTGCTCACCGAGGACAACCTCCCCAGCTACCACCACGAGATCGCCTCCCTCTTCGGCCGCGACGGCGCCTGGGGCACCTGGGTGCACCGCTGGACGGCGGAGGAGGGCCGGCACGGCATCGTGATGCGCGACTACCTGCTCGCCTCGCGCGCCGTCGACCCGGACCAGCTGGAGCAGTTCCGGATGGCGCACATGAGCGAGGGCTTCGAGTCGGACAACCGCCACTCGATGCTGCACTCGGTCGCGTACGTCGCCTTCCAGGAGCTCGCCACCCGCATCTCGCACCGCAACACCGGCCACCAGTCCGGCGACCCGGTCTGCGACCGGATGCTGGCGCGCATCGCCACCGACGAGAACCTCCACATGGTCTTCTACCGCAACCTGCTGAAGGCCGCCTTCGAGCTCGCGCCCGACCTGACCATGCAGGCCGTGCGGGACGTGGTGGTCAACTTCCGGATGCCCGGTCACGGCATGCCCGGCTTCGAGCGGGCCGCCGCGCAGATGGCCATCGGCGAGGTCTACAACATGCGCATCCACCACGACGACGTGCTGCAGCCCGTGCTGCGCTTCCTGAAGGTCCTGGAGATCGACGGCCTCGGCCCCGAGGGGCTGAAGGCACAGGAGGAGCTGGGCTTCTTCCTGGGCGGCCTCGACGCGGAGGCCGCGAAGTTCGACGAGCGGCTGGCCGCCCGCAAGGCGCGGATGGCGGCGCGCGGCGCCTGATCCCGGCTCCGCCCCCTCGGCGGGCATCGCTCGGCCCCGGAGCACCGACGCTCCGGGGCCGAGGTGTTCCCGTTCACTCCGTTGCCGGACACCGAGTGCCGAGAGCGCCTCCGCAGGCTTGAATCCGGGTGATCGAAGCCTGCGGGAGTGAGCATGTCTGTGCCGACCGGATCGCACGCACGACGGCCGGGCGCACGGCCGCCCCGGCCCGGCCGGCTCCGCGGCCTCGGGCAGTGGTGCGCCCGGCACTCCGTGACCGTCATCGTCGTCTGGCTGCTGGCGGCCGTCGGGCTCCAGTTCGCGAACAGCGCGGTCGGCGGCGACTACTCCGACGACTTCTCGTTGCCGGGAACCCAGTCGCAGGCGGGCCTGGACGTCCTCAAGGCGCACGATCCGGCGGCCGGCGGCTACAGCTCCCAGGTGGTGCTGCACGACGCCGGCAAGCCGCTGAAGGACGAGAGTTCCGCGGTCGGCTCGACCGTCTCCGCGCTGGGCAAGCTCCCGCACGTGCTGTCCGTGCAGAACCCCCTCGATACCAAGCCGCCGCCCGCCGGAACGCCCGACGTCGGGCCGCTCTCCACGGACGGCACCACGGGCTACCTCACCATCCGCTTCGACGTGCAGCCCTCCACCCTCGGTGACGGCTATCTGGACGGCGTCGACCGGGCCGTGCAGCCGCTGCGGGCCGCCGGCGTGGACGTGGAGTACGGCGGCCCGCTGGGCGAGCTGGCCCGGCCCGAGCCGAGCGACCGGATCAGCGAGCTGATCGGCTTCGGGGTGGCCATCGTCGTACTGCTCATCGGCTTCGGCAGCGTGCTGGCCGGGCTGCTGCCCCTGGTGACGGCGCTGATCAGCGTGGTCTGCGGGCTCGCCGTGCTCGGCATGCTCGCGGCCGCCTTCACCTTCGCCACCGTCTCGCCCACCCTGGCCACGATGATCGGCCTCGGCGTGGGGATCGACTACGCGCTGTTCCTGGTCACCCGCCACCGCCAGAGCCTGCTCCGCCAGGATCCGGTGACGGCGGCGGGGCACGCGACGGCGACGAGCGGCCGTGCGGTGCTCGTCTCCGGCTGCACCGTGATCATCGCGCTCTCCGGCCTCTGGGTCTCCGGGATCTCGTTCATCGGCAAGCTCGGTCTCGCCGCCGCGGTCACCGTCGTCACGGCGGTGCTGGGGGCTCTGACCCTCGTACCGGCCCTGCTCGGGCTGATCGGGCGGCGGATCGACCGGCTGCGGGTGCGCACCCCGGTCGCCGAGACGGACACCACCACCGGGGTGGCGTCCCAGGGCGGCTGGCACCGCTACGCGCAGCGCGTGGAGCGGCGGCCCTGGCACTTCCTCGTCGGTGGCGCCCTCGTGCTCGCCGTCCTGTCGGTCCCGGTCTTCTTCATCCAGCTCGGGCACATCGGCGACGGAGCGGACCCCAAGTCCTTCACCGACCGCCGGGCCTTCGACACGATGTCCGACGCGTTCGGGCCCGGCTCCAACGGCCCGCTGACCCTGGTCATCGACCAGAGCGGCGTGTCCGGCGCGGACCGGCAGAAGATCGCCACGCAGGCGCAGCAGGCCTTCACCGGGGTGCCCGACGCGGCGCTGATCACACCCCTCAAGGCCACCTCGGACGGCGATGTCCTGATCTCCACGGCGTACTCCACGGCCGTTCCCCAGGACGAGCGGACCACCGACCTCCTCGACGACCTCACCGACCACGTGCTGCCGCAGGCGGTCTCGGGGACGCCCGCACGCACCTACGTGACCGGCACGACCGCGGCGCAGGCCGACTTCCTGGAGATCGTCGCGAGCAAGCTGCCCCTCATCATCGCGGTGGTGGTGGGCCTCGCCTTCCTCGTCATCCTCGTCGTCTTCCGCGGCCTGCTGGTCGCGGTCAAGGCCGCGGTCCTCAACGTCCTGTCCATCGCCGCCTCGTACGGGGTCGTGGTGGCCGTCTTCCAGTGGGGCTGGGGCGGCCCGGCGCTCGGCGTCTCGGGCAAGGTGCCGATCGAGAGCTACGTCCCGATGATGATGTTCGCGATCGTCTTCGGGCTGAGCATGGACTACGAGATCTTCCTGCTCTCCCGCGTCCACGAGGCGTGGCAGCGCACCCGCGACGCCCGGGCCAGCGTGGCGCACGCCCTGGAGATCACCGCCCGGGTGATCACCTGCGCAGCGCTCATCATGGTCAGCGTCTTCGCGGCGTTCATCCTCAGCGACAACATCGTGGTGAAGATGCTGGGTCTCGGCCTGGCCGTCAGCGTCCTGATCGACGCGACGGTGGTCCGCCTGCTGCTGGTACCGGCCGTCATGACGCTGATGGGCCGGCACGCCTGGTGGACCCCGCACTGGCTCGACCGCCTCCTGCCGCACATCGACGCGGAGGGCGACAACGAGGGCGGCAACGAGACGGAAGCGGCCGGTCCGGGCCGGCGGGCCCCGATGTGAGGTCGGGGCCCGCCGGCCACGGACTCAGGCGCGGTCGCGTCTGAGGGCGTACCGCTCCTTCTCGGAGAGGCCGCCCCAGACTCCAAAGCGTTCGTCGTTGTTCAGCGCGTACTCCAGGCAGGCCGTGCGCATGTCACACATCTGGCAGATGTCCTTCGCCTCACGCACCGAGCTACCGGGCTCGGGGAAGAAGAAGTCGGCTCCCGTCTGGGCGCACAGCGCCTGCTCCTGCCAGGCGAGTTCGGGCTCGGCTGTCGTCTCGATCTGCATGCCGTCGATGCTGTCCCAGCGCGCGAAACAAGCAATCAACGATTGATCAACGAACGGCTTATCGGCCCTCCGCCGCCCGAGGTCCCGGTGAGGGAGCCCCGCCCGCGAGGCCCGTGAAGCCGCCCCGTGCGCCCGGTGAGGACTGCCCGTGCCGCGCCGCCGCGAAACCGTGCTCAGGACGACGGCTGCAGCACCGCGAACCGCGCGCCTGCGGGGTCGGCGAGCTTGGCGAAGCGTCCCACGCCCTCCATCGACAGGGGCTCCATCCGGACCGTGCCGCCACCCCGCACGGCCTTGGCGGCCGTGTCGTCGCAGTCCTCCACCTGGAAGTACGGCATCCAGTACGCCCCCGCCTCCACCTCCGCGGGGTCGGAGTCGAGCGGCACCACACCGCCGAACATGTCGTCCGCCGTGCCGTCGGCGGGGTGCACCATCGTGTACGAGCCGCCGGGGAAGGGGGCCTCGGTGGTCTGCCAGCCGAACACCTCGCCGTAGAACGCGACGGCGGCGGCGACGTCCGGGGTGTACAGCTCGGACCAGACCAGACTGCCCGGTTCGTTCACGACGTCGAGGCCCTTCATCTCCCCCTGCTGCCATACGCAGAAGGACACGCCGCCGGAGTCGGCGAAGCCGGCCATGCGGCCGAGGTCGAGGACGTCGGCGGGGCCGAAGACGGTGCGGCCACCGGCCTGGTCGACCGCCTTGACGGTGGCGTCCACGTCCGGCGTGCGGAAGTAGACCGACCAGGACGGCGCGGCCTGGTCGGGGGGCATGGCCATCGCTCCGGCGACGGTCCTGCCGGACTTCTGGTACTGGCTGTACCCGCCCACCTCTTCCCCGCCGCGCAGGAGCTCCCAGCCGAACACCTCGCGGTAGAACGTGGCGACGGCGTCCAGGTCCGGCGCGCACATGTCCACCCAGATCGGTGCACCTGTGACGAAGCGCTTATTGAGCATGATCGACTCCTTTGTCGCATGTCTCTTTCCTCCTTCCGAGTCTGGCACCGGCCACTGACAATCCGCCTTTTCGGCCCCCGCATCGTCATGTGATGAAGCGAGAACATCTATGAGAGCGCTCTCAGTCACAACTCTTGACGCCGCGAGGACCCGTCGGAACAGTGGTGCACCACCCCCCACGCAACCGCGCAGGAGACCTTCCGTGATATCGCGTCGAACGTTCCTGACCTCCACCGCCGGCGCCGCGGGCGCCCTCACCTACCCCGTCTGGGGAAGCGCCCTCAGCCCCGGCGCCCGGGCGGGCGGCAGGGCCGCTCCGGCCACCTGCGAACTGGCCCTCGCGAACAAGTCGCTGCCCGGGCAGGTGCGCGCCTACGTCACCGGCCACGAACAGGGCACCGACCGCTGGGTGCTTCTCAAGCCGGACGGCGGGGTCTACCGGCCGGAGTCGCCCTCGGCCCCGCGGACCCCGCTGCCCGTCGACTGCGCCATTCCCCTCGGCGCCGCGGGCTCGGCACCCAAGGTGCTGACGCTCCCTCAGATGTACGGCGCCCGGGTCTACTTCGTGCGCGACGACAGGCTGGACTTCTTCCTCAACCCGGGCCCCGCCCTCGTCGAGCCCGCCTTCGCCACCCGCGAGGACCCCAACTACGGCCGCACGTGGTCGTTCTGCGAGTTCACCTTCAACCCGCAGCAGCTCTACGCCAACATCAGTTACGTCGACCTCGTCACCGCGCTGCCCATCGGGCTGACCCTGGAGGGCGACGGGACACACGACGTCGCCCCGCTGCCCGACGGAGCCGTCGACACGATCGCCTCCGACCTCGCGGCCCAGGCCGCCAAGGACGGGCAGCCGTGGGACAAGCTGGTGATCCGCGGCGACAACGGCGTCCTGCGGGTGATCTCGCCGCAGAACCTGATGGCGCCGTACTTCGACAGGCCGGACCAGATGCCGTTCCGCGACCTGTGGAACGGCTACATCGACCGGGTGTGGGACAAGTACCGCTCCACGGACCTCAAGATCGACCTGCAGGGCGGCCGCGGCGTGTTCACCGGGCGCGTCAGCGGTGACGTCCTCACCTTCAACGGCGGGCACTCCTTCGCCAAGCCCACCTCGAAGGACATCTTCACCTGCAACCACGGCCCGTTCGCCAACAACCCGGGCGACCCCGACGACAAGAAGGGCCTGCTCGCCCGGCTCGCGGCGGGGTTCAACCGCAGCATCATGCTCACCCACCCCGAACAGCCGAACGGCACGACCACGGCCGACTACTACCGGGACGCGGTGACCAACCACTGGTCACGGGTGGTGCACGCCAACTCCCCCATCGGCTACGCGTTCCCCTACGACGACGTGCGTCCCGACGGACAGCCGGATGTGTCGGGGGCGGCCTACGACGGCAATCCGCGGCGGTTCACGGTGAGCGTGGGGTCCTGATCTCCGCGGTGACCCGAGCGCCTGACACCCCTCGCTGAGCGTGCGCCCCTGACCCGTTCCGCTCAGAGCCCCGGTCACGCCGAGGCCCTGCGCACCAGGGACGTCGGCAACACCACACCGGCCGCCGCCCCCGCGGCCGGCTCCCCACCCGACCTGCCGCGCAGCAGCATCCGGGCCATCAACCGGCCCATCTCCTCGATGTCCTGACGCACCGACGTCAGCGGCGGTTCGGTCTGCTCGGCCACCGCCAGCATGTCGTCGAAGCCGACCACCGCCACGTCGTCCGGCACCCTCCGGCCCCGCTCGCGCAGCACTCGGAGGGCGCCGGACGCGGTCAGGTCGTTGGCGGCGAAGACCGCGTCCAACTCCGGTACCCGGTCGAGCAGTTCGCGCATCGCGCGCTCCCCGCCCGAGGGGGTGAAGTCACCCTCGGCGACGAGCCGCTCGTCCACGTCGCCCAGCAGGTCGCCCAGCACGTCACGGAAGCCGTCGAGCCGGTCGACGGCGGAGGTCTGGTCGAGGGCGCCGGTGATGTGCGCGATCCGGGTGCGGCCGAGGCCGACCAGATGGCGCACGGCCTCGCGCGCCCCGCCCCGGTTGTCGCAGTCCACGTACGGTGCTCCCGGCTCGTCCGGGCCCGGCTGCGGCCAGCCGGGGCGCCCGCCGAACACGGTGGGCACCCCCGCCCGCCGGATGATCCCGGGCAGCGGGTCGTCCAGGTGCAGCGAGAAGACGAGGGCGCCGTCGACGTGGCCGCCCGCAAGATAGCGGCCGACCCGCTCGTGGTCGTCCCGCCCCTCGGTGAGCAGCAGCACCAACTGGACGTCGTGGAACGTCAGTTCCTGGCTGATGCCGCGCAGCTGGAGGGCGAAGAACGGGTCGGCGAAGACCCGCGTCTCCGGTTCGGCGATCACCACCGCGACGGCGTCGTGGCGCCGGGTCACCAGGCTGCGGGCGGCGCGGTTGGGCACGTAGCCGAGCTCGTCGACCGCGTGCCGCACCTTCTCGGCGAGCACCTCCCGTACCCCCGGGTCGCCGTTGACGACACGGGAGACGGTGGCCCTGGAGACCCCGGCGCGGGCGGCCACGGCCTCCAGGGTGGGGCGCGGTTCCTCGGTCACCTTCGGTCACTCCTCCCTGACGGTGTCAGGAGGCATCCTCCCGTATCGGCCGGGACGTCATGCCACGCAGGGGCCGGTGCGCGCGCACCACCGGGCGGGAGGCCGACATGGACCACGGCAAGGAGCCGGTCCCGGCCTCCGGGACCGGCCCCGAGGCCATGGACCGTGAGCGATGACTTCACCTTGCCGGGTGACGTCCGTCCCCGCTTCGCGGCGTGCCTGGAGCGCCTGGAGACACCCTGCTGGGGCGCCGACTGTCCGGGGCCGCGGTCGCGACTTCCCGGACGCGGAGGAGGGGCGGAGATGCCGGCCGGGGCGCCGGCGCGGGCGCGTTCCGCACGCTGCGGACGCGCGGCCTAGTGGTGCTGGTGCTCATGCCCTCCGGCGGTGTTCCCGGACGGCGCCTCGACCGACGACGAGGGCTTGGACTTCGCTGCCGACTTCGGCTGCGACGTCGATGAAGGCCCCGAAGACGACGACTTCGACCCCGACTTCGCCGTCCCGCCATGATGCGGCTCGTAGTCCGGGATCGTCCCGTCCGCCTTCTTCACCAGGAACAACCCGGCCATGCCCATGTCCGAATGGCTCTGCACATGGCAGTGGTACATCCAGGCCCCCGCTCCCACGCCCTCGCCCGCGACGACCTGGAAGCCGAAGGAGTCGCCGGGGCCCGTGATCTTGTCGTCGAGGATCTGGCTCGGGTCGTCCGGGCCGGTCAGCAGGCCCGTGCGGTTGTCCGCCCAGCGATGACCGTGCACGTGGAACGTGTGGTAGTACTCGCCGTGGGTGATCGAGACGAACTCGACGCGGTCGCCGACCGTGGCCTCGAAGGTGGGAGTGTCGTGGCCCGCCTTGTTGTTGATCGTCATGTCGTTGAAGACGATCGTGAAGGTCTTGTCCGGCAGCAGGTCCCCCTTGCGCCGCACGACGAGCGGTCCGTAGAGACCCTTGCGCACACCACCGGTGCCGTGGTCGGTGCCGACCACATGGTCGTGGTAGTGCCAGTAACCGGCGGTGCCGGGGCGCCAGGTGCCGTCCTTGCGGCGGCCCGGCGCGTGCGTGCGCCAGGTGTAGGTGCGCTTGCCGCCGGGCTCCACATGGCTGTTGGTGTGCCGGGTGCCGTCGCTGGAGATCTCGTAGTCCATGCCGTGCACGTGCAGGCTGGCGTCCACATCCATGGTGTTCTCGAACTCGATGTGCAGCGTGTCGCCCTCGTTCAGCTCGATCAGCGGTCCCGGTATGGACGCCTTGCCCTTCTCCAGGCCGTACCCCATCTGCCCGTCCGGGAGCTTCTCCGCGTACAGCTTGATGCGCTTGACCTCGCCGCCCGCGGGGGCGGTCTTCGGCCCCTCCGCGGTGCTCGCGTCGGGCGCGCCCGCGACCGACAACGATGTCACCCCAGCTGCCGCTGCCGCACCGCCCACCAGCATCCGCCGGTTGAAACTCCGCCTGTCCAGATTCCGTCGAGCCATGACGAACCCCCCTGTGCGGTACGGGTGTTGACGGGGCGTGATGGACCCCGGGGACGGCCACACGGTATCGGCCGGATCTTTGTTTATCCACACGCAGGACAAAGTTCGTGCTATCGCGGTGATACCTATTGGCGCGGCGCGAAAAGAGGTCTAGCTTCGTCGGCGCTGTTGCTGTGACCGACGAGGGGTGGGTGTACTCATGCGGCGCACACCGCATCAAAGGCCCTTGACCGTACGAGGGTTGAGCAGATCACGACGGAGACCGGACCGCCCGCACCGGGCCTGGGCGGCGGCGCTGCTGTCCGGCGCCCTGGTCACCGGGGCGCTGTCGGCCCAGGCCGCGTCCGCGCGGCCGTACCCGGAACCACCGATGACAACGATGTCCCTCCCCTCGCCGCCCGGCGGGGCCAACGTCAAGGTGCTGGTCTTCCACGGCTCGGCGGCGGGCGGCGACGAGTCCCCCGTCGTCGACGCCGGCATCGCGGCGATCGAGAAGATCGGCCTGACTGGCCCCGCCGCCCAGCGGTTCAAGATCGAGGCGACGGACGATCCGTCCGTCTTCACCGACGAGGCCAGGCTCGGCAAGTTCAACGCCGTGACGTTCCTGACCGGCGGCGGTGACATCCTCGACCCCGAGCAGGAGGCGGGCCTGGAGGCCTACATGGAGGCCGGCGGCGGCTTCCTCGGCATCCACGACGCGGCCCGCGCCGAGCCGTACTCGAACTGGTTCACCGGGCTCGTCGGCGCCCGGCCCGCGGACGCGAGCCCGACCACCGTCCAGCGGGCCACGGTCGAGGTCGGCGACCGGGAGAATCCGGCCACCAAGAACCTGCCCCTGCAGTGGAAGCGCCCCGACCAGTGGCTGAACTGGACCAAGAACCCCTCCGGTGACGTCCACACGGTCGCCCGCGTGCGGGAGTCCACCTACCAGCCGGGCGCGGGCAAGAACGGCGCGGACCACCCGGTGTCGTGGTGCCGCGACTACGACGGCGGCCGGTCCTTCTACACGGGCATGGGCGGCACCGCGGCCTCCTACGACGAGGTGGACTTCCGCGACCACCTGCGCGGCGCCCTGCTGTGGACCACGCGTCTCGCGCGCGCCGACTGCAAGGCGACGATCAACGCCAACTACAAGGCGGAGCGCCTCACCCAGCCCAACCAGCCCGGCAAGAACGACCAGATCGGCGAGCCGCACGGCCTGGTCACCGCGCCCGACGGCAAGGTCTTCTACATCGGCCGCGGCGGCGCCGACTCCTCGCAGCCGGTCGTCACCGACTGGAACGACCCGAACGTCGGCAAGGGCACCGGCGAGATCCACGTCTACGACCCGAAGACCAAGAAGGCGACCCTCGCGGGCGCCCTGACCGTCTTCGGCAACAAGGGCGGCGGCGAGGAACTCACCAAGGTCGAGGAGGGGTTGCTCGGCATCGAGCTCGACCCGCAGTTCGAGCGGAACGGCTGGGTGTACCTGCACTACACGCCCCACTCGAAGATCAACCGCGAGACCCACATGGCCGAGCGGTACGTCTCGCGCTTCACCCTCGACCGGGCGACGGACAAGCTGGACATGGCCAGCGAGAAGGTGCTGCTCAAGTGGCCGGTGCAGATCCACAGTTGCTGCCACGCGGGCGGCGGCATGGCCTGGGACTCCAAGAACAACCTCTACATCGCGACCGGTGACAACAACTCCTCGGGGTTCAGCGACGGTTACTCGGGCAACAACCCGCAGCCCAACTTCAAGGGCGTCTCCTTCGCGGACGCGCGCCGCACCGCCGGCAACACCAACAACCTCAACGGCAAGATCCTGCGTATTCACCCGGAGCCGGACGGCACGTACACGCTCCCCGAGGGCAACCTCTTCACCGGCAAGGAGCAGGACGAGGGCGGCGGCAAGACGCGGGGCGAGATCTACGTGATGGGCGTGAGGAACCCCGCGCGCATCTCGGTCGACAAGAAGACCGACACCCTGTACGCGGGCTGGGTCGGCCCGGACGCCGGCGCGCCGTCGACGACCTGGGGCCCGGCCAAGTACGACACGTTCGCCGCCATCACGCACGCCTCCAACCGCGGCTGGCCGTACTGCATGGGCAACAACCAGCCCTACCGCGACCGCAATCTGCCCGACCCGACGAAGCCGCTCGGCTGGTACGACTGCGAGCACCTCAAGAACGAGTCGCCCAACAACGACGGCCTGGTGAACATCCCGCCGGCCGAGCCCAACAACATCTGGTACTCGCCGCAGGGCGGCGGCGTCGACTACCCGCGGGACGCGAACGGCGTGCCGAGCTACAAGACGGAGGAGCAGAAGACGCTCCTGCCGTGGCTCAAGGGCGGCGGCCAGGCGACGATGAACGGCCCGGTCTACCGCTTCGACGCGGCGAGCACGAGCGCCGACAAGTGGCCCTCGTACTGGGACGGCAAGTGGTTCGTCGGTGACTTCTACGACGCCGACCAGCCGCGGCACGCGGTGCTCATGGACCCGAAGAACGTCGGCAGCGGCGGCCTCCCCGTCCACGCCGAATCACTGAAGAAGATCATTCCGATCGGCAACGACGGCATCAAGAACCTCATGGACTGGAAGTTCGCGCCGGACGGTTCGCTGTACGTCCTGGACTACGGCAGGGGCTTCTTCACCTCGGACTCCAAGTCCGCGCTGTGGCGCGTGACGTACAAGGGCGGCGCGGCGACCCCGGCCGCCGACGACCTGGCGAGGAAGGCGGGATGATGCGCGCATCCTGGAACGCGCCCGGCGGTGCCGGACGCTCCGCTCCCGGAGGGCGAAGAATGTACGCGGCGCTGTTCGTGGCGCTCCTGATGGTGCTCGGGCTGACCTCCACCACGGCGACGGCCCGCCCGGACGACACCGGGTCCGCTGCGGCGCAGACCCTCACCTGGACCGCCGACAACGACATCACGAAGTACAAGTCGGCGCCGACCACGGCGGTCGCGGGCCCGGCGACGATCGTCTTCGAGAACAGCGAGGCGACCGGCAACACCACCGGCATGCCGCACACGCTGACGTTCGACACCTCCGACCCGGAGTACAACAACGACGTCACGCTAAACATCATGGCCAACCCCAACGACGACCAGGGCGGCAAGCACACCGCCGAGGTCACGCTGACTCCGGGGCGCTACCGCTACCACTGCACCATCCCGGGCCACGGCTCGATGCAGGGCGTCCTGGTGGTGACCGCGGGCGGCGGCGAGGACACCACGGCGCCGGAGGCCTCGGCGAAGGTCGAGGGGACCACCAACGCCGACGGGGCGTACGTCGGTTCGGCCACCGTCGCGGTGACCGCGACGGACGAGGGCTCGGGCGTCGCCACGATCGAGTACGCGATCGGCGCGGACGGCGCCTGGCAGCCGTACACGGCGCCGGTCGTCGTCGACCGGGCCGGCCCGCACAAGATCCGCTACCGGGCCACCGACAAGGCGGGCAACGCGTCGGCGGAGAAGTCCGCCGACTTCACGGTCGTCGCGCCGCCGACGGACGACAGGACGCCGCCGGAGACGTCCGCCACCGTGGCCGGCGAGAAGAACGACCAGGGTCAGTACGTCGGGATGGCCACGGTCACCGTGACGGCGTCGGACACCGGCTCCGGCGTCAACAAGATCGAGTACGCGCTCGGTGACGGCGCCTGGACCGCGTACACGGCTCCCGTGATGGTCCACGAGGCCGGCACGCACAAGGTGCGTTACCGCGCCGCCGACAAGGCCGGCAACCAGGCGGCGGAGAAGTCCGTCGAGTTCACCGTGGTCGCGCCGCCCGTCGAGGACAGGACACCGCCGGAGACCTCGGCGAAGGTCGAGGGCGACAAGGACTCCGACGGCGCCTACCTCGGCCGGGCCAAGGTGACGGTCACCGCGACGGACGCCGGCTCCGGGCTGGACAAGGTCGAGTACTCCCTGGACGGCGGCCCCTATCTCGCGTACGGGGCGCCGGTCACCGTCGACCGCGTCGGGCGGCACAGTGTGGCGTACCGGGCGAGCGACAAGGCGGGCAACACCGCCGCGGCCAAGACGGTCTCCTTCACCGTCTCCGAGGGCGGCGGCGTCCCCTCCCCCAACTGCCCCGAGTACGACGAGCGGTCGACGGTCTTCGTCGGCACGGTCGACACGGGCATCCCGAACCGGGTCACCAACAACCGCTGCCGGGTCGGAGAGTTGATAGAGGACGAGAAGGAGTGGACCTCCCACGCGCTCTTCCTCAAGCACGTCAAGGGGGTCACGGACAAGCTCCTGAAGGCGGGCGAGATCGACCAGCGCGAGTACAACAAGATCAACCGCGCCGCCAAGCAGTCCGGCATCGGCAAGCCCGGCCAGACCGAGGGCTACCGCAAGATCTTCGACGGGACGCAGAAGTCCTTCGAGCAGTGGGAGCAGGTGGGCGGCGGCAAGTTCGGCCTCAACGCCGACGGTTCGATCACCAGCTCCACCTCGGTCGACGGCATGGGCATGCTGTGGTTCCCGAAGCGGAAGTACGGCGACTTCTCGCTGAAGCTGCAGTGGCGGGACGACGCGCCGGGCAACGGCAACGCCAACGGCGGTGTCTTCGCGCGCTTCCCGCAGGTCCACGACCACCCGGAGGAGTCACGCCCGGAGTGGGTCGCCATCAAGTACGGGCACGAGCTGCAGATCAACGACCGCCCGGACGGCGACATGTACAAGACGGGCTCGGTCTACGGCTTCGACCGCGTGGGCCTCGCCGGCGCCCACGTCACCCCCAAGGGGACGTGGAACGACTACGAGATCAAGGTGGTGGACCAGCACTACTCGATCTACCGCAACGGCGTCCTGATCAACGAGTTCGACAACGTCGGCGGCCAGGACTTCACGCCACCGCGCGGTGACGACCCCGGCACGGACGGCCGCCGCTACGCGTCCGGTTATCTGGGCCTCCAGGTCCACAGCGTGTCGGACGTGGTGTCGTACCGCGACATCCGGGTCAAGGAGCTGTAGCCCCGGCCTCACCGTGTTTCACGGCGGCGCCCTCACCCGTACGGGGTGGGGGCGCCGCCTGCAGTGCACCACGTCGCCGTGCCCTCCGGGCGGTCCCTATCCACCGGTGTCCGTTGCCGCCAGCACGGCCACCCGCGTGCGGGAAGGATCGAGCATCGCGAGCCCCACGTCGGCCGTGTCGTGATGGAACCAGCGGGTGAACGCCATGAAGCGCAGCCACCGGCAACCGACCGCGTATCGCGCCGCCTCGAGGAACGGCGTGTCCGAGGGCAGATCCATCAGCGCGTACAGCCCTTGCCAGGCGTACAGTCGCGCGTAGGCACCATGCTGTGGGCGGCCGTCGACCCCACCGTTGAAGGCCGCCGAGTACAGCTCGTTGAGTGCGTCGTCGCCGGCTGTCAGGCAGGCCGACATCCCGCCCCGACCGGGCTCGCCCTCGAGCGAGTCGAGCGGCAGCTCCCGCAGGAACGCCATGCCGAAGTCCTCATCGGCCAAGGGATGCGGCAGGGTGAAGAACCGCGCCTCTGGCTCACGAGCCCAGCCTCCTGCGGTGAACGCCCGGGCGGCCGCCCGCGACCGCGCAGCGTCCGGCACCTCGTGCGCCGCGGCCCCCGCTGCCGCGCCGCGCTCCGTGCCGGGCGTCTCGGGGAAGCGCTCCCTCATTTGTCGCGCCGAGCGCACGCGCCCGGCCCCGCGCGTCCGCACCCCGAAGCGGTGCTCCAGATCGAGGCGCGTCTCCGGCAACCGGGCCAACGGGTGCCCCACGCCCTGCAATTGCTGCGCGTACGCGTCGAGCGCGGGCAGCGCGCGCCACGCCGCTCCCCTCAGGGACAGCTCCCCGAGCACGCAGGCCCGCAATTCCGTCTCCGGATCGGCACCCTCGCGGGGCGACTCGGCGAAGAGGGGTTCGAGCTGCGGGAGGCGCCGGCTTCTCGCCAGCTCGGCGGCGATCCCCCGCAACAGATCCGGCCGGGACGCAGCCAACCGCTTCAGCTCTGCCGGGTGGGGCAGGGCTATTTCGGCATCACTCACACCAGGAGTTTAGGAGTCGCCCACGCGAGCTTGGGCGACGGCGGACGGGGCATGGTGTTCAAGAAGAGCTACTCGATGGCGGGTGACGCGCTGGCCGCGTACTGGCCTGAGCTGGAGCGCGCGCAGTCCCTCGCGGACAAGGCACTGGCCCGGGGCCGTGAGGCGCAGGCGGATCTGTCGTCCGCCGCCAAGTCCCGTCCGTCGTCGGCTGAGCGCAGACCCCCTCGGCCTCGCCCCGGCCCCCAATCACCACGCATACGTCCTCGACCCGCTGCGCTGGACCGACTCGTGGGGCATGGTGCCCAGTCGCGACGGTAACCACGGGATCACCGAAGATCGTGAGAACCACATCGAGGGTCAGCGCGGGCCGGGAGCTCGGGACCGGGCATGCCGGGCACCCCAGCTCTGCCCAATCCCCGCGCCACCATGGGCCAGGACTCACACATCCACCGCTTCGATTACGGCAGCCCGGTCGGAGTCAACGGCAGCGGCCGGACGACGAGCGAAGTGGAGGTAGTCATTCGCGACGGCAACATCCACACGGCCTATCCGATCTGACGCTTAGGTGGGTGGAATCGAGACCGCTACTCCTCGTGCCTCGCCCGGCTGGGCTGCACCCGTTTCGGCTCGCCCGGCATCTTCGGGTACTCCGGCGGGTACGGCAGGTCGCCCAGGCCGTGGTCGCGTTCGTCCTGGTTGGCGAGGTCGAGCAGTGCCTCCAGGGAGTGCGCCCGGTCGTCCATGCCGGCGTGCACGTCGCCGACCTCCGCGAAGCGGACCGGCATCGTCGCGAGGTCGAAGTCCTCGGGGACGGCGTCGTCGACCTCGTCCCAGCGCAGCGGCGCCGAGACGGGGGCGTGCGGGCGGGCGCGTACGGAGTACGCGGAGGCGATCGTGCGGTCTCTCGCGGTCTGGTTGTAGTCCACGAAGATCTTGGAACCGCGCTCCTCCTTCCACCACGCCGTGGTCACCGCGTCCGGCATCCGCCGTTCCAGCTCCCGGCCGCAGGCGATGGCGGCCCGGCGCACCTGGGTGAAGGTCCAGCGCGGCTCGATGGGCACGAAGACGTGCATGCCGCGGCCGCCCGACGTCTTGGGCCAGCCCACGAGGCCGCCGAACTCGTCGAGAACGGCACGGAGTTCGTGCGCGGCCCGCACCGCGTCGGCGTAGTCCGTGCCGGGTTGCGGGTCGAGGTCGATGCGGAGCTCGTCGGGGTGGTCGATGTCGTCGCGCCGCACGGGCCAGGGGTGGAAGGTCAGGGTGTTGTACTGCGCGGCCCAGATGACCGCGGCCACCTCGGTGGGGCACATCTCGTCGGCGGTGCGGCCACTGGGGAAGGTGATGGTGGCGGTGGGGATCCAGTCGGGGTGGTTCTTCGGGGCGCGCTTCTGGTAGAAGAACTCGCCGGCCGCCCCGCCCGGGTAACGCTGCAGCGTGGTGGGGCGGTTCCGGAGCGCCCGCAGGATGCCGGGGCCGACGGCCACGAAGTACTCGGCGATGTCCCGCTTGGTGAATCCGCGCTCGGGAAAGACGACCCGGTCGGGACTGGAGAGGCGCACCTCCCGCTCCCCCGTGTCGATCTGTACGGCTGCGCTCTTGCCGTTGGCTGCACCCATGCGAGCCACGCTAAGCGGGTTGCGCATGTGTCGCATACCGGGCAAGGGGCGACCCTGCTTCGCCCAGTGACCGCTGAGCGCCGATCGTCAATTAGAGGTTGACGATCCTCCACCGTCAACTTAACCTTGACGCATGAGTCCACTCGACATCAGCCTCTCGGACCTGATCTCCCGCCTCGACGAAGACCTCCCCCAGGCGAACGAACTGGCTCGCATCAGTGAGGCGAGGTTGCGCGCCCAGACCCTCTCCGACCTCGGTGACCAGCTCATCGACCACTACGTCAGCAAGGCCAAGCAGACCGGCGCCTCCTGGACCGAGATCGGCGACGCCATCGGGGTCTCCAAGCAGGCCGCCCAGCAGCGCCACGCGCCCGGCCCCTTCGAGCGGTACACCGATTTGAACCGGCACTGCATCGTGCTGGCACAGGAAGCCGCCCGGACGCACAAGCACGACTTCATCGGCACCGAACACCTGCTGCTCGGCCTGCTCGGCGAGCCGCGGGGCCTGGCCCACGAGGTGCTGGTCGCGCGGGCGGGCACGGAGGAGCGCGTACGTGACGCGATCCGGGAAGCCATGCCGCCGGCCGGCGAGAAGGCACCCCGGGGCCACATCGCGTTCCGGCCCGAGAGCAAGGAGGCCATCGAGCAGGCGCGCCGCGCGTCGGCCGACCTCGGCCACGACTGGGTCGGCACGGAGCACGCGCTGCTCGGCCTGCTCCGCGTCGAGGGCAGCCCGGCCGCACGCATCCTGCGCGGCCTCGGCTGCACGCGGGACGAGCTGCGCGAGACCATCAAAGCCGCGGTCGACCGTCGGACCGGCGCGCCCGAGGCGCAGGACTGACGACCACCGCACCCCGCGACTTCGACCACGTACCCCGGCACGGGCGGCGCTCCCGGCCGGGGCCGGGCCAGCACCCGGGGCCGCCCGGGGCCGCCCGGGCGGAGCTGAACCCGGGCCCCCTCCGCCGCGCTCGTGGCGACCGGCCGCTACGCGGGCAGCGCCCGGTCCAGGAGCGGAAGCAGCCGCGCCCAGTGGCGCCGCAGCCCCTCGGGGTCGAACGCGTCCGTGTCGGCCATGGTGAAACCGTGGACGGTGCCGGGGTAGATCTCGGAGGTCCAGTCGGCCTTCGCGGCGTCCAGGGAGCCGTTCAGCTCGGCCAGCGCCTCGGGGGTCAGATCGCTCTCGGCGTGGCCGAAATGGATCTGCGCGGTGATCCGGGCGAGGCTGTCGGGCCCGTCCGCGCCCACCGGGGCGTGGAACGCGGCGAGGGCGGCGACCCGGTCGGGGTGGGCCGCGGCGGTGCGCGTCGCCAGCAGGCCGCCTATGCAGTAGCCGGTCACCCCGACCGGCCCCTCGGCGACCTCGGGCCGGCCGGCGAGGAACTCCAGGAAGGCCTCGGCGTCCCGGCGGACCCGGTCGGCGGTGTGCTCCTCGATCAGCGGCATCACCCGGGCCAGGAGCGCGGTCCGCGCCTCCTCGCCGATGTGCTCGGGCAGGTCGAGCAGCGGGACCGGGCCGTTCCGGTAGAAGATGTGCGGGACGAGCACGTAGTACCCGTGCCCGGCCAGCTCCTCGGCCATCTCCCGCAGGACGGGCCGGATGCCGAAGGCGTCGGGGTACATCAGCACCGCGGGGTACCGGCCGCCCTCGTCGGGGAAGGCGGCCAGAGCCTCGGCGCGGCCGTCGGGGGCGGGAATCTGCAGCATGGTGGTGGGCATGAACTCTCCGTCGTGGTTGAGGTGTTGAGCCTGTGATCAACGACGACGGAGGCGGCGGAGCCCGCGCCCGGGCACACGACGCCCTTCCCGATGACAGGACCACGCCTGCCCGTACGGCACTCAGCGGAGCGCCGGGGAGCCGTTCCGTGTGTGGCGTGACGCCGTCCCGGTCTTCATGGCCGCACAGCCTAACCGACCTGTCCTCGCGGACTGCCGCCGGTGGTCGTCGCCCTACGAGCGCACGAGGTCGCCGCGCACCGGTGGCGAACAGGCGGAACGTACGGACTCCTCCTAGATTTGGACCATGGATCTGCCGGTCATGCCGCCCGTGAAGCCCATGCTCGCCAAGCCCATGGCGAAGATCCCGCCGGGCATGCAGTACGAGGCCAAGTGGGACGGGTTCCGCGCGATCGTCTTCCGCGACGGCGACGAGATCGAGATCGGCAGCCGGACCGGGAAGCCGCTGACCCGGTACTTCCCCGAACTGGTGACGGCCCTGCGCGAGCGCCTGCCGGAGCGCGGTGTGGTGGACGGCGAGATCGTGATCGTCCGGGACGGCCACCTCGACTTCGACGCGCTCACCGAGCGCATCCATCCCGCTGCCTCCCGCGTGAACCTCCTGGCCGAGCGCACCCCCGCCTCCTTCGTGGCGTTCGACCTGCTCGCCCTCGGCGACCAGGAGCTCCTCACCACCGCGCTGGCCGAGCGGCGCGCCCTCCTGGTGAAGGCGCTGTCCGGAGTCACGCCACCCGTCCACCTGGCGCCCGCGACCACGGACCCGGAGACGGCACAGGTCTGGTTCGAGCAGTTCGAGGGGGCGGGCCTGGACGGCGTCATCGCCAAGCCGCTCGACCTGGCGTACCGGCAGAACGAGCGCCTGATGTACAAGATCAAGCACGAGCGGACGGCGGACTGCGTGGTCGCGGGTTACCGGTTCCACAAGAGCGGCCCCGTCGTCGGCTCGCTGCTGCTCGGGCTGTACGACGACGAGGGCGCCCTGCAGCACGTCGGCGTCTGCGCGGCGTTCTCGATGAAGCGCCGCGCCGAACTCGTCGAGGAGCTCGAACCGCTGCGGATGGAGTCGGCAGCCGGGCACCCGTGGGCGGCCTGGACCGACGAGAGCGCCCACGAGACGTCCCGGATGCCCGGCGCCCCCAGCCGCTGGTCGGGCAAGAAGGACCTCTCCTGGATGCCGCTGCGTCCGGAGCGGGTCTGCGAGGTGGCGTACGACCACATGGAGGGCGGACGGCGGTTCCGCCACACGGCCGCGTTCCGCCGGTGGCGCGCCGACCGGAGCCCGGAGAGCTGCACGTACCCCCAGCTGGAACAGCCGGTGCGGCACGCCCTCGACGACGTCTTCGGCACCCCCGGCTGACCGGCCGCGTCCGTCCCCGCGCACCCGCGACCACCGCAATCACGCCAATGTGCGATCGGGTCCCCCCGTACCTTCCACCCCATCCGCCGCGACCGTAGGCTCCTGCGCCTGACACGTCAGTTACCGACGGTAATGGGGGCAGGGCATGGGGCGGGACTTGGGGTGGGACGAGGATCCCGGCAGGGATCCGGGCGCGAGACGCGAGGGCGCCGCGGGCAGCACACGACGGGGATTCGTCGCGGGGGCCGCCGCCGTGGGCGGGGCCGCCGCGCTCGGCGTGGGCGTGGGGGCACTGCCGGCCGCGGCGGCCGTCCCGACGGCGCCGCGGGCCGAACCGTCCGTGGCCGTGCTCGGCGGCGGCGTCGCGGGACTGACCGCCGCCCACGAGCTGGCCGAGCGCGGATTCGCGGTCACGGTCTTCGAGCGCCGGGCGCTCGGCGGCAAGGCCCGCAGCATGGACGTGCCGGACAGTGCGAAGGGCAACCGCAAACCGCTCCCCGGTGAGCACGGTTTCCGCTTCATCCCCGGCATCTACCACAACCTCCCGGACACGATGCGCCGCATCCCCTTCCCCGGGAACGCGCACGGCGTGTGGGACAACCTGGTCGCGCCCCGCGAGATGTCCTTCGCGCGCACCGGCCGCGAGGACCTCCGGATGCCGATCCCCTGGCCCGGCAGCGACCCGGAGAGACTCACCCTCGACGACATCCGGCGGGCGCTCGGCGCCCTTCTCGACACCGCGTTCAACCTGCCGGCCCATGAGGCCGCGTACTTCGTGAACCGCGCGCTGGTCTTCCTGACCAGTTGCGACGAACGCCGCGAGGACGACTGGGAGTCGACGCCCTGGTGGGAGTTCACGCGCGCCGAGCGGATGTCCAAGGACTACCAGCGCATCCTCGTCATCGGGGTCACCCGCAACATCGTGGCGACCAAGGCCGAACAGGCCAGCACCCGCACCGTCGGCACGCTCGGCGAGGCCTTCGTCCTCAACGCGCTCGGCCAGGGGGCGGACGGCCCGCCCGACCGGATCCTCAACGCGCCGACCAACGAGGCGTGGATCGACCCGTGGGTCACCCATCTCACCTCCCTGGGCGTGCAGTTCCGCATCGGCTGGACCGTCCGCGAGCTGGGGTTCGACGGCGGCCGCGTCACCAAGACCGTGGTGGAGGACCCGGACGGCGTACGGCGCGACATCACCGCCGACCACTATGTGCAGGCCATGCCGGTGGAGCACGCGCGCCGCACCTGGAGCGCCGCGATGAAGGCGGCCGACCCGCAACTGGCACGCTGCGACGCGCTGCAGACGGACTGGATGACGGGCATCCAGTTCTATCTGACGGAGCGTCCGCCCGTGGTGCGGGGTCACTTCAACCTCATCGACTCGCCCTGGTCGCTGACCGGCATCGCGCAGGCGGCGCACTGGCCGGACCGCGACTTCCCGGCGGACTACGGCGACGGCGTCGCGGTCGACTGCCTCTCGGTGGACATCTCCGAGTGGGACAAACCGGGGATCCTGTACGGCAGGACGGCCAAGCAGTGCACCCGCGAGGAGGTCGCCAAGGAGGTGTGGGCGCAGCTCAAGGCCGCCCTCAACGACACCGGCAGGACCGTCCTGAGCGACGGCAAGCTGCACTCGTGGTTCCTCGACCCCGGCGTGTCCGGCCTCGGCACGCCGAACCCGACCAACGAGGACCAGCTCCTCATCCACCCGGTGGGCACGTTCCACAACCGCCCGACGGCCGCCACGAAGATCCCCAACCTCTTCCTCGCCGGCGACTACGTCTCCGTGGACATCGACCTGGCGACGATGGAGGGCGCCAACGCCGCGGCCCGCCAGGCGGTCAACGCCCTGCTGAAGCAGGCGGGTTCGGACCAGAAGCCGTGCACGGTGACGCCGCTGCACCGGGTCCCGGAGATCGAGGCCCTCAAGCGCCACGACCGCGTCCGCTACCGGCTCGGCCTGCCGAACGCCCTCGATCTGGGCTGACGGAACCGGCTGCGACCGTGCGCGATCGGGGTAGGACTCCCGCATGAAACGGCGAGCGGGAACGCGGACACCGGCGCACACCGGAACACCCACGGCAACGGCGCTGCGCGCCCGGACCGGGGCGGCGGTGGCGATCGCGTTCGCCGCCCTGGCGTCCGGCTGCACGGTCGAACCCTCCGGGGCGGACGGCAACCCGCCGGCGGGCTCGGGCCGGGGCGGCGTACTCGCCGTCAAGATCGACAACGTCGGCCCCGCCCGCCCGCAGACCGGCCTGGACGCCGCGGACATCGTCTACGCCGAGCAGGTGGAGGCGGGACTCAGCCGTCTCATGGCGGTCTACGCGTCCCGGCTGCCGTCCGCCGTGGGCCCGGTGCGCAGCGCGCGCGAGACCGACCTCGAACTGCTGCGCCAGTTCGACCGGCCCGCCCTCGCGTTCTCCGGTGCGCAGTCCAAGCTGCTCCCCCTCGTCGCGGCCGCTCCCCTGCGGGCGCTGCCGCCCGGCAAGGCGCCCGGCGACGCCTACTACCGGGGCGCCGGCCGTCCCGCGCCACACAACCTCTTCCTCCGGCCGAGCGCCCTCAAGGCCGATCCGGAGCCGGGCGCCCTGGCCGCCACCGGCTTCCGGTTCGGGCCGCGCCCGCGGGGCGGCACTCCGCAGGCCCACCGCACGGTCCGCTTCCCGGCCGCGTCCTTCACCTTCGACTGGGTGGAGTACGAGGGGCGTTGGCGCGTCACGATGGACGGGCGGCGGGCCCGCACCTCCGACGGCAAGGAGCTGGCCCCGTCGACGGTCGTCGTGCAGTACGTGAAGGTGCGGCCGTCACGCTTCCACGACCGGGCGGGCAGCGTCTCTCCGTTCACCGAGACCGTCGGGCAGGGCTCAGCGAGCGTACTCCGGGACGGCCGCGCCTACCGGGCGCGCTGGAGCCGCCCCGCGGCACGGTCGGGCACCACCTTCACGACCCCCGACGGCAAGCCGCTCCCCTTCGCCAAGGGGCAGGTGTGGGTGGTGTTCGCGAAGGCCTGAGGTTGCTGAGGTGTGGGGCCGGGACGCTGATACTGTCGCCCACGCCATCGACAGGAGCCAACCAGGGGGAATGGGTGCCGAGTTGGAGGCGTGTGTCACTACGCAGGGGCGTTCGGTATGGTGCCGCCACGTTGGCGCTCTTCGTGGTGGCGGGGGTGGGCTGGTTCTTCATCGGGGACGGCTTCGCGAAGTGGCGCGACGGGCCGTCGTTGGCCGATGCGTGTGACGGTACGGTGGCCGTCGATCAGGTGCGCCCGCTGCTGCGAACCGATGACGTCACCGGCAAGACGAAGCACAACATCCGAAGAAGAGCCTCCACGGACGAGTCCGGCCCGCCCGTCATGTGCTGGTTGGATGGCCCGGGCGGGTACGAGCAGCGGGCGGTCGTCGAGATGGAATGGCGTTCCGAGGCGTGGAGTCCGCAGCACTCCTCAGGCCGGTCTGGCAGCTCTTACGCCGGTCGGTTCTCGGCGCCGATCACCAGCGGCTGGTCGGGCATGGTGACCCGCGCGGGCGATCAAGCCACGGCCACTGTCCTCCTCAGGTGCCGCAACACGACAGGGCCTCGTGTCGGGGACAGTTTGTCGCTGTACGCGACGAGCTGGGGAGGGCGTTCCTTCAAGGAGGCTGCGCAACGTGTGCGGTTGGCCCGGTTCGCGACGCAGACCGCGCGGGCGGCCGCGCGCGAGTACGGCTGCGATGCCCGCTTCGGCCGTCGTGTGGAGCGTGTCGATCCGCTCGAGTACAGCCAGGAGAGGTTCCCGGATGCGCCGGCTCTGGCTCGGGCGGACGGCACGTGCGCGGGTGTCAGAACGGGCTGGTTGATCACACGGGCCCACGGGACCGCCGTATCCGAGGCGCCCGTCGAAGATTGCCTGCTGCTCGACGATCACGGTTGGGTCCGGCTCCGCCTGTCCGCCTACTACGGAACCTTCGCCGACGATCAGCGGCTGAAGACACGCGCCTCCAAAGATCTCAGGGAGTCCGGCCACACCACGCCGCTCCTGACTGACTTCGCCCACCGCGCGGAGGCAACCTGTCCCGGCTCACCGCGGCAGGCGGTCTTCATCATCGACTACCTGGGATCCCAATTCCACGAAAAGCCGCAACGTCGGTATGCGCGAGCTGCGTTGGAGGACTTCGCCAAGCAGTCCGCGGCTCGTCACGGGTGCACCGACACGAGACTGCTGTAGCGAGTCGGCCAAGAGGAACCTGAGCGCATCAGTCCCCCACGGCGACCGCCGGAGCCGTCGGGTTGCGCAGGTCCTCCGCCGCGTCCGCGACCCGTTGGATCAGGTCGAGGAAGACGGACTGCTCCGCCGCGGAGAGCGGCGCGAGGAGGACCTGGTTCATCCGGGCGGTGCGCACGGTCAGCCGGCGGTGCGTGCGCAGCCCCTCGTCCGTGAGACGCAGCAGGAAGCGGCGGCCGTCCCGCGCGTCGCGCACCTTGTCGAGCAGAGCGCGCCGGATCAGCCGCGCGACGACCTCGGCGATCGTGGACCGGTCCAGGCCCACCCGCTCGCCCACGGTGCGCTGGTCGAGGCCGGGTTCGGCGACGAGGGCGTTGAGGACGGCGTACTGCGGCGAGGTGATCTCCTCGGACACCATCGCGTTCCACAGCAGGTGGTGCGCCTGCTGCAGCCGCCGGGCCAGGTGCCCGGGGTGGGTGGCTAGGTCCACCGCGGCCATGGGGCCTCCACTCCTCGATGCGTCGTACCGTATTTCTGTGGGTGCACTGAACAATACCCCGGAGCGCACGACCAACAGGGCTGGTCTTGTCAGGCAGTTGGCGGCCTCCTATCCTCGGTCGCAATAGTCAGTGCCCTGAGTATCTGGCGGGGGCGACAGGACAAGAGGGGGCGCACGGATGGACAAGGTGGTGGCCACGGCCGCCGAGGCGGTGGCCGACGTCCGGGACGGGGCGTCGGTGGCCGTCGGCGGCTTCGGTCTGAGCGGCGTGCCGAACGAGCTGATACACGCGCTGCACCGGGCCGGGGTGACGGGCCTGGAGATCGTGTCCAACAACTGCGGCGCGCTGGACTCGGGCCTCGCCGTGCTCCTCGCGGCCGGCCGCATCGCGCGGGTGACCGGGTCCTACATCGGGGCCAACAAGGAGTTCGCCCGGCAGTACCTGGGCGGGGAGCTGGAGGTCGAGATGATCCCGCAGGGCACGCTCGCCGAGCGGCTGCGGGCCGGCGGCGCGGGCATCCCCGCCTTCTACACCCCGGCCGGGGTGGGCACCCAGGTCGCCGACGGCGGACTGCCCTGGCGTTACGACGGCGGGGGCGGGGTCGCCCTGGCCTCGCCGGCCAAGGAGGTACGGGAGTTCGACGGCACCTCTTACGTCCTGGAGCACGGCATCCGCACCGACTACGCGCTGGTGCGCGCCGCCCGGGGCGACCGGCACGGCAACCTCGTCTTCGCCCGGTCCGCCCGCAACTTCAACCCGCTCGCGGCGATGGCCGGGCGGGTGACCGTGGCGGAGGTGGAGGAGTTGGTGGAGCCGGGGGCCATCGACCCGGACGCGGTGCATCTGCCGGGCGTCTTCGTGCAGCGGGTGGTGGCCCTCACCGCGGAGCAGGCCGCCGACAAGGGCATCGAACGGCGCACGGTCACCGCGACCGCGCCACCCGGGACCTTCGGGACGGGCCCGGCCGCGAAGTCGGGGACGGTGAGCCGCTGATGGCCTGGACCCGGGACGAGATGGCCGCCCGCGCCGCGCGGGAACTCCGCGACGGCCAGTACGTGAACCTGGGCATCGGTCTGCCCACGCTGATCCCCAGCCACCTGCCGCCGGACGTGGAGGTCGTCCTGGAGTCGGAGAACGGCATCCTCGGCGTGGGCCCCTACCCCACGGAGGCGGAGGTCGACCCCAACCTGATCAACGCGGGCAAGGAGACCGTGACCGTGCTGCCCGGTGCCTCCTTCTTCGACTCGGCGCTCTCCTTCGGAATGATCCGCGGCGGCCACATCGACGTCGCCGTCCTGGGCGCGATGCAGGTCTCCGCGCGCGGGGACCTCGCCAACTGGACCGTTCCCGGCAAGATGATCACCGGGATCGGCGGCGCGATGGACCTGGTGCACGGAGCGCGGACGGTCATCGCCGTCATGACGCACACCGCGAAGGACGGCTCGCCGAAGATCGTGAAGGAGTGCTCGCTGCCGCTGACCGGCAGGGGCTGCGTCGACCGCGTCATCACCGACCTCGGCGTCCTGGCGGTGACCGGCCACGGCCTGGAGCTGGTCGAGACGGCGCCGGGCGTCACCGCCGCCGAGATCACCGCCAGGACGGCCGCGAAGGTGCACGTACCGGCTGGGTTCTCGCCGGGACACGCGGCCGGGACACGCGAAGGAAACGCGCCGGGAGACGCGTAGGAAGACCGCCCTGACCGACTCCTCCGAGGTTCGAACGGAGCCCGCAGACATGCCCCTCAGCACCGAACCCCCCGCCACCGGCCCGCTGCCCGACGGCCTCACCCAGGACGCGATCGACGCCGAGATCGCGAAGGCGCACACCGCGGCGGCCGGCGGACACCATCCGCCGCGCGACTACCCGCCGTACCGCAGCAGCCGGCTGCGCCATCCGAAGCGGCCGCTCGTGCCGGTGCGCGATCCGGAGGCGGTGGAGCTGACCGGGCCCGCCTTCGGTGCCACCGACGTCACCGCGCTGGACAGCGACCTGACCTGCCGGCATCCGGGCGAGCCGCTCGGCGAGCGCATCACGGTGACCGGCCGGGTCCTGGATCGCCGGGGCCGGCCCGTGCGAGGCCAGTTGATGGAGCTGTGGCAGGCCAACGCCTCGGGCCGGTACGCCCACCAGGTGGACCGGCACCCGGCGCCCCTCGACCCCAACTTCACCGGCTTCGGGCGCTGCCTGACCGACGACGACGGCGCGTACCGCTTCACCACCATCAAGCCGGGCGCCTACCCCTGGCGCAACCACGTCAACGCCTGGCGCCCGGCGCACCTGCACTTCTCGCTCTTCGGAACGGCGTTCACCCAGCGCCTGGTGACGCAGATGTACTTCCCCGGCGACCCGCTCTTCCCGTACGACCCGGTGCTGCGCTCGGTGACCGACGAGGCGGCGCGGCAGCGGCTCGTCTGCGCCTACGACCACACCCTGTCCGTTCCGGAGTGGTCGCTGGGCCACCGCTGGGACATCGTCCTGGACGGCCCGTCCGCGACGCTCTTCGAGGAGGACGAGCACCACTGATGCCTGCCACTCCGACGCCCCCGCGCCCGAGGCCCGCTCCGCCCGGTGCCACGGATTCCCCCACGTCCCCGCCCGGTCGGGCCCCCACGCCCTCCCAGACCGTCGGCCCCTTCTACGGGTACGCGCTGCCCTTCCCGCGCGGCGGCGAGGTGGCCCCGGCCGGACACCCTGAGACGATCACCCTGCACGGGTACGTGTTCGACGGCGCCGGGCAGCCCGTTCCGGACGCCCTGATAGAAACCTGGCAGCCCGCGCCCGACGGTTCGCGCGCGGGTGTGCCGGGGTCGCTGCGGCAGGATCCCGTGACGGGGCGGGTGGTGGGGCGCGACGGCGTCGCGTTCACCGGGTTCGGCCGGGTCCCGACCGACGCGGACGGCCACTGGGCCGTGCGGACGCTGCCGCCCGGCGGCGTCTCGTACCTCTCGATCGCGGTCTTCGCGCGCGGCCTGCTCCACCACCTGTACACCCGCGCGTACTTGGTGGACGAGCCCGGCGACGCGCTGCTCGGCTCCCTCGACCCGGAGCGGCGCGCCACGCTGCTCGCCCGGGGCGAGTCCTCGCACACCTACCGGTTCGACATCCGTCTGCAGGGCGCGGACGAGACGGTCTTCCTGGAATTCCCCGCGGAGCGCTCGTGAGCGGCCTGTTCTCGCCGGGGTCGGCCGGGTCCCCGGCCGAAGAGGCCACCTCCGACGAGGCCTTCCTCGCGGCGATGCTTCGGGCGGAGGCCGCGCTGACCCGCGCGCAGGCCGCGGTGGGCATGAGCCCGCGGGAGGCGGCGACGGCGGTGACGGCGGCGGCCGCGGACCCCGGCAGGTTCGACGCCCGGGAGATCGCACTGTGCGCACGGGACGGCGGGAATCCGGTGATCCCACTGGTGGCGCGGTTGACGGCGGCCGTGCCGGACGAGGCGGCGCCGTACGTCCACCGGGGTGCGACGAGCCAGGACATCCTGGACACGGCCCTGATGCTGCTCGCCGCCCGGACGTGCGACCTGATCCTGGACGAACTGGCGCGCACGGAGCGGGCGTTGGCCCGGCTCGCCGCCACACACCGGGACACCGCGATGCCGGGCCGCACGCTCACCCAGCACGCGGTGCCGACGACGTTCGGCCTGAAGGCGGCGGGCTGGCGGTCCCTGGTCCTCGACGCACGGGACCGGGTGGCGAGTGCCCGGGCCCAACTTCCGGTGCAACTGGGCGGCGCGGCAGGGACATTGGCCGCCTTCGAGGCGTACGGGGCCGATGAGGGAGCCTCCCGTGCCGAGGGCGGGCACGGGCTACCGGAAGCGGGACGGGAACCACCCGGCCAGTCCCTGGTCGCAGCGTTCGCCCACCAACTCGACTTGCTCGCACCCGTGTTGCCCTGGCACACCCTGCGCACCCCGGTCGCCGATCTCGCCTCCGCCCTCGCCTTCACCGCCGGAGCGCTCGGCAAGGCGGCGGCCGACGTGCTCACGCTGTCCCGTACCGAGATCGCCGAGGTCTCCGAGGGTGCGGGCGGCGGGTCGTCCGCGATGCCGCACAAGGCCAATCCCGTCCGCGCCACCCTGATAGCGGCGGCCGCCCGGCGTGCGCCGGCCCTCGCGGCGACCCTCTACGGTTCGCTGGCCGCCGAGGACGAGCGGCCCGCGGGCGCCTGGCACGCCGAGTGGGAGCCGCTGCGCGACCTGCTGCGGCTGACCGGCGGGGCCGCGCGGGACGCGGCGGAGCTCGCCGAGAGCTTGCGCGTACACCCGGAGGCGATGCGTGAACACCTGACCCTCACCGGCGGGTTGATCGTCTCCGAACGGCTGGTGGCCGCGCTCGCTCCGCTGCTCGGGCGGGCCCGCGCGAAGGAGGCGCTGACCTCGGCGGCCCGGCGCACCCGGGAGGAGGCGGGGCGGACGCTCGCGACGGTGCTCGGGGAGATCCTCACGGAGCTCGGCGTCGACGAACCCGCCCTGAAGGCCATCGACCTCACCGAACTCACCGATCCCGCCCGCTACACCGGCGCCGCCGCCGCACTCACCGACCGCGCCTTGGAGCGACGTTGACCACCGCACCGAGCGGCAGGATGCCGCACCACACCGACGAGGGCGCCACCACCGCTCCCCCACTCCTCCTCGGCCCCTCGCTCGGCACCTCCACCGCCCTGTGGGACGCCGTCGCGCCCGAACTCGCCACCACCCACCGCGTCGTGCGCTGGGACCTTCCCGGCCACGGCCGCTCCCCCGCCGACCTGATCGGCCCCGGCGCCACGGTCGACGACCTCGGTGCGCTCGTCCTCACCCTCGCCGACGCCCTCGGCATCGACCGCTTCGCGCACGCGGGGGTGTCGCTCGGCGGCGCCGTCGGGCTGTGGCTCGCGGCCCGGCACCCCGACCGGGTGACGTCCCTCGGCGTGGTCTGCTCCTCGGCCCACTTCGGTGGCGCCGAGCCGTGGCGGGAGCGGGCCGCGCTGGTGCGGCGCGAAGGACTCGCCGGGCTCGTGGAGTCGGCGCCGGGCCGGTGGTTCACGCCCGGCTTCACCGTGCCCGGCCTGGTCGCGGACCTCCGGGCCGCCGATCCAGGGGCGTACGCCGCGTGCTGCGACGCGCTGGCCGCGTACGACCTGCGGGAGGCGCTGGCGTCGATCGTGGCACCCACGCTGGTCGTCGCCGGGCGCGAGGACCCGGCGACACCGCCCGCCCACGCGCGGGAGATCGCCGACGCCGTGCCGGGCGCCTCGCTCCTGGAGCTGGCCGGCGCCTCGCATCTGGCGCCCGCCGAACGCCCCGAGGCGGTCGCGACGGCGCTGCGGGGCCACTTCGCCGGCACCGCCCCGGCGAGCGGCACGGCCGTACGGCGGGCCGTGCTCGGGGACGCGCACGTGGACCGCGCGCAGGCGAAGACGACGCCCTTCACCGCGCGCTTCCAGGACTTCATCTCCCGCTACGCGTGGGGCGAGATCTGGACCGACCCGACGCTGGCGCACCGAGAGCGCAGCATGATCACGCTGACCGCGCTGGTCGCCCACGGCCACCTCGACGAGCTGGCCCTGCACGTCCGCGCAGCGCGCCGCAACGGACTCACTCCGCAGGAGATCGGCGCGGTCCTGTTGCAGACGGCGGTCTACTGCGGGGTCCCCGCGGCCAACGCGGCGTTCGCGGTCGCGCAGCGTGTACTCGCCGAGGAGGACGCCGCCGCGGGGCCCGCGAGGTCCTAGAGCCCCGCGCGCGCCCTGAAGAGGGACCGCAGGTGGGCCAGGCCGCGCTCGGCCAGCGGTCGCAGGGCCGGGGCGACGGCGCGGGCGTCGGCCGCCAGCCGGTCCGTGGCGCCGGGGCCGAGCGCCTCGGCCGCCTCCGTGGCGAAGGACGGCTCGGCGAGCCAGTCGTCCAGCAGGCCGGGGGTGACCTCCAGGTGGAACTGCAGCCCCCAGGCCGCCGGCCCGGCCCGGAACGCCTGGCACTCGGTCGTGTCGGTGCGGGCGAGCACCTGGACACCGGCGGCGGGCGCGATGCGGTCGCCGTGCCAGTGGAGGACCGCGGGGGCGTCGGCCAGTGGACCGACGACGGGGTCGTCCCGGTCCACGTCGCGCAGCGGGGCCCAGCCGATCTCCTCGGCCTGCCCGAGCTCGGCGCCGGTCCGGACGGCCAGGCCCTGGGCGCGGGCCAGCAGTTGGGCGCCGAGGCACACGCCCAGGGTCGGGACGCCGGCCCGCAGCGCGTCGGCGAGCAGGTCGCGCTCCAGCTTCAGCGCCGGGTGGCCGGTGAGGTCGTCGGCGTTCATGGGGCCGCCCATCACGACGAGTCCCGCCAGGTCGGCCACGGGCGGCAGGTCGCGCGGCGATGCGCTCGGGGCGTCGAGCAGGTTCCGGATGTCGACGTCGAGCCCGCTGCCCTCCAGCGCCTCCAGGATCAGGCCGGGCTTCTCGACCTCGACGTGCTGGAGGATCAGGACGGTACGCGGCGCGGGCATGGCGGGGACTCCTCGGCGGGACGGATGCGGCCCTCCACACTAACCGCAGGTCACAGCGGCTCCGGAGCTCCCTGGCGAAGTCACCGGTGGACGGCACCGCGACCGCAGCGCCGGGCCGTCAGCGCGCCCCGTACACCGGCCGCGGCGGCTCCGCGTCGGCGAGCAGTTTCAGCGCGGCCTCCCCGGCCTCCGCAGGCGACCAACGGGCCCCCTTGTCCGCCGTCGGGCCCGCCCGCCAGCCCTCCATGACGGTGATCCGGCCCGCCTCCGCCTCGAAGACGCGGCCCGTGACCCCGGCGGATGCGGTGGAGCCGAGCCAGACCACGAGCGGTGACACGTTCTCCGGAGCCATCGCGTCGAAGCCGCCGCCCTCGGGTGCGGCCATGGTGTCGGCGAAGGTCTGTTCGGTCATGCGCGTGCGGGCGGCGGGGGCGATGGCGTTGACCCGCACTCCGTAGGAGCCGAGTTCGGCGGCCGCCACGAAGGTGAGGCCGAGGATTCCGGCCTTGGCGGCGCTGTAGTTGCCCTGCCCGACGCTGCCGAGGAGTCCCGCTCCCGAGCTGGTGTTGACCACGCACGCGTGCGGGGCGCGGCCGGCCTTCGCCTCGGCGCGCCAGTGCGCGCCCGCGTGCTTGAGGGGGAGGAAGTGCCCCTTGAGGTGCACGCGCATCACGGCGTCCCAGTCGTCCTCCCCCAGGTTGACGAGCATGCGGTCCCGCAGGAAGCCCGCGTTGTTGACGAGGGTGTCGAGGCGTCCGTACGCGTCGAGGGCGGTCCGCACCAGCGAGGCGGCGCCCTCGGACGTGGCGATGTCGCCGCCGTGCGCGACGGCTCGCCCACCCGCCGCGCGGATCTCCTCGACCACGTCGTGCGCGGGTCCGCCGGACTCCCCCGCTCCGTCGGGGCCCACGCCGAGGTCGTTGACGACGACCCGGGCGCCTTCGGCCGCGTACGCGCGCGCGTGCGCCCGGCCGAGGCCGCGTCCCGCGCCGGTGACGATCACGACCCGGCCCTCGCAGAGCCCGGACCCGGCAGCAGCTGACGTCATGACAGAGCTCCTAAGTGTGTGCGTGGTTGACGGGTGCCGCGGCCAGGAACGCGGGGCGTTCACCGCCGCCGTGCAGGCGGAGCGCGGCACCACTGATGTACCGCGCGCGGTCGGACGCGAGGAACACGCAGGCGTCGCCGACGTCGGCGGGCTCGGCGAGGCGACCGAGCGGGACGGTGCGGGCGACCTGTGCGACGCCGTCCTCGTCGCCGTAGTGCAGGTGGGCGCTCTCGGTGCGGGCAAGGCCGAGGACGACCGTGTTGACGCGGATGGCCGGGGCCCACTCGACCGCCATGGTGCCGGCGAGGTTCTCCAGGCCGGCCTTAGCCGCTCCGTACGCGCCGCTGCCGGGCGAGGGACGGGTACCGCTGACGCTGCCGATCATCGTGATGCTGCCGCCGCTCTCCTGACGGCACATCACCTCGTAGGCGGCGAGTGAGGCGTACAGCGGCGCGAGCAGGTTCAGCTCGACGATCTTGGCCTGGCGGGCCGGGGCGGTGTCGGCGAGCAGCCCGAAGGGGGTGCCGCCCGCGTTGTTCACGAGGGCGTCCACCGTGCCGTGGTCCGCGGCCACTTCGGCGAAGAAGGCACGGGTCGCCTCCGCGTCGCGCAGGTCGAGGGGCCTGAACTCGGCGGTGGCGCCCGCCGCTTCGACGGGTTCGGCCGGTGGCCTGCGGGCGCAGACGACGACACGGGCCCCGGCCGCGAGGAAGCTCCGGGCGATTCCGGCACCGACGCCACGGGTGCCGCCGGTCACCACGACCACCTGCCGACCGTCAGTCATCGCTCTGTCGTGTGTCAGTCATCGCTGCTACCTTTCCAACTAACAAATGTTTGGTTGAAGGCGTGTGGTCGAAAGGTAGCGGATCCTCTGATGTCTGTCTCCACCTCCGCCCCGGACAAGGGCGTCGCCGTCGTCACCGTCGACCACCCGCCGGTCAACGCCCTGCCCGTTCAGGGGTGGTTCGACCTGGCGGACGCGGTGCGCGCGGCCGGGCGCGACCCCGCGATCCGCTGTGTCGTGCTGGCCGCCGAGGGCCGCGGGTTCAACGCGGGCGTGGACATCAAGGAAATGCAGCGCGACACCGGCCACACCGCGCTGATCGGCGCCAACCGCGGGTGTTACGCGGCGTTCTCGGCGGTGTACGAGTGCGAGGTCCCCGTCGTCGCGGCGGTGCACGGCTTCTGTCTGGGCGGCGGCATCGGCCTGGTGGGCAACGCGGACGCGATCGTGGCGAGCGAGGACGCCACCTTCGGCCTGCCCGAGCTGGACCGCGGCGCGCTCGGCGCGGCCACCCATCTGGCGCGGCTCGTGCCGCAGCATCTGATGCGCGCCCTCTACTACACCTCGCGCACGGCGACCGCCGCCGAGCTGCACGCGCACGGCTCGGTGTGGCGGGTCGTCCCGCGCGAGGAACTGCGCGGGGCGGCAATGGAGTTGGCACGGGAGATCGCCCGCAAGGACGGCACGCTGCTGCGCTTCGCCAAGGCCGCGATCAACGGCATCGACCCCGTCGACGTGCACCGCAGCTACCGCTTCGAGCAGGGCTTCACCTTCGAGGCGAACCTCAGCGGCCTGGCCGACCGCATCCGCGAGGACTTCGGAACGCGAGAGGCGTCCGCGACGCACAGGGAGGGCGGGGCATGAGCGGCAGGACCGACAAGAGGATGACGCCGGACGAGATCGTGGGGCGCCTGGCGAGCGGCATGACGCTCGGCATCGGCGGCTGGGGATCGCGCCGCAAGCCGATGGCGCTGGTGCGCGCGCTGCTGCGGTCCGATGTCACGGACCTGACCGTCGTCTCGTACGGCGGCCCCGACATCGGCCTGCTCGCCGCGGCCGGCCGGATCCGCAAACTGGTCACCGCCTTCGTCACCCTCGACTCGATCCCCCTGGAGCCGCACTTCCGGGCGGCACGCGAGCGCGGCGCCTTCGAACTCGTCGAACTGGACGAGGCGATGTTCATGCAGGGGCTCACCGCGGGCGCCCAGCGGCTGCCGTTCCTGCCGATCCGCGCGGGCCTCGGCTCGGACGTCCTGCGGGTCAACCCCCGGCTGCGGACAGTCACTTCGCCGTACGAGGACGGGGAGGAGCTCGTCGCCGTGCCCGCCCTGCGGATGGACGCGGCGCTGGTCCACATGAACCGCGCCGACCCCGCGGGCAACGGACAGTACCTGGGCCCCGACCCGTACTTCGACGACCTGTTCTGCGAGGCCGCCGACACCGCGTACGTCTCGTGCGAGCGCGTCGTCGGTCCCGAGGAGCTCACCGCGCATGCCGCGCCGCAGACGATGCTGGTCTCCCGGCACGCCGTGACGGGGGTGGCCGAGACGCCCGGCGGGGCGCACTTCACCTCCTGCGTGCCCGACTACGGCCGCGACGAGCCCTTCCAGAAGGAGTACGCCACCGCGGCGGCGGACCCGGCGGCCTGGGACGCCTTCCGGGCCCGCTTCCTCTCCGGCGACGAGCGCGACTACCACCTGGCCGTCCGGACCTGGCACAAGGAGCAGCGATGACGTCCACCACCGCGCGGGCCGTCACCCGCGCCGAGTACTGCGTGATCGCCTGCGCGGAGGCCTGGCGCGGCGACGGCGAGATCCTCGCCTCCCCGATGGGCACGGTCCCGTCGGTCGCGGCCCGCCTCGCCAAACTCACCTTCTCCCCCGACCTGTTGCTCACGGACGGCGAGGCGCTGCTCATCGGCGACGTCCCGGCCGTCGGAGCCGCCTCGTCGGTGACCGAGGGCTGGCTGCCGTACCGCAGGCATCTGACGATGGTCATGGGCGGCCGGCGGCACGTGATGATGGGCGCGAGCCAGATCGACCGCCACGGCAACCAGAACATCTCGTGCATCGGCGACTGGGAGCGCCCCAGGCGCCAGCTGCTGGGGGTGCGCGGCGCCCCGGTCAACACGCTCAACAATCCGGTGAGTTACTGGGTGCCGAGGCACTCGACCCGGGTCTTCGTCGAGAAGGTCGACATGATCAGCGGGGTCGGGTACGACAGCGCGGCGGCGGCCGGGCCCTCCGCGACCCGCTTCCACGACCTGCGCCGGGTCGTCTCCGATCTGGGCGTCTTCGACTTCGGGACGCCCGACCGCTCCTTGCGCGTCGCCTCGCTGCACCCGGGCGTCACCCTCGACCAGGTACGCGAGGCCACCGGGTTCGCCCTGGCCGTGCCGGACGACGTGCCGTACACCCGTGAGCCGACGGCCGAGGAGCTGCGGCTGATCCGCGAGGTGGTGGACCCGCGCGGCCTGCGCGAGAGCGAGGTGCGCGCGTGACGCGAGAACCACCGGACCCGCTGTCCGGGACCCCCGTCCTGGAGACGGCGCTGACCCGGCTGGTCGGCGTCCGGCACCCGATCGTGCAGACCGGCATGGGCTGGGTGGCCGGGCCCCGCCTCGTCTCGGCGACCGCCGAGGCGGGGGCGCTCGGCATCCTCGCCTCCGCCACGATGACGGTCGACCAGCTGCGCGCCGCCGTGCGCGAGGTCAAGTCGCGTACGACGGCGCCCTTCGGGGTCAATCTGCGTGCCGACGCGGGTGACGCGCGGGAGCGTGTGCGGATCGTCGTCGAGGAGGGCGTGCGGGTCGCGTCGTTCGCGCTCGCGCCGTCCAGGGAGCTGATCGCCGAGCTCAGGGACGCGGGCGTGGTGGTCATCCCCTCCGTCGGAGCGCGCCGGCACGCGGAGAAGGTCGCCGCGTGGGGCGCGGACGCCGTGCTCGTGCAGGGCGGTGAGGGCGGCGGCCACACCGGCGAGGTCGCCACGACCGTGCTGCTCCCGCAGGTCGTCGACGCGGTGGACCTGCCGGTGATCGCGGCGGGCGGCTTCTACGACGGGCGCGGCCTGGTCGCCGCGCTCGCGTACGGGGCGGCGGGCGTGGCCATGGGCACCCGCTTCCTGCTCACCTCGGACTCGACGGTGCCGGACGCGGTCAAGGCCCGCTATCTGGCCGCCACCGTCAAGGACGTCACGGTCACCACGCGCGTGGACGGCCTCCCGCACCGGATGCTGCGCACGGAGCTGGTGGCGGACCTGGAGAGTTCGGGCCGGGTCACGTCACTGGCGCGCGCGGTGCGGCACGCGGCGGCGTTCCGGAAGATCTCCGGCATGGGCTGGCGCCAACTGGCCCGCGACGGCCTGGCGATGCGGCACGGCAAGGACCTGACGTGGAGCCAGGTCGTGCTGGCGGCGAACACCCCCATGATGCTCAAGTCGGCGATGGTGGACGGCCGTCCGGAGGTGGGGGTGATGGCCTCGGGCCAGATCGCGGGCCTCATAGCGGACCTGCCGTCGTGCGCGGAGCTGGTGGAGCGGGTGATGGCGGAGGCGGGGGAGGTACTGGGGCGCCTGAAGCGGGTGTGACGCACCCTGACGGCGGAGCAGGCCTGTTGCGCGTGACCTGGCGCGCGTGGCCTGGTGCGGGGGCCTCATGCAGGTGGCTGCGGGTGGCTGCAGCTGGCTTGACGCGGGTGGCGTACTCGGAACGCTCCCCGCCGCCCTCGCGGCCTCTCAGCCTCCCGAGGATCCCCCGGGCCGTGTCCCTGCCCGTTCCCCCTGAACTCCCCTAGCCCCTCCTCGCTCCGGACCACCCCTTGCCGCCCCACGGCCCCCGTCTCAGCGCCTGACCAGCGGCAAGTGGTCCAGCGCCCGGTCGGCGAGGCCGTCGGCGCCACATGAGCGGGCCAGGGTCAGGCCCCGTTCCAGCTCGGCCGCGGAGTCCGCGGCGATGCCGTACTCGACGCGGGCCACGGCGTGCTCGTACGCGCAGGGCGAGGCCTCCAGATAGCCGGCGGCCTGCCGGTACAGGGCGACGGAGCGCGGGCCGGTCTCCAGCGCCGCCGCGCACCGCAGGGCCTCACCGATCGCCGTGTCCGTGCCGAACCGCTCGGCCTGCCTGCGGGCGTCCGCGACCAGGTCGACCGCGCGCCGGGGGTCCTCGGTGGCCAGCGCGCGGGCGAGGTCGTACGCCCACGGGGCGAGCACGGTGTTGTACTGGCCGCGCGCGGTCAGCGCCTTCGCGGTCGCCTCCAGTACGTTCAGCCCCTCCTCCGCCCGTCCGAGGGCGAGCAGGAGCCTGCCGCGGACGGACGGCGCGTCCGGCACGTAGATCGTGGAGGCGGACGGCGGGGCGAAGCCGTACCGGTCGGCGACGGCGCCCGCCTCCTCGATGTGGCCGCGCGCCAGGAGCGTGTCGATGAGCATGCTGGCCGCCTCCCAGTGCATCGGCAGCCCCTCGCCGACGCGGTCGGCCAGCCGCAGGCTCTCGCGCAGCGAGCGCTCGGCGTCGGTCAGCCGGCCGCGCCTGCGGTACACATAGCCGAGGAAGGCGTGCGAGAGGGCGAGGTGCCCGCCGCTCCAGCCCGCGGTCTCGTAGGCGCGCACGGCCTCGGTGAACAGGCTCTCCGCGCGGTCGAGCCGGTCGGAGAAGGCGTACGACCCGCCGAGCATCAGCCGGAGTTCGAAGCTCCACTCGGGGTCGGTCCAGCCGAGGCCGGGCGCGAGACGGCCGTTGACGAGGGCGCGGTCGCAGAGCTCGACGACGAGTTCGGCGCTCTCTCCCCGGGTCATGGCGTCGAAGGCGCGCAGGATCAGCAGGGCGCGCTCGGAGTTGTCGCGGCCCCGGAGCGGACCGGCGAGCGCGGCGAGCCGCCGCGACCGGCCGGGCGAGTCCTCCTCACCCGCGTGAATGCCCTCCCACATGTAGTGCACGGCCTGGAGCCGCAGCCGCGCGGGCCCCTCGTCGAGCCGCCCCGCCTCCTCGACGATGACCCGCAGGCCCTCTTCGAGCTGGTCGTTGTGGACCAGGGCCTGGGAGAGGCGGCAGACCGCGTCGACCCGCAGCTCCTGGTCGAGGCCGGGCATGGAGAGCGCCTCGCGCAGATGGCCGATGGTGGTGACGGGCGAGGTGAGCAGGGTGGCGCAGCCCAGTTCGTAGCGCACGCGCGCGTGGATCTCGGGCAGCGGGGGTTCGGCGAGGGCGCGCTCCAGGCACCGGCGGGCCGCGTCGGGCGCGCCGACGGCCAGGTGTTCGGCGGCGGCCCGGCGCAGCTGCTCCACCAGCTCGGGGTCGTCGTCGGGGTGGACCTCCAGGAGGTGCCGGGAGGCGGCCGCGGCGCCACGGCCGTCGTGGGCGACGACGGAGGCGGCCTGGCCGTGCATCGCGGTGCGGGTGGCGGCCGGGATGGAGCGGTAGACCGTGGTGGCGATCAGCGGGTGGACGAACTCCATGCCGTCGTCGCCGTCGATCAGGATGCGCGCGGTGCACAGGCGCTCGGCGCACCGTTCGGCCTTCTCCGTGGTCATGCCGGCGAGCGAGGCGGCCAGTTCGACGGAGATGGCGCTGCCGAGGATGGCGGCGGCCCAGGCGAACCGGGTGGCGTCGGTGCCGAGCCCTTCGAGGCGGGCGACGAGGCCGCGGCCGCGGGCCGTGCGGTTGAGGGCGCGCAGCTCGTCGGCGGAGCTCTCCACCGGGTCGAGCTCGCTGTCCTGCACCTTGGCGAGGAGCTCCACGGATTCGTAGGGATTGCCGCCGGTGACCGCCCAGACCTCGCGGCAGAACGGGGAGTCGGCGTGCTCGCCGAGCGTGGCGCGGGTCAGGCCCGCCGCGGCGTCCGGGGTGAGCGCGCGCAGGGTGGTGAACGAGCGGGCCTTGGCGGTGACGGCGGTCAGGTGGCGGGCGCTCTCGCCGGTGGCCTCGCCGGGCCTGCGGGCGATCACGACGAGGACGGGCAGTTCGTCCAGGCGCTGGGCGAACGTGGCGAGCCAGTGCAGGGTCTCCTGGTCGGCCCAGTGCGCGTCGTCGATGAGCAGGACGAGCGGCCAGTGCAGCCGGGCGAGCCGGGAGACGGCCTCGACGAGGCCGTCGCAGACGCCTTGCGGATCCGGCTGGCGGCCGCCGGGCTCGGCTATGCCGAGGGCGGGGCCCGCGATCTCGTAGCAGTCGCCGAAGTACTCGCGGGCATCGTCGGGGGTGAGGTGGACGAGGGCCGGCTGCAGGAGCTGGCGCACGACGTTGAAGGGGACGGAGGTGACGGTCTCGCCGCCACGCGCCGACCAGACCGTGGCGCGGCCCTCCGCGAGACGGCGCACCTCGGCCAGGAGCGCCGTCTTTCCGATGCCCGCCTCGCCGCTGAAGGCGATGAGTCCGCCCGCGGTCGTCGCGTCGGCGCAGAGGTCCTCGACGGCCCGGGTCGCCGCGGCGAGTTCGTCGTCGCGCTCCCACAACGGGGTCCCGGCAGCTCCTCCGGGCCGTGCCTGCGTCATCGCGCTACCTCCCGGGGTCGCTCAATCGACGTACAGAAGTCGAGACTAGCCGGGTCGGGGCCGCGATGGAGCGCGGTCGGGGCAGGTACTCCCGCAAGGGGTGAGGAAGCGTCCAGTTCCCGGACGGACGACGGGAGTCCGGGGGTGCGTGCGCGAGGCGTCCGGGGGGGCCGCGCAGATCGTTCAGAGGCGTTCGATGATCGTCACGTTGGCCTGGCCGCCGCCCTCGCACATCGTCTGGAGTCCGAACCGGCCGCCGGTGCGCTCCAGTTCGTGCAGGAGGGTGGTCATGAGTTTCACGCCGGTCGCGCCCAGGGGGTGGCCGAGGGCGATCGCACCGCCGTTGACGTTGACCTTCTCCGGGTCGGCGCCGGTCTCCTTCAGCCAGGCCAGGACGACCGGCGCGAACGCCTCGTTGATCTCGACGAGGTCGATGTCGCCGATGCTCATGCCGGTCTTCTTGAGGGCGTGGGCGGTGGCGGGGATCGGCGCGGAGAGCATCCGGATGGGGTCCTCGCCGCGTACGGAGAGGTGGTGGATCCGGGCGCGGGGCGTCAACCCGTGGTCCCGGACGGCCTGTTCGCCCGCGATGAGCAGTGCCGCCGCGCCGTCGGACACCTGGGAGGAGCAGGCGGCGGTGATCGTGCCGCCGTCGAGGACGGGCTTGAGGCCGGCCATCTTCTCCAGCGTGGTGTCGCGCCGCGGCCCCTCGTCGGTGCGCACGCCCCGGCAGGTGGTCAGTTCGCGGTCGAAGCGGCCCTCGTCGATGGCGCGGACCGCCCGACGGTGCGAGCGGAGTGCGAACTCCTCCATGTCACGGCGGGATATCCCCCACTTCTCGGCGATCAACTGGGCGCCGTGGAACTGGTTCACGGGACGGTCGCCGTAGCGGGAGCGCCAGCCCTCGCTGCCCGCGTAGGGGCCCTGGGTGAGGCCGAGGGGTTCGGCGGCCTGCCGGGAGGCGAAGGCGATGGGGATCATCGACATGTTCTGGGTGCCGCCGGCGACGACGAGGTCCTGGGTACCGGAAAGCACGCCTTGTGCGGCGAAGTGCACGGCCTGCTGCGACGATCCGCACTGCCGGTCGATCGTCACGCCGGGCACCTCCTCGGGCAGTCCGGCCGCCAGCCAGCTGGTGCGGGCGATGTCGCCGGCCTGCGGTCCGACCGTGTCCAGGCAGCCGAAGACGACGTCCTCGACGGCGGCGGGGTCGACGCCGGTCCGCTCGACGAGCGCCTTCAGGACGTGGGCGCCCAGGTCGGCGGGGTGGACCTCGCTCAGTCCTCCGCCGCGCCTGCCGACGGGGGTGCGGACCGCTTCGACGATGTAGGCCTCGGCCATGGCTGCGTACTCCTCACTCGTGCGGCGCCGTCCGACGACGCGCCGCTCAGGTACGTACGGAGATGCCGTCCAGGACCATCGACAGGTACTGACGGGCGATCTCCTCGGGGCTGTGGCCGCCGCCGGGGCGGTACCAGGACGCGGCGACCCAGACGGTGTCGCGCACGAAGCGGTAGGCGAGCCGGATGTCCAGGTCGTCGCGGAAGGCGCCTTCCGCGACGCCGCGCTCCAGCGTGGTGAGCCAGGCCTTCTCGAAGCGCTGCTGCGAGTCCGACAGGTACTGGAAGCGCTGCTGGGCGACGAGGTGCCGGGACTCCTTCTGGTAGATCGCGACGGCGGCGCGGTGCCGGTCGATCTCCCGGAAGGACTCGGTGACGAGGGCCTCAAGGGTTTCCCGGGGGCCGAGCTGGGCCTGGAGCACGTGGTCGTACCCGTCCCAGAGCTCGGTGAGGAAGGTGCGGAGGATCTCTTCGAGCATCGACTCCTTGGAGTCGAAGTGGTAGTAGAGGCTGCCGGCGAGCATGCCCGCGGCGTCCGCGATCTTGCGGACCGTGGTGGCGTTGTACCCCTGTTCGGCGAAGACGTCGGCGGCGATGGCGAGGAGTTCACGGCGCCGCTCGGGTGACGGGCTCACCTGGGACTTCTTCGCGGCGCCCGCAGGGTTGCGCGGTGCGGCGCCGGACGGCTTCTGCCCCGCGCCCCCGTCCGGTGCCTTCCGTGCGGGTCCGGCCGTCTTGCTGGTGTTCTGGTTCGGTTTCGACACACGGTCATTCTCCGCCTAGGCGTGCTGGCTGCTGACCGAGACCGTCTCGCCCGTCATGTACGAGGAGTAGTCGCCGGCCAGGAAGACGATGACGTTGGCGATCTCCCAGGGCTGTGCGTACCGCCCGAACGCCTCGCGGGCGGTGAGCTCTTCGAGGAGCTCGGGCGAGGTGACCTTGGCGAGGTGGGGGTGCATGGCGAGACTCGGCGCGACCGCGTTGATCCGTATGCCGTGCGGGGCCGCCTCGAGCGCGGCGCAGCGGGTGAGGGCCATGACGCCCGCCTTCGCCGCGGCGTAGTGCGCCTGGCCGGCCTGGGCGCGCCAGCCGAGCACCGAGGCGTTGTTGACGATCACGCCGCCCCGGCCCGCCGCGCGCAGCCGGCGCAGGGCGGCGCGGGTCGAGCGGAACGTGCCGTTCAAGGTGACGTCGATGACCTTGTCCCACTGTTCGTCGGTCATCTCGGTGAGCTCGGCGGTCCCGCCGAGGCCGGCGTTGTTCACCACGATGTCGAGGTGGCCGTGGCACCGCTCGGCCAGGTCGAACAGGGCGTCGATCTGGGCCGGTTCGGTGACGTCGCACGGGATCCCGTCGACCCGCTCCGCGCCGAACTCCGCGGCGAGCTCCGCCACCGACTCCTTGGTCCGGCGCGCGTGGGCGTCGCCGATCACGATCCGGGCGCCTTCCTGCAGGAAGCGGCGCGCGGTGGCGCCGCCGATGCCGGCCCCCGCGGCGGCCGTGATGACGGCGGTGCGGCCCGCGAGCAGGTCGTGCGCGGGCACATGGGCGGGTGCGTCCATGGGCTGTCCCCCGATTCCGGCTCCGGGCCCTCGACTCGTCGGCTCCTCTCAGGTTAATCTACCAAACACTTGTTAGGGAAGGGTGGGCCACTGATGGACCTCGACTTCACCCCCGAGGAGGGGGATTTCAGACAGCGGGCGCGCGACTGGCTCGCCGCGCACGTGCCGACCGCTCCGCTCCCCTCCCTGGAGACGGCGGAGGGCTTCGCCGCGCACCGCGCGTGGGAGCGCACCCTCGCGGCGGACCGCTGGTCGGTGGTCTCCTGGCCGAAGGAGTACGGCGGGCAGGGCGTCGACATCGTCAAGTGGCTGGTGTTCGAGGAGGAGTACTACGCGGCGGGCGCGCCGGGCCGGGTCACGCAGAACGGCATCAATCTCCTCGCGCCCACCCTGTTCGACTTCGGCACCGAGGAGCAGCGGGCGCGCGTGCTGCCGTCCATGGCGACCGGCGAGGTCGTCTGGGCCCAGGCCTGGTCGGAGCCGGAGTCGGGGTCCGACCTGGCGTCCTTGCGCTCCACCGCCCGCCGTACGGACGGCGGCTGGCTGATCAGCGGGCAGAAGACCTGGTCGTCCCGGGCCGCGTTCGCCGACCGCGCGTTCGGCCTCTTCCGCAGCGGGTCGCCGGGGGGCGGTGACGGGCGGCCGGGCAAGCCGCACCAGGGCCTGACGTATCTGATGTTCCCGCTCGACGCGGACGGCGTGACGGTCCGTCCCGTGGGCCGCCTGGACGGCAAGCCCGCCTTCGCCGAACTCTTCCTGGACGACGTCTTCGTGCCGGACGAGGACGTGATCGGCGAGCCGGGCCAGGGCTGGCGCATCGCGATGTCCACCACGGGCAACGAACGCGGCCTCACCCTGCGCTCCCCCGGCCGTTTCCTCGCCTCCGCGGACCGCCTGGCCCGTCAGTGGCGCACCCGCGCGGACCCGGCCGACACCGCGCTGCGCGACCGCGTCGCCGATGCCGTCATCGGCGCCCGCGCGTACGCCCTGTTCACCTGGGCCAACGCCTCGCGGTTCCTGTCCGGCGAGACCATCGGCGCCGAGTCCAGCCTCAACAAGGTCTTCTGGTCGGAGTACGACATCGCCCTGCACGAGACGGCGCTCGATCTGCTCGGCCCGGACGGCGAGTTGGCCGACGGCCCGCCCACGGACGGCCCCGACTGGGCGGAGGGGTACGTGTTCTCGCTCGCCGGCCCGATCTACGCGGGCACCAACGAGATCCAGCGCGACATCATCGCCGAGCGGCTGCTCGGTCTGCCGAAGGGACGCCGCTGATGCCGAAGGGACGCCGCTGATGAGGTTCCTCCTCGACGACGAGCAGCGGGAGTTCGCCCGCTCCCTGGACGCGATGCTGACGGCGGCCGACACGGTGGCGGCCACGCGCGCGTGGGGGGCCGGTGATCCCGCGCCCGGGCGCGCGGTGTGGGCGCGCCTCGCGGACGCGGGCGTCTTCGCGCTGGCGGTGCCCGAGGAGTACGAGGGGGTGGGTCCGCTGCCCGTCGAAACGGCCGTCGCCTTCCTGGAGTTGGGGCGGCACGCCGTGCCGGGTCCGGTCGTCGAGACGGTGGCGGCGGCCACGCTCCTGGCGCGTCTCGCCGAGAAGGGCGAGCGGGGGCCCGCCAAACGCCTGCTGCCCGCCCTGGCCGCGGGGACAGCGAGCGCGACCCTGACCCTGCCGGACGGCGGCCCGCACGCCGTGGACGCGGACACCGCGGACCTCGTCCTGGTCGTGACGGACGAGACCGTGCGGCTCGCGCCCGGGCACGCGCGCGTGCGGCGGTCCCTGGACCCCGCGCGGCGCCTCGCCGCGCCGCTGCCCGGCGGCGAGTTGCTCGCCTCGGGCGCCGCCGTGGCCGCGGCCGCGCGGCACGCGACGCGATGGGCGGCCCTCGCCACCGCCGCGCAGGCTCTGGGCGTCGGTCTTGCGCTGCTCGAGCGGACCGTGGCGTACGCGAAGCAGCGCACCCAGTTCGGGGTGCCGATCGGGTCGTTCCAGGCGGTCAAGCACCGGCTGGCGGACGTCCTGGTAGGCCTGGAGTTCGCCCGGCCGCTGGTGTTCGGCGCGGCGACGACGCTGGCGCAGGCCGACGTGGCCGCCGCCAAGGTGGCGGCGTCCGAAGCCGCGTACGGGGCGGCCCGCGCCGCGCTCCAACTGCACGGGGCGATCGGGTACACGGCGGAGTGCGACCTGTCCCTGTGGCTCACGAAGGCACGGGCGCTGCGGAGCGCGTGGGGGGACCCGGGGGTGTGGCGGGAGAGGGCGCTCGCGGCGTACGGGGGAGGCGTGCGGGGCGGGTGAGGGGGGCGGCCGGACGGCCGGGGCGCGAAGATCTCGCCGAAGCGCACCGGGCGCGGGGCCGCGCCCGACGAGCCAAAGATGAGCCCGGGGTGCGGAGCCGCACCCCGGGCGCGCAGAACGCGCGAAGCACGCGGGCGGGCGCCCGGCGTGCGCCGCGCGCAACTGACGGACGCCCGCCGCGAGACGCACCCCCGGCGGCCCCCCGGAAGCCGAGGCTGACGGCCGCGCGGCAAGGCGTCAGGGCCGCGTTCACGGCCGCACAGCGGGACACCGGGCGCGCCTCACGGATACGCGACACAGCAGACCGTGAACGCGGCCGGCCGGACCCGAAGGGTGCGAAGGCGACCCGCAGGCGTCGGGCCCAGGAGCCGGCGAGCCACCGGCACGCCGGAGAACCCGCGCGCCCCCCGAACCGAAAACCGGCCAGCCGACCTCGCACCCCGTGCCGCTTTCCAGGAAGCCCGGCCGCCCGCGAGCCGCGGGATGCAATGATCAAGCGCAAGGGTGAGCCGACCGGGAAGGAGGCCCCACGTGCGCGTGATCGGGCTGATGTCAGGGACCTCGTACGACGCGATCGACGCGGCAGCCGCCGATCTGACCCTCGACGGCGACCGGCTGACCCTCACTCCCCTCGGCCTGATCAGCCGGGGCTACGACGCGGGCCTGCGCGCCGGCCTCGCCGCCGCGCTGCCACCCGCCGCCACCACCCTCGCCGAGGTCTGCCGGCTCGACACCCGGATCGGCCGGGCCTTCGCCGCCGCCGCGGTCGAGGCCGACCGTGAACTGTGCGAGGGCCGGGCCGAACTGGTCGCCTCGCACGGCCAGACCGTCTACCACTGGGTGGCGGACGGCCAGGTGCACGGCACCCTGCAGATCGGCGGGCCCGCCTGGATCGCCGAGGCGACGGGCCTGCCGGTGGTCGCCGACTTCCGCCCCCGGGACATCGCGGCGGGCGGCCAGGGCGCGCCGCTGGTCAGCCTGGTGGACCGGATGTGGCTGCGCGGCCGCCCCGGCGCCCCTGCCGCGCTGAACCTCGGCGGCATCGCCAACATCACGGCCGCCGACGGCACCGCCTTCGACACCGGCCCCGCCAACGCCCTGATCGACGCCGCCGTCCACGCGGCGACGGACGGGCGCCTCGCCTACGACCTGGACGGTGAGCTGGCGGCGCGCGGCACGGTCGACGAGGGGCTGCTCGCCCGGCTCCTCGCCGAGCCGTACTACGCCCTGCCCGCGCCGAAGACGACGGGCAAGGAACTCTTCCATCTGCCGTATCTGCGGACGGCGTTGCGGGGGTACGAGAAGCTGCCCGCCGAGGACGTCGTCGCCACGCTCACCCGGCTCACCGCCCGCACGGTCGCCGACGCGGTCCGTTCCGTCGGCGCCTCGGAGGTCCTCGTCTCGGGAGGGGGGACACGCAATCCGGCGCTGATGGCCGCCCTGCGCGCGGAGTTGGGCGCGGGCATCCCGGTGCGCGCCTCCGACGAGCTCGGCCTGCCCTCCGCGGCGAAGGAGGCGTACGCCTTCGCCGTCCTCGGCTTCCTGACCCTGCACGGGCTGCCGGGCACCGTCCCCGCGAGCACCGGGGCGCGGCACGCGAGCGTGCTGGGGTCGATCACCCCGGGGCGCCCGGGGACGCCGTGGCCGCGGACAGTGGCCGGCGCGGGCCCGTCGCAGCTCGTCATCAACGGCTACGGGAGCGGGAGTTGGCCCGCGGGCCGAGGCTGATCGCGGACGCCCTGGCGGAAGGCGCACGAAAGGGGCAGAACACGGGGAACCGGTTCATCACCGGGGGGCCCTCTCATCCCCCTTTCACGCGGGGCTCCTACGCTGGCGGCCATGACCCAGATGACTCCCCCAGGCTGGTACCCCGATCCCGGCCGGACCGCCGGCGGTCCTCCCACCGAGCGCTGGTGGGACGGGACCGTGTGGACGGACCAGGTGCGCGCCGCCGCGGGCACCGCGGCACACCCGACGCAGCCGGCGTTCCCGGCCTACCCCGGGCAGCCGCCCGCCCCCGCCCCGCGGCGCCGGCTGCGCATCGCGATAGCCGCCGGCGTGGTCCTCGTCGTCCTCGCCGGGATAGGCGGCGGCGTATACGCCCTGACCTCCGACGGCGACGGGGACGACGGCGTCTCCACGGCCAAGGAGCCCTCGGCCGGCGGCCCGCGCGAGCCCGGTCCGTCCGAGTCGCCGCGGTCGCCGGACGAGCGCGGCGGGCCGCAGGCGCCGGAGCAGGACCCGGGCTTCGCCGGCGATGTGGTGAACGGCCTCAAGATCCCGGTCCCGGACGGCTGGAAGGGCGGCAGCACGCAGTACGGCGCCGGGGTGCAGACCGACCCCATCCCCTGCCCCGGCAACACCTCGGAGCAGTGCACGCGCGGGAGCGCGTTCTCCCAGTCGGCCGAGCAGTTGAAGGTCGACGCGACGACGCCCGAGGCAGCCGCGAAGGCGGACATCGCGAAGAACGCCAAGTCGGGGTACGGCGGCAAGACCTACGGCAGGATCACCTCGCACAAGGTGCTGGCCTCGGAGCCGGTCACGGTCGCGGGGCAGAAGGGCTACCGCGTCCGCTGGAAGGCGGTCACGGAGAAGAGCGACGACGGCTACGTGGAGTCGCTCGCCTTCCCCTCCCCCGCCGACTCGTCGAAGATCGTCATCGTCCGGATGGGCATCGACGTCAACAAGGACGCCCCCTCGCAGTCCGCGATGGACAAGATCGCCGAGGGCATCAAGGCCGGTCCGGTCGGCGGTGGCGGCGCGGGCAAGAACGTATAGCCGCCGAGCCGCACCGGCGGATCCGGCAGCACCGCCGCACCCCGTGACGCAGCGGACCGAGCGGGGTTCCTCGCCGCTCAGGAGGAACCCCGTCCGGTCCGGGGGTGCGCGCCGCCCCCGTCCCCACGGTGCGGCGCGGGCAGGCCCGGGTCAGCCATCCAACAGCCCCGGGCCCACGATCAGGTGAGGCCGAGTGCGGGCAGCACGCAGGCCTCGACGAAACGGGTCAGATACTCCTCGTCGGCGTAGCTGCCCTCCAGGATCGGCCGGGCGCGCAGCACGCCGAAGAGCTGCACCGAGAGGAACTCCACCGCCGGGTGGCCCTCGACGATCTCGCCGCGCTCCACGCCGCGCCGGATGATCGCGGCCATGGCCCGGCGCTCCGGCTCGACCAGCGTCTCGCGCAGCGCCCGCCGCAGCTCCTCGTCCTGCAAAACCGCGTGGCTGAGCGCCTGGACCAGCATCGTGTCCCGCCCGGACTGCTCGCCGGCCGCCCGGGCCGCCTCCCGCAGGTCCCCGGCGAGGCTGCCGGTGTCGATGCCGGCGAATCGCACACAGCGGTTGGCGCGCAGCGCCGCGGCCACGAACTGGGGCTTCGTCTTCCACTGACGGTAGAGCGTGGACTTGCTGCACCGGGTGCGGGCGGCCACGCCCTCCATGGTCAGCGACTCGTAGCCGCACGCGCGGAGCTGGTCGAGGACGGCGTCGTAGAACTCCTGCTCACGCTCGGGCGTGATCTTCGAGCGGTTCGACGTCGACGTCATGGCTCTTCTCCTCGGTACGGCGGCCGACCGGCTGCGTCGACCCCTTTCGATACGCCAGTGTACCGGTACGCCTCCGTATCGGTACACTGGCGTATCGATGAGTGGGGCGATCCTCCGCTCAGCACCGCACCACCCAGTCGTCACGTAAAGGGGCCGGGGGATGGAATCCCGAACCGAGCCTGCCGAACGGGAGCCGGACATACGGGGCCGGGAGCCGGGCGCGACCGCCGTCCGGAAGCCGGACACATCTGCCCGACCGCCCCTCGTCCGCGAGCTCCTCCTCGTCGCAGGACTCTTCCTCGTCTACAAGTTCGGCAGGCAGCTCGCCAACGGCCACACCGGCGAGGCCTTCCGTAACGCACACCGTGTCTGGGACGCCGAGCGCGTCCTGCACCTGCCCGGCGAGGGCTCCGTGCAGCACGCCCTGCTCGGCAGTGAGACGCTGGTCCACATCGCGAACACCTACTACGCGACCGTGCACTTCCCGGCGACGCTGCTGTTCCTGGTCTGGCTGTATCTGCGCCGCCCCCGGCACTACGTGTGGACGCGCCGGGTGCTCGCCGCGCTGACCGCGACCGCCCTCGTGCTGCACCTCGGGTTCCCGCTCGCGCCGCCGCGCCTGCTGGACGCGGCGCACCTCGTGGACACCGCGCAGGTCTACGGGCCCTCGGTGTACGCCGCGAAGCCCGCCACCGACACCATGGCCAACCAGTTCGCGGCCATGCCCTCGCTGCACTTCGGCTGGGCCCTGATGCTCGCCGTCGGCATGATCGTCGCCACCTCGACCCGATGGCGCTGGCTGTGGCTGCTGCACCCGCTGCTGACCCTGCTCGTCGTGGTCGGCACCGCCAACCACTACTGGCTCGACGCGCTCGTCGCGACCGCGCTGCTCGGCATCGCCCTCGCGGTGATCCGGCTGCCCCGCGCAGGCCGGTCGCGCGTGGTACGCCGCTCGACGCCGGCACCGGCCCCGGCACCGGCCGCCGCGCCCGTACCCGCCGCACCGTCGGAACTGATCACCTCGGGGGCGGCCCGATGAGCGCCACACTTCTCGCCGTCGCCCTCTCGCTGGTCTCCGCCGCCGCGTACGCCGCCGCCGCGGTCGCCCAGGAGCGGCTCGCCTCGCGGGTCACCGAGGGCGAGAGCGGCGTGCTGCGCATGCTCGGCAGCGGGGTGTGGTGGTCCTCGGTCGGGCTGAACGCGTCAGCGGCGCTGTTGCACGTGGCGGCCCTGAAGTACGGGCCGCTCACCCTGGTCCAGCCGCTCGGCGCGCTCACCCTGGTCGCCGCCGTGCCCCTCGGCGCCCGGCTCGCGGGCCGCCGGGTGACGCGGCTGGAGTGGCGCGGCACCGGCCTGACCCTCATCGGTCTCGGCGCGCTGCTCCTGACCGCTTCGGGGCCCGCGCCCGACGACACGCTGACGGTGCCGGAGGCGCTGGTCGTGGCCGCGTCGACGATGGCGGTCATCGGTGTCCTGTCGCGGCCCGGCGCCCGGCCGGGGCTGCGCCACGCCACCGCGTCCGGCTTCGCCTCCGGGGTCGCGTCGGCCCTCACCCAGACCGTGACGGTCGCGGTGACGGACCGCTCGGGTCCGCTGTTCACCCCGCAGGTGGTGATCGTGGCGGTGCTGGTCGCGGCCTTCGCCGCCGGCGGCCTGCTGCTCTCCCAGACCGCCTACCGCGGCGGCCTCGGCGCACCGCTCGCCGTGGTGACCCTGACCAACCCGGTCGCCGCCTCGGTGATCGGCGTCGCGCTGCTCGGCGAGCGGCTCCAGGGCGGGGCCGGCGGAATCCTCCTGGCCGTGGCGGGCGCGGCGGTGGCGGCGTACGGCGTCGTGGTCCTCACGCGGTCGCCGCGCACCGTCCCGGTCGTGGCCCCGGTCACGGTGGAGACCGCGCCGGACTTCCTGCCGTCGATCCCCGGCCAGCCCGTGGAACCCGCCGCGTTCCATCTCTCGCGGCCCTAGGAAAGCCAGCCCGGGATCAGCCCTCCGCCGCTCCCGCCCCCGCCCTGCGGACATGCAGCACGCTCCCGTCCAGGGGCAGCGGGGAGCGGTCCACCAGGGTGAGGCCCGCTTCGGTGAAGAGCCGGGCGTAGTGGTCGGCGCGGCGTTCGCGGCCGCCCACGTTGCACATCATGTGCAGGTCCCAGGCCGTGGCCAGGGAGGCGGAGCCGTCGGCGGGCAGGACCCGTTCGACGACGAGCAGGTCGGCGGTGGGGGACATCGCGCGGGCGCAGTGCCGCAGGATCTCGCGGCAGCGGTCGTCGTCCCAGTCGTGCAGGACGCGGGACAGGACGTAGATGTCGGCGCCCGCGGGCACGTCCGCGAAGTCGCCCGCGCGGAAGGTGCACCGCCCCGCGTGCCCGGCCGCGCCGAGAAGGTGCCGGGCGGCCTCCACGGTGTGCGGGCGCTCCAGGAGGAGGCCCCGCAGCCGGGGGTGCGCGGAGAGGATGCGGCCGAGCAGTTCCCCGTTGCCGCCCGCGACGTCGGCCACGGTGGCGCCGGCCGCCGCCGCGGTGAGGACGGGATGGGCGGGCAGCGGGTCGAACATCCGCGACCCCGCGGCCATCGACCGGTCGAAGAGACCGGCGAGTTCGGGATCGCGCGCGAAGTGGTCGAAGTGGTTCTCGCCGAAGCGCCGCTCGAAGGCGACCTGCCCCGTGCGCACGGTGTGGTCGAGCCCGGCGAAGGACTCGTAGAACGGCCCCCCGTACATCAGCGCCAGTGACCGCATCGACCCTTCGGCGTCCGCGCGCAGCAGCACGCCGGTCTCCGTGAGCCGGAACCCGTCGCGGTTCTCGCGCACCACGCCGAGCATGGCGAGGTAGCGCAGCAGGGTGGCCAGGTTGGGCTCCAAGGCGCCCACGGCGCGCGCCAGTTCGGCGACTCCGGTAGCGCGCTCCACATCCATCGCGTCGGCCGCCTCCAGCCGCGCGAACGCGGCCAGGGCCTGTGTCGTCCACGCCCCGGTCAGCAGCCGCAGCAGCGTCTCGGCGGGCTGCCGCGCGCGGTGCGCGTCGAGGTGTCCCGCGAGGATGTCGCGGTGGTCGCCGGGGACGTACAACTCCACGCGCCGGTAACCGGCCTTGGCCGCGGCGGGTGCCGTGAGGTAGAACACCGTCCCGTTCTCGTGCGGGTTGTAGCCACCGCCGTCGGGGGCGGCGCCGTACCGCTCGAAGGCGGCGCAGAGCCCGCGCAGTACGAGCGGGTCGGGCGCCTCGACCTCGAAGGCGACGTGCGCCTCGTGCTGCCGCTCCCGCTCGTGCGCGGCGAGCGGAGCGAGGTCCGACCCCGGGGGCACGGTCAGCGCGAACACCTCCACCATGCGCCGCGCCCCGTCCCGGCACCGCACCGCGGGGCGCAGAATGCCGACGTCGAGATCCGCCGCGCACCGCCGGTGCCGCAGCGCGAGACGCTCGCGCACGACGACGCTCGGTCCCGGCGGCGCGTCCACGACGAGCCCGCAGTCGGCGAGCGCCCCGTGCAGCGCCGCCGCGTCGGGCGGGAAGACGAGCAGCGCGGCGTGCGAGAAGGCGCAGCACTCGGTCAGGGCCCGCAGCTCCGGTCCGTCGAGGCCGGGGAGCAGGAGCGGGAGAAGCGTGGCGGTGTCCTGGTCCTTGACGAAGTCGACCGTCGCGCGCAGACGGGACATATCGCCCGACAATGCCGTGATCATCGCGGGTGGTTCCTCATTCCGGGGTTTCAGGGGTATGCGGGGGAAGGCTCGGAGGTACGCGTGGCATCGGGAGGGGCACGCGTGGATTGGGGGGGGGCACGCACGAGCGTGGAGTCACGCGTGCGGTGGGATGCGTCCGCGTACGGAGGTACGCGGAGGGCGCTCGGGAGGGGGCTGGTTACACGCCGACGTAGTGCTCGGCGAACCAGTCCTGCCGGCTGCGCGATGTGCGCAGCGAGGCGAGGCGGGCGCGGCGCAGGGAGTTGTGGAAGAGCGTCTCGCCGTCCGTGCCGGTCGGGCCGTGCAGCAGCCCGATCATCCAGTGCGAGAACTCCTGCGCACGCCAGATGTGCGTCAGACAGCGTGCCGAATAGCCGTCGAGCCCTTCGGTGTTCCCGGTGGTGAGTTCGTCGATCAGGGCGCGCGCGAGGAGTTCGGCCTCCAGGACGGCGAGGTTGGCGCCCTTCGCGGCGGACGGGCTGATCAGGCCCGCGGCGTCGCCCGCGAGGAACAACGCGCCGTGGCGCAGCGGTTCGAGCACGTCGGACTCCAGCTCGACGACGGAGCGCTGGAGGATGCGGCCGCGGTTCAGCGGGCCGTACTTCCCCGCCCCCATCCGCAGTTCCAGCTCGTCCCAGATCCGCTCGTCGGACCAGGCGTCGGGCGGGGTGCCGGGCTCGCACTGGAGGTAGTAGCGGGTGACGTCGCTGGTGCGGGCCATGTGGCCGGCGAAGCCGCGCTCGTGCACCGCGTATCCGACGGCGTCCATGCTGGGCGGGGCCTCGGCGAGCAGCCCGAGCCAGGTGATGTCGAGGTCACGGTGGTGGCGGGTCGTGCCGGGCGGCAGCGAACGCCGGGCCGCGCCGTGCCGCCCGTCGCAGCCGGCCACGTACCGGGCCCGCCACCGGCCGGGCCGCCCGTCGGGCTCGCGCACGGCCACCTCGGGCCGCTCGCCGTCGGCGCCGCGCACCGCCAGGGCCTCGGTGCCGAAGCGGATCTGCCCGCCGCGCTCCAGGAACCGCGTCACGAGGTCGGTCACCAGGGCCTGTTGCGGATAGACGGTGTGCCGCTCACCCAGGCCGAGTCCGCTGTAGTCCAGCCGGAACCGGCCGTCCTCGGTGCGGAACTCGCAGGTGTGGTGGGTCTGTCCGTTCCGGAGCAGCCCGTCGGCGAGGCCGTGCCGCTCCAGGACGCGCACGGTGTTGGCGGCGAGGAACCCGGCGCGCGCCCGGGTCTGCACGTGCGCGCGCCCGGCCCGCTCCAGGACGACGCAGTCGATGCCCCGGTCCACCAGGATGTTGCCGAGCACGAGGCCGGCGGGGCCGGCCCCGAGGACGACCACATCGGTCACATGGTCGGCCGGCGTTCGCCGGTTCTTCCCGTCTGTCACGGAACGAGATCCTAAGGAGCACGGAATCCCGGACGTACCCGAATCACCTGAATGCCCGGTTCGAACGGTGTAGCGATCACCCCGGACCGGGGGAAACGATCATCCAAGGCCGCGGGAGTCCTGCTTCAGCGCCGTGTCGACCGTGAGGGCCGTCGCGACGACGAGGCTCAGCAGGGGCTCGGGCAGCTGGTAGTGGATCTGCAGGACGTAGTTGTCCGCGGTGGTGAACATGGTCTTGGCCAGGCCCTCCCACGTCTTCGTGATGCGGGCGACCTCGTTGTCGGCGTGGTCGACGATCGAGAAGTTCCAGGCGCGCCAGTTCTCCGCCTTGATCGCGCCGACCTGCTGGCCGTTCACCATCATCCCGAAGTTGATCTTGCCGATCATGTTCTGCTGGACGATCTCGCCGATCTGCTGGCCGTCCGGCCGCTCGACGATGACCCGCGACTTCATGAACTTGCGCGGGCGCGTCAGCAGCATCTGCGGCTGGCCGTACGCGTCACGGATCTCCAGCTTGTGCGTCATGAACTGGTCGACGCTGGAGACGAAGCGCGCGACCTTCTTCAGCGTGCTCTGACCGACCTGGACGACCGTGCCGAGCATGGTGCCCGCCTGGTCCATGACGCTGTACTCGTTCGTCAGCTCGATGAGCTTGGCCTTCTGGTTCACGACCAGGACCGGCTCCGTGAACAGCGTGCCGCCGCCCTGCGCGGACGGCGCGACGCCTGCCTGCTTCTGCACCTGGCGCTGCACCTTGGCCGGGTCGACCGCGGGCGCGGACTGCGCCTGCGGCTGGCCGAACTGACCCTGCTGCTGGGCGAAGTGGCCCTGCTGCTGGGGCTGCCCCTGGGCCTGCGGGTAGCCGTACTGCCCCTGCTGCTGCGCGGCGTGGGCCTGCTGGGCCTGGGCCTGCGGCTGCCCGAACTGACCCTGCTGCTGGCCCGCCGCGGCCTGGGCCGGCTGCTGCTGCTGCGCGGGCTGCGCCTGCTGCGGGACCTGCTGGGCCTGCTGGGCCTGGCCCTGCGCGGCCTGGCCCTGCGCGGCCTGGTCCTGGCCCGGGCTGGTGTGCTGGGTCCACTGGGAGCCGTCCCACCAGCGAAGGAGTTGGGGCGTGCCCTGGGGGTCCGGGTACCAGCCTGCAGGAGTGTTCGAATGCGTGGTCACCCGGGTGACCCTACCCCCCGTCCCTGGGCCGTCCGCCAGCCCCGTGCGAGGGTGTGACGTCCGACTCATTCCGGCGTCCGGAACTCCGCCCCGACCCGGACCGGAGCTCCACCTCGACCCGGAAGGGACCGTCCGCCTCGCGCAGTTCGACGGCGGCGACGCGCCCCGCCGCCCGCACGTCCCCCTCCGCCGCGGCGAGCAGGCCGAGGGTGGGGCGCGGGGCCGCGACGGTCATCCGGACCACCTCGGCCCGCATCGAGAGCCGCGCCCGTGACTTGGCCCCGCGGATCGCGGCGATGGCCTTCGCGGCCGCGCCGAGGACCGCCGCGTCGTCCGCCCGCTCCCGCAGCTCCCCGGCGACCGGCCAGGCCGCCCGGTGCACCGAGCCCTCGCGCCACCACGACCAGACCTCCTCCGTGACGAACGGCAGGACCGGGGCGAAGAGCCGCAGCAGGACGTCGAGGGCCGTGCGCAGCCCCGCCCGCGCCGATCCGGTCGCGGCCGCGTCGCCGTGGTCGCCGTACGCGCGGGCCTTGACCAGCTCGACGTAGTCGTCGCAGAACCGCCAGAAGAGCTGCTCGGTGCGCTCCAGGGCGCGTGCGTAGTCGAAGGATTCGAAGGCCCGCGTCGCCTCTTCGACGGTCGACGCCAGCTCGGCGAGGAGGGCGCGGTCGAGTGGTTCGGTGACGGCCGCGTCCGGCTCCGCCGCGCCGAGGCTCAGGACGAATCTGCCGACGTTCAGCAGCTTCGTGGCGAGGCGCCGGCCGACCTTCATCTGGCCGACGTCGAACGCCGTGTCCGTGCCGGGGCGTCCGCTCGCCGCCCAGTACCGGACCGCGTCCGAGCCGTGCCGGACCAGCAGGTCGTCCGGGGTGACGGCGTTGCCCTTGCTCTTCGCCATCTTCTTGCGGTCGGGGTCGAGGATCCAGCCCGAGATCGCCGCGTGCCGCCAGGGCAGCGCGTCGTGCTCGCCGTGGGCGCGGACGACCGTGGAGAACAGCCAGGTGCGGATGATCTCGTGGGCCTGCGGGCGCAGGTCCATGGGGAAGACCCGCGCGAACAGGTCCGGGTCGGCGAGCCAGCCGCCGGCGATCTGCGGGGTGAGCGAGGAGGTCGCCCAGGTGTCCATGACGTCGGGGTCGCCGATGAAGCCGTGCGGTGCGCCGCGCTGGTCCGCGTCGTAGCCGGGCGGGGTCTCGGCGCTCGGGTCGACGGGCAGGGCGGCGCGGTCGGGGACGATCGGACGGGCGTGGTCGGGCCGGCCGGAGCCGTCCAGCGGGTACCAGACGGGGATCGGGACGCCGAAGAACCGCTGACGGCTGATCAGCCAGTCGCCGTTGAGACCACCGACCCAGTCGTCGTAGCGGACCCGCATGTGCGGCGGGTGCCAGGTCAGTTCCGCGCCCCGGGCCAGCAGCCGCTCCCGCAGCCCGGCGTCCCGGCCGCCGTTGCGGACGTACCACTGACGCGTCGTGACGATCTCCAGCGGCTTGTCGCCCTTCTCGAAGAACTTCACCGCGTGCGTGCCGGTGCGCGGCTCGCCCCGCAGGTCGCCGCTCTCCTCGAGCATCTCGACGACGCGTTCTCGCGCGGTGTGCGCGGTGGCGCCGGCCAGCCGGGCGTACGCGGCGACGGCCGCCGGTGCGCGGACGCCGTCCGGCGGCCCGGCGAGGAGGCGTCCGTCCCAGCCGATCACCGGCCGGGTGGCGAGCCGCAGCTCCCGCCACCACGTCACGTCGGTGGTGTCGCCGAACGTGCAGACCATGGCGATGCCGGTGCCCTTGTCCGGCGTCGCGAGGCGGTGCGCGACGACGGGGACCTCGACGTCGAAGAGCGGGGTGCGGACCGTGGTGCCGATCAGGTCCCGGTGGCGCTCGTCGTCGGGGTGGGCGACGAGCGCGACGCAGGCGGGGAGCAGTTCGGGCCGGGTCGTCTCGATCAGGACGGTCCGGCCGGCGGGGCCGTGGAAGGCCAGCCGGTGGTGGGCGGCGGCCCGCTCGCGGTCCTCCAGTTCGGCCTGGGCGACGGCCGTGCGGAACGTGACGTCCCACAGCGTGGGCGCCTCGGCGACGTACGCCTCACCGCGCGCGAGGTTGTTGAGGAAGGCCAGCTGCGAGGCGGCACGGGCGTCCGCGCCGATGGTCCGGTAGGTGTGGGACCAGTCGACCGAGAGGCCGAGCCGCCGCCAGAGGTCCTCGAAGGCCCGCTCGTCGTCGGCGGTGAGCCGCTCGCACAGCTCGATGAAGTTCCGCCGGGAGATGGCGAGTTGCCGCCTTCCCGGCTCGGCCGGGGGCTCGAAGTCCGGGTCGTACGGCAGGGCCGGGTCGCACCGGACGCCGAAGTGGTTCTGGACGCGCCGCTCGGTCGGCAGGCCGTTGTCGTCCCACCCCATGGGGTAGAAGACTTCCTTGCCGCGCATGCGCTGGTAGCGGGCAACGGCGTCGGTGTGGGTGTACGAGAAGACGTGGCCGACGTGGAGCGAGCCGCTGACGGTGGGCGGCGGGGTGTCGACGGAGAAGACCTCCTCGCGCGTCCTCGTACGGTCGAAGGCGTACACACCCGACTCGTCCCATCGCCGGGACCACTTCTCTTCGAGCCCGTCGAGGACGGGCTTCCCGGGGATGCCTGCACGGCGATGGGTGGGTGCCATGCCTCTGGATGCTATCCAGTCGGCCCCGCCCCCGGCCTCCTCTTTTCCGGCGCGCACGGCCGCCCGCCCCCCGTGCCGGACGTGGCACGGGGGGGGCGGGTGACCAGGCCTGCGGCCGGGCGAGAGGTGGGGGTCAGCGCGTGATGATCGCCGGGTCGCTGACGCCCGCCGCGCCGGTCTCCACATGGCCCGCGAGGCGCCGCAGGAACCCGGAGTCCGCGTCGGACTTCACGCTCAGGTCGTACCAGCGCTTGCTCGCCCGCAGGTCGACGGTGTGCTGCACGGAGGCGCCCGCCTTGACCTTGAAGGTCTGGCTCGCGCCGCCGTAGGCGTTGGTCACCGTGAGGTTCACATCGGCGCTGCCCGCGTTCTTCAGGGTCAGCTGAATGTTGCCGCTCGTGGCGTCGTGGCGGGCGACGACCTCGGGGCCCGCCTTCTTGCCGGGGCTCTTGAAGGTGCGCAGGAAGCCGTTGGGGCCGAACACCGACAGGTCGTGCGCGCCGCCCGAGTACGCGGAGTTCCAGGCGTCGACGAGTGTCTTGCCCGCCTCCGTCGTGTACGTCCAGGGGCCGTCGGTGCGGTTGCCGGACCGGACGTGGAAGCAGACGCCGGCCTTGGCGCCGCCGCCGAAGGTGAGCGTGATCTTCCCGGTGGCGGGGTCCACGGCGCCGTCCACCACCGGGGCGTACGGCAGCGCGCGGGCGGGCCGGGAGCCGGACTCCTGCTTGGGCAGTGCCGGGTTCGCGGGGGCCTTCGGGACGTAGTCGGGGTGGCGCTCGTGGTCCGGCGGCTCGTAGCCGGCGGTGTCGGGGAGCTTCGCCGGGTCGGTGTCCTTGCCCGCGAAGTCGAAGGCGGAGGTGAGGTCGCCGCAGACCGCCCGGCGCCAGGGCGAGATGTTGGGCTCCTTGACACCGAAGCGCCGCTCCATGAACCGGATGATCGAGGTGTGGTCGAAGACCTCGGAGTTCACGTAGCCGCCGGTGCTCCACGGCGAGACGACGAGCATCGGGACGCGCTGGCCGAGGCCGTAGTGGCCGGCCGCGTAGGAGGCGTTGCCGGGGAAGTGGTCCAGCGTGGTGTCCACGGTCGACTTGCCTTGGTTGGCGTCCTTGGGGACGTACGGCGGCACGATGTGGTCGAAGTAGCCGTCGTTCTCGTCGTAGGTGATGAACACCGCCGTCTTCGCCCATACCTCCGGGTTGGAGGTGAGCGCGTCCAGGACCTGCGCGATGTACCAGGCGCCGTAGTTCACCGGCCAGTTGGGGTGCTCGCAGAAGGCCTCGGGGGCGGCGATGTAGGAGACCTGCGGGAGCCTGTCCGCCTTGACGTCGGCCTTGAGGATGTCGAAGTAACCGTCTCCCGCCTTGGCGTTGGTGCCGGTGCGGGCCTTGTCGTACAGCGGGTCGCCGGGCTTGGCGTTGCGGTACTTGTTGAAGTAGAGCAGCGAGTTGTCGCCGTAGTTGCCGCGGTACGCGTCGTCTATCCAGCCCCAGTGGCCGGCCTTGTCCAGGCCGTCGCCGATGTCCTGGTACACCTTCCAGGACACGCCCGCCTGCTCCAGGCGCTCGGCGTACGTCGTCCAGTCGTAGCCCGCCTCCTGGTTGCCGAGGACCGGGCCGCCGCCCTTGCCGTCGTTGCCCACGTGGCCGGTCAGCATGTAGTAGCGGTTGGGGTCGGTGGCCCCCATGAACGAACAGTGGTAGTCGTCGCAGACCGTGAAGGCGTCGGCGAGGGCGTAGTGGAAGGGGATGTCGTCCCGTTCGAGGTACGCCATCGTCCGCTCGCTCTTCGCGGGGATCCACTGGTCGTAGGCGCCGTTGTTGAAGGCCCTGTGGCCGCCCGCCCAGTCGTGGTCGAGGCCCGCGATGAACTGCATGCCGAGGTTCTCGGCGTCCGGGTGGAAGGGCAGGACCTCCTTGGCGCCGTTCGGCTGGTGCCAGACCGGCTTGCCGTTGGGCAGCGTCACGGGGCGCGGGTCGCCGAAGCCGCGCACGCCCTTGAGGGTGCCGAAGTAGTGGTCGAAGGAACGGTTCTCCTGCATGAGCACGACCACGTGCTCGACGTCCTTGATGGTGCCGGTGGCGCGGCTGGCCGGCAGCGAGGCGGCCCGGGCGATGCTCTCGTTGAGCACGGCGAAGGCCGCGGTGCCGCCGGCCAGTTGCATGAAGCGGCGCCGATTGAGTTCAGGCATGTGTGATCCGACCTCGTGGAGTGGGGGACGCGAGCGGGTGAAGTGTGCCAAGGGGAGCAAGCGTTAAGGAAGAGCCGGTGACCGGCGTGTGAAGAGAAGTCCAACCCCTGATGGGCGGGACACAAGGCCCGGACATTCCGGGACCAAGGTCCCATATTTGACAGATCGCACCGCGCGTGTCTGACTTGGCCGTGCGCCGGTCTGTGGCGTGTTCTTCGAGTTCCGCGACGGCAAGGAGGTGTTCGGGATGAGTCCCGAAGGAAGTCCTCGCGTCAGCGGTGCCCTTCGCTGAGGCCGCTCTCCGCCGCCTCTCCTTTCCCCCGCCGCCCCGTCCGGCACGGACGTCGCGGCACCTCGCGCCGTACCGCCATCGCGGCGTTCTTCGCTCGCCGCGCCGACACCTCGGCGCCCCGGGCCGCGCTGACGCCTCGGCAGCTCTCGCGGCACTGACACCGCGAGGGTCACGTCCGCCGCGCCGCCGGCTCTCCGCTCCGGCGCGTTCCGGGCTGCTTTCACAGCACTTTCACACCACATCTACGTCCTCGTGCGCGGCCTCGCTTCGTCGTGTCCGCGCACGGAGGGAGGTCTGCCATGAACAAGCTGATTCCCCGCGTACGCCTGGCCCCGCCAGGCGAGAACCCCACGCCCCGTCCGGCCCCGCGCGCCCGCAGGGCCGCCGAGCTGGACGCCCGCACCCGTGAAGTCGGCGCCAGGCTCGCCGAGTTCAGCGCCCGGCCCGCCCAGGACGTCCTGCGCGACCTCGGCACGTCCACCCGCGGACTGCGTCAGGACCAGGTCCTGGAGCGCGTCGAGCGGTACGGCGAGAACACCGTCGCCCGCGAGCGCGCTCCGCACTGGACCGCGACGCTCGCCAAGTCCTTCCGCAACCCCTTCATCGGCGTGCTCGTCGTGCTCGCCGCGGTCATGTACTGGCAGGACCCGGCCGACCCCGGCGTCTACATCCTCACCTCGATGGTGCTGATCAGCGCGCTCCTGCGGTTCTGGCAGGAGTTCCGCTCGACCCGGTCGGCCGAGGCGCTGCGGGCCCTGGTCACCACCTCCTGCGCGGTCCGGCGGCGCTGGAGCGAGACCGCGGCCACCGAGGAGATCCCGATGGAGCAGGTCGTCCCCGGCGACCTGGTCACGCTGGCCGCCGGCGACCTGGTCCCGGCCGACCTGCGACTCCTCACCGCCAAGGACCTGATGGTCGGTCAGGCTGCGCTGTCCGGCGAGTCGTTGCCGGTGGCCAAGGCCGATACCCGCGCCCACGACCTCGGGCAGCGGTCCACCACGGACCCCGTCGAGGCCGACAACCTCTGTCTGATGGGCACCACGGTGACCTCGGGCACGGCGACCGGCGTGGTCGTGGCGACCGGATCCCGCACGTACTTCGGCTCGATGGCGGGCGCCCTGACCGGCGACCGTCCGCAGACCGCGTTCGACCTCGGCGTGCGCCGGGTCAGCTTCCTGCTGATCCGCTTCATGCTGGTGATGGTCCCCGTCGTCTTCGCGCTCAACGGCCTCACCAAGGGCGACTGGGACCAGGCCCTGCTCTTCTCGGTCTCCGTGGCCGTCGGGCTCACGCCCGAGATGCTGCCGATGGTGGTCTCCGCCAACCTCGCGCGCGGCGCCGTCGCCATGTCGAGGCGCCAGGTCGTCGTCAAGCGGCTCAACGCGATCCAGAACCTCGGCGCGATGGACGTGCTGTGCACCGACAAGACGGGCACCCTCACCGAGGACCGCGTCGTCCTGGACCGCTTCCTCGGCACGCGCGGCGAGGAGAACCGCGAGGTCCTCGAATACGCCTACCTCAACGCCCACTTCCAGACCGGTCTGCGCAACCTCATGGACCGGGCGGTCATCGACCGGGTGGACGAGGCCGAGGAGGTCGTCGTCGACCACCTCTTCACCCTGGTCGACGAGATCCCCTTCGACTTCGCCCGGCGCCGGATGTCCGTGGTGCTGCGCCGCAACGAGCTCGCCGGGCCCGTCGCCGAGCACACGCTCATCACCAAGGGCGCCGTCGAGGAGGTCCTCGACCGGTGCGGCCACCTGATGGACCGGGGCGAGCGCGTCGAGCTCACCGACGAGCTGCGTGACCGGGTGGCGCGCCTGGGCGAGCGGCACAACCGGGCGGGCCTGCGGGTCCTCGCGGTGGCGACCCGGACGTTCCCCCTCACCCCCGGCGCACCGGAGCGCCGCACCTACTCCGTGGCCGACGAGACGGAGCTGACGCTGGTCGGCTTCCTCGCCTTCCTCGACCCGCCGAAGCGGGACGCGGCCGACGCCCTGCGCGCGCTCGCCGGGAACGGCGTCGCCGTCAAGGTCGTCACCGGCGACAACGAACTCGTCGCCGCGCGCGTCTGCGCAGACGTGGGCCTGGACGCCGGGGAGCTGATCACCGGCGCGACCGTCGACCTCGTCGACGACGCGGAGCTGGCCCGACTGGCCCGTACGACAACGGTGTTCGCGAAGGTCAACCCGGTCCAGAAGGCGCGGATCGTGCGCGCCCTGAAGGCCGGCGGCCACACGGTCGGCTTCCTCGGGGACGGCATCAACGACGCGGCGGCGCTGCGCGAGGCGGACGTGGGCGTCTCCGTCGACACGGCCGTCGACATCGCCAAGGAGTCCGCGGACATCATCCTCCTGAAGAAGGACCTGATGGTCCTGGAGCAGGGTGTGCTGACGGGGCGTCAGACCTTCGGCAACACCGTCAAGTACATCAAGATGACGGCGTCGTCGAACTTCGGCAACGTCTTCTCGGTCCTGGTGGCCTCGGCGTTCATCCCCTTCCAGCCGATGCTCGCCATCCACCTCCTGGTGCAGAACCTCTGCTACGACATCAGCCAGCTGGCGATCCCCTGGGACCGCATGGACGAGGAGTACCTGAAGAAGCCGCGCACCTGGGACGCCCGGGGCATCGGCCGCTTCATGGTCCGGATCGGGCCGATCAGCTCGCTCTTCGACATCACCACCTTCCTGGTCCTGTGGCACGTCTTCCACGCCGACACCCCCGCGGAGCAGACCCTGTTCCAGACGGGCTGGTTCGTGGAGGGACTGCTCTCGCAGACCCTCGTCGTGCACATGATCCGCACCCGGAAGATCCCGTTCATCCAGTCGCGGGCCTCGGTGCCGGTGCTGGTGATGACGGGAGCGGTGATGGTGTTCGGCCTCTGGCTGCCGTTCTCGCCGCTGGCCGCGGCGCTGTCGATGGAGCCGCTGCCGATGAGCTACTTCCCGTGGCTGTTCGGCACGCTGCTCGCGTACTGCGCGCTCACCCAGGCCGTGAAGGGCTGGTACATCCGGCGGTATCACGGCTGGCTGTAGCGGGCGTGGGGCGGCCGGGCCCCTTGCAAAGGTAGGTGCCGTGGGCAACCATGCGCGGAGGTGGGTCACCACCCTCCCCTTCCGCCCCCGAGGAGAGTCATGACTGTGCGCGTCCACGGCACCTGCGCCCCCGGATTCGAGGGCGTGCGCGAGGAGTTCGAGCGGAGCTTCGCCGAGCGGGACGAGCTCGGCGCGGCCGTCGCGGCCACGCTCGGCGGCGAGGCCGTCGTCGACCTGTGGGGCGGCGACGCGGACCGCTCCGGCACCCGCCGCTGGGAGCGGGACACGCTGGTCAACGTCTACTCCACGACCAAGGGCATGACCGCGCTCTGCGCCCATCTGCTGGCCGACCGGGGCGAGTTGGACCTGGACGCGCCGGTCGCGCGGTACTGGCCGCAATTCGCGCAGGCGGGCAAGGGCGACATCCCGGTGCGCTGGCTGCTGAGCCACCGGGCCGGTCTGATCGCGCCGGGCGAGCCGCTGGCGCCGGGCGCGGCGTACGACTGGGAGAAGGTGACCGAGGCGCTGGCGGCGACGGCGCCCTGGTGGCGGCCGGGCACGGCGCAGGGCTACCACGCGGTGACCTTCGGCTTCCTCGTCGGCGAGGTGGTCCGCCGGGTCAGCGGGCTCTCGCTCGGGGAGTTCCTGCGCGCCGAGGTGACCGGGCCGCTGGGCGCCGACGTCCACGTGGGCACGCCGGAGAGCGAGCACGGGCGGTGTGCGGACCTGGCACCGCCCGTCTCCGCCACCGGCGGGCCGGGGGCGGCCCGCAGCACGTTCGGGGACGCGCCGAAGCCCCCGGTCGGCGGCCTGAGCGCACACCCGATGGCCCCGGTCACGCTGGCCCTGCACTACGTGCCGCTCGGCGACGTGAACAGCGCGGCCTACCGCAGCGCGGAGCTCCCCGCCGCCAACGGCCACGCCACCGCGCGCGGTCTTGCCGCGGTCTACGCCGAGCTGGCCTGCGGGCGGCTCCTCTCCCCCGGCGCGCTGGAGCGGCTGCGCACCCGGCAGAGCGAGGAGGACGAGCCGGACCTGGTGCTGCGGGCGGGCACGCCGCTCGCCGAGACCTGGCCGTGGGGGCTCGGCTACATGCTCAACCAGTACGGGCAGGCCGGCCCCAACCCGCGGGCGTTCGGGCACGGCGGCATGGGCGGGTCGTACGCCTTCGCCGACCCGGAGAACGGCGTCTCGTACGCGTACACGATGAACCGGATGGGCGCCGGGACGTCGGGCGAGGATCTGCGCAGCGTCCACCTGGTCGGAGCGCTGTACCGGGCGCTGCGGGAGCAGGGCGCGGTCCCGGAACAGCCGTGACGCGCCCGCGTCAGCCGCGCGGGTGCTCTCCCGGCCCCCGGCCGTGGTCGGCGAGCTTGCTCGGCGACAGGTCCGTGGGGTCCTCGCCCGGCTCCAGGAGCGTGTTGGCGGCGCCGATGATCAACGGGTCCGCCTTGCCCACCGCTTCGGCGTCCTTGGCCTCGTAGTCGACCTGGAGCAGCAGGTGGCGCATGGCCTCGAGACGGCCGCGCCGCTTGTCGTTGGTCTTCACGACGGTCCAGGGGGCGTACGGGGTGTCCGTGGCGCGGAACATCTCCACCTTCGCGTACGTGTAGGCGTCCCACAGGTCGAGCGAGGCGATGTCGGTGGAGGACAGTTTCCACTGGCGGACCGGGTCGACCTGGCGGATCGCGAAGCGGGTGCGCTGCTCGGCCCGGGAGACGGAGAACCAGAACTTGATGAGCAGGATGCCGTCATCGGTGATCATCTTCTCGAAGAGCGGCGCCTGCTCCAGGAAGTGCTGGTGCTGGCGCGGGGTGCAGAAGCCCATCACCGGCTCGACGCCGGCGCGGTTGTACCAGGACCGGTCGAAGAAGACGATCTCGCCCGCCGACGGCAACTGGGCCACGTACCGCTGGAAGTACCACTGGCCCGCCTCCTGCTCGTTCGGCTTGTCCAGCGCCACGGTGCGCGCGCCGCGCGGGTTGAGGCGCTCGGTGAACCGCTTGATGGTGCCGCCCTTGCCGGCCGCGTCCCGCCCCTCGCACAGCACGACGACGCGCCGCCCCTGGTCGCGGACGGTCTTCTGCAGCTTCAGGAGCTCGATCTGCAGGATCCGCTTCTGCCGCTCGTACGTGGACCGGCTCAGCTTCGAGGCGTACGGATAGTTCTCCCGCCAGGTCCGCAGGGGCCGCCCCTCCTCGTCGAGGAGCACTGGGCGCTCCGGCCGGGAGTCGTCCACCGACAGCCCTGCCAGCAGGTCGTCCTCGTTCCCGTCGCTCGGCACCACCGCGCAGCCCTCTCCTTCGCCCGTCGTCTCTTCCGTCAGCTTGCCCCGGAGATCGCGGGTCAGCACCTGTGGTCCGTACGGAAGCCACAGACATCGTTCGTCACGGCCTTGTGAACACCGCGTGGGCCCGGGAACAGCAGGGCGATCTTGACCGTCGTCCCCTATGGAAGGCCACAGTCGACGGAAGGTCGACCTGAGCGAGGGAGCGGCCAGATGCCGAAGGCGTACGTATTCACCGAACACGGCGGTCCGGAGGTCGAGGCCTTACTCGACCTGGCGAAGCCCGAGCCGGGCCCGGGGCAGCTGCTCGTCGCGGTCCGTGCGGCCGGGGTCAATCCGGTCGACTGGAAGCTGCGCGCGGGCAAGCGCCGGCCCGGTCAGGCGCCCCTGGCCGGCCACGAGGTGCTCGGCAGCGAGATCGCCGGTGTCGTGGAGCGGGTCGGGCCCGGCGTGACGGGGTTCGCGGCCGGGGACGCGGTCTTCGGCAACCCGGTGACCGGCGGGTACGCGGAGTTCACGCTGCTCCCGGCCGACATCGCCGCGCACAAGCCGGACGCCCTCTCCTACCCGGACGCGGCGGTGCTGCCGGTCGCGGCGGCGACGGCGTACGACGGGCTGCGCCAGCTCGGCCTGCCCGCCGGGGCGACGCTGCTCATCACCGGGGCGGGCGGCGGGGTCGGCGTGGCCGCGACGCAGCTGGCCCGGCATTTCGGGCTCCACGTGGTGGGCACGGCGAGCGCCGGAAAGAAGGAGTTCGTCGAGTCGCAGGGCGCCTTCCACGTGCCGCCCGGCCCCCGCCTCGCCGAGCGCGTCCGGGAGGCGGCGCCGGAGCACCGTATCGACGCGGTCTTCGACCTGGTCGGGGGCGCGGACCTGGTGGAGGTCGCGGAACTCCTGACCGACCGCGGGAAGCTGATCACGGCGGCGGCCAAGGAGACCGTGGCCGAACTGGGCGGCGCCCCGGTCGCCCGGGCCCGCACGTCGGCGGTCCTCGACGAGGTGGCGCTCCTTGCCGCGGCGGGCGTGCTGCGTCCGCACGTGACGGCGACGTACCCGCTGGACCGCGCGGACGAGGCGCTCCGCGCGGTGGAGAGCGGTCACGTCCGCGGGAAGGTCGTGATCGAGGTGAAGGGGTGAGAGTGAGAGTGGGAGTGAGACCTTGCCTAGGTGGACGGGCGGGATCTTCCGGCCCCTCGGCGCCGGAAGCCGGGGCGATCCGCGTCCCTCGCGCGCCGCGTTCCCCAGCGGCCCCGGGCATGGATCTCCGACCGGCCCGCCCTCTTCTCACCGTCGCCCCTGACGGCGGCCCCCACGGGGTGGGAGGTGGCGTTCGTGGCGCCCGGCGTGCAGCACGTGGACGGCAGGGACGACGCGTCTCGCTCTCGTCGGTCAGTCGGGGGTGACACCGGCCAGGACGGCCAGGACCGCCAGGCGGATGCGGTTGTCCCGGCCCGTCTTCGTCATCAGGCTCGCCACATGCGTCTTGACCGTGGTCACGCCCAGGTGCAGCCGGTCGGCGATCTCCGGATTGGACAGGCCCGCACCGAGAAGACCGAGGACCTCCCGTTCCCGGGGCGTGATGGCCGGCACCGGGGCCGGCGCGTCACCCCCGGCGGCCGAACGCGTGTGGAGCGCCTGGGCCACGAGGCGGTCCAGGGCGGCCCCGCTGAAGGGGGAACCGCCGGTCGCGGCGCGGCGGACGGCGTCGAGGAGTTCGGGGGGCGGGGCCTCCTTGACGAGGAACCCGCAGGCTCCGGCTTCGAGTGCCGGGTAGAGGTGATCGTCGTCGTCGAACGTGGTGAGGGCGACGATGCGCGTGGCGGGGCGGGCGGCCAGGATGCGGCGAGTGGCCGTGATGCCGTCCACGCCCGGCATTCTGAGGTCCATCAGGACGACGTCGGGGCCGAGGCGCTCCGCGCTTCGTACGGCGTCCGCGCCGTTGTCCGCCTCCCCCAGGATCTCGATGTCCGCGGCCTGGTCGAAGAGCATGCGCAGCCCCATGCGGACGAGCGGCTGGTCGTCGACGACGAGAACGCGAATCATGTGTGTACCTCCAACACGCTCGCGGAGAGCGGCAGTTCGGCTGTCAGGCGCCAGCCCTGCCCCTCGGGCCCGGCGTCCAGACGACCGCCGAGCAGGTCCACGCGTTCGCGCATGCCGGTGAGGCCGTGCCCGGCGGGGTCCTCGGCCGGCCCCTGGGTCCGTGCGTGGCCGCCGCCGTCCTGGAGCGTCACGTGTACGGCCCCGTCGGTCACTCGTACCGTCAGTTCGGCGGACGCCCCGGGGCCAGCGTGTTTGGCCGAGTTGGCCAGGCCTTCCTGGACCAGGCGCAGCACCGCGAGGCCACGGACCGCGTCGAGCAGCGCGACGGCGGGGTCCACCGAGGCGGCGACGGTGAGGCCGGTCCGCCGACTGCGCTCGACGACCGCGTCCAGGGCGGCCGGCAGCGCTCCCGGCGTGACCAAGGAGGAGGCGTCCACGCCCGCGGCGTCCGGGGCGCGCAACACGGCCACCAGCCGGCGCAGGTCGGCCAGTGCCGCGCTGCCGGTGGCGTGCAGGTCGTCCAGGACGCCGGTGAGCCGAGGGTCGATGCCGGGGGCGGGGTCGGCGCCGCCGGCAGCTGCGGGGCCCGCACCTCCCGCACCTCCCGTGGGACCCGCAGCTCTCATGGAACCCGCAGCTCCCGTCGGACCCGCACCGCTCGTGGCTCCCGTGGCTCCCGCTGTAGTGATGACGTGCCGGGCGACGCCGACGCGCAGCACCATGGACGACACGTGGTGGGCCACCAGATCGTGCAACTCCCGTGCAATAGCGGTTCGTTCAGCCACGTTCGCGGCCACCAACCGCTGCTCCGCCTGGAGTTCCTGCTGGCGCACGCGTTCCCGGGCGTGCGCTGCCGCGTCGCGGGTCGCCCGCACATAGGCACCCAGGAGCAGAGGGACCCCCGCTACGACGCCCATCTTGTACAGCACCTCCGGGAGTTCGCCGGGCAGATCCGCCACCCGGTTGGCCAGGACGGCGAACGCCAGCGCTCCGGCCCCGGCCAAGGGGCGCCGCCCGGACTCCCGTACCGCGAGTTCGAAGAGCGTGAGAGCCGCCAGCACCTTCACCGAGGCGACGGGACCCGCGCCCAGCGCATGGGCGACGACGAGCAGAGCCGACTCGGCGAGGAGCGCGCCGAACACCCACCGGGCGGTGGCCAGGCACAGCACGCCCGCGGCAGCTGCCACCCCCCAGTCCCGCGGACCGGCGGGCCTCTGCACCCAGAGGAGGTCACCGGCCAGGACTCCGGTGAGCAGCAGGGCCCGCAGGAGGGCGAATCGCCCGTCGAAAGCCAGCTCGATCCGTGGTCGGTTCACGCGGACCAGGTTAAGAGGTTGCTTCCGCCCGTGCAGGGGCAGGTCGGAGCCGTCCAGGCAGCGGCCACGGCAACGATTCGCCGAACCGAGCCGAAATCGCTGCAGCGGGAGGAGAGTTCGGGGTCGAATACTGGCGTGCCTCCGTCTCCTGCCCGTCACCCACGGCTACGTCACAGCACCCGCCTCCTCCGTCCGGACCCTCTCACTGAGGGGCGCGGTCCTGGGCGGGCGGACCTGAGGGGGGCGGACCTGCGCCGCACGTGGAGCTGACGAAGCGACAGGTTGACTCGGCCCGTATCAACAGCAGGACACAGCTGATGGATGTCGGGTCCTGCCGTGGGAGGAGGGCGCCTCCTCCCACCAGCCACTCTGTGCGGCCCACCGGTGGAGTCGCGCACCCGCCTCGGACTGCCAACGTGACCGGCATGAACTCCAACCCGATCTTCACCTCCCACCCGAGCACGGGCACCGGCCCGGATGCCGCAGCGGACACCGGCACGGACACCCGTGCGGAAGCCGACGAGCACTCGGACACGCCTCCGAAGGAGGAGACCGCTCAGCCTGCGGGCATGAGGCGCCGGGCCCTCGTCGGTGGCGCGGCCGTGCTCGGTGTGGCGGGCGCCGCCCTGGGAAGCACCACCGCCCGGGCCAGCGCACGGGCCGACGCACGGCCCGCCTCCCGGACCACGCCCCGGCGCGGCACCGGCCGCTTCCAGGGAAAATCCGTGCTCATCACCGGGGCCACCTCCGGCATCGGGGAGGCGGCCGCCGTGGCCTTCGCGGCGGCCGGAGCCCACGTCGGATTCTGCGGCAGGCGTGCCGAGTCGGGGCGCCAGGTCGAGCGGCGGATCCGCGACGCGGGCGGCGAAGCGACGTACATACAGGCCGATGTCCGCGTGGCGGCGCAGGTCCAGAAGTTCGTGGACCGGGTGGCCGGCCGCTACGGCGGCATCGACATAGCCTTCAACAACGCCGGGATCGGCAGCGCCAAGCTCCCCCATGAGCTGAGCGTCGAGGAATGGGACGACGTCCAGGACACCAACGCCCGCGGTACGTTCCTCGCGCTCAAGTACGAGATCCCGCACATGCTCGCGGCGGGGCGCGGCGTCATCATCTGCACCTCCTCGTCGGCGGCCGAGCAGGCCAGGCCGAACGGCGCCGCGTACACCGCGAGCAAGCGGGCCGTCCAGGGCATCGTGAAGGCGGCGGCGCTCGCGTACGGCCCCAAGGGGATCAGGGTCAACGCCCTCCTGCCGGGCACCACCGACACCGCCTTCGTCCGTCCGCCGGGCATCCCGGACGCGGACTGGGCCGCGTACAAGAAGGCGTTCGGGCCGCTCAACGTCGACGGTCTGGAGCGTATGGCCGAGGCCGCGGAGATCGCGAGCGCGGTGCTCGGGCTCGCCTCGGACGACTTCCCCTATATGACGGGCGCGTCCGTCGCCGTGGACGGGGGCAGCACCGCGGGCCGGAAGATGATCCGGCCGGGCGGCGCCTGACCGGCCGGGCGGCACGCCCCGCCGAAGGCGCGTACGGCGTCCCGCGGCACGCGTCCGGCATCCCGCGCCCGGTGTCCGGTGTCCGGTGTCCGGTGTCCGGTGTCCGGTGTCCGGTGTCCGGTGGAAGAAATTGACACGACGCCGCGCGCACCCCGTTGATACCTTCCGGATCATGCAGCCCGTCAGTGAGAACGAGATCCGTACGTCCTTCGTGAACTGTTCCAAGGGCGAGGCGCGCAGACTGGCTCTCCCCGCGGGCTTCGCCGAGACCTCCTGGTCCGACCTGGACTTCCTCGGGTGGCGCGACCCCAAGGCGCCGGACCGCGGCTACGTGGTGACCTGGCGGGACGGCGAGCCCGTGGGCATCGCCCTGCGCGCCTCGACCGGCGTGCGCAAGAGCCTGTCCAAGTCCAGCATCTGCTCGGTCTGCGTCACCCCGCAGTCCGGCTCCGGCATCACCCTGCTCGTCGCCCCGAAGGCGGGCGCGGCGGGCCGTCAGGGCAACTCGGTGGGGCTGTACGTGTGCGCGGACCTGGCCTGCTCCCTGTACGTACGGGGGAAGAAGACCTCGGCGATGGCCCGCCGCCTGGAGGAGAGCCTGACCCTGGAGGAGCAGAACGCCAGGACCGTGCGGAACCTGCACGGCTTCCTGGACCAGGTCATCGCGGAGGGCTGAGGCCCGTCCGGTGGTGGACCGGCTCTACACCGCCCGGGGATCCACCAGCTGGAGCGCCAGCGTGGCCGACGGTTCGGCCACGCCGGGGCCGCCCGCCTCGGCCCAGGCGAGTATCTCGTCGATGGACTCGTCGTCCATGGCGAAGCCGACCCAGGAGGCCCGGCCGCCCTTCCTGCGCCCCTCCGGCGAGGGCTGGACGACGACGATGTTCGCCTGGCCGCACGGCCCGAGGCAGTCGCTCGTGCGGACCGCGAACCGGCCGCGCGAGGCCGCCGCGGCGGCCCGCAGCCGCTCCAGCTGCCAGGCGTGGTCGACGCCGGGGTGCTTGCGCGCGTCGCCGCAGCAGCACCCCCGGCACACGACGAGTGTGCAGGGGCGGCGGGCGGCGGCACCGATGGAGACGACGGGACTCATGTCGTGATCATCTCAGGTGCGGGAGACGGTCTGTCCATCGCGGGTGGCAGAGGGGCTGCGTGATCACCGCAGGTACGCGAGACCCGGATGCGCACCCCGGTACCCCTCCACGAGCCGCCGCGCCACCGACACCGAGTCGACCAGCGGATGCAGCGCGAACGCCTTGACCGCGGTGGCCGACGAGCTGCTCTCGGCGGCGGCGAGCACCTCGCGCTCGACGGCCTTGACCGAGCAGACGAGGCCGGTGGCGTGACCGGGCAGCGGGGCCACCGACATCGGGTGGGCGCCGTTGGCGTCGACGGAGCACGGCACCTCGATGACCGCGTCCGCGTCCAGGGCGGCGAGGGTCGTGCTGTTGCGGACGTTGAGGATCAGCGTGGCCCGCTCGTCGCGCGCGATGGCCCGCATCAGGGCGAGGGCCACCTTCTCGTACCCGCCGGACTCCAGGTCCTCCTCGGTCCGCTCCCCCACGCCGGCCGCTTCCCTGTTCTCCGCCATGTACGCCGCCTCGCGCTCGGCGAGGGTGTCGTTCCACGCCTGGAGGGCGGGGGTGCCGGGATGGCGCATGCCGTCGTAGAAGCGGGCCTGCTGGTGGTGGAGGAAGGCGCCGCGGGTCCGTTCGGCCCGCTGGTAGGCGCGGACGGTGTCGCGGTTGAAGTAGTAGTAGTGCAGGTATTCGTTGGGGATCGCGCCGAGCGACTGGAGCCACTCGGCGCCGAAGAGCCTGCCCTGCTCGAAGGAGACGAGGAGCCCGGGGTCGGCCAGCAGCCGCGGCAGTTCGTCGCGGCCCGCGATGTGCAGGCCGCGCAGCCAGCCGAGGTGGTTGAGGCCCACGTAGTCGATGAAGGCCTCGTCGGGGTTGCCGCCGAGGACCTGCGCGACCCGGCGGCCGAGCCCCACCGGCGAGTCGCAGATGCCGATGACGCGGTCGCCGAGGTGACGGGACATCGCCTCGGTCACCAGTCCCGCGGGGTTGGTGAAGTTGATGACCCACGCGCCCGGCGCGAGCCGTGCGACGCGCCGCGCGATGTCCACGGCGACAGGCACCGTCCGCAGCCCGTACGCGATGCCGCCCGCGCCGACCGTCTCCTGCCCGAGGACGCCCTCGGCGAGGGCCACGCGCTCGTCGGCGGCGCGCCCCTCCAGGCCGCCGACGCGGATCGCGGAGAACACGAAGTCGGCGCCGCGCAGCGCCTCGTCGAGGTCGGTGGTCGCGGTGACGGAAGGCGCGTCGGGCACGCCGTCGGCCTGCTCGGCGAGGACCCGGGCGATGGCGTCGAGGCGGGCCGCGTCCAGGTCGTGCAGGACGACGTCGGTGACGCGGCCCTCGGCGCGGTCGCCGAGAAGGGCCCCGTACACGAGGGGCACACGGAATCCGCCGCCGCCGAGAATTGCCAGCTTCACGTCTGAACCGCCTTCTGTCGTACCGGTGTCGCCGGGGTTCACGTTACGTACTGCGCCTGGCTTCCCGTTACGCGCGTCGCCGGGACGCGGGTTACGTACGATGACGCGGCAGCGTTCCGACCCCCACGGAGGTAGCGCCCGATGACCGTCTGGAAGACATCCACCGCCCTGTTCGGCGCCGTCACGCTGGCGGTGATGACCGGCGGGGCCGCCTCGGCCGCGCCCGCCGCGCCCGGCGGCTGGCAGGAGTCCGGCACCTCGTACGTCAACTCCCTCACCGGCAGCCAGGGCCTGGCGAGCCGCGCGGACGGCAGCATCCTCTACCGCGGCCTCGGCTCCATACCGCTGGACCTGCGCATCAAGGGCTGGGGCCACATAGGCGACCCGGACGTCGCGGACGGCCACACCTTCGACGCCTACCAGGGCGGCGACACCGCGCAGTCCAAGATGTACGCGGTCACCACGCCCGCCGGGAAGCGCTACCTCTACGAGCACAAGCTCGACCCCGGCGAGAAGCTCAACAACTCCTTCGCGGCCGTCTCGCCCGACCACCAGTGGCTGGTGTCCGGCGAATGGGGCGACCAGAACCGCCTCCAGGTCTTCCCCGCCCCGCTCCTCAACGCCTCGACCCCGCCTACCGGCGGCGCGCTGCCGCAGGCCGGACAGATCTCGCTGGACAAGCCGGTGCGCGACATCCAGGGCTGTGATTTCGCCACCGAGACCCGTCTGCTGTGCGCCTCCAACGACGCGTCCAAGGAACTGTTCCCCGAGGACCGCCCGGTCCTCCAGGTCGACTTGGCGCGACCGCTCGACGGCGAGCCCGTGACCGGCCACGTCAGCAGCCTCTTCGCCGCGCCGCAGCGCAGCATCTGCTCGGGCACCTTCGAGACCGAGGGCATCGACTACGACGCCGCGCGCCGCAGCCTGCGCGTCCAGGTGGTGCCGCCGGCGCCGTGTCTGGTGACGACGGCGGTGCACGCGTACCGGCCGACGACCGGCTGAGGCGCACGCCCCGTCCGCCTTTCGGACAGCACGTGTGGGGCGCCGCACCGGAGGGGAGGGTCGTGATCATGACACAGTACGACCAGCAGGTGGCCGACACCGTCCGCTCCCCCGCGCGGCGCCCGATCCGGCAGTTGCTCGCCGCGTCGGTCGGCAACGCCGTGGAGTGGTACGACTGGTACGCGTACACCTTCCTCGCCACGTACATCGCCGACCAGGTCTTCCCCAAGGGGTCCGGCAACTCCCTCGTCCCGCTGCTCTCCACCTTCGCCGTCTTCGCGGTGGGCTTCTTCATGCGGCCCGTCGGCGGGCTGCTCATGGGCGCGGTCGCCGACCGGCGGGGCCGGCGCGCCGCGCTGACCGTCACGATCCTGCTCATGGGCGGCAGCAGCCTGCTGGTCGCCCTGACGCCCACGTACGCGTCCGTCGGGGTGCTCGCGCCGGTCGTGCTGGTGCTCGCCCGGCTGCTCCAAGGGCTGTCCGTGGGAGGTGAGTTCGCCGCGTCGACGACGTTCCTCGTGGAGTCGGCGGGTCCCGGCCGGCGCGGGCTCTTCTCCAGTTTCCAGTACGTCTCCACCAGTGCGGGCCAGCTCGCCGCGTCGGGTGTCGCGGCCCTGCTCGTCGCCACGCTCTCCGAGGGGCGGATGGACGGCTGGGGCTGGCGGGTGCCGTTCGTGCTCGGGGCGCTGCTGAGCCTGGTCGGGTTCTGGATCAGGCAGGGCGCGCACGAGACGCGCCGGGTGCCCGTCGAGCGGGGCGAGCGGCCGGGCCTGTTCGACGCGCTGCGGCACCACCCGCGCCAGTCGCTGCTGATCTGCGGCATCACGGCGGGCGGCACGCTCGCCTACTACACCTGGACGTCGTACCTGCCGACGTACGCCGAGCTGAACACCGACATCAGCAAGGGCCAGGCGCTCCTCGCCGGCACCCTCTCGCTGGCGTTCTTCGCGCTGCTCCAGCCGGTCGGCGGACTGCTCTCGGACCGGTTCGGCCGCCGTCCGCTCCTGCTCTTCTTCGGCATCGGCTTCGCCGTCCTGAGCGTGCCGCTGCTCAAGTCCCTCACCGGGTCGTTCGGTTCACTGCTGTTCGTGCAGTGCGCGGGCATGGTGCTGCTGACGGGCTTCACGTCGATCTCGGCGGCGGTGAACGCGGAGGTGTTCCCCGCGCGGGTACGGGCCGCCGGGATCGGCTTCCCGTACTCGCTGACGGTCGCGCTGTTCGGCGGCACGGCCCCGTACATGGGCACCCTGTTCAAGCAGATCGGCTCTCCCGGGCTCTTTCCCGTGTACGTGGCCGTGCTGTGCGTCGTCTCCTCCGCGGTGTACCTGCGGTTGCCGGAGACGGCGCACCGGGAGCTGGACCGTTAGGCCGCGACCCTCGGCACCTCCGTGATCGCGCGGCCCGCCCACGCGGGGGCCGGTTCCGTGAGGGCCGCGAGGCGTTCGCGGATCGGGTCCGGGAAGGGCGTCGCGCGGCCCGCGTTCTGGTCGACGTGGAGCGCGAGCAACTCCGTCGTCGCCACGGGGGCCGTGTCCGGGGCCGGTTCGGTGCCCTCGTCCTCGACCACGTACATCTCGTGGGTGAACCGGGCCTTCTTGGCGTCGGTGCCCAACAGGCGGGTGCGGACGGCGAGGTGGGCGCCCTCGGGGACGTCGTCGAGGTACCGGACGTGGGCCTCGACCGTGTAGAGGGAGCAGCCGGTGGACTCGCGGTAACCGGCGTGCAGGCCCGTCTCGATCATCATGGCGTCGGTCGCGTACCCGAAGACGAGGACGTAGAAGGCCTCGCTCATATGGCCGTTGTAGTCGATCCACTCGGGCCGGACGGTCCGGTGGAACAGGGGCAGCGGATTGCTCGCGGGGAGGGCCTCGGCCACGAGCAGCGGCTCGCTCGTCGGCAGGGGCTGGTTCAGGGGCCGGGCCTCGTTCGCGGGCAGGGGCTCGTTCGCGGGGGCGGGCTCGTTCGCGGGGGCGGACTCGCTCACTTCTTTCCTCCGTTCAGGCGGCCGGTCGCGCGCAGCACGTCGATGACGCCCTGGTCGCGTTCGGCGACGAGGTCGGCGATGGTGCGGTCGCCCGCCTCCTCGTCGCAGCCCGCGACCACCGCGTCGTACAGCTTCCTGTCGAGCTCGGGGGCCTCCAGACGCGTCCACGGCGACTTCAGGGACGGGCCGAAGTGGTCGAGCATGTGGGCCATCCCGCCCTCGCCGCCCGCGAGCGCGAAGGTGAGCATCGGGCCCATGAACGCCCACCGCAGGCCGGGGCCCTCGGTGATGGAGTCGTCGATCTCCTGGACGGTGGCCTCGCCGTTGGCGACCATGTGCAACGCCTCACGCCACAGGGCCTCTTGGAGGCGGTTGGCGATGAAGCCCGGCACCTCGCTCTTCATCGTGATCACGGACTTGCCCGCGATCTCGTAGAAGCGGGACGCCCAGGCGACGGCCTCGGCGTCGGTCCGCTCGCCGCCGACGACCTCGACGAGGGGTATGAGGTACGGCGGGTTGAAGGGGTGGCCGACGACGAGGCGGCCCGGGGTCGCGGCCTCGGTCTGCATGTCGGTCATCGGGTAGCCGGAGGTGGAGGACGCGATGACGACGCCGGCAGGCGCCGCGGCGTCCAGTTCCGCCAGCAGACCGCGCTTGAGCTCCAGCTTCTCCGGGGCACTCTCCTGCACGAACTGGGCGTCGGCGACGGCCTCTTCGAGGGTGGCGGTGACCGTCAGGCGGTCCTGCGAGGCGCCTTCGGCGAGACCGAGCTGGGTGAGCGCCGGCCAGGCCGCCTCGACGAGGCGGCGCAGCCGCGGCTCGGCGTCGGGTGCCGGGTCCCAGGCGCTCACGTCGTAGCCACGGGCCAGGAAGTGGGCGACCCAGCCACCGCCGATCACCCCGGCACCGACACAGGCGACGCGGCGGACTTCTTCGGGAGAGGTGGTCATAGGGGTGGGGGTTCCTTTCGTTGCTGCGTGTGAGGGGAAGCCGGATAGTGGCGCGCGCCGACGGTGTCCTAGGGGCGCGGGGAACGGTGCGACCAGCCACAGCCCGCCCGCACCGAAGACACCCCGGACACCGCCCGATCCAGCGAGGCGCTACCGCTTGAGGCCGAGCTTCTGCCGCGCCTCGTCCGGCGTGGCGACCCGCGACCCGAGGTTCTCGGTGATCTGGACGGCGCGCTCGACGAGCTGCCCGTTCGTGGCCTTGTTTCCCTTGCCCAGGTAGAGGTTGTCCTCCAGGCCGACGCGGACCTGGCCGCCGAGCAGGATGGACTGCGCGACCCACGGCATCTGCATGCGGCCGAGCGCGAAGCTGGCCCACTGGGCGCCCTCGGGCAGCATGTTGACCATGGACTGCAGGACGCCGGGGTCGGCGGGCGCGCCCCACGGGACGCCCATGCAGAGCTGGAAGACGGTGGGGTCGTCGAGCAGGCCCTCGGCGAGCAGCTGCTTGGCGAACCAGAGCTGGCCGGTGTCGAAGATCTCCAACTCGGGGCGTACGCCCAGTTCCTGGATGCGCCTGGCGCCCTGGCGGAGCATGTCCGGGGTGGAGATGTAGAGGTTGCTGCCGTCGCCGAAGTTGAGCGAGCCGCAGTCGAGGGTGCAGATGTCGGGGAGCAGATCCTCGACGTGCGGGAGCCGGTCGAGGCCGCTGACCAGGTCGGTGCCGGGCAGGTGCTTGAGCGGCTCGTCGGGGTCGATGACGAGGTCGCCGCCCATGCCCGCTGTCAGGTTGATGACGACGTCGGTGCCGGTCTCCTTGATGCGCTCGACGACCTCGCGGTACAGCCGCGGGTCGCGGGAGGGGTCGCCGGTCTCGGGGTCGCGGACGTGGATGTGCACGACGGCGGCGCCCGCCTCGGCGGCCTCGACCGCGGAGGCGGCTATCTGCTCGGGCGTCACGGGCACGTGCGGGCTCTTGCGCACGGTGTCGCCCGCGCCGGTCAGGGCGCAGGTGATGATGACGTTATCGTTCACGGGCATGCGGAACTCTCCCTCGGGGGTGGGGTGTTGTGGAGGTGGGGGCTGGAGCGGTTCGAAAAGTGGGGCCGCCACGCGGGGAGTACGCGGCGTGCGACACGTGCCATGCGTACGAGAGGTCTACGAGAGGTCAGCGGGCGGTCAGCGTCGCGTCGACGTAGGCGGTGAGGGCCTCGTGCATGTCGTCCGGGCCGGTGCCGGGGCCGTCCGGCGTCGAGGCGAGCACCTGGGTGGCGAGGCCGTCGATCAGCGCGGTCAGCCGCAGGGCCGCCGCTCCCGGATCGACGGGGCGGAAGGCGCCCTCGGCGACGCCGCGCCGGATGACGTCGGCGACGGTGCTGCGCCACTGCCGGTAGTAGTCGGCGTGCAGCCGGCCCACGGCGGTGGAGCGGGCCGCCTCCGCCCACAGGTCGAGCCACACGCTCCACTGCCAGCGCTGCTGCGGGGTGCGGGGGATCTGCAGCGCGATGAGCTGCCGCAGCTCGTCGGCGGTGTCGGCGGCGTCCGCGATCCTGGCGGCCCGGCGCGCGGTGTCCTCGTCCATGCACCAGCGCACGGCGGCCTCCAGGAGGTCGTCGCGGCCGGGGAAGTGGTAGTGGATGGCGGCGGTGCTGGTGTCGCAGGCCGCGGCGATGTCCTGGACCCGGACGGCGTGGAAGCCGCGCTCCGCGATGAGGCGGACGGTCTCGCGGACGATCTGCAGAGGCCGGCCGCCCTCGGGGGACGGCCCGCCGCCGCGCGGCCGCCGGGCCCGCGGGGCGACGGTGTCGGACCTCCCGGACCCCGCTGACCCCGCGGGCCCGGCGGGCTCCGTGCCGAGGAGCCAGCCCGCGTCGACGTGTCCGATGGCCGCGACCCGGGCCAGCTCGGCCGCGGTGAACCGGCGCGTGCCGCCCAGGGAGCGGGACAGCTTCGACGGGTCCATGACGATCCGCCGGGCGAACTCCCGCTGGGTCACCCCGGCGTCGGCGATGACCTCGCGCACCCGCTCGGACACGTCGTCCCGCTGCTCTGACTGCATGGTGAGCCACCGTACCCATGCGTTGCGATGAGCACAACATGGCGTCACGAGAATCCGGCATTCCCCGTACGCCTACTGGAGCGGCGGCGGAATTGCGATACTGACTGATGCATCAGTCACATCCGGATGCCCCCTTCGAGTTCGGGCGGGAAGGCGCCTTCTCGGCGCGCTTCCCGGCCGGAGCGACGCGCGACGAGACATGCGGGGCGGCGATTGGGGCCCCGGCAAGGCAGCGGACAACACGCAGATGGCGCGGCACGTCGCCGATCCCCTCTTGGCGCGCGGCGGACTCGGCCCTCGCCGCCGTCACCGGCGCCCGGTACGGGCTCGACGGCCTCGTGGAACTCGCCGGGCGGCTCGACTGCGGGAACCAGCGCCTCACTTGAGGCACTCTTCTGTCTGTGTCGCACGCATCTTCGCTTCCCCCGCAGCGTCCGCCGCTCGCCGCACCCGGCCACATGGTCGTGTGCGGCGGCGACAACGCCCTGGCCCATCGGCTCGCCGCCGAACTCCGCGGTGTCTACGGCGAACAGGTCGTCCTCGTCGTCCCGCCCGCGGGACGCGACGAGCGCCGGCCGTCCGGCCGGGCCATGACCACGGCGCTGCTCGGGCGCATCACGGCCGCCGTCTCGCGCACGACGGGCAACGGGAACGGGAACGGCGAGGGCGGCGGCGTCCCGGGGCTGCCGCGGACCCTGGAGTCCGCCGACTTCACCGACGACGTGCTCACCGAGGCGGGCATCCCACAGGCCACCGCGCTGGCCCTCATGCACGACGAGGACGAGACCAACATCCGCACCGCGCTGGCCGCCCGCCGGCTCAACCCCCGGCTGCGCCTGGTGATCCGGCTGTACAACCGCAAGCTGGGCCAGCACCTGGAGGAGTTGCTCGACCAGGCCGCCGCCGTGGCGGGCCTCGCCACCACCGACGCCAGCGTCACCGTCCTGTCCGACGCCGACACCGCGGCACCGGCCCTCGCGGCCACCGCGGTCGCCGGGACCAGCAAGGTCGTGCACGCCTACGGGCTGCTGCTGCGCGCCGTGGAGCGCACGCCTCCGGCACCGGGCCAGGTGGCGCCGCGCGGTCTCGCCACTCTCGCGCTGCTCTCGGCGACCGCCAACGACCCGGCGGGCGCGGAGGGTTCGGACGACTCGGGAGCGGGCGCGGGGCCGCGGCTGCTGCCGGACGACGCCGCCGTGGCGGCCGCACCGGGGCGGGGCGCGCTGGTCCTGGAGACCGTCTCCTACTCGGGGGCCGCCGCGGGGTCCACGCCGCCGCCCGGCTTTCTCGCCGGTCTGGGCGTCCCGCTGCGCCAGCTGTTCTCGCGCCGGCTGCGCTGGTCGGTGGCCGGCTTCGCGGCGGCCGTCCTCGGCATGGCCATCGCGTCGATCGTCACCACCGACGACACCCCGCTGCACGCCACGTATCTGACGCTGCTCGACCTGTTCTCCCTCAACGACCCGGCCACGGACGGTCCGACGAGCCGCCAGATCCTCCAGCTCCTCGCCGGCCTGGTCGGCCTGCTGCTCCTGCCGATCCTTTTCGCCGCCGTCCTGGAGGCCCTCGGCACCTTCCGCACCGCCTCCTCACTGCGCCGCCCGCCCCGCGGCCTCTCCGGCCACGTCGTCCTGCTCGGTCTCGGCAAGATCGGCACCCGGGTGCTCGCCCGGCTGCGCGAGCTGGACATCCCCGTGGTGTGCGTGGAGGCCGACCCAGAGGCACGCGGCATCTCCCTGGCGCGCCGCCTGCGGGTGCCCACCGTGATCGGCGACGTCACGGAGGAGGGCGTCCTGGAGGCGGCCAAGGTGCACCGCGCCCATGCGCTGCTCGCCCTGACCAGCGCGGACACCATAAATCTGGAGGCGGCCCTGTACGGCCGTTCGGTCAAGCCCGATCTGCGGGTGGCCTTGCGGCTGTACGACGACGAGTTCGCGACCGCCGTCTACCGCACCCTGCGCGCCGCGCACCCGGGCGCGCTGACCCGCAGCCGCAGCGTGTCCGCGCTGGCCGCCCCCGCGTTCGCCGGGGCGATGATGGGCCGGCAGATCCTGGGCGCGCTGCCGGTGGAACGCTCCGTGCTGCTCTTCGCCGCCCTCGACGTCTCACTCCAGCCGCAGCTGACGGGCCGCACGATCGCCGACGTGTTCCGGCCCGGGGCGTGGCGGGTCGTCGCGCTGGAGCGCGGCTCGGGCGGGGGGCCCGGCCTGTCGTCGGGCCTGGAGTGGGAGCTCGACCCGGACTACGCGCTGCGGCCCGAGGACCGGGTGGTCCTGGCCGCGACCCGTCAGGGCCTGGCCGAACTCCTCGCCCGCAGACCGCTCCCCGCCCGCCCCTGAGGGGACGCCGCCGGCCCCCGTCCGGCGCGCGTCAGCCCTCGTCCGACACGGGCAGGACCTGCCGCAGGTGCGGGTCGGGGTGGAAGTCCCTGCGCCACTCGCGCGGATAGCCGACGGACGCCTCGATGTGCGGCACCCCGTCGTGCACGGTGGTCCGCGGGATGTGCAGATGGCCGTAGACGACGGCCGCCGCCCCGTACCGCACGTGCCAGTCGGCGGTCCGCTCGGTGCCGCACCAGAGCGCGAACTCCGGGTAGCGCAGGACCCTGGTGGGCTCGCGCAGCAGTGGCCAGTGGTTGATCAGGACGGTGGGCATGCCCTCGGGCCGCTCGGCCAGCCGCTCCTCGGTGTGCTTGACGCGGGCGCGGGACCAGTCGTCGCGGGTCGCGTACGGGTCGGGGTGCAGGAAGTACTCGTCCGTGCAGACGACACCCGCCTCGTGGGCGGCCTCCAGCGCCGCCTCCTTCGTGTGCGTCCCCGCCGGGCGGAACGTGTAGTCGTACAGCAGGAACAGCGGTGCGACGACGACGGGTCCGCCCGCGCCGCGCCACACGGGGTAGGGGTCCTCCGGCGTGGAGACCCCCAACTCCCGGCAGCGTTCGACGAGATGCCGGTAGCGGTGCTCGCCGCGCAGCTGGACCGGATCGTCCTTGGGCGTCCACAGCTCGTGGTTGCCCGGCGACCACACCACCTTGGCGAAGCGGCCGGCGAGCGTGCGCAGCGTCCACTCGATGTCCGCCATGCGCTCGCCGACGTCGCCGGCGACGATCAGCCAGTCCTCGTCGGTGTCGGGCCGGATGGCCTCGACGTACTTCCTGTTCTCCGCATAGGCCACGTGCAGGTCGCTGGTCGCGAGCAGCTTCGGAGTCTTCTCGGATGCCATCACCTTGCGAGGCTAACCGAGCCGCCCCCTCAGTGGTGTTCGCCCTCTCAGTGGTGTTCGCCCTCTCCACGCCGGATCGCGAGGTACTCCTCCGGGGTCGCCTTCGGCACCTGCGCCTTGGGGCCGTACATGGCGCGGGCGAGCCGGGCCCGGATCCGGTCGGAGGTGCGCGCCTTGCGGCGCACGCCGTTCGCGTCGACCAGCGGGCCGATCTCGTAGGGGCGGGGTTGTTCGTGGGCGGTCAGCCGGTAGAGCTCGGACTGCGGCAGCGGTTCGTGGATCTCCACGTACTCGCCGTGCGGCAGTCGCTTGATGGTGCCGGTCTCCCGGCCGTGCAGCACCTTCTCCTGGTCCCTGCGCTGCAGCCCGAGGCAGATCCGGTGGGTGACGAAGAAGGCGACGACGGGCGCGACGAAGAAGCCGATCCGCACCATCCAGGTGATGGTGTTGATCGAGAGGTGGAAGTGGGTCGCCCACAGATCGTTGCCGCCGCCGACCATCAGCACGCCGAACAGCGCGAGCCAGGCGACGCCGAGCCCGGTGCGCACCGGCGCATTGCGCGGCCGGTCCGCGATGTGGTGTTCCCGCCGGTCCCCCTTGACCCAGGACTCGACGAACGGATAGACGCCGATGGCCGCCAGGATGACCGGGAAGAGCGTGAAGGGGATGAAGACGCCCAGTTGGAGCGTGTGCCCCCAGGCGTTGATCTCCCAGCTGGGCATCACCCGGATCAGCCCCTCGGAGAAGCCGAGGTACCAGTCGGGTTGAGCGCCGGTGGAGACCAGGTCGGGCCGGTAGGGGCCGATCGCCCAGACGGGGTTGATGGAGGCGACCGCGCCCATGAGGGCGAGCACGCCGAAGACGAGGAAGAAGAAGCCGCCCGCCTTGGCGATGTAGACGGGCAGGAGCGGCGCGCCGACCACGTTCTTCTCGGTCTTTCCGGGCCCGGCGAACTGGGTGTGCTTGTGGTAGAAGACCAGGATCAGATGGGCCACCACGAGCCCCAGCATGATCCCCGGGAGCAGCAGGACGTGGATGGGGTAGAGCCGCGGGATGATGTCCTCGCCCGGGAACTCGCCGCCGAACAGGAAGAAGGACAGGTACGTCCCCACGACCGGGGTGGCGAGGATGGCGCCCTGCGCGAAGCGGATGCCGGTGCCGGACAGCATGTCGTCGGGCAGCGAGTAGCCGGTCAGGCCGGTGATGATGCCGAGGAACAACAGGGTCCAGCCGAACAGCCAGTTGAGCTCGCGCGGCTTGCGGAACGCGCCCGTGAAGAAGACCCGCATCATGTGCACGAGCATCCCGGCGACGAAGACGAGCGCGGCCCAGTGGTGGATCTGCCGGATCAGCAGTCCGCCGCGGACCTCCATGCTGATGTGCACCGTGGACTCGTAGGCCCGGGAGACCAGGAGGCCCTTGAGCGGTGTGTACGGCCCGTCGTAGGCGACCTCGGACATGCTCGGGTCGAAGAACAGGGTGAGATAGGTGCCGGTCAGGATCAGGATGATGAAGCTGTAGAGGCAGATCTCCCCGAACATGAACGACCAGTGGTCGGGGAAGATCTTCCGCATCTGGCTCTTGGCCAGGGAGTTGATGCCGAGGCGTCCGTCCGCCCAGTCGGCTATCCGCTCCCCCTTGCCGGGCCGTGCGCGACGTGCGGGTGGTGCGTCCGGTCCGGTGCGCTCGATGCTTCCGCTCATGCGACTCCCTTTCAGGCGGTTCCAGGGTAGGTCGCATGGGTGACGGATCCAACAGGGCCGCGTGTGACAACTTCACTCAGTCGGGCGGCGCCAACCGGTGGAGTCTCAGGGCGAGTTGGATCTCCAGGGTGCGGGCCGGCGTGTTCCAGTCGTCGCCGAGCAGCCGCGCCACCCGCTCGAGGCGCTGCACCACGGTGTTCACGTGGACGTGCAGCGCGGTCTTGGCCTTGGTGAGGCTGCGGTCCTGGCCGAAGTAGGCCTCCAGGGTGCGCAGCAGCTCCGTGCCGCGTTCCGCGTCGTAGTCCAGGAGGGGGCCGAGGGTGGCCTTGACGTAACCGCCCAGGTCGGCCTGCTCGCCGATGAGGAGCCCGACGAAACCGAGGTCCTGGAGGGCGGCGCCGTGCCCGGTGTGGCCGAGCGCGCGCAGCGCGGAGAGGCAGCGCAGCGCCTCGGCGTGCGCGGCGGGAAGACCGGCGGGCCCCGTGGCCGGGCCCGCGGCGCCGACGGTGACGGGGGCGCCGACGGCCTGGCCGAGCGCGGCGGCGAGGGTCCTGGCGGCCTCGCCCGGGGTGAGGGCGGGGGTCACGAGCACCACGTCGTCGTGGTGCAGTCCGGCCAGGCCGCTGTGGGTACGGGCGGCGCGGTGGGCCGCGGCGAGCAGCCGGGGGCGGGGCACGCTCTCTCCGTGCGCGACGAACACGGCGTGCGGGCGGTCCAGGCGGACGCCGAGGCGGCGGGCGCGGCCCGTGAGGCCGGCCGGGTCGCCGGAGGGCGCGAGCAGGTCGCCGAGGAGTTCGCCGCGTACCCGGTCCTCGGTCTCGGCCACGGAGCGGCGCAGCAGCAGCAGGAGTGCGGTGACGACGCTCGCCCGCTCGAACAACCGCCGGTCGGCGTCGGCGAGTTCGGCCCGGCCGGTCAGGGCGATGCTGCCGAGGAGTTCGGGTCCGGCGAGCACCGCGCAGACCCAGGTGCCGTCCTGCGGCACGGCGTGGCCGCTGGCCCGGGAGGCGGCGACTGCGGGGGCGGGCGGTGGCAGCGGGCCGGTGCCGGTGCGGGCGAGCTCGACGCCGTCCGCGTCGTGGATGAGGACGCCGCCGTCGAGGAGCGCGGCGATGCCGTCGGCCACGTCGCCCGCGCCGCCGCCGCGCAGCACGAGGTCGGTGAGCTGGTCGTGGGCCTGCTCGGCGCGGCGCATCGCCCGGCTGTGCGCGCGGATGGTCTCGTTGGCGGCGTTGAGGTCGACGAGCGCGGCGCGGGTCTCCTCCAGGAGGCGGGCGCCGTCGATGGCGATGGCGGCGTGGTCGGCGAGGGAGGAGAGCAGCACGATCTCCTCGGTCGCGAAGGCGCGGGCGGCGCGGTCGGCCGCGTACAGCACGCCGATGACGCGCGGACCGAGCCGCAGCGGTACGCCGAGGATCGCTCGCAGCCCTTCCTGGCGGACGGCGCTGTCGATGGTGTCGGTGTGGTGGAAGCGGGGGTCCTGCTGGTAGTCACCGGTGGCGTAGGGGCGGGCGGTCTGGGCGACGAGACCGCCGAGCCCCTCGCCCATGCCGAGCCGCAGTTGCTGGAAGGCGGCGGCCACGCTGCCGTCGGTCACCCGCATGTAGGTGTCGCCGGCCGCCTCGTCGTTGAGGGAGAGGTAGGTGACGTCCGTGCCGAGGAGCAGTTTGGCGCGGCGCACGATGGCGCGCAGCACGGCGTCCGCGTCGCGCAGTGCCGCGAGGTCGCCGGCGGTGTCGAACAGCGCGGTGAGTTCGGCCTCGCGGCGGCGGTGGGTGCCGAGGGTGCGGTGGATGCGCAGGGCGACGTCGGTGGCCTCGTCGAGGGCGGTGAGGTCGGCGGGGGCGGCGCCGGCCTCACGGGCCCGGGCTGCGGGGCGCGTGAACTCCTCGGCGGGCGCGCCCCCGTCGAGCAGGTCGAGCAGACCGCGCAGGGCCGCCCGGGTGTCGGCGGGGCCCGCGCCCTGGGTGGTGGGGGGCATGGTGCGATGGTCTCCCGGCGGGGTGGGTGCGGTCGATGGGCTGTCCGGGATCGGCCGCCCGGCCCCTCGGGTCCCGGGCCGCCCGATCACCCCTGCGGTCGGCCGCCGAGCCGCACAGGGCCCTTGGCGCCGGGGTCCGCCGCGGTGCGCGGCGTGGGCGTGCCCGCCCCGTCCGCCGTCAGGTCCCGTCCCCGCGTCTCCCGCGCGAAGTGCACGGTCACGGCCGTGACGAGGGCGGCGAGCGACATGTAGAGGGCGACGGGCAGTGCGGAGTCGTAGTCCTTCAGGAGCTCGACCGCGATGATCGGGGCGAGCGCCCCGCCGATGAGGGAGGCCAGCTGGGAGCCCATCGAGGCGCCCGAGTAGCGGACCCGCGTGTCGAACAGCTCGGAGATGAACGCCGCCTGCGGCCCGTACATCGCGCCGTGGAAGAGGAGCCCCACGGTGACCGCGAGCGCGATGACCGGGAAGGACCGGGAGTCGAGGAGCGCGAAGAAGGCGAACGCCCAGCCCGCCATGCCGATCGCGCCGATCAGCGTGACCGGCCGGCGCCCGACGCGGTCGGAGAGCGCGCCCCACAGCGGGATGGTGACGAAGTGGAACGCGGAGCCGATGAGCACCGCGTTGAGCGCGTCGCTCTTGGGCAGCTCCAGGTGGACGGTGACGTAGACGAGGACGAAGGCCGTGAGGACGTAGTAGGAGATGTTCTCGCCGAATCGGGTGCCGATGGCGGTGAGGACCTCGCGGCGGCTCGTGCGGAACACCTCGATCACGGGCGGTTTCACCTCGGCCCCCGCGGCCGCGGCCGCCTCGGCCTTTCGCTGTGCCGCGAGGAAGACCGGCGACTCGGTGACGGAGATGCGGATCCACAGGCCGATCATCACGAGCACCCCGGAGAGCAGGAAGGGCACGCGCCATCCCCAGGCGAGGAAGGCCTCGTCGGACTGGACGGCGGCGAGCAGCGCGAGCACGCCGGTGGCCAGCAGGTTGCCGCCGGGCGCGCCGGCCTGCGGCCAGGACGCCCAGAAGCCGCGGCTCTTGTCGCCGCCGTGTTCGGAGACGAGGAGCACCGCACCGCCCCATTCGCCGCCGAGGGCGAAGCCCTGCACCAGGCGGAGTGCGGTGAGCAGGACCGGGGCGGCCACGCCGACGCTCGCGTGGGTGGGCAGCAGGCCCATCGCGAAGGTGGCGCCGCCCATCATCAGGAGGCTGAGGACGAGGAGTTTCTTGCGGCCCATCCGGTCGCCGTAGTGCCCGAAGACGACGCCGCCGAGGGGGCGTGCCGCGAACCCCACCGCGTAGGTCAGGAAGGAGAGCAGCGTGCCGACCAGCGGGTCGCTGGACGGGAAGAAGAGGCTGTTGAAGACCAGCGCGGCCGCCGAGCCGTAGAGGAAGAAGTCGTACCACTCGACGGTGGTGCCGACGAGGCTCGCCGCCACGATGCGGATGATGCCGGAGCGGGTGGGCGGAGCGGTTCCTTGCGAGGCCATGTGCACCACTTCCTGGTGTTCTGCGGGGACGCCTGCCTACCGGCTCAAGGTAGGAAACCGCAGATCAGTGGCGTATATGGCGGAGCCCCATGGTTCGGCGCCCGGCCGTGTGCACCACCGACATGCCCGCCCGGCGGCCGGGTCGCGCGGCGCGGCATCCGGACGTGCCGTTCGGACAGAAATTACTCACAGGTATGGCGTGACTTCGCACACGGCCCGCAGTAGAACTCGTTTCGATTACGCCAAACGTGAGGAAGATCACATGAGTGCATCTACCCCGCGTGACATCGCATCTGATGGGGTGTCACGTCGAAGATTCATCGCAGGAACGAGTTCTATTCTCGGCGCGGTCGCGCTGGCCGGTCAGGCCGGCCCGGCCCGGGCGAGAACCGCCGCGGCCACGCCGATCGCCGACGGGGCCGACGTCCCGGTCCTGGTGATCGGCACCGGGTACGGCGGCTCGGTCGCGGCGCTGCGGCTCGCCGAGGCGGGCGTCGACGTGCACATGATCGAGATGGGCATGGCCTGGGACACCCCGGGGTCCGACGGCAAGATCTTCGCCAACACCACCACCCCGGACCTGCGTTCCTTCTGGCTGCGCACCAGGACCAAACAGCCCATCAGCAACTTCCTGGGCTTCCCGATCGACAAGGACGTCCCCAAGCACACCGGCATCCTGGACGCCGAGGAGTTCGGCGGCATCATCGTCTACCAGGGCCGCGGCGTCGGCGGCGGCTCGCTGGTCAACGGCGGCATGGCGGTCACCCCGAAGCGCGAGAACTTCGCCGCCGTCCTGCCCACGGTCGACGCGAACGAGATGTACGGCACGTACTATCCGCGCGCCAACGCGGGTCTGGGCGTGAACACCATCGACCCCAACTGGTTCGAGACGGCCGAGTGCTACCAGTACGCCCGCGTCGGCCGCAAGCACGCCCAGCGCTCCGGCTTCCAGTTCACCTTCGTGCCCGACGTGTACGACTGGGACTACATGAAGAAGGAGCAGGCGGGCACCGTCCCCAAGTCGGCGCTCGCGGGCGAGATCCTGTACGGCAACAACTACGGCAAGAAGTCCCTCCAGCAGACCTACCTCGCCCGCATCAGGGCGACCGGCCGGGTCACCATCACGCCCCTGCACCGGGTCACCTCGGTCACCCCGGCGGCCGGCGGCGGCTACACCGTCACCATGGAGCAGCTCGACACCAGCGGTGACACCACGGCCACCAAGTCCGTCACCGCCGGCCGGGTGTTCTTCGCCGCGGGCAGCGTCGGCACCAGCAAGCTCCTGGTCAAGCTGAAGGCCACCGGCGCCCTGCCCCGCCTCAACGGCGAGGTGGGCAAGGGCTGGGGCGACAACGGCAACGTCATGTGCGGCCGCGCCAACCACCTGTGGGACCCCACCGGCAAGCTCCAGTCGTCCATCCCCACGGCCGGCATCGACAACTGGGCCGCGGGCGGCGCCTTCGCCGAGGTCGCGCCGCTGCCCACCGGCATCGAGACGTACGCCTCGTTCTACCTGTCGATCACCAAGAACCCGCACCGCGCCGAGTTCACCTGGAACGCCGCGGCCAACCGGGCCGAGCTGAACTGGCAGACCGCCTGGAAGCAACCGGGGATCGACGCCGCCAAGACCATCTTCGACAAGATCAACGCGAAGGAGGGGACGATCTACCGGACCGACCTCTTCGGCACCTACAAGATCTGGGGCGACCACCTCACCTACCACCCGCTCGGCGGCGCGGTCCTCGGCAAGGCGACCGACAACTACGGCCGGCTGCAAGGCTATCCGGGGCTCTACGTCATCGACGGCGCCCTGATCCCCGGCAACACCAGCGTCAATCCGTTCGTCACCATCACGGCGCTCGCCGAACGGAACATCGAGAAGATCATCGCGACGGATCTGTAGCGTCGCCGCCGTCGGGCATCAGGGCTTGGGCAGCACGCACACCGTGTCGAGCCCCAGTACGTGGTTGAGCCGCCCGAAGGCCAGCCACGATCCGATGCTCATGCTCAGCTCCACGATCTCGGCCTGGCTGTAGTGCGCGGTCATCCGCGCCCAGAACGCGTCGTCGAGGTTGTGGTGGTCCAGGGCGTACCGCTCTGCGTACTCCGCGGCCAGTCTCGTCCGGTCGTCGAAGGCGTCGGTGGTACGCCACTGGGTGACCGCGTCGGGGAAGGTGTCCTCGACCTTCTCGCCGTCCCGCTCGGTGCGCCAGTCCAGGCAGAAGACACAGCCGTTGATCTGTGCGACGCGCAGCCGGGCCGCCTCGAACTCGCGCAGGCCCAGGGTGGTGTGGGCGTAGACCGCGAGCGAGAAGTTCGACGCGGCCTCCCCGATCCCGGGCACCATGTCGCCCCACACGTACGGGATGGGCTCCTGGCCCTCGGGGATGTCGATGCGCAGGGCGTCGGTCATGGGTCACTTCCTTCCCAGTCGGCCCGCCGCCGGGCGCAGCGGGACGTCGAGCGCGTCGTACAGGCCGGGTTCGGCGTCCACCAGCCAGTCCACGGCGTTCACCAGGCGGCCCACCGCGGTGGCGTTGCCTCCCGCGGAGCGGTTCTCGTCCTCGTCGCTCGCCTCGACGGTGACCTCGATGCGCGGGCGTCCCTCGACGATCACGCGGTGGGCGCCGTCGCCGCCGTCGGGCGGGTAGGGCCAGTGCGGGGCGCAGGAGGGGTGGATGCGGGTGATGTGTTCGATGACGATGCGGGGTTCGCCGCCGACGATGCCCTGTACCTCGAAGCGGACCGCCCCCTGGGTGCCCGCGGCGAACTCGCCCATCGTGCGGGTGCGCACCGCGGCGTCCAGCGGGTGGCGCACCAACGTCTCGCGGATGTCGTCGAGTTCGACGCCCAGCGCCCGCGCCATCAGCCGTATCTGCCCGCCCCACACCATGGTGGGGATGGAGGGCGCGAGCATGAGCGGCTCGTACTCCATGGGGTGTCCCATGCCGATCAGGTCACGGACGGAGTCCTCCTGGTCGTACGTGGAGTAGTCGAAGATCTCCTGGCAGCGGATCGCGTCGACGGTGGAGCCGAGCCCGCTGATCAGCAGCGGCAGCACGTCGTTGCCCCAGCCGGGGTCCACCCCGGAGACGAACAGCGAACCGCCGCCCTCCGCGACGGCCGCCAGCACCGGATCCCGGAACTCCGGTGGCGCGCCGCGCCGGTCGTAGAGCGGGTAGAGCGCGGGCGTGACGACGACGGCGCCGGACCGCACCGCGCGCACCACGTCGTCGAGCGCCTCGTCGGGGCGCAGGTCGCCGGAGGCGGCGTACACTACGGCGCCCGGCCGGGCGGCGAGGACGGCCTCGACGTCATCGGTCGCCGGCACCCCCAACACCGCGTCCACACCGGCCAGTTCACCGGCGTCGCGGCTGACCTTGGCCGGGTCGTGCACGAGGACGGCCGCGAGCGTCAGACCGGGATGGGCCTCGACGGCGCGCACGGCCGCACGGCCGACGTTGCCGGTGCCCCAGACCACCGTGGGAATCATGCGCGGAGGGTAGCGAGGGGCGTCGACGGTTGACAGAGGCGCGGCACCGGAAGAAGAGAAACGTCGCTTTCCACATCTTCCGAAGTCACGGACCGCCGGTACGCTTGACGCATGCTCCTGGGGCGTTCCGCGGAATGCGCTCGTCTTCTCGCTCTCATCGACAAGGCACGCGGGGGCGAGAGCTCCGCTCTGCTCATTCGCGGGGAGGCCGGGATCGGCAAGACCAGCCTGGTCGGCCATGTCGCCGAGCACTCCCACGACCTGCTGCGGATCGGCACACGCGGCGTCGAGGTCGAGTCCGACCTGCCCTATGTGGGCCTCGCCGATCTGCTCCGGCCCGTCCTGCACTTCCTCGACCGCATCCCGGAGCGGCAGGCCGCCGCGCTCACCGGCGCGCTGGCGCTCGGACCGGTCTCCCAGGACCGTTTCGCGGTGGCCGCGGGCACCCTCAGTCTGTTCGGCGCGCTCGCCGAGGACGGCCCGGTCCTGGTCACCGTCGACGACGCGCAGTGGCTCGACCCGTACTCCCTGGACGCGCTCGCCTTCGCGACCCGCAGGCTGGGGCGTGAGGGTGTGGTCGTGCTGTTCACCGCGCGCGACGAGGAAGAGGAGACCGCCTCGCGGCTCGCCTCGATCGAGACGTTCACGCTCACCGGCCTCGACCCCGCGTCCGCGCACCGGCTCATCACCGAGAAGGGCACCGCCGAGCTCACCGAACGCGAGGCGGCCCGGCTGCTTGCGGAGGCGCGCGGCAACCCCCTCGCGCTGATCGAACTGCCCGCGCTGCTCGCCGGAAGCGGCACCGGCGACGAGGAGGACGCCGGGGCGCCGCTGCCCATCGGCGAGATGCTGGCCCACACGTTCGGCAGCGCCGTGGCCAGACTGCCCGCCGAGGCGCAGGACGCGATGCTGCTGCTCGCCGTCCTCGGGACCCGGCCGCTGGCGGGCACCGAGGCGGCGCTGCGGGCGCACGGGCTCAGTTACGAGTCGCTGGAGGCGGCGGAGGCGGCGGGCCTGGTCGTCGAGGAGCGCGACGGATACGCCTTCCGGCACCCGCTCGTGCGCTCCGCCGTGTACCACAGCGCCACGCCCGTCCGCAGGCGGCGGGCCCACCACGCCATCGCCCGCTCCCTCCAGGGCGCGACCGCCCCGGCCCTGGAGCAGTACGCCTGGCATCTGGCCGCATCGGGCGCCGAGCCGGACGAGCATGTCGCCTCGCTCCTGGAGAACGCCGCGGCCGGCGCCCCGGAGACCCTCGCCTACCCGCTGGCCTCTCGGTTGTACGAGCGGGCCGCGCGCTTCACCCCGCAGGGCCAGCGCAAGGCGGAGCGGCTGCTGTGCGCGGCCCGCGCCGCACAGGCCGCGGGGTCCCTGAACGAGGCGGCCGCGATCCTGGACCGCGCCCTTGAGCACGCCGAACACCTCGTCACCCAGCTCGACATCCGCCAGCTCCGCTGCTACCTCGACGTGCAGCGCGGCAGGCCGACGCGCTCGCGCGACCTGCTCAGGTCCGCCGTCGACGAGGCGGAGAAGGTGGACCCGGCGCTCGCCGCGGTCATGCTCGGCGGCATCGCGCTCACCGAGCTCGCGGTCGGCGACCTCACCGCGGCCCACCGCACCTCGGCGGCCGCGATGGCGCTCGCCGACTCCGCGCACCAGCCGCTGGTACCGGTGCGGCTGCTGCACACCCTGATGCTGCTGCTCGGCGGCGACGCCGAGAAGGGCCGCGCCCTGCTGCGCGAACTCGCGGGGCCGCTCGCCTCGCCCGACCCGACGTTCCCCTACCCGGTGGCCGGGGTGGGCGGCCTGTGCCACCTCGCCGCGGAGGAACTCGACGAGGCGCACGACCTGTTGGACCGCGCCGCGTACACGGCGCGCGGCGCCAGCGCGGTCGGGCTCCTCTCCCATCTGCTCGGAACGCTGTCGGTCGTGGAGTTCTGGCGGGGCCGCTGGACGCCGTCGCTCGCCCACGCCGACGAGGCGGTGCGGCTCGCGGAGGCCTCCGGGCAGCTGATCGAGGTGTCGCGCGGGCTCGGCGCCCTGGTCAGGACCGAGGCCGCCCTCAACCGCGAGGAGGACTGCCGGCGGCACGCGGCGCAGGCCATGGAGTGGGCCGCCTCCACCGAGCTGCAACTGGACGCGGCCCGCGCGCTCGGCGGGCTCGGGCTCCTGGAGCTGGGCCTCGGCCGCTTCGAGGAGGCGGTGCACCACCTGGAGGAGGTGCGCGCGTTCTCGCAGCGGCACGGTCGGGGCGACGGCCTGTACCTCACATGGGCGGCGGACCTGGCGGACGCGTACGTCCATCTGCACCGGACCGCCGAGGCACGCGAGGTCCTCACCGTCCTGGAGTACGAGGCGGGCCGCGGCCACCGTCCCGTCACGGCGGGGGCGGCCGCCCGGTGCCGCGGACTGCTGGAGCCGGGGGACCCGGCGGCCGCGTCGCGGCACATGAAGCGCTCCCTCGCGCTGCTGTCCGAGCGCCCGGTGCCCTTCGAGCGCGGGCGGACGGAGTTCGCGTGGGGCGAGCAGCTGCGCCGACAGGGCAGGCGCAGCGAGGCCCGGCGCCTCCTTGAGCGGGCCCTCGCCACCTTCCAGCGGCTCGGTGCGACGGGCTGGGCGGCGCGGGTGGCCGCCGAACTGCACGCCGCGGGCGGCACCGAAGTGCGGCCGGAGCGCGCGCCGTTGGAGCGGCTCACACCGCAGGAGCTACAGGTGGCGCTGGTGGTCGGCCGGGGCCTGACCAACCACGAGGTGGCGGAGCGGCTCTTCCTCAGCGTGAAGACGGTCGAGTTCCATCTGAGCAACATCTACCGCAAGTTGGACGGGGTGCACCGCAGGGCGCAGCTCGTCCGGCTGCTCGCCCACGCGGCGGAAGCCCCCGAAGTCTCCGGGGTGTGAGGCGGCCGCCCGACCGGGCCCCCGCGGATCCGGTGTCCTCGGCAGGGCCGGGCGGGGCGGTCCGAGCCCTCCGGACCGTCGGGGCCGGACCGCCCGTGGTCCGGGTCCACCGCACGCCGTCGTCCGGCACGTCTTCGCCGAACGGGCGGCAAGGGCGCGCGCCCGGACCCGGATGCGGTCCCGCACCCGAGCGGGGGTGCCGTGGCACCCCCGTCCCCCACCCCTCGTGCGGTCGCTCCCCCGATCCCGGCGGACCCTCCGGACGTACACCCCCGTAGTACGTCCGGACACCGGTGTTGCTCCCCCGAGCCCGGTGTGGCGGGTCCGCCGCGCCTCTGCGACCGTGGGTATACCTTCGCGCCGTTCACGCGTGGGGGCGACCGTGAAAACCCTGGAGTACGGGTACGGGGGGCGGGGTGGCCGCCCGAGTGCGGAGGGGCGGACGGGGCGGACGGGGCGCACCGCCTCGAACGTGCGGTCGGCGGCCCGTTTCTCCGTCCGTTCGGCCAGGGTGCCCGGCCCCCGAACCCAGGGTTTTCCTCGGGGAGTTCGGGGCCGACCCCATTCGGCTCAACTCGCCCCCCAGCCGCCGTCCACGGGGATCGAGGCGCCGGTGATGTACCCGGTGTGCGGGCCGCAGAGCCAGCGAACGGCGGCGGCGACCTCGGCGGGTTCGATGAGCCGCTTGATCGCCGAGCGGTCCAGGAGCACGTCCGTGACGACGTCCTGCGGGGCGATGCCGTGCACGGCGGCCTGATCCGCGATCTGCCCCTCGACCAATGGGGTACGGACATAGCCGGGGTTGACGCAGTTGCTGGTCACACCGTGCGCGGCGCCCTCCAGGGCGGCGACCTTGCTGAGCCCCTCCAGGCCGTGCTTGGCGGCGACGTACGCGGACTTGAAGGGGCTCGCCCGCAGCCCGTGCATGCTGGAGATGTGCACGGCGCGGCCCCAGCCCTGCCCGTACATGTACGGCAGGCAGTGGCGGAGCAGGAGGAAGGGCGCGGTGACCATCAGGCGCTGGATCAGCTCGAAGCGGTCGGGGTCGAACTCCTCGATGGGGGCCACGTGTTGGGTTCCCGCGCTGTTGACCAGGACGTCGATGCCGACGGGCAGGCCGGGTATCGCACCCGCGTCGGTGAGGTCCACGGCGTGCGGGACGCCCTCGACGGTGTCGGCCACCGCTTTGGCCGACTCCGCGTCGACGTCGACGACATGCACCAGCGCACCGGCGTCCGCGAGCGCCTCGGCGCAGGCCCGCCCGATCCCGCTGCCGCCGCCGGTCACGAGGGCGGTGCGCCCGGTGAGGTCCACGCCGTCGGTGGTTTCGCTCGTCATACCTGGCACGGTAGACAACGGGCACGGGTCCTTCCCATGGTTTTGGGCACCATAGGGTGGCTGGGCGAGGTGTGGGCGGGTGCTGGGGTGGGGTGGCTCACGGGAGCAGCCGGCGTTGATCGCGTCGAAGTCACGTCGGCCGACGACCCGTCCGCGTACGTGCGTTGATCTGCGGGGACGACCTCCCCAGGATGAGCCTGCCTTGCCACCTCGAACCGGCACGGGCGACGTGATCCGCGGCGCCGACCTCACGAAGAAGTTCCGGGCGGACCTTCCCTGACCCGGAGGCACCGGGCGGCCGCCCTCATATCCGGCCCGACCCGCATATCCGGCTGGATCCACACATCCGGATCGGGCCGGATCCGCTCGGAACCAGTGTCAACCGAAGGTTGACAGTCATCGAACTGTCAACCTACGGTTGCGCCATGACGACTCCCGACCGCACGACGGCCCAGCCGCCGATCCGTCTCGACGACCTCATCGACGCCATCAAGACGGCCCACAGCGACGCCTTGGAGCAGCTCACCGACGCGGTGATCGCGGCCGATCACCTCGGCGACGTCGCCGACCACCTCATCGGCCACTTCGTCGACCAGGCACGCCGCTCCGGCGCCTCCTGGACCGACATCGGCAAGAGCATGGGCGTCACGCGCCAGGCGGCGCAGAAGCGGTTCGTCCCCAAGAAACCGGGCGAGCCATCCGACCTCGACCCGAGCCAGGGCTTCGGCCGCTTCACCCCGCGCGCCAGGAACGTCGTGATGGCCGCGCACAACGAGGCCAAGGCCGCCCACCACGACCAGGTGAGCGCCGGGCACCTGGTCCTCGGCCTGCTCAGTGAACCCGACGCGCTGGCGGCGCAGGCCGTCGTCGCCGCGGGCGTCGCCCTGGAGGACGTCCGTCGGGCGGCCCTCGCCGGGCTGCCCGACGCGGCCGCCGACGTGCCCGAGCTCGTCCCGTACGACGCGGGGGCGCGCAAGGTGCTCGAACTGACCTTCCGCGAAGCCCTGCGACTCGGCCACAACTACATCGGCACGGAACACCTACTGCTCGCCCTCGTCGAATTCGAGGACGGCGCGGGGCCGCTCACCGGCCTCGGCCTGGAGAAGGACGGCCTCACGAGCTGGGTCACCGACGCCATCGGCAAGCTGACCCCGCCGAAGGACTGACCACCCTCCACCCCCGCCCCGGCCGGGCACCCCGGTCCGCACACGGGGCCCGCACCCCGGGGCGCCCGCGATTACCACGTACGACCCCCTTCGCAACAGACCGGCAGCCCTGATTCCGCCATAAACCACCGTGTTGTCTAGACCCGTTGACAGCGTTTCCGGCGCTCCCTAGTGTCCCCATCACCGCGAGAAAACGTCACCGCACATCGATCATGCGTGGGGGGTTCGTGAACAGCACACCTGGTGCCCGCGACATCGATATGGCAGCCCCCCAGAATCGCGAAGGACTGCCAATCGTCAGTCTCGATCAGGCCCATTCGCCGCAGAAGGTCCTCGCCCACAGGGAATTGCTGCGGCGGTTCGTGGCGGACGAGGAGATCAAACCGGTCCACATGCGGATCGGCATCATGGGCGCATGCAATATGCGCTGCAATTTCTGCAACTTCCACTCCCCCAACGAAGAGCAGTTCTACGACCTGTTCTCGTTCAAGGACTCCATCGCCACCGACAAGGCGGTCACGCTGCTCCGCGAGTTCGCCGCGAACGACGGGCGTGCCGTGACCTTCTGCGGCAGCGGCGAGTGCACGATCCACCCGGGTTACGCGGAGATCTGCCACGCGGGGCACGCGGCCGGGCTGCGCATCGGGCTCATCACCAACGGCTCGCGCCTCGGCCGCCCCAAGGTCGCCGACTGCGTCGCCGCGACCCACACCTGGGTCCGCATCGGCCTGAACGCCGGCACGGAAGCCACCTTCGACGACATCACGCGCGACCGCGAGCAGACGTTCTCGAAGTTCATCGGCTCGGTCGGCAAGCTCAGGGAGAAGGCCGTCGACCCCGATTTCCGCATCGGGTTCAATTACGTCATCACCCTGCAGAACTACCGGGAAATCATGGCGGCGGCCCGCATCGCCCATGAGTCCGGGGCGCATTACGTGCGATTCGAGCCCGAGTTCTACAGCGCGCTCGGCCACGAGACCATCGAGTCCGTGATGCCGGAGATCTCCGAATCCCTCACCCGCGCCGCGGAACTCTCCACGGACGCCTTCGAGGTTTCGGTGCCAAAACTCGACCGGGGCCCGATGGACCAGGTCGAAGAGGTCGAGGGCGACTTCGAGCGCTGCCACTACAGCCGATTCGTCACCGCCGTCGGCGCCGACGGAAATCTCTACCCGTGCCCGCAGGTGCACCTCAACAGCCGCTATCTGATCGGCAATGTCCTCGAGCAGGGATACGCGGAGGTCCTGGAGGGCGGCCCGCGCGCCGAGTGGGAGGCGTCCAACCCGCGCCGGACCGACCTGTGCAAGTCCTGCTTCTACCGCCCGCAGAACGAGCTCCTGGAACTCCTCAAGCGCGGCCAGATCAAACTCGACGAGGCCCTGGACGCATACGCGCTGGAAGTGCCGAGCACCCTGCACGGCGACTTCGTCTGAGCCGCGCATGCAGCTACGTCACCTTGACCGGCTCCTGTCCGCCGAGCCGGCCCTGCGGTACGCGAAGAGTGCCGGCCCCGCCGACGGCGGGCACGCGGACCGGGCCCGCCGGATCCGTGCCGTCGTCGAGCGGCTGGCCCGCGTCGCACAGGCCCCGCTCTCCGTCACCGGGTCGACCGCCTCGGTCCGCGACGGCCTGCACCACGAACGGCTCCAGTTCCACTCCCCCGTACGCGGCGCCTTCCACGGCACCCTGCTCGCACCGGCCGACGCCCTGGCCCACGAGGCGCCGGCCGGTCCGGGCGTGCTCGTCCTCGGCGGCAAGAACGCGCGCCTGGACCAGCTGACCGGGGACGTGCCGCCGGACCACCCCGACCGCAACGTCGCCGAACAGCTGGCCAGAGCCGGCTGCGTCACGCTCTCCTTCGACCACGGCATCGGCGGCGCCCTGGACGCCGGCCGCAGAGCCGGCCGGGACGAAGGGACCCTGCTCGCCCACGCCTTCGCGCTCAGCGGCCGATCGCTGCTCGGCGCGCTCACCGGCGACGCCATCGGCGCGCTGGAGGTCCTCGCCGCACACCGGCTCGTCGACCCGCAGCGCGTCGGCCTCTTCGGCCACAGCCTCGGCGCGGCGGTCGCCCTGCACACCGCGCTGCTCACCGAACGCCGGGGCATCCCGCTCTGCGCGGCCAGTCACCTCGGCAGCTACCCGGCCCTGTACGGGCGGCTGTTGACCGGCCACGAGGGTGCGGTGCTCCCCGGCATCCTGGAGTACGCCGACCTGCCCGACCTGTACGGCACCCTCGCCCCGGCGCCCCTCCAGCTCCAGTACGGCACGGCCGACGCCTATCTGGAACCGGCCGACGCGCGCGCGGCGGCCGACGCGGTCCGGGAGACGTACGCAGCGGCGGGCGCCGACGCCGAGATCCACGAGCTCCCGATGGGCCACGGCACCCACGTCGGCCACGCGGCGGACTTCTTCGCCCGCACACTCGCCAAGGATCACCGGCCCGCCGCAGCCGACGTACCCGCCCAGCGCATCCACTTCGCCGCCGACGACCGCCGCGCCGTACTCGACCGCGTCGACGCCGCGCTCGCCTCCGGGATCCTCACCCAGGGCCCGCAGGTGGCCCGCTTCGAGGAGCTCGCCCGCCCCTGGACCGGCGCGGACACCGCGGCGGTCGCCTCCGGCTCCGCGGCCCTGGAGATCGCGCTGCGCGTCATCGGGGTGGCGGGCCGCACCGTGCTCGTACCGGTCAACACGTTCTTCGCCACGGCGGCCGCCGCTGTGCGCGCCGGGGCGTCCGTCCGCTTCGTCGACATCGAACTCGACGGCCTCGGCATGGATCCGGGCGCCCTGCGGGCCGCCCTGGCCCGCCACCCCGACACCGCAGCCGTGCTGCCCGTGCACATCGGCGGCATCGTCTCGCCCGCGCTCGACGCGCTGCTCGCGGACTGCCACCAGCACGGCGTCCCCGTGGTGGAGGACGCCGCCCACGCCCTCGGCGCCACCCTCCACGGGCGCCCGGCCGGAAGCCTCGGCCGGTTCGGCGCCTTCTCCTTCTTCCCCACGAAGGTCGCCGTCAGCGGTGAGGGCGGGCTGCTGAGCGCCGCGTCGGCGGACGACCTGGAGCAGGTACGGCGCTGGCGCGACCACGGCAAGAGCGCCCAGGGCTCCACGCTGCACGACCGGCCCGGCTCCAACTGGCGGCTCAGCGAACTGCACGCCGCCGTCGGCACGGTGGACCTGGAGCGCTTCTCCGCCACGCTCGCGGCACGCCGCGCGCTGGCCGCCCGCTACGACGCGCTGCTCGCCGACATCCCCGGCATCCGCCCGTACCCCGTGCCCACCGGGTCGGACAGCAACTACTACAAGTACCTGGTCCACCTGGCCCCCGACGCACCGCTCGACCGCCCGCTCCTGAAGAGGCGACTGTGCGAACGGCACGGCGTGGGCCTCGCCGGTGAGGTCTACGACCATCTGCTCTGCGACCACCCGTATTTCGCGCCGCGGCGTGAACAGGACGCCGCGGACGGGCCGTTCGCCCGGGCCCGCTGGTTCGCGCGCCACCACATCGCCCTGCCGCTGTACCCGTCCCTGACCGAGGCCGAGCAGATACGGGTGGCCGCCGCGCTCCGCAGCGAGCTGCCGTGACCACCGTGCTCCACGCCTTCCGCAGGGGCGCGTGGCGGACGTCGGCGGACCGCGCCCCGCTGCCCGGCACACCGGACCGGGAACTCTCCCTGGTGCCCGAGATCGTCGCCGACGCCGACCGGCGCTGGTGGCGGAGCGTCCTCCCCGACCTGCCGCCGCTCGCCGACCGCCGTGAACTCCTGCTCGCCGCACTGGAGTTGTTCGACCGCGGCACGCTCACCGTCGGAGGGATCGGTGAGCAGAGCGCCGACGCCTTCCGCTCGGCGCTGTGGGAGAGCGCCGGGCTGCCGGGCCCGCTGGTCGACCGGTGGTGCGCAATGCTCCGGTCCGGACTCCTCGCACGGGGCGAGGCGCCCGCGCCCGACGAGAGTCTCGCCCTGGTCGCGCTGCCGGGCAACACGTTCACCTGCCTGGAGTCGGTCTGCGACCAGGCGGAGCGCTCGGCGGGCGTGTGGGTGCGTCCGAGCCGGCGCGAGCCGCTCTCCGCCGCCCGGCTCGTCGCCGCCCTGCTCGCGGCCGGCTGGCCCCCGGCCCGCATCGGCTTCTGTCCCGGCGCGCAGCAGTCCCTGAAGGGCCTGGTACGGCTCACGGACCGGCAGACCGTGTACGGCGGCGCGGGGCTCGTCGCCGCGGTGCGCGACTCCCCCGGTCTCACGCTGCACGGTCCCGGCCGGGGCTGCGCCCTCGTGCCGGAGGACATGCCGACGGACGAGGCGGTGTCCTGGCTGCTGCCGCTGGTGGCGGCGGACGCGGGCCGGTTCTGCAGCAACGTACGGACCGTCATCTGCGCGGCGCCCGCTCGGGCGGAACCCCTCGCGCGGGCCCTCGCCGCCGCTCTCGACGCGCTGTCACCGGCCGGGCAGTGGCCGCTGACGGCGTTCCGCGAACCGGGGGCGGGCGAGCGGGCGGACCGTGCCGTCCGCGACCGGCTCCGCCCCGGCGACCGCGTCCTCACCGGCCGCCGACCCGGCACCCCGGCCACCGACACCTCCTGGGCCAGGCCTCAACTGGTCTTATTGGCGGCCCACTTGCAGGACGCGACACCCCTCCCCCACCCTCTGATCGGACACGAGGTCCCCTACCCCTTCGCCACCGTCCTGAGCGCGTCCCGCGAGGCCGAGCGGGCCATCACCGCCGAGTCCCTGTTCGTGTACCGCCCAGCGAAGTGAGGCCCGCATGACCGTCACCTTCGGCACGCTGCCCGAGGCGCTGCGCGAACGCGTCCCGGAGCTGGGCGTCGACCTCGACACCTGGACGCGCCGCATGATGCGCTGGCACTTCGACGCGGAGACCGGCAGCCCCTTCTGGGTCGGCCGCCGGGACAAGCTCGGCTTCGATCCGGTCGCGGACATCGGCGGCTTCGCCGACCTGGCGCTGTTCGGACTCTTCGACAAGGCCGAGCTGCGCGCCGCGAGCGCCCGCGACCTGCGTCCGCGCGGCTACGGCGACCGGCCCTTCCGGGTCTTCGAGACGGGCGGCAGCACGGGCGCGCCGTGCCGGATCGTCAACGTCACGCGGCTCGCGTACGACGTGGAGATCTACCGCACCGTACTGGAGGCGCGCGGGGTGGCCGGCGGCGACGTGCTCGCGATGACGCCGAGCGGCCCGCACGCGTACGGGCACTTCGTCGAGGGTCTCGCGGACAGCTGGCGCGGCGCCGTGCATGCCATCGACTTCGATCCGCGCTGGGTGAAGACCGCGCTGCGCTCGGGCGGCGACGCGGACACCTACACCGCGCACCTGATCGACCAGACGCTCGCACTGCTGGCCGCGGAGCGCCCCTCGCTGCTCTTCACCACGTCCCGGCTGCTCGTGGAGCTCGCCATGCGGCTGCCGCGCCCCCTGCACACGTACGGCATCCGCGCCGTGTGCACCGGCGGCACCTCGTGCACCGCCGCCGAGGCCGAGTTCCTGCGCGAGGAACATCTGCCGGGCGTGCAGTGGATCGACACCTACGGCAACACCCTGGTCGGCCACGCCCTCCAGGCCGACGCCGTACCGGGAGCGCCGGCCCTGCCGGGCGGGACCGGCCACTCCTACCATCTGCCGCCGCCCTTCGCGGTGTTGACCGTCGTCGACCCGGCGGACCCGTGGCGCGAGGTCGAGGTGGGACAGCGGGGCCGGGTGCGGACCACGACCCTCCTGGAGGACCTGTTCCTGCCTCATCTCCTGGAGCGGGACAGCGCGGTCAGGACCGGCCCGCACCCCTGGTTCCCCTGGGACGGCGTCGCCGCGGTGCGCCCCTTCCTGGCGGACTCGGCGGGCGCCGAGGAGGCGGTGGAAGGCGTCTACTGACCGAAGACACGAGACACGAGACACGAGGCACGAGGCACGGAGCCACGGAAAGACGAAGGAACGGATCGAAGGAACGGTTCGAAGGAATCAGGGATCGAGGGACACGCACCGTGAACCTGTCGTCGAACGGCGTACCCATACCCTTCACGCCGGAGCTCTTCGGCCCGCTGCGCTCCAGCGCGGACCTCCTGGCGCGGGCGGACCCCGGCGCGCTGCGGGAACGGCTGCACGCGGACGGCTGTCTGTATCTGCCGGGACTGCTCGACCGCGCGGAGGTGCTGAGGCTGCGCGGCCGGTACTTCTCGCTCTTTCCGCCGGGGCTGCTGGCGCCGGGGACCGGTCCCGAGGACGGGGTGTTCTCGGGACGCGTGCCCGCGGGCGTACCGGAGCACGGCGTGGCGGGCCACCCGGCCCACGCGTTCGTCCGCTCGGCCGCCTTCCACGACTTCGTGAGCAACCCGGTCCTCGCCGAGCTCGCCGCCCACCTCCTGGACGGCAAGGCAGAGATGCTGCCGCGCCGCATCCTGCGCCATTTCCACCGGGGGACCCGGCGCGCCTCCCGCGCCCATGTCGACTTCGACTACATGGACCGGGGTTCGCCGCGCGTCGTCACGTGCTGGATCCCGGTCGGCGACTGTCCGCCGCGGACCGGTGCGCTGGTGTACCTGGAGGGCTCCCACCGGCTGCCGCCCGAGGAGTACGCGTCGCTGCGCGACATCACCGACCGGCCCGACGACCGCCGGCAGATCTGCCACGACCTGGAGCTGACCGCGCGGACGCTCGGGCGGCGCTGGCTGTACACCGACTTCGCCGCGGGCGACGTGATGGTGCATCTGCCGCGGATCATCCACGCGTCCCTGGACACGACGACGGACGCGATGCGGCTGTCCGTCGATGCGCGCTTCGTCCACGCGGACGACACACCGGACCCGCGCTGGCTGCGGCCGTGGTCGGCGGACGACGGGGCCTGAACTCCCGTATTGATGACTCCCGTACAGATGAAGGGAGTACCGCCGCGTACGGGCGGTTCCACGACGCATCCGTACGCGCGGTTCAACCCCAGGGGCGGACCGCCCGGCCGCCCGCCGCGTCCGAGCGCTCCGCCGCCACCAGTACGTCGTCGACGAGCCGGGCCTCCGCGACCGGGCACACCGGAGCCGTGCCGGTCGCGACCGCGGCCGCGAAATCGGCGAGCAGATCCTGGTGCGGATTGGCCGCGGGCGGCAGCAGCAGCGCCGGGGACGGCCCCACCACCCCCTCGATGCGGCCGGAGTCGAGGGGGTCGAGGGTCAGGGTGCGGCCACCGCCGGTGAACCGCATCCGGTCCACGGGCGGCCCGTCGCCCCACTCCACGCGGCAGTGCGCGCGTACGCCGCTCCGCCAGCGCAGGACCAGGTCGGCCTGCCGCTCCGCGCCCCGGGGGAAACGCGCGCCGAGCCGGGCCGTGATCGTCCGCGGCCGTCCGAACAGGTGGAGCAGCAGGTCGATGCGGTGGCTCCCGGCGTCCGCGAGGACGCCGCCGCCGGACACGGCCGGGTCGGTGCGCCAGCGCATCGGGTCGTCGGGCCCCGGCGCGAAGGCGCACCGGAAGCGCACCTCCACCCGGTCCGGCGCCCATCCGCCGAGCTCCTCGCGCAGCCGCCGCACGGCAGGCGCGAGCCTGCGGTAATAGGCGACCCCCGCGCACGGGGCCGCCGCACCGAGCGCCTTGCCGCTGCCGGGCGCCACGCCGGCCACGAGCGGCCCGCCGGCTCCGATGTTCCCGGCGAGCGGCTTCTCGATCAGTACGGGAATCTCCGCGGCCAACACCGCCCGGGCGAAGGGCACATGGTGCACGACGGGGGTGGCGATGTACACCGCGTCGACGTCGGACAGCAGCAGCTCGGGGTCGTCGCCGGACCGCGCGACGGCGTAGCGCTCGGCGGTCCGGGCCGCCCGGTGCGGATCGCGGCCCCAGAGGGCCACCGGTTCCTCGCCCAGCGCGTGCAGGGCGGGCAGGACGCGGCGGGTCACGATGTCGCCGTAGCCGGCGATGCCCCATCTCACGCGGCCACCCTCTCGGTCCGGGTCCGGCCCCCCACATCGATGCGCGTCAGGGGACGATCGCCACCTTCAGCGTCTCGGGCGGCGGACCGTCGTAGGGGGCCTGTTCGGCGTCCGGATAGAGGGAGCGGCTCGCAGAGAGGTGCTCCATGGCCTTGGGGAGCTCGTCGAGGGGATAGGTGTGGGTGTGGAGGTCGGGCAGGCGCAGGGCGTCGGTCCGTCGGTGGGCGAGGCGTTCGGCGACGGCGAGCGCCTCCGCCCGCGCGGTGTCCAGGGGCTCCGCGGAGCTGTGCACGCGCAGGCCCTTGCGCTCCCATGTGACCAGGTCGACGGTGACGTGCGTGTCGACGTGGTGGGTGCCGAGCAGGACGACGAGGCCGTTCTGCCGTACGAGCGCCACGCAGGCGTTGAGGGTCGTGGGGGTGCCGACGGCGTCGACGGCCACGTCGAAGTCGGCTCCGACGACGGCCAGTTGCCCGGGGCTGCCGTCCACCCGGCGGACCGCGTCGGCACCCGCGGCGGCGGACCGCTCCAGGCGCCAGTCGTCGAGGTCGACGGCGACGACTTCGGCGGCGCCGCGCGCCACCGCGACCCGCAGCGCCAACTGCCCCACGGGCCCCTGGCCGACGATCGCGACGCGGTCGCCGAGCCGCACGCCCCGGGTGGCGTGCACGGCCAGCGGCAGGAGCTGCAGGATCGCTCCCTGCTCGAACGGCACGGAGTCGGGCAGCGCGCCCACGGATATCTCCCGGGCGAGCGCGAAGTCCGCGTACCCGGTGGTGAGCGGCGTCCTCACGAACACCCGCTGCCCGGGCACGACACGGCGCACACCGGCGCCGGTGGCCTCCACGACCCCGGCGACCTCATGGCCGAAACAGCCCTGGGAGCAGTGGTCGCGGAGTCCGTAGTAGTGGAAGTAGGCCAGGTCGCTGCGGTTGCAGACCGTGCAGGCCCGCACCCGCACGAGAACCTCCAGCGGTCCTGGTTCGGGCACCGCGACATCCGTGACCAGCCGGATGTCGCGCCTGCCGACGAGTTCGTACCTGCGCATGACCCTTCTCCCCTCAGCGGATGCCACCGGCGGAAGTTCCAAGGATTCCCCAACTCCGGCCCCGCCATGGTGGTTTCGACCGCCTCGACCGGTTCCGCCTCCTTGACAGCCCTGTTCGGTACGAGCCAATATCCACTATCCGATTGGCCTGGACCAATGAGCAGAAGTCCCGCCTCTCGCCCCGTTCACCGCCTGTCCCACCCGCAACTTCGGAGGTCGCGCCATGGCATCGAGCAGTGACCCGACTCTGGAGCACCTCGCCCACTCCGTGCTGCAGCCCGGCTTCGAGGGCACCACGGCCCCCGACTGGCTGCGCCGGGCGATCGCCGAGGGCCTCGGGTCCGTCGTGCTGTTCGCGCGGAACATCGAGACCCCCGAGCAGGTCGCCCGGCTCACCGCCGAGCTGCGCGCGGAGAACCCCGACCTGATCGTCGCCATCGACGAGGAGGCGGGCGACGTGACGCGCCTGGAGGCGTGGACCGGCTCGTCCCGGCCGGGCAACCTCGCCCTCGGCGCGGTCGACGACATCGACCTGACCGAGCGGGTCGCGCACGACATCGGCCGTGATCTGCACGCCGCGGGCGTCTCCCTCAACTTCGCGCCCAGCGCCGACGTCAACTCCAACCCCCTCAACCCGGTCATCGGCGTACGGTCCTTCGGCTCCCGCACCGACGTCGTGTCCCGCCACACCGCCGCCTGGATCCGCGGGCTGCAGGCCGCCGGCGTCGCCGCCTGCGCCAAGCACTTCCCCGGGCACGGCGACACGGTCGTCGACTCGCACTACGGGCTGCCGCAGGTGCAGGGCTCCGCGGAGGAGATCGCGCTCACCGCGCTGCCGCCGTTCATCGCGGCGATGGAGGCGGGCGTCCGCGCGGTGATGACCGCGCACCTGCTCGCCCCCGCCTACGACCCGGACCTGCCGGCGACCCTCAGCCACCGCATCCTGGTGGAACTGCTGCGCGGAGAACTGCACTTCGACGGACTCCTCGTCACCGACGGCATCGAGATGGGCGCGGTCACCGACCGCTACGGCATCGACGGGGCGACGGTGAAGGCCGTCACCGGTGGCGTCGACGCGGTCTGCGTGGGCGGTGAGAGCGCCGACGAGGCCACCTTCGACCTGCTCTCGACGGCCCTGGTGAAGGCGGTCATCGACGGCACGCTCCCCGAGGCGCGGCTCGTCGAGGCGAGCAGGCGCGTCCATGAGTTCGCGGCCTGGTCCGGCGAGCGCTCCCGGGCCGTGGCGCGCGACGCGGGGCCCTCCGACATCGGCCTGGTCGCGGCCCGGCGCGCGGTGCGGGTGCGCCATCGCGCGGGCACGGCGGACGCGGCCCTCCCGCTCGCCGGCACCCCGCACGTCGTCGAGCTCTCCCCCATGATGAACCTCGCCGTCGACGGACACACCCCCTGGGGCGTCGCGGCGCCCCTGCGCCGTCTGCGCCCGGGCACCACGTCCGTGCGCCTCACCGAGTCCGAACTCGCCCACACGGACGACCCGCTGGCCCGTGAGGCGCTGATCCCGGCGACGGGCCGCGCCCTGGTCGTCGTGGTCCGCGACGCAGCCCGGCACCGCTGGATGACCGACACCCTGAACCGGATCCTGCGCAACCGCCCCGACGCCCTCGTCGTGGAGATGGGCGTCCCCGCGGGCGACACACTCGGTGCCACCCACCTCGTCACGCACGGCGCGACCCGGGTGTCGGGCATCGCGGCGGCGGAACTGCTCGCGGGCGCGGCGAGCTGACGACGAGGTGGGCGAACAGGAGGGTGCGCGGAAGAGGGCGCACCCTCAGCCCTTCAGTGGGCCCTCGCAGCTGAAGTCCGCGCTGCCCGCGCGCCCGTCGGACCAGATCTCCACCTCACCGAACGAGCAGTTCATGTCGGCCAGGTTGTTGTCCCCCGAAGCGGCCCGGTCCAGCAGGTAGTAGTCCACGGTCTCCGCCATGTCCTCGAAGACCGCGTCGGCGTCGCCGGACGCGCTCAGGTTCGCGGTGATGCGGCCCGTGCAGGCGTAACGCGGGCGCTCCGCGGCCCCGTTGGCGCGGCAGACGGGTGTGATGCCGGTGGTCGCGGTGAGGGAGGCGCGGACCTGCTCCGCGGTGCTGTCGCGGAGCTGCGTGACCGGCACGTACCTGGTGTCGGGCACGAAGAGGTCGTCGACGTGCGCGATCTGCCGGTCGAGGAAGGCGTCGTAGCGGCTCTGCAGTCCGCCGTCCCTGCCCAGCCGGTCGCGCCAGGCGTCGAAGCCGGCCGGGTCGTCGGCGCGCAGGTGGCGGTACATCTCCTGGAGCAGCGCGGGGCGTTCGGTCCACAGGAACTCGAAGAACGTGCCGGCGTAGTCGTAGAAGCGGAAGCCGTCGCCGTCGTAGGTGGCGTGCAGGAGCTGGTCCACGGTCATCCGCGGGCCACCGTTCGCCGTGTCGTCGATGATGCCCTGGACCAGTGATCTGCGGACCTTGATGCCGTCGTCGCGGGTGGCGCCGTCGAAGAACTCGGCGGTGCCCTCGTCCATCGCGGTGGTCCGGTCGCCCGCGTACCACGGGCCCTCGCCGAAGAAGCCGGGCACCGCCCAGCGGCCGTTGAGGTAGTGCGTGTACTCGTGCCGGAAGAGCTCCTCCAACGTCAGCGTGGAGTCCTGCGGAACACGCCGCTGGTACGTGTAGAAGGTCGCGCCCCGCTCGATGTAGACGCCGCCGTTGTCGGTGCCCATCCCGGTGAGCAGCGGGTGGTAGTTCTCGTAGTCGGCGCGCGAGGCGTAGAGGATGGTCGTCAGACCGGTGTTGGGGTCGCCGGCGAGCGGCTCCTCGGTCCCGACGACGCGGTGGAACTGCGCCTTGACCTGCTTGCTCGCGTAGTACAGCTGGTCGACGGCGTCCCGGCCGAGCGCCGTACGGACCTTCATGCCGCTCTTGTCGTACGTGTAGATGTACGGGAAGAGCCGCCGCTCGATGTCCGCCTTGCACACCTGATACGGCGCGCAGGCGCCGAACTCGTTGAGCCAGGTGGCGACCTTGGCCCACGGGGCGCTGCCCTCACCGAAGTTGCGGGCGGTGGTGGCCACCAGGCCGCCGAGCCCGGCGACGATCTCGTCGGTGAGTCCGTCGATCTGGCCGAGCCTGCCGTACTCGCTGAGCGCGTCCCGGACCACCCAGGCGTTGCCGGTGTCCTTGAGGTGGGTGTAGCCGCCGAAGGCCTTGAACGCGGCGCGGTAGGAGGAGTCGGCCCGCACCGCCGCGTGGAAGGCGTCGTCGTGATTGCCGGGGTACACGCCGAGGTAGTTCAGGGAGAGCGCGGCGAGCGCGGAGCCGCCCCAGGCCGCGTCCTTCGCCGTGTTCGGGTGGGCGCCGTCCATGGTGGCCAGAACCCGTTTGATCAGCGGGAGTTGGTGCTGGCGCAGGCCCGGCGCGCTCGCCGCGTAGAGCGCCTCGCGCAGCGATTCGGCGTTGGTCCTGGTCGCGTCGAAGGTGCGGGCGGCCGAGCCGAAGGTGTCGACGGCGCGGCGCATGGCGGCCACGGTCGGTGCGTCGGTGACGTCGATCTCGTCGTGCGAGAAGTCCTGGTAGGCGACGGCGTGGAGATAGGTGAGCAGCTCCAGGAGGTGACCGCCGTTCTTGCCGTCGTGGGCGGGGGCGAGCCGGGTGACGCGGTCGGAGACGGCCTGGACGTGGGCGTCCGACATGACCGGGGCGAGACGCGCGTCCCACGTCCAGATCAGGGTCCTCAGACAGTCGTCGGCGGTGACGGCCGGGTCGGCGAGGAAGTCGGCGAAGCGCTCGGGCGAGAGCCCGGTGACGCCGTCGAGGGTGCAGGGCGCGACCGCGGGGCGGGCGGTGTGCCGCTCCTTCGCCTGCGACTTCGGCTTCGGCGTGCGGGCGCCCGGGGTGCGGCCGTCCCGCAGCCCGTCGGGCGCCGGGAGCCTGGCATCGCCCGGCCGGGGAGCCTTCGCCCTGCGGTCGACGACGTCCAGGGGGTTGGGCGCGGCGGGCGCGGGGGCCGTCGTGGCGGTGCGGGGCGCAGCCTCTTGGGCGGAGGGGGCGGCCGCGTATCCGTACGGGGCAGCGGTGAGGTAGATCGTCGCCGTTATCGCTCCGGCGAGCACGGATCTGCGCAGGGTGCGTGGTCGTGGCTGGGACACCGATGGCTCCTGAGAGGTGTGGGGTGGAGGTCATACATCGGGGACGTGCCTGAGATGTCGTGCGTCGGGTGTTCAACTCACCTTCATGCAGTGGCAGTTGCGGGAGCTCCGCTGAACCATGTGATGCGTAACGTAGTAATGTGAAATTGCACTGACAACCCCTCAGACACCGGGAACCCGTGCCGGATCCCGGCTTCCCGCGGCCCCGGACTCGCGAAGCGCCGCGCTCCCGCATCCCTGGCCTGCGGGAGCCCCCGCCTCAGCGCGAGGGCGTCGCCGCCACTCCCGGCTCGCGCAGTGTCCGCAACAGGAACCAGCCGAGGGCCGGCAGTGCGATCAGCGGCGTGAGCGCCACCCGCAGGGAGACCGCGTCGGCGACCGCCCCGGTCAGGGGGCTCGCCAGCCCGCCGCCCCCTCCGGTCAACTCCCTCTGGCGCCTTTGACCTTGGAGCTGCGCGACCCCTTGGCAGCATCAGTGCCATGTGAAATATTACTGCCGTGCTCACGGGACACTCGTCCGGATCGCCGGACCTCATCGTCGTGGGGGCGGGAGTGGTCGGCGCCGCCTGCGCCTACTACACCGTCCGCGCCGGCCTCCACGTCACCGTCATCGACCGCGGGCCCGTGGCCGGCGGCACCACCGGAGCGGGCGAGGGCAACCTCCTCGTCTCCGACAAGGAGCCGGGCCCCGAACTCGAACTCGCCCTGCTCTCGGCCCGGTTGTGGCGCGAGCTCGCCGCCGAACTCCCCGTGCGCATCGAGTACGAGGCGAAGGGCGGCGTCGTCGTCGCCCCGACCGAGCCGGCTCTCGCCGCGCTCCGCGACTTCGCCTCGGGCCAGACCCGCACGGGCGTCGAGGCCGTCGAGGTGCCGGCGGACCGGCTCCCCGACCTCGAACCCCACCTGGCCCCGGGGCTGTCGGGCGGCTTCCACTACCCCCAGGACGCACAGGTGCAGCCCGCCCTGGCCGCGGCCCATCTGTTACGGGCGGCCGCCGGCACCGGGCGTCTGACCCTGCGGCTCGGTGAGGAGGTCACCGCGGTTCTCACCGGGTCACGGGGCGAGGTGCGGGGGGTGCGGACGCGCCGGGGCGAGGTGCGGGCGCCGCACGTGCTCAACGCGGCCGGCACCTGGGGCGGCCGGCTCGCCCGACTGGCGGGCGTGGAACTGCCGGTCCTCCCCCGCCGCGGCTTCGTCCTCGTCACCGAACCCCTGCCGCGCGTGGTGCGCCACAAGGTGTACTCCGCCGACTACGTGGCCGACGTCGCGAGCGACTCCGCGGCGCTGCAGACCTCCGCCGTGGTCGAGGGCACCCCTGCGGGACCCGTACTGATCGGGGCGAGCCGGGAGCGCGTGGGCTTCGACCGCACCCTGTCGGTGGAGGCCCTGCGGCGCCTCGCGGCCCAGGCCGTCGGGCTGTTCCCCGCCCTCGCCACGGTACGGGCGATCCGCACCTACGCGGGGTTCCGCCCCTACCTTCCGGACCACCTCCCGGCGATCGGCCCCGACCCGCGGGTGCCCGGCCTGCTGCACGCGTGCGGTCACGAGGGCGCCGGCATCGGCCTCGCCCCGGCGACGGGCGCGCTGGTCGCGGCGATGCTGACGGGACGTGAACCTCCGCTCCCACCAGGCCCGTTCAGGCCGGAGCGCTTCGCGCCGCCGCGCGACTCCGGCGTGCGGCGCGCACCCCGCACCACGTCCACCCACGACGTCTGACCTGAGAGGAGCCGCCTTCGTGGCGCGTGACAAGCCCGACGACCACACCCCGGACCGTCGTGTGGGGGTCACCCCCGCCGACCTCGTGCGGGCCACTTCCGCGGGCACCTTCCCGATCACCTTCGACGGGCGCCGCATCGACGCGCGGCCGGGGCAGTCCATCGCCGCGGTGCTGTGGTCCGCGGGGATCCTGGCCTGGCGGACCACCCGGGTCGGCGGCCGGCCGCGCGGCGCGTTCTGCGGGATCGGGCAGTGCTACGACTGCCTCGCGACGGTCAACGGAGCGCCCAACAGGCGGGCCTGCCTGGTCACCGCGCGCCCCGGTGACGCGGTCACGAGCCAGGAGGGACACGGCCATGCCGGGTTCGACGCCTGAGCCCGCGGCCGCGCGGCAGTCCAGGACTCGCCCCTCCTGCCGCGAACGGTACGACGTGGCGGTGCTCGGCGCCGGTCCCGCCGGTCTCGCCGGCGCCGCGAGTGCCGCGGAACTCGGCCTGTCCGTAGCCCTGTTGGACTCGGCGGCGCAGCCCGGCGGCCAGTACTACCGCCACGCGCCACCCGCCGCACGCGCCACCCGTCCCGAGGCCCTCCACCACGACTGGCAGGTCTTCGCCGACCTGCGCGACCGCCTGGCGGCGAGCGGCCTCACCCGGCTCTCCGGGCACGACGCATGGACGATCACGCGGGCGGCCGAGGACGACTGGACCGTGCACGCCCTCACCGGCGAGGACGACCCCAACAGCCGTAACGGCGAGGACGGTCCCAACAGCCGTACAGGACAGGGGCGGCGCCCCGTCACCGTGCGGGCCCGCGCGATTCTCCTGGCCACCGGCTCGTACGAACGCCACCTCCCCTTCCCCGGCTGGACCCTGCCCGGCGTGGTGGGCGCGGGCGGCGCCCAGGCCATGCTCAAGTCCGGCCTCGTCCTGCCCGGAAGGCGGGTGGTCGTCGCGGGCAGCGGGCCTCTGCTGCTCGCCGTGGCCGCCTCCCTGACCTCGGCGGGGGCCGAGGTACCCGAACTGATCGAGGCTTCCGGCTATCTCGGTTACGCTCGCAGGCCGGACGTAATCGCCGCCCAGCCAGAGAAGTTGACGGAGGCTGTCCGACACGGCGCGGCCCTGATCCGGCACGGGGTACGGCTGCGCACCCGCCACGCGGTGACCGAGGCGCACGGCACGGACCGGGTGGAGGCGGTGACGGTGACGCGCCTCGACCGCGACTGGCGGCCGGTGCCGGGCACGGGCCGCCACGTCGCCTGTGACGCGCTTGCCGTCGGCCACGGGTTGATCCCGCAGATCGACCTGGCGACGAGCCTCGGCTGCGCCACCCGGAGCACCGCCGACGGAACCCACGCGCTGGAGCTCAGCCCGTTGCAGGAGACGTCGCTGCGCGGGATGTGGGCGGCGGGCGAGACGTCGGGGGTCGGGGGAGCCCAACTGGCCATCGCTGAAGGCACGTTGGCGGGCCTTGCCATCGCCGCCCGGCTGACCGGACGGCAGCCCGCGACGGCCTCGCGCCCCCGTGCCCGGAGTGACCTGCGCGCCTTACGTGCGCTGCGCCGGAGCCGCGACCGCATGCGTGCCTTCGCCGACGTCATGGCCGCGGCGCACGCCCCGGGGCCCGGCTGGCCGGGGTGGCTCTCCGACGACACGGACGTCTGCCGCTGCGAGGAGGTCTCCGCGGGCCGCGTGCGCGAGGCCGTCCGGGAGTACGGCGCCCGTGACGCCCGCACCGTGAAGCTTCTGACCCGCGCGGGCATGGGCTGGTGCCAGGGGCGGATGTGCGGATCGGCCGTGACGTGCCTGGCCGCGTCCGCGACGCCGTCGTCCCCGCGGGTGGACGCCTCCCCCTCGGCGCCGTGGGCGAGTGCCCTCACCTCGGCGCCGGACTCCGGCCCCCCACGGCCCGCCGAAGCCCACAACGCACCCGTACCGGCCCCGGACCGCCGCCCCCTGGCCACACCGGTCCCGCTGGCCACCCTCGCCGGCCTGCCCGAGGACCCGGGCGCCTCACCCCCGCCCCAGGAAGCCCTGCCGCACGGAGCGCCGTACGGAGCGCGGCATGAAGAGCCGCACGAGGCGCAGTACGTAGAGCGGTACGACGCGCAGCCCGGAGAGCCGCACGGCACCGGCGCGTCGCCCCCGGGCGATTCACCCACCCCCGCCTCCCCGCCCCACCCGACAGAAGGGCAGCCGTCATGACCTCCGCCACCTGGACCCCCGACCGCCCCTGGCGCGGCATCATGGTCGCCACCGCGCTCCCCCTGCGCACGGACCTCTCCGTCGATTACGACGCGTACGCCGCGCACGTCCGCCACCTCATCGCCAACGGCTGTGACGGCGTCGTCCCCAACGGCTCCCTCGGCGAGTACCAGACGCTCACCGACGACGAGCGCGCCCGCGTCGTCCGTACCGCCGTCGAGGCCGCCGGCGACGGAGCCCGCGTCATGCCCGGCGTCTCCGCCTACGGCAGCGCCGAGTCGCGCCGCTGGGCCGAGCACGCCGCCGAGGCGGGCTGCGGCTCGGTCCTCCTCCTGCCGCCCAACACCTACCGCGCCGACGCGCGCTCCGTACGCGACCACTACGCCGAGGCCGCCAAGGCGGGCCTCCCCGTCGTCGCCTACAACAACCCCCTGGACACCAGGGTCGACCTGACCCCGGACCTGCTGGCCGACCTGCACGGGGACGGCACCGTCGTCGCCGTGAAGGAGTTCAGCGGTGACGTCCGCAGGGCGTACGAGATCGCCGAACTCGCGCCGGAACTGGACCTGTTGATCGGCGCGGACGATGTGCTGCTCGAACTCGCCGTCGCGGGCGCGGTCGGCTGGATCGCCGGCTACCCGAACGCGTTCCCCGCCACCTGCGCCGAGCTCTACGCCGCCGCCTGCGCCCGTGACCTGGACACGGCGCTCCCGCTCTACCGCTCGCTCCACCCGCTGCTGCGCCAGGACTCCAGGACGGAGTTCGTGCAGTCCATCAAGCTCTCGATGGACATCGTGGGCCGGACCGGCGGCCCGACTCGCCCTCCGCGCTCACCGCTGTCCGGCGCCACGGAGGCACTGGTCCGTGCGGCCACCGAGAAGGCGATGGCCGCCGGCCACCACTGAGCCCCACGCCCCCATCAGCCGACCCGGCGAACCCCACGCCCCCATCGCCCGGCACCAGCGAAACGGAAGGGATCCATGCGCACCCGCCACGTCTTCCACGCCGTCGACTCGCACACCGAGGGCATGCCCACGCGCGTGATCACCGGCGGAGTCGGGGTGATCCCCGGCGCCACCATGGCCGACCGCAGACTCCACTTCATCGAGCACCTGGACCACCTGCGCACCCTGCTGATGTACGAGCCGCGCGGCCACTCCGCGATGAGCGGCGCGATCCTGCAGCCCCCGACCCGTCCCGACGCCGACTACGGAGTGCTCTACATAGAGGTGTCCGGCCTGCTGCCCATGTGCGGGCACGGCACCCTGGGCGTGGCCACCGTCCTCGTCGAGACGGGCATGGTGCCGGTGACCGAGCCGGTGACCACGGTGCGCCTGGACACCCCCGCCGGCCTGGTCCGCGTCGACGTGCGGGTGACCGACGGCGCGGCCACCTCGGCGACCCTCACCAACGTCCCCGCCTTCTGCGTCGCCCTGGACCGCAAGATCGAGGTGCCGGGCCACGGCACGGTCACGTACGACATGGCGTACGGCGGCAACTTCTACGCTTTCGTGCAACTCGACTCGCTGGGGCTGCCGTTCGACCGGGACCGCAAGGACGACCTGCTCGCCGCGGGCCTCGCCGTCATGGAGGCGATCAACGGCTCGCCGGACCGGCCGGCCCACCCCGAACAGCCGGACATCACCGGGGTCAAGCACGTGTACCTGGCCGCTCCGGGCTCGGACGCCCACCGCTCGCGGCACGCAATGGCGATCCACCCGGGCTGGTTCGACCGCTCACCGTGCGGCACGGGCACCTCGGCGCGGATGGCGCAGCTGCACGCCCGCGGCGAACTCCCGCTGGAGCGCGACTTCGTCAACGAGTCCTTCATCGGCACCGAGTTCACCGGCCGGCTGGTGGCCCGCACACAGGTGGCGGGCCTGGAGGCGGTCATCCCCCGCATCACCGGCCGCGCCTGGATCACGGGCACGGCCCAGTACTTCCTCGACCCCGCCGACCCGTTCCCCGCGGGCTTCCTCCTCTGACCCCCACGCCCTGACCCTCATGGCACCCCGGTCGCGCACAGACCGGCCATGGTCCGGAACGAGCTGGCCCGGGCCCGGTCCCCAACTGGCAACGTGACATTGTACTTTGGTGATCCGCGCGGGCGCGGGGATCACCGGAGGGGACACCATGGGGCACCTGAAACAGAAGAACCTCATCACCACCAGGGAGCGACTGCGCGACCAGGTCGGCCACGCCCTGCGGGCCGCCCTGATCTCCGGCGAGCTGCGCCCCGGCGAGATCTACTCCGCGCCCGGCCTCGCCGAGGACTTCGGCATCTCCGCCACACCGGTCCGCGAGGCGATGCTCGACCTGGCACGGGAGGGCCTGGTCGAGCCCGTCCGCAACAAGGGCTTCCGGGTCACCGAGGTCGACGAGCGGGATCTCGACCAGTACACGGAGATCCGCAGCCTGATCGAGGTCCCCATGATCGGCCGGATCACCCGCACCGCGGCCCGCGCGGACCTGGAGGTCCTGCGCCCCGTGGCCGAGGAGATCGTGCGGGCCGCCCGCGATCACGACCTCATCGGTTACCTTGAGGCCGACCGCCGCTTCCACCTGTCCCTCCTCGCCCTCTCGGGCAACGACCGCCTGGTCGAGACGGTCGGCGATCTCCGCAAGCGTTCCCGCCTCTACGGCCTCACGACCCTGGACGAGCGCGACCAGCTGACCCCGTCGGCGGAGGAGCACATCGAACTCCTCGACCTGATGCTGGCCGGCGACGCGAAGGGTGCGGAGCGCTGCATGGCCCGGCATCTGGGGCACGTGCGTTCCCTCTGGGCCGAGAGCGACACCGCGACCCCGACCCCGGAAACGCAAAAGAACCCCAGGTGACCTGGGGTTCCCGCTGGTGTCCGAGGGGGGACTTGAACCCCCACGCCCGATAAAGGGCACTAGCACCTCAAGCTAGCGCGTCTGCCATTCCGCCACCCGGACAAGGTGTCTGCCGCGCGGGGTGTTCCCCGCGGCGACATGGACAACAATACCAAGGTTTCGGAGTGCCTTTCACCTGCGTATCCGCCCGTCGATCACCGGTTCCGCGGCAGCCCGGAGCGGCCGCTCTAGAGTCTGACCATGAGTGACGGGTTGATTACCGAGGCGGCTGAGGCGCTCGGCGGGATGACGGTGCGGCGGCCCCGGATGCTGTCGCCGCTGCGCGAGCACCTGCGGGACACCATGTGGTTCGCGCCGACGGCCGGGCTCGTGGGAGCCATGCTCCTGTGGTGGGCCGCGGCGGAGCTGGACACGCAGATCGTCTCGTCCCTGCGCGACGCCGGCGACCAGGACGCGATCAAGGACCTGATGGGCATCGCCGACGACGCCAAGGCGGTGATCAGCACCATCGGCAGCGCGATGATGACCTTCATCGGTGTCGTCTTCAGCATCTCGCTCGTGGCCGTGCAGATGGCGAGCGGGCAGTTCAGCCCGCGAGTGGTGCGGCTCTACGTCCGGTCCCGGATCACCAAGATCACGCTCACCGTCTTCATGGCCACCTTCCTCTTCTCCCTGATGACGCTCACATCGTTCGACAGCGAGCAGGACCCCCGGCTCCTGACGAGCGTGCCGCTGATCGAGTCGGTGCTGGCGATGCTGATGGTGCTGCTGAGCCTGCTGCTGTTCGTGGCGTACGTGAACGGGACGGTACGGATGATGCGGATCGGCTTCGTGATCGACCGGATCGCACGCGAGTCGTTCCGGGTCGCCGTGAAGCAGCCCACGGAGCTCCCGGTGGACACGGCACGGCTCGGCCCGGAGACCGCCCGGGTCACCCACCAGGGCGGGTCCGGCGTGCTGCGGGACGTGAACATCGCGCGTGCCGTGCGGGCGGCCCGGCGCCAGGGCGTCGTGCTGCGGCTGATCCCGCGGATCGGCGACTTCATGGTGCCGGGAACCCCCGTGTTCACGGTGCACGGCGGGGCGGCGCCCGCGCGCCGTTCGCTGGCGTACACGGTGTCCGTGGGGGTCGAGCGCACCTTCCACCAGGACCTCGGATTCGGGTTGCGGCAACTGTCCGACATCGCGTTGCGGGCGCTGTCCCCCGCGGTGAACGATCCGACGACCGCGGTGCAGGCCCTGGACCGCATCGTGCAGTTCCTGGCGTCGATCGTCCCGTATCCGCTGGGCGCCCTCGGCCACCGCGACCGGCGCGGGGCGCTGCGGCTCGTGCAGTCCGTACCGGACTGGACCGCTCTGGTCGATCTGGGGTTCGCCGAGATCAGGGGCTGCGCGGTCGGCAACCCCCAGGTGACCCGGCGCATGCTGGCCGGCCTCGACGACCTGCTGTCACTGGCCCCCGAGGAGCGCCGCGAGCCGCTCCTGCGGCACCGGGAGCTCCTCGTGCAGGCCGTGGAGCGCTCGGTGCCGGAGGCGGCGGACCGCGCCTTCGCCCTGCTACCGGACCGACAGGGCATCGGCTGACCCGGCCCCATCCCTCATACCCGCAGGGGTCGCCTCTCGCGGGCCGCCCCTCGCGGGTACCCCCGTGTCACACCATGCGGTGGTGGCTCGGGAAGTTGCCCGGCGGGCGCTCCCCGGCGGGCCCGCGGGTGACGGCTCGCACCAGCAGCTCCCCGCCCACGAACGCGCCGCGCCAGGACCCGCCGAACCCGCCGAAGAGCTCGTCGCGGTCGCCGCGGGAGCGTGGCGCGCCCCGGCCGGTCTTGAAGGCCCGGATCTGCGGCGCGAGGCGCTCGTACGTCGCGGGGTCGTCGGTGGAGAGCGTGGCGACGAGCGCGCCATTCGACGCGTTCATGGCGGCGAGCAACTCCGCCTCGGTGTCGACGAGGACGATCGTGTCGACGGGCCCGAACGGTTCCGCGTGGTGCAGGGGTGAGGAGGGCGGCGGGTTGAGGAGGGTGACGGGGTGCAGATACGCGCTCGTGTCCTGGCCCGGCAGGAAGCGACCGGCCTCCGGCGTGCCGCGGTGGAGGGGGACGGCGCCCCGGTCGACGGCCTCGGTGATCTGGTCGTCGAGCTCCTTGGCCTTGGCCGCGTTGATGAGCGGCCCGAAGTCGAGGTCGGGGAACGGGTCTTCGGGCTGCCCGACGGCGAGCGGGTGCCCCACGCGTACGGTCCGGACCGCCGGCAGGTAGGCAGCGAGGAACTCGTCGAACAGGGCGCGCTGGACGACGAAGCGCGGGTACGCCGTGCAGCGCTGCTTGCCGTAGTCGAAGAGCTTGGGGATGTGCGCGGCCAGCGCGTCCCAGTCGCTGTAGTTCCAGATGCCCCAGGTGTTCAGTCCTTCCTGTTCGAGGATGTGTGGCTTGCCGAGGTCGGCGACCGCCGTGGCCACGGCGGCGCCGGTGTCCCGGCCGCCGACGAAGGAGACGCAGCCGATCTCGGGCGCCCGCACGAGCGACGCGGACAGCTCGCCCCCGCTGCCGCTGACGAGGGTGACGGGCAGCCCCTCGCGGGCGGCGAGCGCACAGGCCAGGGTGAGGCAGGCGACGCCGCCGTCGGTCGGGGTCTTGGCGATGACCGCGTTCCCTGCCAGTGTCTGGACCAGCATGGTGTGAACGAGCACGCTCATCGGGTAGTTCCAGCTCGCGATGTTGGAAACGGGACCGTCCAGCGGAACCCTGCCGTCGACCATCGGTTCGATGGCGTCGACGTACCAGCGCACGCCGTCGACGGCCCGGTCGACGTCGGCCTGTGCCAGACGCCAGGGCTTGCCGATCTCCCAGACCAGGAGCAGCGCGAGCAGTTCGCGGTGGCGGGTGAGCGAGTCGAGCGTCGCGGCGACGCGGGCGCTCCGCTCGGCAAGGGGGATGTGCTGCCAGGCGCGGTGCTGGTCGAGCGCGGCGCGCACGGCCTGCCGGGCGGTGGGGGCGTCGAGCCGGGGCGGTCCCGTGACGGGCCTGCCGTCGACGGGGCTCGCCGCGGGCAGGGTCCGGCCGTCGGCCTGCCAGGTGCCGTTCCACAGGTTGAGGACGTGGTCGTCGCGGAAGGCCTCGGGGGCGACGGCGAGGCAGCGCTGCCAGGCGTCGGTCCAGTCGGTGCCGGCCTTGAGGGCGGGGGTGTCGCGGACGTGTTCTTCGCGTTCACGTTCTTCGCGGTCGAGGGCGTCGCGGGAGGTGCTCGGGGCTGTCATCTGGTTGTCTCCGCTCACGGTGCACGGTCGGGGCGGGGAGGAACATCAGGAGGGCGCGGCCGGGGCCGTCAGAGAAGGTCGAGCACCAACTGGGCGGTCTCGGTGGGCGTGTTGCCCACCCGTACGCCCGCCGCCTCCAGCGCCGCCTTCTTCGCCTGTGCGGTGCCCGAGGTGCCGGAGACGATCGCGCCGGCGTGGCCCATCGTCTTGCCCTCGGGCGCCGTGAAGCCGGCGATGTAGGCCACGACGGGTTTGCTGACGGACGCCTCGATGTAAGCGGCGGCGCGTTCCTCGGCGTCGCCGCCGATCTCGCCGATCAGGACGATCAGTTCGGTGTCGGGGTCGGTCTCGAAGGCGGCCAGGCAGTCGATGTGGGTGGTGCCGACGACGGGGTCTCCCCCGATGCCCACACAGGTCGAGAAGCCGACGTCGCGGAGCTCGTACATGAGCTGGTAGGTGAGTGTGCCGGACTTCGAGACCAGGCCGACGGGGCCCGGTTCGGTGATGTCGGCGGGGATGATGCCCGCGTTGGACTGCCCGGGAGTGACCAGACCGGGGCAGTTGGGTCCGATGACGCGGGTGCCGCGCTCCTTCGCGTACGAGAGGAAGGCGACGGAGTCGTGGACGGGGACGCCCTCGGTGATGACGACGGCGAGCGCGATGCCGGCGTCCGCGGCGTCCAGGACGGCGGCCTTGGTGAAGGCGGGCGGCACGAAGACGACGGTGGTGTCGGCGCCCGTGGCGGCCATGCCGTCGGCCACGGTGCCGAAGACGGGCACGGTCCGGTCGTCGAAGTCGACGGTGCGGCCCGCCTTGCGGGGGTTGACGCCGCCGACGATGTCCGTGCCCGCGGTGAGCATGCGGCGGGTGTGCCGCATCCCGACGGCACCCGTCATGCCCTGGACGAGGACCTTGCTCTCCTTGGTGAGGTGGATCGCCATGTCCCGGCTCCTTAGCGCGCGTTGGCGAGGTCGGCGGCTCGGCGGGCCGCGCCGTCCATGGTGGTGGCCTGCTGGACCAGCGGGTGGGCGCGGCCGTCGAGGATGGCACGGCCGCGGGCGGCGTTGTTGCCGTCGAGCCTGACCACCAGGGGTTTGGTCAACGTGACGGTCTCCAGGGCGCTGACGATGCCGTCGGCCACCGCGTCGCAGGCCGTGATGCCGCCGAAGACGTTCACGAAGACGGACCTGACCGAGGGGTCGGAGAGGATGACGGTGAGGCCGTCGGCCATGACCTCGGCCGAGGCGCCGCCTCCGATGTCGAGGAAGTTGGCGGGACGCGCGCCGCAGCCGGCGACCACGTCCAGGGTCGACATGACGAGTCCCGCGCCGTTGCCGATGACGCCGACCTCGCCGTCCAGCTTCACGTAGTTGAGGCCCTTGGCCGCGGCCGCCGCCTCGAGGTCCCGTTCGTGGGTCTCCTCGGCCGCGCCCCAGCGCTCCTGCCGGAAGCGGGCGTTGTCGTCGAGGGTGACTTTCCCGTCGAGGGCGAGGATCTCGCCCCGTGCGGTGCGCACGAGCGGGTTGACCTCGACGAGCAGTGCGTCCTCCCGGGTCAGCACGTGCCAGAGCCCGACCAGGGTGTCGGCCGTCTCGGCGGGGAGGCCGGCGGCGGCCGCGATGTCGAGCGCTTCGGCCCGGGTCACCCCCTTCTCCGGAGCGATGGGGATGCGTACCACCGCATCGGGGCGGCTCGCCGCGACCTCCTCGATGTCCGTGCCGCCCTCGGCGGACGCGATCGCGAGGAAGCGCCCGGCCGTGCGGTCCAATGCGTAGGAGACGTGGAACTCGGCGTCGATGGCCACGGGGTGGGCCACGAGCACCGCGCGCGTGGTGTGGCCCTTGATGTCCATGCCGAGGATCTGGCGGGCCGTGATCTCGGCCGCGGCGGGGTCGGCGGCGAGCTTCACGCCACCCGCCTTGCCGCGTCCGCCTGTCTTGACCTGGGCCTTGATGACGACACGGCCACCCAGTCGCTCCGCGCACACGCGGGCTTCCTCGGCCGTGCGGGCGACCTCGGCGCGGGGCACCAAGATGCCGTGCTCCTCGAAGAGTTGCCTTGCCTGGTGCTCGAAAAGATCCATTTCGGCTCCTGACCGCTGTGTCTGATCGGGTGTGCCGTTCGAGGTGAGATCCCCGGGCCCCCGAAAAGTGCCGCACGCCCCCTGGACACCACTCACCGGATGCGGGATAACAAGCTTCATACAGTATTCGTCGACTGTATGCAATCTACCGCGCGAGTGCCCCCAGAGCGTGCGAGCGCACTCCGACTCCCCTACGAAGGGACAGGACTTCGCCATGCCCGACGACAACAGCCAACAGGACATATCCGGTGGACATCTGGTCGCCAAGGCGCTCAAAGCGGAGGGCGTCGAGGTCATCTACACCCTCTGCGGCGGCCACATCATCGACATCTATGACGGCTGCGTCGACGAGGGCATCGACGTCGTCGACGTACGCCACGAACAGGTCGCCGCCCACGCCGCCGACGGCTACGCACGCGTCACCGGCAAGCCGGGCTGCGCGGTGGTGACGGCAGGACCCGGCACGACGGACGCCGTCACCGGGGTCGCCAACGCCTTCCGTGCGGAGTCCCCCATGCTGCTGATCGGCGGGCAAGGGGCCCACAGCCAGCACAAGATGGGGTCCCTCCAGGACCTGCCGCACGTCGACATGATGACGCCGATCACCAAATTCGCGGCGACCGTGCCGGACACCGCGCGCGCCGCCGACATGGTGTCCATGGCGTTCCGCGAGTGCTACCACGGCGCCCCGGGCCCGTCCTTCCTGGAGATACCCCGCGACGTGCTCGACGCCAAGGTGCCCGCCGCCACGGCGCGCATTCCCAAGGCCGGGCACTACCGGGCCTCGACGCGGTCGGCCGGAGACCCCGAGGCGATCGAGAAGCTCGCCGACCTCCTCGTGCACGCCGAGAAGCCCGCCATCCTGCTCGGCAGCCAAGTGTGGACGACCCGGGGCACCGAGGCTGCCATCGACCTCGTACGCACCCTCAACGTGCCCGCCTACATGAACGGCGCGGGCCGCGGCACCCTGCCGCCCGGCGACCCGCACCACTTCCAGCTCTCCCGGCGCTACGCGTTCTCCAACGCCGACCTCATCGTCATCGTGGGCACCCCCTTCGACTTCCGCATGGGGTACGGGAAGCGGCTCTCGCCGCAGGCCACCGTCGTCCAGATCGACCTCGACTACCGCACCGTGGGCAAGAACCGCGACATCGACCTCGGCATCGTCGGGGACGCCGGACTCATCCTGAAGTCGGTCACCGAGGCCGCTTCAGGCCGGCTCAACGGCGGGGCGTCCCGTCGCAAGGAGTGGCTCGACGAGTTGCGCGCCGCCGAGCAGACAGCGGTGGAGAAGCGCCTGCCGCAGCTCAGGTCCGACGCGTCCCCGATCCACCCGTACCGCCTGGTGAGCGAGATCAACGACTTCCTCACCGAGGACTCCGTCTACATCGGCGACGGCGGCGACATCGTCACCTTCTCGGGCCAGGTCGTCCAGCCCAAGTCGCCCGGCCACTGGATGGACCCGGGACCGCTCGGCACGCTCGGCGTCGGCATCCCCTTCGTCCTCGCCGCCAAGCAGGCCCGGCCCGACAAGGAGGTGGTGGCCCTCTTCGGAGACGGCGCCTTCAGCCTCACCGGCTGGGACTTCGAGACCCTCGTCCGCTACGACCTCCCCTTCGTCGGGATCGTCGGCAACAACTCGTCGATGAACCAGATCCGATACGGCCAGAAGGCCAAGTACGGGCAGGAGCGCGAACGCGTCGGCAACACCCTGGGGGACGTCCCCTACGACAAGTTCGCCCAGCTGCTCGGCGGCCACGGCGAAGAGGTCCGCGACCCCGCCGGCATCGGCCCCGCGCTGCGCCGCGCCCGCGAGTCCGGCAAACCCTCGCTGATCAACGTCTGGGTCGACCCGGACGCGTACGCCCCCGGAACCATGAACCAGACCATGTACAAGTGAGGAGCCCGACGGCCATGACCAAGGCTCTTGAAGGCATTCGCGTCCTCGATATGACGCACGTCCAGTCCGGCCCCTCGGCCACCCAGCTGCTCGCCTGGCTCGGCGCGGACGTGGTGAAGCTGGAGGCGCCCACCGGAGACATCACCCGCAAGCAACTGCGCGACCTCCCCGACGTCGACTCGCTGTACTTCACGATGCTCAACTGCAACAAGCGGAGCATCACCCTCAACACGAAGACCGAGCGCGGCAAGGAGCTCCTCACGGAGCTGATCCGGCGATCCGACGTGATGGTGGAGAACTTCGGGCCGGGCGCCGTGGACCGCATGGGCTTCACCTGGGACCGCGTCCGGGAGATCAACCCACGCATCGTCTACGCCTCGATCAAGGGCTTCGGAGACGGCCCCTACACCAACTTCAAGGCCTACGAAGTGGTGGCCCAGGCCATGGGCGGCTCCATGTCGACCACCGGTTTCGAGGACGGCCCCCCGCTCGCCACGGGCGCCCAGATCGGCGACTCCGGAACGGGTATCCATGCCGTCGCCGGCATCCTGGCGGCCCTCTTCCAGCGGGAGAGCACCGGCCGGGGCCAGCGCGTCAACGTGGCGATGCAGCACGCCGTGCTGAACCTGTGCCGAGTCAAACTCCGGGACCAGCAGCGGCTCGCCCACGGGCCGCTGGCGGAGTACCCCAACGAGGACTTCGGGGACGAGGTCCCCCGCTCCGGGAACGCGTCCGGCGGTGGACAGCCCGGGTGGGCCGTCAAGTGCGCGCCCGGCGGGCCGAACGACTACGTGTACGTCATCGTGCAGCCCGTCGGCTGGCGGCCGATCACCGAGCTCATCGGCCGCCCGGAGCTGGCCGACGACCCCGACTGGGCGACTCCGCAGGCGCGGCTGCCCAAGCTGGGCAAGATGTTCCAGCTGATCGAGGAGTGGTCCTCGACGCTGCCCAAGTGGGACGTCCTCGAGCGGCTCAACGCCCACAACATCCCCTGCGGTCCGATCCTCTCCACCAGGGAGATCATCGAGGACGCCTCCCTGGTCGCCAACGAGATGGTCGTCGAGGTCCCGCACCCCGAGCGCGGCAGCTTCACCACGGTCGGATCCCCGCTGAAGCTCTCGGACTCACCGGTGGAGATGGTCAGTGCGCCGCTGCTCGGCGAGCACAACGAAGAGGTGTTCATCGGCGAGCTCGGCCTCGGCGACCAGGAACTGCGCCTGCTCAAGTTGGACGGGGTGATCTGAGTGAGTGCAGCGGACCGCCGGCGGACGGTGCGCGCGCTCCTGGACGCGGTGCGCGCCCAGGGCCGTACGTCGCTGACCGCCCCCGAGGGCAAGGTCGTCGCGGACGCCTACGGCATCGCCGTGCCCGGTGAGGCGCTGGCCACCGACGTCGACGAGGCCGTGGCGCACGCCGCCCGCCTCGGCGGACCCGTCGTCCTGAAGATCGTGTCGCCGGACATCCTGCACAAGACCGACGCGGGCGGCGTGGTGGTCGGTGTGGAGGGCGCCGCCGACGTCAGGGCCGCCTTCCACCGGATCGTGGAGAACGCCCGCGTGTACGCCCCTCAGGCCCGTGTCGAGGGCGTCCAGGTGCAGGAGCTGCTGCCGGGCGGCTCCTCGGCGCAGGAGGTCATCGTGGGGGCGGTCACCGACCCCACGTTCGGGAAGGTCGTCGCCTTCGGTCTCGGCGGGGTGCTCGTGGAGGTCCTCAAGGACGTCACGTTCCGGCTGGCGCCCGTGGACGTGGACGAGGCGGCCTCCATGCTCGACTCCATCAGGGCGGCGGAGATCCTGCGCGGGGTGCGCGGCGCGCGGCCGGTGGACCGGCGGGCCCTCGCCGAGCAGATCCGTCTGGTCTCCGAACTGGTCACCGACTTCCCGGAGATCGCCGAGGTGGACCTCAACCCCGTCGTCGCCACACCGCACGGCGCGACCGCGGCGGACATCCGGATCCTCCTCTCCGAAGGAGCTCCCCCACCGCGGCGCACCTACACGCGCGCGGAGATGCTCGCCTCGATGCGCCGGCTCATGCAGCCCCGCTCGGTGGCCGTGATCGGCGCCTCGAACGAGCCGGGGAAGATCGGCAACTCGGTGATGCGCAACCTCGTCGACGGCGGCTTCTCCGGAGAGATCCACCCGGTGAACCCCAAGGCCGATGACATCGTCGGGCGCAAGGCGTACAAGAGTGTCACGGACGTCCCCGGCGAGGTGGATGTGGCGGTCTTCGCGATCCCCGCCAAGTTCGTGGCGGCGGCCCTGGAGGAGGTGGGCCGCAAGGGCATACCGAACGCGGCGCTGATCCCCTCCGGGTTCGCGGAGACCGGCGAACACGCCCTCCAGGACGAGATCGTGGCGATCGGCGAGCGGTACGGGGTACGGATCCTCGGGCCCAACATCTACGGCTACTACTCGACCTGGCAGAACCTGTGCGCCACGTTCTGCACGCCGTACGACGTGCAGGGGCCCGTCGCCCTGACCAGCCAGTCGGGCGGCATCGGCATGGCCATCCTCGGCTTCGCCCGCACGACCAGGACGGGCGTGTCGGCGATCGTCGGGCTCGGCAACAAGTCGGACCTGGACGAGGACGACCTCCTGACCTGGTTCGGCGAGGACCCCCACACCCAGTGCATCGCCATGCACCTGGAGGACCTCAAGGACGGGCGGGCCTTCGTGGCGGCCGCGCGGGCGACGGTTCCCAAGAAGCCGGTCGTCGTCCTGAAGGCCGGGCGCACCGCGGCGGGCGCGAAGGCCGCCGGCTCGCACACGGGGGCGCTCGCGGGCGACGACGCCGTGTACGACGACATCCTGCGCCAGGCGGGCGTGATCCGGGCTCCCGGTCTCAACGAAATGCTGGAGTACGCGCGCGCGTTGCCGGTGCTGCCCACTCCTGAGGGCGACAACATCGTCATCATCACGGGCGCCGGTGGCTCGGGAGTGCTGCTCTCCGACGCCGTGACCGACAACGGTCTGCGGCTGATGGACATCCCCGACGATCTCGACGCGTCCTTCAGGGCGTTCATTCCGCCCTTCGGGGCCGCGGGCAACCCGGTGGACATCACCGGTGGCGAACCGCCCGCCACGTACGAGGCGACCATCAGGCTCGGCCTGGAGGACCCCCGTGTCCACGCGCTCGTCCTCGGCTACTGGCACACCATCGTCACGCCTCCCATGGTCTTCGCCGAACTCACGGCCCGCGTGGTCGCCGAGTTCCGCGCGCGCGGCGTGGCGAAGCCCGTGGTGGCCTCCCTGGCGGGCGATGTCGAGGTGGAGGAGGCCTGCCAGTACCTCTTCGAGCGCGGCGTCGTGGCGTACCCGTACACGACCGAGAAGCCGGTCGCCGTGCTCGGCGCGAAGTACCGCTGGGCCCGGGCGGCCGGGCTGTTGGGGGGCGGTCGATGAGGTGACGGTTCGGGGTCGGCCGGCGGTGCGCGCCGGGCGGCCCCGGGGCCCGCGCGCACACGGAAGGGATGGGACAGGGGGCGCTGGCCAGGGTCTTTCCGACGCAAGGGGTGCTGTGCGACATGACGACAACTGACATACCCACGCCCGTCCCCTACCGGGAGGTGCGGGACGCGGGCGGCCGGGTGTACCGGGTCGGCGAAACCGACATCGACATCCTGGGCCGCAAGCGCAAGTGGATGGTCATCCTGCCGTGGGTGGGCATGATGGGCATCAGCTCCGCCGAATACGCTTTCGCCTCCGCCGAGGACACCCTGCACACCGCGCACCACTGGAGCAGCCTGCACATCTTCTGGATGCTGGGCGTCTGGGTGTTCTTCCAGGCAGCGGTCGCCTTCCCGGCGGGCAGGCTCCGGGAGACCGGCAGACTGCCGGCGCGCCACGCGATGCTGCTCGGCGCGCTCGGCACGCTCCTGGGCTATCTGTCCCTGGCCTTCGCGCCGCACGTGGTCGTGGCCTACCTCGGTTTCGGCATGTTCAGCGGCATGGGCGCCGGCATGGTCTACGCGACCTGCGTGAACATGGTCGGCAAGTGGTATCCCGAACGGAAGGGCGGCAAGACCGGTTTCGTCAACGGTGGTTTCGCCTATGGCTCGGTGCCGTTCGTCTTCCTCTTCACCGGCTACATGGACCTGACGAACTTCCGCTGGGTGCTGGTGTCCGCCGGGCTGCTGCTCGCGTCGACGGTCGCCGCGGCGGGCCACTTCTTCCACGACCCGCCGAAGAACTGGTGGCCCGCCGACGTCGACCCGCTGCGCCCGCCGGACGACCCGCGGGCCCGCCGCGCCATGCGGATGAATCCGCCCGCCGTGCGCCAGTCCCCCCCCAAGGAGGCGTGGCAGACCGGCCGCGTGGCGCTGATGTGGTTCTGCCTGCTGTGCACCTCGGGCGTGAACATCTTCGGCATCGCCTTCCAGGTGGACATCGGTGAAGAGGCCGGTTTCGCCGGCGGGATCGTCGCCACGGCGATGTCCCTGAAGGCCGTCGTCAACGGCACCGGTCGCGGCGTGATCGGCTGGCTGTCCGACCGCTACGGACGCAAACGCTGCCTGATCTTCGTCTGCGTCGTCCTGGGTCTCGCGCAGTACGGCATCCTCTGGTCCGCCGGCATCGAGAACCTTCCGCTGTTCCTGATCTCCTCCAGCATCTCCGGCTTCGGCGGCGCCATCTTCCCGATGTTCGCCGCCCTGACGGCGGACTACTTCGGCGAGAACAACAACGCCTCCAACTACGGCCTGGTCTACAGCTCCAAGCTCGTGTCCGGGCTCCTCGGCTCCGGCATGGGCTCGATCGTGGTCAGCCGCTGGGGCCACACCGGCGCGTTCACCCTGGCCGGTTCGATCTCCCTGTTCGCCGGGTTCATCGCGCTCTTCCTGTCGCAACCCGGCAGGCCCAGGTCCAAGGACATCAACCCCAATCCGCAGCCCCTCGGTGAGGAGATGGCTTGACATGACGGCGGAGCACATCGCCGGTCCCCGCGCATCGGCCGACCGCGACGCACCGGACACAGAGCTTCCCTACAGAGAACTCACGGACGCGCGTGGCCGCGTCTACCGCATCGGCGAGAGCGACCGGGAGATCCTCGGCAGACCTCGCTGGACGATGGTGGCCCTGCCCTGGGTGGCCATGCTCGCCATCAGCGTCTTCGAGTACGCCTACGGAGCGGCGGAGGACACCCTGTCCGCAGCGCACCACTGGACGTCGTCGAACACGTTCTGGGTGCTCAGTGTCTGGATCTTCTTCCAGGCCGGGATCTCCTTCCCCGCGGGCAAGCTGCGGGAGAAGGGCATCCTGACGAGCAGGGCGGCGATGCTGACGGGCTCGGTCCTGTCGCTGCTCGGCTTCGTGAGCCTCAGCCACGCGCCGAACGTGGCGGTGGCGATGCTCGGCTTCGGCCTGCTCGGCGGCGTCGGATCGGGACTGATCTACTCGACGTGCGTGAACATGGTCGGCAAGTGGTATCCCGAGCGGCGCGGCGGCAAGACCGGATTCGTCAACGGCGGGTTCGCCTACGGAGCGGTGCCGTTCATCTTCCTGTTCTCGTACGGCTTCGACACGTCCAACTACCGCACCGTGCTCGACCTCGTCGGCTTCTACGTACTGGCCGTCACCCTGGTGGCGGGCCTGTTCTTCAAGGATCCGCCGAAGAACTGGTGGCCGGCCTCGGTCGACCCGCTGCGGCTCGACGGTGACCCGCGCACGGCCGCGGCGCTGGCCAAGAACCCGCCCGCGGCCCGGCAGTTCACCCCTGGCGAGGCACTGCGGACCGGGGTGATCCCGCTGATGTGGCTCGGCATGCTGTGCTGCGCGGGAGTATCGATCTTCGGGATCTCCTTCCAGGTGCCGTTCGCCAAGGAGATGGGGTTCGGCCCGCTCATCGCGGCGTCGTCGATGGGCGTCATGTCGGTGATCAACGGCACCGGGCGGGGCGTGGTGGGCTGGCTCTCGGACCGTATGGGCAGGCAGCGGACCCTCACATACGTGTGTCTGACGCTCGCGGTGGCGCAGTTCGGGGTGTTGTGGGCGGGCGAGATCCGCAACCAGCCACTCTTCCTCGTCTTCGCCTTCCTGTCCGGCTTCGCGGGCGGCGCCTTCTACCCGCTGTTCGCGGCGCTGGTGCCGGACTACTTCGGAGAGAACAACAACGCCTCCAACTACGGCCTGGTGTACAGCGCGAAGCTGGTGTCCGGACTGTTCGGCGGCGGCATGGGCGCCATGGTCGTGGACTCCTGGGGTTACGTCGGCGCCTACATGACGGCCGGAGTGGTGTCGCTGGTCGCGGCGGGCCTCTCCCTTCTGCTGCGCCGGCCGGGGGCGCCACGCGCGCGTGCCGCCCTGGCCTAGCGGACGTTCGGATCATCTGCGGACGGGGCCCACCCACCGGTCGGCGGAAGGGCCCCGTCCGTGCTGTCGTGCGGTCAGTCGCCGCAGCGGGCGGACCGCAGCGAGTGCAGATGCTCGCTGGACTTGCGGGCGAACGCGTAGGACTCGGACGGGTTGTCGTGCTCGGTCTGCCAGTGGTGGTAGCGCCGGCCCTGGTGGGTACGGGCGGTCACCTTGGACAGGAACTTCTTGTAGTCGATGTCGCCGTCGCCGACATCCGTCATGCGGTAGCCGTCGTGCGCGGTCTCGTCGCGGATGCCGTCCTTGACGTGGAACAGCGGGTAGCGGTGCGGCTGCTTGAGCACGTAGTCGAGCGGTTCGAAGGGGGCGGGGGTACCGTCGGCCCGCTTGCCGAAGCGGAACTGGGCGCTGAACGCCCAGTAGATGTCCATCTCCAGGTATACGGAGTCGGGGTCGGTCTCGGCGAGCAGCACGTCGTAGAGCCGGACCTTAGGCTTGTCGGTGGCGAAGGAGAACTCTTCGGCGTGGTTGTGCTGGTAGAACTTCATGCCCCGCTTGCGCGCCGCTTCACCGTAGGTGTTGAAGTCCTCCGCCGCCCGCTTCCAGGCGTCGACGGTGTTGCCGTAGCGGAAGGGGCCCGAGGCGGTGCCGATGTGCTTGAGGCCGAGAGCCTCCGCGTCGTCGAGGACCTTGGTGAGGTTCTGCGCGAAGGTGTAGGCGCCTGGATTGTTGTCGTCGTAGTAGCCGACGTGCGAGCCGATGGGGTGCAGTCCGTGGTCGCGGGCGAGCGCCTTCAGCTGGGCGAGGGTGATGGGTCCCGCCGAGCCCTGGGTGTATCCGGCGAACTCGATCTCGTCGTATCCGTACTTCTCCAACTCGGCGAACACCGGGGCGAATCCGACGGTGGAGACCTTGTCGCGGAGGCTGTAGAGCTGTATGCCGAGGCGGCCGGGTGGCAGCACGGGGTGGCCGTGTCCGTGCTTCCTGCCCGTGGCGGGTGCGGCCGTGGCGATGGGGGCGGCGGCGCCCACGAGGGCCGCGGCGGTGGCCCCGGCCGCCACGCCGAGCATGCCGCGCCTGCTGAGTCTGCGGGCGATCTCGGGATCGGTGGAAGAGGGCTTTTGGCTCATGCGGTTCTCCTCGGCTGGATCGAATCAGGGGCGCATCAAGGGGCGCATCAGGGGGGGTTCGAAAAACGGATCAGGGATCGCTCAGGGGCGGACCCTGATGGCAGGGCCCGATCCCTCTGGTTCAGTGGAGATCAAGCGGATTCGACGGCGCGGGCCGCGGCCGGCATCAGGTCAGGCCCGCGAGGTCGAGCAGGAGCGATTTCACATCGGTGGCCGCGACGCGGTCACGGACGGCACGGGGGGTGGAGCACAGAATGAGCGGACTTTCGTCCTCACTCGTGGGGAGGCGGCCATGGCTGCCGCGAATAGGTGACGGGTCCAGCGGCACGACCGCCATGCGATAGCGCATGCCGAGCTTCTTCCGAGCCAGCGCGCCCGCGGCCTTGACGCGGACGTAGGGGTCCTGGGGGTCCATGAAGAGCTCGACGGGGTCGTAGCCGGGTTTGCGGTGGATCTCGACGAGCTGCGCGAAGTCGGGCGCGCGGTCATCGTCGAGCCAGTAGTAGTACGTGAACCAGGCGTCCGGCTCCGCGACGGCGACGAGCTCACCGGCGCGCGGGTGATCCAGGTGGTGGTCCTTCTTGCCCTCGTCGTCGAGGAGTTGCTCGATGCCGGGGACGTCCTCAAGGGCGGCGCGGGTGGCCGCGAGGTCCTCCGGGCGGCGGACGTAGACGTGGGCGATCTGGTGGTCGGCGACGGCGAAGGCGCGCGACGCCATCGGATCGAGGTACTCCATCCCGTCCTGGGTGTGTACCTCCAGCAGACCGGCGCGGCGCAGCACCCGGTTGATGTCGACGGGCCGGTTCACCCGGGTGATGCCGTACTCGGAGAGGGCGACGACGGTCCGTCCCTCCGCCTTCGCGTCGGCGAGCAGGGGGGCGACGGTCGCGTCCAGCTCGGCGGCCGCGCGGAAGGAGCGCGAGTCGTCGGGGCCGAAGCGCTGCAGGTCGTAGTCGAGATGAGGGAGGTAGCACAGGGCGAGGTCGGGGCGGCGGGTGTCGATGACGTGGCGGGTGGCGTCGACGATCCAGCGGCTGGACACGATGTCGGCGCCGGGGCCCCAGAAGTGGAAGAGGGGGAAGGAGCCGAGTTTCTCGGTGAGTTCGTCGTGGAGTTCGGGGGGCCGGGTGTAGCAGTCGGGCTCTTTGCGGCCGTCGGCGTAGTAGACGGGGCGGGGGGTGATGGTGAAGTCGGTGTCGGCGCCCATGGCGTACCACCAACAGATGTTGGCGACGGTGTAGCCGGGGTGGGCGCGGCGGGCCGCGTCCCACAGTTTGTCGCCGGAGACGAGGCCGTTGTGCTGGCGCCACAGGAGGACGTCACCGAGCTCGCGGAAGTACCAGCCATTGCCGACGATGCCGTGCTCGGCGGGGGTGGTGCCGGTGAGGAAGGTGGACTGTGCGGCACAGGTCACGGCGGGCAGAACGGTGCCGAGCGGCGCACGGGACCCGACCTGGCCGAGTGCTTTGAGGTGCGGCATGTGGTCGAGGAGGCGCGGGGTGAGACCGACGACGTCGAGGACCAGCAAGGGGGTGGGAGTCATGGCAGTTCCTTGAGACCGAGGTCGGTGAGGAGGTCGCGGGCGAGGGCGAGTTCGGCGGCGATGCCCTCGGCGAGCTGGGTTCGGCCGCGCGGGCGCAGTGCGGGCGGCAGGGCCTGCCAGGTGTAGGTCTCGACCTCGAGGTGGTGGGTGCGGGGCTCTGATCCACCGACGAGTCCGCTCAGGACATCCTTCAGCACGGGGAGGGTGGAGGTGAGGGGCGCGGCGGGGGCGGCGTGCAGCGGGACATGGAAGTGGGCCCGCCAGGGCGCCGTGTCCGGCAGGACGTCGGCGGTGAGGGCTTCGCCGAGGTCGTCGGTGCCCTGGAGGTGGCCGGCACCGGTCAGGGTGCGGGTCTGGTGGAGGAAGCGGGGTTCATCGAAGGCCGCGAGGGCTTCGCGTACCTCGGGGAGGTGGGGGTGTTCGGCGTGGAGTGCGGCGGACAGCTGCGATTTGACGACGGGGATGCCCGCGGCGGCGAGAGCATCGAGGGCGGTCGCCGGGTCTTCGAAGGAGGTGGCGAGGTGGCAGGTGTCCACACAGACGCCGATACGGTCGTGGCCGACGGCGGCGAGGGGTGCGATGGCGTCGGCGGTCGTCTCGACAGTGCAGCCGGGCTCCGGTTCGAGTCCGATGCGGATGGAGCGGCCGGTGAGTTCGGTGAGGGCGTCCAGGCGCTGGGCGAGCACGGTGAGGGCCGAGCGGGTGGCCTCCGCGCGGGTGGCGTCGAACGGGGTGCGCCAGGCGAGCGGCAGGGTGGAGATGGTGCCTTCGCTGACGTCGTCGGGGAGCAGGGCGGCGAGGAGCCGGGCCAGGTCGGTGGTGTGGCTCAGACGCTCCGGGTCGGTCCAGTCCGGCTTGTAGACGCGGTACTTGACCTGTTCGGAGCCGAAGCCCTCATAGGGGAAGCCGTTGAGGGTGACGACCTCGAGGCCACGCCGGTCGAGTTCGGTGCGCAGGCCGCGCAGCGCGGCGGGGTCGGTGACGAGGGCGTGGGCGGCGTCCTTGGCGAGCCAGAGCCCGATGCCGAGCCGGTCCCTGCCGAGCCGCTTGCGCACGGGCTCGCAGTGGTCGCGGAGCTGGGCGAGGACGCCGTCGAGGGTCTCGGCCGGGTGGACGTTGGTGCAGTACGCGAGGTGGACGGTCGACCCGTCGGGGTGGCGGAAGCGCATGGTTCACGACCCTCCGCGCAGGATGGAGTTGCCCTCATGGGTGGCGGTGTCCGGTTCCCGCACGTCGAGTTGGAGCCGGCCGCTGAGCCCGTAGAAGGCGACGGGGTTGCGCCACAGCACGAGGTCGACGTCGTCCTCGTCGTACCCGGCCGCGAGCATGGCGTCGGCGACCTTGCGGGTCTTGAGGGGGTCGCTCTTCCCCCAGTCCGCTGCGGAGTTGACGAGCACCCGGTCGGGCCCGACGTCGCGCAGGATGGCGATCATGCGGTCCTCGTCCATCTTGGTGTCGGGATAGACGGAGAAGCCCAGCCAGCAGCCGCTGTCCTTGGCCTCCTTGACGGTGGTCTCGTTGAGGTGGTCGATCAGGACGCGGTCCAGGGGCAGGGCGGATTCCCGGATGACGTCGATGGTGCGGCGCAGACCCGCGAGCTTGTCGCGGTGCGGGGTGTGCACGAGCGCCGGAAGCTGGTGGTCGGCGGCGAGCTGCAGCTGGGTGGCGAGCGCGGTGTCCTCGGCAGGCGTCATGGAGTCGTAGCCGATCTCTCCTACGGCGACGACGTTGTCCTTGACCAGATAGCGGGGCAGTTCGTCCAGGACGGGCGTGCAGCGGGGGTCGTTCGCCTCTTTGGGGTTGAGGGCGATCGTGCAGTGGTGGGCGATGCCGTACTGGGCGGCACGGAACGGTTCCCAGCCGAGGAGGGAGTCGAAGTAGTCGAAGAAGGAGGCGGGCGAGGTGCGGGGCTGGCCGAGCCAGAACGCGGGTTCCACGACCGCGCGGACCCCCGCGGCATACATCGCCTGATAGTCGTCGGTGGTGCGGGAGGTCATGTGGATGTGGGGGTCGAAGATGCGCATCAGGACTTCTGCTCCTCGCCGGTCGGAGGGCCCGCGGGGGCCGGTGGAACCGCCGGGGCCGGGGACGGTCCGGGGGCGGTGAGGGACAGCACTCGGTGCAGGTCGCCCGGGACGGTGCGGCCCGCGGCGATCCGCTCGCTCGCGTAGTCGCCGAGCATCCGGGCGAGTTCGGCGTCGCCGTGGGCCCGCGCCGCCAGATCGGCGACAACGTCCACGGGGACACCGGTGAACAGGCACTTGAGGACGGCGTGCCGCCAGTCGTGTGGGGCGAGGTGCCGCGCGGCGTACGGGCCGACGGCCGCGGCGACGAGCCGGGTGTCGTTGGTGCGCAGGGCGTCCTCGACGAGGGGGACGGCCTCGGGACCGGGCACCAGGTGCGGCAGGGCCTGCAGCACGGCACACCGCTCGGCTGCGGTGCCCTGGGCGTAGATCCGGGTGAGAGTGGCCGGCGTGGCCTCAGCCGCGTGCAGGAGCAGGATGCGGGCGGCGTCGGCGTGGTCGGCTCCACAGCGGCGACCGGCCTCGGCGAACCGCACCTCCCAGAGGGGAAGGGGCCCTTTCCCCTCCCCTGACGGCCGCCCACGTTGGGTGCCGGCCCGGGTGGCGGCGTCGGAGGCTGCCTCGGCGGTGGCCTGATCCAGCCAGGCCCGGGCGGCTCCGCCGAGTTCGGCTTCGAGCCGGGCGCGGAGGGCGGCAACACCGGGGGCGTCGTCGGTCATGGGGTACCTCCTACGGTGGGAGGAGCTGACGGCACGGCGGCGGTCGCGGCGGCTCGGGTAAGGAAGTCGAGGGAGCGGGCGGCGAGGTCAGGGCCCGCGTGGGAATGGCGGGGCAGTTCGACGACGGTCAGCCCCTGGTAGCCGACGGCGGCCAGCGCTTCGAGGACGGGCGGGAAGTCGATCTCGCCGTCTCCGAAGGGCAGGTGTTCGTGGACGCCGCGGCGCATGTCCTCGATCTGGACGTGGCGCAGCCAGGGGGCGGCGGCGCGTACGCAATCCGCGGGCGGGAGTGGTTCCAGGCACTGGCAGTGGCCGATGTCGAGGGTGAGGCCGAGCAGGTCGGGGTCAGGGTCACCGAGCTCGTGGCGCAGCCGGTGGAAGTCGGCGAGGCAGGAGAGGAGGTGACCCGGCTCGGGCTCCACGGCCAAGGGGACACCGGCGCCCGAGGCGGCGTCGAGCACAGGGCCGAGTGCGTCGGCGAGGCGTTGCCAGGCGGTGTCGTCCGTGGTGTCCGGAGGCGTGATGCCACTGAAGCAGTGCACGGCGTGGGCGCCGAGGTCGGCAGCGACCTGGACCGCGCGGATCAGCAGTCGGACGCGGTCGGTGCGGCGTTCGGGGTCGGGGTCGAGGAGGGAGGGGCCGTGTTTGCGGCGGGGGTCGAGGATATAGCGGGCGCCTGTTTCGACGGTGGCGGTCAGACCGAGATGCTCCAGCCTCCGGGCCACCGCGCGGGTGCGGGCGGCGAGGTCGGGGGCGAGCGGGTCGAGGTGCATGTGGTCGAGGGTGAGGCCGACGCCGGCGTATCCGAGGTCGGCGAGCAGGCCGAGGGCGTCGTCGAGGCGGAGGTCGGTCAGGCCGTTGGTGCCGTAGCCGAAGCGGAGCGGGGAGGTGGGGTGGGGGGCGTGCGTGGAGGTGCCGAGGTCGGTGCCCGGGGGCGCTCCGGCACCGAGGTCGTGGATCGGGTGCTCGTCGTCCCCGGACCGCTGGGTGGTCCCGATCATGTGACGCTCACCTTTCGTGCGAACTTGCGGGCGGCGGGGGCGAGGGCTGCGGTCAGCAGAGCGGTGCCGACGCCGCCCGCGCGGGCGGTGAGCGCGGCCTGCAGCGGGATCATGGCGCGGATGCCACCGCCAACAGCACGTTGGGTGAGGGGAGGTGAAGGGTTGAGGACGGCGTGGAAGAGGGGCTTGGCGGCGGTCCCGAAGTAGGCGAGAGCGAGCGCGCCGCGGAGGGACTGTTGGGCGGGACGGAGAGCGGCGCTGCTTGACGGGACGGTGCCAGTCACGGGGCCGCCCTGGCCGAACCGGTCGCCCCGGCCGACCTGGCCACCCCGTCGGAGGGACTGGCCGGCGGCGGCATGAAGGGCGGCACTGCCTGGCCGAACAATGCCGGTCACCGGGCCGCCCTGGCCAAACCGGTTACCCAGCAACCGCGTCAGGGCAGCCGTCACCGCGAGCGCGGCCAAGGGTGCGGTCGAGGAGCCGCCCTGCGCCTCGCGGCGGGAGACCACGGTGACGGCGAGGGTGTGGGCAGCCAAGGCCGCGGCGGAGGGGACGGCGCGTTCAGCGGTGCGGCCTGGGAAGGGGCCCGCCGTGGCGGTCGCGCCGAGGAGCAGGTCGAGGCCGCGTGCGGCGGCCATGGCTGCCGGTCCCGCGGGCGTGTGTTTCAAGCCGAGGTCGTAGGCCCACACCGTGCCGGCCAGGGCGCCCGCCGTCACCAGGGACGGGCGGCCCGCGCGTGCGGCAAAAGCGAGACCGGCGGCTGTGAGGGCGGTGGCCGCGGCGAGGGCTGCGGGTGGGGCGATGCGGCCGGAAGGCAAGGGACGTTCGGGGCGTTCGACGGCGTCGTCCGCGCGGTCGGCCCAGTCGTTGAGGGCCATGCCGGCCTCGTACAAGCAGAGGGACGAGCCTACGGCGAGGAGGGTGCGGGGATTGGGGCGCAGGCCGGTGGTCGCCGCGCCGGCGAGCGCTTCGCCGGGGACCGTGAACAGGGCAGGGAGCCGCAGGAGTTCGGCCCAGGCGCGCGGCGCGTTCATGCGGCCTCCCCCGCCATCGCGATACCGCCGGACTTCGCCGACCACACTGACCTCGCCGGCCACGTGGGTGTCACGTGCCTCACCAGCCGCACGGGGCTCCCCGACCTCCCCGACCTCCCCGACCTCCCCGACCTCCCCGACCTCACGGACTGGACCGAGGTGGAGACCCTCACACCCCTCCCGGCCCCCTCAGTCCCGACCCCTCCAGCCTCTTCAGCCCCTTCAGCCCCTCCCCAACCATGACCACTGGTCCCCCGACCACAACCGGACCGACGACCACGACCCGACCCCCGACCACATCCGGCCCCACAGCCACAGCTACAGCCACTACGGCAACCACACCTCACCCTCATCGCCCCTCCCCCAACCCCGCCGCGAACTCCACCAACTCCGCGAACTGCTCGCCCAGCGCGGCGGGTGCACCCGGGTCCGGGTCCTTGAAGTAGAAGGCGAGGGCGGGCAGCGCGCCGGTGAGGCCGCGTTCGTGGGCGCGTGCCGTGAGGCGGGCGAGGTCGAGGATCAGGGGGGCCGCGAGGGCCGAGTCGCAGCCCTGCCAGGTGGTCTGGAGGACCATGCGCGTGCCGAGGAAGCCGTCGAAGGCGATGTGGTCCCAGGCCGTCTTCCAGTCACCGAGGGAGGGCACGTCGTCGATGTGGACCTCGCCCTCGGGGGCGGCGCCGAGCGTGTCGGCGAGGACGCGTTCCTTGCCGGCGTTCTTCGCGGCGGCCGCCGCCGGGTCGGCCAGGGCCGCGCCGTCACCGCCGCCGAGCAGATTGGTGCCCGACCAGGCGCGGACGGCGAGGGCGCGCTGGGCGAACATCGGGCCGAGCACCGAGCGCAGCAGGGTCTGGCCGGTCTTCCCGTCCCGGCCGGCGTGGGGCAGGCCGGAGGTGCGTGCCGTGTCGGCGAGGCGTGGGTGGTGCAGTCCCGTCGAGGGGGTGAAATTGACGTAGGGGCAGCCGGCTCGCAGCGCCGCCGCCGCGTAGAGGGAGCTCGCGGGGAGCCGGTCGTCGTCGGGGGCGGGGAGCGGTTCGGTGGAGGCGACGTTCACGACCACCGCGCGGGCCAGGCCCCGGCGTCGTACGAAGTCGCGCAGGTCGGCGGCGAAGGCGTCGATGAGTTCGTCGTCGCTCCGGGTGTCGCCGGGTTGGGGCCCGCCGGGGCGTATCTCGGCGTCGGCTGCGGCGAGTTCGGCGCGTACGGCCGCGGGGATGCCGTGCGGCAGGACGCCGCCCGCGGCGAGGTCTTCGGCGCGTTTGGGCAGGGGGCAGCTGGTGGTGTCGTGGCCGCCGAAGACGAGGGTCGACAACGTTGGCAGGCCGCGGTCGAGGAACGGCTGTGTCTCGGTGACCATGCCGGTGGGTGCGTGGAGGCCGGCCGCGACCGCCGCGCAGCCCGCGACGGCGGTGGTCGCGACCGAGCCGCGTGCCCCGATCAGCCAGACGCCGACGGGCGAGGTCCCGTGGGGGGAAGTTGAGGGCGCAGATGTTGAGGTCGCGGATGTGGACACGGCTGCCTCCTGCCAGGAACGGGAGAGCTCGGGGCACGACGCGGGAGCTCGGGATACGTGAGGGAGGTGCGAGACGGCGGGCGGAGGTCCGGCGTCCTCCGCCCGCCGCCGTCTAGCGACCCGCGTCCGAACCGGTCGGGGCGGGTGATTCGGGTGACACGGGTGATCCGGGTGGGACGGGTGATCCGGTCGCGCGGGCCGGCAGTTCCTTCAGCCGGATGTCGCGGAAGGACACCTCGTCGCCGTCGCCGTGGTTCTGGATGCCGATGTGTCCTTGGCGCAGGCTGCGTGCCGGGTCGGTGTTGGTGTAGTCGTTGATCTGGACGCCGTTGAGGTAGACGCGAAGGCGTTCGCCCTCGACGCGGAGCTCGTAGGTGTTCCACTGCCCCGGCGGGTTCAGTGCCTTGTCCCGCTTCTTCAGGTCGGCGGACTGGAAGCCGTAGACGGATCCGGTGGTCTTTTCGGGGACGTCGGTGGCGTCGATCTGGATCTCGTAGCCGTTGTTCACGGCGGACCAGGGGTCGTCGGAGGGCGGGAAGCCCACGAAGATCCCCGAGTTGTCGTCCCCGGCCATCCTCCAGTCGACTTTGAGCGAGTACGAGCCGAGTTCGCGCCGGTCGTACCAGAGCATGCCCATGCCGCCGGTGGTGGTGAGCGTTCCGTCGTCCTCGTCGAGCGCGAAGGAGCCGGGGCCCGCCTGTTTCCAGTCCTCCAGGGAGGCCGCCGTGCCGTCGAAGAGGGGCGTGTAGCCCTGTTCGGGGCGGCAGTCGGCCTGGACCGCGCCGACGGCCCAGCGGATGCCGCCCAACAGGTGTTGGCGGAAGGCGGGTTCGGCGAACGATTCCTTGGGGTGGCCGCCGCCGGTGTAGAAGGAGCGGCCGCCCTCGAGGTTCTGGCACCAGGCGATGGGGTGGTCGCCCGACATGGTGCCGCCGGTGTAGGACGACTCGTCGAGGGTGGCGAGGACACGGGCCCGGTCGCGGGGATTGGAGCGGTAGTTGTACCACTCGTCGGTGCGGTCCCAGCTGCCGGTGCCGAGGTGGGCGGTGGCGGGGTGGGCGTGGTCCTCGGCGTGCACCTTCGCGGGCTGGACGGCGGGGTGCGACTGGAAGTAGGCGCCTGCGAGCCGCCCGTAGAAGGGCCAGTCGTACTCGGTGTCGGCCGCGGCGTGGATGCCGACGTAGGCGCCGCCGCCGCGGATGTACTTCTCGAACGCCGTCTGCTGCCCGGCGTCCAGGACGTCACCCGTGGTGGAGAGCCAGATCACGGCGTCGTACCGGGCGAGGTTCTTGGCGGTGAAGGCCGCCGCGTCCTCGGTGGCGTCGACGGCGAAGCCGTTCTGCGCGCCCAGTTCCTTGACGGTGGCGATGCCCGTGGGGATGGAGTCGTGGCGGAACCCCGCGGTCTTGGAGAAGACGAGGACGCGCTCGCCTGCCCGGTCCGGCTTCGGCTTGGCGGCCGCCGGACCCGATGCGCAGCCGATGAGCAGGGCGGCCGCGGCCGTCGCGGTGATGATGCGTACTCGTCCGCGCAACGCGGTCACCCCTTCCGGCCGGTGGCGGCCTTGGTGGTGAACGTGAAGTCGTCCACGTCGTAGAGCGCGCCGGTGCCCGTGCCCTTGAAGACCAGGTAGAGCGTGGTGGTCGTGGCGGGCGGCTTGCTGATGGTGGTGCTGACGTCCTTGTACGTCTCCCAACCGCCGGTCGGCTCGACCTTCACGGAGCCGAGAAGCCGGCCCGTCACCGAACCGCTGCGTACTTCCAGGGTGCCACCGGAGCCGGCCGAGGCGACCCGGGCGTCCATCTTGGTGACGTTGCCGAGGATGTACGGCTTGAAGGAGACCCAGTCCCCGTTGTGGATGTCTCCGACGGTCTTGCCGCCGTGGGCCGGGGCGTGGTTGATCACGGAGACGCCCTTGGAGTCGCCGTAGTGCTCGCCCTGGCGGTGCTTGGGCTGGACGATGTTCTGGTCGTGGGTGGTCAGCGCGGGCTGGCCGTTCGCGCCCTTGTCGGTGTACTCGGCGTCGAAGACCCCGAAGATGTTGGCGTTGGGGTCGTGCTCGCCGTCGGCGGAGGTCTGGAGGGTGCCTTCGCAGCCGTTGGCGGAGGTGACGGGGTGGCCGTGGCTGTCGTGGCCGAGGATGTGGGTGACCTTGACCTTGGTGCAGTCGATGGTCCTGTCCTCGGGATCGGTCACCTTCACCTTGAAGGGCACCTTGTCGCCGAAGGTGAACAGCTGCCCGTCACCGGGGAGTTCCAGGGTCACCTTGGGAGCGGTGTTGCCGACCGTGACGTGCGCGCTGGCCGAGCCGGTACGGCCGGTGGAGTCCTTGACGGTCACGGTGGCCGTGTAGACGCCGTTCTTCTTGTACGTGTACGTGGGGTTCTGCTGGGTCGACTTGCCGCCGTCGCCGAAGTCCCAGGCGTAGGTGAGGGTTCCGCCGTCCGCGTCGGTGGCCTTGGCGGTGAACTTGGTCCTGAGCGGTGCCTGGCCGCTGGTGACCGAGGTGCTCGCCTCGACGACGGGCGAGTGTCCTTCGGTGGCGTTCTCGATGCGGAAGAGGGCGGAGTTCTCGTCGCCGTTGAAGTAGCCGGTGCCGTAGTCGAGGACGTACAGGGCGCCGTCGGGGCCGAAGGCCATGTCCATGACCTGGGTGCCGGTCCACGGGAACGCGTTGATCTTCGAGACAGTACCGTCGGCGCCCTGCTCGATGCGCTTGATCCAGCGGCGGCCGAACTCGCCAGCGAAGAAGTCGCCGTCGTAGGCCTCGGGGAACTTCACCGGGGAGTCGTTGGCGGCGTCGTAGCGGTAGACGGGGCCGCCCATCGGGGACTCGGAGCCGGAGCCGAACTCGGGGACGGAGCCGCCGTCGTAGGGAATCCAGGCCTCCTGCGCGGGCGGCAGGTCGGTCAGTCCGGTGTTGCGCGGCGAGTCGTTCTTGGGTGCCTCGCAGTCGAAGGCGGAGCCGGAGGTGCCGGTGGCGAAGTCGTAGTCGATGTAGGCGTCGTTCTTGCCGGTGCAGTACGGCCAGCCGAAGTTGCCCGGCTTGGTGACGCGGGCGAACTCGACCTGTCCCGCGGGGCCGCGCTTGGGGTCGGCGGCGCCCGCGTCGGGCCCGTAGTCACCCACGTACACGGTGCCGGTGGGCTTGTCGACGCTCAGCCGGAAGGGGTTGCGGAAGCCCATCGCGTAGATCTCGGGCCGGGTCTTCTCGGTGCCCTTGGCGAACAGGTTGCCGTCCGGGACCGTGTAGGAGCCGTCGTCGGCGACCTTGATGCGGAGGATCTTGCCGCGCAGGTCGTTGCTGTTGCCGGCGCTGCGGCGGGCGTCGAAGGCGGGGTTGCGGTTCTCCCGCTCGTCGATGGGGGTGAAGCCGTCGGAGGCGAAGGGGTTGGAGTCGTCGCCGGTCGAGAGGTAGAGGTTGCCGTCCTTGTCGAAGTCGATGTCGCCGCCGACGTGGCAGCAGATGCCGCGGTTGGCGGGGACGTCGAGGACCTTCTTCTCGCTGGCGGTGTCCAGGGTGCCGTCGGCCTTCAGGACGAAGCGGGAGAGGCGGTTGACGCCGTCGAACTTCTTGAAGTCCTCGGCGGTGCCGGTCTCCGGTGCGTCGCCGGCGGGGGTGTCCAGCGGGGGCGCGTAGTAGAGGTAGATCGCGCGGTTCTCGCTGAACTTCGGGTCGACGCCGACGCCCTGGAGACCCTCTTCGTCGTGGGAGTAGACGGGAATCTTCCCCGCGACCTTGGTGTCGCCGGCGGCGTCGGTGAGGCGCAGTGTGCCGTCGCGGGCGGTGTGCAGGACCGACCGGTCGGGCAGGACGGCGAGCGTCATGGGCTCGCCCATCTCCGGTTCACCCTTGGCGAGGGTGACCTGCTGGAAGTCCTCGGCGGCGGGGGCGGCCTTCGCGGGCGGGTCCGCGGGGACGGCACCGGCCTGGGGTACGGCGAGGGCGATGCCGGCGCCGGTGAGCACGGTGCTGGTGAGCAGGGCGAGCGTCGTGCGGAGTCTCGGGCGTTTCCTGTGCACGGGGTTCCTCCGGAATGGGGGGACGGTCGTACGGGGGCGGGTGCGCCGTGCGCCGGGGTGCGCCGTCACCCCGGAGTTTTCATGTCCTGTACACCTCAAGGACGGTAGCCACGTTTGTCCCGGGCGGAAAGCCCTTACGCAGCACGGAAGTTGAACTTTTTCCTGTCAATGGACAAACAGGGACGGGGGCCGTACTAGTCGGAGCCGCCGAACGCCGCGTCGAACGACGCCGTCGGGGCCTCGAAGTCGAAGGCCTTCAGCCGCGCGAGAGCCTCGGGGGCGCCCTGCAGCCGGTCCATGCCCGCGTCCTCCCACTCCACCGAGATGGGCCCCTCGTACGCGATGGAGCGCAGCATCCGGAAGACGTCCTCCCAGGGGACGTCGCCGTGACCGGCGGAGACGAAGTCCCAGCCGCGGCGCGGGTCGCCCCACGGCAGATGGGAGCCGAGGCGGCCGTTGCGGCCGTCGAGGCGGCGGCGGGCCTCCTTGCAGTCCACGTGGTAGACGCGGTCGCGGAAGTCGTAGAGGAAGCCGACCGGGTCGAGGTCCTGCCACACGAAGTGCGACGGGTCGAAGTTGAGCCCGAAGGCGGCGCGGTGGCCGACGGCTTCCAGGGCCTTGTGCGTGGTCCAGTAGTCGTACGCGATCTCCGAGGGATGCACCTCGTGGGCGAACCGCACGCCTTCGGCGTCGAAGACGTCCAGGATCGGGTTCCAGCGCTCGGCGAAGTCCTCGTATCCCCGCTCGATCATCGATTCGGGGGCGGGCGGGAACATCGCGACCAAGTGCCAGATGGACGAGCCGGTGAAGCCGACGACGGTGTCGACGCCGAAGGCCGCCGCCGCCCGCGCGGTGTCCTCGATCTCCGCGGCGGCCCGCTGCCGCACCCCTTCCCCTTCGCCGTCGCCCCAGATGCGGGCGGGCAGGATCGCCCGGTGGCGCTCGTCGATGATCGCGTCACAGACGGCCTGGCCGACCAGGTGGTTGGAGATGGCCCAGCACTTGAGTCCGTACTTGTCGAGCAGCGCGTGCCGCCCGTCCAGGTAGGCGGGGTCGGCGAGCGCCTTGTCGACCTCGAAGTGGTCGCCCCAACAGGCGAGTTCGAGGCCGTCGTAGCCGAAGTCGCGGGCGAGCCGGCAGACCTCTTCGAGCGGCAGGTCGGCCCACTGACCGGTGAAGAGCGTGAACTGGCGTGGCATGTCCTGGGCCTCCTCAGGCGGGGATCGGCGTGTACACGGAGTTCTTCGCCGCGCTCTCCTCCACGGCGGCGAGCACGCGCTGCACCGAGAGGCCGTCGGCGAAGGAGGGTTCGGGGCACGTTCCCTCGGCGATGGCGAGCAGCAGGTCGCGGGCCTGGTGCACGAAGGTGTGCTCGTAGCCGAGGCCGTGGCCCGGCGGCCACCAGCCCTCCAGGTACGGGTGGTCCGGCTCGGTCACGAGGATGCGGCGGAAGCCGGAGGACGCGGCGGGCTCGGTGTGGTCGTGGAAGGAGAGCTCGTTGAGGCGCTCCAGGTCGAACGCCAACGAGCCGTCGGCGCCGTTGAGTTCGACGCGCAGGGCGTTCTTGCGTCCGGCGGCGAAGCGGGTGGCCTCGAAGGAGGCGAGGGCGCCGGAGGCGAAGCGGCCGGTGAAGACGGCCGCGTCGTCGACCGTGACCGGGCCGAGCCGGCTGCCGGCCTCGGCGCTCAGGCCACTGGACGCGCCGTCCAGGAGGGGTCGTTCGCGGACGAACGTCTCGGTGAGGGCCGACACCCCGGCCACCGGCTCGCCGACCAGGAACTGCGCCAGGTCCACGATGTGCGCGCCCAGGTCGCCGAGCGCACCGGAGCCCGCCCGGTCCTTCCGCAGCCGCCAGGTGAGCGGGAACCCGGCGTCCACCAGCCAGTCCTGGAGGTAGGTCAGGCGTACGTGACGCAGCGCGCCGAGCCGGCCCTCGGCGACCATCCGTCTGGCGAGCGAGAGGGCGGGAACCCGGCGGTAGTTGAAGCCGACCATGGCCACCTGGTTCCGGGCGCGGGCCCGTTCGGCGGCCTCGGCCATCGCCTCCGCCTCTTCGACGGTGTTGGCGAGGGGCTTCTCGCACAGCACGTGTTTGCCCGCCTCCAGAGCGGCGAGGGCGATCTCCGCGTGACTGTCGCCCGGCGTGCAGATGTCGACGAGGTCGACGTCGTCACGGGCGATCAGGGCGCGCCAGTCGGTCTCGGCGGCGGCCCAGCCGAGCCGGTCGGCGGCGGCGCGCACGGCGCCGCCGTCGCGACCGCAGACGGCCGAGAGCACCGGCCGCACCGGCAGGTCGAAGACGCGTCCCACGGTGCGCCAGCCCTGGGAGTGGGCGGCGCCCATGAAGGCGTAGCCGACCATGCCCACTCCCAGCGGCCGCTTGCCGGCCGGCCCGGAATCGGGCCCTGCCTCGGTTTCCGTCTCACGCATGCGGTACTCCTCCTGGTAAACGCTCGGTGGGGGGTGCGGGCGTGCGCGTCACTTGAAGCCGGTGGACATGTACTGGCCGACGTTGTCCTTGTCGACGACGGCGGAGTAGCAGGTGACGAACGAGGGGATCTCGAACTCGGCCATGCCGCCGACGCCCTTGCCCTGGCCGAGGGCGCGCGCGAGGTCGATGGCGGAGGCGGCCATGGTGGGCGGGTAGAGGACGGTGGCCTTCAGGACGCTGTCGTCCTGTTCGATGGCCTGGAAGGCGGAGAGCGCGCCCGCGCCGCCCACCATCAGGAAGTCGTCGCGGCCGGCCTGCTTGATGGCGCGCAGGGCGCCCACACCCTGGTCGTCGTCGTGGTTCCACAGGGCGTCGAAGTTCTTCTGGGCCTGCAGCAGTTGGGACATCTTCGACTGTCCCGACTCGACGGTGAAGTCGGCGGCCTGCCGGGCGACCTTCTTGATGTTGGAGTAGTTCTTGAGGGCGTCGTCGAAGCCCTTGGAGCGCTGCTTGGTGAGCTCCAGGTTGTCCAGGCCCGCCAGTTCCACGACGCGCGCGTTCTCCTTGCCCTTGAGCTTCTCGCCGATGTAGTGGCCGGCGCTCAGGCCCATGCCGTAGTTGTCGCCGCCGATCCAGCAGCGGTAGGCCTGCGGGGTGGCGAAGACGCGGTCGAGGTTGACGACCGGGATGCCGGCCTTCATGGCCTTCAGGCCGACCTGGGTGAGGGCCTTGCCGTCGGCCGGCAGGATCACCAGGACGTCGACCTTCTTGTTGATGAGCGTCTCGACCTGGCCGATCTGGGCCGCCGTGTCGTTGGAGCCCTCGGTGGCCTCCAGCGTGACGTCCTGGTACTTCTCCGCGCGCTTCTTGGCGTTGTCGTTGATGGCGTTGAGCCAGCCGTGGTCGGCCTGGGGGCCCGCGAAGCCGATGGTGACCTTCTTGCCCGGCTTGTCGTCGGCGACCTGCTGCGACCTGTCGTCGGAGTCGTCGTCCTTCGACTCGTTGCTGGTGCACGCCGTCAGGAGCGCCCCGGAGGACAGGGCGGCGGCTCCGAAGAGGAGTCCTCTGCGGCTCGTGTGGGTTGGCATGGGTGAACCCCTCAGCTCAGGATGTGTGGGCTGTACGTCGTTGGACGAGCACCGCGGCGACGATGATCGCGCCCTTGGCGATCTGCTGGGTCGCGGTCTCCAGGTTGTTGAGCGCGAAGATGTTCTGGATCGTGGTGAAGATCAGCACGCCGAGCACGGAGCCCGTGATGGTGCCGCGGCCACCGCTGAGCAGGGTGCCGCCGATGATCACCGCGGCGATGGCGTCGAGTTCGTACAGGTTGCCGTTGGTGTTCTGTCCCGAACCGGCGAGGACGATCAGCAGGAAGGCGGCGATGCCGCAGCACAGGCCGGAGAGCAGATACAGATAGAGCCGCTGCCTGCGCACGTCGATGCCGGCGAGGCGGGCCGCCTCCGGGTTGCCGCCGACCGCGACCGAGCGCCGCCCGAAGGTGGTGCGGTTCAGCAGCAGCCAGCCGACGACGGTGACCGCGGCGAAGACGAGGACCAGCGGCGGGATGCCGAGGATGTACGAGTCGCGCTCGCCGAGTTCGAGCACCGAGTCCACGGTGACCATCTGGGTCTTGCCGTCGGTGATCTGCAGGGCGAGACCGCGCCCCGCGGCGAGCATGGCGAGGGTGGCGATGAACGGCACGATCGCGCCGTACGCGATGAGCACGCCGTTGACCAGGCCGCATCCCATGCCGACGATCACGGCGGTGAAGAGGATGCCCGCGAAGCCGTACTCCTGAGTGGCGACCGTCGTCGCCCACACCGAGGCCAGCGCGACGATCGCGCCGACCGACAGGTCGATGCCCCCGGAGATGATCACGAACGTCATGCCGACGGTGACCACGCCGATGACGGAGGCCTGGGTGAGGATCAGCTGGACGTTGTCGGTGTCGAGGAACGAGTCGGGCTGGGTGATGCCGCCGATCAGGATCAGCACGGCGAGCACGCCGAGCAGGGACAGCGTCCGCACGTCGGCGCGGGCCACGGTGGCGCGCCACGGGCGGCCGTTGTCGGCGGGGGCGGTCTTGCGGGTGGCGGCCTCGGCCGCCGGTGCCGGCTGGGTCATGCCGCCGGGCTCCCTTCTAGGACGAGGTCGAGTACGCGGTGTTCGTCGAGGTCACGGGCGGGGGCGGTGTGGACGACGCGGCCTTCGCGGAGCACCAGGACGCGGTCGGCGAGGCCGAGCACCTCGGGCACCTCGCTGGAGACGAGGAGGACGGCGAGGCCCTCGTCGGCGAGCCGGCGGATCACCGCGTACAGCTCGGCGCGGGCACCGACGTCGACGCCGCGGGTGGGCTCGTCGAGCAGCAGGACGCGGCAGCCGCGCAGCAGCCAGCGGGCCAGGACGGCCTTTTGCTGGTTGCCGCCGGACAGGGTGCGCACCGGGGCGGACGGTTCGTCGGGGCGCAGGGACAGCTCGCGGGTCGCGGTGCGCGCGGCCTCGCGTTCGGCTCCCCGGTCGAGCCAACCGCCGTGGCTGAAGCGGGACATGGAGGAGACCGAGACGTTGCGGGTGACGGACTCCAGCATGAGCAGGGCCTGCGCCTTGCGCTCCTCGGGGGCGAGGCCGAGTCCCGCCCGGACGGCGGCCCGGACGCTGCCGGGACGCAACACCCGTCCTTCGAGGCTCACTTGACCGGAGCTGGGCTTGCGCGCCCCGTAGATGGTCTCCAGGATCTCGGAGCGTCCCGAGCCGACGAGTCCGGCCAGACCGACGATCTCGCCGGGCCGCAGATCGAGGTCGAGGGGCTCGAACTCACCCCGCCGTGACAGGCCGCGTACGGTCAACACCGCTGGTGGTGAGGCCTGTTCGGCGGCGGGTGCGACGGGCCGTTCGGGAAAGACGTACTCGACGTTGCGCCCCGTCATGAGGGCCACGACGTCCTTGGTCGGTGTGGACTTCGCGGGAAGCCCGCCTGCGACGGCGCGTCCGTCCTTGAGGACGGTGACCCGGTCGCCGATGCGGCGGATCTCCTCCAGGCGGTGGGAGATGTAGATGACGGCGACACCTTCGGCGGTGAGATCGCTGACGATGCGGAAGAGGTTGTCGACCTCGTCGGGGTCGAGGGCGGCGGACGGCTCGTCCATCACGATGAGGCGGACCTCGTGGGAGAGCGCCCGGGCCATCGAGACGATCTGCTGCTGGGCGGCGGAGAGGTCGCCGACGAGCCGGCCGGGGTCGATCTCACCGTGCCCGAGCCGCTTGAGCAGGGCGGCCGTCGACGCCCGGACCGTCCGGCCCCGGACGACGAATCCGGCGGCGGTCGGCTCGTGCCCGAGGTGGACGTTCTCGGCGACGGAGAGCCCCTCCACCAGGTCGAGTTCCTGGTAGATGGTGGCGATGCCGAGCCGCATGGCGGCGATCGGCGAGCGGAGCGTGGTGCGTTCGCCGCGCCAGGTGATCTCACCGTCGTCGGGCTGGTGGGCGCCGGCGAGGACCTTGATGAGGGTGGACTTCCCGGCGCCGTTCTGACCGAGGAGGCAGTGCACTTCTCCGGCCTGGACCCGGAGGTCGACGCCGTCGAGGGCGCGCACCCCGGGGAACGACTTGGTGATGCCGGACATGGTGAGCAGCGGTGGTTCGGGTGCCATGACGGTTCCCCTCGGCGGCGGCCGCAGCAGGGCAGGACGGATTCAGGGCAGGGCGAAGAGAGAGGTGACGGTGGTATTCAGCAGGGCGCGACAGAGCGAGGCAGGATGTCGCCACGATCCGTACGTACCGGTGGCAGGTGTCGCCGACCCGTCAGGCCGGGGAGAACAGGTGGTCGCTGATGAGCCGCGCGCCGCCGATGACACCGGCGGTGGGGCCCAACTCCCCGAGGACGATGGGGAGGTTGCCGGTCGCCAGAGGCAGCGACTGGCGGTAGACCTGGGTGCGGATCGCGGCGAGCAGCGTGTGGCCGAGGCCGGTCACACCGCCGCCGATCACCACGAGGCCGGGGTTGAAGAAGCTGACGAGGCCCGCGATGACCTGGCCGGTGCGGTTGCCGCCGTCGCGGATCAGCTCCAGTGCCGTGGCGTCACCCGCGGCGGCGGCCGCCGCGACGTCGACGGCGCTGAGCCGTCCCGCCTCGTCGAGCCGCGTGGCGAGCTCCGCCGAACGCCCCTCCCTGGCCGCCTCCTCGGCGTCGCGGGCGAGCGCCGCGCCACTGAAGTAGGCCTCCAGGCAGCCCTTGTTGCCACAGGCACAGGGGCGCCCGTCCGGCTCGGACTGGATGTGGCCGATGTCGCCGGCGCTGCCGGTCGTACCGCGGTAGACCTCACCGCCGACGACGATGCCGCAGCCGATGCCCGTGCCGATCTTGACGCAGAGGAAGTCGGCCACGGAACGGGCGACGCCCGCGTGCTGCTCCCCCATCGCCATGAGGTTCACGTCGTTGTCCACCATGACGGGGCAGCCGAGGTCCTGGCTGAGCGCCTCCCGTACGGGGAAGCCGTCCCAGCCCGGCATGATCGGCGGGGCGACCGGCACACCCTCCGGGAAGCGGACGGGGCCGGGGACGCCGATGCCGGCGCCGTCGAACCCTTCCGCGAGACCGGAGGCCTTGAGTTTGGCCGCCATGGCGAGGACCTGCTCGAAGACCGCGACCGGGCCCTCGCGCACGTCCATGGGCTGGTTGATGTGGCCGAGTACCTCCAGCTCGGCGTTGGTCACCGCGACGTCGATCGAGGTCGCGCCGATGTCCACGCCGAGGAAACGCAGGGCCGGGGCCAGGCGGATGTTGTGGGACCGCCGACCGCCGCGCGAGGCGGCGAGCCCGTCGGCGACCACGAGTCCGGTCTCCAGGAGCCGGTCGACCTCGACGGCCAGCTTGGACCGCGAGAGATCGACCTGATCGCCCAGCTGGGCGCGGGAGTTGGGTCCTCCGTCGCGCAGCAGCCGCAGCAAGCGCGCCTGGTGCGCATTGGCGGGTCGAGCCGTCATACGTCTCACGCGCCCCTCCCCGCCTCATCGGGCTTCCCATGCCGTTGCCGTCAGGCTTTCCGTGCCGTCGCCTTCGGGCTTCCTTCAAGCTTTCGAGGGGAACGTAGCAGCGCCTGTCGGGGCTGGGAAGAAGTTGCGCAGGAATTACCCATGACTTTCTCCAGTCACAGGACAAAGGGCGGTGGCGCGCACGCCGCGGGGCTCAGCCCGTCTCGCGCTGGTGGTAGGTGCGCCGGGTGTGCTCGGTGTGGGCCCGCATGATGTCCGTGGCGCGCTGTTCGTCGCGCTCGGCGATGGCCGCGATCAGCTCGCGGTGCTCCAGCCAGGACTGGCTGCCGCGCTGCCGGGCCACCGGCGTGTAGTACCAGCGGACCCTGCGGTCCACCTGCCCGGCGAGCTCGGCGAGGACCACGTTGCCCGCGAGCTCCATCACCTTGGCGTGGAAGGCCGCGTTGAGGGTGACCACCTGGTCCACGTCGCCGTCGGCCACGGCCTGCTCGCCGCGGGTGCACAGCTCGTCGAGCGCGGCGATGCCCGCGGTGCCGGTGTTCGCGGCGGCGAGACGGGCGGCCTCGGCCTCCAACAGGGTGCGCACGGTGAGGAGTTGGTCCGCCTCCTGCTCGGTCGGCTCGTGCACGAACGCGCCCTGGGCGGGCCGCAGGTCGACCCAGCCCTCGGTGTTCAGCCGTTGCAGCGCCTCGCGCACCGGCTGGCGGGAGACCCCCAGGTGGCCGGCCAGTTCGCTCTCGACCAGATGCTGGCCGGGTTGCAGTGAGCGGGTGGTGATCAGTTCGAGCAGCGCCTCGTAGACCCGCTCCCGGAGCGGCCCCGGGCGTTCGAGTCTGGGCACCGCCCCCTGCGGCAGTCCTGTGGACAACATCGCGGTCCCCTCCTCGACGATTGCCTTTTGTCTACAGTCTACGAGCGGGAGGGGCCAGCGCCAGGACGAGTTGAGCCGACCACACGGCCGTACATGACTCATTCATGGGCATCGCATGACCGGCTCTTGGGTATCACGCGGGCCTGCGAGGTCGCGTCAGGGGCAGCGCACGACCTGTCCCGCGTACGAGAGGTTCCCGCCGAACCCGAACAGCAGCACCGGGTCGCCGGAGCGGAGGTCACCGCGCTCGACGAGCTTCGACAGCGCCATCGGGACGCTGGCCGCCGAGGTGTTGCCGGAGTCGACGACGTCCCGCGCGACGACGGCGTTCACGGCGCCGATGCGCTCGGCGAGCGGCTCGATGATCCGCAGGTTGGCCTGGTGCAGGACGACTCCGGCGAGGTCGGCCGGGGTCAGCCCGGCGCGCTCGCAGGCCGCGCGGGCGAGCGGGGGCAGCTGGGTCGTCGCCCAGCGGTAGACGCTCTGGCCCTCCTGGGCGAAGCGCGGCGGAGTGCCCTCGATGCGGACGGCGTTGCCCATCTCGGGCACCGAGCCCCACAGCACCGGGCCGATGCCGGGCTCCTCGCCGGGGCCGCACGCCTCGACGACGGCCGCGCCCGCGCCGTCGCCGGTCAGCACGCAGGTGGTGCGGTCCGTCCAGTCGGTGACCTCGGTCATCTTGTCCGCGCCGATGACCAGGGCACGGGTGGCGGCACCGGCCCGCAGGGTGTGGTCGGCGGTGGCGAGGGCGTGCGTGAAGCCCGCGCAGACGACGTTGACGTCCATCGCGCACGGGGAGGGGATGCCGAGCCGGGCGGCGACCCGGGCGGCCATGTTCGGGGAGCGGTCGATGGCCGTGGAGGTGGCGACCAGGACCAGGTCGATCGCCTCGGGCGCCAGGCCCGCCGCCGCGAGGGCCTTGCCGCCGGCGTGCGCGGCCAGCTCGTCGACCGGCTCCTCCGGGCCCGCGACATGGCGGGTGCGGATGCCCACCCGGGACCGGATCCACTCGTCACTGGTGTCGACCATGCCCGCCAGCTCCTCGTTGGTGAGGATCTTGGCGGGCTGGTAATGGCCGACAGCGGCGATGCGCGAGCCGTGCATGGAGGGGTCCCCCTTGGTGCGGACGTGGTGCGGAAACTGCTTGCCGGAATCGGGTGCCGAGGTACGGAACCCCCCAGTCTGGTCAGCGACTGGTGAGTAACCGTGCACGTGATGCGACAGGAAAGGAGCGCGGGGTTTGGATGCTTCTCATGATCCGGTCACCCTCCGCAGAAGGGTGTGACCTTGTGTGCGAGTGCGCGTCATCCGCAGGCGTGACGCCGCGGGAAGTCCGCGCACGCCCGGCCCGCTCGACAGACGCAGTGCCGCGCAAACCCTTGCCGAAACCCTTGTTCGCCTAACTTCCATACTGTAGACAATATTTCGTAGACGTTCTCCTCCACGTCCCGCGGCACACGTGCGCCGCGCCACGTTCCTCGGACCCTCAACCGAACGGAGCGCCCACCGTGAAAGTCGCAGTCCTCGGTGCCGGTGCGATCGGTGCCTACGTCGGAGCCGCGCTGCACCGCGCGGGCGCCGACGTCCATCTCGTCGCCCGTGGACCGCACCTCGCGGCCATGAGGCGGCACGGAGTCAGGGTGCTGAGCCCGCGCGGCGACTTCACCGCGCGGGCCCGGGCCACCGACGACCCGGCCCAGATCGGGCCGGTCGACTTCGTCTTCCTGGGTCTGAAGGCCAACTCGTACGCGGCGTGCGGGCCGCTGATCGAGCCGCTCCTGCACGAGAGCACCGCGGTCGTCGCCGCGCAGAACGGCATCCCCTGGTGGTACTTCCACCGGCACGGCGGCCCGCACGACGGCCACCGCGTCGAGAGCGTCGACCCGGGCGGCGCGGTGAGCGCGGTCCTCGCGCCGCAACGCGCGATCGGCTGCGTCGTCTACGCGGCGACCGAGCTCGAAGGCCCGGGCGTCGTGCGCCACTTGGAGGGCACCCGCTTCTCCGTCGGCGAGCCCGACCGGTCCGTGTCGGCGCGGTGCACGGCGTTCAGCGAGGCCATGGTGGCGGGCGGCCTCAAGTGCCCGGTCGAACCCGAACTGCGCGGCGACATCTGGATCAAGCTGCTCGGCAACATCTCCTTCAACCCGATCAGCGCGCTGGCCCGCGCCACCATGGCCGAGATGTGCCGGCACGGCGGCACCCGGCGGGTCATCGAGATCATGATGAACGAGACGCTCGCCGTCGCCGCCGCACTCGGCTGCACGCCGGACATCTCTGTGGAGCGGCGGCTGGCCGGCGCCGAGCGGGTCGGCGACCACCGCACGTCCACCCTCCAGGACCTGGAGCGCGGCAAGCCGCTCGAACTCGACGTGCTGCTCGCGGCCGTCGTCGAGCTGGCCGACATCACCGGCGTCCCGGTGCCGACGCTGCGCACCGTGCACGCCATCTCGGACCTGCTCGCAGTGAGGACCGCCGCATGAGCACACGTGACGACACCCGCGGGAGCACACGTGACGCCCGCGGGGCCGGGCCCCGCACCGCCGGGCCCCGCACCCCCAAGACGTACACCCGCCTCACCCACCCGCTGGTCCGCGACGCCCGCGGCCGGCCGCTGCGCCGGGCCACCTGGGAGGAGGCGCTGACCCGCACGGCGGCCGGGTTCGAGCGGGCCCGCGGCGCCTTCGGGATGTTCTCCTGCGCCCGCGCGACCAACGAGATGAACTACGTGGCGCAGAAGTTCGCGCGCGTGGTGATGGGCACCAACAACGTCGACTCCTGCAACCGCACCTGCCACGCGCCCAGCGTCGCCGGGCTGTCGGCCGCGTTCGCCTCGGGCGGCGGGACCTCCTCGTACGAAGAGGTCGAGCACACCGATGTGATCGTGATGTGGGGCTCCAACGCCCGTTTCGCGCACCCGATCTTCTTCCAGCACGTCCTGAAGGGCATCCACAACGGCGCCCGGATGTACGCGGTCGACCCGCGCCGCACGAAGACCGCGGAGTGGGCCGAGAGCTGGCTCGGCCTGGACGTCGGCACGGACATCCCGATGGCGCACGCGATCGGCCGCGAGATCATCCACGCGGGCCTGGCCAACCACGCGTTCATCGAGCGGGCGACCACCGGCTACGACGCCTACGCCGCCCTCGTCGAGCCGTGGACGCTCACGCTCGCCGAGCAGGTGACGGGCGTACCGGCGGCGGCCGTCCGGGAGTTGGCGCACGCCTACGCGCGCGCCGAGCGGGCCCAGCTGTGCTGGACGCTCGGCATCACCGAGCACCACAACGGCACCGACAACGTCCGCGCCCTGATCAACCTGTCCCTCCTGACCGGACACGTGGGCCGCTACGGCTCGGGCCTGCAGCCGCTGCGCGGCCAGAACAACGTGCAGGGCGGCGGCGACATGGGCGCCATCCCCAACCGCCTGCCCGGCTTCCAGGACCCGCGCGACCCGGACACCCGGCGGAAGTTCGAGTCGGCCTGGAACACCGTGATCCAGCCCCGCTACGGGCTGACCCTCACCGAGATGTTCGAGGCCATGGACGAGGGCACCCTCAAGGCCGTCTACTGCATCGGCGAGAACCCCGCGCAGTCCGAGGCGGACAGTGAGCAGGCGGTGCGGCGGCTGCGCGCCCTGGACTTCCTCGTCGTCCAGGACATCTTCCTGACCAGGGCCGCCGAACTGGCGGACGTGGTGCTGCCCGCGACCGCCGCGTGGGCGGAGACCGAGGGCACGACGACCAACAGCGAGCGACGCGTGCAGCGGGTCCGCAGGGCGGTGCGGCCGCCCGGCGAGGCGCGTGAGGACATCGACGTCCTGTGCGACCTCGCCACGCGGCTCGGTCACGACTGGAAGTACGCCGACGCGCGGGCGGTCTGGGACGAGCTGCGGTCGGTCTCGCCGGACCACCACGGCATGACGTACGACCGTCTGGAGGCGCTGCGGGGCATCCAGTGGCCCTGCCCCGACGAGAACGGGCTCGAACCCCCTTATCTGCACGGCAGGTTGTGGGATCCGGATCCGGCGCAGCGCGGTCCGCTCGCGCCGTTCGGGCTCGTCGAGCACGATCCGCCGGTCGACGTCACCGACGAGGCGTACCCGATCCGGCTGACGACCGGGCGGCGTCTGGACTCCTACAACACCGGGGTGCAGAGCGGGAGTTTCGCCTCCCCGCTGCGCCGCGGCGAGTACGTCGAGCTGTGCCCGCGGGACGCGGAGCGGTACGGCGTCGTGACGGGCGAGGAGGTCCGGGTCTCCTCGCGGCGCGGGACGGTGACGGCGCCGGTCTGGATCGACCCGGGCCTGCGTCCCGGCCTGGCCTTCATGACCATGCACTTTCCCGACGAGGTCGACACCAACCGGCTGACCATCGAGGCGAACTGCCCGATCGCGGGCACGGCCGAGTTCAAGGCGTCGGCGATACGCATCGACAAGCTGTCCACACCCGTGAGGTGAGGTGACGTATGGATCTGCACTTCGGTGACAGCGAGCCGACGGACGAGGAACGGGCGGCCGTCGACTCCGTGCTCGGACCGCCCGGATCCGCCCGGGAGTTCCCCGCCGGCCGGCGCGCGGAGGGCGACGGCGCGGAGCTTCGCTGGGCGCGGGGCGGCCGGGCGGCACGGGACCGGCGCGATCAGCTGTTGCCGGGGCTGCACGCGCTCAACGACCGGGTGGGGTGGATCAGCGAGGGCGGCCTCGACTACCTGTGCCGGCGGCTGACGGTGCCGCCGGCCGAGGGGTACGGGGTGGCCACGTTCTACTCCCTCTTCTCGGTGCGGCCGCGGCCCGCGACGGTGGTGCGGGTGTGCACGGATCTCGCGTGCGGGGGCGCCGCGCTGTGCGGCGATGTGGCGGAGCGGTTGCGCTCCGCGCCGGGGGTGGCGGTCGAGGCGAGCCCCTGTCTGGGGGTGTGCGAGCGGGCCCCGGCGGCGATGGTGGTGCGGGCAGGGGCGCCCTCTTCCGCCGGTCCGGCGTACGAGGGCGAGCACGCGAAGCGATCGGGGGCTCTGGGGCAGAGTCCCCGGGACGGCGCCCCCGTGGCGGCGGAGCCGCTGGATTCGGGCAGGGGCGGGAGCGGACAGAAGGCCCACGCCACCGCGACCATCGCCCCGGCCACACCCGAGACCCTCGCCTCCGTGGCCACGGACCCCGGCCTCGCCCCCGCCGAACCCCCGGCCGCCCTCTCCGTCCCCCAGACGGGTCACCCGGGCCCGGACCACCCAGGGCGCGCCGACCTGCTGCTCCTGCGCCGGATCGGCGCCGTCGATCCCGCCTCCCTCGACGACTACCGCGCCCACGGCGGCTACACCGCCCTGCGCCGCGCCTTCGCCATCGGTCCCGCCGAGGTCATCCGGGAGGTCACCGACGCGGGGCTCGTCGGCCGGGGCGGCGCCGCCTTCCCCACCGGCCGGAAGTGGGCGGCCACCGCCGCCCGGCCGGACCACCCGCATTACCTCGTCTGCAACGCCGACGAGTCCGAGCCCGGCACCTTCAAGGACCGGGTACTCATGGAGGGCGATCCGTACGCCCTGATCGAGGCCATGACGATCGCCGGGTACGCGACCGGCGCCCACTTGGGCTACCTCTACCTGCGCGGCGAGTACCCCCGCGCGCTCCAGCGGCTGCGGCACGCGATCGACCGGGCCCGCGCGCGGGGTCTGCTCGGTGACGACGTGCTCGGGCAGGGCTACGCCTTCGACATCGAGATCAGACGGGGCGCGGGTGCCTACATCTGCGGCGAGGAGACCGCCCTCTTCAACTCCATCGAGGGGTACCGGGGCGAGCCCCGGTCCAAGCCGCCCTTCCCCGTGGAGAAGGGCCTGTTCGGCAGGCCCACCGCCGAGAACAACGTGGAGACCCTCGTCAACGTCCTGCCGATCCTGACGATGGGCGCCCAGGCGTACGCCGCCGTCGGCACCGGGCAGTCGACCGGCCCCAAACTGTTCTGCGTCTCCGGCAGCGTGGCGCGGCCCGGCGTCTACGAGCTGCCGTTCGGGGCCACGCTCGGTGAACTCCTCGACCTCGCCGGGAAACCGGACCAGCTGCGCGCGGTCCTGCTCGGCGGCGCCGCGGGCGGCTTCGTGCGCCCCGACGAGCTGGACATCCCGCTGACGTTCGAGGGCACCCGCGCCGCCGGCACCACCCTCGGCTCGGGTGTCGTGCTCGCGCTCGACGACACCGTGCCGCTCCCCCGGATCCTGCTGCGCATCGCGGAGTTCTTCCGGGACGAGTCGTGCGGGCAGTGCGTGCCCTGCCGGGTCGGCACCGTCCGCCAGGAGGAGGCCCTGCACCGGCTGCTTCAGCGGACCGGCGCCGAGGCGGCCGGCGACATCGCGCTCCTGCGCGACGTGGGGCGGGCCATGCGGGACGCCTCGATCTGCGGTCTCGGCCAGACCGCGTGGAATGCCGTGGAATCCGCCATCGACCGTCTGGGGGCGTACGCATGACCGCCGTTCCTCTTCAACCGCCCCGACGTCTCGTGGAGTTCACCCTGGACGGACAGCCAGCCAGGGTGCCGGAGGGGGCGACGCTCCTGGACGCCTGCCGCGCCGCCGGGAAGAACGTCCCGACCCTCTGCGAGGGCGACACCCTGACCCCCAAGAACGCCTGCCGGGTCTGTGTCGTCGAGGTGGAGGGCGCCCGCACCCTCGCGCCGGCCTGCTCGCGCCGGGCCGAGCCGGGCATGACCGTCCGCACCGACACCGAGCGCACCCGGCACAGCCGCCGTCTCGTCCTCGAACTGCTCGCCTCCTCCGTCGACTTGTCGACGACACCGAAGGTGGCGGGGTGGCTCGATGAGTACGAGGCGGAGCCGGACCGCTTCGGCCCCGAGGCGGCGCGCCTGGCCGAGGAGCCCCGGGTCGACAACGACCTGTACGTGCGCGACTACGACAAGTGCATCCTCTGCTACAAGTGCGTCGACGCCTGCGGCGAGCAGTGGCAGAACACCTTCGCCATCGCGGTGGCGGGCCGCGGCTTCGACGCCCGTATCGCCGTCGAGCACGACGCGCCGCTGACCGACTCGGCCTGCGTGTACTGCGGGAACTGCATCGAGGTGTGCCCGACGGGCGCCCTCAGCTTCAAGTCGGAGTTCGACATGCGGGCGGCGGGGACCTGGGACGAGTCGGCGCAGACCGAGACGACGACGGTCTGCGCCTACTGCGGAGTCGGCTGCAGCCTGACCCTGCACGTGCAGGACAATGACATCGTGAAGGTCACCTCGCCGCACGACAGCCCGGTGACCCACGGCAACCTCTGCATCAAGGGCCGCTTCGGCTACCAGCACGTACAGAACCGGGACTGATCGACACATGGGACGAGTCACTGAGCGACGCAAGGTGATCCGGGTCCGGGACGGGCGCGTCTCGGAGCGGCCCGACACCCTGGTCGCCGAGGAACCCCTGGAGATCCGGCTCAACGGCAAGCCGCTGGCCATCACCATGCGCACGCCCGGTGACGACTTCGCGCTCGCGGCCGGGTTCCTGGTCAGCGAGGGCGTGCTCGGCGCCGCGGACGAGCTCCAGTCGATCGTGTACTGCGCCGGCGCGACGACCGAGGGCGTGAACACGTACAACGTGGTCGACGTGCGGACCGCTCCGGGCGTCGTCGTCCCCGACATCACGCTGGAGCGCAACGTCTACACCACGTCCTCCTGCGGCCTGTGCGGCAAGGCGAGCCTGGACGCGGTGCGCACCACGGCGCGCTTCCCGATAGCCGACGCTCCCCCGGTCCGGCTCGGCACCGAGCTGCTCGCGAGCCTCCCCGACCGGCTGCGCGCGCGGCAGCGGGTCTTCGACCGGACCGGGGGGCTGCACGCCGCGGCGCTCTTCGACGAGCAGGGGGAACTCCTCGACCTGCGCGAGGACGTGGGGCGGCACAACGCCGTGGACAAGCTCGTCGGACGCGCCCTCCAGGACGGCCGGCTTCCGCTCTCCCGCGCGGTCCTGCTCGTCTCGGGCCGCGCCTCCTTCGAGCTCGCCCAGAAGGCCGTGATGGCGGGCATCCCGGTGCTCGCCGCGGTCTCCGCGCCGTCCTCGCTGGCGGTGGACCTGGCCGCCGAGACGGGACTGACGCTCGTCGGTTTCCTGCGCGGCTCCTCCATGAACGTGTACGCGGGCGAGCACCGCGTCGCCCTGGAGGCCGCGGCCGCCCAGGACTGACCCGGGCCACCCGCCGCACGGCGGCGGCGCCCCGGCCGGCGGGGAGCGCCCCCTGCGCCGGCCGGGCCCTCTGCCCCGGCCCCGGCGTCACGTCCCGCGCCGGCGTCAGTCCTGCGGCGCGACCCCCGAGATCCGGACCAGCAGCGCGAGGAACCGTTCGCGTTCCGCCGCCGAGAGGGGCGCGAGGAGTTCGGCGTTGGCCTGCTCGGCCGCCTCGGCGCACCGCCGTACGGTCCGGCGGCCGCGCGCGGTGATGGTGATCGCGTTCTTGCGGCGGTCCGCGGGGTCGGGTGCGCGCTCGATCAGTCCTTCGGCCTGCAGGTCGTTGAGGACGCCGACCATGTCCTTCGGGTCGAGCGAGACGCTCCGGCCGAGTTCCGCCTGGGCGAGCGGCCCGAGGTCGGCGACGGCGGACAGCACCACGTGGTGCCACATCTTCAGCCCCTCGCGCGCCAGCGCCTCGGCGACCAGGCCGCGCCCGCGGGCCGCCGCGCGGCCGAGCAGCCAACTGGGGAGGGTGCGGATGGTGCTGGGAGCGGACGGTGTCGTGGCCATGGGAGGAGCCTAGCCAAGCCTCACGTAATCGTTGGACTTCCCCATGATTTGCGGGCTACCGTGAGCACGCGTGAACTCGTTGGGACTCCCAACGGTTTCTGGTGCGGATCGTTCCCGGGACGGTCCCCGGTGTCTGGAGGTGGTCGGATGCGTCGCATTCGGTACGAGCGCAGTGGTGGACCCGAGGTCCTGTTCCTGGAGGAGACCCCCGTCCCCGAGCCGGGGCCCGGCGAGCTCCTGGTGCGGGTCGAGGCGGTCGGCGTCACCTTGCCCGTCGTCCGCAAGGTCCGCGAGGACCGCCCGCCGATCGCGCTCGGCGGAGAGATCGCCGGCACGGTCGTCGCCCTCGGCCAGGGCGTCACCGCTCACGCGCCGGGCGACCGGGTGACCGGCCTCGTCTTCGGGCACGGATACGCCGACCACGCCCTGCTGCACACCACGATGGCCTCCCCCGTGCCGGACGGCGCGAGCGCCGTCGACGCGGTCGCGCTGGTCCGCTCCGGGCTCGTCGCACGCGGCGCCCTCGAAGCGGCCCGCCCCGCACCCGGCGAGTCCGCGCTCGTCACCGCGGCGGCCGGCGGCGTCGGCCACCTCGCCGTGCAGCTGGCCCGGGCGCGGGGCGCGGGCCGGGTCGTGGCGGCCGTGTCCGACGCCGCCAAGGCGGAGTTCGTGCGCGGCCTCGGCGCCGACGAGGTCGTCACGTACGACCGGGCGGAGTGGGGCGAGCCCGTGGACTACGTCCTGGACGCGGTCGGCGGCGAGCTGCTCACCCCCGCCGTCCGCTCCCTCGCCCCGCACGGCCGGCTCGTCGCGTACAGCTCGGGCGGCGGCACGGTGGCCGCGTACGACCTGCTCGTCGGCGCGAAGTCCGTCATCGGGTTCCAGATGGGCCTGATCGCGCGCGGCCGGCCGGGGCTGTACGAGGCGTGGCGGCGCGAGCTGTGGGAGCTGCACGCGGCGGGCACGCTGCGGCCCGTGGTGCACGCGGAGTTCGCCCTCACGGACGCGGCGGAGGCGCACGCGGTGATCGAGGCGCGGACCAACCGGGGCAAGGTCGTCCTGATCCCGTGACGCCTGCTCCTTGTGGGTGGCCGAGAGCCCCACGTAGCGTCTGTGCCACGCACATGGGACGTGGGATGTCAGGATGTCCGCATCACCGTACGATCTGATTGCCCGTCATCCCGGGTCCGGGACCGGGGCGCCTCGCCCCGGCCCCTCATCGCCATGAGTCGCCGTCGCCCCGAAAGGCGGACCGCACCATGCCATCGAGCCTCCGTGCACGTCTGAGACCGCTCCGCGCCGCCACGGCCCTGCTGACCGCCGTCACCCTCGGCGCCCTGCTGCCCGCGCCCTCGGCGCAGGCGGCGCGGGCGACGGCCGCGCCGACACCGGCCTTCGAACAGCAGGTGCTGTTCAGGGCCTCCCAGGACCCCGGTTATGCCTGCTACCGCATCCCTGCCGTGGTGCGGACGGCCAAGGGCACGCTGCTCGCCTTCGCCGAGGGACGGGTGAACAACTGCGGCGACGCGGGCGACATAGACATCGTGGTCAAGCGGTCCCACGACGGCGGCCGGACCTGGGGGCCGCTCCAGGTGGTCACCGAGGGCGCGGGCGACACCCACGGCAACCCCGCCCCCGTCGTGGACCGCAGGACCGGCCGCATCCTCCTCGCCGAGACGTACAACACCGGCCGCACGGACGCGCAGAACTGCACCGTCCCCTGCGACCGCACCCCCCACCTCCAGTACAGCGACGACGACGGCCGCAGCTGGTCGGCGCCGCGCGACCTGAGCGACCAGATCCTGCCGAAGGACTGGAACTCGTGGTACGCGACCGGGCCCGTGCACGGGCTGCAGCTGACTCGCGGGCGGCACGCGGGCCGGCTCGTCTTCACCGCCAACACCGAGACCTGGGACGGCAGTCGGGTCACCGCCAACCACGCGGCGCTGATCGTCAGTGACGACGGCGGCGACCGCTGGAAGATCGGCGCCAGGGACTCCTACCCGATACCGGCCGACGGCACCTTCCGGCAGAAGCCGTCCGAGATGACCGTCACCGAGCGGCCCGACGGGACCCTCTACGTCAGCGGCCGCGAGCAGGACGGCACGGACCTGGGCCACCGCACGCACACCGTCAGCCGCGACGGCGGGAGCTCCTTCGTCGCGCCGTTCCGTGCGATCCCCGACCTCTACACGCCTCAGGTGCAGGGCTCCACACTGCAGTTCGGCAAGCGGATGCTGCTCGCCTGCCCCGCCGACCCCGACCGGCGCCGCACCATGCAGATCCGCTCCTCCTACGACGGCGGCCGCACCTGGGACAGCGTCGACCGCGGCACGACGGTGACCACCGACTGGTCGGGCTACTCCGACCTGGTGCGGGCCGACGGCGCGCACGTGGGACTGCTGTACGAGGGCGGCGCCGTCGACGCGCGCGACGAGATCCGCTTCGCCCGCTTCACCGAGGAGTGGCTCACGCCGCGCCGCGGCCCCGACCCGACGACCCCCGACCGGGCGCCGGGTGCCCGTCCCGCGGCGGTGCTCGGCGGGGCCCGCACGACCGAGGGGCGGTTCGGCCGTGCGCTCGCCCTCGACGGGAGCGACGACGCGGTGCGCCTGCCGTTCCAACGCCACCTCCCGCTCGGCACAAGTGACTTCACCGCCTCGGTGTGGTTCCGCTACTCCGCCACGACCGGTGAGCAGCCGCTGCTCTGGATGGGCGGCATCGGCACCAACCAGCCGCAGGTGTGGCTGCGCGGCGAGCCCGCGAGCAACCGGGTCACCGGCCTGATCACCACGCGCGAGGGCGCCACGCCCCCGAGGTCGGCGTCCGTGCGCACGGCCGGCGCGTACAACGACGGCCAGTGGCACCACGTCGCACTGCGCCGCGGCGACGGGCGCCTGACGCTCTTCCTCGACGGGGAGCGGGTGGAGGCCCCGGACGTGCCGGGCTCGGTCAGCCGCAACTCCCCCTTCGGCGTGCACGTCGGCCAACGCATGGACAGCCGCGCCTACTTCACCGGGGACATCGACGAAGTCCGGGTGTACGACGAGGCGTTGGACGACGACCGGATGGAAGCCCTGCGAACTCAAGGGGACGCTGTGACACGGGACACCGTGATCCACCTCCCCATGGACCACGTGCGCGGCAGCAACTAACGTCCCGGTCGTGTCCGCCCGCGAACGTCCCGCCGCGGGGCCGCGCAGGATCTGGCCGGTCCTGCTGCTGGTCCTGGCCTGCGCGGCCGTGCTGCTCATCGCCCTCCCGGACGACGACCGGGAGGGCGACGCGGCGTGCCGGCCCCGCACGGTCACTTCCTGGAGCGCCGACGACGCGGCCACCGCGGAGTTCGCCCGCTACGGCGACGACACGGCGCGCACCGACGACTGGACCGGCGGCGACGGCACCCACTCGGTGCGGCTGCCGGACGGGCGGGTGCTGTGGCTTTTCTCCGACACCTTCCTCGGCCAGGTCCACGCGCCGCCCAACCCGGCGGGCCAGCCGCACACCTGGCGCGACGCGAACACCCCGATGGTCCGCAACTCCGCGGTGGTGATGTCCCGTTCGGGCACCCTCCAGCGCACCCTCGCCGCGCCGCTCTTCCCCGATCCGGCGCCCCAGCAGTGGCGCTGGCCGGTGGCGGCCCGGGTGGAGCCCCGCTCGCCCGGCGCCGACGAGCAGGTCGTGCGGGTGCTGCTGTGGACCCGGCAGGCGAGCCAGGGCCCGTGGATCTACGGCGTCCCGCTCGCCACCGAGGTCGCCACCCTCTCCCTGCCGGACCTGCGCGTCGAGTCCGTCGTGAAGGTCTCCGACCAGCAAGGGGTGGCCGATCCGCAGAAGCGGGTCCTGTACGGCACGACGACGGTCGAGGACGACGGCTGGACGTACGTCTTCGGCGGCACGGACGCCCAAGCTGCCGCGCGCCCCTCCTCCCACGCCCATGTGGCACGCGTCCCGCGCGGCAGGCTCGCCGACGCCTCGGCGTGGGAGTACTGGGACGGCGAGGAGTGGGGGCACGGGGTGACGTCGCGGTCCGTGCTCGGGGACGGCAAGCGCAAGGGGGTGGGCAGCGCGTTCACCGTGGTGCGGGACGACGGCACGTATGTCCTGTTCACCATGGCCGCGGGCACCGAGGGCCTGACCACCGTCGCCTCGTACTGGTCGTGCTCCCCGACCGGCCCCTGGCACGGCCCCGCCAAGGGCTTCGAGGCACCGCTCCCGCACGACGGCAACCCGCAGCAGGAGACCGCCGCGTACAACCCGCAGGTCCACCCGGCGCTCGGCGGCGACGGCCGCGTCGTCCTCAGCTACGACGTCAACTGGCTCAACGCGACGCCCACGACCGCGCAGGCCAACGTCACCCGGAACGTGTCGCTGTACCGACCGCGGTTCGTGTCGCTGCGTCTCGGGGCGGCTCGCTGACGTACTCCCGCGGATCGCGCGAGCGGCGTTTGGCGATGACCGCGCAGACCATCAGCTGCATCTGGTGGAAGAGCATCAGCGGCAGCACCGCGAGGGAGGCGTCCGCGCCGAACAGGACGCTCGCCATGGGCAGTCCGGCGGCCAGCGACTTCTTGGAGCCGGCGAACTGGATCGCGATCCGGTCGGCCCGCCCGAAGCCGAGCCGCTTCGCGCCGTACCAGGTCAGCGTCAGCATCACCGCGAGCAGCACCGCCTCGACGCCGAGCAGCGCGAGCAGCCGCACCGGGTGGACCTGGTGCCAGATGCCCTGCACCATGCCCTCGCTGAACGCCGTGTAGACGACCAGCAGGATCGAGCCGCGGTCGACATAGCCGAGGATCTTCTTGTGGCGCGTGACGAAACCGCCCACCCAGCGGCGCAGGAACTGCCCGGCGAGGAACGGCACGAGCAGTTGCAGCACGATCTTGACGAGCGAGTCGCCCGAGAACCCGCCGCCGCTCCCACCGAGCAGCGCCGCCGCGAGGAGCGGGGTGAGCAGGATGCCCGCGAGCGAGGAGAAGGAGCCCGCGCAGATCGCCGCGGGGACGTTGCCGCGGGCCATCGAGGTGAAGGCGATGGACGACTGGATCGTCGAGGGCACCAGGGTGAGAAAGAGGAAACCGCTGAAGAGCGCGGGCGTCAGGACGTACGGGACGAGCCCCTTCGCGGCGAGCCCGAGCAGCGGGAAGACGACGAACGTGCAGGCCAGGACGGTGACGTGGAGGCGCCAGTGCTTCAGCCCGTCGAGCGCCTCGCGGGTGGAGAGGCGGGCACCGTAGAGGAAGAAGAGCAGGGCGACGGCCGCGGTGGAGGCGCCGGATGCGACATCGGCGGCGGTGTCGCGGGCGGGCAGCAGGGCCGCGAGCCCCACAGTCGCGAGCAACGCCACGATGTACGGGTCGACCGGCATCCAGGACGGCCACTTCAGGCGTTTCACGGCGCTCCATGCTCTCGGTGCGGGGTGGTACGGGTGGTACGGGTGGCGCTGGGTCGTGCGGGCGCCGAGGCCGGCCGGGGGGCGCCCTGACGTGCCCCTCCCATGATCCTCCCGACCCGGGTGATCGGGAATCCCGTACACCGCACTGACTGCCATCGTGATCCGTGATGAGCGGGTTAGGCTGGCCCGTGTGTACGACCCCTCGCAGCTCCGCACCTTCCTCGCGGTCGCCCAGACGCTGAGCTTCACGCGCGCGGCCCTGCGGCTGAACCTGCGCCAGTCGACCGTCAGCCAGCACGTGCGCCGCCTGGAGGAGGCGGCCGGGCGGCAGCTGTTCACCCGGGACACCCACAGCGTGGAGCTCACCGAGGACGGCGAGGCGATGCTCGGCTTCGCCCGCCGCATCCTGGCCGCGCACGAGCAGGCGGCGGCGTTCTTCACCGGCAGACGGCTCGGCGGGCGGCTGCGGTTCGGGGCGTCGGAGGACTTCGTCCTGACCCGGCTCACCGACATCCTGGAGTCGTTCCGCCACGACCACCCCGACGTCGACCTGGAACTGACCGTCGAGCTCTCCGGCACGCTGCACAAGCAACTGGACGCGGGCCGGCTCGACCTGGTGCTGGCCAAGCGGCGCCCGGAGGATACCCGCGGCGAGCTGGTCTGGCGGGACGACCTGGTCTGGATCGGCTCCGAACGGCTGCGGCTCGACCCGGAGCGCCCGGTGCCGCTGATCGTCTATCCCCCGCCGGGCATCACCCGCGCCCTCGCCTTCGAGGCGCTGGAGCGGCGGGGCCGCGCGTGGCGGGTGGCCTGTACGAGCGGCAGCCTCAACGGCCTGGTGGCCGCCGCCCGCGCGGGCCTCGGCGTGATGGCGCACTCGCGGGGCCTGATCCCGCCGGGCCTCGTCCGTGTCCCGGAGCGGGCGGGCCTGCCGGAGCTCGGCTCCGTCGACTTCGTCCTGCTGCACGGCGAGCGGCGGGCCTCCGCACAGGAGGCCGCGGACGCGCTGGCGGCGGCGATCCTGGCGGGCGGCGACCGGCTGCACCGGGGCGGCCGGTGAGCGTCGGTTCGGATCGTCCGGGCCCGGTGCCACCGCGTCGCCGCTCACCCCGGCCGGCGCGTACCGCGTCGTGACGGCCCGTACCGGCCCTTGACGGTCCGGGCCGACCCTCGGCCTCCCGCGGCACATGAGCCCGCGAGGGACGGGTGGGGTCCACGGGCTGTGAGTGCGGAGCTCCGTCCCCTCCGGCGGAAGGCGCGGCGAAACTATCGGCCATTCGCGAAGACTGCCCCATCCTTCCTGAATTCGCCTTTCCGGCCGATCCGCCCCAAAGCTATCGTCGCGGTCCCGGCTGGTCGGCCGGGAAGAAATCAACCGGGCAGAGGAGATCTGCGCATGTCGAAGGTCGACACGTCAGGCACCTGGACCGCGATCAGCATCAACCCGCCCAACCTGGAAGGCCTGAGCACCGACAACATCAAGTGGGGCATTCCCGCGGGCGGCGGCAAGAGCGGCTATCTCTTCGCCGGCGGCACGGTCGATGTCCTCCTGGACGGCACGGAGTTCACGCTCGGCACGTTCACCCATCAGAACTTCCCCATTCAGGGAATGCCGCAGAACCAGTTCGAGATCGACCTCGCCGCACGCGTCGTGTTCGAGGACCAGGTTCCGCACGACTTCAGTTTCCGTTTCCAGCACAACGAGACGCCGAACGTCGGCCCGAACCCCGAGGACATCGTCGACCTGCCCACCCGGGTGTCGCCGGAGACCGTCACCATCGACAACACCGAATACGCGGTGGTCATCACGGGATTCAAGCAGGGCGGCCAGATCGTCACGCGGTTCATCAGCCCCGAGAACGCCGCCAACAGCGCCGACCTCGTCGCGGTGCTGGCCCGCACCGGACTCCCGGACGTCCACATCACCACCGTGCGGTTCAAGGGCGAGGTGAAGCGCTCGCAGGCCGACGAGTACGTGGAGGTCGTCAACCGCGGCACCGCGCCCGCCGACATCTCCGGCTGGGTGCTCGGCGCGGACGACGCGGGGCAGAACTTCACCTTCCCGGCGGGCACGACGCTGCTGCCCGGCGCCCGCGTCCGCATCTACACCAACCAGAGCCACCCGGAGTGGGGCGGCTTCTCGTACGGCAGCGGACGCCCCATCTGGAACGACCGGGGCGACGCGGCCAGGCTGCGCGACACCGGCGGCACCCTGATCTCCGAGTACGCCTACGGGTCGGCCGCGTCCGCTCCCTGAGCCGCCCCCTCCGTCCCGCGCCCGCGCGGATCAGTGGCGGGTGGGGCGGTAGATGAGCTCCTGGATGCGGCCGTCGAGCGTCCGGCTCTCCAGCAGTTCCAGGTCGAAGTCGTCCGCGCCCCGGAAGACGGGGGCCAGACCGGTGCGGCCGGTGACGACGGGGAAGACGGTCACCTGGAGGCGGTCGACCAGGCCGGCGGCCATCAGCGCCCGGTTCATCGACAGGCTGCCGTGCGAGCGCAACGGCACGGCGGACTCCTTCTTGAGCCGGGCGACTACGTCGACGGCGTCGCCGCTCGCGACGGTGGCGTCCGGCCAGTCGAGTGGGCCTTCCAGCGTCGTCGACACCACCGTCGCCGGCAGGTTCACCATCCGGGTGACCCAGGGGTCGCGCACGTCGGAGTCCTCGGTGGCCGCCCCCAGCATCTGCACGAACTGCCGGTAGGTACGGGCGCCGAAGACCATCCGCTGCTCCGCGCCGTACAGCGAGAGGCGGTGGTCGAGCAGCTCGGGACCCTGCTTGCCCCAGTAGCCGGTCCAGTCGCCCTCGGCGGCGCCGTAGCCGTCGAGGCTGGAGAAGACGTCGAAGGTGTAGGTGGCGGCCATGGCGTTCTCCTCGGGCGGTGACTGCGGCGGGTTCCGTCGACCGGCGAACCGCCGAGCGATCAATCCGTCGACTCAGCGATCGTCACCCCTGTAGACCCGGCGCGCCCGCGGAACTCATCGCACTCGGCGCCCGGCCCGCTCGGACGGGGATCACGCCACCGTGTCCCCCGGCGCGTTCCCCGCCCACACCCGGGGCGTCCGGCCGGCCCACGGGCTCGCCTGTTCGAGCTGCCCAGCGAGGCGGAAGAGGAGCCCTTCCCGCCCGAAGCCCGCGGCGAACTGCGCGCCGACCGGGAGCCCGGTCGCGGCGTCGGCCGTCACGGGCACGGACATGGCGGGTGTGCCCGCCACATTGAACGCCGCGGAGAACGGCGCGCGGTCGAAGAGGCGGCGCAGCCAGTCCAGGCCGTCCAGCTCCTGTGCCCCGCGCCCCGGCGTACCCAACGGCACCGCGAGCTCCGGAAGGGTCGGGGTGAGCAGCACGTCGTAGGCGGCGAAGGAGCGCGCGAGGCTCCGGGCGACGCGGTTGCGGACCGCGAGGGCGGAGACGAACCCGGCGCCGGTGACCCGCTGCCCGTACCGGTAGCCGGCCAGGGTGGAGGGCTCCAGGGTCGACAGGTCGACGGGACGGTCGAAGGCGGCGGCCAGCTCGTCGACCGACGCGGTGAGGTGCGCCGACCACTGCCGGGCGTTGGCCAGGACGAACTCCTCCCAGTCCACGCCGAGTTCGACCTCGGCCTCCGTCACCCGGTGGCCGAGGGATTCGAGCAGGGCGACGGTGCGGGCGAGGCCGTCGGCCACCGGCGCGGTGGTGCGGCACCCACCCCACGGCTGTCCGAGGACGCCGATCCGCAGCCGGCCCGGGTCGCGGGTGACTTCCCGCACGTACGGGCGGGGCGGCTCGGCGGCGAAGTAGGGGTCGCCCGGTTCCGGGCCGCGCACCGCGTCGAGCAGCACCGCGCTGTCGCGCACCGTACGGCTGACGCAGCCCTGCACCGCGAGGCCGCCCAGGACCTCGTCGGCGTCGGGGCCGACGGAGACCCGGCCGCGGGTGGGCTTCAGGGCGAACAGGCCGGTGCAGGCGGCGGGGATGCGCAGCGATCCGGCGGCGTCGGTGCCGTGGGCGACCGGCACCACCCCGGCGGCGACCGCCGCGGCCGCGCCCCCACTGGAGCCGCCGGCGCTCCGGTCCGGGTCCCACGGGTTGCGGGTCGGGCCGCGGAACGCCGGTTCGGTGGTGATGCCGTACGCCATCTCCGGTGTCGCGGTGCGGCCGAACGTCACGAGTCCGGCGCGGCGGAAGCGCCGCATCAGGAAGGAGTCGGCGCGGGCGACGTGGCCGGCCGCGAGGCGGCTGCCGAGCTCCGTGCGCCGGCCGGCCATCGTGACGCCGATGTCCTTGATCAGGAACGGGACGCCGGCCAGCGGGGCGCTGCCCGGCTCGGGCCGGTCGTCGGTGGGCCAGGTCTCCACGATCGCGTTGATCAGCGGATCGACCGCCCGCGCGGCCTCGCGGGCGACCGTCTCGACCTCGGCGGGGCTCACCTCGCCCGCAGCGACCAGCTCGGCGAGGCCAACGGCGTCATGACTCACGTACTCGGCAATTCTCACGGTCACTCCCAGCGGTGAGGCGGTACCGGATGCGCACCTCTCGATACCCGTGAGTACCGAGTGATACCGATCGGTATCGCGTGGAACGGACTGGTACCGTAGCACCGCGTCGAGGGCCCAAGAACCACAGGCCCCGGAGCGGACCCGAGCGGACGGACGGCACGGAGGACTCATGGCGACGACCGCCGGCAGACCGGACAGAGTGGCGAAGCTGCCGCCGCGCGAGCGGATCCTGGACGCGGCCGAGGAGCTCTTCCAGAGCGAAGGGATCCGGCGGGTGGGCGTCCAGGCGATCGCCGAGAAGGCCGAGACCACCAAGATGGCGATCTACCGGCACTTCGAGACGAAGGACGCCCTCGTCGCGGAGTGGCTGCGCATCGTCGCCGCCGACTACCAGGCGGCCTTCGACCGTGTCGAGGCCGCACACCCCGGCCGCCCCGAGGAACAGATCCTGGGCCTGGCCCGCTTCATCGCCGAGGGGCTGCCCGGCATCTCCTACCGGGGCTGCCCCTTCATCAACTCCCTGGCGGAGCTGCCCGACCGCGCCCATCCGGCCCGGCAGGTGATCGAGCGGCACAAGGCGCTCCAGACCCGCAGACTGGTCGCCATGTGCGCCGCGGCCGGGCTGCCGGACCCCGGACAGACCGCCGCAGAGATCACCTTCGCGCTCGAAGGTGCGCAGGTCAGCACGCAGAACGGCAGCGTCGACCGGGTCGGCGAGCGGCTGATGACGATCATCGAGGGCATCGTGGACCGGCACCGCGGGCGCTGAGCGGGCGACGAGTGAGCGACGAGCAGGCGATGAGTGGGCGATGAATCGGCACAAGTTCCCCACCTGCTCCACGCCCGAGGAGCCGTGACGAAGGGTCGGCCGCCAGGGGCCCGAAGGGCTCGCGCCGCCACCTCGCTCCGCGAAGTCCCAGGCGGGAGCGGAAGCGCGACGGGGCGGACGCGTACATGATCTTGTGGTGGGCAAGCGGCCGGAAGATCGTCCGATGCGAACGAATCTGTGTGCTGCGTACAGATTCGGTGGAGATTACGCTCCCGAAACTTACTCCTCCGTAAGTAAGTTGTCCCGCCCTTCCCCTTGTGGCCGCATTTCCACCGGCTGACCAGTGCCGATGGTCCGTACCGGCGCCTTTTGGACCCCCTCCCGAAGGCGGGCGGGGTGGGGTACCGTCACGGCGCTGTGCGGAGCGCCACAAGGAGCATCATTGCGCGAGTTCTCGAATCCTCCGATGGCGTCGGCGCCGCTGGTGGGCGGCCTTGCCGACGCCGTGTTCGACCATGCCGTCGAGGACCCGTCGCGCGTCGCCTTCGGCCGCAAGACCGACGGACGCTGGAGCGACGTCACCGCGGCCGAGTTCCGCGACGAGGTGCTCGCGCTGGCCAAGGGCCTGATCGCCCAGGGGGTGCGGTTCGGCGACCGCGTCGCCATCATGTCCCGCACCCGCTACGAGTGGACGCTCTTCGACTTCGCGCTGTGGACCATCGGCGCCCAGGTCGTGCCGATCTACCCGACGTCCTCGGCCGAGCAGGTCTTCTGGATGCTGCACGACGCGCAGGTCTCGGCCGCGATGGTCGAGCACGAGGACCACGCGATGACGATCGGCTCGGTCGTCGACCGCCTCCCCCAGCTGCGCAAGCTCTGGCAGCTCGACGCCGACGCGGTGGGTGAACTGGGCGCGGCGGGCCGCGACATCGACGACGAGGTGGTGCACCGCCACCGCCGCGCCGTGACGCCCGACTCGATCGCCACGATCATCTACACGTCCGGCACCACGGGCCGCCCCAAGGGCTGTCTGATCTCGCACGCGAACTTCATGTTCGAGGCGGACGTGATGGTGTCGCGCTGGGAGCCGGTCTTCCACTCCAAGCGCGACAGCGAGGCGACCACGCTCCTGTTCCTGCCGCTCGCCCATGTCTTCGGCCGCATGGTGCAGGTCGCGGCGGTGCGCGGCCGGGTCAAGATGGGCCATCAGCCCAACCTCAACGCGGCGGCGCTCCTTCCCGATCTCGCCGCCTTCCGGCCCACGTTCATCCTGGCCGTGCCGTACATCTTCGAGAAGGTCTTCAACGCGGCGCGGCGCAAGGCGGAGAAGGACGGCAAGGCCGGCCCGTTCGACAAGGCCGTGGAGTGCGCGGTGCGGTACGCCGACGCGCTCGAGGCCAAGGCCTTCGGGACGGGGCCGGGCCCGGCGGCGGGGCTGCGCATGCAGCACCAGCTCTTCGAGAAGCTCGTCTACTCCAAGGTCCGCGAGGCGATGGGCGGCCGGGTGCGGCACGCGATGTCCGGCGGTTCCGGGATGGACCGACGGCTCGGGCTGTTCTTCGCGGGCGCCGGAGTGACGATCTACGAGGGGTACGGCCTGACGGAGTCGACGGCCGCCGCGACCGCCAACCCGCCCGAGCGCACCCGCTACGGCACGGTCGGCCAGGCCATCCCCGGCGTCAGCGTGCACATCGCGGAGGACGGCGAGGTCTGGCTGTACGGCGGCAACGTCTTCCAGGGGTACCTCAACGACCCCAAGTCCACCGACGCGACCCTGCACGACGGCTGGCTCGCCACCGGTGACCTGGGCGCGCTCGACGAGGACGGCTATCTGACGATCACCGGGCGCAAGAAGGAGATCCTGGTGACGTCCGGCGGCAAGAGCGTCTCGCCGGCCCAGCTGGAGGAGCGGGTGCGCGACCATCCGCTGGTCGCGCAGTGCATCGTCGTGGGCAACGACCGCCCCTACATCGCCGCGCTCGTCACGCTCGACTCCGAGGCCGTGGAGCACTGGCTGACCATGCGCCGCAAGCCGATGATGGCGCCGGGCGACCTGGTGCGCGACCCCGACCTGGAGACCGAGGTGCGGCGGGCCGTCGTCGCCGCCAACACCCTGGTCTCCCAGGCCGAGTCGATCCGTACGTTCCGCATACTGGCGCACCAGTTCACCGAGGAGCACGGCCTGCTCACGCCGTCGCTGAAGCTGAAGCGCAAGGCGATCGAGACGGTGTACTCGGCGGAGGTCGAGGCGCTCTACCGCAGCTAGGCGCGGTCACGCGGGTGCGGAGATCGTACCCCGGCACACCTCCTGCCGGCCCATCAACTGACGCTGCGCCGACGCACGGTGGCGTTGCCGAACTCGGTGTTCTCGAGGTCGGTGTCGAAGGCCTTCACCTTGTAGGCGTCGATGACCCTTCGGTAGGCGCCGGCGAGCGTGAACCACCTGACGCCGGTCGCGGCCATGACGTCGGTGGGCTTCGGAAGGCTTGGGCCGGCGTTCACACGTTCACATGTATGTCGCACGTTCGGCGACGTGCAAGAGATTCGCGTGACGGGACACCGTCAATGGCCCGGACCGATCCGCGAGGAAAACCGCGTCCGCGTTCGTTTCGGCACCCGCCCGACCGGCGACAGGATGGAGACCGGTGCACACGACGATCGGCGTCCCGACCGCGGCCAGGAATGCGGCACGGCCCCTGATCGTTGACCATGGGAAGACCAACCGACGACTTAAGGATCGAAAGCTCGTGAGCAAGGTTCCCCCGATCATCCTGAACAACGGCGTCGAGATGCCCCAGCTCGGCTTCGGCGTGTGGCAGGTTCCGGACGACGAGGCCGAGAAGGCCGTCGCGCTGGCCCTGGAGGCCGGGTACCGGAGCATCGACACCGCGGCCATCTACGGCAACGAGGAAGGCACCGGCCGGGCGATCGCCGCGTCCGGTGTGGCCCGTGAGGACCTGTTCGTCACGACGAAGCTCTGGAACAGCGAGCACGGCCACGACGCGACACTGCGCGCCTTCGACGCCTCGCTGGAGAAGCTGGGCCTCGACTACGTGGACCTCTACCTGATCCACTGGCCGGCGCCGTCGAACGACAAGTACGTGGACACGTACAAGGCGTTCGAGAAGATCCTGGCGGACGGCCGCGCGAAGTCCATCGGCGTCTCGAACTTCCTCCCCGACCAGCTGACGCGGCTCATCTCCGAGACGTCGGTCATCCCCGCCGTCAACCAGATCGAGCTCCACCCCCACCTGCAGCAGCGCGCCTCGCGCGAGCTCCACGCCGAGCAGGGCATCGCCACCGAGGCGTGGTCGCCGCTCGGCTCCGGCAGGGGCCTCCTGGAGGTCCCGGCGATCATCGCCATCGCGCAGAAGCACGGGCGCTCGCCCGCGCAGGTCGTCCTGCGCTGGCACATCCAGCTGGGCAACATCGTGATCCCGAAGTCCGTGACGCCGTCGCGGATCAAGGAGAACATCGACGTGTTCGACTTCGAGCTGGACCCCGAGGACATGGCGGCGATCTCGGCCCTGAACGAGGACCGCCGCATCGGCCCGGACCCGGCGACGTTCCACGTCGTCTGAGCCGCGGCACCCCGGCTCTGCGCCGGCGGGACCTCAGCGGTCCGCTGCACGTCACCCGGCCTGTCACGACAGGCCGGGTGACGTATGTCCACTCGAAGCGCGCCCTCTCGGTCGCCGCTAAGCGTTCCTCACCGCCACATGCACCGTCTGCGCCGTCAGCACGAACAGGTCGGCGCGGTGGTGCAGGCTCTGGGGGTCCTTCTCGTCCAGGAGGCGGTCGAGGGTGGTGAGGTCGTCGGGGGCGAGGCGGTCGGCGTGCATCTCGCGGCGGCGGGTGAACTCCTGCACCACGTGGGCGCGGGCGTCGTGGGAGAGCGGGGCCGGCAGGTCGAGCAGGAAGCTGCGGCTGGCCTCGTGACGCAGGCCCGCGCCGGCGAGGAGGGCCGGCCAGTCCTCCGGCGTGTCCCGCGAGCCGTCGAGGCCCGCGCGCATCCCCGTGAACCACTCCTCGTCCGCCGCCTCCAGCCGGGCGAGCAGTCCCGGGCGGCCGACGCCGATGTCGCGGGGCAGATAGCGGGAGCCCAGGCCGCCCTCCAGGAGAGCCATCGTGCCGCCCGGCGCGAGGCGTCCGGCGAGCGCCGCCAGCGCACCGGCCTGGTCGCCGACGTGGTGCAGGGACTTGCACAGCCACAGCAGGTCGGCCGTCGGCACGTCGCCGATGTCGTCCGGGAGTGCGGCGCGCGCCGTGCCGAACCGGTCGGCCAGGCCCTCGCGCTCCGCACGCTCGCGGGCCTGCTCCAGGAGGGCGTCCTCGGGGTCCGCCGCGACGATCCGGGCCTTCGGGAACGCCTCGGCCAGCAGGACGGAGACGGCGCCCGGGCCGGAGCCGACGTCGACGACCACGCCCGGCGCGGGGGCCCAGCGCTTCAGCCAGTCGGCCACCTGGCCGTAGAGGGGCGCGGCGATGCGCGCGTAGCGCTCCAGCATGGCACCCATGGCGGCCCAGTCCATGTCGCCGTCATGCCCATGCCCATGCCCGTGGCCGTGCCCCTGTCGGTGCCCGTGGTGATGCCCCATCGTCTTCTGCCGCCTTCCGGTTCCCGAGCCGTGCTGTGTGCTGCCGACGGAGCCAGCCTGCTCCCCGTACCGGTTTCGGACCACCACAGTTGCCGGTTCCGCAAAAGATCCGTCAGCCTCGCTTGCGGTAGGCGCGCACGCCGAACCGGGGGTCGGGGCGCGGAACGTCCTGGTCGGGGAGGTCCGCGAGCGCGGTCGTGAACCGCGCGGCGAGCGGTCCTCCGGCCGGGATCTGCGTGAACCAGCCGCGTCGCACGTCCTCGATGGTGGAGCGGGGCGAGCGGCCCTGGCCGTGGCCGCGGAAGCTCGCCCGGCCCGCCGGCGTCAGGCCGTGCTCGGCGGCGCAGGCGTCGACGGCCTCGGCGCGGTCGACGGCCACCGCCACCGGGCGCGGCGCGAGCACGGCGTCGATGTCGCTGCCCACGTCGTGCGCGGCGGCCTTGTCCACGGTGGTGACGTAGACGCCGCCGGGCCGCAGCACCCGCGCGCACTCCGCGACGACCGCCGAGGCCTCCTCGGCCCCGGACAGCAGGTGCAGCAGCCACACGGTGCTCACGGCGTCGAACGACGCGTCGGCGAAGGGGAGTTGACGGCTGTCGCCGAGGACCACGGCGCCCGGCAGCCGTCCCGCCGCCATCCGCGCCATCCGGTATGTGGCGTCGAGGCCGGTCACCCGCAGCCCCTGCCGCGCGGCGAGGCGCCGGGTGACCAGGCCGGTGCCGCAGGCGACGTCGAGGAGCGCGCCCGGCCCGTCGGGCACCAGGCCGAGCACCGCGTCCGCGGCGGCGGCGGCGCGGGGCTCTCCGCCGCGCGAGGCGTCGTACCGGTCGGCTTCCTCGCTGTAGTCCAGCATCGGCCTCTTGCTCCCCTGACTCGGCTTGCGTCGCTTGCCCGGCCGAGCCGCCGTCGATGCGGGCGGTCGCCGGTGCGGGGCCGTCCGCCGGGAAAGGCCTCAACCGTCCCCGGCGAGGTAGCTGCCCAGTACGGGTGCGAACAGTTCGACCAGGGTCTCGGTCGAGGCCGAGGCGAGCGGCTCCACCCGCACGATATAGCGCACCATGATCAGGCCGATCAGCTGGGAGCCGACCATCGTGGCGCGCACCGGCGCGTCAGGGCCGGGGATGGACCGAGCGAGCGTGCCGAGAACCTCCGTGGTGATGAACTTCCGCAACTGGAGCGCGGCGTCCTCGTGGGAGACCGCGGACCGGATCACCGCCAGCATGGGATCGCGCCGCTCCACCGTCTCCCACTGCTGGAGGAAGCTGCGCAGGATCCGTTCGCCGAGGCCGTCCGGTGCGCCCGCGAGTACCTCCGGCTTGATCTCGGCCGGGTGCAGGGCCCGGCTCATCGCGGCCGAGAAGACGCCCTCCTTCGTACCGAAGAAGTGGTGGACCAACGAGGCGTCCACACCGGCCTCGCGGGCGATCGACCGGATCGTGGTGCCTTCGTAGCCGCGTTCGGCGAACTTCACCTGGGCGGCTCGCAGGATCTGCCCGCGGGCGCTGCCCGCGCCGGGCCGTCTGCCCCGGCGGACCGGCGGACCGCCGCTCACGGCAGCGGCTCCCTCAACAGGACGAGCAGATAGTCGGCGAGCGCCCCGGGAACCAGTGGCGCCGGCGGATCGAGCAACTCGGCTCCCGTGCAGGACAACAGGGCGAGGCCCAGCAGGTGACTGACCGTCATGGCGACCCGTGATTCCCGCTGGCGCAGCTGCACCGATCCCAACAGCTCGTCGACGAGCCCGGTGAGGAAGGAGCGGAGCAGCGCCGCGGAGCGCTCGTGGGTGAGTGCCGCGGCGACCAGCGCCCGGCCGACAGGAGGGTCGGCGGCCCACGTGCGCAGGAGGGCCTGGGCGATACGGGGGCCGGCCGGCGCGCCGGGCTCCCCCGCGTCGGGCGGGCGGGACACGGCCGTGGCGCAGGGCAGCCTGATGGCCTCGGCGCAGAGCCGGTCCTTCCCGGCGAAGTAGTGGCTCACCAGGCGGGTGTCCACCTGGGCCCGGCGGGCGACGCCGCGCAGTGTCATTCCGTCGTAGCCGTGCCGGGCGAGCTCCTGGCGGGCCGCGTCCACGATGCGTTCCTTCGTGGGGGCTCTGGGCGTGCGGTCGGACACTTCGACCTCCACTGCATTGAATTCAACTTCCGTTTATTTTCGCAGACTAGAGGAAAGCGAGGCGGCCGTGCAGGGCGGATTTCGGCAATAATCCCGGCTGTCACAGACGTGTCGGGCACCTGTCCCCGCGTGTGGGCGGTCGTCCCGGGTGTCTTCGGCCATTTGTCACGTGCCGGCCGTGATCCGCGCCCATCGAAACCGTGAGCGGTACTGCCATAGATTCATGTGCGGCACCGACCCGATCCGGCAATCACCTGACGGAAAGGAAGCACATGAGGCGCGTTCACAGGACCGCGGTAAAGGCGGAGATCGTAAGGGAGCCGGGAGCGAAGGAAACCACCCACCGCAAACTCATCGACACACCCGACGGCGCGGACCGGTTCGTCCTCACGGAATTCGAGGTGGCGCCGAACGGCTCCACGCCGCCGCACTTCCACGAGTGGGAGCACGAGATCTACGTCATCGAGGGCTCCATGGGCCTCGTCATGCCCGACCAGGGCAGGACCGAGCAGGTGGGACCGGGGGACGCCATCTTCATCCCCAGGAACGAGCCCCACGGATTCGTCACGGGACCCGACCAGACGTGCCGGTTCCTGGTGGTGGCGCCCTGTGAACGGCCGCCGGTGCGCAATGTCTTCCTCTCCGAGGACCCGTACGAGTACACGCAGCTCCCCGCGTACACGAGTCTCCTGGAGGGCAAGTGAGCACGACGGACGCCACCGAGCAGGACTCCTCCCGGGTCCACTCGATCCTGACCGCCTACCTCCAGTCCAAGGCGGTGTTCAGCGCACTCGAACTGGGCGTCTTCGAAGCCCTCGAGAAGAGTCCGCGGACCATCGAGGAGCTGGCGGCGGAGCTGGAACTCCAGCATCGGCCCACCCGCGCCCTGCTGGTCGCGCTCACCGGGCTCGACCTGGTGTCGCGCGAGGACGGCCGCTACCGCAACACCCCGGAGTCCTCCCGCTTCCTCGTCGCGGGCCGGCCCGAGTACATGGGCGGCTTCGCCGAGCACCAGAACAAGCACTTCGGCCACTTCGACCGCCTCGGGGACGCGGTACGCGAGAACGCCTCGCTCAACCAGCGTGTCCTCAAGGAGGGTTACCGCGACCAGGGTGCGGCGGTCGGCGAAGGCCGCGAGGGCACCGGCCGGCTGATCCAGGCCATGCGGGTGAGTTCCCGGCTCCAGGCCGACAAGCTCGCCGCCGCGGTGCCCCTCGACGGGGTGGGGAACATCATCGACCTGGGCTGCGGCTCGGGCGACTACTCCATCGCGCTGGCCAAGCACCACCCGCGGCTGCGGGTCACCTCCCTCGACTACCCCGCGGTGTGCGAACTGACCAAGGCGAACGTGGCGGAGGCGGGCGTCGCGGACCGGGTGGAGGTCCGGCCGTCGGACATCATGAGCGACCCGTGGCCCGCGAGTGACGCCGTCCTGCTCTCGCACGTGCTCGACGGGTACGGCCCTGAGCGCGCCGGACATCTGATCAAGCGGATCCACGAGCACCTGCCGGAAGGCGGGCGGCTGTTGGTGCACGCGCACATGCCGTCGCTGGCCACCGGGCTCTTCCCGTACATGTTCGGCCTGATCCTCCTCGTCAACACCGAGGAGGGCGAGGTGCGCGACAGCGAGGACATCCTCGGCTGGGTGCAGGAAGCGGGCTTCCGGGACGTACGCACCAGCAACGTCTCGCTCCTCTCCGGGCTGGTCGTCGCCACCAAGTAGGGAGCTCCCGGTGCCGAAGAACATCCCCTCGTACGACCTGTCGACGGCGCTGGAAGGCCCCGACCCGGCTCCGCTGCTCGCCCTCAACTTCGGGTTCGCACGCGCCAGGGTGCTCTCCGCCGCCCTGGAACTCGGCGTCTTCACCGAACTGGCCCGCGCCCCCCGCACCGCCGCGGCGCTCGCCGGGGTGCTGCGCTGCGACGGTGAGGCGGTGCGCAGGCTGCTGGACGCGCTCACGGAGCTGGGCCTGGTCCGCGGTGACGACGCGAGCGGCCGGGAGGTCACCGAGCTCTCCCGGGCCCATCTCGTCAAGGGCGGCCCGGGGTTCCTCGGGGACCACTTCGCCGAGGTGATGGCGCAGTGGGACAGCTGGGGCGGCCTCGCCGATCTGGTGCGGAGCGGTCGGCGCGGCGGCGACCTGGGCGAACCCGGGGCCCGCGGCGTCCATCGCGGGATGTTCGGCGGCGCCTTCGCCCTGGCGGCCCGCGCCGCCACGGCCGTGGTCGAGGCGCTCCGGCCGGTCCCGGCCGGCCGGGTCCTCGACCTCACCGCGGGCGGCGGGGAGTGGGGCATCGCCCTGGCCGTGTCGGACCCGTCGGCGCGGGTGACGGCCCACGACGATCCGGCGCTCCTGGCGGGGGCCCGGGCACGGGTGACGGAGCTGGGGCTGCTGGACCGCTTCGACTTCGTGCCGGCCGACTTCGGCCGACCGCCGTTTCCCGACGGCTCGTTCGACACCGTGGTGATGGCGCACGCGGGGCGCTTCGCGGGGCCGGCGGCCGCCGGGCGGCTCATCCAGGAGTGCGCCCGGGTGCTGCGACCGGGCGGAACCCTGCTCCTCGCCGACGTCATGCGGCCGGCCCCCGGGGAGCCGACGCTCTCCCGGTCGATGCTCGATCTCAGCCTGCTGGTGAACACCACGGAAGGCGGTCTACCGGAACCGGATGAATATCTCGCGCGGATGGAGAAATCAGGCGTGACGGCGAAAGAGTCCGTGACACGGGGTCTTGTGACGGCACTGACAGGTGAAAGGCGGTAGTCATGCGAGAAGTGGTCGTCACCGGGCTCGGCGTCATCAGCCCGGCCGGAATAGGGAAAGAAGCCCTCTGGGAAACCGTTTCGGCAGGGAAGAGCGTCACCAAATCCCTGTCGGACATCACGAGTTCCGATCTGTTCGGGGATTTCGACTTCGTGTCCGACGCGGTGGCCGAAGTCCCCGGATTCGAGGACCAGGTGCCGGCGCTGCCCACCGAGGTGCAACGGCTCGACCGGTATGTGCAGTTCGCGGTCGCCGCGGCGCTCCAGGCGATGGGGGACGCCGGGCTCGAGGCCGGTGACTACGCCGCCGAGCGGACCGGCATCTCCCTGTCCACCGCCATCTGCGGCACCCCCAAGATGGAGCAGGAGTTCCTCGCGGTCACGGACCGGGGCCGGGGTCCCATCGACCCCGCCAAGGCCGGCCGCGATCTGTATCTCGCGTCCATGTCGAACACCCCGGGTGCCATCCTCTCGGCCCTGCTCGGCACCCAGGGGCCGTGCGTGACGCTGTCCACCGGGTGCATCGGCGGGATCGACGCCGTCGGCCACGCGGTGGAGGCGATCCAGTACGGCGAGGCGGACGTGATGATCGCCGGTGCCAGCGAGGCGCCCATCACCCCGGTGACGGTGGCCTCCTTCGAGATCATCAACTGTCTTTCGCGCGCCCACGCGGACCGGCCGGAGGCGGCCTCGCGGCCCTATGACGCGGGGCGCGACGGTTTCGTGCTCGGCGAGGGCTGCGGCATCGTCATCCTCGAGGAGCGCGAACACGCGCTGCGCCGCGGCGCCACCCCGTACATGGAGATCAACGCCTTCTCGCACACCTCCAACGCCGTGCACATGACCGACCTGCTCTCCGACGGCGCCGACCTGACCCGAGCCATGACCCAGGCCGTCGAGCGGTCCGGGCTCACCCCCGCCGACATCGATCACGTCAGCTCGCACGGCAGCTCCACCCCGCAGAACGACACCTGTGAGACCAGTGCGCTCAAGCTCGCCCTCGGCGACCGGGCCCGAGAGGTCCCGGTGAACTCGGCGAAGTCCATGCTGGGCCACGCGCTCGCCGCGGCCAGTGCCATGGAGATCGTGCTCTGCGCGCTGGCCTGCGAGCGGTCCTTCGTCCATCCCACGGCCAACTATGAGACGCCCGACCCCAGTTGTGACCTCGACTACGTGCCGGGGACCGGCCGGCCCTGGAACGGTGAAGTGATCCTCAAGGACGCCAGCGGATTCGCCGGGCTGCACGCCGCGATGGTCGCCCGCGCCGTACGGGAAGGAGCGGCACGATGAGTGTCGTCATCACCGGGATCGGTGCCGTCACCCCCGCGGGCACGGGCATGGAACCCCTGTGGCGCAGCGCCCGTGACGGGGTCGCGCGGCTCACGACGATCGACCGCTTCGACGCCTCGGACTACGCGTGCCCGGTCGCCGGTCAGGCCGACTTCGACGCACGCGCCGAACTGCCCTCCCGGTTCGTCAAGCGCACCGACCGCTTCACGCACCTCGCCGTGCACGCGGTGCGCCAGGCACTGGCCGAGGCCGGCGTGCGCGTCGGCGAGGACGTGGCGCCCGAGCGCACCGGCGTGATGGTCGGAAACGTGCTGGGCGGCTGGGAGTTCGCCGAGCGCGAGCTGCGCAGGCTGTGGACCGACGGCCCACGCGCGGTCAGCCCGTACCAGGCCACGGCCTGGTTCCCGGCGGCCCCGCAGGGCAACATCTGCATCGACCAGGGCATCAAGGGCCCGGCCCGCACCTTCGTCGCGGACCGGGCGAGTGGGGCGTACGCCCTGATCGGCGGCGCCGAGGCGCTGCTGCGCGGCAGGGCCGACGTGGTGCTCGCGGGCGGGGTCGAGGCGCCGCTGTCGCCGTACGGCTGGCTGTGCCTGGAGACCAGCGGGCTCAACGCCAAACCCCGGGCCGCGCTCGCCCCGCACGAGCTGTACCGGCCCTTCGACGCCGGGCACACCGGCAGCGTGTTTGCCGAAGGCTCCGTCTTCCTGGTGCTGGAACGCCGGGAGCACGCCGAGCGGCGCGGCGCCGTCATCCACGGGGAGCTGGCCGGCTGGGGAGTGAGCAGCGACGGCTACATGCCGTACTACACGGTCGAGCCGACCGGGCAGGTGCTCGGCCGCGCCATGCGCGCCGCCACCGAGCGCGCCGGCATCACCGGCGAGCAGCTCGGCGCGGTCCTCGGGCACGGCTCGGCCATTCCCTTCGAGGATGTCACCGAGGCGTACGCGCTGCACGAGGCGTTCGGCCCCACCGCGGACCGGCTGCCCTTCACCGTGCCCAAGTCGGGCTTCGGCCACCTCCTCGGCGCGGCCGCCCCCGCCGACGCGGCACTCGCGCTGTACGGCATGCGCGACGGCCTGGTCCCGCCCACCGTCAACCTGGACAGGACCGCGCCGGGGGTCGACCTCGACCTCGTAAGGGACACCGCGCGGCCGGTACGGGACTGGGAGCACACCCTGGTGGTCTCCCGCGGTCTGGGAGGGGTCAACGCGTGTCTGCTGCTGCGGCGTTGACCGCGCTCGGGGGCGTGGAAAGCGCTCTGGCGGTGGGGATCGACGTGGTCGGCGCCGAGCGGCTCGGCACGATGGTGGCGCGCCGCGGGCAGCCGCTGCGGGACCGGCTCTTCACCCCCGCCGAGCAGGCGCTGTGCGAGGGCGCGTCGCCGCGCTACCGGACGTACTGCATGGCCGGCCGCCTCGCGGCCAAGGAGGCGGTGCGCAAGGCCCTCGGCGCGCACGGCCGCGGCGTCGGCTGGCTGGAGGTGGAGATCGGCCGTGCCGAGTCGGGTGAGCCGATCGCCGGGCTGTCCGGGCGGGCTCAGGAGGCCTTCTGCCGTGCCGGGTTCAGTGGGTTCCGGCTGAGCATCGCGCACGAGGCCGGGGTGGCCGTGGCGATCGCGCTGGCGCTGGGAGCTCCCGGCGGCACGGACATCTCCGGGAGTGCCGCCGTGGGCGGCGCCCTCGGGGCCGGTGACAACACGGACGAGAGGTAAGGGGAGTTCATGGACATCCACCAGGAAGTGGTCTCCGTCATGGAGGGCATCGGGTTCCAGAAGGAGGAGCTGGCGCCGGACAAGCGGCTGGCGAAGGACCTCGGCATCGACTCGACCGAGCTGGTGGAGATCGTGGTCGCGCTGGAGGAGCACTTCCACATCTCCATCGACGCGGACGCCGAGGACGGTTTCACGACCGTGGCCGATCTGGTCGACCGCGTCGACCAGATGCTGTCCGCCGGCGCGCACCCGAGGAAGGACTGACGCCATGCCCAGGATCGAGAACAGCATCGTCATCGAGGCGGCTCCCGAGCTGGTCTTCGACATCACCAACGACATCGAGCGCTGGTCGGAGATATTCGACGAGTACAGCCACGCCAAGGTGATCTCACAGGAGAACGAGGGCCGTTGGACCGAGATCGTCTTCGAGCTCACCAACGCGGAGGGGGCGACGTGGCGCTCCTGGCGGCTGCTCGACCACCGCGAGCTGACCGCGGTCGCCGAGCGCCGCGACCCGCTCTACCCCTTCCGCTACATGCATCTGAAGTGGACCTGCGCACCGGTCCCCGGCGGAACCTCGATGACCTGGATCCAGGACTTCGAACTCGACGAGAAGTTCGACGTCCCGCTGGCGACCGTGCTCGACCGGATGCAGCTGCACACCAGGCAGAACCAGGCCGGCATCAAGCAGAAGATCGAATCCGGAGCCGTGCCGGCCACCTGACGGACCCGCTCCGGCCACCGTCGCGCGCAGGCAGCCGCCCCCACCTCTTCACCGGGTGGCCGCCTGCCCGCTCCCGCCCCGACCCCGGCGGGACACGTCACCCGGAGCCCCGCCTCGTACCGCTTTCCCGCCCTCAGGAGGCGCCAGGTGCGCATCGCCGTCACCGGAACCATCGCAACGGACCATCTGATGCACTTCCCGGGCCGCTTCGCCGACCAGCTCCTGCCCGACCGGCTGCACGCCCTGTCCCTGTCCTTCCTCGTCGACCGGCTCGAGATGCGGCGCGGCGGAGGAGCGGCCAACATCGCCTACGGCATGGGCCGGCTGGGCCTGGCCCCCACGCTGGTCGCGGCGGTGGGCACGGACTCCTCCGACCACCAGATCTGGCTGAAGCAGCACGGGGTCGACGTCGACTCGCTCCTGGTCGTACCGGGCGAGCCCACCGCCCGCTTCGTGTGCACGACCGACGTGGACCATCAACGGATCGGCGCCTTCTACCCCGGCGCGATGCGGGCGGCCTGCACCATCTCCCTGCAGGGCGTCGTGGAGCGGGTCGGCGGCCTCGACCTGGTGATGATCTCGCCCAACGACCCCGCGGCGATGCTCCGGCACACCGAGGAATGCCGCACCTCGGGCCTGCCCTTCGCCGCCGATCCGTCCCGGCGGATCGCGGGCATGAACCGCCAGGACGTCCAGTTCCTGCTCGACGGCGCCCGGTATCTGTTCGCCAACGAGTACGAGGCGGCGCTCCTCCAGGAGAGCACGGGCTGGAGCGCGCTGCGCATCCTCGAACGGGTCGGCGTCCGGTTCACCACGCTCGGGGCGGCGGGCGTGCTCGTCGAGCGGGCGGGCCAGGAGCCGTTCGTCGTTCCCGCGATCCCCGAGGTGTCGGCCCCCGACCCGACCGGCGCGGGGGACGCGTTCCGGGCCGGGCTGCTCTCCGCGCTCGCCCGCGGCGTCTCGCTCCGGACCGCCACCCAACTCGGGTGCGCCCTGGCGTCGTTGGCCATGGAGTCGGTCGGGACACAGGAGTACGTACCGAGTGCGCGGTCCCTCGCCGGCCGCATCCGCGGTGCCTACGGCGAGGAGGCGCTGGCCGCCGCTGCGCCCGTCCTCGCGGAGACGTCGTGAGCGCCGGACGCCTGGCCCGTCCCGCGCCCGTACTGATCCCGCTGGTCACCGCGGGGTTGGTGCCGGCACTGCTCGGTCTGCTGCTGCCCGGGCCCGGCCTGCCGGTGCCGGGCGTGCCGCGGCTGGCCGGCGGGGGCGTCCTGGTGCTGCTCGGCGGCTGGATGACCGCGGACTCCGTGGACCGGGTCTATCTGCGTCAGCGCACACCTCTGGGCGACCGGCCGCCGGAACACCTGGTCCGCTCGGGCTGGTACCGGGTCGTCAGGAACCCGATGGCGGCCGGGATGACGCTGCTCCTCATCGGCCTGGCGCTGTGGTGGTCCGCGTCGTCCGTCCTGTGCTGGGCCGCCTTCGTCCTCACCGTCTCCTGTGTGGCCGTGGTGCGCGTCGAGGAGCCGAGCCTGCTGGACACCTTCGGTGCGCAGTACGCCGCCTACCGGCGTGAGGTGGCCGGGTGGATCCCGTACGCCCCGAGACCGCGCTCCGCGAAAGCTGTGCCGTACGCCACCGATCCCCGGCCGGACAAGGACTAGCAGCAAAGGATCAGCAGTGTATGTCGATCTGAGCATTCCAATCAGTCGCCGGGCGCCCGGCGTGGAATTCGAGCGGTGGCTGCACCGGGACGGAATCCGCCATCTGACCAGGCGGATCAGGGCGTTGCCCGGCGACAGCCGACGCGAGCGCCGCGTCAACTACTGGCGGTGGCTGACCGGCAGACGCCGCCTGAGGGAGGAGGACGTGCCCGGGGGCTGCTTCCTGTCGAACGAGTTCTACCGGATGTCCGTGCACCAGGGCACGCACGTGGACGCGCCCTTCCACTACGGACCCGAGTGCGAGGGCCGGCCCGCGAAGAAGGTCACGGAGCTGCCGCTGGAGTGGTTCAGCGGACCGGGGGTCGTCCTCGATGTGCGCGGATGCGGAGGGAGCGTCGGCGAGCGCGACGTAAAGGAGGCGCTCCGCACGGCCGGTCGCGCGGTGGGCCCCGGCACGGTGGTGCTGTTCCGTACCGACTCGGACCTGCGACTCGGCAGCGCCGCCTACTACACGGAGTCGACCGCGATCTCCCCGCCCGCCGTCGACCATCTGCTGGATCTCGGCGTGAAGGTGCTCGGCACGGACTGCTGGAGCTTCGACGGGCCCGCCCGCCACATGGTGGAGGAGTTCTTCCGCACCCGCGACCCGCACGCACTGTGGCCCGCCCACATGCACGGCAGGAAGCGCGAGTTCATCCAGATCGAAGGGCTGGCCCGGCTGCGCGAGCTGCCACCGGGGCCCTTCACCTTCATGGCCTTCCCGATCGCCCTGGCCGATGCCGGTGCCGCCTGGTGCCGTGCGGTGGCCGACACGGAGACGGGGTAAGGGGGACCCGCCCGTGACGCGCACGCCCGCGGAGGAGAGCTGTCGATGACCACGCACACCACGCATCTGCTGCCGCTCTCGGCGGCCACCGCGGACGCACTCGCGGACCGCGCCCTCGCTGCCGTGCGCTCACTGTCGGCGCCCGGCGCCGCCTCCCCCGGCGAACTGTGCGTCACCGCCGCCGCGGCCCGGCACGACACCCACCGGCTCGCGGTGACCGGACATGACGCCGAGGAGTTGACGGCAGGCCTGCGGGCCTACCTCGACGGCACCACGGCGCGCGGGGTGTCGGCCGGAGCGGCCCGCGCGGGCGGACCGCGCGTCGCGTTCCTGTTCAGCGGTCAGGGTGCGCAGTTCCTCGGCATGGGGCACGGGCTCTACCGCACGGCGCCGGTGTTCCGGTCCGTCGTCGACCGCTGCGCCGAGGCGGCCCGGCCCTTCCTCGGCCACCCGTTGCGGGAACTGCTCGATCCAGGGTCGGGGCGGGGCGACGCCGTGCACCGGCTGGTGGCCGCCGCGCTGGGCACGTTCAGTGTGAGCCTCGCGCTCACCGCCCTGTGGCGCAGCTGGGGCATCGAGCCCACCGCCGTGCTCGGGTTCAGCTCGGGCGAGTACACCGCGGCGTGCTGCGCCGGGGTCCTCTCCCCCGAGGCGGCGATACGGCTGCTCGGCACCGAGGCCTCACTGGCGGCGCGGGTGACGGACGGCGCGATGGCGGTGGTCACCCTCGACGAGGCCGCGGCACGCGAACTGCTCGCGGACGGTACGGAAGCGGTGGACGTCGCCGCGGTCGTCTCGGAGCACGAGGTGTCGCTCTCCGGGGAGATCGGGGCGCTGACCAGGCTGACGGAGCGCCTGGAGGCGAACGGTGTCCGGGTGAGCGGGCTGCCCGTGCCGCAGGGCCTGCACTCCCGGCTCCAGGAGCCGGCGCTCGACGAGTTGGCCGAGGCCACAAGCACGGTCGCCTTCGCGGCGCCGCGGATTCCGCTGGTCTCCACGGTGACCGGCACGGTGGTGGACGCCTCAGCGCTGAGCGAGCCGGGGCACTGGCGCCGCCACATGCGCGGCCCGGTCCGCTTCCTCGACGCGATCCGGGCCCTGGACGGCCTGGGCCCCGACACCTACGTCGAAGCAGGTCCCGGGCGGGCGCTGGTCGGTCTCGGTGCCCGCTGTCTGCCGGGCGGTGGACGGCAGTGGCTGGCTTCCCTCGGGCGCAGCACCGACGGCCGCGGCCCGATGCTCGACAGCCTCGGCAGGCTCTACACCGCGGGAGCGCCGGTGCGCTGGTTCGGTGGTGTCCATCCCGAGGGCCCGGGCGGCCGATAGCCGTCGTTACACTGGCTTGAATGGCTCAGGAGAATACGACCCGACCGTCGCCGGGACGCCCGCGCAGCGCGGAAGTGTCCCGGGAAATCGTCGCGGCCGCACTGAAATTGCTGCGCGAGCGGGGCCCTCAGGGGGTCACGATCGAGGCCGTGTCTCTTTATTCGGGCTCCGCGAAGACCACGATCTACCGCCGGCACAAGAACCGCTATGAATTGCTGCGGGCGTCGCTCGCGTTCGTCGAAGGCATGCCGGAGCCTTCATCCGACCTGTCGGCCCGGGAACGGGTGGCCGAGTTGCTGAAGCAATTCAGGTACGGCCTGGAGGAGGTCGTGGGACTGCGCGCTCTGGCCGCCCTCCTGCACGGCGACGAAGACCCGGAATTCACACGCGCTTTCCGTGAAGGCGTGCTCCAGCCGCGGCTCGACATTCTGCTCGGGGCGCTGCAGGCAGGCGTGCGCGACGGCGAACTGCGCCCGGACGCCGATTACCAGACGGTGGTCACCATGATGGCCGGATCGTTCATCGCCCGTTCCGCGGTCCAGGGCTCCGTGCCCGCCGACTGGGCCGACAGCGTGCTCGACACGATCTGGCCCGCTCTGCGGGCCTGACGGCGGACCGCATCACCGGCACGGGCCGGTCAGCCTTCGCCGACCCGTTCCGAACGCAGCCCGACCCCGATGAAGTGGGCGGTCCAGCGGCTCAGGAAGGGGAACCTCCGCACGAGGCGCGCCGCGAGCGGCCGTTCGACCGTGGAGTGCCGGTCCTTGGGGTAGAGGTCGGCGAGCATGTGGACCTGCGCCAGTTGCATGGCGCGGACCGGGAACGCACGGCGACGCTGGACACGGGAGAGCTCCTTCCGGGTGGGCCGTCGGCCGGCGCGCAGGACCGGCCCCAGCATCCGGGCCGCGGCCACCCCGTCCTGCACCGCGAGGTTGATCCCGACTCCACCCGCGGGCGACATCGCGTGCGCGGCGTCTCCGATGCACAGCAGCCCCCGGCGGTACCAGGTGCGGAGCCGGTCGACGCGGACGCTCAGCAGCTTCACCTCGTTCCAGTCGTCGATCTCCGCACGCAGCCGGCCGGCGAACTCCGCGTGTATGGCGGTCACATCGGCGTGCAGCCGACCGAGGCCCTCCCGCCTGACGGTTTCGTACTGGCCCTGTGGGATGACGTACGCGATCTGCCAGTAGTCGCCGCGGTCGATGGTGATCAGCACGAAGCCCGATCCCGTGTGCAGGAAGCTCATGGTCTCGTCAGGTCGCCGGCTCAGCCGGAACCAGAGCACGTCCATGGGCGCCCCGCCGGAGACGACGGGGAGGCCGACGGCCCGTCGCATGGTCGAGTGCCGGCCGTCGGCGGCGATGACGAGGTTCGTCCGGAACTCCAGGGGCCCGTCGGGGGTCTCGGCACGGACGCCTCGCACCTCGTCGCCCTCGCGGATCACCTCGACGGCCTCCGCCTTCTGGATCAGCCGGAAGCCGGGCAGCTCCGCCGCCTTGCGGGCCAGGAAGTCGAGCACGTCCCACTGGGGCATGAACGCGATGTACGGGTAACGGCCGCCGAGCTTGGAGAAGTCCGCGAAGTCGGTGGGCCCGGCCGGGGTCTCCACCGTGATGGTGGAGACCTTGGTGTGCGGAATCTGCAGGAACTCGTCGATCAGGCCGAGTTCCTCGAAGATCCGCAGGGTCGAGGGGTGCACGGTGTCCCCGCGGAAGTCGCGCAGGAAGTCGCCGTGCTTCTCCAGGACGACTACGTCCACTCCTTGTCGGGCGAGCAGGAAACCCGTCATCATTCCGGCGGGCCCGCCGCCGACGACGCAGGCCTGGATCTGTTCGGTCTTCATTCGTCGGGCTCCTGGGTGTGGGTGGCCGGGTGGTCGGTCCGGTGCCGTGCTCAGTGCCCCGCCGTCATCGCCAGGCGCTCGCCGTCCGGGTCCGACGTGTCGATGTCCCGGCTCCTGATGAGAGGCAGCACGGCGACCGCCCCGGTGAACGCGACGACGGCCGCGACGATCAGGATCGAGTTGAGGCCGTCGATGAAGCCGGCCTCTGCGGCGTGCGAGAACACTCCTCGCTGCCTGGGTGGAAGCCTGCCGATCACCTCGCCGACCTGGCCCGACGACACGGCGTGCGACAACTCGTCGGCCCGGCCGGACAGCGGCGTGCCGGACAGTTCCTCACGCACTCCGTCGCGCACCCGGTCGGCGAAGACGGCGCCGAGGGACGCGATGCCCACGGCGATGCCCAGGGAGCGGCAGGTGTTGCTCAGGCCGGAGGCGATGCCTGCCCTCGACGGTTCGACCGCGCCCATCGCCGCGGCCACCACGTTGGGGTTGACCAGGCCGACGCCGAGACCGGTGACGAGTTGCCCGGCGAGCAGCGCGGTCCATGCGTCGCCCACGTCGAGGCCGCCCATCAGGAGCAGGCCGACACCGATGCAGGCGAGGCCCGACGAGACCAGCCAGCGCGCGGGCAGTACGGTGCCGAGCCGCGCGGCGAGTGCGGAGGCCACGAAGATCGACAGGGTGAGCGGCAGCAGGCGCAGTCCCGCCGCGAGCGGTTCGAGACCGAGCACCGTCTGCAGATAGAGCGTCAGGTACAGCAGCAGCGCGAAGGCGGTGGCGCTCATCGCGAGGACGCCGACGCTGGCGCCCGTGGTGGTGATCCGGGTGAAGACGCTGCCCGGCAGCATCGGGTCGCGCCGGGACCGCTCGACGAGGACGAACAGGACGAGTCCGCCGGCCGCGACCACGAAGGCGCCCACCACCTGGAAGCTGCTCCAGCCCTCCTCGTTGGCCCGGAGCAGGGCGAAGGAGAGCGAGCCGAGGGCGGTGCCGAGGGTGAGGAAGCCCGGCCAGTCGATGCGGCCCGCGGACGGTGCCCTGGATTCGTCCACCCTGGTCACGGTGGCGATCAGGGCCAGCGCACCGACCGGCAGGTTGACCAGGAAGATCCACCGCCATCCCGCGCCCTCGACCAGCAGGCCGCCGGCGAGCGGTCCCACCGCGAGAGCGGCCCCGCTGACCGCTCCCCAGACGGCGAGCGCCAGATGCCGGTCCTTGCTCTCCGGGTAGGCGGCGGCGAGCAGGGCGAGCGAGGTGGCGAGCATGGCGGCGCCGCCCACCCCCTGAAGCGCGCGCGCCAGGATGAGCAGCAGCGGATCACCGGCCACACCGCACAGGAAGGAGGCGACGCAGAACAGCACCATCCCCCAGGAGAAGAGGGCGCGCCGCCCGAACTTGTCGGCGAGTGAGCCCGCCGTGAGCAGGGCGGCGGACAGCGCGACCGCGTAGGCGGCGACGACCCACTGCAGATCGGTGAGCGTCGCGTCGAGGGCGCTCTCGATCTCGGGCAGAGCGATGTTCACGATGGTGACGTCGAGCAGCAGCATGAAACTGCCGACACACACCACACCCAGCGTCCACCAGCGGCTGCGTGCCATGGCCCCCTCCCCTCAGACAGGGTCCCCTTGCGTCCGGCGGGCTCCCATTTAAATACGATACGAGGAGCGTAGCGTATTTAGGAACGAGGCGGCAAGGCGTTCCGAAGGGGACGCAGGCACGGCGGGGAGAACTACGACTCGGCGGGCAGATCGGCCGGCTGGCCCAGGAAACGCTTGGCGTACAGCACGGTCTGCACCCGGTTCGGCGTGCCGAGTTTGGCGTAGATGCGGCTGAGGTAGTTCCGGACGGTCTTCGGGCTGATGCCCAGGAACTTGGCGATGTGCCCGGTCTCCTGGTCATCGGCGACCAGGGACAGGATCTGCCGCTCGCGCTCGGTGAGCCGGGCGAGCGGGGAGCCGCCCGCGACGGGCCGCTCGGACACGAGCCCGAGGACGTGCGCGGCGGTCTCGGACGACAGGGCCACCCCCTCCCGGTGCACCGTGAGCAGAGCGGTGCGCAGCTCGCTCGCACCGATGGTGCGCGGCAGGTAGGCGTTGGCGCCGGCCTGGAACGCCTCCCGCACATAGACCGGCTGCTGATGGGAGGTCAGGATGACGATCCGCGTGTGGCTGAAGTCCCGGCGAATCGCGCGGGTCGCCCCGACACCGCCCATGCCCGGAACGCCGAGACCCATCAGAACGATGTGCGGGAAGTGCAGCCGCATCTGGCGCAGCGCCGACGGGCCGTCGCAAGCGAGCGAGACCACGGAGAACTCCGCGAATCCCTCCAGGAGCTTGCATAATCCCTCGATGACGATCTTTTCGTTGTCGACCAGCAGAACCTTTATCATCCGAGCAGCCCCCGTGACTTGGATTCCTTCATCGCTGAATTATGCGTCTGCGGAACAGAGTACCGCACACTTCAATCAACTCCCTTGGGGCGTGGTGAATTTAGCCACCCGAGACGCTGCGTTACAGCGGAATTCTCGATTCCTATTTCACCGGAATTTACCATTCCTATTCCAGCGGAGATCTCGCCCGGAGCCCCTCTCCCGCCCCGATTCCCCCGCCACGGGAAGGGATCGCGCGATTTCGCATACAAGTTCGCATGCGACCGGGCACTCCGTCGAGGGGCGACCAATGCTCCCTTCCGCACCTTCAGTAACTCATTCCCCATAAAGGTGAGCCGGATCTACACGGCGCCGTGACCGGGCGCCAACCCCTCGACCCTGCGCGCGAGTTCGAAGTCGAGGTCGGTGAGCGCGCCGCCCGCGCTGTGCGTGTTCACGGCCAGCCGGACGGTGTTGTAACCGAGCGTCAGGTCGGAGTGGTGGCCGAGCTCCTCCTGCGTCCGGGCGATGTGGACGACGAGGCCGGTCGCGGCGAAGTGCGTGCCGAGCCGGTAGGAGCGGGTCAGCCTGCCGTCCGCCACGGACCAGCCGGGAAGCTCGGCGAGGCGGTCCTCGATCTCCTTCTGCGAGAGCGGTTCGGGGTTCATGGGCGGCCACGCTCCTTCGGCGACGGGGTGAGTGCGTCTCGGCGGCCGGGGAGCCGGCCCCGGCCTCACCTTGCCACACGGGGTTCGCCATCCGGGGCCTTCGATTACCGTCTCCGTATGACGACCGCCGCGCGCGCCACGGGGACCACCAGAGGCAGGGGCAAGGGGAACACCGCCGGCCAGGCATCCGGAGTGGGACCGCTGCTGCGCGGCTGGCGCGAGCGGCGCCGGATGAGCCAGCTGGACCTGGCACTGCGCGCCGACTCCTCCGCCCGGCACATCAGCTTCGTCGAGACGGGCCGGTCGCGCCCGAGCGAGGAGTTCCTGCTGCGCCTGGCCGACCACCTCGACGTACCGATGCGGGAGCGCAACTCCCTTCTCCTGTCCGCCGGTTACGCTCCCCGCTACCGGGAGACCCCGCTGGACGACCCGTCCATGGGCACCCTGCGCGAGGGCCTCGAACAGCTCCTCGCCGGGTACGAGCCCTATCCGGCGCTGGTGGTCGACGCGACGTACGGCGTGATCGCGGCGAACCGCGGCATCGCGATGATGCTCGACGGGATCCCCGAGCACCTCCTGACCCCGCCCCTCAACGCGATGCGCCTCACGCTCCACCCGGAGGGCCTCGCCCCCCGGATCCGCAATCTGCGCGAGTGGCGGGGCCATCTGCTGCACCAGATGGAGCGGCAGATCGCGCTGCGGCGCTCCGACGCGCTGCGGGAGGTGTACGAGGAGGTGGCGGCGTACCCGGTGGCGGATCCCGGCGTGGACGCCTTCGAGGCGGGGACGGACGTGCCCTACTTCGCGCTGCCGCTGCGGATCGAGCACGACGGGCACGTGCTGTCGTTCATCTCGTCGATCTCGACCTTCAACACCCCGATGGACGTGACGGTCGCCGAGCTGGCCATCGAGACGCTGCTCCCGGCCGACCCGGCGACGGCCAAGTATCTGCGGAGCCACCTGCCCTAGCGCCGGTCCCGCCGAGCCGGCAGCTCCCGCAGCGCCACGTACTGCGCCGCTGCGAAGGCGCCCACGACCACGGCCTGGAGCGGGATCCACACCGCGCCGGCCGCGCCGGGCGACAGCCAGGCGAACAGCGCGACGACGCTGAGCACGGCCCAGCCGGTGTTCGTCTCGACGACCGCCCGCACGGCGGCCCCGGGCGGGCTCTTGCGGGCGGCGAGCAGCCCGACGCCCGCGGCGTACAGGACGAGGCCGATCCCGAGGCCGCGGAGCAGCCCGGAGTCGACGCCGAGGAAGTCGCCGAGCGGCCCCGGGGCGACGGCGTACGCGAGACCGTTGCCGCCGGTGACGACCGCGTCCAGGCCGAGGAAGCGGCGCAGCATCGTCGTCGGGTCGGTGGTACGGGCCAGAGCGGTGAGCGGGTGGGTGAGCGTGGACGTGGCCATGACGAAGTACCTCCGGGCGGAGACGGATGTCGGGTGCCGGACCCGGTCCGGAGTGCGCCGGACCGGATCCGTGGACACCACTGTGTCCGTCCGGCGTGACCTGGTCGATTACGTCGCGGGTAAGGCGGGGACCGGTCCGCAGGGGCCCCCGCAACCCGTACGGCGGCGGCCGACAGGTGCCCCATGGGTCCCGCGCCTAGGTTCGGTGGGAGGCAGACCTAGGGAGCTCCACGGTGACAGAGACGACCGAGCCCGCCGCCGCCCTGCTGCGGGCGGGGAAGTTCTTCCGGCGCGGCACCCCCGCCCCCGACCTGCACAGCGTGCGGCTGACCGGTGGCCGGGACGCGGACGCCTTCTACCGGGACCGGTGGAGCCACGACAAGGTCGTGAACTCCACGCACGGCGTGAACTGCACCGGCTCCTGCCGCTGGAAGGTGTACGTCAAGGACGGCATCATCACCTGGGAGACGCAGGCGACGGACTACCCGAGCGTCGGCCCCGACCGCCCCGAGTACGAGCCGCGCGGCTGCCCCCGGGGCGCCGCGTTCTCCTGGTACACGTACTCCCCCACGCGCGTCCGCTACCCGTATCTGCGTGGCGTCCTGGTGGACATGTACCGGGAGGCGAAGGCGCGGCTCAGGGATCCGGTGCTCGCCTGGGCGGACATCCAGGGCGATCCGGAGCGCCGCCGGACGTATCAACAGGCGCGCGGCAAGGGCGGGTTGGTGCGGGCGAGCTGGGACGAGGCGGTCGAGATCATCGCGGCCGCGCACGTCCACACCATCAAGACGTACGGGCCCGACCGGGTCGCCGGCTTCTCCCCCATCCCCGCGATGTCGATGGTGTCGCACGCGGCCGGGGCCCGTTTCATGAGCCTCATCGGCGCGCCGATGCTCTCCTTCTACGACTGGTACGCCGACCTGCCGGTCGCCTCCCCGCAGGTCTTCGGCGACCAGACCGACGTGCCGGAGTCGGGTGACTGGTGGGACGCCGCGTATCTGATGATGTGGGGCTCCAACGTGCCGGTGACGCGGACGCCGGACGCGCACTGGATGGCCGAGGCGCGCTACCGCGGCCAGAAGGTCGTGGTGGTGGCGCCCGACTACGCGGACAACGCCAAGTTCGCCGACGAGTGGCTGCACCCGCATCCGGGCACCGACGGGGCGCTGGCCATCGCCATGGGCCACGTGATCCTGAAGGAGTTCTTCGTCGACCGGTCGACGGAGTTCTTCACCGACTACGTCCGCAGGTTCACCGACCTGCCCTTCCTGGTGACCCTGACCGAGCGGGACGGCGCGTACGTCCCCGCGAAGTTCCTGCGCGCCACCGACCTCGGCGAGGAGGGAGAGGGCGGCGACTGGAAGACGGCGGTGCTCGACGCGAACACGGGCCGGCCCGCCGTGCCGAACGGGTCCCTCGGCTTCCGCTGGACCGAGTCCGGCAAGGGCAGGTGGAACCTGGAGCTCGGCGGCATCGAGCCGCAGCTGTCCCTGCACGGCTCGGACGTGGCGACCGGCGTCGAGGTGCTGCTGCCGCGCTTCGACACCGAGGGCGGCACGCACGGCCAGGGCCGCGGCGAGGTCGTGCGGCGCGGCGTGCCCGCCACCCGGCTCGGCGGGCAGGGCGGGCCGCTGGTCACCACGGTCTTCGACCTGCTGCTCGCGCAGTACGGGGTGGGGCGCGAGGGTCTCCCGGGCGCCTGGCCCGCCTCGTACGAGGACGCGGACACCCCCGGCACGCCCGCCTGGCAGGAGGCGCACACCTCCGTCCCGGCCGCCAAGTGCGTCAAGATCGCACGGGAGTTCGCGGCGACGGCGGAGAAGTCCCGCGGCCGCTGCATGATCCTGATGGGCGCCGGCACCAACCACTGGTTCCACTCGGAGACGATCTACCGCTCCTTCCTCGCGCTGCTCCAGCTCACCGGCTGCCAGGGCCGCAACGGTGGCGGCTGGGCGCACTACGTCGGGCAGGAGAAGTGCCGCCCGGCGACCGGCTGGGCGACGCTGGCGAGCGCCAACGACTGGAGCAGGCCGCCGCGGCAGATGATCGGCGCCGCGTACTGGTTCCTCAACACCGACCAGTGGCGCTACGACCGGTTCGCCGCGGACGTCCTCGCCTCGCCGCTGGGTGAGGGCCGGTTCGCCGGGATGACGGGCGCCGACTGTCTCGCGCTGTCCGCGCGGACCGGCTGGATGCCGTCGTACCCGACGTTCGACCGCAACTCCCTCGACCTGGGCGCGGCGCAGGGCGATCCGGTGGCGGGCGCCGTCGACGAACTCAAGGCGGGCACCCTCAAGTTCGCCTGCGAGGACCCCGACGCCCCCGAGAACTGGCCGCGCGTGCTGACCCTGTGGCGCGCCAACCTGCTCGGCTCGTCGGCGAAGGGCGCCGAGTACTTCACCAAGCACCTGCTCGGCACCCACTCCTCGCTGCGCGCCGAAGAGGCGGCTCCCGACGAGCGCCCGTCCACGGTGACCTGGCGCGACGAGGCCCCCGAGGGCAAGCTCGACCTGCTCGTCTCCCTGGACTTCCGGCAGACCTCGTCGACGCTCCTCTCGGACGTGGTGCTGCCCGCGGCCACCTGGTACGAGAAGCACGATCTGTCGACCACGGACATGCACCCCTACGTGCACTCCTTCACGCCGGCCGTCGACCCGCCCTGGCAGGCCCGCACCGACTTCGACACCTTCCGCGCCATCGCCGACCGGCTCAGCGAGCTCTCGGTGGACCACCTCGGCGTGCGCAAGGACCTGGTCGCCACCGCGCTCCAGCACGACACGCCCGGCGAGACCGCGCAGCCCGGCGGGGTCGTCCTGGACTGGCGCAAGGGTGAGTGCGAGGCCGTCCCGGGCAGGACGATGCCGAACCTCACCGTCGTGGAGCGCGACTACACCGCGATCGGCGCGAAGTTCGCCGCGCTCGGCCCGCTGGTGGAGAAGCTCGGGCTGCCGGTGAAGGGCATCTCCTTCCACCCCGACCAGGAGGTCGACGACCTGCGTGAGCGCAACGGCGTCGTGCGCGGCGGGCCCGCGGACGGCCGGCCCGCCCTGGACACGGCGGTGAAGGCCGCCAACACCATCCTCGCGCTGTCCGGGACGACCAACGGCCGCCTCGCCACGCAGGGCTTCCACACCCTGGAGGAGCGCACCGGCCAGGAGATGGCGCACCTCGCCGCCGAGCACGAGGGCAAGCGCATCACGTACGCCGACACGCAGGCCGCGCCCGTCCCGGTGATCACCTCTCCGGAGTGGTCCGGCAGCGAGTCCGGCGGGCGCCGCTACACGGCGTTCACGCTCAACACCGAGCACCTCAAGCCCTGGCACACCCTCACCGGACGCCAGCACTTCTTCATCGACCACGACTGGATGCACGAGCTGGGCGAGGCGATGCCCGTCTACCGGCCGCCGCTCGACATGAACCGGCTCTTCGGCGAGCCACGGCTCGGCGCGGACGGGGAGAAGGAGGTGACGGTCCGTTACCTCACGCCGCACAACAAGTGGTCGATCCACTCCGAGTACCAGGACAACCTCTTCATGCTGTCGCTCTCGCGCGGCGGCCAGTGCATCTGGATGGCGCCGCAGGACGCGGACGCGATCGGGGTGCGGGACAACGACTGGATCGAGGCGGTCAACCGCAACGGCGTGGTGGTGGCCCGCGCCGTCGTCTCGCACCGCATGCCGGCCGGCACCGTCTTCATGCACCACGCGCAGGAGCGCACCGTGAACGTCCCCAAGGCGGAGGCCACCGGCAAGCGGGGCGGCATCCACAACTCGCTGACCCGGCTGATCCTCAAGCCGTCCCATCTCATCGGCGGATACGCGCAGTTGTCCTGGGCCTTCAACTACCTCGGCCCGACGGGCAACCAGCGCGACGAGGTGACGGTCATCCGCCGCCGCAGCCAGGAGGTGCAGTACTGATGCCCCGAGGCCGAGCCGACGGCGGACGACGCGTCATGGCCCAGATCGCGATGGTCATGAATCTCGACAAGTGCATCGGGTGCCACACCTGCTCGGTCACCTGCAAACAGGCGTGGACCAACCGCGACGGCATGGAGTACGTCTGGTTCAACAACGTCGAGACCCGCCCCGGGCAGGGCTATCCGCGCCGCTACGAGGACCAGGAGAAGTGGCGCGGCGGCTGGGAGCTGAACAAGAAGGGCGCCCTGAAGCTCAAGAACGGCGGCCGCGTCAAGTCGCTCCTGGAGATCTTCTCCAACCCCAAGCTCCCGGAGATCAAGGACTACTACGAGCCCTGGACGTACGAGTACAAGAACCTCACCGACGCCCCGCTGGGCGACGACTACCCGGTGGCCGAGCCGCGTTCGCTGATCTCCGGCAAGCCCATGAAGATCGAGTGGTCCTCCAACTGGGACGACAACCTCGGCGGCACCACCGAACACGGCCATCTGGACCCCATGGTCGCCAAAACCCGCGAACAGGCGGCGGAGAAGGTGAAGTTCGCCTTCGAGCAGACCTTCATGTTCTATCTGCCGCGCATCTGCGAGCACTGCCTGAACCCGTCGTGCGTGGCGTCGTGCCCGTCCGGCGCGATGTACAAGCGCTCCGAGGACGGCATCGTCCTCGTCGACCAGGACCACTGCCGGGGCTGGCGCAAGTGCGTCACCGGCTGCCCGTACAAGAAGGTCTACTTCAACCACCGCACCGGCAAGGCCGAGAAGTGCACCATGTGCTACCCGCGTGTCGAGGTGGGCCTGCCGACGGTCTGCTCGGAGACGTGCGTCGGCCGGCTGCGCTACCTCGGTGTGATCCTGTACGACCCCGACAAGGTGACGGCGGCCGCCTCCGAGCCCGACGAGCACAAGCTGTACGAGGCCCAGTTGGGCGTCTTCCTCGACCCCGACGACCCCGAGGTGCGCCGCGACGCGGAGCGGTCCGGGATCTCCCACGACTGGATCGAGGCGGCCCGCCGCTCCCCCGTGCACGCGCTCATCAGCAAGTACAAGGTGGCGCTCCCGCTGCACCCGGAGTACCGCACCATGCCGATGGTCTGGTACATCCCGCCGCTCTCCCCCGTCGTGGACGCGCTCACCGAGACCGGCCACGACGGCGAGGACCTGGGCAATCTGTTCGGCGCCATCGACACGCTGCGCATCCCCCTGGAGTACCTCGCGGAGATCTTCACGGCGGGCGACGTCGGCCCGGTGCGGGCCTCCCTGGAGAAGCTCGCCGCGATGCGGGCGCACATGCGGGCCATCAACCTCGGCGACCGGCCGGACGACGCGACCGCGCGGGCGGTGGGGATGTCGGGCACCGAGATCGAGGAGATGTACCGGCTGCTCGCCATCGCCAAGTACGAGGACCGGTACGTCATCCCGACGGCGGCCGTCGCCGACGCCCAGCGCCTGGAGGAGTCGGCCCTGCCGGACTCCTGCAGCCTCGACTACGAGGGCGGGCCCGGCATGGGCGACGACGGGCCCTTCGGGCAGGACTCCGGCCGCCGCCAGCTGCCGCTGGTCACCATCGAGAACTTCCACGCGCTGCGCGCCCGGCAGACCGCCGACGAACAGCCCAGCGCGGCCGAGAAGGCCCACGCGGCCAAGGAGGACGACGAGTGACCCGGCACGCCCTGCTCTACCAGGCCGCGGCGCACTGCCTGGCCTATCCCGACGAGGAGTTCCACGAGCGGCTCCCTCTGCTGACGGCGGCGGCACCCCCGGAACTCGGCGGCTTCCTGGAGTACGCCTGCACCACCGGGCGCCGCGAGCTCGCCGCCCACTACGTGCAGGTCTTCGACTTCAAGAACCGCCACAGCCTGTACCTGAGCTGGTGGCGGGAGGGCGACACCCGGCGGCGCGGCATGGCCCTGGTCCGCTTCAAGGAGATCTACCGCGAGCACGGCCTGGAGTTCACCGACGAGGAGCTGCCGGACTTCCTGCCCGCGGTCCTGGAGTTCTCCGCGCACGCGGGGCCGGTGCTCCTGACGGAACACCGCGGCGGCCTGGAGCTGCTGCGGATCGCGCTCGCCGACTTCGGCACGCCGTACGCGGCCGTCCTGGAGGCGGTGTGCACGACACTGCCCGGGCCCTCGCCCAGGGACCGCGCCGAGGCCCAGGCCCTCGCCCGCTCCGGGCCGCCGCGCGAGGACGTCGGCCTGCGACCCTTCGCACTCATCGGGGAGCGCCCCTCATGAAAACGCTGCTGTGGGGCGTGCTCCCCTACGTCGCCTTCGTCCTGCTGGTCGCGGGCACCGTGTGGCGCTACCGCTACGACAAGTTCGGCTGGACGACCCGCTCCTCCCAGGTGTACGAGTCGAAGCTCCTGAACATCGCGTCGCCGATGTTCCACTACGGCATCCTCTTCGTGCTCGTCGGCCATCTGGTGGGGCTGTTCCTGCCGGAGTCCTGGACGGACAAGGTGGGCCTGAGCGAGCACACGTACCACCTGTTCTCGCTGTACGGGGGCACCGCGGCCGGGGTCCTGCTGGTCCTCGGCATCCTGCTGCTGCTCTACCGGCGGCGGACCAACACCCCGGTGTTCCGCGCGACGACGGCCAACGACAAGCTGATGTACCTGGTGCTGTTCGCGGCGATCGTGCTCGGCATGGTCGCCAAGCTGACGCACGCGTCGGGCGACGGCTACAACTACCGCGAGTCCATCGCCCCGTGGGCGCGCAGCCTCTTCACGCTCCAGCCGGACATCGACCGGATGACGGGGGTGCCGGTGCTGTACGAGATCCACGCGGTGGTCGGGATGGCCCTCATCGCGCTGGTGCCGTTCACCCGGCTCGTCCACATGTTCAGCGCACCGGTGCAGTACCTGTTCCGGCCGTACGTGGTCTACCGCACCAAGGATCCCGAGCGGGTCGGGGCGCGGCCGGACCGGCGGGGCTGGGAGCGGACGGGTTCCTGACCCCACCCGCTCCCCCGCTCCCCTGCCGGTTACGAGGTGGCGCCCTTGTCCCGGTCGCCCCTGTCCCGGTCACCCCCGTCCCGGTCGCTCCCGCTCCGGTCGTCCTCGTCCACGATCTCGGCGTCCACCACGCCCTCCTCGGCGGTGGCCTCCGCGGCCGGCTTCTCCTGGTCGCCGCCCCCGCCGGAGGCCGCGTACATCGCCTGCCCCATCTTCTGGCTGACGGTGGCCAGCTTCTCGGCGCCGGCGCGCAGGGCCGCCGTGTCGTCGGCCCGGTTCTTGAGGAGCTCCTTCAACTCGGCGGCAGTGGCCTCCACTTCGGCCCTCGTGTCGGCGGGCACCTTGTCGGCGTTGTCCCCGAGGAAGCGTTCCGTCTGGTAAACGAGCTGCTCCGCCTGGTTGCGGGTCTCCGCCGCCTCACGCCGCCTGCGGTCCTCCTCCGCGTGCTCCTCGGCCTCGCGCACCATGCGGTTGATGTCGTCCTTGGGCAGCGCGGAGCCGCCGGTCACGGTCATGCGCTGCTCGCGTCCGGTGGCCTCGTCCTTCGCCGAGACGTGCATGATGCCGTTGGCGTCGATGTCGAAGGTGACCTCGATCTTGGGCACGCCGCGCGGGGCGGGCGGGAGTCCGGTCAGGTCGAAGACGCCGAGCTTCTTGTTGTACGCGGCGATCTCCCGCTCGCCCTGGAAGACCTGGATGCCGACGGAGGGCTGGTTGTCCTCGGCCGTGGAGAAGGTCTCCGAACGCCGCGTGGGAATCGTGGTGTTGCGCTCGATGAGCTTGGTCATGATGCCGCCCTTGGTCTCGATGCCGAGGGACAGCGGCGTCACGTCGAGCAGCAGCACGTCCTTGACGTCGCCGCGGATCACCCCGGCCTGGAGCGCGGCGCCGAGCGCCACCACCTCGTCGGGGTTGACGCCCTTGTGCGGGTCCTTGCCGGTGAGCTCCCTGACCAGCTCCGTCACCGCGGGCATCCGGGTGGAGCCGCCGACCAGGATGACGTGGTCCACGGCGGACAGCTCGATGCCCGCGTCCTGCACCGCCTGGTGGAAGGGCTCCTTGCACCGGTCGAGCAAGTCCGCGGTCAGCTCCTGGAACTGGGCGCGGGTCAGCTTCTCCGCGAGGTGCAGCGGGCCCTCGGCCGATGCGGTGATGTAGGGCAGGTTGATGTCGGTCTCGCTCGACGAGGACAGCTCGATCTTCGCCTTCTCGGCGCTCTCCCGCAGGCGTTGCAGGGCCATCTTGTCCTTGGCCAGGTCCACGCCGTGGCCGTTCTTGAACTGGCGGACCAGGTGCTCCACGATCCGCTGGTCCCAGTCGTCCCCGCCGAGCCGGGTGTCGCCGTTGGTGGCCTTCACCTCGATGACGCCCTCGCCCATCTCCAGGAGCGAGACGTCGAAGGTGCCGCCGCCGAGGTCGAAGACGAGCACGGTCTCGTCGTCGCCCTTGTCGAGGCCGTACGCCAGGGCCGCCGCCGTCGGCTCGTTGATGATGCGCAGGACGTTGAGCCCCGCGATCTCGCCGGCCTCCTTGGTGGCCTGGCGCTGGGTGTCGTCGAAGTACGCGGGCACGGTGACCACGGCGTCCCTGACGTCCTCGCCGAGGTAGGACTCGGCGTCGCGCTTGAGCTTCTGCAGGACGCGGGCCGACAGCTCCTGCGCGGTGAGGCGCGTGCCGTCCACGGAGCCGTCCTCGGGGAACCGCCAACCGCCGTCGCCCATGTGGCGTTTGACGGAGCGCGCGGTGCGCTCCACGTTGGTGACCGCCTGCCGCTTGGCGACCTCGCCCACCAGAACGTCGCCGTTCTTGGCGAACGCGACGACCGAGGGCGTGGTGCGGGCCCCCTCCGCGTTGGCGACGACGGTGGGCTCACCGCCCTCCAGTACGGCCACCACTGAGTTCGTCGTACCGAGATCGATCCCGACCGCACGTGCCATGGTCCAGTCCCTTCCGCCGCGAGCTCACGTCCTCGTATCCAGGTCTACTCCGTTCTCCATCACAAAACTTGAGCGGGCCGATGTCAATGCCGCGCGTGACAATGCCGCCACCCCGGAGAGGGGCGGCGGCATCGGCAACGGGCGTCGGCTCAGGCCAGCTTGGCCGAGAGCGTGATGGTGGTGGCCGACAGGGCCTGGCTCACCGGGCAGCCCGCCTTGGCGGTCTCGGCGGCCTCGACGAAGCCGGCCTCGTCGAGGCCGGGCACGACGCCCTCGACGGTGAGGTGGATGCCGGTGATGCCGGTGCCCGGCTGCAGCGTCACGTCGGCGGAGGTGGTGAGCCGGGTGGGCGGGTTGCCCGCGCCGGCCAGGGTGTGCGACAGCGCCATGGCGAAGCAGCTGGAGTGCGCGGCGGCGATCAGCTCCTCCGGGCTGGTCTTGCCGTTCGCCTCTTCGGCGCGCGACGGCCAGGACACCGCCTGCGCCCCGATGCCGGAGGAGTCGAACGTGACGGTGCCCGAGCCCTCCATCAGAGAGCCTTCCCAGACCGTGTGCGCGGAGCGCGTGGTTGCCACGATGCAGTTCCCTTCAGTGCGGTTCATGAGGTTCGGCGCGGTTCCGCGAGCGGAACTTCCGTAGCCGCCATCCGATCACACTCCGGCCCGGATGGGGCTCCTGATGGAGCATCGCATGCGGGTTCGGCGGGTCGCACGCGTGTCCCGTCCGTGTCACCGCCGTTCAGAAGAAGTTCACTCCGGCCGAATCCCACGCGCTCCGCAGTTCGACGCCATCCTTCACGAACCCCCGGCGAGCTGGTAATTGGGCAGTCGTTCCGGCGCTCCGGGCACGAGCAATGGGCGGCGGGTTCCAGCCGCCACGGCGGCCCGCGCAAACGTTACTGCCGGCCCCGCGGATGTACCGATCAACGGCGGGGTGCGCAGAAAACAGCACAGAATGCAGATAAAGCAATGAGGCCCGATCCGCCGAGGAGTCCGCCCGAAAGGTCCACGAGAACATTCCCGGAATTCCCCCGGCCACGCGCGATCCGAAGATCGTGCGGGAGACCTCACCCGAGGCGCTCGGCATCATGAGCACCTTCTAGGACCGCCGGTACGGCGTCGGCGACCAAGGACGAGGCGTGCAAGAAGGTGGAGGTGGAGGTCCGGACGAGGACCAGCCGAGGATCAGCGAGGAGGGACGGCCCAGGAGCAGCGAGGAAGAATGGCAAGCACTGAGGAAAGAGAACGAGAAATCGGCCGCGAAGGCCAAGGCGAGCGGAAACAAGGGGAGCGGGAAGGGGGAAGGCGGCGAGAGCGCCGGCACCCCCGCGGTACGGCTCATCTCGGCGAGCGATCCGTACGCCACCCGATGACCGGCAGAAACCTCAAGGAACTCAAGGTGGCGGAGAGGGCGCCCGTCACCCTCGAACGGGACAGGGAGAAACTGAAGAGGGAATACGAGAAAAAGGCTCCCGACGGGACGGACCGCTATGCCCCCCCCCGGATTCTCCCTGAACAAGGTCCGCTTCGCCGACTTCCCCGACGGGGCGAACGGCGCGGCCCACCACATGGTCCCACACCGTCGAGTTCACGATCTCGAACACGCTCCGCAAGCCCGCAGCCCGCAGCCCGTAGGGGACGGGGCCACCCCGAGCCGGGGCCGCGGCCCCGCGTCCGTCAGCGCTTGCGGGCCACCGCCCCGTACATCGCGATGGCCCCGTCGTCGATGCCTTCCTGCATCGGGCCGGGCCGCCACTTGTGCACCTGGGTGACGCCCGGGTCGAGCAGGTCCATCCCGTCGAAGAAGGACGTGGCGGTCGGCAGGTCGCGCAGCACCATGGGCATGCCCTGCTGCGCGTACTCCTCGGCCACGCGTCCGACCTCCTCCGGGGCGAAGTCGGCGGTGCCGATGGTCAGCGCGAGGAAACTGCCGGACGGCAGCGGGTCGAGCAGCCGCCGTACCAGACGCTGGTCGTCCGGGGGCAGGATGAAGTGCAGGATCCCGATGATCATCAGCCCCACGGGTTCGCCGAGATCGATGAGGGCGCGGAACTCGGGGCTGTCCAGGATGGCGTCCGGGTCATGCATGTCCGCGTCGACGTAGGCGGTCGCGCCCTCCGGGGAGCTCTGCAGCAGGGCGCGGGCGTGGGCCAGGACGATGGGGTCGTTGTCGACGTAGACGACGCGGGACTCCGGCGCGACGTCCTGGGCGACCTCGTGCAGATTGGGGGCGGTGGGCAGACCGGTGCCGATGTCGAGGAACTGGCGGACGCCCTGCTCCTGCGCGAGGTAGCGCCCTGCGCGGTGCATGAACCGCCGGTTCTCCCGCATGTGCACGGGCAGCGCGGGCCAGTGCCGGCACATGACGTCCCCCGCCTCGACGTCGACCAGGTAGTGGTCCTTGCCACCCAGGATGTAGTCGTACACCCGCGCCGAGTGGGCCGTCGACGTATCGATCCGATCGCCTGCGCCATGCATGGGCAACTCCGCTCTTCACCGGTGGACTTGAGCCGTCACTGAACCGTCGGGGGACTACTCGGCTGTCATTGAACTGCAGACGTTACGCCGGGAACCCACCGGGGCCCCACCTGTCTTGTTAGGGTGCGCCGATGTCCTCGACGTCAGCGATCAAGAAATTCCAGGTCACCTTCGACTGCGCGGAACCCGAACGCGTCGCCCGCTTCTGGTGCGAGGCGCTGGGGTACGAGCTTTCGCCGCCCGGCGAGAACGGCGGTGCGTGGGCCGCCTGCGCGGATCCCACAGGGGTGAGCCCGCGGCTGTTCTTCCAACGCGTCCCCGAGGGCAAGACCGTCAAGAACCGCGTGCACCTCGACGTACGGGCCGGCACCGGCCTGGTGGGCGAGGAACGGCTGTCGACGCTCGAAGCGGAGTGCGCACGCCTGGTCGCACTCGGCGCGACCCGCGTGCAACTGCTCCCCGCCGACGAGGAGAACGAGTCCTGTGTCGTGATGCAGGACGTCGAGGGCAACGAGTTCTGCCTCGACTGACCGTGCGCCCGTCCACGTTGTCAGACCCTCGCGGGCAGCACCGTGGATCTCGCGCGCACCCGAAGCCGATCTGCGGGTAAGGGGAGGCCCTGGGCCTGCTCTTGGCGGACGAGACGGAGCGCGAATGTCGGTCGACCTCATCGGTTTCCTCGGCGTGGTGCTGGTGGCGTACGTGGTGCCCGGACCGGACTTCCTGGTGGTGGTCCGGTCGGCGGTCGAGCATCCGGCCAAGGGGCGGGCGGCGGCACTGGGTGCCCAGGCCGGGCTGTGCGTGCACATGCTCGCCGCCGCCGTCGGGCTTTCGGTGATCGCCACCCGCTCACCGGTGGTGTACGACACGATCAAGCTCCTGGGGGCGGCCTACCTGGTCTCCTTGGGAGTGCGCGCAGTGCGCGCCGCCCGACGGGCCGCCCGGGAGCGCGCCGCCGGAGGGAAGGCGCACGGCGTCCGCCCGGACGCCCTTGCTCGACCACCGCGGGCGGAACCACGGTCAGCCGGCGCCCGGTGGCGTTCCGGCTTCACCCAGGGGTTCTTCACCAATGTGCTCAATCCCAAGGCCGCGCTGTTCTTCCTCAGCATCCTGCCGCAGTTCGTCGACGGCGGCGGTTCGATGCCGCGGCAGATCTTCCTGCTCGGCGCCCTGGACGTGCTGATCGGGATCGTCTACTGGTTCATCCTGGTGGCCGTGGCCGCCCGGCTGCGCGCCCTGCTGGCCCGCCCGAGGATCCGGCACCGCTGGGAGCTGACCACCGGCTGGCTGTTCATCGCGATCGGCATCGGCGTCGCGGCGGTCGCCTGACCGGCGATGGGCGCCGACCCTTCGAAGGGGGGGCAGGCCGGGTCGACTGCACCACCCTCAACTCCCCTGCTTCGATGTGAGGTTGGACCACTCAGTGCTGGTCACCGGTCGGCCCGCGTAGGCGTCCAGAAAGATGCGGCTGCCGAGCGGGCGGTCGAGCCGCACAGTCATCTTCTCGGCCCGCAGCTCGGAGGTGCAGTCACCGTCCCCGGCCTTCTCGGTGGAGGCGGACTGCGCGCCCCGCTGGGCATGGTGACTCGCCTCATGGCCTCGTCGCCACCACACCCGGCGACAGCTCGGCGTTCTCCATGCCGACGCCCCTGGATGAAAACGGGCCGCCCGGGGCTCCGGGAGTGTTCGAGCGGGGGCCGCAGGTGCGGGTCGGCGGATACGAACACGTGGTGTGCGCCGGCGGGCCCACGGGGTCGTTGAGGTGCGGGAACGGCCCCGTGACCGGGGGCCTATGGCCGGAATGGCAACTGGGCAACGAGCGTCCGCGGTGACACTTTGAGGCCCCCTCGCGCACGGCGCGAGGAGACCGTCTCAGGGGGTATGGCCATGCGCATCAACTACTCGGACCGCGGTCCCTCTCCACTCGAACCGGAGAAGCCCGGAGCCGCGGGGGACCGGGACTCGACCTTCGGCTGGTGGGGTGCCTTCAGCATCCAGAAGTTCGTCAACCAGGCGACGCTCTACCACACGCACGAGGACGCCACCGGCTGGCTGGCGTACCTCCAGCAGTTCTACGACCGCAACTTCTGGTTCGCCGACGGCGGCGCGCAGGTGTGGGCGTACGAGGAGACGTACGACAACTGGCAGGACCGGTACGGGATGGACGCGGTCGTCGCCGTGTACCACTCGGGGCACGGCGGCATGGACGGCAACGGCGTGTTCTTCGCGCCGCTCGGCGCGGCCTGGGACGGCCGCAGCGACGCGATCTCCAACCGGATGGCGCTCGGCAACGAGAAGGTCAACTACGTCTTCTGGTCGACCTGCGACTCGCTGAAGGTCACCGGCGGCCACTCCCCCATCCGCACCTGGGGCGGCCCCAACATCGGCTTCCGGATGCTCTTCGGGTTCGAGACGACCAGCATCGACAGCGGCGACTACGGCAAGAAGTTCTGGGAGAAGTGGCGGGCCGGGCAGACGTACTGCGACGCCTGGCTGAACGCCAGCTGGGACATCTACCACGGCCAGGCGCCGTCGGTGTGCGCGGTCGGCGCCACCCAGGCCGAGGCCACCAACCGCCTCAACACCGAGCGGAACTTCTACCGCGAGCACGTGCCGGACAGCTGGTACGCGTGGCGCTGGTACTACGCGCGCGACAGCATCAGGGACACCCTCACCCAGCTCCCCGGACCGCAGCAGATCGTCCGGCTGGCGCCCGCCGACCCGGGCGCCGAACTGAGCCGGCTCGGGCAGCTCGCGGACTTCCCGTCGGCCGCGCTGCAGGAGATCCAGACCGAGCGGATGGGCGTGCTCAGCGCGGCCTCCGGCGACCGCGTCATCTCCACCTCGCCGCAGGGCGACCGCTGGATCAGGCTCGCCGAGCCCAACCACCGCAACACCCAGCAACTGCCCACCGAGCGCGCGATCGAGACCGCGCGGACCTTCGCCGAGCGGTACGCCGAGGGCGCCGAGCTGGTCGTCGACAGCGTGCACGACCTGATGCAGAACTCCGGGACGAAGGACGGCTCGGAGGTCGGGCGGCCGGTCTCGTTGCAGACCCATGTGACGTTCCGGCAGGTCTTCGACGGCGTCCCCGTCATCACTCCGGGCCGCGGCCTGATCCGCGTCGGCCTCGACAACGACGGCACGCCCGTACAGGCGCAGATCGCCACCCGCCGGGCCACCGGCGCCACCCGCGAGCCGAGCACCGGGATCGCCCCGCCGCAGCCCGAGGGCGCCGCGGCCGCGACGGCCTCGCCGGAGCCCGACCCGCGCAAGGCGCTGGACGCGGCGCAGCGCAGGCTGCTCGCCCACCTCGCGGCGGTCACCGCCGGTGAGGAGAGCGCGCACGACGCGGCGGCGGAGCAGTCGCTCCAGGTCACCGACGTGCCCGGCACGTTCGAGGTCGGCTACGAGGTGGAGGACGACGAGGCGTACCCCGCGGCCCGCAAACTGATCGAGATCGGCGCGCGGGACAGCATGTTCAAGACCCGTCGCTGGGTCGTCGCGCCCCTCGCCCGGTAGGCGGGAGGGAACCGGTTCAGTCGCTCCGCACGGTGGCGGCCCGCTGCTTGCGGGCCGCCATCCACGCGTAGACGAGCACGCCCACGAAGAGGAACAGCACGCCCTGGTAGACGGCCGCGTAGCCGGAGCCCGCGACCAGCCACATGGAGAACGCGAACGCCAGGCCCGCAAGCACCGCGTCCCGCACCAGGCGCCCGCGCACGACGCGCTCGCGCTGTCCGGAGACCAGGAAGTAGATCTGCGCGGCGGTGGCCAGGAGGTAGGGGACGGTCGCCGTGAACGTGGTGATGAGGACCAGCGACTCGAAGACCCCGCCGGAGCCCGCCGTGTAGTTGTAGACGGTCAGCAGCGAGGCGAGGACGACGGTGACGAGGACCCCGACGGTCGGCACCCCACGCTTCTTCCGCCCGAACGCGCTCGGGAACAGCCCGTCCTGGGCGGCGGCGTACGGCGTCTGGGCGCTGAGCAGCGTCCAGCCGTTGAGGGCGCCGACCATCGAGACCAGCGCGGCGACGGCGACCGCGGTGCCGCCCCAGGAGCCGCCGAACATCGCGTCGACGGCGTCGGAGAAGGGCGCGGTGGAGCCCACCAGCTTGTCGTGCGCGACCGTCCCGAAGACGGCGAGCGTGCCGAGGAGGTAGACGAGGGCGGCGCCCAGGGTGCCGAGGATGGTGGCGCGTCCGACGTTGCGGCGCGGGTCGCGCACCTCACCGGCGCTGACGGCCGCCGACTCGACGCCGAGGTAGGAGAAGAGCAGGATCGCGGCGGCGGCCGACACCGCTCCGACCGGGCTGTCGTCGCTCGCCTGGAAAGGGCCGAGGTTGGCGCTGTCGAAGGAGAGGAGTCCGCCGACGGCGACGAGCAGCAGCGGCAGGAACTTCATGACGGTGGCGACCAGTTGGACGGCGCCGACGTACCGGGTGCCCGCGAAGTTGGCGAGGGCGGGCAGGAGTTGCAGGACGAGGGCGGCCAGGCAGGCCGTCCACTTGTGGTCGCCGACGGGCAGCAGGACGTCGAGGTAGCCGACGGCGGCGACGGCCAGGGCCGCGTTCGACACCCAGGTGGTGATCCAGTACGACCAGGCGGCCAGGAACCCCGCGAAGTCGCCGAAGGCGGCGCGGGCGTAGACGTAGGGGCCGCCGGTGCGCGGGTCGCGTTCGGCGAGCCGGCCGAAGACGAGCGCGAGGGCGATGGCCCCGGCGGTCAGGACGCCGAAGGCGACGAGGCTGATGGTGCCGAACGGGGCGACGGACGCCGGCAGCAGGAAGATGCCGCCGCCGATGATGTTCCCCATCACCAGACAGGTGGCGACCGGCAGCCCGAAGCGCCGTGCGTGCTTGCTCTGCGGCGCGCCTTCGACGGATTCCCGCTGGTCGGGGGCCGGAGCCGAGGGTGCGACGGTTCCGGTGTCGTGCATGGGGTGGTGCGCCTCTCGTCGTGCCCGGCGCCCGGGATCGCCGGGCGGAAGACATGGTCGGGCACGCCGGGCGCTGCTCCAAATCAGCGCGTATTGTCCTGCGCCGCACGGTCGGGAGCCGCAAAAGCTGTGTCGGCGGGCGGCTCGAACAGGGAATCGTTCGCCGGTACGGTCACGGGGATCTCCGGTCCCAGGTCCTCCCCCAGCCAGCGCCGCAGCACCCGGTGGACCTGTTCGGCGCCGACCGGCCCGGTGCCGTCCGCCGCCGGGTCGCCGAGCGCGAGCGGCGACAGCAGGAAGGGGCGGGCCTGTGCGCCGCCGAGGCCGCCGTGCGAGCCGATCTGTTCCTCGAAGGCGAGGACCTCGCCCTCCTCCGGGTCGTACCAGGAGTTGACCATGATGTCGGCGACGTGCGGGAAGCCGTCGGTGCGGCGCACGGCGTCCGCGGCGCCGGGCCCGAAGTCGGTGAGCGGCCCGAGGTCGGCGGGGTCCTCGTCCAGATACACCTCGGCGCCGCGCGCGCCGAGCACGAGGGGTCCGCGCTCCGCGCTGCGCACGAGCAGGAAGCCGACGCCCGGGTGGTTGGCGAGGGTGGCGAGCAGCGCCGGGTGCCGCTGGTCGATCTCCTCGCGGGTCAGGCGGTGCGGCACGTCGGGGAAGGAGACGAGGCCGAGGTTGCCGGAGGCCAGCACGATCGGCTCGGCGCCGCGGGCCGGGCGGTGCTGGTCGGTGCCCTCCTCGACGGGCCGGCGCAGCGCGGCCCGGACCGCGGAGCGGGCCTCGGCCCCGCTGTGCGTGCGCTGCGCCTTGCGCGGCACGGGCAGCCCGCAGCCGGCCCGGACCAGGTCGCCGAGGGTGAGCCCGTAGCGGGCGCGGAAGGTCTCGCCCGGGCTCTGTCCGTGGTCGGAGAGCACCACGATCCGGTAGGCGCGCGGCGCGTGGTCGGCGACCTGGTCGAGGAGCGCGAGGGACCGGTCGAGGCGGCGCAGGACCTTGTCGACGTCCTTGCCGGCCGGCCCGGAGTGGTGTGCCACCTCGTCGTACGCGACGAGGTCGGCGTAGACCGCGCTGCGCCCGACGAGCATGTCGCCGATGACGGCGGCGACCACGACGTCGCGCTCGACGACGGTCGCGAAGGCGCGGATGAAGGGGTACAGACCGCCGCGGCCGACCCTGGGGCGGCGCCGCTTCAGCCGGGCGCTCGTGGACTCGCCGATCTCGCGGAAGACCTCGGCGACGAAGGAGAGGGCGGTGCGGACGGCGTTGGCGGGGTCGGAGAAGTACGCGAAGTAGCCGGCCCTCGACCGGTTCTCCCTGCCGCGGCGGGCGGCGATCGACAGGACGAGGGCGAGCTGTTCGGCGCCGCCGCTGAAGAGGTTGCCGCGGCTGGCGCCGTCGACGGTGAGGAGCCCGCCGTCGCCGGTGCGCAGCACGGCCCGGCGCTGCAGTTCGGCGGCGGAGGCGGGCCGGTTGCTGACCATCACCTCGCCGGTGTCCTTCTCGTACCAGCGGAAGGCGGGCACGTCGTGGTTGGAGCCGTGCAGGATGCCGAGCTGGCTCGCGCCGGTCTGGCTCGACCAGTCGGTGCGCCAGGGGGTGAGCCGGTGCGAGGCGGTGGCCGTCGGGCCCTTGCCGAGCCAGCGCGCGACGGTGGGCATGACGTCCCGGTCGACGGCCGAGGTCAGCACGTCGTGGCCGACGCCGTCGAGCTGGAGGAACACGGTGCCGGGCGTGGTGGGGCCCGGGCTGCCGTCGGGGCCGCGCCGGCGGCGGCGGTCGGCGAGGCGGTACAGCCGTCGCCGGTAGGCGTCGTCGTCCCGTACGGCGAGGGCGCCGCCGGTGGCCGAGGCGACGGCGGACATCACGGCGGCCACGACGACAGCGGTCTCGGCGCCCGCCTCCCCGCGGCCCTCCGGGATGAGGCTCAGGGCGAGCAGGAACAGCGACCCGTTGAGGAAGAAGGCGAGCAGCCCGAGGACGAGGGCGGGCACGAGCAGCAGGGCCCGTACGAGCAGCGGCCACACCAGGACGGACAGCAGACCGAAGGCGCCGGCGCCGAGGGCGGCGGTGACCGCGATCCGGGTGGCGCTGTCGCCGGAGTCCGACTGGAGCTTGAAGTCCGGCAGGATGCCGGCGAGCACGAGCATCGTGAGCGTGCTGACGGCCCATACGGCGGTCACGCGCCACAGCGCGCTGCCGACTCTTCGCCATCGCCCGTGCCCCACGCCTCGCCCCTTCACATCTCCCCCGCAACCGGAGACCAGCGTGTCATACCCGTCGGTCGGCCTGGAGCGGAGCGGTACCGGGCGCGGAGGGGGCGGCCCGGCGCGCGGGGCGGGGCGAGGGCCCGGGCGAGGGGTGGCGGTCAGCGGCCGTCGTATCCGGCCGTGGGCATCGAAAGGCGCCGGTGCACCCGTGCCTTCATCTGCGCGTCGTACGCGGGCTCGGCGAGCCCCGCCGTCTCGACCCGCACCCCGCGCCGCGCGCACTCCGCGGTGAACTCGTCCGCCGACCGCAGCGCCCGCTCCAGGACCCTGCGGCTCGGCGCCACGAAGAGGTCCACGAGGCCCGCGTCGACGTCGTCCCACAGCATGGCGTGGTCGGCGCGCAGTCCCCGTACGACGAGTTCGCGGGTGATGACATAGCCCCGCTCGGCCGCCCACCGCGCGCACATCGCGTGCTGGCTGCGCGAGTCGACGAGGAAGGGGTCGGTGTCGAGTTCGGCCAGGGGCGTCAGGCTGGCGATGGCGGCGGCGCGCAGGACGCCGACCACGGTGCCGGCACCGGCCCCCACGACATCTCCCATGGCGTCCCCTCTCACCCTTGGCGTAGGCCGCCGACCCTACTCCTGGCCGTAGGCTCGGAGACAGTCGCACGAAGGAGGAACCGGGTGCCCGTCGAGGTCACATGGTGGGGTCACGCAACATGCACGGTCGAGGACTCGGGCGTGCGCGTCCTGACCGACCCCCTGTTCGCCCGTCGCCTCGCCCATCTGCGCCGGCGCAGAGGCGCGCTGCCGCCGCCGGAGGCGGCCGTCGCCGACGTGGTGCTGGTGTCGCATCTGCACGCCGACCACCTCCATGTGCCGTCGCTCGCCCGGCTCGCGCCCGGCACCCGTGCGCTGGTCCCACGCGGGACGGCGCGCGCCGTGCCCGGTCTGGCCCGCAGGCTGCCCCACCTCCGCTTCACCGAGGTCGCGCCGGGCGACGAGGTCCCGGTCGGCGATGTGGTCGTACGCGTGGTGCCGGCGCTGCACGACGGGCGGCGGCTGCCCGTCGGCCCGCACCGTTCGCCCGCCCTCGGCTTCGTGGTGGCGGGCGAGGCGCGCACGTACTTCGCCGGGGACACCGGGTTGTTCGACGGGATGGCCGACGAGGTCGGTGACATCGACGTGGCGCTGCTGCCGGTCGGCGGCTGGGGCCCGTACCTGGGCCAGGGGCATCTGGACGCGGGCCGGGCGGCGGAGGCGCTGGCCCGGATCGCGCCGCGCAGCGCGGTCCCGGTACACTACGGCACGTACTGGCCGATCGGCATGGACGCGGTGCGTCCCCACGAGTTCCACGCGCCGGGCCATGAGTTCGTCCGGCAGGCGGCCCGGCTCGCCGCCGGGGTGACGGTGCACCGGCTCGCGCACGGGGAGAGCGTGCTGCCGGAGGTGGCGCGGTGATACTCGACGCGGCGACGCGGATCCCGCCGGAGAGCACCCAGCAGGCGCTCGGCTACCCGTCGCTGTTCCTGCTCGTGGTGATCGGCGCGCTGGTCCCGGTGGTGCCGACGGGCGCGCTGGTCAGTTCGGCGGCGGTGGTCGCCGTCCACCAGACGGCGCCGTTCTCGCTGCTGCTGGTCTTCGGTGTGGCAGCGTTTGCGGCGTTCCTCGGGGACGTCGCCCTGTACTGGCTGGGGCGGCGCGGCATGCGGTCGAAGAACGGGTCGCGCTGGCTGGCGGCGATCCGGGACCGGGCGCCGGAGGAGCGGCTGGCGCAGGCGCAGGCCAAGCTGAAGGACCACGGCGTGCTGGTCCTGGTCCTGTCGCGGCTCGTCCCGGCCGGCCGGATCCCGGTGATGCTGGCCTGCCTGATGGCGAAGATGCCGCTGCGTCAGTTCGCCCGCGGCGACATCCCGGCGTGTCTGGCGTGGGCGGTGACGTACCAGCTGATCGGCATCCTCGGCGGCTCCCTCTTCAAGGAGCCGTGGGAGGGCGTCGCGGTGGCGGTCGTCCTGACGGTCCTGATCAGCGTGGCGCCTTCGGTGTGGCGCAAGGTGCGACGGGCCCCGGCCCACTAGTACCGCGCGCGCTCGGCCGGGCGACGGCGCGGCGTCCCGGTCCCGTTCCCCCGGCTCCCGTCCGGCCGCCTACCGGGCCGTCGGGCTGGAGAGGGGCGGAGGTTGATGGGGGCGGGTGGGGCCCGGGCGGTACTGCATCATCACCAGCTGCGCCGCCGTCTCCTGCAGCGTGCTGGCGGCGGTCGCGATGACCCAGCCGGGGCCCTTCTCCGCGTGGTTCACCTGACGGACCGTCCCGTCGGGGTGCAGCGGGTACAGCGTCGAGGTGGCCTGGTAGATCGGGCCCGCGACGGGGTCCCGTCGCACGTCGTGGGCGAGATCGACGAGCGCGGGGTCGGCCGGGTGGGTCGTGACCGCGCGCCGGACGGCCGGGCAGGCCCCCCGCGCCCAGTCCTCGGCCCAGTTCAGCAGCGTGCCCTCGCGCGCCTGGTCGTCCAGCAGCATCCACCGCATGATGTTGGACGGAACGCGGCCGCCGGGGAAGAGCGCCTTGAACTCGGCGTTGTACGCCCGGACGTTCCAGTGCTTGTCGGCGATGTAGGCCATGGCGCCCGTGACCCCTTCGACGACGGTCCGCCAGACCATCCCCGTCCGCGTCGCCTCTGGGTCCTGCTCACCCGGCTGCACTGCCCCGTCTCCCCTCGTCGCGTTCCCCGTGGGGCTCCGTGCCGGCCGGGCTCGTCGGACGAGCCCGGCCGGCATCGGAAGCCGCGCTTCCGGTGCCCCCGGTTCCACATTGTGGGGCATCTTCGGGCCGGTGGGGGTGCGAACTGGGCCCCGTAGGCGGGATTCGGCCCCGCCCACGGGAAGCTCACGGGATGTCCACGGGACGCCGTGCGGCTCAGTGCCCCATGGCGGCGCCTCCGTCGACGGGGATGAGGGCTCCGGTGATGTAGCCGGCCTGCGGCGAGGTGAGGAAGGTGATCGCCGCCGCGATCTCCTCGGGGCGGCCCAGTCGCCCCAGGGGTATCTGGCCGACCATGTGCTCCACCTGCTTCTCGTCGAGCTCCTCGATCATCTTGGTCCGGGTGAGGCCGGGGGCCACGACGTTGAAGGTGATGTTGCGGGAGCCCAGTTCGCGGGCCATGGAGCGCGCGAACCCGACGAGAGCCGCCTTGGATGCCGCGTAGTTGGCCTGTCCCGCCTCTCCGCGCAGCCCGACCGCGGAGGAGACCAGCACGACCCGCCCCGACTTGGCGCGGAGCATGGCCCTGCTCGCGCGCTTGACCGCGCGGAAGGCCCCGGTCAGGTTCGTGTCGAGGACCGAGGTGAAGTCGTCCTCGCTCATCCGCATGAGGAGTCGGTCCTTGGTGATCCCCGCGCAGTACACCAGGACCTCGACCGGCCCGTGTGCCTCCTCCGCCGCCTTGAACGCGGCGTCCACTTGGGCCGTGTCGGTGACATCGCAGGGGAGAGCGAGCAGATCCGCGGGCGGCTCGGCGGTGCGGCAGGTCACGGCGACGCGGTCGCCCGCGTCCCGCAGGGCACGCGCGGTGGCCAGACCGATGCCGCGGCTGCCGCCGATGACGAGGGTGGAACGGGACACGTGAAGCGTCCTTTCTGGCTCCCGGGGAGCCGGTGCGGGGACGGTGGTCAGCACGGGGAGAGCGGCGCCTCGTCACCGGCAGGCCGCGGGCCGATGGCGTCCGCGGTGTCCAGCACGGCGCGGACGAAGCGCTCCCGGACCACGGCGCTGCGCGCGTGCCGCCGTGCGACGAGGAGGCTGACGGCACCCGCGACGGCCGCACCGCGCCACAGCGGCGCCGCGATGACGTCGTGGTCCATCAGCGGGGCGGGGCTGATCGCGTAGCCGTCCTCCCGGATGCGCTGGAAGGGCGGTCGAGCCGCGGTGGAGTCTCCGAGGCCCGCCTGGACGACCCAGCCGGCGGCGTCCGTCTCCAGCGGCGCGCACCACAGCGCCCGAAGTGCCCCTCGTGGAGCGGCTTCCAGCAGTCGCGTGTTCGCCCCGAGCGCCCTTTCCGCGTGTACGCGGAGCGGCGTGCCGACCAGAATCGCCGCGTACGCCAGGGCGATCTGACCGGTCCGTGATTGTAGTGTGATCAATTCAGCACGAACGGAAGGCGAACTGAGCCCCGTTGATGCGTGGTCGCTCGACTCGGGAGGGAAGTCGGAGAACAGATGGGGTGTCTCGGCGAGGGCATAGTGGCCGCGTGGGCCGTGCCGCTGGATGGCGCCCTCACCGACCAGGGCCCGGACATAGCGGTGGACCGTGGCCGGAGGCAGGCCGGACCGCAGCGCGATGGCCGCCGACGGGTGTGCCCCGGGCCCCAGTTGACCCAGTGCGCGCAGTACGGCGAGCGTGCGCCCCACGGCACCGCCCGCCTGGTCCGGCGGCAGGACGACAGCACTCCGCGGCATCGCGCACTCTCCCTCGCAGTCGAGGACCGACGCGCCCCCCGCGGTACGCGTCGGTCCGGTCCGCCATCTTGGCCGCACCCGGCCGCCGACCACCAGGAACGCTTTTTTACGTCGGATGAATTTCAGGAAATCCAGCTTCCGGTAAATGGGAGTGTGCCGTGCGCGACCGCAGCCGAAAGGGAGAAAGGTGGACAATAAGGCAGCCCTGCGCGAACTGCTGCAGTGGAAGAGGCGACAGTTGGACCCCGCCGAGCTGGGCTGGCCCCCGCGCCGCGGCCGCGGCCGGCGTGCCGTGGGGCTCTCCCAGGCACAGGTCGCCCAGCTCCTCTACGTCTCGGAGCGCACCTACGCCCAGCTGGAACGCGGCGAAATGCCCTCCCCCACCGCCGATTTCCTCGACCGCGTGGCCGACGTCCTGCGGCTGGCGGAACATGAGCGCACGGCCGTGTACATCTACGCCCTGGGGCACGAGCCGCCCCATCCACAGGATCCACTGGCCGGCACCACCGTGCCCCCCGCCTGGGTCGAGGCGGTGCGCAGCGTCACGGGCCAGCCGTGCTACGTCAACGACGTCGCCTGGAACGTGGTCGCCTACAACGACGAGTTCGTCCGCATGTTTCCCCGCGCCCCGCACGCCGAGCCTGCCGTTCCCCATCGGAACCTCATGCGCTACATGCTGCTCGACGAGACCGCGCGGGAGCACCAACTGCTGCACTGGGAAACCGAATGGGCCGTACCGCTCACCGCGCAGCTGCGCAACGCCGTGGCCCAGTACCCGGAGAACGAGGACCTGCAGCGGCTCGACGAGGAGGTCGCCGCCGACCCGGTGTCCGGCCCCATCTACCGGGCCAACCATGTGGCGTACGGACATCCCAACGGCGACACCCGTCGTATCCGCTGCACCTGGACGGCTCCCGACCCCGAGCCGGCGCGCCTGAGCCGCTGCTGCGCCGCACACGCGCCCTCCCAGGAGGGTGACGTCACCATGTGCGCCGCCACCCCCCTCGGTTCACCGGGGGCGCGCTTCTTCGTGCTGGTCTTCAAGCCCGACCCGGTGCACTGAAGCGCGCGGCCCCCGGCCGTCTCACCGGTACGACCAGGCCGCCGCCCGGCCGGCGAGTTCGAGGACGGTCGGAGCCGGCGCGTCACCGGCGAGGTGGCTGTACTCGACGGCGATCACGATCATCAGCCGCTCGGGCAGTCCCAGATGCGGGTAGAAGCCGCGCTGGAACAGGTCGTCCATCGCCTTCTCCGCGGTCATCCCCGCCTCGAAGCGACGGTGTATCTCCCGCTGCGCCGTACGGAGATAGACCAGGTGCTCCTCCAGCCCGGCCCGGTCCGTCGGCCGCCCGTGCCCCGGAACGACGATCCGGGGGTCGAGGCCGAGGACGAGCTCGCACGCGTCGATGACGTTCTGGAGCGGGCCCGCCCAGTGCGGCGGATGGTCCCCGTTGAAGAACACGTCTCCGGTGCAGACCACATCACCGATACGCGCCACGAGGTCCCCGACGTGGTGCGCCGGGCCCACCTCGATCAGCTCCACCTCCTTCTCGCCGACGGCGAACGTGTGCCGTCCCGAGAAGGTCCGGGTGGGCGGCGCCAGTCGGGCGGAGGAGAAGTCGAAGACGCCGAAGTGGTCCCGCAGGTACCGGCCGAGGGGTCCGTCGGGTGACTGGTGCACCAGAGCGTGCATCTGCTCGGGAGTCGGCTCGTGGTGCAGGTGCTGCCGCCCGGCGTCGGTGGCGATGATCTCCGCGCCGTCGAACAGGTGGTTGCCGAAGGTGTGGTCGCCGTTCGCATGGGTGTTGACCACGGTGGAGACGGTGCGGGTCCCGAGCCTGGGCCGGGCCGCGGCGATCATCGCCCGGGTCAGGGGGCCGTCGTACGGAGTGTCGATGACGGCGGCGTCGGAGCCCGAGACGATCCACAGACAGTTCGCGTAGCCCCAAAGACCCTCGCCTTCGGGGGCCCAGAGGAAGAGCCCGTCGGCGCCTGGTATCTCGGTGAGCTGCGTGGGGAGGTTCATGGGCGCATTCTCACCGATTCGCGCGCTTCGCCGCCTGTGGTGTGGACCACAGTCAGTTTCGTTCCCCGACCGACGACTTGACGGGCCGTCCCCTCGGGCGTCGCCGCGAGGTGGTTTCCTTCCCGGGCCGGGCGTGTCGGGAGTCTGTCGGTGGCTTCCCCTGCCTGTCGGTCCGCTGTCGGTGCGGTCTGTGATCTTGGGCAAGTGGGTGCTCGGCCGGGGCACCCTTCATCTGCCCGAGCGAGGAGTCGCCACATGCCGTCCACCGCCCAGCACCGACCGTGGGACGTAGACCGGTTGCCGTCCGCCCGAGAGCGCGTGTTCCTCGTCACCGGGGGCAACGCGGGGATCGGCTACTTCACCGCAGAACAGCTCGCCGGCACCGGCGCCGTCGTCGTTCTCGGCAGCCGGGACGACACCAAGGCCGAGGCGGCGATGGCCTCGATCCGCTCGCGTGTACCCGGCGCGCGGGTCCGCCACCTCCGCCTCGACCTCGCCGATCTGTCGTCCCTGGAGAGTTCCGTCGACCGGCTGGGACTCGACCGGCTCGACGCGGTCGTGCACAACGCCGGCGTCGCGCTCGACGATCCGCCGCGCCGGGAAACGGGGGACGGCAACGAGCTGATGTTCGGCACCAACCATCTGGGCCACTTCGCCCTCACCGGATGGCTCGCGCCCCTCCTGCGTGCCGCTCCGGCCGCCCGCGTCGTGACGGTGGGGAGCTTCGCGGCGCGCTCCGAACGCCTCGACCCCGACGATCTGCAGTCGGTACGGGACTACCGCCCCAAGCGCACCTACGGCCGGTCGAAGCTGGCGCAGATGCACTTCGGTTTCGAGCTCGACCGCCGGCTGCGCGCGGCCGGGAGCACGGTGCTCAGTCTGGTGGCCCACCCCGGCGGCGCCCTGGACTCCCTCACGCCCTCCCGCCCGCCGGTCCACGCGGTCTCCCCCGGCGCCCGGCTGCGGGCCGCGCCCGCCGGGCTCATGGTGCAGGGCAAGGACGCCGGGGCGTGGCCGATCGTCCGCGCCGTGCTCGACCCCGGGGCCGAGGGCGGGCAGCTGTGGGGGCCGAGGATCTTCGGGCTGCGGGGCCTGCCGCGCCGAGAGCCCGTCCCCGAGCACATGCGGGACACGGCCGTCGCCGCCCGGCTGTGGGCGGCCAGCGCCGAACTGACCGGCGGGGACCCGCTTCTCGGGTTCCGATAGGGGGAACCGCGCGCCCCGCCGCTCACTCCACCACCCGTGACGCCCCCACCGGCAGGTCCCACAGGTCCGCGCGGGGGCGTCCCGTCCTCTCCCAGGCCGCCCGCACCCGGGTGAGCGGTTCGAGCACGGGCTCGGCCGAGAGCAGGAAGGTGCCCCAGTGCATCGGCGCCATCCGGCGTGCGCCCAGGTCGGCCGCCGCGCGGACGGCCTCCTCCGGGTCGCAGTGGACGTCCCTGAGCCACCAGCGCGGCTCGTACGCGCCGATCGGCAGGAGCGCGAGATCGATGCCGGGGTAGCGGGCACCGATCCGCTCGAACCAGTGGCCGTATCCGGTGTCGCCCGCGAAGTAGACCCGTTGGCCCTGTGCGTCGGTGAGCACCCAACCGCCCCACAGCGTCCGGCAGGTGTCGAGGAGGGACCGCTTCGACCAGTGGTGGGCGGGCACGAAGTCGAAGCGCACACCGCGCAGTTCGGCGCCCTCCCACCAGTCGAGCTCGGTGACGTGGGTGAAGCGGCGCCGGGTGAACCAGCGCGCGAGGCCCGCGGGCACGAAGACCGGGGTGTTCCTGGGGAGCCGGTTCAGCGTCGGCGCGTCCAGGTGGTCGTAGTGGTTGTGGCTGATGACGACCGCGTCGACGGGCGGCAGGGCGCTCCAGGTGACGCCGACGGGGGTGACACGGGCCGGGGTGCCGAGGATCCTGCGGGACCAGACGGGGTCCGTGAGCACGGTGAGGCCGCCGATGCGGACGACCCAACTGGCGTGCCCCGCCCAGGTGACGGCGACGGTGCGGGCGTCGACACGGGGCAGCGGTCCGGGGGCGAAGGGCAGCCGCCGGATGTCGGCGAGGCCTTCGGCGCGCGGCCGCAGCGCGCCCTCGCGCGCGAACCTGGCGAGCCCGCGCAACCCGGGCAGGGGCGCGGTGAGCCGGTCGGCGAAGGACCTGGGCCAGGCCCGGGTGCCACCGGGCGGGCGCGGCGGCGCGGGGGCGGGTGCGGTGGGCAGGTCGGCCACGCCAACCACGTCGGCCGCTTCGGACACGTCGGGCAGCGGTCCGGGAGCGGCTCCGGTGCGCGGCGGCGTCGGGGTCCCGGCCATCGGCTGTCGCCGCCGCTGCCGCGACCGGCCGTCTTCCTTCGGCTGTGCCTGCTGGGTCATCGAGGAGGCTCCCTTCGCCGGGCTGCTGCGCGGAGATCGTCGAAGGCGGCGGTGAAAGCACTCAACGCCCGTTGTATGTGCGGCAGTTCCAGCGGGTCCGGCGCGGCGAGCGACGCCAGGCGCTCCGCCTGGGTCGTGCCGAGGAGCGGTCCCGTGGACAGCCGTACGCGCAGGGCGTCGATGTCGTCGCCGAAGCGGTGGCCACCGGGCGCGGGCATGCCGAGCCGGGCGGTGAGGAAGTCCTCCAGGTCCTGCGCGTCACCGACGCCACGCGCGGCGAGCACGCAGCGCAGGGGGCCGAGGTCCGCGTACAGGTGGCGGCCCGCCTGCGGGGGCCGGGCCAGGACGCCCGCGTCGAGCAGCGCGCGGTGCGCGGCGGCGGCCACGCGCGTGTGCAGGCGGACGGTGGCCGTGAGCCGCCCGGTGACCTCGTCCGGCTCGCCGAGCGCGTATGCCGCCGCTGCCGCGGCCGGGGCGGCGAGGGTCGCGCCGAGCGCCGTGAGGACGTCGAGGGTGCGGGCGCGCAGGGCGGCGCCCGCGTCGGTGGCGGGGAAGCGGGCGACGGCGGCGGGCAGCGCCGGCGGGAGCAGCGGCCCGGCGAGGTCGCAGAGGACGGTCACCCGCTCGTGGTCCATCTCGGCGGGGCCGATCAGGACGGTGTCGTGGGGGTGGTGCAGGGTGTCGCGCCAGGTCTCGTCGCTGACGACGTGCAGTCCCTCGCCGGCGGCCGCCTCGACGGCCTCGTGCAGCACCTCGGGGGGCGGCACGGTGGCGGTGGGGTCGTCGGCCACGGAGAGCACCAGGAGCCGGGGGCGGCCGCCCTCGGCGCGGACCCGGCGGACGGTCTCCAGGAGCGCGTAGGGGTCGGGGACGCCGCCGCACTCCGCCGGGGTCGGCACATGGTAGACCGCGCTGCCGAGCAGCCGCGCCTGCGGCTCCCACCAGGCGGGGCAGGGCCGGGGCAGCAGGACGTCGCCGCCGAGCGCCGCACCGAGGGCGAGCAGCAGCGGCGGGGCGCCGGGCGCGGCGGCGATGTGGTCGCGCTCGACGGGCAGGCCGCGCCGGTCCCAGTAGCCGCTCGCGGCGTCCCGGAGTGCGGGGCCGCCGCCCGGGGGCTCGCCGGAGGAGCGGCCCGCGACCGCGGCGGCGGCCGCCGCCACCTCGGGCAGGACCGGGAGGCCGGGGTCCGGCGCGGGCGGCCCGTACCGGACGGGGCCGTGGCCCTCCGTGTCCGTCCGCCTCATCCGCACCTCCGTGCACTCGTGTGACGGTGTCCTGATGCCCCGTGTGCCGGTGCGTATCCAGGACCGCCGGGACGTCGCCGTACCTGCCCATCACAACGCGGCACCCTCCCGCGCGCCCGCGCTGGCCCCCGCCCGGGTGAGCGTCCCGCGGGCTCGCGCGGCCGGTGGAGCGGACACGGGAAGGGCCCGGACCTGGTCGTTTCCGACCGGTCCGGGCCCTTGTGCGCCGCCCTGCGGATGCGCCGCCCTGCGGACCTCCTGTGCGGCTGCCTCGGCGTCAGCGCCCCAGGGAGGCCAGCTCGCGTTCCAGTCCTCGCCCCTTCGTCTCGACCAGCGCGGCCGCGACGTCCGCGAGCTTCCGGTTGGTCGCCTGGGAGATCCGCCGCAGCACTGCGAACGCGGCGTCGGCGTCGCAGGCGAGGACGTGCATGACGATCCCCGAGGCCTGGTCCACGACGGGCCGTGTCCGCAGGGCCGCGCCGAGCTGGTCCAGCTCGGTCAGCGCGGCGCGGTAGTGCCGGTCGCGGACGAAACTCGTGGTGGCGAAGGAGCCGAGCGCCTGCGCGGGCCCGCGCCGGGTGTCGTCGAAGACGCCCGGGTGGAAGCTGAACAGGGTCAGGGTGACCGTGAGGCCGCCGCGCGGGAAGGGCAGCGTGAGACAGGACCGTACGCCGGAGTCGAGGGCCAGCGCCCGGTACTCGGGCCACCGTTCGTCCCGCAGCAGGTCCTCGGAGTCGACCGCCGTGCCGCTCTCCTCCGCGGCGGGGATGGGCCCGTCGCCCGAGCGCAGCTGCAGCGCGACGAGACCGGCGAGGTCGGGGTGGGTGACCGCGGCGGGGTGCTCTCCGCCCAGGTCGGAAACGGTCGTACCGGCGCCGCAGCAGGCAGGGGTGCAGCGCGCGGCCTGTTCGGCGAGCTCGGACAGCCTACGGCCGGGCAGCGACGACTCGGGGCGCAGCAGGTCCGGGTCCGGCAAGGGAGCCATGGCGTCTCCTCCTCTCTGCTTCGGCTTCCCGGCAAGGCCTCCGGAAAACGGCCGCAGCCGTTAGGTTCGACCCATGTCTCACATGGAGGAGTTCGGTGAAGACCTCGCGGATTTTGTGCGTCGTATCGCCGAGTTGAAGTCCGCCCGCTCCGTCCCCGCGGGCGACCTCAGCACCGTGCTCGACGCGGCGCTCTTCGAACTCGACCACGTCGCCGCCCAGTTGTGGCCCACGTACGAACGCCTCGCGGTCAACGGGCAGTGGGACAGCGCCACCTCGGACCGGGACGAACAGCGGCTGCTGCGGGCGCTGTTCCAGCGGATGCCGCTGCCGGTCGCGCTGATAGACAGGGAGACCGTGGTCCGGCGGATGAACTTCGCCGCGACCGGTCTCACCGGGGTCCGCGCCGGGTACGCGACGGGCCGGCCGCTCGCCGGTTTCCTGGTCCACGCCGACCGGGTCGCCTTCCGTTCGCAGACCGCGGCGGTCGCGCGCGGCGAGGGCGACCGGAGCCTCAACGTCCATCTCCAGCGGAGCCCCGGCACCCCGGTGCGCGCCACGCTCACGGCGCTGCGTCCGGGCGCCGAGCCGCGCGCCGGGGTGCTCGTCGTGCTGCAGCCCTCGGGAGAGCGCGCCGAGCGGCTGCCGAGCGCCCCGGGCCCCGCCCCCGACCTCGCCGAGGCGACCCGGCACGCCGCGCAGCTCGACCTCGCCGACGAGATGACGGCGGCCCTGCTCACCGCGCCGGCCGGGGACCGCACGGCCGTCCTCGAACGGGCGGCGGCGGTGCTGCACGGGCGGTTCGCGGACTGGGTGATCGCCGACGAGGGCGCGGCGCGGCTGCGGCGCGTGACGGTCCTCGGCCCGCCGGACGCGCCGGCCGGCGACGTCCTGACGCAGGACCCCGCCGCGTGCCCCCTCGTCGTGGAGGCGGCGCGCGGCGGGGCGGCCTCGCTGCAGGTGCGCCCGGAGGACCCGGACGCCTTCGGCAGGGACGCGTCCGGCGCGCACGTCCTGGTGCGCGCCGAGGTCACCTCCCTGCTGTGCGTGCCGCTGACCGCCCACCGGCACGGGCCGGTGGAGGGCGTCCTCACGCTCTTCCGCAGCGGCCCGCGCCTCGCCTTCTCGATGGCGGAGGCGCGGGCCGTCGACGTGATGTCCCGGCACATGGCGCTCGCCATGCGCCGCGGCGCGGGCCCCTGAAGGGCCGGGGCAGGGCGCCCGGTCCGCCCGGGCGTCAGGCGGCGTCCCGCATGACCTGGTCGCGCAGCCGGTCGCAGCAGCGGCTGATGAGCCGTGAGACGTGCATCTGCGAGATGCCCATCTCGTCGGCGATGCGGCTCTGCGTCATGTCGCCGAAGAACCGCATGTAGAGGATGGTGCGTTCGCGTTCGGGCAGCTGGGCGATGCGGGGCTTGACGGCCTCGCGGTCGACGACGATGTCGAGCGCGTGGTCGGGGCCGCCCAGGGCGTCGCTCAGCGAGTAGCCGTCCTCGCTGCCCGGGAGTTCGGCGTCGAGGGAGAGCGCGGTGAAGCTGTCCAGGGCCTCCAGGCCGGCCTTCGCGTCCTCCACGCTCATCTGCGCGTGCTCGGCGATCTCGGCGACGGTCGGGGCCTGTCCGGAGACGGTCTGGGAGAGGTCCTGGCGCGCGAACCGCACCCGGTTGCGCAGGTCCTGGACGCGGCGCGGCACATGCAGGGTCCACATGTGGTCGCGGAAGTGCCGCTTGATCTCACCGGTGATGGTGGGCACGGCGTAGCTCTCGAAGGCGGTGCCGCGCCGGGGGTCGTAGCGGTCGACGGCCTTCACCAGGCCGAGGGCCGCCACCTGGCGCAGGTCGTCGAGGGCCTCGCCGCGGTTGCGGAACCGGCCGGCGAGGCGCTCGGCCATGGGGAGCCAGACCTGGACGATCTCCTTGCGCAGGGCGTCCCGTTCGGCGCCGGGCGTCAGGTCGACGAGGCGCTCGAAGGCTTCCGCGGTGTCGGGGGCGTCGTCGTGCGGGTGACGCTTGGTCCGCGCGGGGCCGGTCGCCGCGCGAGCGGGGGCCGCGGTGCGGGTCGTCCGCACGGGGGCCGCGGGGACGGTCGTCCTCGTGGCCACGGGGGTGGCGGACGTCCTGGGGGGTACTGCCTTGCCGGTGTGGGATCGCATGGTGCGTCGCAACTCCCTAGTGGGTGCCTTGGGTGGACGGTCACCGTGGGAGCGCGTGCGCGTCGGACCACGACGGGACACACCCGGGAGGAGTGACGCGGTCACTCCCACGGACGTGCCTCCGGTCCGAAGCACTCTCCTCCGCCTGCCCCCGGCTTCCCGCGACAAACGCCCCCGAGGTTTTCCGCCGCTCGCTCAGGACACCCGGACGGGTCCGACGCCCCGGCGGTGGCCGGAGGTTCGCCGTCGGGCCGGCCGGGTGACGACGGCGTACGGCGGAGCGATGGGCACCGAACCTCCGCGACCGGCCGAGGCATGGGCCGTTGACGCGGGGGTACGCGCCGGAATCATCACGACGAACGTACGACGGACGCAGGCAGGAAGGGACTCGGCCATGGCTGAATTCGTGAGGGACGTCATGACGCCGGGCGTCGTGGCGGTACGCCCCGACGCTTCCCTCGTCGAGGCGGCGCAGCTGATGCGCGCGCAGGACATCGGCGACGTGCTGGTCGCCACCGACGGGCACGTGCTCGGCGTACTCACCGACCGGGACATCGCGCTGCGCGCCGTGGCGGACGGCGCCGATCCGCTGACGGTCAGCGCGCAGGCCGTCTGCACGCCGAACCCCGTCGTCGTGGCCCCCGACGACGCGGTGTCGGAGGCGGTCGGGCTGATGCGCGACCACGCGGTGCGCCGGCTGCCCGTCGTCGAGGACGGCCACCCGGTGGGGATGGTGAGCCTCGGTGATCTGGCGCTCGCCCAGGACCCGTCGTCGGCGCTGGCGGACATCAGCCGCGCCGCCCCGGACGGTCGGCCCGGCAGGGCCTAGGGGGCGCGCCGTGTCGGTGCCCCGCCCGCGTGCCGAAGGCCCGTACAAAGGCTGGACGGCGTCGGGCCGGACGGCGCGACGCGAGGGGACGGCGACGCAAGTGGACCGGAACGGAGGTGCCCTCGGGTGATGTCCCGTGACGTCTCGCCGGCGGGCCGTGAGCTGTGGTCGGCCGGTCGTGAAGTGCTGCTCTGGGCGGTCCTGTTGCTCGCCCTCTATCTGATCTTCGTGGGCCCGCTCTCCCTCCTCGAACTGGCCGTCGGCGCCGGCCTCGCCGTGCTCGGTGCGCCGGCCGCTCGGGGCGTACGGCGCGTCTCCGGGGTGCGGGTCGACGGCCTCGGACCGTGTCTGGCGGCGCTCCGCGTCTGGCCCGTCGCCTGTGTCACGGAGATGGCCGGCCTGGGGGCCGCGGTGGTACGGGCACTGCGGGGGCGCCCGGAGCGCGGCGGCTTCCGGACGGTGCGGCTGCGGCCGGGCGTCGGGCCCGCGTGGGCGGCCACGCTGCTCTCCTCGACTCCGGGGGCGTATGTGCTGGACGCGGACGACGGGGAGATGCGGGTGCGCGCCCTCGACGGAAAGCCCTCACGCATCGAGCGGGTCCTGTCGACGGGCGCCGACGAGGGGTCACCGTCGCGCACCCCGGACGGCGCCGCGCCGCGGCCTGGGGGCGGGGCCTCGTGAACGGCTGGCTGGTGGCGGCCCTGGTGCTGCTCGTCGGCGGCCTGGGCCCCGCGCTGTGGGTGGCCTGCCGGGGTCCCGCGACCGAGCGGCTCGTCGGGCTCGCCCTCGCCTCTACATGCTCGCCCGCCGTATTCCTCGCCCTCGCCGAGGGTTTCGGCCGCTCCTCGTACGTGGATGTCGCCCTGGTGTCCGTCGTGCTCGGGCCCGTCGGGGTGCTGGTGTTCGCCCGCTGTCTGCCTCTGGAGGACTGATCCGTGCGGCACGCCTGCGCGTTGACGCTGCTGACGGCCGGCGTCGGTGTCCTGTTGTTCTCCGCCCTCGCGCTGCTCGTCCTGGAGCGCCCGTACGGGCGGCTGCACGCCCTGGCCCCGGCGGCCTCGGTCGGGGTGCCGCTCGTGGCGCTGGCGGCGGCGGTGGAGACCGGCCCGGGGCGCGCGGCGCTCAAACTGCTCTTCCTGGCCCTGCTCTCGGCGGTCGGCGGTCCGGCCACGACGACGGCGGTGGCCCGCGCCCAGGCCCGCAGGGCCGACATGCCGCGGAAGGACGACGCCCGGTGAGCCCCGCTGATCTGCCCCTGGCCGCCGCGCTGTTGCTGGTGGCGGTGGCCGCGACCGTCTCCGTGCTCACTCGCGACCCGGTGCGCCAGGCGGTGGTCCTCGCCATGCTGGGGCTGCTCCTCGCCCTGCTGTTCCTGTTGCTGCACGCCCCCGACGTGGCGCTGTCGCAGCTTGCGGTGGGCGCGGCCGTCACCCCGCTGCTGATCCTGCTGACGGCACGGTCGGTGCGCAGGTCCGCGGGGCGGGGGCGCGTCCGGCCCGGTGGCGGGCCGGGGCTGCCGCGTGGCGCGGGCGACGGCGATGGTCCCGACGGGTCCGGCCAGGGCGCCGACGGCGCCGGTGCGGGCGCCGACCGCGCCGGTCCCGGGGGCGCGCCGGACGAGGGAGGGGCATGAGCCGGCGCGTCAGGACGCTGCTGTTCCTCGTCTCCGCCGCGGTGTTCGCCGTCTGCTTCACCCTGGCCTGTTTCCGCCTGCCGCCCTTCGGCACCGACCACCACCCCTACGGGGCCCGCACCGTGGCCGCCTCGCTCCAGCAGCGGACCGCCAACGTCGTCGCCTCCCTCACCTTCGACCAGCGCGGCCTGGACACGCTCGGCGAGGAGGCCCTGCTCTTCGCCGCGGTGCTCGGCGCGGTGGTGCTGCTGCGGCGGGCCCGCGACGAGAGCGCCCACGACCCCGAACCCCTCGACGTGGCGCCGCCGATCGGCCTGTTCGGCGCGCTGTCGCTGCCGGTGACCCTGCTGGTGGGCGGCTACGTCGTGGCGCATGTGCAGCTGACGCCCGGCGGCGGCTTCCAGGGCGGCATCGTCCTGGCGACGGGCCTGCACCTGGCCTATCTGGCCGCCGACTACCGGGTGTTGAAGCGGGTGCGGCCGCTGGCCACCCTGCACGCCGCCGACGCGATCGCCGCGGGGGCGTTCGCCGCGCTCGGCTGCGCGGGGCTCCTCGCGGGCGGCGCGTACCTGGAGAACGTGCTGCCGCTCGGCACCTTCAAAGAGCTCTCGTCGGCGGGCCTCGTCCCCGTCGTGAACGTCGCCGTCGGCGTGGAGGTGGGCTCCGGCATCGTCGTGCTCCTCGCCCACTTCCTGGAGCAGGCGCACGAGATGGGGTCGCTGGGGCAGGAGTCGGAGAAGGATGCGGGAGGAGCGCTGTGAGTTCAGGAGGAGCACGTTGAGCTCGGGAGGAGCACGTTGAGTACGCTGCCGTTTCTGGTCGCCGGGTGGATCTTCCTGGTCGGGCTGTACGGGATGGTGACCAGCCGGGACCTGATCCACACCGTCGGCTGTCTGTCGGTCACCCAGTCCTCCACGTACATCCTGCTGCTCGGCATCGGCTACCGCGACGGCGCCGGCGCCCCCGTGTTCGCCGACGTCTCCGTGCACACGCCCGTGGTGGACCCGGTGGTGCAGGCGATGGCGCTGACCGACGTCGTCGTCGGGGCGACCGTGAGCGCGCTGCTGCTCGCGCTGGTCCTGCAGATCCGCAAGCGCAGCGGCACCGTCGATCCGGACCGGCTCGGCGAGCTGCGCGGATGACCGCGGGAGCCGCCCTCCCGCTGGCGGTGGCCATCCCGCTGTTCGGCGCCTCCGTGCTCGTGCTCGGGGGGCGCCGGCTGCCGCGCGTCGCCACGGACGCCCTGGCCGCCACGTTCGCGGTGGCCGTGCTCGTCGACCTCACGGTGCTGTGGGCGCGCACGGGTGGCTCGCGGACCGTCGAGTGGGCGGGCGGCTGGCGCCCGCGGGACGGGCACAGTGTCGGGATCGCGCTGGTCGGCGACCGGTTCGGGGTGGGCATCGCGCTGCTCGCGGCCCTGCTCGTGCTGTCCGTGACCGCCTACTCCTGGCGGTACTTCGAGGAGCCGCCGCACGGGCACCCCGGTGTCTTCCCGGCGCTGGTGCTGCTCTTCGAGACGGGCATGTGCGGCTTCTCGCTCACCGGCGACCTGTTCAACGCGTTCGTCTTCTTCGAGCTGATGGGTGTCGCGGCGGTCGCCCTCACCGGCTTCCACATCGAGGATCCGCGGCCGCTGCAGGGCGCGTTGACCTTCGGCATCCTCAACGCGCTCGCGGGCTGCTGCATGCTGCTCGGCATCGGACTGCTGTACGCGCGCACCGGCGAGCTGGGCTTCGCGCAGATCGGGGTCCGGCTCGCCGCCCGGGAGCCGGACGCGCTGCTGGGGTGCGCCGTCGCGCTGGTCCTCGCCGGGCTGCTCGTGAAGTCGGCGTCGGCGCCCTTCCACTTCTGGCACGCCGACGCCCACACGGTGGCGCCGACCCCGGTGAACATGCTGCTCGCCGGGGTGATGGTGCCGCTCGGCGTGTACGGGGTGGCCCGGGTCTGCACCGTGGCGTTCGGCGGTCCCGGCGGGCTTCCGGCTTCCGTACACGGGCCGCTGCTCACCGGCGCCGGGACGGTGACGGCGCTGCTGGGCGCGGTGATGTGCTGGCAGCAGCGCAACCTCAAACGCCTGCTCGCCTTCTCCACGGTGGCGCACGCGGGGCTGCTCCTGATCGGGATCGCGCCGCTCACCGCCGACGGTCTCGCGGGGACCGCGGTGTACGTCGCCGGGCACGCGGGGGTGAACGCGGCGCTGTTCGGGCTCGCCGGGATCGTGCTCGACCGGTACGGCTCGGTGGACGAGCGGGAGTTGCACGGCCGGGCCCGCGAACTCCCGGTGACCGGGGCCGTGTTCCTGGCCGGCGGATTGGCGCTGGCCGGCCTTCCGCCGTTCGGGACGGCGCTCGGCAAGTCGCTCACCGAGCATGCCGCGTCGCGGGAACACGCCTGGCTGCCCGCCGTGTTCGTGGTGGTGTCCGCGGTGACGGGCGGCGCGGTGCTGCGGGCGGGTCTGCGCGTGTTCTTCGGCAGGGGCGTACGGGTGGATCGCGGGCCCGCCGAGGAGATGAGCGGGGCGCGCGAGCAGCCGGAGGTCACGCGGTCGGCGGAGCGGCGGGTGCCGCGCCCGATGCTCGCCGTGCCCCGGCTGCTGCTCGCCGCCTCGCTCGCGTCGGGCACCGTTCCCGCGGTGCGGCACGCCCTGGCGGACGGCGCGCGGCTCTTCGCCGACCGCGCCGGGTATCTGGCGGCGGTGCGGGGCGCCGCTCCACCGCCCCTCCCGGCGGTACCGGCCACGGCGTGGACCCGCGAGGGCGTGCTGTACGGGCTCCTGTCGGCGGCGCTCGCCGTGGCGCTCGGGCTCCTGTCGGTGCGCCGCACGGGCCTCGGCCCGGACCGGGTGCTCCGGCCCCTGCTGCGGATGCACTCGGGGCGGCCCGGCGACTACATCAGCTGGCTGGCCGCCGGGCTCGCCGCGCTCACCCTGACCCTCGTGCTCGCCCTGCACTGACGGTGCCGGTCAGGTGGCGCGCACCGCGGTGCCGGTGAGGTGTCGCGGTAGCGGTCACGTGGTGCAGGTCGCGGCGGCGAGGCTCAGGGCGGCCGGGCCGCCGCGCGCGGCGTCACCGGAGAGCACGTGCTCCCGGGCCCACCAGTCCGCGTCGCCGTCCTCGATGTAGCGCAGCAGGATGCCCTCGCGCAGCGCCCACGGGCAAACCGTCACCGTCTCGGTGCCGGTCAGCTTCATGGCCGTGTGGGCGACCACCGCACCGGCTACGGACTGCCCGGCGCGTGCCGCCGAGATCCCCGGCAGCTGGGCCCGCCGTTCGGCGGGGAGACCGGCGAGCTCCTTCAGCGCCACGCCGAGTGCGCGGCGGTGCAACTGCCGTTCCACGAAGGGCCCGTGGCGGCCGGGCGCCGCTCCGCACAACCGGGCGAGCTGCTGGAACGTGCGCGAGGTGGCGACGGCCGTGTGCGGCATCTCCCAGCGGATCCGGGCGGCCACGTCCCGCAGCTGGTGGCGCACTTGCCGGCGGACGGCCTTGAGGTGCTCCGCACGGGGCGGGTCCTGCCCGTCGAAGAGTTCGTGCGTCAGCCGTCGCGCGCCCAGCGGCAGCGAGGCCGCGTAGTCGGGAAGGCGGCTGCGGCCGAAGGCCACCTCCAGGGAGCCGCCACCGATGTCGAAGAGCACCAGGGGCCCCGCACGCCAGCCCATCCACCGCCGGGCGGCCAGGAACGTCAGCTCCGCCTCGGCCTCGCCGGACAGGGTGCGCAGCCGCACCCCGGCCCCCGACTCCACCGCGGCCAGCACCTCGTCCCGGTTCGGGGCGTCGCGCACGATCGACGTCGCGAAGGCGAACGGCTCCGCCACGCCCCACCGCTCGGCTTCCTCCTGCACCTCGCGCACGGCGTCGACCAAGGCCCGTACCGGCTCCGCGCCGAGCCGGCCGCGGGCGTCCGCGTACTCGGCGAGCCGCAGCCGTCTCTTCGCCGTGTGGACCGGCAGCGGCACTTGGCCGTCGGCGTCCGCGACGACCAGTCGCACCGTGTTCGATCCCACATCCACCACGCCAACTCTCATGCACACCAGGTTCCCTCAGCGCGCGCGGAGCAAGCGGGCGGTGTCACACCCTGCGTCCCATGAGGTTCAGCAGTTTCGTCTGCGCGTCGGCGCCGGGTGGCGGCTCGACGGCGGACGCGAAGAGGCCGCTCTTCTCCAACTCGGCCGCGTGCGGCTCCACTTCGCCCCGCACGAAGTCGACGAGCCGCCCGGGGAGCCGCTCGTCGGCGCCGATCGCGCGGGAGAGGTCCCACGCGTGCACCGTCAGGTCGGTGATCATCTGGCCGAGGTAGAAGGTGGCGTCGGTGTCGCCGAAGGAGAGGTGGACGGTGCGGTCGAGGGCGCCCGGCTCCCGGAAGGCCGCGCGCGCCGCGGCGGCCGCCGTGTCCCAGGAGGCGACCGGGTCGGGACCGAGCATGTCGCCGTCGAAGGAGTCGCCGACGGACTCCATCGTCGCCCCGTCGCGGACCAGCGCGGGCACCCACAGCTGTTCGGTCGTGAGGTGGCCGACCAGGTCGCGCACGGTCCAGTCGGTGCAGGGTGTGGGAGCGTCCCACTGGTCGCCGCGGACGGCGTGCACCCGGTCGGCGAAGAGATCGAGCGCCTCGACGTGCCGGTCCAGGACGGATGGTGTCCCTGACCGGCCCGAGGTGTCCGCGCCGCTTGTGGTCTCTGCCTCGTCGCTGCTCATGGATCGGGGGTTCCCTCCCGCTCACGCGCTCCCGAACGGGTCCGTCCGCCCGCCACCGACCTGCGCGGATGGCGGCGCAGATACTCGCCCTCCAGTTGCGCCATGCGTTCGTTGTGGGTCCGCAGGGCGTCGTTCGAACCGTGCAGCAGGGTGCTGTGGCGGGTGCGGTGGATCGTCTCCAGCTCCCTGATGAGCTGCTGGTCGTCCAGCCGGCCCGGATCGACTCCGTTCATGGATCGCTCCGATCGCTGTGTGCGTCGCTCCCTGCCCCGGGGCAGCCCGTGCGGCCCGTACTACCCAGGATGCACCGCGAGGGGTCCGCGCGCGCACCGCAGGGCGCGACCGGCGCGTACGACACGCCCCCGCGTGTCCGGAAATCGCGGCGGCGCGCGGGCAGGCGGCGGGCGGTGTTTCCGCGTCCCACCGTTCGGCAGAGCAATTCCGACGAGCATGCGACCGGAAGGACCGCCCACGTGTCCCCTCGCACACCGAGACCCTCCCACCGCGCACCGAAACGCCTCCTCTTACCCCTCCTCGCCCTCGGCGTGGCAGCCACGCAGGCCCCCGGGCTGTTGGCGACACCCGCCTCGGCCACCCCCCGCCAGGCCGCCCACCGCGCCGCCCCCGGCGACCCGCTCGCCCGGTTCACGGACCAGAAGCCCGACTGGAAGCGGTGCGGCGCCGACACTCCGGCGCGGTTCCGGTGCGCCACCCTCACGGTGCCGCTCGACTACCGCTCCCCCGGCGGCGCCACCATCGACCTCGCGATATCCCGGATCGCGGCGGGCGACGCCGGCAAGCGCCACGGTGTGCTGCTGTCCAACCCCGGCGGGCCGGGCGGGCCGGGTCTCGATCTGCCGCTGTATCTGGCCGAGAAGATGCCGAAGTCCGTGACGGACCGGTACGACCTCATCGGGTTCGACCCCCGCGGCATCGGCCGCAGCGCGCCGGTGAACTGCGGCCTGACCGTGGCGGAGCTGCAGTGGCCGCGCACCTTCCGGCCGTTCGGCGAGAGCGTGGCCCGGGCCGAGGCCGTCGCGGACAAGTGCCGGGCGAGGGCGGGCGGCACGCTGGCGCACATCACCACGCGCAACACCGCGCGGGACATGGACGTCCTGCGGGCCGCGCTCGGGGAGAAGAAGATCTCCTACTTCGGGGTCTCGTACGGGACGGCCCTCGGCGCCGTCTACACCCAGCTGTTCCCGGGCCGCGCCGACCGGTTCGTGCTGGACAGCGCCATCGACCCGGGGCGCATGTGGCGCGAGATGTTCCGGATGTGGGCGCCGCAGGAGGAGCCGGCGTTCGCGCGGTGGTCGCGGTGGACCGCGGCGCGCTCGGCCACGTACGGCCTGGGCAGGACCCCGGCCCAAGTACGCTCCCGCTTCTGGGGGTTGGTGAAGCGGGCCGACCGTGACCCGATCGTCGTGGGCGACGCCAAGCTCACCGGCGCCGACATCCGCGCCGTCCTGCGGCGCGAGTTCTACACCGTCCGCAGCGCCGCCGAGCTCGTCGCCCTCCTCCGGGACGCCGCGGCGGGCGAGCCGGTCCCGGAGTTCCCGACGCCGCCGGAGGGGGAGACGGACAACGGCGCGTCGGCGCTGTGGGCCGTCGTGTGCGGTGACTCGGCCTGGCCGCGCGATCCGCGCACGTACCTCCGCGACTCGGTCAGGGACGCCGCGCGCCACCCGCTGTTCGGGGACTTCGCCTCGAACATCGCGCCGTGCGCGTTCTGGGACGCCCCGGTGGAGCCCGTCACCAGGATCGACAACACGGTCGGCACGCTGATCCTGCAGAACGAGTGGGACTCGCAGACCCCGCTGACGGCCGCGCGCGGCATGCACCGCGCGCTCAAGGGCTCCCGCATGGTGACCGTCGACGAGGGCGAGGGGCACGGCGTCGCCTTCGGCATGGCGCCCGGCCCCGTCAATAGGTGCGCGCAGGACACCGCGACGTCGTACCTGGTGACGGGCGCGCTGCCGGACAAGGACGTGACGTGCCGGGCGGTGCCGGGCGACGGACCGGGCGCGGGGTCGGCGAAGCCGGTGCGCCCGGCCTTCGGCTGACCTCGGGGCCTCGGGCCTTCGAGGTTTCGGGGCTACGCGGCTTCGGGCTACGCGGCTTCGGGGTTACCGCACGCGTTCGACCCGCCGCTCGTCCCACACCGGCTCGGGGGTCTCCCGGACCTGTCCGTCGCTGCCGAAGACCAGATAGCGGTCGAAGGAGCGGGCGAACCAGCGGTCGTGGGTGACGGCGAGGACCGTGCCCTGGAAGGCCTCCAGGCCTTCCTGGAGCGCCTCGGCGGACTCCAGGTCGAGGTTGTCCGTGGGCTCGTCGAGGAGCAGGGCCGTGCAGCCCTCCAGTTCGAGCAGCAGGATCTGGAAGCGGGCCTGCTGGCCGCCGGAGAGCCGTTCGAAGTTCTGCTCGGCCTGCTGGGTCAGTTCGTACCGCCGCAGCCGGGACATCGCGGCGCCGCGGTCCTGGGCATGCTCGCGCCAGAGGATGTCCAGGAGCGGGCGGCCCATCAGCTCGGGGTGCGCGTGGGTCTGGGCGAAGTGGCCGGGCACGACGCGCGCGCCGAGCTTCCAGGCCCCGGTGTGGGCGACCGGGTTGTCGGCGTCCCCCGCGAGCAGGCGCAGGAAGTGCGACTTGCCCGAGCCGTTCGAGCCGAGCACGGCGACCCGCTCGCCGTAGAAGACCTCCAGGTCGAAGGGTTTCATCAGGCCGGTCAGCTCCAGCTGCGCGCAGGTCACGGCCCGTACGCCGGTCCGGCCGCCCGGGAGCCGCATGGTGATGTCCTGCTCGCGCGGCGGCTCGGGCGGCGGCCCCGCCTCCTCGAACTTGCGGAGCCTGGTCTGCGCCGCGTGGTAGCGGGAGGCCATCTCGTGGCTGACGTCGGCGGCCTGGCGCAGCGTGCGCACCAGCTTCCTCAGCTGCTCGTGCTTCTCGTCCCAGCGCCGGCGCAGCTCCTCGAAGCGCGCGAAGCGCTCCTTGCGGGCCTCGTGGAACGTCGCGAAACCGCCGCCGTGCACCCAGGCGTCGGCGCCCTCGGGGCTCTGCTCGACGCTGACGATCTTCTCGGCGGCGCGGGCGAGCAGCTCCCGGTCGTGGGAGACGAACAGGACGGTCTTACGGGTCTCCTTGAGCTGCCCCTCCAGCCAGCGCTTGCCGGGGACGTCGAGGTAGTTGTCCGGCTCGTCGAGCAGCAGCACCTCGTCGGTGCCGCGCAGCAACGCCTCCAGGACGAGGCGCTTCTGTTCACCGCCGGAGAGCGTGCGCACCTCGCGGAACTGTGCCGTGTCGTACGGGACGCCGAGCGCGGCCGTGGTGCAGATGTCCCACAGCGTCTCGGCCTCGTACCCCTGGACCTCCGCCCAGTCGGAGAGCGCCTGCGCGTACCCCATCTGGGCGGCCTCGTCGTCGACCGTCATGATCGCGTGCTCGGCGGCGTCCACGGCCTTCGCGGCCTGGCGGATCCGCGGGTGGGAGACGGAGACGAGCAGGTCGCGCACGGTGGTCTCGTCGCGTACGGAGCCGACGAACTGCGGCATCACGCCGAGGCCGCCGCTGACGCTCACGGTGCCGCCGTGCGGCTGGAGCTCGCCGGAGATGAGGCGGAGCAGGGTGGTCTTGCCCGCGCCGTTCGCCCCGACGAGGGCGACGACGGCGCCCTCGCCGACCCGGAAGGAGACATCACCGAGCAGCGCCCGCCCGTCCGGCAAGTAGTACTCGAGGTGTGCGGCTTCCAGATGTCCCATGTGCGGGATTGTCCGTGGCCGACCGCCGCCCGGGCAAACCGTTTGCGCAGCCGCCCGGCGAAACGCCCCGCGTCCCCGCCCGGACCTGCTCTTTCCGTGGCCGGGAGCCTGAAGCGCGGCGCTCGGGGTACGCGGGCGCCATGAGCGCTGACACCCCGGACGTCTCCGGCCTCGATCTGTCCCGGCCCGCCCCCGGCCACCGCTCGTACAAGGCTCGCCTGCTCGGTCTCGACAGGCGCCTTTTCGACGCGGTCGCCACCCGGCACTGGCCCGGCGCCGACCGGGTGCTGCCCCGGCTCAGCCGGAGCGCCAACCACGGCGTGCTGTGGTTCGCGACGGCCGCGGGGATCGCCGCGACGCGCACCCCGCGGGCCCGCCGGGCCGCCGTGCGCGGGGTGGCCTCGCTGGCGCTGGCGTCCGCGACCATCAACACGCTGGGCAAGCGTTCGGTGCGCCGGGCCCGTCCGGTGCTCGACACGGTGCCGCTGATCCGGCAGCTCAAGCGGCAGCCGATCACCACGTCCTTCCCCTCCGGCCACTCGGCGTCGGCCGCCGCCTTCGCCACGGGGGTGGCGCTGGAGTCGCGGGCGTGGGGCGCGGTGGTGGCGCCGGTCGCGGCCGCCGTCGCGGTCTCCCGGATCTACACCGGCGCGCACTTCCCGAGCGACGTCCTGGTGGGCGGCGCCCTGGGGATGGGCGCGGCGTTCGCGGTGCGCGGCCTGGTGCCGACGCGGGCGCAGCCGGCCCCGCCCGGCCGCCCGCGGGTGACGGCGCCCGCGCTGCCGGGCGGCGCGGGACTGGTGCTGGTCGCCAACGCGGGGGCGGGCACCTCGCAGCGCGTGAAGGCGCTGCGCGACGCGCTGCCCGAAGCGGAGATCGTCATCGCCGAACCGGCCGACCTGGAGGCGGAGCTGGCGAAGGCCGCGACGCGCGCCCGGGTCCTCGGCGTGTGCGGCGGCGACGGCACCGTGAACACCGCGGCCACCGTCGCCCTGGAGCACGGGGTGCCGCTCGCGGTGCTGCCCGGCGGCACGCTCAACCACTTCGCCCAGGACCTCGGGGTCGAAAACGCCCGTGAGCTGTCGGGCGCGGTGGAGGCGGGCGAGGCGGTCGCCGTCGACGTCGGCCGGTTCCGGGCCGAGGTCGGCGACGGGTCCGGTGCGCCGGTCGAGAAGTACTTCGTCAACGCCTTCAGCCTCGGCGTCCATCCGCAGCTGGTGCGGTGGCGCGAGCGCTGGTCCGGGCGGATCGGCGACAAGCCCGCCTCGGTGCTCGCGGCGCTGAAGGTGCTGCGGTCCGACGAGCGGCCGATGGTCGCCGCGTTCCGCGGCAAGGAGCGGCCGCTGTGGCTGCTCTTCGCCGGCAACTGCACCTACCGCCGGCCGGGTTTCGCGCCGGACCGCAGGCTCGACCTGGCCGACGGGCTGCTCGACGTCCGCATCGTGCACGGCGGCCGCAGGCCGGGCGCCCGGCTGCTCGCGGCCGCGCTGACGGGGCCCGCGGTGCGCTCCCCCGCCCAGGCCGCCGTGCGGCTGCCGCGGCTGCGGGTGGACGGCCTCGGCCCGGACACGGCGGTCGCGTACGACGGCGAAGTCACCCATGTCCACGGCTCGTTGACGGTCGACAAGCTGCCGGAGGCGCTGACGGTCTACCGTCCGCTGAGCCGCGTACGGTGAACCACCCGATGACCACATACTGATACACGTATCTCATCATTCGGCATGGCGGCGTACGGTGCCCACTACACGTACACGAAGGAGTCGCCATGCCGAAGGAGACCGCCGTCTACACGCACGGACACCACGCGTCCGTGCTGCGCTCGCACACCTGGCGCACCGCCACCAACTCCGCCGCGTATCTCGTCGGTTCGATCGAGCCGCACATGCGGGTCCTCGACATCGGCTGCGGCCCCGGCACCATCACCGCGGACCTGGCCGCGCTGGTCCCCGAAGGGCGGGTCACGGGCGTCGACCGGGCGCCCGGCATCCTGGACACCGCACGCGCCACCGCCGCCGAACGCGGCCTGGACAACGTCGACTTCGCCGTCGCCGACGTGCACGACCTCGACTTCCCCGACGACTCCTTCTGTGTCGTCCACGCCCATCAGGTACTGCAGCACGTGGGCGACCCGGTGCGGGCGCTGCGCGAGATGCGGCGGGTGTGCAGGCCGGGCGGCCTCGTCGCCGTCCGCGACGCGGACTACTCGGCGATGACCTGGCACCCCCGCTCCCCCGGCCTGGACGACTGGCTGGACCTGTATGTGCGGGTGGCCCGCGCCAACGGCGGCGAGCCCGACGCGGGGCGCCGCCTGAAGGCCTGGGCCCTGGAGGCCGGCTTCACCGACGTCACCGCGTCCGCGGGCGCCTGGTGCTACAGCTCCGAGGAGGAGCGGGCCTGGTGGAGCGGGCTGTGGGCGGACCGCACGCTCGCCTCCGCGTACGCCGAGCACGCGGTGGCCGGCGGGCACGCGGACCAGGAGCGGCTGCGGGCCGTCGCGGCGTCCTGGCGGGACTGGGGCGAGCGGGCGGACGCCTGGTTCGCGGTGCTGCACGGCGAGATCCTCTGCCGCGCGTGACGGCCGCGCGCCCCCTGGGGGCGTCGCGGCCGTCCGTGGGTCACTCCCTGGGCAGCAGGGGCCCCAGGGGGCCGAGATCCAGGTTCAGGTCCTCGGGCCGCAGCCCGTAGCGGTCCCGGAGCTCGGCCATCCGGTCCTCCAGGAGCATCAGCGTGAGGCCGACCCGCTCCTCCTGGTCCTCGGTCAGTTCACCGGTGTCGAAGCGACGCACCGCCTGACGCTCCATCAGCTGGCGCAGGAGTTCGACGACGGTCAGGACCAGCTTCACCAGGTCCCGCTCGACCGTGTCGGGGTCGAGGTCCATCCGTTTGCGGTGGTCAGGCTCCATGGGTCACTCCGTCTTCGGCCACGGTGCGGGCACCTGCTCGTTCACCGAGCTGATCAATGCCTTCAGGTCGATGCGCACGAGGTCGACGTCCGCGATCCGCAGGGTGATGTCACCCGCGATGACCACGCCGCCGGCGAGCAGCCGGTCGAGCAGATCGACCAGGGCTATCTCGCGGCGCTCCACTACGGTCATGCGGGCCGGCCCTCCTCGTCGCCGGTGAAGGAGTACGCGGCCCACGGCCCCGTGAGCTCCACCCGCAGCCGGCTCGTCCCCTGGTCCTCGTCCTTGGTGCGGTCCACCAGTTCGACGAACTCCTCGGAGTCCACGCGGGGCACCAGATAGGCCGCGTTGAGCACGTTGCGGCCGGGTGTGCCGGCGAGCTCGGGGTTCTGCGGCGCGTGCAGCCGGGAGGCGTCGGCCCGCCGCGCGAGCCTCTCGTGCAGCCGGTGCGAGAACGCCTCGGCCTGCTGCCAGCTCTCCTCCTGCGCCGTGCGCTGGCTGCGCCGCCGGCGCAGGTAGTCGCGCCCGCTGCCCGGCTTGCTCGGCCGGGGAGCGTCGGCGGGTGTCGCCGGCGCGGCGGACTCCTCCTTCTCCAGGTAGACCTTCACGCCCCACTCGACGCGCCCGTCGATCCGCTCCAGGACGCGGTGGAAGCGCTCCTCGCCCTCCTCCAGCATGGCGCGTACGCCGCTGTCGTCCCGGAAGACCGTCGCGAGGCGCAACGGCAGCGGGCAGGTGACGGACGTCAGCGCGTCGATCACCCGCTGATGCGCGCGGGCCGTCTCGGAGAGCCAGTCCAGGTCCTCCAGGTGCCGGCGCAGCGCCTCCTCCGCGAAGTCCCGCTCCGGCACCGGGCCGACCAGGGCGATCAGGCCCGCGTGGCTGAGCTGGCGCGGCGGGACGCCGCCGACCCCGGTGAGGTCGGCGGCGAGCGGCGCGGCGAGGGGGCGGCAGACCGCGTAGACGTAGCGCAGGTCGTCATGGCGCTGTTCGTCGTGGCGCGGGCCGTCGCCGTGCGGATCATCGTTCACGGCGTTCATGTGACTCCTTCTCGGCCGGCTCCAGGGACTGCCGCTCCTCCAGGTCCGCCAGGCGCTGTCGCAGCTCGGCGTTCTCCCGGGAGAGTTCTGAGTGGCGTGCCCCGGAGGAGAGCGCGGGATCGCCCTCCCACCAGTCGATACCCATCTCCTTGGCCTTGTCGACCGACGCGACGATGAGGCGGAGTTTGATGGTGAGCAGTTCGATGTCGAGCAGGTTGATCTTGATGTCGCCGGCGATGACGACACCCTTGTCGAGGACCCGTTCCAGGATGTCGGCGAGGTTGGCTCCCCCACCGCTGCCGCCGTAGGGACCGGGGAGCCCGCCGCCCTGGGAGACCGTCATCGACGGTCCCGTCCGCCGGCCGACTCGGCGTACTCGCGCTGCTTCTCGTCGTCGGCGTCAGCCTCGTCCTCGGCCTCTTCGTCGTACTCGGCCTCGGGCTCGTCCTCGAACTCCTCCTCGTCCTCGTACTCCTCGGCCGGCTCGTCCTCGCGGTCGGCCGCGTCCTCGACGTCCTCGTCGTCCTCGTCGTCCTCGACGTACTCGGCCTCCGGGTCGTCCTCGTCCTCCTCGGCCGCCGGCTCGTCGTCGAACTCCTCGTCGGCCTCGGTGTCGCGCCCGTCCTCGCGCTCCTGCTCGTCCTGCTCGTCCCGCTGCTCCTGCGCCTCGCGCTCTTCCTCCTCCTCGGCCACCGCGTCCTCGTGGCTGTGGACGACCTCGCCGTCGCGGATCTCGCCGCGCCAGCCGTCGGTCGCCTCGCCGCGCATCGAGATGTGCCGGGCGAAGTTCTTGAGGTCCAGGCGGGCCCGGCGGCCCTGGGCGCGCCAGATGTTGCCGGTCTTCTCGAAGAGGCCCTTCGGGTAGTACTCGATGACCAGCAGCACCCGGGTGAGGTTGTCGCCGAGCGGGTGGAAGGTGACGACACCCTTGGTCGTGCCCTTGGCGCCCTCCGACGTCCAGGTGATCCGCTGGTCCGGGACCTGTTCGGTGGTGTGCGCCCTCCAGCTGCGGCTGGACCAGAAGACCTTGAGCTTCCAGTCGGAGTCCGTGTCGTTCGCGACGGTGGCGCCCTTGACGCCCTTGGCGAAGGTGGAGAACTCCTGGTACTGCGTCCACTGGTCGTAGGCGTCACGGACCGGCACGCCGACGTCGATGGTCTCCAGGATCACCGTGGGCTTCTGGCCCGCGCCGCCCTTCTTGCGCTTGCCGCCGAGGCTCTTGAAGGCCTCCTTGGCCTTGTCCTTCAGGTGGCTGCCGCCCAGTTCCAGCGCGCTGCGCACCGGGCCCTTGCCCTCGGCGACCTTCTTGCCGGCGTTCAGCGCCAGCTTCCCGAAGCCGGGGCTGTTGCCCTCCGCTATGTCGTTCAGTTTGCCGGTGGCGTCGCCGAGCTTGTGTCCCACGCCGACGAGCATGCGCTCGACCTGGGCCATCATGTACGCCTGCGCCTCTTCCTTCAGGCGGTCGGCGGCCGGGCTCTTCGTGATGTTGCTCAGGGGTGACTCAGCCATGATCGCGGTCTCCCTTCGCCCTGCCGCCGCTCGTGCGGGCCGACGAGGTGGCCCTGCGGGCGGTGCCGCGCGCCGAGCTGGACTTCTTCTGGGCGGTCTTGCGAGCCGTCTTCTGCGCGGTCTTCTTGGCCGGAGCCTTCTTCGCGGCCGCCTTCGGCGCGGACTTGGCGTCGGACTTCGTGTCCGACCCCGACCGCGACTTCGACGCGGCGCGCTTCGCCGGCGCCTTCTTGCGCGGCGCGGACTCCTCCGACTCCTCCGACTCCTCGGACTCCGCGTCCTCGTCCCGGTCCCGGTCCTCGGGTTCCTCGTCGCGGTCGTCGTCCTCGTCGTCCTCGTCGTCGTGCCGGTCGACGACGGTGCCCTTCACGTCCTTCGGCACCACACCGGAGATCCGGTCCTGAACGTCCAGCGTGCGGTCGTGCAGACGGTCGGCGAGACCTTCGAGCTGCCGGTTCAGAAGCGATCCCGTGGCCGCCTTGCCGACGCCCCGCAGGTCCTGGCGCAGCTGGTCGCCTATCTCCTTGAACTGCGGGTTGTTCTCCAGCTGCTGCGTCACCAACTGGCCCAGCGCCTTGGGGCTGAGGTTCAGCTTCTTGCCGGCCACCATGCTGCCGACGGCGAACGCGAACTTCGCCTTCTTCGTGCGTCCGAGCACGTACCCCGCGCCTACGGCGAGGCCCATCGCGAGACGGTTCATAGTCAGAAGTCCTGTCCTGTGCTGTGCTGCAGTCGGTCGAGGAGCTCGTCCTCGTGCCGCTCGAACTCGGCCTCGTCGATCTCTCCCGCCTCCAGGAGTTCCTCGAGGCGGGAGAGTTCACGACGGATCGCCGAGGGGTCGTAGTACTGCCGCTCCGCCTCGTCGACCACCTGTCTGAGCACCCAGAGGGAGCCGCGGGCGGGGGCGAGGGGAAGCATGAGCAGTTCCCCTATCAGTCCCATGGGGTCATCACTCCGCGGGTTCGGCGGGCCCCGGGTCGACGAAGCTGTACGGGGGCAGCGGGCCGTGCACCTTCAGCTCCAGGTGCGGATGAGTGGCCCGCAGTTCCTCGACGGCGGAGAGGAAGCCCTCGGACGTCTTGCGGTCGACCAGGAACGAGATGTTCGCCAGCCAGCCGGTGCCCTCCGGGCCCTCGCCGACCGCCTCGACGGTCGGTTCGAGCGCGCGCCGCACCTCGATGGCGTCGCTGGCCTCCCGGGCCCGCACGCCGTTGGTGATGGCCTCGCCGAGCTGCAGCTTCTGCTCGTGACTGCCGCCGCCCTGGCGCTGGTTGGCCTCCACCATGGCGCGCAGCTCCGGGTTCTCGGCGAGAACCTGGTGCAGGACGGCCTCTTCGTTGTGGGTGGCCTTCACGTTGTACTCGACCTTGCCGTCGAGGGTGCGCAGCCGCTCCTCGTAGTGCCCGGCCCGCTCGCCGAGCACCGAGACGACCGTCTCGTCGTCCGGGGCGAGGCTGCCGAAGCGCATCGGGAGCACGGAGCCGGCCGCGCCGGCCTCCGAGAGGACGTTCTGGTGCGCGAGCAGGTCGCGCCGCTTGGGCTTCAGGTCCTCGGGGGCGTCGCTCACGATGGCGGCGAGGTCGCCGTTCTTCAGGATGCGCACGGGGCAGGCCGGCCGGCCGATGCCCTCCATGCCGTCCGGCAGCGCCGGGTGGGAGCTGCTCGCGATGCCGTAGACGTACGTGGTCACTCCTTCTCCTCCTTCCGGCGCGAGGACGTGGAGCGCCGGGCCCGGGGACGGTCCTCGGTCTCGCGCTGGCTCTCCTCGCGGGACTGCTTGAACGCGTCCGATATGGTCTCGGCCGCTCCGGAGAGCGCGCCCTTCGACTTGCCCTTGGCGCCCGACTCGGTGATCTCACCGACGAGATCGGGCAGGCCGGGGTCCTTCTTCTTGCCGGATTCCAGGTCGAGGCGGTTGCACGCCTCGGCGAACCGCAGATAGGTGTCGACGCTCGCGACGACCACACGGACGTCGATCTTCAGGATCTCGATGCCGACGAGCGAGACGCGTACGAAGGCGTCGATGACGAGTCCTCGGTCGAGGATGAGCTCCACGACGTCGTACAGGCCACTGGTGCCGCCTCCGCCGCCGGACTGTTGTGCCGGGACTACGGTCATACCGACTCTGCCTCCTTGGGTCTTGTTCTCTCGTTCTCTCGGTCTGGCTTCTGCCGCCCTGTGCCAAAGGCCGCTACTGGCCGCTAATGGCCGCCGGGTTCCGCACGTCCGCGCTCGTAACGGCGCAGCCTCCGGTAACCCGTGAGCTCACCCTGCGGGTCCAGCTGCACCTCGTAGCTGGCGAGGAGACTCATCGTGTCGGGGACACGGGACAGTTCCAGGACCTCGATCTCCAACAGCCAGCCGTCTTCGGTGCGTTCGAAGGACGACACCGACTCGGGCGTCATGCCGGTCAGCTCGGCGAGCTGCTCGCGTGCCTGGCGGAGGACCACCATGGGCCCCGGCAGGGAATTCCCGCCGCCGTCCGAGTCCTGCCGCCCGGCGTCCGCGTCACGCTTCTCCGACGTCTTCGCCTCCGATGGCTTTTCATCTGATGTCTTGCTGTCTGTCGTCTTACGTGTCGTATTGGCCATGTTCACCTCCTTCTCCGAGTTACCCGATGAGCCTTGGCCAAACGTGATCGCTACGTATCCGCCCGGGCACGGTCACGCCGTCCGGCCGCGCAGCGCGCGCAGCTTGTGACGGGCCGGTCCGAGCGCGCGTCCCGAGCGCAGCACATCGGCCCACGGGTCGGTCCTGGCCTGCTCCACGGCGTTGTCGATGGTCCAGCTGCGGGCGTGCACGGCAGGATCGTCGAGTTGCCGCCACGCGATCGGCACGGCCACCGGTGCGCCCGGCGCGGACCGTACCGAGAAGGGGGTGACGGCGGTCCGCGCGTAGCCGTTGCGCCGCACGTCGAGGTAGAGCCGGCCGCCGCGCGCCTGTTTGCGGACGGCCGTGGTGAACCGCTCGGGGTGGGCGTCGGCGAGGGTGTCCGCCACCTCTTGTGCGAAGTCGCGGACGTCGTCGAAGCCGTGCCGGCCGTCTAGGGGTACGACGACGTGGAGTCCGCGGGAGCCGGTCGTCATCAGCGCGGACGGCAGTCCCATGTGGTCGAGGAGTTCACCGAGCAGCCGGGCCGCGTCCCGCACGACGTCGAAGCCGTCCGGCGCGGGGTCGAGGTCGAAGACCATCCGGTCGGGGTGGTCGACGCGGCGCGTGCGGGAGAGCCAGCGGTGCAGGGTGAGACAGGCCTGGTCGGCCAGGAAGAGGAGGGTCGCGGTGTCGTCGCACACGGTGTGCGTGACGGTGCCGCCCTCCTTCGCGACCTCGGCGCGGGTGACCCACTCCGGGTAGTGGTCCGGGGTCTCCTTCTGCAGGAACCGGGGTCCGCCGACGCCGTCCGGGTGGCGTTCCAGCATGAGGGGGCGGCCGCGCAGGTGGGGCAGCATGTAGGGGGCGACGGCCCGGTAGTAGTCGAAGAGGTCCTCTTTGGTGTGCCCGCCCGCGTGGCCGTCGAAGTGGCCGTTCGATGCGGCGTGCCCGTCGGTGCCCGTGCCGCCGGTGCTGGTGCCGGCGCCCTGTCCGTCGCCCTTGCCTTCGCCGGCCGGGAAGAGCACCTTCCGCGGCCGGTGCAGCTCCACGGTGCGGCGTCCGGCCCGCACCGTCCGTACGTCGTCCATGGGGCTCCCTTCGCTCGCTCCGCCGGCGGTCGACGTCCCGGCCGGGTACCCAGGGGTGAGCCCGGTACGCGTGCCGGGGCGACCGGGCGAGGTGGTGTCAACCCTGGTGGGGAGGGTGGCTGCCCCCACCGGGAAATCGGGGGCGGGCGGGCGTGCCGCGGGGCCCTGCGGCCGGAAGGATCGTTACGACCAGCCGCCCCGTCCCACTCCTCTTCCTGTCCCCACTCCTGTGAGGTCCGCCATGCCGCACGACTCCGACGCGATGCGCCAGGACACGACGCCCCCGCACCACCCCGACGCGACGCGTCACCCCGCCCCCGGCTTCGGCCCGCATCGCGCCTCTCGCCCGCGGCCCCGCTCGCACGACCCCGGACTGCTGGCCCGTGTCCTCGCGGGCACCGACGGTCCTCCGGCCCCCGGCTCCGTGCGGGCGGCGTTCGCGCTGTGGCTGACGGCGGTCGCGGCGGGGGTGTTCGGGGTGGCGCTCGCGGTCGTCCGCACCCCGTCCGGCACCGGCCTCGGCGCCGACGGAGTCCCGCTGCGCATGGCGTTGCTCTCCGCGACGGTCCTGGTGGCGGTGCGGATGCGGCGCGGCTCGCCCTGGGCACGCGCGACGCTGGCCGCCGCCCTCGGCGCACCGGCCCTGACGGCCGGCACCGCCCACCTGCCGGACGGCGCCCCCACCCTCGGCGACGCCGTCCGGAACCCGGACGTACTCGCCGCGGTGTCCGCCGGCACCCTGGTCCTGCACCTCACCGCGGCGGTCGCGGCGACGCTGCTGATGTTCCGGCCCACGGCCAACACGTGGTTCAGGTCGACACGACCGAACTGACGACGCGCCAGGGCACGCACCGCCACGCCCCGAACCGAACCGAACCGACCGAGCCGCGCTGCTCGGTGCGCGGACCCGCCGTTCCCCGGACGGAGACCCCGGAACCTCGCTCAGCCGACCACGCCCTGCTCGACCAGGAGTCGGGCCGCCGTGGCGATCGACTGCGCGTCGATGCCCGCGGCGTGCAGCTGTTCCTCGGGGGACGCCGAGCCCGGCATCGAGCGGACCGCCAGCCGTGCCAGGCGCGGCACCGGCCTGCCGTCGGTGAACGCGTCGAGCACCGCGTCGCCGAGTCCGCCCTGTTCGCGGTGGTCCTCGACCGTCAGCAGGCAGCCGGTCCGCTCGGCCGCCTCCCGCAGGGTCTCGCGGTCGACCGGCTTGACCGAGTACAGGTCGATGACGCGCACCGGGATGCCCTCGTCGGCGAGAGCGTCGGCCGCCGCGAGCGCCTCGTGGACGGTCACGCCCGCGGCCACCACGGTCAGCCGGTCCGCGTCACCGGAGCGCAGCACCTTGGAGCCGCCGATCGGGAACTCCTCGTCGGGGCCGTAGAGGACGGGCGCGTCCCCGCGCGACGTACGCAGGTAGCGGATTCCTTCGAGCCCGGCCATCTGTGCGACGAGCTGACCCGTCTGGTGGGCGTCGCACGGGTAGAGGACCGTGGAGCCGTGCACCGCGCGGAAGAGCGCGAGGTCCTCGAGGCCCATCTGGGACGGGCCGTCCTGACCGATCGCGACGCCCGCGTGGGAGCCGACCAGGTTGATGTCGGCGCCGCTCACCGCCGCCATCCGCACGAAGTCGTGGGCGCGGGTGAGGAACGCCGCGAACGTCGACGCGTACGGCACCCAGCCGCGCGCCGCCAACCCCACGGAGACGGCGACCAGTTGCTGTTCGGCGATGTAGCACTCGAAGTACCGGTCGGGGTGCTCCTTGGCGAAGTACTCCGTGCGGGTCGAGTCGCCGACCTCGCCGTCCAGCGCCACGACGTCGCCGCGGGCGGTGCCGAGCGCGGCGAGCGCCCGGCCGAAGGCGTCCCGGGTCGCGACCTCCTCGCCCAGCTCGTATCGGGGCAGTTCGAGGTGGCCGCTGCGCACCGTGTGCGGCGCCCGCGCCTCCGCCGGCTTCCGTACCTCCACGCGTACGTCGCGCACACCGCCCAGCTCCTCGACGGCCGCCTCGGCGTCCGGCAGCGGCTTGCCGTGCAGGCCCTCGCGGTTCTCCACGGAGGCGACGCCCTTGCCCTTGACGGTGCGGGCGAGGATCACGGTGGGTTGGCCGCTGGTGGAGGCCGCCTCCTGGCAGGCCCGGTCGATGTCGTCGACGTCGTGTCCGTCGGTCTCGACGACGTGCCAGCCGAAGGCCTTGAAGCGGTCGGCGTAGGCGCTCAGCTGCCACTCGTGGCGGGTCGGGCCGCGCTGGCCGAGGCGGTTGACGTCGACGATCGCGATGAGGTTGTCGAGGTGCTCGTACCCGGCGTGCTCGGCGGCCTCCCAGACGGAGCCCTCGGCGAGTTCGCTGTCGCCGCACAGCACCCAGACGCGGTACGGGATCCGTTCGAGCCGCTTGCCGGACAGGGCCATGCCGACGCCGACGGGCAGCCCCTGTCCGAGCGAGCCGGTGGCGACCTCCACCCAGGGCAGAGCGCGCGGCGTGGGGTGCCCCTGCAGCCGGCTGCCCTGCTCGCGGAAGGTGAGCAGCTCCTCGTCGGTGAGCGCGCCGGCCGCCTTGTACGCGGCGTAGAGCAGCGGCGACGCGTGGCCCTTGGAGAGGATGAAGCGGTCGTTGCCGGGGTGGTCGGGACGGTCGAAGTCGTACTGGAGGTGGTGGCCGAGCAGCACCGCCATCAGGTCGGCGGCGGACATCGAGGACGTGGGGTGGCCGGAGCCGGCGGCCGCCGCGGCCCGTACGGAGTCGACCCGCAGCTGCCGGGCGAGGGCGTCCAGGTCTTCACGGTTGAGGGGCATGAGGGTCCTCCTTGGACTGCGGAGTGTGGGCTTGCGGGGGTCGGGGGGCCGGGGGGCGGGGTGCGGTGGGGGCTCGACGGGTTGGCGGGGATCGGGGGTCGGGGTCGGGCGGGGGTCGAGGGTGCGGGGGTCGGTGTGCGGGCTGCCGGCTGTGGGCCGGGCCGTCGGCTACGAGCGGCGGACCGCCCTGGGGCGCACTTCGAGCTTCGGGCCTCGGGCGACCGCACGGCGCGCGACGCTCCGGCCCGGCGGGTCGGACCCCCCGCGTGCCCCTGCGCGACGGGCGCCAAACTCCCATTCCGGACAGGTCGCCCCGAGCGGTGCGCCCCTGTCGGGCGGCGCGCGGAAGGCGCCTGACGGCACGTGTGACGGCGGGTGCCGGGCGGACGGAGGGTGCCGGGCGGACGGCGGGGGCCCTGACGGCACACGCCGCGTGGCGTCCGGGAGAAAGTGCCGCGTGGCCGCAGGGCCACGGCCGTTTGCTCCCGCGTCGCGGGGTTACCCGCAGTTTTATCCGGCAAGCATCCGGCAAGCTCCACCCCCCGCCGCGGAGGTGCACCCCCATGCCCGAGTACGGATATTTCCTGTCGACCGAGGAGTTCGGTCCCGCCGACCTCGTCGAGCAGGCCCGAATGGCCGAGCAGGCCGGGTTCCAGGCGCTGTGGATCTCCGACCACTACCACCCGTGGAACGCGGCGCAGGGCCAGAGCCCGTTCGTCTGGTCGGTGATCGGCGCGCTCACCGAGGCGGTCTCGCTGCCCGTGCAGACGGCGGTGACCTGCCCATCGGTCCGCATGCACCCGGCGGTCGTGGCGCAGGCCGCGGCGACGAGCGCGGTGATGACGGGCGGCCGGTTCCGGCTCGGGGTCGGTACGGGCGAGGCCCTCAACGAGCATGTCGTCGGCGGCCCCTGGCCCCCGGCCCACCGGCGCCTGGAGATGCTGGAGGAGGCGATCCAGATCATCCGGAACCTCTTCACCGGCGAGGAGGTCAACCACCACGGGACGCACTACACGGTCGAGAACGCCCGCCTGTACACCGTGCCGGACGAGCCCGTCCCCATCGACATCTCGGGGTTCGGCCCCAAGGCGACGGCGCTCGCGGCACGGGTCGGGGACGGGTTCATCACCATGACGCCCGACGAGACGCTCGTCTCGCACTACCGCAAGGGCGGCGGGGGCGGGAAGCCGGTCAGCGGCGGCCTCAAGGTCTGTCACGGGCTCGACCGCGAGGAGGCGGTGCGCCGGGCCCGCGAGGTGTGGGGCAACCAGCTGCTGCCGGGCGAGCTGGGTCAACTCCTGCCCACGCCACGCCACTTCGAGCAGGCGATGCCGCTGGTCACCGACGCCATGGCCGCCTCGTCCTTCACGTGCGGCGACGATGTCGACGAGCACGTCGGGGCGCTCACCGCGTTCGCCGACGCCGGGTTCGACCGCGTGTACGTGAGCCAGATCGGTCCCGACCAGCGGGGCTTCTTCGACTTCTACCGTACGAAGGTGCTGCCGCAGGTACAGGGTGCGGCGCCCGCGTCCCCCGGTGACGGCGTACTCCGCTGACGCCCCCGCGCGCACCGCTTCCCCGCGTACCCCCTCTCCCCCGCCCGTCGCAGCTCGCGCCCCGGCCCTAGGAAAGATGCGATGAAGCACGAAGTCCCCATCCAGCGGCCCTCGGTCTCCGCGTACACCGTGCCCGCGGACGGCCCCGAGGCCGACGGCACCTTCGCCTGGGACACCACGACCATCGTCGTCGTCGAGATCACGGCGGGCGACGCGACGGGGACCGGCTGGACCTACGCCCCCGCCGCCGTTGCCGCCCTGGTCGACGAGCAACTCACCCCGGCGATCAGGGGACTTGACGTCCTCGACATCCCCGCCGCGCACGACGCGATGACGAAGGCGGTGCGCAACACCGGCCGCCCCGGCGCCGCCGGCTGCGCGATCTCCGCGGTCGACATCGCCCTGTGGGACCTCAAGGCCCGCCTCCTCGAACTCCCCCTCGTCCGGCTCCTCGGGGCCGCCCGCAACGAGGTCCCCGTCTACGGAAGCGGCGGCTTCACCACGTATCACGACACGCATCTGGCGGCGCAGCTGAACGGCTGGGTGCACGGGCAGCACATTCCGCGCGTCAAGATCAAGATCGGGGAGGCCTGGGGCCGGGCGGTGGCCCGCGACGTGTCGCGCGTGCGCACCGCGCGCGACGTGATCGGCCCGCAGGCAGAGCTGTACGTCGACGCGAACGGCGGCTACACGCGCAAGCAGGCGGTACGGGTGGGCGGGGCGCTCGCCGAGTACGGCGTGGGCTGGTTCGAGGAGCCGGTCTCCTCGGACGACCTGCGGGGCCTCGCGCAGGTCAGGGACGCGCTGGTGTGCGACGTCACGGCCGGCGAGTACGGCCACGACCTGCCGTACTTCGCCCGCATGATCCCCTCCGTGGACTGCCTCCAGGTGGACGCGACGCGCTGCGGCGGCATCACGGAGTGGCTGCGCGCGGCGGCCCTCGCCCAGTCGCACGGCCTGGAGGTCTCGGCGCACTGCGCGCCGCACGCGCATGCCGCGGTCGCCGCGTGCGTGCCGAATCTGCGGCACATCGAGTGGTTCCACGACCATGTGCGGATCGAGTCGATGTTCTTCGACGGCGCGCTCGACCCGACCGGCGGCGTGGTCCGCCCGGACGGCGGCATCGGGCACGGTCTGCGGCTGCGCATCGACGAGGTGGAGGAGTTCCGGGTCGCGTGAGATGGGGAGTTGGGGTACGGGAGGGGGAGGCGAGGGCGGGCGTCGGCGTCGGCGTCGGCGTGAAGGTGGCCGTGGGTGAGGGCGTGCGCGTCCGGCCCGCAGATATCGTTCGCGCGGGGGCGCGGCGCCCTGACACGCTCGTTCCATGGACGAACCGTCGCGGACAGGGAACAGCGCGTACGACCGCGCCGAGGTCCTTCTGATCGGGGGCCGTTCCGGGGTCGGCAAGTCCTCGGTCGGCCTGGAGGTCGCGGCGCAGTTGCGGGCGGCGGACGTCGGCCACGCCCTCATCGAGGGCGACCTCCTCGACGCGGTCCACCCGCCGCCCCGGGGCGACCCGCACCGCTCGCGGATCACGGAGCGCAACCTCGCGGCGATCTGGGCCAACTACCGTGCGCTCGGCTGCCGTCGGCTCGTCCACACGAACACGGCGAGCGTGTTCCCCGACGAGGCGGACCTGTTCGTACGGGCCCTGGACGGGCCACGTATCGTCCGCGTCCTGTTGACCGCGTCGGACGCGACGGCGGAGCGGCGCCTCGTCGCCCGCGAGCGGGGCTCCGAGCTCGAACAGCAGGTGCGCCGCAGCGCGTTGACGGCCCGTCGCCTGGACGAGTACGCGGCGCCCGACGCCCACCGCATCGCCACGGACGACCGCGACGTACGGGACATCGCGGCGGAGGTGGTGCGGGTGACGGGGTGGGGCGGGTGACCGGGTGGCGCGGTGACGGGATGGGGCGGGTGACGGGGTGGCGCTGACGCCCAGCCCATGGCACGCGCGGAAGGGGCCCGCCGCGACGGGGGAAACGCGGCGGGCCCCTACGGACCGAATGCCCGGCATCCGGGGCCTCGTAACCAGCCCGTTCCTGAAGGTTGCGGCCCGCGCCGGATGGGGCGAGAGTTCCGACCGTCCCGGCAGCAGGTGGGGTTACGTCCGACGCGAGGCCGGGGCGCGACCCTCGCGGGACGAGACGGAACTTGCACGCTCCCGGCGCACGAGCCCGAAGCGCGGACCTCGTAGTGCGACACGGGGATCGCGGCCGTCCCGGCGCAAGGCCGGGATCACAGCCCCGCGGCGCCAAGCCGACGCCTGCCCCCCCCTCGGAGCGAGGAGAGTTGCCGACCCGCCCGGCCCGCCCGGCCCGCTCTCAGGCCTCCCGGCGCGGAGCGGTCTCCCCCTCCGGCGTGGGGGCCGGGACCGTGGGCGGCATGGGCGGGGGTGCGGGTACGCCGGCGCCGTCCGGGGCCGTGAGTCCGCCCGGCGGGGTGAGGCCGGGCTCCGGGAGCGGGCCGGTGGCGGGCGGCGCGGCCGGGACCGCCGCGTCCCGTCCGGGCCCGTGGCCCTGGCGTGCCGCGTTGCGCAGCAGGACCGCCGCGCCGCCCAGCGCGGCACCCATGATGAGCGCCGCCGCCCAGGCGGGCAGCCCCAGGTCGATGACGAGGCCGAGTCCGAGCGCGACCGCGGCGCCCGCGTAGAGCGCGGCGGCGCCGGACGCAGCGTAGAGCGTGGCCTTCCGCCGCTGCTTCCTGGTCTGCTCGCGCAGCTCTTCCCGCAGCTCGGCACGGATCGTCCGGACCAGTTCGTCGGTCAGGCCCTTGTCGAGGCCGCTCAGTGTCTTCTCGGGACCAGTCATGGCGGCCGGGTACCCGGAGCAGGGGACGCTTAACGGCAGACGCCCAGGTAGCGCCGCCGACCCGCACGCCCCGGCATCCGGGGTGCTTCGCCACCGGCGGCCTACTCCGGCCTCACCGCCCTCGCCGGACTCACCAGCCCCGCCCTCCTCACCAGCCTCGCCACCCCCATGTGACGCAGGCCACACCATGGCAAGGTGAACGCCTGGGTAGGCGGCGCGTGATCGCTCGGGTTCGCACCCGGGAAGCACCATCGGAAACACGGAGGTATCCATGTCCTCGAAGCGACGTCGCAAGAAGAAGGCCCGCCGCAAGAACGGCGCGAACCACGGCAGCCGTCCCCAGTCCTGACGGCGGGCACGACCACCGGAGGGCGGCACCGAACGGTGCCGCCCTCCGACGTGCCTGCCCGCGACGGGAGTTGACGGGCAGCGGGACCGAGAACCTTCTCGCCGGAGGCGGTGGCGGGCGAGCGGGCAATCATGAAATCGTTGCGGAGCCGGTGGCAGGTCGGAGAGGTGAGGGCGTTCCATCATGGAGATCCTGGGAACCACGCTGCGGATCTGCGTCGAGGACCTGGAGTCCTCGGTCGCGTTCTACGAACGGCTTGCGGGCGGGAAGGCCATGCGCTTCGAGCGCGGCGGCGTCTCCGTCGCGGCGGTCGGCTGCTTCCTCCTGATGAGCGGTCCCGAGCACGAGCTGGAGGTGCTCCGCAAGGTCTCCGCGACCATCGCGGTCGAGGACGTCGACGAGGCGTACACCGTCCTCGACGCCTCCGGCGCACGCATCATCGCGGGCCCGGTGCCGACCCCTGCCGGTCGCAACCTCATCGCGATGCACCCGGACGGCGCCGTCTTCGAGTACGTGGACCGACGCGTCGTCGACAGCTGAGCCACCGCCCGTCCCGCCCCGCCCCGCCCCGTATCCTCCACGGCGGGGCGAGCGAGCTCCCCGGACCCGCGGGCCCGGGACCAGCGGAGGACGGTGCACGTGGCGGGCAGCACGACGAGTGGCGCGGCGAGTGACGCGACGAACGGCACGGCGGACGGCGCCGCAGCCGCCACCGAGCGGGACACCGCCGGGGTGAACGCCGCCGCCCAGGGCAACGCCGCCGAGCGCGGCAGCGCCGAGCGGACCTCGCTGAGCGCCCAGGCCCGCGAGGCCATCCGCGGCCGCATCGTCGACCGCCGCTACGCCCTCGGCTCGCGCCTGGTGGAGCGGGAGGTCGCCGAGGAGCTGCGGATGTCCCGCGTCCCGGTCCGCGAGGCGCTGCGCTCGCTGGTCGCCGAGGGCCTGCTCGAACTGCTGCCGCACAGCGGCGTCCGCGTCCGCCGCCTGGAGCGCGACGACGTGCGCCATCTGTACGAGGTGTGGGAACCCCTCGCCGTCCAGGCCTCCCGGCTCGCGGCGCGGCGGGTGGCGAGCGCCGCGCCGGACGAGCCGCGGGAGCTCGCCGCGCTCCGGGACACGCTCGGCCACGCCGAACAGGCCTCGGACGCGGACGACGGCGCGCGCGAGGTGGCCGCGCACACCGCCTTCCACGAGGGCATCGTCGCCCTCTCCGGCAACCCGCTGCTCGCCCGCACGATGGAGCAGCTGAGCTGGCAGCTCCAGCTCCTGTTCGGGATGCGGGCCGAACCGGACCACATGCGGGCCCAGCACCGGCTCATCTACCGCCGGATCGCGGCGGGCGACGAGGACACCGCGGCGGCCGGCACGCTGCTGCACGTGCGGGACAGCCAGGCGGTGGCCCTCCGCTCGCTCTTCGAGGCGGTCAGGCCGCCGTCGTGATCTTCCACAGGTGGCCGTCGGGGTCGCTGAAGTACCCGAAGTAGCCGCCCCACTGGGTGGCGGCCGGCTCCTTGAGGACCGTGGCGCCCGCGGCCCGAGCCGCGCTCACCGTCTCGTCCACCTCGTCCCGCGAACCGGCGATGAAGTGCAGGGAGGTGCCCCGGAATCCGGAGCCCTCCGCGGGCACACCCGCGTCCTTCGCCGCGGCCTCCCACGGGTACAGGGCGAGCATCGGGGACCCCTCTCCCAGGCGGCACCGCACGAATCCGGCGTACTCCTGGTCGAGTGCGCACCCGAGCCCCTCGACGTAGAACTTCTTGGCGCGCTCCAGGTCCTCGACGCCCAGCATGACGGCGTTCATGTGCAGTGCCATGACTTCTCCTCAGGTCGGTACCGTCACGCTATAGCCGCTGATTTCGTCGTGCTTCTCCATTACTGACCGGTCCCCGATGACCGGTTTTCGTATACCAATACCCGGCCTCCACCACCCCTTGGCTGCCTTTCCTTGCGCACGAGCCCCTCTTGGTATACAAACTGGCGGACGCGTTCCCTCCGCTCCCCAGGAGTCACTCGATGTGCGTCGAGAACACCCCACCGCCCCCGTCCCGCCTCACCCGCCGAGGGGTCCTCGCCGGCGCCGCGGCACTCGCGGGCACCACGGCGGTCCTGTCCACAGCGGCACCGTCCACGGCGGCCCCGGGCACAGCGGCACCGTCCGCCGCCGGTGGTGGCGACCTGGTCATCGAAGGCGGCACCCTGCTCGACCCCGCGACCGGTGAGGTCACCGAGGACGCCGTCGTCGTCATCGCCGGCGGCGTCGTCCGCGCGGCCGGCCGCAGGGGCCGCACCCGGGCCCCCGAGGGTGCCGCGGTCCTCGCGGCACACGGCCGATGGATCGTGCCGGGGCTCGTCGAGTCGCACATCCACCTCAACACCGCGGCCGAGGCGCGGGACGCCGTCCGCCGGGGCGCGACCACCGCCCGCAGCGGCTCGACCAACTTCTACCAGGACATCGCCGTACGGGAGTTGGCCCGCCGCGAGCCGCGCCTGGCCCCCCGTCTGCGCGCCGCCGGCATCTTCGTCACACCCGACCTGGGCGACACCGTGCTGGCCGACCCCGACCTCACCGCACTGGCCGGACTCCGTGACGGCGTGCGCTCGCCCGAGGCACTGCGCCGGGTCGTCGAGATCAACCTCGCCCGGGGCGCCGACGTCATCAAGACCCGCGTCAACGAACGCGCAGGGCTCCCCGAACAGGACCCGCTGGCCCAGGTGTACGACCGCGAGCAGCTGTCCGCCGTGGTCGCGGCGGCGCGGCGCGGCGGCAAGGGCGTGCTCTGCCACAGCTACAGCGAGAAGGGCTGCCACGACGCGGTCATGGCGGGCGTGCGCTCACTGGAGCACGGCGCCTACGTCGGCGAGCACACGCTGCGCGAAATGCGGCGCAGGGGAACGTACTTCACGCCGACCCTCACCGCCATCGCCGGGCTCGTCGACTCCGACGACCCGGTGCTCGCCGAGCGCGGCCGCACCTATCTGCCGGTCCTGGAGCGCGCGGTGCTCGCCGCCCACGAGCTGGGCGTGCCGCTGGCCGCGGGCACGGACTCCTCGGGCGGGAAGATCGAACCCATCGGGCGCGAGGTGGAGTTGATGCGCGGTGCGGGCCTGCCCGCGCTCGACGCGATCCGCACGGCGACCACGGGCGCGGCGCGTCTGCTGGGCCTGGAAGGCCGGGTGGGCCGGCTCGCGCCCGGCTTCGCCGGTGACGCGCTGCTCGTGGACGGCGACCCGCTGAACGACGTGTCGGTCCTCAAGAGGCCCGTACGCGTGGTGCGTTCGGGCCACACCGTCTGAACCGCCCCGACCGCTTTCCCCCTCCGCCCCGAAGGAGCCCCATGACGCCCCTCTCCCGCCGCGGCATGCTCACCGGCGCCGCCGCCCTGGCCGGCACCGGATCCGCCCTCCCGTCCGGCCCCGCAGCGGCCGCCTCCGACACCCTCGGCTCCGGCGCCCCCGCCGACCGGCACCGCGCCAAGGCCGTGGTCTTCCGTGACGTACGCCCGCTCGGCGCCACGAAGGCCGTGGACCTCACGGTGGTCGACGGGCGGATATCGGACCGCCCCGCGCCCAAGGGCGCCGACGTCGTCGAGGGCGGTGGGCGCATCGCGCTGCCCTCCCTCGTGGACGCGCACATCCACCCCGACAAGACCACCTGGGGCGGCCCCTGGGTGACGCGGAAACCGGCGAGCGGCATCGCCGACTACGCCGCCCAGGACGTGGAGTTGTTCAGGAGCCAGGCACGGCCGGTCGGCGAGCGCGCCCACGGTCTGATGGCGCACGCCGTGACCCGCGGCACCCGCGCCATGCGGGCCCACGCGGACGTGGCCCCGGCCTACGACCTGGCGTGCCTCGAAGGCGTCGCCCACGCACGCGACCGGCTGCGGCACGCGCTGGACGTGCAGATCGTGGCGTTCCCGCAGCACGGCGTGGTCCGCGCGCCGGGCACCGCGGAGCTCCTGGAGGAGGCGGCCCGCTCCGGTCTCGCCGACTTCGTCGGCGGCATCGACCCGATCAGCTTCGACCACGCGATGGACGAGCAGCTCGACCTGGTCTTCGGCCTCGCCGACCGGCACGGGGTCGGCGTCGACATCCACCTGCACGACCGGGACGAGAAGGGCACCGAGGTGCTGCGGGCGATCATCGACCGCACCCGCGCGCTGTCCCTGCGCGGCAAGGTCACGGTGAGCCATGTGTTCTGTCTGCCGAACCTGCCCGACGCCGAGCTGGGCCGGATGGCGGCGGACCTGGGCGAGCTGGACATCTCCTTGACGACGGTCGCGCCGAACGAGTCCCTGGTGCTGCCCATCGCGAAGCTGCGCGAGCACGGCGTGCGCGTCGGGCTCGGTTCCGACGGCGTGCGCGACGCGTGGAGCCCGTTCGGCGACGCGGACATGCTGCACCGGGCGCACATCCTCGGCTGGGTCACCGACGTCCGCCTCGACGAGGAACTGGCCGACTGCTATCGGGTGGGCGCCCACGGCGGCGCCGACGTCATGGGCCTGCGCCACGCCGACTTCACACCGGGCGCCCCGGCCGACTTCGTCCTGGTGCGCGGCGAGTGCCTGCCCCAGGTGGTCGTCGACATGCCGCGGCGGGACATGGTGGTGCACGGCGGCCGGGTCGTGGCGCGCGACGGCGAACTGGTGTGACAGCCCGGGGGCGGTCCACGCCGGGCCGCCCCCCTCCCCCCGGGTCTCAGCTCTCCTCCGGCCGCATCCTGAAGTCGTAGCGCGCCGGCACCTCCTCGCCGGTCGCCGCCGACCACAGCTCGCCCAGGGTCTCCGCGCCCTCGCGCAGGTCCGCCACCTCGAAGCCGGACTCGAAGACGGCCCGCACCCCCGCCATATCGCCCTCCGCATAGCGGAGTTGGGCCTCCAGGAGGCGGAAGCGGCCCTCCGTGCGGGTCGTCTCGCCGAGGCGGGCCCAGACGGCGCGGGCCGCCTCCGTGCGCTCCGCCGCGAGCAGCGCGGTGATCGCCTCGCGGGCGAGCGCGGCCGTGGCCGCCGTCCAGACGGGCCCGTCGTCGCGCCGCTCCTGGCACAGGTCGTCGAAGGCCTCCGTGTACCGGTCGGCGGCCCGCTCCGCGTTGCCCTCCGCGCGGTCGGCGACGGCGAGGCACCGCAGCAACGGCCAGCGTGACGGCGCCAGTTCGAGGCCGCGCTCCCAGCTGCGGACGGCCTGCGCACGGTCGCCCGCGTGCCACTGCGCGATGCCCAGGTGGTACTCGGCGAGCGGGCGCGCGGGCGCCGTCTCCAGCATGTCCCGCCAGTGCGGGGCGACCAGGGTCGGTCCCGGTGGGACGACCTTGCGCGGCTCGGGGACGGCCCCCGTACGCAGCAGCTCCAGCCACGGCGTCTGTTCGGGGCCGAGGGTGGACTCGGGGAAGGGCGTGCCGGACAACTTGTGTTCGGCGCGCAGGACTTCGAGCGCGCCCCACCCCGAGCCGACGGCGAGCACCTCGCCCGGCTCGGTGTCCGCGGCGGTCAGCCACGCCTCGTAGGCGGCGTCGACGGCCTCGCGGGGCAGCGCGTCGGCGAGCCGGGCGGCGACCTCCTCGCGCGCCCCCGCCCAGTCGCCGTGCACCCGGTCCGCGGGGGCGGACAGCGGCCCGTACGACTCCAGCCAGCTGAACTCGGCCTCGGCGTCCAGGCGTACGTGCTCCAGCTGGGTGCGGGCGAGGCCCGACTGGATCTCCGCGTAACCGCCGGTGCCCGGCTCGGTGAGCCACTCCTGCCAGCGCCGCCCGCCGGTGCCGGTGCCCCAGAGGAAGAGCTTGCGGCCGCGCGGCAGGTCCGTGGAGGTCTGGACGAGGCCGTGCCCGGCGTCGTCGAGCGCGGCGATCCAGCGGCGGTCCCCGTCGGGCACGTCGTAGAAGTAGTCGGCGGGGTACTTGCTGCGCTCCGGGTAGGTCCGGTCGACGCCCTCGAACTCGGGGACCGGCACCTTGCGCAGCCCACCGGTGTACGCGAAGCGCCAGGCCTCGTCGGCCGGGGCGAGCACCCTGCGCTGCTCGGGCACCGCGATGTTCGACCACCAGTAGACGGGCGCGGACCTCTCGTGCGGATTGCGGACGCGGACGCCGACGTGCAGGAAGTCGGAGCCCTCCGGAAGCCACAGGTCGACCTGGAAGGGCAGGTCGCGCAGCCGCTCCCACTCCCACAGACGCAGCATCTCGCCGCCGTCGGGCGCGGTCACGCGGGCGGCGTGGACGGGTGCGCAGGACAGCGTGGTGTGGCCGGTGGCGCCGATGTTCCACTCGATGCCGCCGGAGATCCACGCGCCGTTGAGCGCGAAGGCGGCGGGCTGCACCACGGGGTTGCGGTACAGGAGTTCACGGCCGGTCGGCTTGTGCAGGAGGGAGTGGACGCGGCCGCCGTAGCCGGGCAGGACCGTGGCGCGCAGCCGCTCGTTCTCGACGACGATCACGTCGAGCGCGGTCTCGGTGCGCTCGCGCCCGTACCCGTCGAGGACCCGGGTGGGCAGCGGGTCGCCCAACGGCTCGTACCCGAGCTGGCGCGCCATGTCGCGCGGCAGCCCCTCCTTGTCGCGCGCGTCGAGGGTGGTGTGCACGTTCCGCAGCGGCAGCAGGGGCGGCAGCGGGTTCTCGGGCCCCGGCTCGGCAGCGGGCAGGGTCAGGACGTCGCGTCGCACGGTGGTCTTCACGATCACCATGGAACACGCTCGGCGGTGCGTCGGCCAGGGGCCCCTCGGGTCAGGATTGCGCAAAGGCGGCCGGGGCCGCTCTGCCGCAGGTCAGGCCGGGGCGAGCGCCGCCACGACCACGTCGGTGAGCAGGTCGCCGGCCTTGCCGTCCGGGTCGAGGTCGGGGTCGTAGATGGTGACGTTGAGGCCGACGCAGCGCGGGGAGCGCACGAACGGCCGCAGCACATCCAGGAGTTCGTCGGCGAACAGCCCGCCCGGGTCCGGGCTGTCGACGGCCGGCATCACCGAGGGATCGAGGACGTCCGCGTCCAGATGCACCCAGAAGCCGTCGAGTTCGGGCACTTCCAGGGTCTGCGTCACGGCGCGGGCGATGTTCTCGGCGCCCCACTTCCTGAGCTCGCCGACGGTGGCGTTGGCGATCTTCAGTGCGGTGAACTCGGCGCGGTCCTCGTCTCCGTCCCGCAGTCCGAAGAGACACACGTCCTCGTCGCGCAGGTAGGGCCGCAGCCCCTCGATGTCGGTGAGGTCGTCCTGCCCCCGGCCGGTGGCGAGGGCCAGTTCCTCGCCGCCCGCGGCACCGATGCGGTCGGAGTTGCCCGGGTGGCGGAAGTCGGCGGAGCCGTCGATCGAGGCGATGCCGTACCGCCCGATGCGGCGCAGCGCGAGGGCGGCGCCCAGCTGGATCGAGCAGTCGCCGCCGAGCACGACGATGAAGTCCTCGGCGCGCACGTGGTGTTCGATGCGGTCGGCGAGCTTGCGGGTGTACGCGGCGATGGCCGCCGCGTTGAAGACGCCGTCGCCCTCCTGCCAGTCGCCCCGGTCGTAGCGCGGCGGCACCACGACGCCGCCCTCCGCGGCGCCGAGACGGCGCAGGATGCCCCGCTCCCGCAGGGCGCCGGCCAGTTTGTGGCAGCCGGGCACGGTGCCGGGGGCGGGCGGGCGCAGGCCCAGGTTGGAGGGGGCGTCGACGACCACGATATTCCGCATGCCGTCCATCCTGGGCGACGCACGCCGGGGCTTTCAACTCCGTCGCGGCGCACGCCGTGGCCGGGCAATCTCTTTTGGCGGGAAAGGAGTTGCTCGACGCCGGGCCGGTCAGTCGCGGAGGGGACTGCGGGGCATGTCCGCGGTGATCGCCCACCGTTCGTGGTCGCGCCAGGCCCCGTCGATGAAGAGGAAGTCAGGCGAGAAGCCCTCCAGGCGGAAGCCGGCCCGGCGCACCAGCGCGAGTGAAGGGCCGTTGCCGGGCTGGATGTTTGCCTCCAGGCGGTGCAGGCCGAGGTCGCCGAAGGCGTAGGCCAGGACCAGTTCGAGCCCCTCGCTCATCAGGCCCCGCCCGGCCGCGTGCGCGAACGCGCCGTATCCGAGGGTGCCGCTGCGGAAGGCGCCCCGGACGATGTTGTTGATGTTGATGAACCCGCCGACGGCACCGCTGTCGCGCTCGCACACGAGGAAGCCGGTCCGGTCGGGGTCCGCGACGAGCATCCGGGCGTACTCGCGGAAGGCGTCGTCGGTGCGGGGCGGAAAGAGCCACGGATGGTGCATCTCGCTGCTCTCCCTGGCGCGCGCGGTGAACTCGGCGGCGTCCGCGAGGGTGAGGGGGCGTATCCCCACGCGGGGGCCTTCGGCGAGAGGGATGGCGTGATCGGGCATCCGCCCACGCTACCCGCAGCCGCCGCGTGCCCCCACGCGTCCGCCGTACGCCCCCACGCGGCAGGAGCGCTCTGCCGCCCGCGCGCTCACCTGCGCCGGCGCATGAAGTAGGCGCCGCACAGCGCGCCGATCAGACCGGTGCCGAGCAGCGCCATCCAGAGCGGCATCGTCACCTCGGGGATCAGCAGCCGGATCTTGGTGCTGCGGGTGTTCTCGAAGATGAAGACGAGGGTGAGGACGGCGATGACGGCGACGACCACCCTGCCGGGTGTCACCAGGCCGGTGCCCGAGCCGCCCTGGCTGCCGCCCGTGGAGGTGTTGGGGCTCATGGTGGGGACCCTTCCGTCGGAGGTGCGCCTCCCCCGCTCCCCAGCATGGGCAGCCGGGGAGCGGAGCGCGCGGTGGGGGTGGCTCCGGGGCGGGCGGATGGGCCGAACGGGTGAGCTCAGGGGCGACCCGGTGAGGTCAGGGGCGGACGACCGGCAGGTCGAGGACGCCGGTGTCGTCGGGGGCGCTGGTGACCGTCACCGGCTTGACGCCCTTGTTCCCGCCGTACGCCCCGTCGCTCGCGGCCACCACGAACTGCAACCGGTGCCCCTTCTCGTAACGGTGCACGAGCCCCGGCAGTGAGACCGTGAAGGGCCGGGTGACGTCCGGCACCCGCACCGGTGCGACCAGGCGGTGGACGAGGGTCTTGGTGCCGTCGGGCGCGACGTCGTACAGCTTGGCGAAGAGGACGAGCTTGTCGGCCGCGTCACCGGAGTGCTGCACGCGCTCGGTCCTCGGCGAGATGACCTTCAGGGTCGCCTTCGGCGAGCCGACGACGTCGACGGGGTCGGTGAAGGGCTCGGTCGTCCAGTCGAGGTAGGTGCCCTTGGTGTCGTGCGGGGCCGGGTCGGGCAGGCCGAGCAGGCCGGCGAGCGAGGACTCCGAGTGGCTGGTGGGGATGAGCCAGTTGCGGTACTCGCGGCTGCCGCGCGTCACCTTCTCGCGGCGGTCGACGAGCTTTCCGTCGCCGGAGAGGTACAGCCTGCGGCTGAGGGCGGGGAGCCGGTCGGCGGTGGCGTAGGTCTGGCCGGGGTCGGTGATCCAGTCGCGGTAGTAGGCGAAGTCGGGTCCGGTATCGGCGTCCTTCCTGCCGTGCAGGTAGCGGTCGAACCAGGCGAGGATCCGCTTGCCGACGTAGGAGGTCTCCAGGTTGCCCTGGCCCATGTTCAGCTCACCGGCCGCCGGGTCGCTGACGCCGCCGCTGTGACCCGCGGACTGCCAGATCATCTTGGCCGTGGTGCCCTGCGCCTTGAGCGTCCGGTACGTCGCGGCGGCCTCGTCGAGGTTGAAGAGGCTGTCGGCCTGGCCCTGGACGAGCAGGGTCGGTGTCTTGACCTTGTTCAGGTACGAGACGGGGGAGACGCCGCGTGCGAACTTCTGCAGGGCCTCGGTCTTGTCGGCCGGATAGCGGCCGGAGTTGAGGGTGCGGATGGTCTCGCAGGCCCGGGTGACGAAGTGCAGGCAGCCGAGGCGGTTGACGCGGGAGGGGTCGAGGTCCGGAACGAGGAGCGGCTGGCCCTCGCCGATGAGGTAGAAGCCGTTCATCCACTGCCACTTGGCCGCGCCGGGGACGTCGCGGTCGGCGGCGTTGTTCGGGTCGAGGGAGTACGCGAGGTCGTGCCAGGTGATCATCGGGACGAGGGCGTCGACCCGGTGGTCCACGGCGGCCGTCGCCAGCTGGACGGCACCCCCGTAGGAGCCGCCGATCATGCCGACCCGCGGGTCGCCCTCGGCGTCGGCGGCGACGTAGTCGGCCTTCGTGCCGTCGTCGGCGGCCCGTTCGCCGCCGAGGAAGTCGACGAGCCCGGCCGCCGCCCTGCCGTCGATCTCCGGGTCGTCGAGGGAGATCAGGCACCCGGACTTGCCGAAGCCGAGGCCGGAGTAGACGAGCGACACATAGCCGCGCCCGGCGAACGCCTTGCCGATGGCCGCCGTACCGCCGTCGTCCTTGCTGCCGCCGAAGCCGTTGGTGGCGAGCACGGCGGGCGCCCGGTGGGCGGCGTCGACCTCGGCGGGCCGGTACAGGTCGGCGTCGATCGTGCAGCTCCTGCCGCCCGCCTGGACGGTGAACTTCAGCGCGGTGACGGTGTACTGGCCGCTCGCGCCGGCCGGGGCCGGGCCGGTGAGCGCGAGCGGCGCGGCGAGCGCCGCCGCGGTGGCGAGGGTCAGGGCACGGCGACGGGACAAGGGGACCTCCACGCTGAGGACGGCCGACGACCGGCGACTACCAGCCGGTAAGTACCGGCCGGACGTCATGGTGTGACACGTGTCAGGCCGGGGTCAACGGCCGTGACAGCGGTTTCTGTCACGGATTCCCGTGCGACGACGCCCCCTCCCCCTGACGGGGCCGGTCAGGCGAGGGCGGGCGCGTCCAGCGTCAACGTCCCGGCGTCCGCGTCCAGTTCGCCCGCCACCCCGAACGGCACGGTCAGCGCGCCGTCGCAGTGCCCGAACCCGAAGCCGTCGATCACCGGCACCCCGAGGCCGCCGAGCCGGTCGACGAAGAGCGCTCGCAGCTCCTCGCGCGGCCCGCACTCCTCCCAGGAGCCCAGCACGATCCCGGACACCCCGTCCAGCCAGCGGGCGCGCAGCAGCTGGGTGAGGATCCGGTCGAGACGGTAGGCCCCCTCGCCGATGTCCTCCAGGAGGAGCAGGCCGCCGCGTGCGGACCCGCGGGCCGCCGGGGTGCCGAGCTCGGCGGCGAGCACCGACAGACAGCCGCCGAACGTCACGCCCCGGGCCCGGCCGCCGGCCAGCGCCGCCGCGTGCGGGGACCCGGCGCGGATCACCCGGGTCTCCTCGGGCCGGAACAGCGTCGTCCGCAGATGTTCCTGCGCCCGGGCGTTCTTGAGGAAGCCGACGGTGGACGGCATGGGGCCGTGCAGGGTGGCGAGGCCCAGACGGGCGGCGAACGCCTCGTGCAGCGCGGTGGCGTCGCTGTAGCCGAGGAACACCTTGGGCCCCGCGGCTCGCAGCGCCGCCCAGTCGACGAGGTCCACCATGCGCTGGGCGCCGTATCCGCCGCGCGCGCAGAACACCGCGGCCACGTCCGGGTCGCACCAGGCGCGTTCCAGGTCGCGGGCGCGGTCGGCGTCCGTCCCCGCGAGATAGCCGAACTGGGGGTGCCTGTCCCGCACGTGGGGCGTGACGACCGGATCGAGGTCCCAGCCGCGCAGGATGTCGAGACCCGCTTCGAGGCAGTCGTCGGGGACGGGACCGCTCGGCGCGACGAGGGCGACCCGCGCGCCGGGCCGCAGGCGTGCGGGCCGTGCCAGTGGTATCACTTGGCGAGCTCCAGGGTGGGCACCGGCCCGGCGAGATCGAGGCGGAACACCTGCGCGTACAGCGAGAGTTCGGCCTCCAGCGCGCGGGCCATGGTGTCGGCGCGGCGGAACCCGTGCCCCTCCCCCTCGAAGGCGATGTAGGCGTGCGGAACGCCGCGCCCCTCGACCCTGGCGAGGAAGCGCTCCGACTGGGCGGGCGGGCAGACCACGTCGTCGAGGCCCTGCAGGAGCAGGAACGGCGCGGTGACCAGCTCGGCGTGCTCCACCGGGGAGCGTTCCGCGTACCGCCCGGGCACCTCGTCCAGCCGGCCGACGAGCGACTCCAGGTACCGCGATTCCAGGTCGTGGGTCTCTCCCGACGCGAACGCGGCGAGGTCGAGCACCGGGTAGACGATGGTCCCGCAGGCGTAGACGTCCGTGCTGGTCAGCGAGACGGCCGTGGTCCAGCCTCCGGCGCTGCCGCCGCGGATGGCGAGCCGGGCCCGGTCCGCGGTCCCCTCGTCGGCGAGGGCGAGGGCGACGGCCGCGCAGTCCTCGACGTCGCCGATGCCCCACTGCTCGCGCAGCCGGTTGCGGTAGTGGCGCCCGTACCCCGTGGAGCCGCCGTAGTTGACCTCGGCGACGCCGATGCCGCGCGAGGTGAAGTAGGCGATGGCCAGGTCGAGGACGAGCGGGGCGCGGCTGGTGGGGCCGCCGTGCGCCCACACCACGTACGGCGGGAGTTCGTCGTCGGGGGCCACGTGCCCGGGGTGGTGCGGCGGATAGATGTGGGCGTGGATCTCGCGACCCGCCGGGCCGGAGAAGGTGCGGATCTGCGGTTCCGGGTAGTACGTGGGGTCCACCGGGTCGTCGTGCGCGGCGCCGACGACGCGGGCGTGGCCGGTGCAGGTGTCCAGTTCCACCACCTCGTACGCGCTGCGCGGACTGGCCGCGACGCCGACCACGCGCGAGCCGTGCGCGGCGACGGTCGCCGACCACTCCGTCCAGGGGCCCGCCGCGTCGACGACCTCGCCCGTCTCGGGGTCGAGTATGCCGAGGGCGGTGGCGCCCTTGCCGTGCACGACGGCGACCAGTCCGCTGTCCAGCGGCGCGAACCAGTTCATGCCGGTCTGCCACAGGGGCCCGGCGAACTCCTCCTCGCGCGGACAGAGCGGGTGGACGGCTCCGGCGTCGTCCGGATGCGCGCGGTACAGGTTCCACCAGCCGGTGCGGTCGCTGGAGAACAACAGCCGCCCGTCCGGGCCCCATTCGACCTGCGCGATCGACTCGTCGGGGCCGCCCGCGACCGTGCGGGCCGCGCCGAAGGCACCGTCGTCGCCCACCTCGGCGAGGACCAGTTCCGTGCCGTCCCACGGCATCCGCGGGTGGTCCCAGGCGATCCACGCGGCACGGGTGCCGTCGGGCGACAGGCGCGCTCCGGTGAGGAACCGGTGGCTGTCGTCGGACAGTTCACGCACGGCCGCCCGGTCCTCGGCGGCCGAGCCGTCGAGCGGCACCGCGGCGATGACGCGCCGCACGTCGGTGGGCGCCTCCCCGGTGAACTCCTCCAGGACGCACCAGACCTCGCCCCGGTCGGCGTGGATCACCGGCTCCGCCCAGCGCAGGCCGCCGCCCACCGCGGAGAGCGGGGTGAGCGGGCGCGGCGCGGCGCCGGGGGTGTCGGGCTCGTACGCGTACAGCCGCTGGTCGGCGAAGTCGGCGAAGACGATGAGCGGGCCCCCGGACCGCTCGACGCCGGCCCACGGGCGGCCGCCGTACTCCACGACGCGGGTGCGCGCGTTCCACGGCGCGGGCAGCACCGTGTGCTCGGTGCCGTCGGGCAGCCGCCGCACCAGCGCGCGCCGGCCCGCCTCGGTGGGCCGCGGCTCGGTCCACCAGGTCTCGGCCCCGACGAAGCCGACGTGCCCGGGAGCGCCGTCGTGGGTGGCGGCGAGCTCGGCGTCGATCGGCGACGGCCATGATCCGTACGCCCGGGTCTGCATCATGGTCTTCTCTTCCCCCATTTTTCCTAGGCCGTACGCAGAAAGCGGTCGAGTACGCGGACGCCGAAGTGCAGCGCGTCGACGGGGACACATTCGTCGACTCCGTGGAACAGCGCCTGGTAGTCGAAGCCCTCCGGTGTCCGCAGCGGCGAGAAGCCGTAGCCGGTGATGCCCAGTCGCGAGAACTGCTTGGCGTCCGTGCCGCCGGACATGCAGTACGGCACGACGTGGCCCTCCGGCGCGAACTCCTCGACGGCCGCCCGCATCCGGGCATACGTCGGCGAGTCGACCGGCGCCTGCAGCGCCACCTCGCGGTGGTGGAACTCCCAGTCGACGTCCATCCCGGTGAGCCGGTCAAGCGTGCGGCGGAACTCTTCCTCGCCGCCCGGCAGAAAGCGGCCGTCGACGTACGCCACCGCTTCACCAGGAATCACATTCACCTTGTAACCCGACTGCAGCATCGTCGGGTTGGCGCTGTTGCGGACCGTCGGCGCGACCAGGTCGGCGGTCGGGCCGAGCTTCTCCAGGAAGGCGTCCACGTCGAAGCCGGGCGCCTCCGGGTCGCTCTCCAGGCCGTAGAGCGCGGCCAGTTCGACGAGGGAGGCGCGCACGGTCGGGGTGAGCCGGACCGGCCACCGGTGCTCGCCGATACGGGCGATGGCGCCGGCCAGTCTGCTCACCGCGTTGGCGTGGTTGACCTTGGAGCCGTGCCCCGTCTTGCCGCGCGCGGTGAGCTTGAGCCAGCCGGTGCCGCGCTCGCCCGCCGCGATCGGGTAGATCTGGTTGCCCCGGCCGTCGTGGAAGGTGAAGGCGCCCGACTCGCTGATGCCTTCCGTGCAGCCCTCGAAGAGGTCGGCGTGCCGGTCGGCGAGGAATCCGGAGCCGTCGGCGGCGCTGGCCTCCTCGTCGGCGGTGAAGGCGATCACCAGGTCGCGTCGGGGCCGCACTCCGGCGCGCGCCCAGTGGCGTACGACGGACAGGATCATCGCGTCCATGTTCTTCATGTCGATCGCGCCGCGGCCCCAGACGACGCCGTCGCGGACCTCGCCGGAGAACGGGTCGACGCTCCAGTCGGCGGCCTCGGCCGGCACCACGTCGAGGTGGCCGTGGACGAGCAGCGCGTCGGCGCCCGGGTCGGTGCCCTCGATGCGGGCGACGACGTTGGTGCGGCCGGGGGCGCGCTCCAGGAGCGTCGGCCGCAGGCCGGCGTCGGCGAGGCGTTCGGCGGCGTACTCGGCGGCGGGCCGCTCACGGCAGTCGCCGCCGCCGCGGTTGGTGGTGTCGATGCGGATGAGCTCGGAGGTGAAGGTGACGACCTCGTCGAGCGCCCGTGCGTCGACCTGGTCGCCGGGCTCCCGCTCCGGCCCCTGCTGGCTAGCCATACTGCTCCTCCACGGCGGCAGAGGCGATCGTGGTAACCGCCTTGAAGGTACGGATCCCCTCGTACATGGTCTCGCTGTCATAGGCGACCTTGCGCTCCCCCGTACGGCGCACGCCCGGTACGACGGTGGACGCCATGGACAGGTGCTCGGCGTCGAACTCGACCTCGACGGTGAACGGGCCGCCCACCACCGGCGTGTGGCGCACCGCGAGCGCCGCGGCGTCCTTCGCGGCGGCGCGGATGTCGGCGGCGGTACGGGCCGGGGTGCGGCAGACCGCCGCGTACCGCGAGACGTGGTCCTTGACGGCGACCTTGAGCGCGCCGGGCGCGTAGCCGAGGGCGTCCTCGCAGGCGAGGTCGTCGCCGGTGACGAGGACCACGGGGACGCCGTACTCGGCGACGACGTGCGCGTTGAGCAGGCCCTCGCTGGCCCGTACGCCGTTGATCCACACGCCGGTGATCTGGTTGGCGAGGTAGGTGTGGGCGAGGACGCCCTCCATGCCGGCGCCCGCGTGGTAGCCGACGAACGCGATGCCGTCCACGTCGTCGTGCTGCACGCCCTCGACCATGGAGAGCGACTTGTGCCGTCCGGTGAGCATCTCGGCCCGCTCGTCCAGTTGCTCCAGGAGCAGATTGCGCATGGTCCAGTGCGCCTCGTTGATGAGCACCTCGTCGGCGCCGCCGTCGAAGAAGCCGCGCACGGCGGCGTCGACGTCCGAGGTGAACATGGCCCGGCACCGCTCCCACTGCGGGGTCCCGGGCAGCACGTCGGCCGGCCAGGTCACTCCGGTCGCGCCCTCCATGTCGGCGCTGATGAGGATCTTCATGCCGCGCCACGTTACGCGCCGGGCACCGTCGCCGGTCAAGGGCGACCGGCGCCCCGGCCGCGTCGAAGCGGAATGATCAGATCGTGCGCAGCGCCGGGTCGCTGGTGCCGGGTTCGCCGGTCTCCACGTGCCCGGCGAGCCGGCGCAGATAGCCGCTGTCGGTGTCGGAGCGGATGCTCAGGTCGTACCAGCGTTTGCTGTGGCCGAGCTCGACCCAGCGGGTCCGCCGGGCGCCGGCCGGGACGGTGATCCGGGTGCTCCTGCCGCCGTAGGCGTTGGTGACGGTGAGGTGGCAGGCGGCCTTCGTCCGGTTGGTGAGGGTGAGCCGGAGGCGGCCGGACTCCCGGTCGTGGTGGCCGGTGATCTCCGGTCCCGGGGTGGCGGCGGTGCCCTCGAAGGTCCGCAGGTAGCCGCCCGGGCCGTGCACGGTCAGCCGGTAGGCGCCGTCGGACGGGACGGTGCTCCAGGTGTCGGAGATCTTCTTGCCGGCCTCCGCGGTGTAGGTCCAGGGGCCGTCGGTGCGGTTGCCGGAGGTGACGAGGAAGCAGGCGCCGGCCTTGTCGCCGGGGCGGAAGGTGAGCGTGACGTTCCCGTCGTCGGGCTCGACGGCGGCCGTGACGAGCGGGGTGTAGGGCAGCGGCCTGGTGGGCCGGGCGCCCTTCTCCTGCCGGGGCAGGGCGGGACTTGCGGGCGGCGAGTGCTGGTAACTCTCGTGCCGCTTCGTGTCCGGCGGCCGGTAGCCCTTCGTGCTGGGCAGCGGCGCGTGTCCGGTGTGCCGGAGGCCGAAGTCGAAGGCGGAGGTGAGGTCGCCGCAGATGGCGCGGCGCCAGGGCGAGATGTGCGGCTCGTGGACGCCGAAGCGACGCTCCATGAACCGGATGATCGAGGTGTGGTCGAAGAGCTCGGAGCAGACGAAGCCGCCGGTCGACCACGGGGAGACGACGAGGGCGGGGACGCGCATGCCGAGCCCGTAGGGGCCGGCGCTGTAGTCGCTGTCGCCGGGGAAGAGGTCGAGCCGGGTGTCGACGGTGGAGTCTCCCCAGGAGGAGTCGGCCGGCGGGTAGGGCGGCGGGACGTGGTCGAAGTAGCCGTCGTTCTCGTCGTAGGTGACGAACAGCGCGGTCCTGCTCCACACCTCGGGGTCCGAGGTGAGGGCGTCGAGGACCTGCGATATGTACCAGGCGCCGTAGTTGGCGGGCCAGTTGGGGTGTTCGCAGTAGGCCTCGGGGGCGGCGATCCAGGAGACCTTGGGCAGGGTGCCGGCCTTGACGTCGGCCCGGAGGTCGTCGAGGAGGCGGCCGCGCTTCTTGATGTTCGTGCCCTTGCGGGCCTTCTCGTACAGCGGATCGCCGGGCTCGGACTGCCGGAACCTGTTGAAGAACATCAGTGAGTTGTCGGCGTAGTTGCCCCGGTAGGCGTCCTCCAGGGCGCCCCAGAGTCCGTCCTCGGTGAGGCCGTCACCGATGTCCTGGTAGATCTTCCACGAGACCCCGGCCTTCTCCAGGCGCTCGGGGTAGGTGGTCCAGTCGTAGCCGGCCTCTTCGTTGCCGAGGACGGGGCCGCCGCCCTTGCCGTCGTTGCCCGCGTGGCCGGTGTAGAGGTAGTAGCGGTTGGGGTCGGTGGCTCCCATGAACGAGCAGTGGTAGGAGTCGCAGACCGTGAAGGCGTCCGCCAGGGCGTAGTGGAACGGTATGTCGTCCCTGGTCAGATGGGCCATGGTGCCGGGGCTCTTGGCGCCGATCCAGTCGTCGTACTTGCCCTTGTTCCACGCCTGGTGACCGGTCTCCCAGTCGTGGTCGAGGCCGGCGATGAACTGCATGCCCAGGTCGTCGGCGGTCGGGTGGTACGGCAGGACCTCCTCGCCGTCGCCGGACTGGTGCCAGACGGACTTGCCGCTCTCCAGCACCAGCGGACGGGGGTCACCGAAGCCCCGTACGCCGTTGAGGGTGCCGAAGTAGTGGTCGAAGGAGCGGTTCTCCTGCATGAGCACCACGATGTGCTCGACGTCCTCGATCGATCCGGAGCGGCGTGCGGCGGGGATGCCGGCGGCGCGCATGACGCTGGCGGACAGGGCCGCGACGGCGGCGGTGCCGCCCGCCGCCTGGAAGAGACGGCGGCGGTTGATCTCAGGCATGGAGCTGTACCTCTGCGACGTGTGTGTGGGGGGGAGCTGTGCGGGGCGGGAGGTGGTGAGGGGGCGAGGGGGCGAGGGGGCGAGGGGGCGGTCACCGTAGACCGGCGCTCCCGCGAGCCGTCAAATGGTGCGGAGGAACGGTGAAGGACCGGAGGTGTTTCGCCTGCGGAGGGAACGCGCCCCGCCGTCGGGGACTCGGCTCAGCCGCCGGGTCCGACCACCAGTGCCTCGGCCTCGATCCGGCCGCCGTGCCGGAAGGTCAGCACGAACGGCACCGTCTGCCCCACCCGCAGGGGCCCACGCGTGCGCACCATGATGTCCAGGCCGCGCGGCGACATGATGAGCCCCTCGCCTGCCGGGACCGCGGCGGACCGCACCGCGCGCATGGTGGCGGCGCCCCGGCCCGCGGGCACGGTGCGGCTGAGCATCACGTCGTCGAGGACCGGCGAGTCCACCGACGTCAGCCGGTCGTCGGAGCCGCCGGAGTTGACGATCGGGAAGAACGCGACGGTCTCCTCGGTGTTGCCGGACGGCACGAAGACGGACCCGCGGGCCACGCTCACGCGGGCCGGGCTGCCCGCCGCCCCGGAGCCGGTCCACGCCGTGAGCCCGCCCAGCGCCAGGGCGCACACGGCGACGGGCGCGAGCGCGGCGAGCAGTCCGTCGCGCAGCCCGCGGCGGGTCGGCCGCCAGGGGTGTGCCGTACGCGTCGTGCCCCTCATCGCGCTCCTCCTCGCCCGGCGCCGCTCGCCGGTCGCCTCCGCGCGGGACCGCGCGGAGGCGTCCAGGTGCGCAGCCGCAGGCTGTTGCCGACCACCAGCAGGGAGCTCGCCGACATGGCCGCCGCGGCGACCATCGGGTTCAGCAGGCCCACCGCGGCGAGCGGCACGGTGACGGCGTTGTAGCCGAAGGCCCACAGGAGGTTGGAGCGGATCGTGGCCAGGGTGCGCCGGGCGAGCCGGACCGCGTCCGCGACGGCCTCGATGTCGCCGCGGACCAGCGTCACGTCGGCGGCCCCGATGGCCACGTCGGTGCCGCCGCCCATGGCGATGCCCAGGTCGGCGCCGGCCAGCGCCGCGGCGTCGTTCACGCCGTCGCCGATGACCGCGACCCGGTGGCCCCGGGCTCGCAACTCGCCGACCAGCGAGGCCTTGCCCTCGGGTGTGCAGCGGGCGTGCACCTCGTCGATGCCCAGTCCTGCGGCGACGGCGCGGGCGGTCGGTTCGCGGTCGCCGGTGGCGAGGACGGGGCGCACGCCGAGGCGCCGCAGCCGGTCCACCGCGCGGTAGCTGCCGGGCCGCACCGGGTCGCCGACCGCGAGGAGCGCCTGGGGCACGCCGTTCACCAGGAGCAGGACCGGGGTGTGCGCGGCGTTCTCCGCCTCGGCCAGCGCGCGGGCCAGCGGGCCGGTCAACGCGTCGCCGGGCGCCCGGACTTCGACGTCGTGGCCGTCGACCTCGCCCCGCACGCCCCGCCCCGCCGTCGCGGTGAAGCCGCGCACCGCGGGCAGCTCGCCCCCGGGCAGCGCGTCCTTGGGCAGCGCCTTCTTCGCGTACGTGGTGATCGCGCGGCCCAGCGGGTGTTCCGAGCCCTGCTCGACGGCACCGGCGAGCCGCAGCGCGGCCTCCCCGCCGATCCCGTCGGGCGCGGCGGTGACCGCGGCGACGCTCATGTGCCCGGAGGTGAGGGTGCCGGTCTTGTCCAGGACGACGGTGTCGATGTGGCGCAGCGTCTCCAGCGCCCGCGGGCCGCCGACCAGGACGCCGAGCCGGGCGCCGCGGCCGGTGGCGGCCATCAGGGCGGTGGGCGTGGCGAGGCCCAGGGCGCAGGGGCAGGCGACGACGAGGACGGCCACGCAGGCGGTGACCGCCGCCTGCGGGTCGGCGCCCGCCCCGAGCCAGAAGCCGAGCACCGTCGCGGCGAGGGCGAGGACGGCGGGCACGAACACGCCCGCCACCGCGTCCGCGAGCCGCTGCGCCCGCGCCTTGCCCGCCTGCGCGTCGGCCACCAGGCGGGTGATGCGGGCGAGCCGGGTCCGGTCGCCGACGGCGGTGGCCCGGACGAGGAGGAGTCCGCCCGCGTTGACGGCCCCGCCCGTCACCTCGGAGCCGGGCCCGATCTCGGCGGGCTCGCTCTCCCCGGTGACCAGCGACAGATCGACGGCGGAGCTGCCCTCGACGACGACGCCGTCGGTGGCGACGCGCTCGCCGGGGCGTACGACGAAGGTCTGACCGGCCCGCAACTGCCCGATGGGGAGCAGTCGTTCGGTGCCGCCCTCGCGTACGGCGACGTCCTTGACGGTGAGCCCGGCGAGGGAGCGCAGGGCCGCTCCGGTGCCGTGCCGGGCCCGCGCCTCCAGGAGCCGGCCGGTGAGGACGAACAGCGGTACGCCGACGGCCGCTTCGAGGTAGACGTGCGCGACGCCGTCACCGGCGGTGGGCAGGAGGCTGAACGGCATCGTCATGCCGGGCACGCCGGCGCCGCCGAGGAAGAGCGCGTACGCCGACCAGCCGAAGGACGCCGCGACACCCAGCGAGACCAGGGTGTCCATGGTCGCGGCCGCGTGCCGGAGGCCGCGCAGCGCGCGCACGTGGAACGGCCGGGCGCTCCACGTGGCGACCGGCGCGGCGAGTGCGAAGCACAGCCACTGCCAGTTGCGGAACTGCCACGCGGGCACCATGGAGAGGACGAGCACGGGCAGCGCGAGCAGGGCGGTGACCAGCAGCCGCCGGCGTTCGAGGGCGTCCTGCGGCGACGCGTCCCCGCCCGGCCCGGACCCGGACGCGGGTTCCGGTTCCCCGCCCGGCCTTGGTCCAGGTTCTCCGCCCCACTCTGGTTCCGGCTCAGGGGGTGCCGGCAGTTCCGCCGTGTACCCGGCCTGCCGGACGGCGGTGACGAGGGCCTCGGGCAGGACGTCGGGCGGATGGCTCACCCGGGCGAGTCCGGTCGCGAGATTGACCGTGGCGCTCACGCCGTCCAGCCTGCCGAGCCGCTTCTCGACCCGCTTCACACAGGCCGCGCAGGTCATCCCGCCGACGGCCACATCGGTGCTCACCACGGCGTCCGCCGCTCCGGCGCCCATCAGTGCCCGCCCCCGTGCATGTCCCCCATGCCCCCGTTCCCGTCCCCGTCCCCGTTCCCGTCTCCGCCGCCCCCGTTCCCGCCGGTCGTCGTCGCGGGCCCGTGCATGCCGGGCGCGACCGGCCCTGCGGCCCTGCCCACGGCGTACGACACAGCGAAGACCAGCACCAGCAGCACGAGGAAGCCGCAGAGCGCGGGGGGCGGCACATAACTCGGTCGTCGCTGCTCGGCCATCACCGCTCCCGGAACGCACGGAGACACGGACCGGCCGGCCCGCGCCGCATCAGGAGTCGGACGCGAGCGGCCCCGGGTTCCCGCGCACTCCGGAGTGGCCAGATCCTTGCGCCCCCTGGCCATCTGGCCACTCGTTGCGCACGGGACGGGCGACGCACGATCGGGGAATGAGGATTCTTTGGGTATTCACACATCCGGAACGCCGCTCGCTGGCCGGCTCCCTGATGGCCGAGGGGCTGGACGCGCTCGACGCGCTCGGGCACGAGCACCGCACCTCCGATCTGTACGGCATGGGCTGGAAGGCGGTGGTGGACGCCGACGACTTCGGGGGCGCGTCGGGCGAGCGGCTCTTCGTCGGCCCCGAGCAGGAGCGCGCGTATCAGAAAAGGGAGTTGAGCGAGGACATCCGCCGGGAGCAGGAGAAGATCGCCTGGGCGGACGTGCTCGTCTTCCAGTTCCCGCTCTGGTGGTTCGGGCCGCCCGCGATCCTCAAGGGCTGGTTCGACCGCGTCCTGGTCCAGGGCTTCGGCTTCGGCATCAAGGGCCCGGACGGCCGGACCCTGCGGTACGGGGACGGCGGGCTGGCCGGGAAGCGCGCCCTGATCGTCACGTCGGTCGGTGCCCGCCCGTCCGGCTTCGGGCCGCGCGGCATCCATGGCCAGTTGGAGCAGGTGCTGTTCCCGCTGCTGCACGGCACGTTCTGGTACACCGGCATGGCCGCGCTCCCGCCGTTCGCGGTGTACGGCGCCGACCGGCTCACGGACGCGGGGTTCGAGCGGAGCGCCGCGGAGCTGCGCGAACGGCTGCGCACCCTGTCCACGACCGAACCGCTGCCCTTCCACCACGAGAACGGCGGAGCCTACGACGCGGACCTGGTACTGCGCCCCGAACTCGCTCCGGGCCGAACGGGGTTGGGGGTGCATGCCGAGCCCGGCGCCGATGGGTTCCGCCCGGCCCGCGCGGCTGCGTCCAGCGCCGCCCGGACGGACGCCGTCAGCGCACCGAACCGATCCTGATCCCGACCACGGCGCCCTCACCCCGCAGGGCCGGCGCGCCCGGGCCTTCGTGCCGTACGCAGTCCAGCCGGCCGAGCGCGGTCCGTCCTCCGCCCGGCTCGACGAGGGCGATCCCCTCGGTGGCGGCCACCACCAGGAGGATGTCGTCGGCGGCGCACGCCATCTCCCCTCCCGGCTCCGCTCCCGGCGCGACGGGCAGGGAGACGATCCGTACGTCCGCGGTCGCCCGGCCCCTGCAGGTCATCACGTTCACGTTGCGCACCGGGCCCGCCACCAGCCGGCAGTCCGTCGTGGCGTCGCCCGGGAAGGCGAACGGGTCGAGCGGCCCGACCTTCCGCGCCGCCCCGTCCACGGCGAGGACCATGCCCGCGCCCTCGGCCACGGTGATCACGCGGTCGACCCCGGGGAAGGTGGAGAAGGCGCCTTCGGCGGCCACGTCCGCGATGCTGACCCGCCAGTCGAAGCCGTCCGTGGGCTCTCCGGAGGCCGGCCCGGGGTCCGGGGGCGTCCCCCGCAGCACGCCCGAGGCGACCTCCCGTGTCGTACCGCCGCCGTTCTTCCACGGCACGCCGCGGAGCCCGTCCCAGCGCAGCACGTCCACACCCATGCGGTGCCGCCTCCCTCTTCCTTGCGTGGCCGGTGCGTCCTTGCCCCATACGGCCCCGTGTCCCGTCGCCCTCAGCGTACGAGGCGACGGGACGGGTCGGACGGGGGCCGTGGTCAGTGCTCCACGTACGACTCCCGGCGCATCGGCTCCGACGCGGCGGCGGGCACGGCCGCGGGGCCGCCCTCGCTGAGGCCGAACCGCCGGTGGAAGCGGCGCAGGAAGCCGGGCGCGTACCAGGCCGAGCGGCCGAGCAGCCGCATCGCGGCGGGGACGAGGATGCCGCGGACGGCGATCGCGTCGATGAGGATGGCCAGGCCGCTGCCGAGGCCGAACAGCTGCATGAAGCTGATCTCGGCCGTTCCGAAGGCGAAGAAGCTCACCGCGATGAGGACGGCCGCGGCGCTGACGATGCGTCCGGTGTGGCCGAGGCCGTTGGCCACGGCGGAGTCGTTGTCCTCGCCCTGTTCGTGGAGTTCCTTGATGCGGCTGGTGACGAACACCTCGTAGTCCATGGAGAGGCCGAAGGCGACGCAGAACATCAGCACGGTCATCGACGTCTCCATGGGCTGCGGCGTGAAGCCCAGCAGGCCGGAGAGGTGGCCGTCCTGGAAGATCCAGGTCATGACGCCGATGGTGGCGCCGAGGCTGATGGCGTTGAGGACCAGCGCGCGCAGCGGCTGCACGACGCTGCCGGTGAAGAGGAACAGCAGCAGGAACGTGGTGACGGCGATCAGGCCGACGGCGAGCGGGAGCCGGCCGCCGATGGAGTCGCCCGAGTCGACCAGTTCGGCGTCGCCGCCGCCCACCAGCGGACGGGTCCCGGCGGGCGGTTCGGCCGCCCTGACCTCCGCGACCAGGTCCTTGGCCGCGTCCGACCTGGGCGTCAGGGTGCTCACCACGTTCAGCTGCTGTGCGGCGGGGTGGGCGAGAGTCTCGTTGGCGGGTCCGGCCGGCTCCGTCCGGCCGTCGGTGTGGACGCCGGCGCCGGTCTCGACGCGGACGACGCCGGGGAGTTCGGAGAGCCGGGCCGCGTAGGCCGCGAGCGGGGCCCGGGCCACCGGCTCGTCAATGGCGACGTGCAGGGCGGCCGCGTCGTTGCCGTGGAAGTCCTCCCGCAGCGTCACCGCGACCTGGCGGCTCTCGGCGTCCTCGGGCAGCACGCGCTCGTCGGCGGAGCCGAAGGTGATGCCGAGGAGCGGCCCCGCCGCGAGGAGCAGCACCGCGAGCACGGGCAGCGCGGTCAGCGCGGGTCTGCGCATGACGGTCCGGGCGAGCCGCCCCCAGACGGACGGCCCGGACGGGGCGCGGCCCGACTTCGCCCACGGCATCCGGCCGCTGTTGACCCGGTGCCCCAGGACGGTGAGCAGGGCCGGCATCACGAACAGGGTGGCGAGGGCCGCGATGACGACGACGCCGACCCCGGAGTAGCCGAAGGAGCGCAGGAAGTACTGCGGGAAGACCATGAGCGCGGCGAGGGCGGCCGCCACGGTCGCCGCGGAGAACGCCACCGTGCGGCCCGCCGTGCTCATCGTGGTGCGGACGGCGTTCTCGACGCTCGCCCCCGCGGCGAGCTGTTCACGGAACCGGCTGATCATCAACAGGGCGTAGTCGACGCCGAGTCCGAGGCCGAGGGCGGTGGTCAGGTTGATGGCGAAGATGGAGACGTCGGTGAAGCTGCCGACGACGTAGAGCTCGGCGAAGACCCCGGCGATGGCGATGAGCGCGATGGCCAGGGGCAGCAGCGCGGAGACCACGGTGCCGAAGACGACGAGGAGCAGCAGGAGGATCAGGGGCACGGCGATGGTCTCGGCGAGGACGAGGTCCTTCTCGGTCTGCGGCCCCATCTCGTGGCTGACGCCCGCGCTGCCGCCCGCCTTGACCGTGAGCGCGCCCCGGTACGGCCCCGCGTAGTGGTCGATGACGTCCTTGGCGTTGTCCTGCTGCTCCGCGTCGTGACCCTTCACGCGGGCGAGGACGAGGGCTTCGCGGCCGTCCTTGGAGCGCAGGTCGGGGCTCTTCGTGTCCCAGTACGAGACCACGTTCGTCAGGCCCTTCTCCTCCTTGAGGTCGGCCACCAGGGCCCGGCCGCCGTCGCGGGCCGCCGGGGCGTCGACGCGGCCCTCGGCGGCGCGGACCAGCAGCACGAGGTTCGTCTCCCCGCCGAACTTCTCGTCGATGACGTTCCTGGCCCGGGAGGACTGGGAGGCCGGGTCGTCGAAGCCGCCGCCCAGGAGCTTCCCGAACGCGCCGGCACCCAGGGCGCCCATGAGGACCACGACGACCGCGGCGACCACAAGTACCAGCCGGGACCGCCGAATTGCCAGCTCAGCCATTCGTTCGAACACGCGCTTGCTCCTTGGGAGTTGAGGTGAGGGGACTGCGGTGAAGGGGCAAGGGATGCGGCCGCGCTCCGTGTCGCCGCCACTGAAGTTAGCGGGGTACAACTTGATTTGGCAGTGTTAGATTTTCTTCACGGGTTCATCGATTTCCCCGCCGGTGGCGGACCGACGGCCGTACCGTCGCCTCATGTCCACCGACCGAGCCCCGTCCGCCGGCCAGACCCCGCCCACCGGCCAGGCCCCGCCGTCCCGGCCGTCCCTGCGCGAGCGGCGCCGCGCCGTCGCCGCCCAGGAGATCGTGGGCGCCGCCGAGTCGCACATCGTCGAGCACGGCCCGCACGCGCTGTCCCTGCGCGCCGTGGCCCGCGACCTCGGCATGACCGTGCAGGCGCTCTACCACTACTTCCCGAGCCGCGACGACCTCGTGACCGCGCTGGTCACCAAGGCGTACGACGACCTGGCGGACGCCGTGCAGGCCGCCACCGCCGCCGCGCCGGACGACCCGGAGGTGCCGGGCATGGTCGTCGCGGCCGAGGGCTACCGCCGCTGGGCCATCGACCATCCCGAACGGTTCCAACTCCTGTACGGGGCACCGCTGCGGCACTACCACGCGCCCGTCGACGGCCCCACCACGGAGGCGAACCGCCGGATGAGCGCGGTCTTCGAGCGGGAGCTGTTCCGCGGCTTCACCCGGGACCAGCTGGCCGCGGCGGACGTGCGTTCGCTCTCGCCGGAGTTCCTGGAGCGCCTGGAGCGGATGGCGCCGGCGGGCGGCGAGACCCTGCCCGCCGCCGCGACCGCCTTGATGCTGAGCGTGTGGGGGTACGTGCACGGCATGGTCGTCCTGGAGGTGTTCGGGCACACCGGGTTCCTCGGCGCCCATCAGGCGGAGCTCTACCGCATGGCGATGCGCAACCTGCTCGCCGACACCCACCGGCGCATCCCCGCGGGGAAGGCCTGAACACCCCCGCACCGGGGCACGGCGCTCTCGCCGTCCGGCCCGCGGGCGAGGAAGGTGGACGGGTACGCGTCCACCGCCCCTCTCGCCGAAGGACAGGACACGCATGCCGGACCACCTTCCCCCCGTCGGCGTCGAGGAGGAGTACTTCCTCGTCGACGCCGCTCAGCGCACCGTCGCCGCCGCGGCCTCCCGGGTCCTGCCGCGCCTGAAGCCCGTGGTCGGCGACCTGGTGACGGGCGAGGCCTCCCAGTACCAGGTGGAGGGCAAGACACCGCCCTGCACGACGCTCGGCGAGGTCGAACAGGCGCTGCGGCGGGTGCGGGCGGCCGTCGCTTCCGCGGCGGCCGACGAGGGCCTGCGCCCGGTCGCCTCCGCCACGCCGCTGCTCGGCATGCGGGCCCCGGTCCCGCTCAACACCGACCCGCACTACCGCGCGCAGGTCGACACCTTCCGGTCCCTGTACGACACGTTCGCCTTCTGCGCCCTGCACGTGCACGTGCAGGTCCCCGACCGGGACCACGCCGTCCTGGTCGGCAACCATCTGCGGCCGTGGCTGCCCACGCTGGTGGCGCTGTCGGCGAACTCGCCCTTCTGGGCGGAGCGCGACAGCGGCTACTGCAGCTGGCGGACGCTGGGTGCCACGCGCTGGCCCGTCGCCGGACCGCCGCCGTACTTCTCCTCGGCCGCCCACTACGACGCACTCGCCGCCTCCCTCCAAGTGGCCGGCGCGACCCACGGCGAACGCTCGCTGTACTGGGACGTGCGCCCCTGCGCGCACCTGCCCACCGTGGAGATCAGGGCGATGGACGTCACCACGGGTGTGGCGGAGGCGGCGGTACTCGCCGTGCTGGTACGGGCGTTGGTGGTGCGGGCCCTGGAGCGGGTGCGCCGGGGCGACCCGGGCCCGGCCGTGGACGACGCCCTGCTGCGCGCCGCGTACTGGCGCTGCGCGCGCGACGGCCTGACCGGGCACAGCCTCGACCCGCGGACGAGCCGGCTCGTCCCCACCCGGCACCAGGTCCGCCGGCTCTTCGGGTACGTCCGGCCCGTCCTCGCGCCGGAGGCCGAACTCCCCTACGTCCTGGCGGTGTTGCGGCAGTGGCTCGCGCACGGCGGCGGCGCCGAGCGGCAGCGTTCCGTCCACGCGCGCACCGGCGGCCTGCACGGTGTCGTCGACGATCTGGCCGACCGCACCGCCGCACGCCCGGACACGGGGGCGGCGTCTCCCGCGCTCGGGGTGCGGGGCGGGGCGGAGTGAGGCGCTCGCCGCTCACCCCGCCGAGCCGAAGCCCAGCGTCCGGTAGACCGCGACCCGGCCCGCGGCACCAGGCCCGCCGTCCGCCCGGCCGGTGAGTTCCGCGCACGCCTGCGCCGCCGCCGTGACCCGGCGTGTGTACGAGGGATCCGTCGCGTCGATCAGCACCCCCAGCGTCGTACCGCTGTGCCCGACCGCGACACCGAGCCCCCCGACCGCACGGCAGATCTCCCGCATGGGCTCCAACAGCCCCTTGTACCGCAGGCGTTGGTTCATCAGGGCGCTGCGTGTGGCGATCCGGCCGACCTCGGCGAGGTCCTGGCGGCGCACGGCGCGGGTCAGCCGGCCGAGCAGGTCGGCGTAGGCGCGCCGGTCGGCCGGTGTGAACGGCTTGGGGATGCGGTTGAAGTCCACGGTGTCCACCGAGCCGCCCTCGTCGACGCCGACGACCGCCATGGCGGGCAGCGAACCGAGGACGGCGCGCAGCCGGACGCTGCGGTGGTGGAAGGCGACGATCGCCGGATACAGCACGCCGTCGGTGGGTTCGATGCGGGAGAGCAGCCGTTCGATCCGGGCCGGCGGCATGGCGACGCCGACGGCCCGGCCGACCGCTCGCGCGGTGGCGACGAGGTCGGCGGACGAGCTGGCGAGGCCCTTGCCCTCGGGGATCACGCTGCTGACGGTGAGGAGTCCGCCCGCACCCACGGCCCCCGCACCGGAGCAACTCCCGCCCCGCGACGCCGAGTCGACGATCATGCGGGCCAGCCGGAGCGCCTTCGTCTTGCGGGCCGGTCGGACCGCGAGCTCCCCGGACGCGGACCCCGGCCGGAACGTGGCCATCGTCCACCGCGCGACGGGCAGCGTCACGAGGAAGTCGCCGTCCTCCTCGGGCAGCACCCCCTGGAGCAGCTCGCCGAACGTGCCGAAGGCGGTCCCCACCCCCACCCTCGGCGGCGCTCCCTCTCGCGGCGGGCGAGACCGGGCGGCTCCGGCCTCCTGGATCAGCTTCACGCGACTCCCCTCGATATGGCGGTGCGCACGGGCGCGGCACCGCGTGGCCGGCAGTGCGCCGAGACTACCCGCTCTTGACAATCATTTTCATCTAATGTGATGCTCTCGGCGTTCCCGGGAGCCGCCGACCGTCCGCGTCGCCCCCGGCGACCCTCCCTGCCCACACGTCCCTACGGGGGAGCTCACCCATGCACGCACACATCGCCGAAGCGGTGAAGAAACCGGACCTGATATCCCTGGCCCCGGATCTCACCTGTCTCCGGTTCGAGAGCATGAAGATCTACTCCGCTCTCGGTGCCGTCCGGCACCTGCTCGACTCCGGCGCCGTCCGGCCGGGCGACACCCTCGTCGACAGTTCGAGCGGCATCTACGCGCAGGCCCTCGCGCTCGCCTGCCACCGCCACGGCATGAAGTGCCACATCGTGGGCTCCACCACGGTGGACCGAGCGACGCGGGTACAGCTGGAGATCCTCGGCGCCACGCTGGAGCAGGTCGCGCCCTCCCAAGACCTGCGCCTGGACCAGGAGTCGCGCGTCCGGCGCATCGCCGAGATCCTCGCGGACCACCCCTCGTACCACTGGATGCGGCAGTACCACGACGACATCCACTACTACGGCTACCGCGATGTCGCCGACGAGCTCGACCAGGAGCTGCCCGCCGGGCCGCTCGCGCTGGTCGGCGGGGTCGGTTCGGGCGCGTCGACCGGGGCCGTCGCCACGTATCTGCGCGCGGCGGGCCGGGACGTGTCGCTCGTCGGGGTGCAGCCGTTCGGCAGCGTCACCTTCGGCGCGGCACACGTGGCGGACCCGGACATGATCATCGCCGGGATCGGCAGCGCCATCGCGTTCCGCAATGTCCGGCACGAGCTGTACGACCGCGTGCACTGGGTGAACTTCGACAGCGCCCTCTGCGGAGCGGTCTCCCTGCTGCGCACCAGCGGCATCTTCGCCGGCCTCTCGGCGGGGGCCGCCCACCTGAGCGCGCTGTGGGAGCGGACCAGGGACACCTCGCGCCACTACGTCTTCATCGCCGCCGACACCGGCCACCGCTATGTGGAGAGCGCCTACGCACGCCACGAACAGGTCCCGGACATCGACGCGTTGAAGCCGCACGAGGTCACCTCGCTCGACGAACTGCGCCACCCCTGGTCCACGACGGCCTGGCCGCCCGTCGCCATGTCCTGAACACCGAGCCCGTTCCTTCCCGTTCCCGTCCCTTGGAAAGAACTCCCATGCCGCATCCCACGCCGCACACCGTCGCGGAGCTCACAGACGCCGTCCTGTCGGGCGCCCACGGTCCCGACCCCGCCGGCCTCACCGTCACCAGCGCGTTCTGGCTCTACAACACCACCCGCCTCGCCGACGGCGAGGTCACGTACCACAACCACTATCTGCTGCTCCGCGTCGGCGACGCCTTCGGGGCCTGCGCGTTCGAAGCGGGTGAACTGCCCCCGGAATTCTGCGAGAACGCCTCGGGACACTCCCTCGACACGCTCCTGCGCGACGAGTCCCCGATCGTGCGCACCGCCGCCCTCGACGCCTACCTCGCCCGGGTGCGCCCGCACCGCGAAGCCACCGAAGCCGAGCGCGTGATGTTGCCCGCCGGCACGCCCGAGGTACGCGCGGCGGCCCGGGACGCCGCCGTCGCCGGGCTGCTCGACATCGGACCCGGCGCCCGGGTCGCCCTGATCGGGGTGGTCAACCCGCTCGTCGCGGCGATACGGGAGCGGGGCGGCGTCTGCCTGCCCTGCGACCTGAACCTGCGCACGACCGCGTGGGGCGAGCCCGTCACCGACGACATGACGGAGGTCCTCGCCTCCGCCGACGTCGTGGTCGCCACCGGGATGACCCTCAGCAACGGCACGTTCGACCTGATCCTGCGGCACTGCGTCACCCACGGCGTGCCGCTGGTCGTCTACGCGCAGAGCGGCGGCGCCGTCGCCCGCGCCTTCCTCGGCGCGGGCGTCACCGGGCTGAACGCCGAGCCGTTCACCTTCTCCCAGTTCAGCGCCGACCCCACGCCGATGTACCGGTACCGGGCCGCCCTCGCGAACGGGGCGGCCGCGTGAGCGTCGACGCCACCGAGGACATCGGCGGCCCGTCGCCCGACGCCGCCGACGCGACCGTGCCGGGCGACCTGCGGATGGCCCGCGCGCTGTGGCCGGTGCTGCTGGCCTCGGCGGTCGGGCTGCTGCCGTTCACCGTGTTCAGCACGTATCTCGTGCCCATCGCCGACGAGGCGGGCAGTGGCGTCGCCGCCCTGGGCGGGCTGCGCGGCCTGGGCGGTCTCGCCGCGCTCCTGGTGGGCACCGCGCTCGCCCCGTTCATCGACCGGGTGCCCAGGGAGTGGGCGGCCGCGGGCGCGCTCACCGCGCTGGCCGCGGCGGCCGCGCTCGGCGCCGTCGGCGACTTCGCCCTGCTCGCCGTGTTCTGTCTGCTGGTCGGGGCCGGCACCTCGGTCCTCAATCCGGCGCTGACCGCCGCGGCCGCCGACCGGTTCGGCGCCGGCCGGGCGGCCGGACGCGCGGCGACCCTGGTCACCGCCGTGCAGTCGATGACCGCGATGCTCGCCGCGCCGGTCATCGCGCTGCCCGCGCTCTTCTGGGGCTGGCAGGGCGACCTGTGGGGCGTGACCGCGGTATCGCTGCTGCTCGCCGTCGTCTTCGTCGCCCGTCGCAGGCGAGCTCGGCCCGGACGGGAGGCGGGTGGCGGTCAACGCCTGGGCTACGTCGCCTCGTTCAGGGCGCTGGGCGCCGAAAGCGGTGTCGTGCCGCTCCTGGTGATCGCGCTCCTGCGCACCGCCGTGTTCATGGGGTACCTCGCGTATCTGGCGGCGTTCTACGAGGAGCGCTTCGCTCTGAGCGCCGGGCTGTTCACCTTCGTGTGGACGCTCAGCGGCGCCTCGTTCTTCGTCAGCAACCTCCTCACCGGGCGGCTCACCCACGCCGACCGGCCGCGCGTCGGCACCGAACGGCTGCTGGCCCTCGGCCTGGCGGCCGCGCTCGTCTCCGTCGTGGGCTTCTACTTCACGCACTGGCTGCCGCTCGCGCTCGCCCTGACCGCACTGCACGCGGCGAGCCACGCCGTCGTCGCCGCCTGCGTGGTCAGCCTCATCGTGCGGCGCTGCGGGCCGGGGCTGCGCGGGGCGGCGCTGAGCGTCAACGCCGCCGGCATGAGCCTCGGCGTCTTCGTCGGCGCCGCGCTCGGCGGCGCGGGGCTCGGACTCGCCGGGTATCCGGGCGTGGCCGCCGTGTTCGGCACGCTGGTCCTCCTCGCGGGCGGCGCCGCGGCGCTCGTCCTGCGGGCGGGACCGGTACGGACCGGGGCGGCGGGAACCTCATGACCGTGACCGTCGAGGCCCCCGGGCCGGCCGCGCCCCGCCCGGCGCTGCGGGAACGCCTCGCCTCCCCCCGAGCGCTCGCCCTCACCTGCGTCGCCCTCTTCCTGGTCCTGGCCGCCTCCGTCGTGGTGGCCATCGGGCTCGGCGCGGCGGTGGTGACGCCCGGGGACACGGCCCGCTATCTGTGGGCGGCGCTCACCGGCGGCCGGATCGGCGCCGAGGAGACGACGGCATACCAGATCGTCTGGCAGATCCGGACGCCGCGCGTGCTGCTCGCGGCGCTGGTGGGAGCCGGGCTCAGCGCGGTCGGCGTGGCCATCCAGGCGATGGTGCGCAACGCCCTCGCCGACCCGTTCGTCCTGGGCGTCTCCTCGGGGGCGTCGGTGGGCGCGGTCGGCGTGACGGTCACCGGCGGCCTCGCCGCCCTCGGCGTGTACGCGGTGTCGGCGGGCGCCTTCGCCGGCGCGCTGGTGGCGTCCTTCCTGGTGTACGCGGCCTCCAGCGACCGTGGCGCGCTCTCCCCGCTGCGCCTGGTCCTCACCGGCGTCGCGATGTCCCTCGGCTTCCAGGCCCTGATGAGCGTGATCATCTACTGCGCGCCGGACACCGAGGCGACCGGCATGGTCCTGTACTGGACGATGGGCGGCTTCGGGGCCGCCGGCTGGGGCGCGCTGCCCGTCGTCTCCGCCGTCGTACTGACCGGCCTCGTCCTGCTGCACCGGCGCGCCGGGGCGCTCGACGTGCTGGCGCTCGGGGACGAGACCGCGGCGAGCCTCGGCGTCGGCGCCGACCGGCACCGCAGGTCGCTGCTGGTCCTGGTCTCGCTGATCACCGGGGTGATGGTCGCGGTCAGCGGCGCCATCAGCTTCGTGGGACTCGTCATGCCGCATCTGGTGCGGATGGCCGTCGGGGCCGGGCACGCCCGGGTACTCGCCGTCGCGCCCCTGGCCGGCGCGGTGTTCATGGTCTGGGTCGACCTGCTGTCACGGACCCTGGTCGCGCCCCGGGAACTGCCGCTCGGCGTCATCACCGCGCTCGTCGGCGTCCCGGTGTTCATCGCCCTGATGCGCCGTAAGGGCCATGTCTTCGGAGGGCGTTGAGATGGAACTGCGACTCGACGGGCTCGGCGTCGTCACCGACGGCAGGAGCCTGGTACGCGATCTGTCACTGACCGTCGGCAGCGGCCGGGTCGTCGGCCTGGTCGGCCCGAACGGCAGCGGCAAGTCGACCGCGCTGCGCTGCGTGTACCGTGCGCTGCGCCCGACGACGGGCACCGTCCGGGTCGGCGGGGACGACCTCGCCGGGCTCACCATGCGCCGCGGCGCCCAGCTGGTGGCCGCGATGACCCAGGACGGCGCCGTCGACCTGGACTTCACCGTGGCGGAGGTCGTCGCTCTCGGCCGGGCCCCGCACCGGCGCGGCAACCAGGCCCTCGACGCACGCGAACGCGAGCTGTGCGCACGGGCGATGGAGCGGCTGGACATCGCCCACCTGGCCCGGCGCAGCGCCCTATCGCTGTCCGGCGGCGAACGTCAGCGCGTGCTGTTGGCCCGGGCCCTCGTCCAGGAGCCGAAGGTCCTGGTGCTCGACGAGCCGACCAACCACCTCGACGTACGCCACCAGGTGGAGGTGCTTTCGCGGTTGCGCGGCGCGGGGCTCACCGTCCTCGTCGTCCTGCACGACCTGAACCTCGCGGCGGCGGCCTGCGACCGCATCGGTGTGCTGTCCCGGGGAGGTCTGGTCGCCGTCGGCACCCCGGCGGAGGTCCTCACCGAGGAGCTGGTGGCCGACGTGTTCGGCGTCGAGGCCACCGTCGTGCCGCATCCGCTGACGGGCGACCCGCAGCTGCTGTATTCGCTCGGCTCCGCCGTCTGACCAGTCCCCCCTCCCCCCCCCGGCCGACCACCTCGTCCTCCCTCCCCCATCCATCCGAAAGGCCTCCATGTCCCACCCCAGACGCGTCGCGGCCGGTTCCGCGCTCGCCCTCGCCCTGCTCCTCGCCGGCTGCGGCGCCGACATCGCCCCGGACGGTACGAGCGGCGCCTCGGACGAGGTCACCGTCGGACGCTGCGGTGAGCCGGTCCCGTACAAGGTCCCCGAACGGGCGGTCGCGTACGAGGGCGGCAGCGCGGACAAGCTGTTCAGCCTCGGACTGACCGACCACGTCCGCGGCTATGTGATGCCGCCCGCCAACCCGCCGGTGAGCGAGTCGCCCTGGGCGTCGGAGTACGCCGAGGTGGAGAAGCTCAGCGACGACCTGCTCAACAAGGAGCTGGTCGTCGAGGCCAGGGCGGACCTCGTGGTGGCAGGCTGGAACTCCGGCTTCAGCGACCAGCGCGGCATCACCCCGAAGATCCTCGACAAGCTCGGCATCCAGAGCTTCCTGCACACGGAGAGCTGCTTCAACTACCCCGGCCACCCGGAGAAGGTCACGCCGTTCAAGGCGCTCTACAGCGACCTGGAGCGGCTCGGCAGGATCTTCCGCGTCGAGAAGCGGGCGGACCGGGTCGTGGACCGCCTGAAGAAGCGGGTGGCGGCCGTGGAGGAGAGAGCACCGAAGGGCGGCAGGCCGTTGCCGGTCTTCCTCTACGACTCGGGGACCGACCAGCCCTTCACCGCGGGCAGCCAGGTGCCGCCCAACGACATCATCAAGAGCGCGGGCGGCCGCAACATCTTCGACGGCCTCGACGAGCGCTGGACGCAGGTCGGCTGGGAGTCCGTGACCGCGGCCCGGCCCGAGGTCGTCATCGTCCTGGACTACGGCGACAAGCCCGCGAAGGAGAAGATCGCGTTCCTGAAGAAGTCCCCGCGCACCCGGGGGCTGCCCGCCGTCAGGAAGAACCACTTCTTCGTCCTCGACTACAACGAGGGCATCAGCGGGCCGCGCAGCGTCGACGGCCTGGAGAAGTTCGGGGCGTACCTGCGGAAGCTGTCGGCGAAGGGCTGAGCTCCCGCTCCGCCGCCACGGCGGCCGGCTCGGCGCCGCGCCCTCAGCCCGCGAACGCGACGCCCGGCAGGCCCCGGCCCGCATCCGGCACGACCAGGACCGACCCCGCCTGCGGGTGCGGCCGGTGGAGGCCGGTGCGGGCCGTCGTGACGTACAGGTCGCGCAGACCGGCTCCGCCGAAGACACAGGCCGTGGGGCGTCGCACCGGCAGCTCCACGGTCCGGTCGAGCCGGCCGTCGGGGGTGTAGCGGCGGACCGCCGCGCCGTCCCAGAGCGCGACCCACACACAGCCGTCGGCGTCCACGGTGAGCCCGTCGGGGAAGCCCGCCCCCGGCTCGATGTCCGCGAACGGGCGTCTGTTCCGTGCCTGTCGGCCCTCGCAGTCGAGTACGTCGATACGGCGCGTGGGGCTGTCGACGTAGTAGACGAGCCGCCCGTCGGGGCTCCAGCCGGTGCCGTTGCTGACGGCCACCTCACCCTCACCGAGCAGTTCGGTGAGGGTGCCGTCGGGGGCGACGCGCGTCAGGCTGCCTCCGCCCGGCTTCTCGTCGTAGCGCATGGTGCCCGCCCAGAGCGCGCCGTCGGGCGCGACGGCCGCGTCGTTGCCGCGGCGGCCGGGCACCGGGTCATGCGCCAGCCAGGTGAAGGGGGCGCCGCCGGGTCCGTACAGGCCGATGCCGTCCCGGAGGTTGACCACCAGACCGCCGCCCGCCCGCGGTTTGGCGGCGCCGACGTGCTGTTCGGTGGCCATGACCGTCCGTCGGCCGTCGGCGGGGTCGTAGGTGTGGATCCGGGAGCCGAGGATGTCGACCCAGATGAGGCGGCCGGTGGCGGCGTCCCAGGTGGGGCCCTCGCCGAGGGATGCCTCCGCGCGCACCGCCACCTCGTACGCCCGTCCGGCTCCACGCGTCCTCGCCCGGCCCGCCGCACGCCTCATCACGCACCCCGGTGGCCGAGGCGGACGGACAGGTCGCCCGCGCCCTTGGCGGCCAGCTCGGCCAGTTCGCACTCGCGCTCCTCGCTCCAGCGGATCATCGGCACGGAGATGGAGAGCGCCGCCACCACCCGCCCCGTGCTGTCGCGCACGGGCGCCGCCACACAGCTGACGTCGGGGTTGGACTCCCGGTGCTCGACGGCGACGCCCCGCTCGCGGATCCCGGCGAGCGCGGCGAGGAGCTCGTCGGGATCGGTGATGCTGTCGGGGGTCATGGCGGTGAACTCCCGCCCCTGGAGCCGCGCTTCGAGCTCCGTCGGGGGCAGCGAGGCGAGCAGCATCTTGCCGACCGAGGTGCAGTGCGCGGGCAGTCGGCGGCCCGCGGCGGAGACCATCCGCACGGCGTGTGTGGAGTCCACCTTGGCGATGTAGATGACGTCGGCGTCCTCGAGGATCGCGACGTGGACGGTCTCGTCGCAGGTCTCGGCGACCTCGCGGGCCACCTGCTGCCCCTCCGCGGCGAGATCGAGTTGTTCGGCGTACCGGCTGCCGAGCTGGTAGGTGCGCACGCCGAGGCGGTAGCGGCCCGGCTGGCCGGGGAGCTGGACGAGGTACGAGCGGGCGGCCAGGGTGGTCAGCAGTTCGTGCACGGTGGTGCGCGGCAACTGGAGCCTGCGGGTGACCTCGGGCGCCGACAGCGTCCCGTCGCCGTCCAGGAAGAGTTCGAGTATGTCCAGCGACCTGGTCACCGCGGGCACCAGTCGTCCCATGAGTTCGGCCTCCCACCCTGCGCGTCCGAAACTTCGGTCGCTGATCGATATGACGAACACAGGGTAGGCACGGCGTAGTTGGCGGCGCAATGACCTCCATGGTGTCCAGCCCATTGACACGTTCCCGCCACCGTGAATACCGTCACGCCACGATTTCGAACGTGTGACGAAATATCGAACAAGTCGAGGGGCAACTGCCTTGCGCATCACGGGAATCAGCACACATGTGGTCGGAACGCCCTGGCGTAATCTCACCTACGTCCAGGTCCATACCGACGAGGGCCTGACCGGTGTCGGCGAGACCCGCATGCTGGGCCGCACCGACGCCCTCATCGGCTACCTCCGCGAGGCGGCGGCCCACCACATCGAGGGATCCGACCCGTTCGCGGCCGAGGATCTGGTGCGGCGGATGAAGTACGGCGACTACGGCCGGGCCGGCGAGATCGTCATGTCGGGCATCGCCGTCGTCGAGATGGCCTGCTGGGACATCAAGGGCAAGGCACTGGGCGTCCCTGTCTGGCAGCTCATGGGCGGCAAGGTCACCGACCGGGTGAAGGCGTACGCGAACGGCTGGTACACCACCGAGCGCACCCCGGAGGCGTACCACAAGGCAGCGCGAGGGGTCATGGAGCGCGGCTACCGCGCCCTGAAGATCGACCCGTTCGGGACCGGGCACCACGAGCTGGACCACGAACAGAGCCTGTACGCCGTCTCGTTGATCGAGGCGGTACGGGACGCGATCGGGCCCGACGCCGAACTGATGCTGGAGATGCACGGCCGGTTCTCGCCCGCCACCGCGATCCGGCTCGCCCGCGACCTCGCGCCGTTCCGGCCCGCGTGGCTGGAGGAGCCGGTGCCGCCGGAGAACCTCAAGGCGCTGGAGAAGGTCGCGGCCAAGGTGGACATGCCGGTGGCGACCGGTGAGCGCATCCACGACCGGATCGAGTTCCGCGAGCTGTTCGAGAGCCAGGCCGCCGACATCCTGCAGCCCGACGTCGGCCACATCGGCGGCATCTGGGAGACCCGCAAGCTGGCGGCCACGGCCGAGACCCACTACATGCTGGTCGCCCCGCACAACGTCGGCGGTTCGGTGCTGACCGCGGCCTCGCTCCAGGTCGGCTTCACCGCACCGAACTTCAAGATCCTGGAGCACTTCAACGACTTCGCGGACGCCGACATCAAGAAGGTGGTGAAGGGCGCGCCGCACGTGGACCCGGAAACGGGCTGCTTCCACCTGTCGCACGCGCCGGGCCTCGGTGTCGAGCTCGACACCGACGCGGCGGCCGAGTTCCCGCAGCAGCAGGCCCGGTTCGACCTGTGGGCCGAGGGCTGGGAGAAGCGCGCGCCGGGCGGGGCCGCGGGATGAGCAGCCGTGCGCTCGTCGTCGACCGGCCCGGTGAGCACCGGCTCGTGACCGGCGACGTCCCGGTGCCGGGGCCCGGCGAGGCCCTGGTCGCGGTGGCCGCCGCCGGGATCTGCATGAGCGACCGCGAGGTGTACGACGGGCGGCGTGACAGCGCCTACGTCCGCTACCCCGTGACCCCCGGCCATGAGTGGTCCGGGACCGTGGTGGCCGTCGGCGCCGGCGCCGATCCCGCGCTCGTCGGACGCCGCACGGTCGCCGAGGGGTTCCGGGCGTGCGGCGTCTGCGAGCGGTGCCGGTGCGGTGAGACGAGCCTGTGCACCGGCGGTTACGCCGAGACCGGGTTCACCGAGCCGGGCGCTTTCGCCGACCATCTCACCGTCCCCGTACGGCTGTTGCACCCGCTGCCCGACGACGCGGACCTGCGCGCCGCCGCGCTGCTCGAACCGTCGGCCGTGGTCGCGGCGGCCGTGCGCACCGGCAGGCCGCGGCCCGGCGAGCGCGTCGCGGTGGTCGGCGCGGGCACCCTCGGGCTGCTCGCCGTACAGCTGCTCGCCGCCTCGAACCCGGCCGACCTGGCCGTCGTCGACCCGCGCGCCGCCCGCGGCGAGCAGGCCGAGAAGTGCGGGGCGAGCCGCGCCCTGTCCCCCGCCGACGCGGAGTCGGAGCACGGTTCCTTCGACCTGGTCGTGGAGACGGCGGGCGCGCCCACCACCGCGGCCGCGTCCTGTCTGCTCGCCCGCAGAGGCGGGCGGGTCGTCCTCACCGGCATGTTCGCGCCCGGCGCGGCCGGCATCGACCCGGTCCATCTCTCGCTCAGCCAGCTGGAGGTGCGGTCCGTGTTCGGGGCGCCGTCCTCGGCCTGGTCGGACGCGGTGCGGGCGTTCACGCTGGGGCTGCTCGATCCGGCGCCGCTGATCACCCACGAGTTCCCGCTGGAGCGGTTCGGGGAGGCGATCGCCCTGGTGGGCGGGGGCGACCCGGCGACCGGGAAGGTGCTGCTGCGCCCCTGAGCCGGCCTACGGGCGCCGTCCTTTCACGCCGTCCTGTCGTACACCACTCGTCCGCTGCACACACACCCTCGTGCCCCCCCCGAATCCCTTGTGCCCGCCCGAACACGCACGCCCCTGTACCCGAACTCGGTTCGACATACCGAACATTGGAGTCCCGTGACCGCCTCACCGATCCCCCGGCGCCCCGGCGTCGACGCGCTCGCCCGGATCGGGCATGCCGTGCCCGCCCCCGATCCGGCCGACGCCTCCCCGTACGCGTTCCCCGACGGCGGCACCTGGCGCACCGAGATCCCCTCCGTCGAGGGCCCCGAGGCGCTCGGCGTCGTCCTCAAGGAGAGCGCCCGCCTGGACGTGCCGGTCCACCGGATCAGCCAGGGCAGCGGCGTCTGGATGCTCACGGACCTGGAGATCACCGAGATGGTGGAGTCCTGCGCCGAACGCGACATCGAGCTCTGCCTGTTCACAGGACCGCGCGGCACCTGGGACACCGGCGCCTCCACGCGCACCGACTCCGGCGGGGCCGGTCCGCGAGCCCGGGGCCACGACGCCCTCGCCGGCTGCGTCGAGGACGCCGTGCGCGCCACCGGCCTCGGCGTGCGCTGTCTGCTCGTCGCGGACGAGGGCGTGCTGTGGACCCTGCACCGGCTGCGCGCCGCCGGGGTGCTGCCCGGCGCCACCACCTTCAAGCTGTCCGCGCTGACCGGCCCGGTCAACCCCGCCTCGTTCGCGGTGTACGAGCGGCTCGGCGCCGACTCCCTCAACGTGCCCTCCGATCTGGCCCCGGACCACCTCACCGAGATCCGCCGGGTCAGCCGGGCGCCCATGGACATGTACGTGGAGGCGCCCGACGACCTCGGCGGCTATGTACGGATGTACGAGGTCGCCGAGCTGATCCGGCGCGGCGCGCCCCTGTACGTGAAGTTCGGGCTCTCCAAGTCCCCCGGCATCTACCCCTACGGCGCCCATCTGCGCGAGCACGCCCTGGCGACCGCCCGTGAGCGGGTCAGGCGCGGCCGGCTCGCCCTCGACCTGCTCGCCCGGCACGGCGCGGCGGGCGGCATGTCGCCGCTCGGTGCGCGGCTCCCCGGCGAGCTGTGCCGCTTCCCCGTCCCGGAAGGGGACTGACCATGCGCACCCGACCCCGCCCGCTCCCCCTCACTCACCCCCGCACCCTCACCCGGAGGAGTCGCACCCTCGGTGTCGCCCTGACCGCCGCGCTGCTCACCGTCTCGCTCGCCGCCTGCGGCCAGGAGGCCAAGGGCGGCAGCCGCTACAAGCCGGACACCGGCAAGGGCGGCACGATCGGTCTTGCCATGCCCACCAAGGCCTCGGAGCGCTGGATAGCCGACGGCAGGAACATGGCGGAGCAGTTCCGGAAGGCCGGTTACCGGACCGACCTCCAGTACGGCGACGACAAGGTGGAGAACCAGGTCGCCCAGCTGGAGAACATGATCACCAAGGGGCACCGGCTCCTGGTGGTGGCCGCGATCGACGGTTCCGCGCTCACCGACGTGCTGCGGCAGGCGCACGACGCCGGGATCCCCGTGATCTCGTACGACCGTCTCATCCTCGGCACGAAGAACGTCGACTACTACGCGTCCTTCGACAACGAGCGCGTCGGCGAGCAGCAGGGCCACTACATCGTCGACAAGCTGAGGCTGGGCGAGCCCGACGCGGACTCCGGCGACGTCCGCAGCATCGAGCTGTTCGCGGGCTCGCCCGACGACAACAACACCAAGTACTTCTGGAACGGCGCCCTGAAGGTGCTCCGGCCGTATCTGAAGTCCGGACAGCTCGTCGTGCGCAGCAAGCAGACGCGGATGAACCAGGCCACCACGCTGCGCTGGGACGGCGGCACCGCGCAGAAGCGCATGGACGACCTGATCAGCAAGAGCTACGGCGACCGGCGGGTGGACGCGGTCCTCTCCCCGTACGACGGCATCTCGATCGGCGTCATCTCCGCGCTGAAGAGCGCCGGTTACGGGACGAAGGGCCAGCCGCTGCCCGTCATCACCGGACAGGACGCGGAGCTCGCGTCGGTGAAGTCGATCATCCGGGGCGAGCAGACGCAGACCGTCTTCAAGGACACCCGCAAGCTGGCCGCGCAGACGGTGCGGATGGGCGACGCGATGCTGACCGGCAAGAAGGTCGAGGTCAACAACACCAAGGACTACGACAACGGCACGAAGACGGTGCCGGCCTTCCTCCTCAAGCCGGTCAGCATCGACCGGAAGAACACCCGGCTCCTCGTCGACGAGGGGTACTTCACGGTGGGGCAGCTCACATGACCGGGGACGAGCGGGAGTCCCGGCCGCTCCTCGAGATGCGCGGGATCACGAAGACGTTTCCCGGCGTCAAGGCGCTCTCCGACGTCCATCTGGCCGTGCACCCCGGCGAGATCCACGCCGTCTGCGGCGAGAACGGCGCGGGCAAGTCGACGCTGATGAAGGTCCTCAGCGGGGTGCACGAACACGGCAGCTACGACGGCGAGATCCTCTTCGACGGCGAGCGGATGGTGTTCAAGGACATCCGGGCCGGCGAGCGGCACGGCATCGTGATCATCCATCAGGAGCTGGCGCTCGTACCGTACTTGTCGATCGCGGAGAACATCTTCCTCGGCAACGAGCGGTCCACGCGCGGCTTCATCGACTGGAGCGGCACCCTGCGCCGGGCGAGCGCCCTGCTGAAGCGGGTGGGCCTGGACGAGAAGCCGCAGACGCCGGTCCTCGACATCGGGGTGGGCAAGCAGCAGCTGGTGGAGATCGCCAAGGCCCTGTCGAAGGAGGTGCGGCTGCTCATCCTGGACGAACCGACGGCCGCCCTCAACGACGAGGACAGCGCGAAACTCCTGGACCTGATCGTGGAGCTGCGCGGCCAGGGCATCGCCTGCATCATCATCTCGCACAAGCTGGGCGAGATCCGGCAGATCGCGGACGCGGTGACGATCCTCCGGGACGGCCGGACCATCGAGACGCTGACGGTACGTCAGGAGACGGAAACCGAAGCGTACTTGTCCGAGGAGCGCATCATCCGGGGCATGGTCGGCCGCGACCTCGACCACCGCTTTCCCGACCGCACCCCGTACGAGGGCGCGGACGCGGGCGAGCTCGCGCTGGCGGTCGCGGGCTGGACGGTGCGGCACCCGGTCGACCACCAGCGCACCGTCGTCGACGACGTGTCGCTGACCGTGCGGCGCGGCGAGATCGTCGGCATCGCCGGGCTGATGGGCGCGGGCCGCACCGAACTCGCCATGTCCGTGTTCGGCCGGTCGTACGGGCAGTACGTCGCCGGGGAGGTTGCGGTGAACGGCAGTCCGGTGGTCACGAAGACGGTGCCCGCCGCCGTCGACGCGGGCATCGCGTACGTCACCGAGGACCGCAAGCGGTACGGCCTGAACCTCATCGACAACATCAACCGCAATGTGTCGCTGGCCTCGCTGTCCGGCATGCGGCGGCGCGGCGTCGTCGACGAGCACCACGAGCGCCGGGTCTCCGAGCGCTACCGCGCTTCGATGAACATCAAGGCGCCCACGGTCTTCGAGCAGGTGGGCCGGCTCTCCGGCGGCAACCAGCAGAAGGTCGTCCTGAGCAAGTGGATCCACGCCGACCCCGAGGTCCTGATCCTCGACGAGCCGACGCGCGGCATCGACGTGGGCGCCAAGTACGAGATCTACACCGTCATCGACAGGCTGGCGGCGCAGGGCAAGGCGGTCCTGTTCATCTCCTCCGAGCTGCCGGAGCTGCTCGGGATGTGCGACCGGATCTACACGATGGCCGAGGGCCGCCTGACCGGTGAGGTCACGCGCGCGGAGGCCACCCAGGAAGTCCTGATGCGCCACATGACCCAGACCAGAAGCACCGGGAGCTGAGGCCCGCCATGACCACTACGACCACTCCCCCGCGGGACCCGTCCACCGGGCCCGCGCCCGCCACCCCGTCGGCCGGCGCGCTGCTGATCCGGAGCGTGCGCTCCAACATGCGTCAGTACGGCATGCTCGTCGCGCTGGCCTTCATCGTCGTGCTGTTCCAGATCTGGACGGACGGCACGCTGCTGCTGCCGAACAACGTCTCCAACCTGATCCAGCAGAACGGCTACATCCTCATCCTGGCCATCGGCATGATGATCGTCATCATCGCCGGCCACATCGACCTGTCCGTGGGCTCGCTGGTCGCCTTCGTCGGCGCCATGTCGGCGGTGATGATGGTCAGACACGACATGCCGTGGGTGCTCGCGCTCGTCCTCTCGCTGCTGATCGGGGCGGTCGCGGGCGCGTGGCAGGGCTTCTTCATCGCGTACGTCGGCATCCCGTCGTTCATCGTGACGCTGGCCGGCATGCTGCTCTTCCGCGGTCTGACGCAGATCGTCCTGGAGGGCCAGTCGTTGGCCCCCTTCCCGGAGGGGTTCCAGAACATCGCCAAGGGCTTCATCCCGGAGCTGGGCCCGTACACGCAGTACCACAACCCCACGCTCGTCCTCGGCCTCGCCACCGTCGCCTTCCTGCTGCTGCGCGAATGGCGGGACCGCAAGCGCCAGTCGGCCTACGACCTGGAGGTCCTTCCGGCCGGTCTGTGGGCGGCGAAGTGTGTGGCGATGACGGCCGCGGTGGTCGCCTTCACGCTGACGCTGGCGAGTTTCCACGGGGTTCCGGTCGTCATGCTGATCATGTGCGGGCTGCTGCTCGGCCTCGGCCATGTGATGCGCAACGCCGTCGTCGGGCGGCACGTGTACGCGCTCGGCGGCAACAAGGCCGCCGCGATCCTCTCGGGCGTCAAGGACAAGCGGGTCACCTTCCTGGTCTTCGTCAACATGGGCGTCCTCGCGGCGCTCGCGGGCTGTGTGTACGCGGCCCGGCTCAACGCGGGCACCCCCCAGGCGGGCCTGAACTTCGAACTGGAGGCCATCGCGGCCTCGTTCATCGGCGGCGCGTCGATGAGCGGCGGCGTCGGCACGGTGATGGGCGCGGTCATCGGCGGCCTGGTTCTCGGCGTCCTCAACAACGGCATGTCGCTCGTCGGCATCGGCACGGACTACCAGCAGGTCATCAAGGGGCTGGTGCTGCTCGCGGCGGTCGGCTTCGACGTCTGGAACAAGCGGAAGGTGGGCCGGTAGCGGGCGTCGCTCCCCCGGCGGGCGCGGGCGTCGCTCCCGCCGGGAGGCGGCTCTGGCGGGGTACGGGGGTACGGGGGGGGACGGGGGTACGACCCCGACGGGACGCGGCGCTAGACGACGATCACCCGCCGCCCCCGCGTATGCCCGGCCTGGCTGTCGACGTGCGCCGCCGCGGCCTCCGCCAGCCGGTACGACTTCTCGACCGGGATGTGCAGCTCGCCCTTCTCGATGAGGTCGACCGCCTTGGCGAGCGCATCCGGCACGCTGCCCGCCGCGCCGGAGAACCGCACGCCGAACTCCGGTGCGCCGAGGTCGGCGATGGAGACCACCTTCCGCGGATCCCCGGTCAGTTCGACGAGTTCGCGGATCACGCCCGACCCGGCCAGGTCGAGCGCCCCGTCGACGGGGCCGAGCTGCCGTACCCGCTCCACCCAGCCCGCACCGTACGTCGTGGCGAGCGCGCCCAGGCTCCGCAGGTAGTCCTGGTTGGCGGCGCCCGCCGTGCCGATCACTTTGATGCCGCGGTGCCGGGCCACCTGCAGCACCGCCGACCCGACACCCCCGGACGCGCCGCTGACCAGCAACGTCTGCCCGGGACGCACCCCGACCTCACGGATGACGCGCAGCGCGGTCTCCACCACCGAGGGATAGCCGGCCGCCTCTTCGAACGACAGCCCCGCGGGCATCCGGGCCCAGGCCGAGAGCACGGCGAACTCGGCGTAGGTGCTCGCCCCTTCGCCGAACACGCGGTCACCGACCTCGACCCCGTCGACCCCCTCACCCACCTCGTCCACCACCCCGGCGGCGTCAAGACCGACCCCGGACGGGAGCCGGGTCGGGTGGGCCGACAGGACCTGGCCCTCGCGGACCCGCCAGTCGACGGGGTTCACTCCCGCCGCCCGTACGGCGACGCGTATCCGGCCGGGGCCCGCGTGGGGCTCCTCGGCGTCGATGAGGTGCAGGACGTCCGGACCGCCGAACTCGGCGAAGCTCACTTTCTTCATGCCGACGAACCTAACACTAACGGTTAGCTTTTTATACTTGTTATGACTTTGCATCTGTTAGCATCCGGGAATGACCGTGCAGCAGTCCGGGCGCCGCGAGCGCAAGAAGGCCGCGACCCGCCAGAAGATCGCCGACACCGCCCTGCGGCTCTTCCTGGAGCGTGGCTACGACGAGGTGGGCATCCGCGACGTGGCCGCCGAGGCCGACGTGGCCGTCACCACGGTCTTCTCCCACTTCGCGGCCAAAGAGGCCCTGGTCTTCGAGCAGGACCAGGACTTCGAGCGGCGCCTCGCGCGGGCGGTCACCGAGCGCGCGCCGGACGAGCCGCTCGTCCCCGCGCTGCGCCACGAGATCCAGGCCCTCGTGCGGCACTGCACGGCGGACGGCTCGGCCCCGCTCTGGCGCATGATCGACGCCTCCCCCGCGCTGCGGGAGTACGAGGCGTCGATGCGGGTGCGCCACGCGGAGTCCCTCGCCGCGGCCGTCGCCGCCGACCCGAACCTGCCGCCGGGCGCGACGCCGACGGCCTGCCGGACCATCGCCCGGTTCGCGATCGACGCGTTCTCCCTGGCCCGCGAGTCGGCCGATCCGGACGCCGCGGTGGACGAGATCTTCCGGATGATCGAGGCGGCGTGGGAGGCGGTCCGGATCGGGTGACTCCGTTCATCTGCCACCCGTCGGGGTAACGCACGTCGGGGTAACGCCCGTAGGGGTCACGCCTGCCGGAGTCACGCCTGTCGGGTCAGGAACTCGCGCACATACCCGGCCACCGTGTCGAGATGACTCTCCAGCAGGAAGTGCCCGCCGTCGGGGACCAGGTGGATCTCCGCGTCCGGCAGATCCCTGGCGAAGGCGCGTGCGCCGTCCGGACCGAAGATCTCGTCACCCGCGCCCCACACCGCGAGCAACGGCACCTGACTCTCCCGGAAGTAGGCGTGCACCTGGGGGTAGAGGGGCGGATTGGTGGCGTAGTCGCGGAACAGGGCGAGCTGGACGAGGTCGACGCCCGGCCGGTTGACCTCGCGGTGGTCCGCGGCCCAGGTGTCGGGATCGACCAACTCCGGCCGCTCCACGCCGTGCAGGTACTGCCAGCGGATGGCGTCGAGCGAGAGAGCGGCGCGGACGCCGGGCTCGGTCCGGGGGCCGGGATCCTCCCAGTACTCCCTCACGGGCTTCCAGAACTCCGGTACGAAGCCGTCCTCGTAGGCGTTGCCGTTCTGCGTGATCACCGCGGTGATCGCACCGGGGGCGCGCAGTGCGAGCCGCCAGCCGATGGGGGCGCCGTAGTCCTGGACGTACACGGCGTAGCGGCTGACGCCGAGTTGGGCGAGGAGCGCCTCGGTGATGTCGGTGAGGGCGTCGAAGGTGTAGGTGAACTCGTCCACGGCCGGGGTGTCGGAGTTGCCGAAGCCGAGGTGGTCGGGGGCGATGACGCGGAACCGGTCGGCCAGCGCGGGAATCAGCCGGCGGAACATGCGCGAGCTGGAGGGGAACCCGTGCAGGAGCACGAGGACGGGCGCCTCGGGGTCACCCGCCTCGCGGTAGAAGACGCGGCGCCCTCGCACGGTGGTGCTGTGATGACGGATCTCACCCATGACTAACCCCTTCGAACCGTTGTGGCGGTTACACTCGCCACCAGTAGACCCCTCGCTGAGCTAACCTGTCAATGGACTCAATAGGGTTATGCGGGGAGTCGGGGACGCACGGTACGGAAGGTGAGGGTGAGGAAAGTGAGGGACATGGTGGACGACCAAGCCCTGATGGAGGCGCTGAACAGCACGCCCGTGGTGGACGGCCGCCGTCAGGACCGCTGGCAGGACGACCGTGAGCTGGACAGATGGGCGGGAGAACACGGCGGGCTCGGCGACGAGGCCGAGGAGCGCCGCTGGCTGCGGGCGGCGCGGGACGCGCTCCAAGCGGCGGAGTGGGATTCGGGGGACGCGGCGGAGGGGGCTCCGGAGCGGACGGAGTCTTCGGGCGCGGCGGCGGAGGCAGGTCTGCGGCGCGTACTCGCGGGCGTCCGCAAGGTCCCGAGGCCTACGGCCACGGGCGTCGAGTGGCATCTGGAGGCACCCCGGGAACGCAGGCTCGCCGTGGAACTCGTCCTGGCGTGGGCGGACGTCAGAGAGCGCATGCCGGGCCGGCTGCGGCCGTGCGGGAACCCCGAGTGCCGCCTGTTCCTCCTGGACCGCAGCCGCGCCAACACCGCACGCTGGTGCTCCATGAAGACCTGCGGAAACCGCCTGAAGGCCCGCCGCCACCAGGCCCGGGCCCGGGAGGCTTCGGGGGCCGAGTGATGCGCAGGAAACCCCGGGGTCCCGCTGAACAAGCCGCCGGGTCTGTCGAGTTCCGGCTGTCGGGGTACCGGCTTACCGGACTTCCGGGCATCCGGCCTCCGGGCCTCCGGGCTTGCAGGTTCAGCAGCGGCTGACCGTGGTTTCCCGTTCCGCGCGGGCCAGCTTTCCCGGGTTGCGTACGCCGTACAGCCCCGTGATCAGGCCGTCGTCGATCTGGACCGCCACCACCGCGTCGATCTTTCCGTCGACCCGGACGAGCAGTCCCGGCGCGCCGTTGACCTGCGCCGGCTCCACCGTCGCCGCGGCGCCGCGCCTCCAGCGGCCGGCGGCCAGCAGACGCATCAGCCGGGCCGCGCCGACCACCGGTCGCAGCAGGGCGTGCCGGACGCCGCCGCCATCGCTCAAGGCGACGACATCTGGGGCAAGGACGTCGACCAGGCTCTGCACGTCACCTGTCTCCACCGCGCGTTGAAAGGCCCGCAGCGCGGCCCGGCTCTGCGTCGCGGAGACGGTGCCGCGCGGGCGGCGCGCCGCGACGTGCGCACGGGCCCGGTAGGCGATCTGCCGTACCGCGCTCTCCGTCTTGCCGACGGCCTCGGCGATCTCCCCGTAGTCCAGGGCGAACACCTCGCGCAGTACGAACACCGCACGTTCGGTCGGTGCGAGCGTCTCCAGGACCAGCAGCATCGCCATCGAGACGCTCTCGGCGAGCTCCACGTCCTCGGCGACGTCGGGCCCGGTCAGCAACGGCTCGGGCAACCACGGCCCGACGTAGGACTCCTTGCGCCTGCCGAGCGTGCGCAGCCGGTCCAGGGACAGCCGCGTGACGATCCGTACCAGGTACGCACGGTGCTGCCGCACGGCGGCGAGGTCGACGCCCGCCCACCGCAGCCAGGCCTCCTGCAGGACGTCCTCGGCGTCCGCGGCCGAGCCGAGCATCTCGTAGGCGACGGTGAACAGCAGGCTGCGGTGGGCGAGGAAGACCTCTGTGGCGGGCCCCGCGAAGCTGGAGCTGGCGGGACCCGCGAAGTCGGCGGGCGCATCCGGGCGGGCACGGCCTCCCGACGCGGCCGCGTCGTCAGGTCGTTTGCTGGCTTCGCTCATTCCCCTCTCCCCTCTTCTTCGTCTCCGGGTTGCTCCCTGCACGGGACGCCGGCACCCGCCCGTTCATAACAGCCGTGGCAGATGGCCTGCGTCACAGCGTCGCTCCGTCGCGCCCTCTCGGCGGCGTACGAGAATTCCGTTGTGCCGTCTCGGCCTGTACCTGAACTGTGGTGCTACGGATGCCGCCACAGCCTGAAAGTCCGTCATCTCACCACCCCGCCCCCCATCGACCTGTCGATCTATCGACCCACGGAGAAGGAACTCACGCCGCGAAGGGCCTCATGTCAGCCGTTGTCGTAGGTGCAGGAATCGTCGGCTCGTCCGTGGCCTACCACCTGGCCCGCAGGGGCGTGCCGGTCACGCTGCTGGAGCAAGGACCCGCACCTGCCTCCGGCGTCACGGGGGACTCCTTCGCCTGGATCGGCGACTCCAAGGCCGACTGGCCCGGCGGAGCACAAGACCTGCGCGAGTACGTCTTGACGGACCACCAACGCCTGGCGGCCGAATTGCCGCACACCACCCTCCGCCGCACCGGATCACTCTCCTGGACCGGCACACCGGCTGAGGCCCCTCGCCGCGAGCCAGGCCCCGAGCCCGGCCCCGGCCAGATCCTCATCGGCGGCAGCGACATCACGGCCCTGGAGCCGAACCTCCGACACCCGCCCCAGCAAGCCATCCACACCCCGAGCGACGCGGGTGTCGACCCAACGGCCCTGACCCGTGCGCTCGTTGCCGCCACCGTCACCCACGGAGCGAAGGTGCGCTACGACACCGAGGTCACCTCCTTGCACATGCCCCATGGGCGGGTCGAGGGAGTGCTGACCCCGACCGGGCGCTACGCCGCCTCCACCGTGGTGCTCACGGCCGGCACCGGCGTCGCGCAGCTCTGCGAGCCGCTCGCGGCCGACCTGGCCGTGGCGGCCTCCCCCGCCACGCTCGCGCGCGTCACAGCACCACCCGGCCTGGTCAAGACCATCGTCGCAAGGCCTGATTTCGAGGTCAGGGAAGTACGGGACGGTCACCTCCTGCTGGTCGTGCCGCACACCGCAGGTTCAGCCTCACGAGAACGGGCCGCTCAACACGCGTTCCACCGCCTGAAGACGGCCTTTCAAGGAACGGATCAGTGCCGCCTGCTGGGCCACCGCACCGTCAGACGCCCCATGCCCGCGCACGGGCCCGTCATCGGATACGCAACGCGCGATCGCTCCGTCTACGTCGCCGTGATGCACTCCGCCATCTGCCTGGCACCCACGGTCGGCCGGCTCATCGCAGACGAACTCCTGACCAAGAGACCAGCCCCCGAGCTGAAGCGCTGCCGCCCCCGCATCCACTGACACCGCTGCACGACGACGGCAATGCCCCCCGACTTCTCCCCAGCACCTGCGTCACGGCAGCCGACCGCAGGCTAAAGACACTGGAGTGGTCCCCAATACCCGGAACGTCTCCGCCAACGTCTGCCGACGCCTGACCCATCACTCGCTCGGCCACCCAGAGACGCGCTCAGCGGAGCAGCAGAGCCCAACTGATGTACCTGCCGCAGCAGATGCGCACCGAACCCGCAAAACTCAATCCGGTCATCTCGGCAGCCTCCGCCCCTGCACCCAATCAAGTGGCGGACTCATCCGGTTTCGACAGGTTCCGGTTCTTGAGGAAAAGCCAACCAACCCTCCGTATCGCGGTGCCGGCCGAGTCCGATCGCGGAGAATTCGTCGACATGCTTACCCCTGGCGACGCCGAGTTGCCGCAGCGCCTGAGAGATCGGAGTGCCGCTTGTCGGCGACGGGACCCCTTCGGCCAGATGCAAGGGGCCGAGGACCACCATCCCGCCGTCCCAGACCTGCGCGGTCTGGATTCCCGCCCCGCCGAAATACTCGGCCTCGACATAGGCCACCGGGCCTGTCTCCGAGCACGCCGTCAGCAGACGGTCGAGACCTGCCGGCGTCCTTCCGTCGAGTTCGGGTGCTCCGGCGGTCGCCACAGTGGCGGACAGCACGCCGGTCACCGGCAAGAGCCAGAGGTGTTGACCAAGGGGAACGATGCGCGCAGCGGTGATGGAGTCGGCCAACTCGCGGAGCACGGTTTCGGTGGCGATGGCCGCCTGTAGGCAATACATCCACTCATTCTCGCGTGGCTGTGAGCCGACAGCCCCTGACCTGGGACTGAGCTTCGGGTGTCCCGCTCGGTTTCATTCGACGGCTCGGGTGGAGCGGGCGTTTCGATGGGCGGCGACTCGTTCGCGGGTGGCGCATCGGCGGGAGCAGTAGCGGCGTTCCTGGCCGCTTCCCTGGGCGATGAAGACGTTCTCGCAGCTGGTCGACGCGCAGATCCTGCCGGGCGTGCGCTGGCGGTCCCAGACGAGGACGGTCAGGGCCATGCAGGAGGAGGCGAGGAGCCACTCGCCCCAAGGGGCGTCGTCGTCGTGGTCGAGGTGGGGATGCCAGGGGCTGTCGCCGCAGTGTGACGTCAGCCGGAGCCGCCCGGTGTGGCCCTCGAGGAGGCCGTTGAGGGTGACCGCGGCGTCGTCCACATCCTCGGCCGCGAAGACCTGTCGCAGCAGGACAGCGGCTTCGCGCATCCCGGCGACGTCCCGCGTCGTGAGGTCGACAGGGCCGGTCTCACCGTAAGCGCGGAGCACCTCGGCCACGGCGGTCGGGTCAGGATGCTCGCCGGCAAGGACGTTGATCATGTCGGCGGTGCGCCGGGCCGTGGTCAGCACGGAGTGCCGGGTGGACCAGTCGTCGCCGGCGAAGGGCACGTGATGGGAGGACACCTGCGGAATGTAACGCATCTTGCTACTTTTTGAGTTACCTCCGTAACGTCCTGTCGATGACAAAGCGTTACTCACTCCGCTTCTATCTCGCTGGAGCAGCGGCGGCTCGTGCGGGCGACGAGATGTCGGGGCCGGCGCTGATGCTGGCGGCATTCGCTCTGACCGGATCGGCCGCCGAGGCGTCCTCGCTGCTCGCCGGCATCACCGTCTCTGCCGCAGCGGGTGGGCCGGTGCTCGGAGCGCTCCTCGACAGGGCTCCACGGCCGGGACGTCTGCTGTCCGTGGCCCTCGCCCTCTACGCGGCCGGGCTGGGGATGATCCTCGTGGGACTGGGCCGGCTGCCGTTCGGTGTCACCGTCTTGATCGCTGCGGTGGCGGGCCTGCTGGGGCCTGCCCTGTCGGGCGGATGGACGGCCCAACTGCCTCGCGTGGTGCGGGAAGACCGCCTGCCCCGGGCAAACTCTCTCGATGCCATGACGTTCGGCATGGCCGCTCTGGCAGGTCCGGCTTTCGCCGGCGGCGTGGCGGAGACGCTCGGGGCACCGGCGGCCGTGGTGCTCTCCGCGGCACTCATCGGCCTCGCACTGCCCGCCGCATGGATGCTGCCCGCACGTCCCGGCCGGGTGCGGGGCGCTCAGCCGACCTCGGTGGCCGGCGATCTCGCCGCCGGTTTGCGGGTGCTCGTCAACCGGCCGTCGTTGGCCCGAGCGACCCTCATCTCGGTGCTTTCCTGCGTTGGCCAGGGCATCCTCATGGCCTGCGTTCCGCTTCTGGGCGAGCGCGTCCTGGGCGGAGCGGGCCGCGGCGCGCTGCTCCTCTCCTGTGCGGCGGTCTCCGCCCTGCTGGCCAACGCCGTACTCGCGCGGTTTCCACATCTGGTCGCCCCCGACACGGTCATCTGGGCAGGCGCCCTTGTCCAGGCCGCCGCGTCGGCCTTGGCCGTGTGGGCCGCATGGCGCGCCTGGGCCCCACGGGCTCAGGCGGCCGCGCTCATCGCGGCCGTACTCGTCGCCGGGCTCGGTGAAGGCCCCCAACTGGCCGCATTGTTCGCAGTCCGCCATCGGGAAGCCCCTGAACACCTGCGCGGGCAGATTTTCACCACCGGTGCAAGCTTGAAGATCACGGGGTTCGCCCTGGGAGCGGCGGTCGCCGGACCGGTCGCGACGTGCTCCCTTGCGGGCGCGCTGGTGACCGCGACGGGCGTGGCGGTCGTCGCGGCGCTGGGCTTCTTCGCCGTGCCGTCGGCGTCGGCGTCGGCGTCGGCGTCGGCGTCGGCGTCGGCGTCGGCCGATCAGATCGGCCCGAAGAGCCTGTAAGGGACGCTTTATGACGGTGCATCAGCGCGGTCCCCCGCCCCATCGTGGCTACGTCACGGCTCGTGCACCTCCCGGAAAACGCCTCCGGGGATAGCGGTGGCGGAGGGAACTGCTGGGGAAACCGGGCGGTAGCAGTGGCACTCTCAGAAACAGTGACGGGGGCCTTGTTCTCGGCCAGGTACGGGTCGGCCCGGTCGATCGCCGCCACGCCACCGGATGGGTGTCGTACTGGACGACGGCGACGGCCTCCTGCCGGGTGGCCCCGTGCCGCCGGCTTCGCGGTGGAAGGGCGGCAACGGCAGAAGCTCGAGTACGACGGTGCCCGCTTCGACGTGGAACTCCACGCCCGCCTGGCAACGGACCCGGACTCGGACCCTGAGCACCTGAGCGCTGAGGCCGGCCCGCCACCCTGCTCGACTCCGCGGGGGTCCCCCGCCACACGTCACGTCACTCCATGGGCTCCGCGCTCCTCGCCCACCCTCGTGCCTCGCCCTCGTCGATGAGGCGTCGCCCTGCCTCCCACAGTGAGGAGGACGCGTCCCCGATCACCGCCTTGCGGGCTCGGACATCGTCGGCGGTGACACCCGGGGTACGCCACGTACCGCCGCGTGCCATCCAGTTGAGGAGCAGTGGCTGGAGCCGGTCCATGGCCTTGGCGAATACCGCTTCGGGAGTACGGCGTTCCTCGAATTCGTCCCAGAGTGCCCGCATGCGCCGTGCCTGGTCCGGCGGGAGCAGGTCGAAGAGCTCATCGGCCGCGGCGACTTCCCGCTCCCGCTGGTCGGTGCCCGCGGCAGCGTCGTACAGCGGGGTGTCCCCGGCGTAGATCTCCACGAGGTCGTGCACCAGGACGAGCTGAATGGTGTGGCCCACGTCGATGGGCCGGTCGGAGTGTTCGGCGAGGACCGTGACCATCATCGCCAGGTGCCACGAGTGCTCCGCGTCGTTCTCGCGGCGGTTCGTCGCGGCGAGGGGCGACTGGCGGAGGATGGTCTTCAGCTGGTCCACCTCCACGAGGAAGGTGAGTTGGGCGCGCAGCCTTTCGTCGAGATCGTCGGGGAAGGGCGTCTTCTCCACGAGTGGGCTCCGGCGTTCATGACTCATACGTTCATGGCTCATGGGTTCATGACTCATGCGTTCACGGCTCATGCGTTCATCGTGGCATCCGGGGCCCGGGGCGCCGACGCACGGGCCATGGGCCGGCGCAGCCGTCACGAGGAGGGGGCAGGCTCCCCGCCGGGCCAGTCGATGTCGGTCAGAGTGGCGAGCAGACGGCCGTCCGAAAGCGCCGCCACCACGTCCGGCCCGCGGGCCACCCGCTCGGTGAACACGGCGGGAGCGGTGTGGTCCAGGAGGAAGACGAAATGCTGGGCCGTACGCCGCCGCCACTCGTCGAGCTCCCCGTCGGCGTCCAGGCGGAGGTTGGAGTGCCAGGCCGCCTGGGCGAGAACCGACACGAACAGCCCGAGGAAGTCCGCCTCCAGCAGGTCGTCCGCGTGCTCGATCAGAATCGCGAGGCCCTGGTTCCCGTGGCCGGGACCGTGCCAGTCGTGGAGGCAGTCCACGAGCGCGTCCCAGTTGTGGCCGAAATAGCCGGGGAAGGACAGCCCCCGGGCGAAGGTACGGAATACGGCCACCGGATCGGCCATCTCGCGGCCGTCGAGCCGCAGGACCAGACCGTTTCCCCGCACCAGCGCGGCCGTCTCCGACGCCAGCCACGGGTCGGCAGCGGAGGTGAACACGACCCATGGAGAGCGGAGTTCCGTCAGGGTGGGGGGCCCGGTCGTCATGGACGAGATCCTTGCACGGCTTGGCTCGGAGGCGGGTCGGTCAGCCGGTGATTCGGTGAGCCGGTCAGTAGGTCAACGAAAGCGGGCAACCGTCCTCCGCCCTGCCCGGGCGGGGAGCCGTCGGCCGGCTCCCGGTACCGGCTCGGCACGCCGCGCGACCGCCCAGTAGAGTGCCGCGCGCGTGATCTCACCCGTCACTGGCACCACATCTCACCGGCCCGCGTGCTCGCGGGGCGGGGCAGGACCCGACGACAGGAGCTTTCCGTGCAGCGGAGCCGTATCCCCCGTACCACCGCCCTGACCGCGCCCGTTCTCGCTCTTGTCTCCGCACTGGCGTTGAGCGCCTGCGGCGGGTCGGGCTCGTCCGGCGACGATGCTCCGGGCGGGGACGCCAAGGGCGAGTCCAAGGCGTCCACGGCTCCCAGCCCGAAGGCGGACCCGGCAGCCGAACTGAACAAGGTCGTCCTCGGCAAGAGCGAGGTGAAGGGGTTCAAGGTCGAGAAGCCGCAGACGGAGTTCGTGTTCGCCAAGTCCAGGGACGAGATCAAGGTCGACAAGGCGGGCTGTGCCCCGCTCGCCTACGCGATGAGCCAGTTCCCGTTGGCCACGCCGCGGGCCGACCTCACGCGCGTCGCCACCGGCGCCGGGGGCACGTTCACGTACGTGGCCCTTGCCTCGTACCCGGCCGGCAAGGCGAAGGGCGCCCTGGCCGAGTTGTCCCGGGCCGTCGACTCCTGCGGCGCCGGCTTCACCGCCAAGGCGGGGAAGAACACGAACCCGTACGCGTCCATCACCGCCGAAAAGGTTCCAGCGCCGGCCGGTGCCGACGAGTCGGTGGCCTTCAACGCCGTGACACCGTACAAGGGCCGGAACCACACGGTGCGCACGCTGGCGGCCCGCCATGGGGACACGCTCGCGGTCTACTTCGCTGTGGACGGCACGGCGTTCTTGCAGTCGTACGCGGGCAACGCGAAGATCGCGCAGCCGATCGTCAAGGAGCAGAGCGCGAAGCTCTCGGAGTGACGCCGAACGCCTCACCAGCGAGTTCACGGACTCCTACGGCCTCAAGGGCATCAGCGAGGAGATCCTGCACGAGGTCACCCGCCGCACTCCCCGCTTCCAGTCCTGGCAGACAGGACCCACGCTGGCTTGCCCACCGCCGCGAAGCGGCCGCCTTCGTCGGCGAGGTCGGCTACACCGAACTGTCGGCCCACCCCGAGGCCCCTTGACCAGCTCAGACTGGACCTGCGCCTCGGCGGCCGGCACGACGCCGACCAACTCGAACGATTCCTCCCCCACCTCGGCGAAGGCGCCACCGCGCTGCTCTTTCGCTGCACCGCCTGCGGCACCCACATCACCTACGCCGACGCCTCGTAACGACTGTTGAGCTCGGCCGAGCAGGGCTTCGCCGCCGAGCCGGTGCCTCGGCACCCCCGCCCCACAATGCCTACGGCTCCAGCCGTGTACATGTGCGGGGGACCGACAAGTCACCGCCCGCGCTGGGCAACCAGTTACAGGGCAACCGGCAACCGGGCAACCCATCGACGCCCCACCTCACTCGAACCCGCGTCGCCGCACGCGCCCCGCGGCGTCCCCGCAATCCCCCGGAGGAGGGACCGGAACCCACACGAGTGATCGAACACAGCATCACGGCATGTCGCACCGGACCAGACGCGGAGAGTCTCAGGTTTTCGAAATCGGGTTCTAGATTTCGCCCCCGTGCACCCGTGACGGGGACAGAGAGCGCCCTGTTACCCGATCACCTGTCCGCCCAGCCGTCCCGAGGAGTCCGCATGCATCCCGTACGCCGCCCTGTATTCGTTCATCCTGCGTTCGAAAATCTCGCCGCTTCCTCGGTTCTGTCCGCCCATGCGGCCGCCGACCACGCGGGCCTTGTCGCCGACGGGGCACGACCGGATACGAGGTGCCTGGCATGACGGACTCCGTACGTCTCCCGTCTCCCCTCATCGCCGGCGTCGCCCAGGTCCTGCTGCGCCACAACGGCGCCGCCCTCCGCGTGCGCCGCCAACCCCACCCGGGCTTCGACTCGGAGCAACTCACTCTCGTAGGCGGCCACTTGCGCCCATGCGAGTCTCTGGACTGGCCGGCACAGGAAGGCAGCGTCGCATGAAGCGATTCTTCGGCAAGGTCCGCATGGCCGAACCCCACGTCTCCGACGCGGAACGCGAACTCTTCGGCGGGCCCCTGCGCTACGACCAGGGCTGGTCCCAACACGAGCACGCGCGCCTGGACTTGACCATGCGAACGGCACTGCGGCAGATGCCCGGGCTCGTCGGCGTCACCCTGCGGATGGCCTGGAGCGCGGACCGCCGCGCGCTGGTGGCGGTGGCGGTCAGCGAGCTCGGCCAGGGCGTCGCCGCCGCGGTGGGGCTGCTGGCCATCAACGCCGTGATGCACGCCCTGTTGGGGACCGGAGAGGCAACCGACCGGCTGAACGCCGTCCTGCCGGGCCTGCTCGCCGCCGCGGGCGTCGCCGTCGTGAACTCGGCGCTGGCCGGCTGGTCGACCGCTCGCGCCGGACGCCTCGAACCGCTCGTCGAGCGGATCGCCACGACCCAGTACCTCGCCGCGGCGACCGGCGTCGAACTCGAGGCCATCGAGGACCCCGCCTTCCGCCGCCTCATCGACATCGCCCAGTACGGGCCCACCTCCGCGCGCCGGATGATCGGCGCCTGCGTCTCCGCGTTGAACAGCACCATCTCGCTGATCGCCACGGCCGGGGTGCTGACCGTCCTGCACCCCGCCCTGTTACCCATGCTGCTGGTCATCGCGGCGCCGCGGGGCTGGGGCGCCATGCGGGTGGCCCAGGAACGCTACGTGTCCGTCATGAGCTGGATCGAGCACTTGCGGGCCAGCCGCCTCATCGCCAACCTCCTCACCGATCGCACGGCCGCGCAAGAGGTACGCATTCACGCCGTCGGCCCGTTCCTCCTCGACCGGTACCGGCGCATGGCCGCGAGCGCGGAGGCGGAGCAGGAGCGTCTGGCCTCCAGCAAGGCCGTCACCGAGTGGGTCGCCTCCGCCCTCTCCGGTCTTGCGATGGCCGCCACCTACGGGACCATGATCTGGCTGATCATGGCGGGGCACATGAGCCTGGCCGTCGCCGGCACCGCCGTGATCGCGGTACGGACCGGGTCGGCGAGCCTGGGCGCCCTGGTGATGACGGTGAACCAGCTGCACGAGGAGTCCCTCTACGTACGGGATCACGGGCGCTTCCTCGTCGAGGCCGCGCAGCATGCCATCCCCCGGTCCGGCGATCCGGTCCCCGACCTGGTCGGACAGGTCTCCCTGGAGCACGTCACCTACCGGTATCCCGACCGCGGCGCACCGGCTCTGGACGATGTGTCGCTCGCCTTCCCCATGGGGTCGGTGACCGCCGTCGTGGGTGAGAACGGCTCGGGCAAGAGCACGCTCATGAAGGTCCTCTCCGGCCTCCTGCTCCCCCACGACGGGACCGTGCGATGGGGCGAGGCCGACGTCACGGGCCTCGACCGGTCCCAGGTCTTCGACCGCGTCTCCCTGCTCACCCAGGACTTCCAGCGGTGGCCGGTGACAGCCGCGATGAACATCCGTATCGGCCGGCCCGGCCACGACGCCTCGCGGCGCGACCTGGAGGAGTCCGTCGGCTACGCCGGGGCGGGGTCCGTGGCCGCCAAGCTTCCCAACGGCCTGGACAGCATGCTGGGCCGCATGTTCCGCGGAGCCATCGAGCTCTCCGGTGGCGAGTGGCAGAAGGTGGGGCTGGCCCGTACCCACTGGCGCAGCTCGACATCGCGGCACGACAACGTCCTCATCGTCGACGAACCCACCTCCGCACTCGACCCCGAGGCCGAGATCGCCGCCTTCGACCGCATCCGGCGCCTCGCCTCACCGCACCGGGCCGTCGTCCTCGTCACCCACCGCATGTCCGGCGTGCGGCACGCCGACCACATCCACGTCCTCCACCAGGGGCGTCTCGCCGAACACGGCACGCACGACGAACTCATCGCCGCACGCGGCCGCTACGCCGACATGTTCGAGACGCAGGCGGCCCAGTACGCGCCGACCGCCGGCGTCCCCCGTCCCGCGCCTCCTGCCGCGCCGCCGGGCGCGGACCCCCATGACCCACCGGCCGATCCGGGCCGCCAAGACCGCCGGGACCGCCCGCCCGGGACGCCGGTCGTGCCCGGTTCGTGACGGCCGTGGCGGATGGGCTTTGTCACAGCGTCGCGCCGTCACGGCGTCCGGGACGTCGACGTCTCGTGTGCGTCATGACGCCGCGCGGCCGAACGTGCCGTGGCGGGCGGCGACTTGGAGGGAAGGGTACGGATGATGAGCAAGCAGAAGGTGGCCGTCGCCGGAGCGACCGGGCGGCTCGGGCGCCACATCGTGGACGTCCTCGTCGAGCGCGGCCATGAGGTCGTACGGATGTCCCGGGCCACCGGCGTGGACATCGTCGCCGGAGGCGCGCCGCTCGCCGACGCCCTCGCCGGCGTGGACATCGTGATCGACGCCGCGTCGTGGCCCGCCTCCGAGGAGGAGGCGGCCACGAAGTTCTTCCGCGCGTCGGCGCGCAATCTGCACGAGGCGGGCCGCCGGGCCGGGGTCGCCCGGATCGCGGTGGCGTCCATCATCGGCGTCGACCGCACCACCGGCGGCTTCGGTGCCGCGAAGAACGTCCACGAGAAGGCGCACCTGGCCGGGTGCCTCCCCGTCCGCGTCCTGCGTGCCGCGCAGTTCCACGAGTTCGTGGGCCAGCTCCTGGACTGGCAGCCGGGCGACGTGGCCCGCATCCCGAACTGGCCGAGCCAGCTGGTCGCCGCGCGCACCGCGGCGCAGGCACTGGTCGACCTGGCGCTCGACTCCGACGGGCCCGCCGGGGCGGTTCCCGGTGCCCCGTTCCCCGAGATCGCCGGGCCGCGTCGGGAGATCCTCTCCGAGGCGGCCGCGCTGCTCGGCGCGCGGCGGGGCGTCAAGGTGGTGGGCGTCGCCGATCCCGGCCTGCCCGGTACGGACGACATCGCCGACGACGCCCTGCTGCCGAGCCCCCACGCCCGGCTCGCCGGCCCCACCTTTCAGGAGTGGCTCGACTCGCCGGGGCCGGCCGCGCCTCACGCGTCCTGCGGGTACCAGCGCAGCTCGATCGTGTTGCCGTCCGGGTCCCGCACGTAGAGGGAGAGTGCGGTGCCCCGCGCCCCGAAGCGCTCGCCGGGGCCGTCCACCACCGTGAAGTCACCGGAGTCGATGACCTCCTGCCAGTCGAGCGGCTCGACCACGAGGCAGATGTGGTCGACGTTGGTGCCCCCGGACTGCCCGTCGGGGGCCGTCGTCAGGTCGATGATCGTGGTGGGGCTGACCCGCACGGACGGGAAGGGGACCCGACCGGCCCGCCACTCCTCCACCCGCACCGGTTCGAGGCCCAGCGGGCCGGTGTAGAAGGCGAGCGAACGCTCGACGTCGGCGACGTTCAGGACGAGGTGGTCGAAGGCGATCACGCGCATGAGGGTCTCCATGGGTGCGGGGCGCCTGCGGCGCCCGGGGTGGTGTCGGGGCGGCCCTCGTGGTGGTGCCGGGCCGGCGTGTTCAGCATCGGCGAACAGTCATCGATCGGTCCAACACATGCTTGTCATGTGATCCATCGTGTTTCACGATGGATCAATGGACCTCCAGCAGATGCGGTACGTCGTCGCGGTGGCGGAGACCGCGAACTTCACCCGCGCCGCCGAGCGGTGTCACGTCGTCCAGTCCGCGCTGAGCCACCAAGTGGCGCGGCTGGAGAAGGACTTGGGCGCCCGGCTCTTCGAACGCACCAGCCGCCGCGTGCGGCTGACCCCCGCCGGGGAGGCGTTCCTGCCCGCCGCCCGCCAGGCCCTGGAGGCCGCCGAGCGGGCCCGGGCGGAGGTGGCCGCGGCCACCGGTGAGATACGGGGCAGGCTGACCGTCGGCACGATCCCCACGGTGGCCGCCGTCGACCTCCCGGCGGTGCTGCGCGACTACCGGCTGCGCTACCCCCAGGTGCGGATCAGCCTGCGCACTGCCGGCAGCGAGCGCCTCATCGAGCAGGTGCGGGAGGGCGCGTTGGACGCGGCGTTCCTCGGCGTACCGCCCGGTTTCCGGCCGCAGGGGGTCCACGACCTGCAGCTCGCGCACGGCGCGCACGTCGCCGTGGTCGCCCCGGACCACCCCCTGGCCGGGCAGCCGGAGGTGGGCCTGCCCCGGCTGGCCGAGGAGGAGTTCGTGGACTTCGCCGCGGGCACCGCCGCCCGCGCCCAGTCGGACGACGCGTTCGCCGCGGCCGGACTGCGGCGCGAGGTCGCCTTCGAGGCCGGCGTCGAGCTCATGGCACGGCTGGTCCGTCAGGGCCTCTGCATCGCGCTGCTGCCCGCGGCGTTCGCCGCCGAGCTGCACGGTCTGTGCGTCGTGCCGGTGCGCAACGGCCCGGTCCGGGTCGAGCGCCTCATCTGGAGCCGGTTCACCCCCTCCCCCGCGGCCGCAGCGTTCCTCGCCCTGCTGGACGTCCCCCGGTCGGACGGCTGACCGTCCGGCCGGCTTCCGGGCACGGCGACGCACGCGTCAGGCCGCACCCGGGGGCGCGGGGGCGCCATCCCGTACGGCGTTGCTGGAGCGGCCCTCCCTCAGGCCGGGCTCGTGGGCCGGGCCGGACGGAAGAGCTCAGGTGTCAGCGCGGTACGCCGAGGCCGTCGAGGACGATACCCACGGCCCGGTCGAGTGCCTCGCCCTCGCTCAAGTCCGTCGCATAGGCGAGGGCGCGCAGGAGGAGGGAGACATCGTCGCCGGTGACGTCGGGGCGCGCGGCGCCGGCGGCCTGGGCGCGGCGGAGGGCGCCGTCGAGGGCCGCGCGGAAGGCGTCGGCCGCCTCGGTGACCGGCCGGGACAGGCCCTGGCCGTCGTCGTCGTGCGGGGGCAACAGATCCAGCAGGGTCATCTTCACCCGCCCGGCCGCCGCGAGGGACCTCATCAGGGAGGCGAAGGCCTCCCCGGGGTCCTGGCTCTCGGCGAGCGCCGGCGCCTGGGCGGTCAGCTTCTCCAGGTAGCGGCACGCGGTGGCCTCGATGAGGTCCTGCTTGGTGGCGAAATTCCGGAAGACGGTGGCGATGCTGACCCCGGCCCGCTGCGCGACCTCGTCGGTGGAGGCGGCGGCCCCCTTCTCGGCGAACACCTGCTCGGCGGCCAGCAGGACCTTCTCCCTGTTGGCGGCTCCGTCGCGGCGCATACCCGACCTCCTTTTACAAACGTAGTGGACACTACGTATGATGCGTAGTGGAGACTTCGCTTAAGGCTAGGGGGTCTCGTCCCGTTGCGCCAAAGTGCGGGCCGCCCCATGTCCGGCGATCGCCAGGAACGGGATCGCCATGAACAGGTCGGGCCGATGAGCGCACAGCCCTGCCAGGCGAAAGACGCCCCTCCCTTCGGGCCGGCCCCCTTCCGTGGGGGCGGCGGAAAACACCAAGGAGCACCCCCATGTCCATAACGGACGAGAACACCACTGTCGTGATCGTGGGCTCGGGTGTCGCCGGGCTCGCCCTCGGCAACTTCCTCCTGCGCAGCGGGATCGACTGCGTGGTGCTGGAGCGGCACAGCCGCGAGTACGTCGAGCAGCGCCAGCGCGCGGGGGTCATCGACCCCAGGGCCGCGCGCATGTTCCGCGAGTGGGGCCTGGCGGACCGGGTCCTCGACGGCGCCCCCTTCGCGCCGGTGCTGAACTTCCGCGTCGACGGCGAGACGCGGCCCTTCCGGTACGTGACCGACGACCACGTCGACGGACGCTTCTGCCCCCAGCAGGTCCTCGTGCGCAACCTCATCGACGTCTTCGTCAGCGACGGCGGCGACCTCCGCTTCGCGGCCGAGGACGTCGAACTGGAGGACCTCACCGGCCCCCGGCCGCAGGTGCGCTACCGCGACAGCACGGGCGTGACGCGGACCCTCACCTGCGACGTCATCGCCGGCTGCGACGGAGACCACGGCGTCAGCCGCGCGAGCATCCCCGACGACGTACTCACCCGCCAGTCCCACGAGTACGGGTACGCCTGGCTGACCGTACTGGCCGACGCCCCCGCCGACCACCAGTCCATGATGGCGATCCACGACCGGGGATTCGCCGGCCAGTTCGCCCGCGGACCCCGGGCCAGCCGCTTCTACCTCCAGTGCCCGCTGGACACTGCCGTCGAGGAGTGGCCGGACGACCGGATCTGGGAAGAGATCGAGGCACGCCTCGGCGAACCGGTCACCGCGAAGGGGCCCATCACCGGCAAGACGGTGGTGCCGCTGCGCAGCGTGGTCCACGCCCCGATGAGCCACGGCCGCCTGTACCTGCTCGGTGACGCCGCGCACATCGTGCCGCCCATGAGCGCCAAGGGCATGAACCTGGCCCTGCACGACGCCGACGTGTTCGCCACGGCCGTCCTGAAACAGGTCAGGGAGCAGGACGCGGGCCCGCTGGAGGCGTACTCCGCCACCTGCCTGAAGCACGTGTGGAACTACCAGGCGTACGCCGCATGGTTCACCGACCTCATGCACGACGCGGGAGACGTCTCCTACCACGGCGAATTCCGGCGCAGCCTCGCACGCGCCGAGCTCGAACGCCTCTACGACTCCGAGACCGCCAACCGGCTCTTCGGCGAGTTCCTCACCGGCCTGAACTGAGCCCCCGCCTCCCGGCCGAGCAAGCAGAGTTCGCGGGCCTGAGCAACCGGGCCCGCAGCCTCCGACGAGCCGGTCCACGGCCACCGGCAACTTCAGCGACCCAACACCAGCCACCGCGCGGGCAGTTCGATGCGTGTGCCGTCCGGCGTGAACTCCGTACTGGCCAGCGGGAGGTCGTCCGAGTCGATGATCCGCAGCCCGGCCGCCTCGACGTGCCCCGCCACCACGTCGTCCACGATTTCGGCGGGTGCGAGGCCGTGCGCGAAGACCGGCGCCAGCTTCGGCGGCGGCCCCGCGGGGCCCTGCAACAGCTCCATCAGCACCGGACGCGCCGCCTCCGACAGTTCGACGAGGAACGCGCGGCCCCGCTCGCCGAGCAGTGTGGCGATGCCGTCCAGGAGCGGCTGCCGGTCATCGGGCTCGCACTGGTGCAGCACGCCTCGCATATAGATGTTCACGTCGCCGATCTCCGCGTGCAGTTGCTCGGCCTCGCTCTGCTCGACCACGTCGAGCTGCCGGAAGTCGACCTGGCCGGCCGGGTCCGCGCGCCGGGCGTGGTCGAGGGCGGCCGCCGAGAGGTCGACCCCGAGGACGCGCGGAAACCGGTCGGCGAGGAACCGCGTCTGGGTGCCGTTGCCGCAGCCCAGGTCGACGACGGGCAGGCCGACGGCTGTGATGTGCGGTTCGAAGAGGGCGAGATGGAGGCTCGCGGTGAGGGCGGGTTCGGCGTCCCAGAAGACGGCGCCCGGCTCGTCGGAGGCCTCCCGCCAGAACCCCTCCCAGGCCTCCCTGTACCGACTCGTGATGCTCATGTCCGTGCTCCCCGGGATGCGACGACGGCCGCCGAAGCCGGCGACAAGATCGGTCTACCGCGCCCCGGGCGCACGGACAAGACACCCGCGCACTACCTTCACCGGTCATTCGATTCGCTCCCGCCGGGCGCGCGCCCGCTCCCGGGAGCAAGCGATACGAGCGGTACGGCTGGTACGGGCGCTCACCCCTGCGGGCCCCGCAGGTCTCAAAGAGGCTTCAACTAGCGCCTCGGCAGCGCCAGTTCGAACCAGACCGTCTTGCCCCGCCGCGTCCGGCTCGTGCCCCACTCCTTCGCCAGCGCGCTCACGACGCGCAGTCCGCGCCCGAACTCGTCGGCCGGGCCCGCGCTGAGCAGCGTCGGCAGGGTCTGGTCGTCGTCCTCGACCTCGCAGACCAGCGCGCCCGCGCGGACCATGCGCAGATCGATCCTCGTACTGCGCGAGTGCCGCACCACGTTGGTGACCAGTTCGCTGACGAGCAGTTCGGCCGTGTCGGCGAGGGACTCCAGGGACCAGTCGCGCAGTTGGGCGCGGACCGTCTCGCGGGCCCTTCCCACCTCCGCGGCGTCGACGGCGAGGCGCTGGTGCGCGACGTCCCGGGCCGCGATGCCGTTGAGCCGGGCCATCAGGAGCGCGACGTCGTCCTTGCGGCCGCCGCGGGTGTTGAGGGCGCGGATGATCGTGTCGCAGGCGGCGTCCATCGAGGCGGCCGGGTGTGCGGCGGATTCGGTGAGCGTGGCGAGCCCCACGCCGATGTCCTCACCGCGTACCTCGACGAGACCGTCGGTGCACATCAGCAGCCGGTCGCCGGGCGCGACCCGCACCACGACGGACTCGAAGGGCACACCACCGACGCCGATGGGCGCACCCGTGGGCAGGTCGAGGAGTTCGCTGCGGCCGCTCTCGGCGCGGACCAGGACGGGCGGGATGTGGCCGGCGTTGGCGAGGTGCAGTTCGCTCGCGATCGGGTCGTAGACCGCGTACAGGCAGGTCGCCAGATAGTGCTCGCCGAGACGCTGCGCGAGGTCGTCGAGGTTGCGCAGGAGCTGTTCGGGCGGCAGGTCGAGGGCGGCCATGGTCTGCACGGCCGTACGCAACTGGCCCATCATCGCGGCCGAGTTGAGGCCGTGGCCCATCACGTCGCCGACGACGAGCGCGGTCCGCGAGCCGGGCAGTTTGACGGAGTCGAACCAGTCACCGCCGACGCGGCCGAGGAGGGTGCCGGGCAGATAGCGGGTCGCGATGTCACCGCCGGGCATCCGGGGCTGGATGTGCGGCAGCATGCTGTCCTGGAGGGTGTCGGCGACGCTCTCCTGGTACGTGTACATGCGGGCGTTGTCGAGCACGAGCCCGGCGCGGGCGGCCAGTTCGGCGCCGGTGACGCGGTCCATGTCGTTGAAGACCTGCCGCTCCTCGTGGCGGAGCAGGATCATGAATCCCAGCACCACGTTGCGCGCCTTCAGGGGCACGACGAGCATCGAGCGGCGGTTGATCAGCGGGCGGATGTCGCGCTTCTCGAACTGCGAGGCGATGGCATTGCCCATCTCGTCGGAGATGCGCGGCACGAGCACCGGTTCGCCGGAGGTCATGCACTGGAAGAACGGGGTGTGCGCGGGGAAGGGCATGGACTCGCCGACGGGCACCACGTCGTCCCAGCGCCCGGGTTCGTCGGTGTGCTCCAGGGCGACGCGGTGCCACATGGTGGTCTCGTCCGGCACGCCGTCGGGAAAGCCCTCGCCCGCGACGACCTGCTCGCGCAGATAGGTGCCGGCGACATCCGTGAAGCGCGGCACGACGGCCCTGCTGACCTCGACGATCGTCCGGGACAGGTCGAGCGAGGAGCCGATGCGTCCGCTGACCTCGTTGAGGAATTCGAGGCGCTCGCGCACCGCCACGTACTCCAGGTCCTCGACCTCGTCCGCCGCCTCCGGTGTCACCGGCAGTCCGTCTGCGGCGGCCTGCGCGGCGCGCTGTCTGCGCTCCTTGCGCTCGGCCCGCCGGGCGACGCCCCAGTCCGGGGTCACCGGGACCCGGTCGTGGTGGCTGAACTCAAGGACGGGGTAGCCCAGTTCGAGGACCTGGGCGACGATGCGGGCGCTCTCGCCCACGCTCATGCTGGGCAGGATCTCGGGCAGCCGGGCCGCCAGCTCGTCCGCGCCGGGGAAGTCGGTGTGCAGCGCGAAGCCGGGGGCTATCCGCTCGATCCGGTCGTCGCGCTCGTCGCGTTCGTCCCGCTCACCCCCGCCGGCGTCCGGCCGCACGGCCGGAGTCAGCTGCGCGGCGTCGGCGGCGAGCACGAGGAGCCGCTCGGGTCCGGGGCCGATCAGCGGGTACGCCCACCACAGCACGTCGACACGGCCACGGTCGTTCTCGCCGCCCCGGTCGCCTCCGCCGCCCCGGTCGTCCTCGCCGCCCCGACCGCTGTCCGCCTCCGCGAGCCGCGCGCGCCCGGCGGCGGGGTAGGAGATCTGACCGTCGAGGGAGGTCTCCAGGTCGGGGCCGAGGCCGTCATAGGTCCCGTAGGCCTCGCGGTCCTCCTGGATCGCACCGTGCACCGGGAGCAGATCGCCCACGGGACGGCCGACGGCCTCCTCCTTGCCGTACCCGAAGAGGCGGCGCGCACCGACGCTCCAGTGCGAGACGAGTCCCGCTCCGTCGACGACGACCACGGCCAGCGGGATGCGTCCGGACGCGGCACTTCGCGTGGCCGGCTCGCCCGGAGTGCCTCGCTCCATGGCTCATGCTCCTTCCCCTGGCAGCGCAAGATCTGGACCGCCACCAACCACCGTACGGCCGCCGCGGGTTGCCGTGCGGGGCAATACGAGAATTGCCCCGCGGCGGCCGGGCCACCGGCGCACGCCCCCCGGACGGCCGCCGGGCGGCCTCCGCTCAGTCCTCGTGCCCGAGCTGGAGGTCCCGCTCGGTGCGGCCGCCGCCGGCCACCTGCAGGACCGTCGCGACCGGCGGGTAACCCGCCGCGATCACGGTGTACTCGCCGGACGACAGATCGATGAAGCGGAAGGTGCCGTCCGTGCCGGTGGTGAGGGTGTCGACGACGTTGCCCGCGGCGTCCAGGAGCGTCACGCGCGCGTCCTCGACGGGCCGGCCGCCGCTGGCCCGCACGGTGCCGCGCAGCACGGCGCCGCCCGCGAGCTCCACGTCCTGCCGGGTCTCGCGGGAGGCCTGCACACTGACCGGCAGGGCGGCGGGGCGGAAGGCGGGGGCGCTGGCCGCCAGTGTGTACTCGCCGGCCACCAACTCGGTGATGACGTAGCCGCCTTCGCGCCCGCTGCGGGTCGTGGCGACGACCTCGCCGCGGACGTCGGTGAGGGTGACGGCGGCGTCCCTGACCGGCGTGCCGTCGGCGGTCACCACGGTGCCCGCGAGGCGGCCGGCGCCGCCGAGGACCACGTCGAGCTCGACGGGCCGCTCGCCGACGGTGACGGTGACGGCCTGCGGCTGGTGGCCGCCGGCAGCCGCGATCAGCACGAAGGAGCCGGTGCCGGGCGTGGACAGCGCGTACCGGCCGTCCTCGCCGCTCGCCCCGCGGCCGATCTGCTGCCCGCCCACGTCGATGAGGGTGAGGGCCGCGCGGGGCACCACGGTGCCGTCGGGGTGCTGCACGGTGCCGCAGACCGGGACCCCGGCCGCGTACGTCGCCGGGCGGGTCTGCGGCGGCACGGCCACGGCCTCGTCTGCGGGTGCGTTGTGGGAAGTGGCGCTGGACAACAGGGGAGTCTCCTTGAGGAAGAAGGCGAGCAGCATGCCGAGGACGAGCACCGGCACCAGGTAGAGGAAGATCCGCGGCATCGCGTCGGCGTAGGCCTGGATGTAGCCGTCGCGCAGCGGCGCGGGCAGGGTGTGGACGAGCTGCGGGGTGATGGACTCGGCGTCGGGCAGGGCCGCGCCCGCTCCGGCGGGGATGCGCTCCCGCAGCGCGTCGGCGAGCCGGTCGGCGAAGAGCGTGCCGAAGATGGCGGCGCCCACGCTGCCGCCGATCTGCCGGAAGTAGTTGTTGGCGCTGGTGGCGGTGCCCAGGTCGGCGGGGCGGACCGCGTTCTGCACGGCGAGGACGAGGACCGGCATGACCAGGCCGATGCCCGCGCCGAGCACGGCCATGTAGACGCTGTACTGCGCCCGGGAGGTGTCGACCTCCAGGCGCGAGAGCAGCCACATGCCGACGACGGACAGGGCGCCGCCGAGGATCGGGTAGATCTTGTAGCGCCCGGTGTGGCTGATGAGCTGCCCGGAGACGATGGACGCGCCGACGATGCCGCCCATCATCGGCAGCATCAGCAGGCCGGACTCGGTGGCGCTCGCGCCGTCGACCATCTGCAGGAAGGTCGGCAGGTAACTGGCCGCTCCGAAGAGGGCGATGCCGATGACCATGCCGACGAGAGAGGTGATGTTGAAGACCGGATCACGGAACAGCCGCAAGGGGATGATCGGTTCTGCGGCGAACTTCTCGGCGACCAGGAAGAGCACGCTCGCCGCCACGGCGCCGGCGCCGAGCCCGAGGATGACGCGGTCGCCCCACTCGTACTCGGTCCCGCCCCAACTGGTCAACAGCACCAGGCAGGTGGAGGCGGCGGCCAGCAGCAGCGCGCCGAGCACGTCGAGCCGTGCCTTGGCGGTGGGCTTGGGGAGCTTCAGGACGAGGGTGACGACGAGGAGCGTGACGAGGCCGAAGGGCACGTTGAAGTAGAAGCACCAGCGCCAGGAGACATGGTCGGTGAAGAAGCCGCCGAGCAGCGGGCCGGCGACCGACGCGAGGCCGAACGCGGCGCCGATCAGGCCCATGTAGCGGCCGCGCTGCCGGGGCGGCACGATGTCCGCGATGATCGCCTGGACGCCGATCATCAGGCCGCCCGCACCGGCGCCCTGGATCGCGCGGAAGGCGATGAGCTGGTCCATCGTCCGTGACCAGCCGGCGAGCGCCGAGCCGACGACGAAGACGACGATGGCGAACTGGAAGACTCCCTTGCGCCCGAAGAGGTCGCCGAGCTTGCCGTAGATGGGCAGGCCGATGGTGGAGGTGAGGAGGTAGGCGGTGATCGCCCAGGACATCTTGTCCAGGCCGTGCAGCTCGCCGACGATCTTCGGGAGCGCGGTGGCGACGATCATCTGCTCCAGGGCGGCGAGCAGCAGGGCGAGCATCAGCCCGACGAAGACCATCCGCACCCGGCTGGGGCTGAGCCCGTGCCCCACCGGATCGGGGGCGGGCGGCGGTGCCTGGCCGCGCCCCTGACCGCCCTGGGTGGAGGGGCCCTCCCCCTCGCGGTTCCGTACGGCCCGCTCGGCCCGGCCGTCCTTCTCGTCCTGCTCGGCGACCTTCACCAGCGTCGTCCCGCCCACGTCCTGCTCCCCTCGTCGCGCCTGCGCCGCCCATTTCTCGCATTACGCGACAACAGCGAGCAAGCGCGACGAGTCGCCCCCGCGCGGGGCCTGGGGAGAGTAAGTGCCGGTGGGAGCCCTACGGCGTACAACGAAGCCGCACGGAAAACCACTCGAACCGGTGAGCGTGAGAACAACCCTGATGGGTTACGCGGGAGTTGGGCGGGCGAGCGGCACGGGCCGCACGCCCGCCGCGGGGCCTACTTCTCGACCTGGGCGGCGAGGTTGGTGAGCACGGCGTCGTAGATGCGGGCGAGGCCCTTGGGCGCGAAGGTCTTCTCGAAGAAGCCGCCGATGCCGCCCGCGCCGTTCCACACGGTGGTGACGACCACGCGCGACTTGCCCTCGCCCGCCGGGGTCACCGTCCAGGTCGTGACCATGGAGGAGTTGCGGTCCTTCTCCACCAGCTCGCCGTCGGTGGGCTCGCTGACCTCCAGGAGGCAGTCGCGGATCCGCTTGCTCGTGGCCTGCAGCTTCCAGTGGACGAGGGTGCCCTCGCCGTCACCGCCCTCGCGCACCTCGTACTCGCTGAAGTGCTCCGAGAGGAGCTTCTCCCGCGTGCCGTTGTAGTCGGCCAGCGCGTCGAAGACGTCGTCCGGCTTTGCCGCGATGATCCGCTCCGCGGTCGCTTCGACCTGCGCCATGGGGTTTCCTCCAGCATGTGTGGTTCTCCGGGTCTGCACGGAAAGCCAACCACCCGCCGCACCGGCGCCCCAAATCGGGTCCCTGGTCGGCCGCTTGACCGGCCCCCGGGACGGCCCCCGTGTGCGGCCGGGACCCCGCTCAGCCGGGCAGCAGCTTCAGCGAGATCCACAGCGCGAGGGTCGAAAGGAGCAGGGCGGCGGGGGTGGTGAGGAGGCCGAGACGGGTGAAGCGCGCGAGGGAGACCTCGTGGTCGTGCTGGTGGGCGATGCGACGCCACAACAAGGTGGCGAGGGATCCGGCGTAGGTGAGGTTGGGCCCGATGTTCACGCCGATCAGTACGGCGAGGACAGCACCGGGGCCGGCCGGTGCGGCCAGCGGGACCAGGGCGAGGACCGCGGGCAGGTTGTTGATCAGGTTGGCGAGCAGCGCGGCCACGGCGGCGGTGCCGAGGAGCGCGGGCAGGGAGGTGCCGTCCGGCAGGACCCGGCCGAGGGCGTCGCCGAGGCCGTTGTCGACGACGGCCCGTACGACGATGCCGAGGGCCAGGACGAAGGCGAGGAACGGCAGCGAGGCGGAGCGCAGGATCGCGACCGGTGTCGTACGCCGGCGCAGCAGGGCACGGACCGCGAGGACGAGGGCGCCGGCCGCGGCCGCCCAGGCGGGGTCGACGCCGATGCCGGAGGCCACGGCGAACCCGGCGAGCGTGAGGGCGACGGTGACCAGGGCGAACCGCGGCATGTGCGGCACCTCCGTCGTCTCCGTGCCGGCCACCGGGGCGTCGAGGTCGGCGGCGAAGAACCGCCGGAAGACGGCGTACTCGACGGCGATGGCGACCAGCCAGGGCAGCGTCATGAGCAGCGCGAAGCGGGTGAAGCTCAGTCCGGCCGCGGCGAAGGCGAGGAGGTTGGTCAGGTTGGAGACGGGCAGCAGGAGGGACGCCGTGTTCGACAGGTGGGCGCTCGCGTAGACGTGCGGCGCGGGGCGGGCGCCCATCCGGGAGGCGGTGGCGAAGACGACCGGGGTGAGCAGGACGACGGTGGCGTCCAGGCTCAGGGCCGCGGTGATCAGGGAGGCGAGGCCGAAGACCGCGGCGAGCAGCTGTCGGGGCCGGCCGGCGGCGCGGCGCGCCATCCAGGTGCCGCAGGCGTGGAAGAGCCCCTCGTCGGCGCAGAGCTTGGCGAGCACCAGGACGGCGGCGAGGAACCCGATGACCGGCCCGAGCCGCTCGGCCTCCGCCCGCACGTCGTCGAGCGGGATCGCGCCGGCGAGGATCACGACCCCGGCGGCGGGCACAGCGAAGGCGGCCTCGGGCCAGCGGAACGGGCGGACCACGGCGCAGACGAGCACCACCACCAGGGCGGCGACCGACAGGGACTCGACGAGCATGCCTCTGATCATGCCTCGCGTACGGTCCCGCCCGGTCGCCGCCCTCGGCGGGGCGTGGCCGTTACGGGGCCGTCAGGGATCCTGCGGTGGCGCGGAAGCGGGCGACTGTCGCGGCCTCGCCCGCGCCGTCCGGGTCACCCGCATCGCTCAGGCGGTGCAGGCCGGCCTTCTCCAGGACGCGGAGGGAGGCCGGGTTGGACAGTTCCACGTCGGCGTGGACCGCGGTGACGCCGGGCAGGGCCAGGGCGGCCGCCACCAGGGCGCGGGCCGCCTCGGCGGCGTAACCCCGGCCGCGCCGCGAGGGGACGACGCCGTACCCGAACTCCACGGCCCCTTCGCTCGGCGGCCAGAGCAGGCTGATGGAACCGACCACCAGGCCGCTCCCCCGCTCGACGATCAGCCGGTGGCCGTGCGCGCCCGGCACGTCGGGCTGGCCGATCGCGAAGCCCGCGATGACGCGGTCGCCGTCGGCGGGAAAGTCCTGCGCCCAGTGGTCGAGCCGCTCGTCGCGGACGACGGCGGCGACCTCGTCGAGGGACCAGTCCCGCAGGACGAGCCGCTCGGTGATCAGGTCCGTACCGGCGAAGGGCAGAGGGGGCAGGGAAGGGGAAGAAGGCTGAGAAGACACGCGACACTCCAGGTCGTTCGAACGGGGACGACCGGACCGCTTCGCTACGGGAGGCGCCGTGGCCTCAGACCCGTGCGGCCCGGACAAGGGCATGCTGATGAAGCGTCTGGCGGGCCATATTCATCAACCTCCCTCGTCACCGTCCGGTCGCGTACGTCGCGCCTGACATGACCCTACCAAGGCGCTCCTCCGCACGATCAAGGGAACAGATGTTCTATTCTGTGGTCAGTGCTACCGAGGAGGCGTCATGCGCTGGGAGAACCTCTCCGACGAGCCGCGCCGGAGGACCGCCGACGCCGCGCTGTTCGGCGCGGACGCGGTGACGACACGTACCTTCGACACCCCGGAGTTCCGGGGGATCACCTTCCACGAGGTGCGGGCCCGCTCGATCGTGAACCGCGTGCCGGGCGCGTCCCGGATGCCGTTCGAATGGACCGTGAACCCCTACCGGGGGTGCACGCACGCGTGCGTCTACTGTTTCGCCCGCAAGACGCACAGCTATCTGGACCTGGACACCGGTCTCGGCTTCGACAGCCAGATAGTCGTCAAGGTCAACGCCGCCGAACTGCTGCGGCACCGGCTCGCCTCGCCGCGCTGGCAGGGCGACCACATCGCCATGGGCACGAATGTGGACTGCTACCAGCGCGCGGAGGGTCGCTACCGCCTGATGCCGGGGATCATCGAGGCGCTGCGCGACCACGGCAACCCTTTCTCGATCCTGACCAAGGGCACGCTGATCCTGCGCGATCTCGACCTGCTGCGGCAGGCGGCGACCGTGACGGACGTGGGAATCTCCGTCTCCGTGGGCTTCATCGACCAGGAGCTGTGGCGCACGGTCGAGCCGGGCACGCCGGCCCCGGAACGGCGGCTCGACGTCGTCCGCACCCTGACCGACCACGGCATCGGCTGCGGCGTCCTGATGGCGCCCGTCATCCCGTTCCTCGGCGACCACCCCGACCAGTTGCGCGCCACGGTCCGAGCGGTCGCCGCGTCCGGCGCGACCTCCGTGACCCCGCTGGTGCTGCACCTGAGGCCGGGGGCGCGCGAATGGTTCATGGCCTGGCTGGCGCACCACCATCCGCATCTGGTGCGCCGGTACGAGCGGCTGTACGCGGAGGGGGCCTACGCCCCGAAGTGGTACCAGCGCCGCGTCACCCGCCATGTGCACGAGCTGGCCGAGGAGTTCGGCATCGGCCCCTCACGCGCGGGGGCGTCCCGCCGGATCCGCGTCCCCGCGGATCCGGAGCCGACCACCGGGCCCACCCAGCTGACGCTGCTATGAATCTGACGCTGCTCTGAAGCCGGGGCTGCTCAAAAGCTGACGCTGCTTTCGATCAGCGACCCCTTTTCCATCGACCGTAGAAAATCATGGCGATGACGACCGCGACAGCGATGATGAAGATGACAAGACCAGAGGTTCCATCCGGATACCAACGGCCCGCAGCGATTGCTTCCACCGTTACCTGTCCCCCTAGGGCTGAGTGACCCCGACGCACCTTTTCGACCCGCCAGCCTCACTGGTTCCTTCGTACGATGACGACGGCCAGGTACCCGAACACCAATATTCCCGCAATGACGAGCACCCATCCCGGTAGATGCCCCAGGCCCTTATAGGAAAGTTCGAGCCGCTCACCCATTGCCATCCTTTCGTAGGCTGAACAACTTGACGGGGCGGGTCCGAGCTCACTTCTTCCGCAGTAGATACCGTCGCATCAGGAGCTCGACGCCGAGTGCCAGGAGACCACATCCCAGCCCCCAGGCGATGATCAGCCCCAGCCCCGACAGGCTGTCGAGAGTCACCGAGCTCGGGGCAAACGGAAGAGTCACCAAAAGAACCACAACCACGATCAGCACTGGGCGCATCGGCGAAGCCTCCTCGAATCGCCGACAGTTTCGCCGGCCAGGAATCCCTCCGCCACGGTGGCGGCACAACCTGCGATGCCACCGCCTATGGTGTCGCCTTCGGCGTCGAGATATGAATTCTCGTCCTGGCGCGGGGGGGCAGGTTGGGTGAAGCGGCCTAAGTTCGTGTTGAGCTTCTCGCCGGGCCCGTCCGTGACCGCGACGACGGAGCCGAGTGCGTCGGCGACGTATACGTAGGTCCTCCTGTCCCGGGGCATGGAGCTCAGAGTGCCCTCGGGTTCACGGTTGAAGCCCGTGTCCACACCGGCAGTTGAGGTGCTGGGCAGGGTGGGCGAGCGGACCGTAGTGGAACGGCGGCTCAGCGGTGCCGCATTCGTGTCGCGCGGTCGGCCTGCGCGCTGCTCCAACGCCCCGCCCCTTTAGGGTCAATTTCCGCCGGAGCGCACCCTTTCCGGTGCGGTTTCCGGGAGCATGCGCTGCGCCGAGGGTCACGGCCAGCAGGGCCCCGGACCCGCCGCCCCGGGAGGCCGGATGAAGAAGCACGCCGCCGTACTCTGCTCAGTCGCCGTAGCGGCTGCCGGACTCGTCACCACCGTGCCACCCGCCTCGGGTGCGCCCGCCGCAGGTGCTCCCCCCGCCGCCCCCGCCCCACTCGCGTGGAAGAAGTGCGCCACCAAGGCCCACCCGACGCTCCAGTGCGCCTCCCTGAACGTCCCGCTCGACCATCACGAGCCGGGCGGCAGACAGCTCACCCTCGCCCTGTCCCGCGTCCCGCACACCGCCAAGACCTCGCAGGGGCCGCTCCTGGTCAACCCGGGCGGGCCCGGCGGCAGCGGGCTGGCCATGGCCGGTTCCGTCGCCGACGCGCTGCCGGACAAGGTGGCGGCCCAGTACGACATCGTCGGCTTCGACCCGCGCGGCGTGGGCAAGAGCAGGCCCGCCCTGAACTGCCGCCCCGGTCACTTCTCCCCCGTGCGCCCCGCCACCGTCCCGGCCACGCCCGCCCTGGAACGGACCAACCTCGACCGCGCGCGGGCCTTCGCCCAGGCGTGCGGCACGAAATACGCGGACCTGCTGCCCTTCATCGACTCGGTGAGCGTCGTCCAGGACATGGACGCCATCCGCGCGGCCCTCGGCGCGCAGCGCATCAACTACTTCGGCTACTCCTACGGCACCTACCTGGGCGCCCTCTACGGAAAGCTCTATCCGCACCGGGTGCGCCGCATGGCGCTCGACTCCCTGGTCGACCCCTCGGGCGTCTGGTACGCGGACAACCTCCGGCAGGACGAGGCCTTCGACGCCCGGCACAAGGCGTTCATGGCCTGGATCGCCCGGCACGACGCGACGTACCGGCTCGGCAAGGACCCCGCGAAGGTCGAGGCCGAGTGGTACGCGATGCGGGCCGCGCTCGCCGAGAAGCCCGCGGGCGAGAAGGTGGGCGCCGCGGAGCTGGAGGACACCTTCGTCCCGGGCGGCTACTACAACGGCTACTGGCCCTCCCTGGCCGAGGCGTTCGCGGCCTACGTCAACGCCAAGAAGAGCGCGCCGCTCGTGAAGGCCTACGAGAGTTACGCCGCGGTGGACGCCGCCGGCGACAACAGCTACAGCGTCTACACCGCCGTGCAGTGCCGGGACGCCCAGTGGCCGCACGACTGGGCCACCTGGCGCGCCGACAACGACCGGGTGCACGCGAAGGCGCCGTTCTCCACCTGGAACAACGCCTGGTACAACGCTCCGTGCGCGTTCTGGCCGACGCACTCGCTCTTCCCGCCGGACGTCACCAACGCCGAACTCCCGCCGGTGCTGCTGTTCCAGGCGACCGAGGACCCCGCCACGCCGCACGACGGCGCCGTCGCCCTGCACCGCAAGCTGCAGGGCTCCCGTCTGGTGGTCGAGCAGGGCGGCGGCAACCACGGCGTCACCCTGAGCGGAAACGCCTGCCTGGACCGGCACTTGACCGCCTACCTGGCGAGCGGCGCGGTACCGCGGGGCACCGGCGAGGTCGACGCGGTGTGTGAGGCGCAGCCGGACCCGGAGCCGCGGTCCGCCACCAAGAGCGCGGCGGGCAGCGGCCGCGGCGCGGCATCCGCCACCGGGCGTCCCGCGTTGTCACACCCGTGGTCCACGATGGGGTCATGAGCCGACTGACCCACATCAGCGCCCCCGAGGGCGTCGCCCCCGCCAGCGCGTACACCCACGTCGTCATGGGAAGCGGCCGCTTCGTGGCGGTCTCCGGCCAGTTGGCCCTGGACGAGGAGGGGAAGCCGGTCGGCGAGGGCGACGCGGGGGCGCAGGCCCGGCAGGTCTTCGAGAACCTCCGGCGCTGTCTCGCGGCGGCGGGCGCGACCTTCGACGACGTCGTGAAGCTGACGTACTTCGTGACGGACATGGCCCACATGCCGGCCGTGCGGGCGGCCCGTGACGCGTTCCTGGACCCGGACCGGCTCCCCGCGGCCTCGGCGGTGCAGGTGGCGTCGCTGGTCGCGCCGGAGTTCCTGATGGAGATAGAGGCGTTCGCGGTGGTGGCGGAGTAGGCGGCCGAGCGCATGACGTCCCTGCGGATCCGTGCCCTGCGCGACGCCGACTGCGAGGCCGTCGCCACCCTGCGCGTCCTCGGCTGGCGTTCGGCGTACGCCGGGCTGATGCCCCAGCCGTTCCTGGACGCCCTCAGCGTCGAGGAGCACGCCGCGAGGCTGCGGGAGCGGCTCGCGCGCGGTGGCGCCCCGACGGTGGACCTGGTCGCCGAGCGGGCCGGTCGCGTCGTCGGATGGATCGCGTTCGGGCCCGCGCGCGACGACGATCTCCCGCCGGACGAGGCCGAGTTGTACGCGCTGTACGCACACCCGGAGCAGTACTCCACGGGCGTGGGCCGTGCGCTGCTCCTGGAGTGCGTGGCGCGCTGCGCCGCCGAGGGCCGCGCCGCGCTGCGGCTGTGGGTCGTCGAGGGCAACACCCGGGCCCGCCGGTTCTACGAGCGCTTCGGCTTCGCGGCGGACGGCGCCCTGGACCCGCAGACGGTCGGGGACATGGCCGTGCCCGAGCTGCGCTACCACCGCGCGCTCGCGTGACCCCGCCCGGCCGGGCCCACCCCGCCGGCCCCGAGGTCACCCCGGCAGCCGCGCCAGCGCCGCCGAGGCCGCCGCCGCGAGGCGGGGGTGGCCGCGGGCGGCCATCAGGACCGGTCTGGCCCGCTCGTCCCCCAGCGCCCCGAGCCCCTCCACGCAGGCCAGCGCGATCTTGCCGTACGGGTCGTGCGGCGCCAGCCTGCGCTGCAGCGTGGTGATCAGCGCGGGCGCCGACTCGGGGGCGCGCAGCTCGGTGAGCAGGCGCACCGGATGGAGCGCGTAGGCGATGCGCAGCTCGTTGGTCGCGAGGGCGGCCGCCGCCCGCGCCGTGCGCGGGTCGCCGAGCCGGGCCAGCGCGTGCGCCGCCGCCGCGCAGCGTGGTGGGTCCCGGTGGTTGAGGAGGAGGACGAGCGACTCGAAGGCTCTGCGGTCACCGGCGACGCCGAGCCGGAACGCCGCCAACTCCCGGGCCCACAAGGGCTGCCCGGGCGAGACGAGCACCTCGGCGAGTTCGTCGAGGTCCTCCGTCGCGATCAGCCGTTCGTACTCCTCGGACCCACCCGCCTCGGCCCGTAACCGTTCCGTCACCGTCCGCAACTCCTCATCCATGGCCGCGAGCCTAAGTGCTACCCCCGCCGCGACATAGATCACAGGCAGGGGAGAACATCGCGGGCTGGCGCGCTCGTTACTCGCCGGTTAGTCTCATGTGAGCGGGGCACACTCCCCGTGAGCATCCCTTTCTCGTGGCGGCCTGGTGACGCAGCCGCCGCGGGTGTTGGTCGGTTCGGTATTTCAGGTACTTCGGTACTCAGTTCTTCCTCACTGAGTACTTCCGTACGCAGTACCTCAGTACGACGTGGCTCCGGGACCGGGCCGGTCGGCTTCTCACCGGGCGTGCCCTGCGCGCCGCCCGGACACGACACGCAGCACTTCCCGCCCGCCGTACGGCAGTTGACGTCGCAGCTCCGCCCGACGCGGATGCCGTACCCGCGCGCCCCTCAGTCGTCACTCTCTTCCTGGAGTCCACGCATGGACACTCCCCTGAACACCGTCGCCGTCATCGGTCTGGGCACCATGGGCACCGGCATCACCGAGGTCCTGGCCCGCGCGGGCCGCGAGGTCGTCGGCATCGACGTCAGCCAGGCCGCGGCCACCCGCGCGGTCGCCGCCCTGGAGGCCTCCACCGCCCGCGCCGTGCGCCGGGAGCGCCTCACGGAGGAGGAGCGCCACGGCATCCTCGCCCGGTTCCGGACCTTCACCGACGTGCGGGCCGCCGCCGACGCCGATCTGGTCATCGAGGTCGTCCCGGAGTCGTACGAGATCAAGCAGCAGGTCGTCCGGGAGCTCGATGCCGTCGTGCGCCCCGACACGATCATCGCGACCGGCACCAACGCGCTCTCCGTGACCCGGCTCGCCGCCGAATCGGCGCGCCCCGAGCGGGTGTTGGGCCTGCACTTCTTCAACCCGGCGCCCGCGATGAAGCTCGTCGAGGTCGTGTCGTCCGTCCTGACGGCCCCCGCCGCCGTCACCTCCGTCACCGAGCTGGCGTACGCCCTCGGCAAGGAGCCGGTGGCGGTCGGCGACCGGCCCGGCTTCGTCGCCGACGGGCTGCTCTTCGGCTACCTCAACCAGGCCGCCGCGATGTACGAGGCGAAGTACGCCTCCCGCGAGGACATCGACGCCGCGATGCGCCTCGGCTGCGGTCTGCCGATGGGCCCGCTCGCGCTGCTCGACCTGATCGGCGTGGACACCGCCCGTACGGTCCTCGACGCCATGTACGCGGAGTCCCACGACCGTCTGCACGCCCCCGCTCCGATCCTCAAGCAGCTCAGCGAGGCGGGTCTGACCGGCCGCAAGGCGGGCCGCGGCTTCTACACGTACGCCGCTCCCGGCAGCGAGGAGGTGGTGGCCGACGCGCTCACCCCGACGGCGGGCGAGGCCCGGGCGCAGGGACGCACGGTCCGCTCGGTGGGCGTCGCGGGCTCCGGCACGATGGCGTCCGGCATCGCCGAGGTCTTCGCGAAGGCCGGCTACGACGTGGTGCTGGCCGCGCGGAGCGAGGAGAAGGCCGAGACGGCGAAGGCCCGGATCGGCAAGTCCCTCGCGCGCTCGGTGGACAAGGGCCGGATGACGGCCGAGACCGCCGCGCGGGCGCTGGACCGGATCACCCCCGCCGGGTCGTACGAGGCGTTCGCCGACGTCGACCTGGCCCTGGAGGCGGTCGCCGAGGACCTGGAGATCAAGCGGCAGCTCTTCACGACCCTCGACAAGGTCTGCAAGCCGGGCGCGATCCTCGCCACCACGACGTCCTCGCTGCCGGTGGTGGCCTGCGCCCGGGCCACCTCGCGGCCCGGCGACGTGATCGGCATGCACTTCTTCAACCCGGCCCCGGCGATGAAGCTGGTGGAGATCGTCCGCACCGTGGTCACCGCGGACGACGTGCACGCCACGGTCCGCGAGGTCTGCGCGACGATCCGCAAGCACCCGGTGGACTGCGGCGACCGCGCCGGCTTCATCGTGAACGCGCTGCTGTTCCCCTACCTCAACAACGCGATCAAGATGGTCGAGGAGCACTACGCGACGCTGGACGACATCGACGCCGCGATGAAGCTCGGCGGCGGCTACCCCATGGGCCCCTTCGAGCTCCTGGACGTGGTCGGCCTGGACGTCTCGCTGGCGATCGAGAAGGTGCTGCACCGCGAGTTCCGCGACCCGGGCCTGGCCCCGGCGCCGCTGCTGGAACACCTGGTGGCCGCGGGCTGCCTCGGCCGCAAGACGGGCCGGGGCTTCCGCGAATATGCCCGGCGCTGAGCAGGCCGAGGGGCGCCCGGGCGAACGGGCCGACTGGGGCGGGCTGCTCGAACCCCCGGGCAGCCCCGTCCCTCAGGAGCACCTCGCCGCGCACATGCAGTACGTTCGTGGCATGTCCAAGGCCGCCAAGTCCTCACGCAACGCAAGCTCAGACGCTCCGGAGAGTGCCGCGGGCAGCCGTGCCGCCGCCCAACGGCTCAAGATGCGCAGGGAGCTGGCGGCCGCGGCCATGGAGCTCTTCGCGTCCAAGGGGTACGAGGCCACGACGGTCGACGAGATCGCCGCGCAGGCCGGGGTGGCGCGCCGGACCTTCTTCCGGCACTTCCGCTCCAAGGAAGAGGCGATCTTCCCCGACCACGACGACACCCTGATCCGCGCGGAGGCGGTGCTGAACGCGGCGCCGCCGCACGAGCACCCGCTGGACACGGTGTGCCGGGGCATCAAGGAAGTCATGAAGATGTACGCGGCGTCCCCCGCGGTCTCCGTGGAGCGCTACCGCCTCACCCGTGAGGTGCCCACGCTCCGCGAGCGCGAGATCGCCTCGGTGGCCCGCTACGAGCGGCTCTTCACGCGCTATCTGCTGGGCCACTTCGACGAGCAGGCGCACCACGACGGCAACGACGACCCGCTGCTCGCCGAGGTCGCCGCCTCCGCCGTGGTGACCGCCCACAACCACGTGCTGCGGCGCTGGCTGCGGGCCGGCGGCCAGGGCGACGTGGAGACCCAGCTGGACCACGCCTTCGCGATCGTGCGCCGCACCTTCGGCAGCGGCATCGGCGCGGGCCGCGACACCCTGCCCGCCGCGGCCCCGGCGACGGCGTCGGTGCAGGGTGAGGTGCTGGTCACGGTGGCGCGCACGGACGCGCCGCTCGACGAGGTCATGCGGACCATCGAAAAGGCGCTGCGCGAGCGCTGATATTCACCCGTTCGAACCGATTCGTCCTTGGCTTTCGAGGGGGCGCTACCGACCGGTAGCGCCCCCTTCGTCGTGCTCGCACCCCCTCTGACCTGCAGTGATCGATCATCTATCAAAAATTAATGGCACCCAGTGTCTTGCCCGTTGGCACGCGGTGCCATACGTTGAGGGTGTCCGGGCGGCCGGCGTACAGCGAACTCCCGTACGCCGGCTGTCCCCTCAAGCCACGGCTTGTGCGCCCGGACGCCTGCGTCACAGGCACCTCCCACGCCCCACCAAGGCGTTGCCGAGCACCACCCTCCGCCGAACCGACGGCACACCTCCACCGCAACTTCAGCACCCGACGCAACCCTCAAGAGCGTTCCCTCAGACGCTTCTTCGCCGGAGGCAAAACCGTGAAGGAAATCCTGGACGCGATTCAGGCGCAGACCCGCACCGCGAACGGCACCGCCGCGGTCACGTCGGCCGACTTCGCCGCACTCCCCCTGCCCGACTCGTACCGCGCCATCACCGTGCACAAGGACGAGACGGAGATGTTCGCGGGGCTCGAAACCCGCGACAAGGACCCGCGCAAGTCGCTCCACCTGGACGACGTGCCGATCCCCGAACTCGGCCCGGGCGAGGCCCTGGTGGCCGTCATGGCCTCCTCGGTCAACTACAACTCCGTGTGGACCTCGATCTTCGAGCCCGTGTCCACGTTCAGCTTCCTGGAGCGCTACGGCAGGCTCAGCGAGCTCACCAAGCGCCACGACCTGCCGCACCACATCATCGGCTCCGACCTGGCGGGCGTCGTGCTGCGCACCGGCCCCGGCGTGAACGCCTGGAACCCCGGTGACGAGGTCGTCGCGCACTGCCTCAGCGTCGAGCTGGAGTCGTCCGACGGCCACAACGACACGATGCTCGACCCCGAGCAGCGCATCTGGGGCTTCGAGACCAACTTCGGCGGCCTCGCCGAGATCGCGCTCGTCAAGTCCAACCAGCTCATGCCCAAGCCGGGCCACCTGAGCTGGGAGGAGGCCGCGTCCCCCGGCCTGGTCAACTCCACCGCGTACCGCCAGCTGGTGTCCCGCAACGGCGCCGGCATGAAGCAGGGCGACAACGTGCTGATCTGGGGCGCGAGCGGCGGACTCGGCAGCTACGCCACGCAGTTCGCGCTGGCCGGCGGCGCCAACCCCATCTGTGTGGTGAGCAGCCCGCAGAAGGCGGAGATCTGCCGTGCGATGGGCGCCGACGCGATCATCGACCGGAACGCCGAGGGGTACAAGTTCTGGAAGGACGAGCGGACCCAGGATCCCAAGGAGTGGAAGCGCTTCGGCAAGCGCATCCGCGAGCTCACCGGCGGCGAGGACATCGACATCGTCTTCGAGCACCCCGGCCGCGAGACCTTCGGCGCCTCGGTCTACGTCACCCGCAAGGGCGGCACCATCACCACCTGCGCCTCGACCTCGGGCTACATGCACGAGTACGACAACCGCTACCTGTGGATGTCCCTCAAGCGCATCATCGGCTCGCACTTCGCCAACTACCGCGAGGCGTGGGAGGCCAACCGCCTGATCGCCAAGGGCAAGATCCACCCGACGCTCTCCAGGACGTACCGCCTGGAGGACACCGGCCAGGCCGCCTACGACGTCCACCGCAACCTCCACCAGGGCAAGGTCGGCGTCCTCGCGCTGGCCCCCGAGGAGGGCCTCGGCGTGCGCGACCCCGAGAAGCGGGCCCAGCACATCGACGCCATCAACCGCTTCCGCAACGTCTGATCGCAACGAGGAGCAGCGGAACATGACAGAGCGCCAGAAGGACCGGCCGTGGCTCATGCGGACGTACGCCGGTCATTCCACGGCGGAGGCGTCCAACGAGCTGTACCGGCGCAACCTCGCCAAGGGGCAGACCGGGCTCTCGGTCGCCTTCGACCTGCCCACGCAGACCGGCTACGACCCCGACCACATCCTCGCCCGCGGCGAGGTCGGCCGGGTCGGCGTGCCGGTCTCGCACCTCGGCGACATGCGACGGCTGTTCCAGGACATCCCCCTGGAGCAGATGAACACCTCGATGACGATCAACGCCACCGCCATGTGGCTCCTGGCGCTCTACCAGGTGGTCGCGGAGGAGCAGGGTGCGGACATCACCAAGCTCCAGGGGACGACGCAGAACGACATCGTCAAGGAGTACCTCTCGCGCGGGACGCACGTCTTCCCGCCGGGTCCCTCGCTGCGGCTGACCACCGACATGATCACGTACACGGTGGCCCACATCCCCAAGTGGAACCCCATCAACATCTGCAGCTACCACCTCCAGGAGGCGGGGGCCACACCGGTCCAGGAGATCGCGTACGCGATGTCCACCGCCATCGCGGTTCTCGATGCCGTACGCGACTCGGGGCAGGTTCCCGAGGAGAAGTTCGGGGACGTCGTGGCCCGTATCTCCTTCTTTGTGAACGCGGGTGTCCGCTTCATCGAGGAGATGTGCAAGATGCGGGCGTTCGGGCGGATCTGGGATCAGGTCACGCGCGAGCGGTACGGCATCGAGAACCCGAAACACCGCCGGTTCCGCTACGGCGTGCAGGTCAACTCCCTGGGCCTGACCGAGGCCCAGCCGGAGAACAACGTCCAGCGCATCGTTCTGGAGATGCTGGCCGTCACCCTCTCCAAGGACGCACGCGCGCGTGCCGTGCAGCTGCCGGCCTGGAACGAGGCGCTGGGCCTGCCCCGGCCCTGGGACCAGCAGTGGTCGCTGCGCATCCAGCAGGTCCTCGCGCACGAAAGCGACCTGCTGGAGTACGAGGACATCTTCGCGGGCTCGCACGTCGTCGAGGCCAAGGTCGAGGAGCTCGTCAAGGAGTCCCTGGCCGAGATGGAGCGGATCGAGGAGATGGGCGGCGCGATGGCCGCCGTCGAGTCCGGCTACCTCAAGTCGCAGCTCGTCTCCTCGCACGCCGAGCGCCGGGCGCGCATCGAGTCCGGCGAGGAGAAGATCGTCGGCGTGAACTCGTACGAGTCCACCGAGCCGAGCCCGCTCACCGCGGACCTGGACGCGGCGATCATGACGGTCGACCCGGCCGGCGAGGCCCGCACCGTGCAGGCCATCAAGGGCTGGCGCGACACCCGCTACCAGCCGCCGTTCAACCACCCGCGCCCCTGCAAGGCCCTGCAACGCCTCAAGGAGGTGGCCGCCGGGACGGGCAACCTCATGGAGGCCACCCTGGAGTGCGCACGCGCCGGTGTGACGACCGGGGAGTGGGCCGGGGCCCTGCGGGAGGTCTTCGGGGAGTTCCGGGCGCCCACGGGCGTCTCCAGCGCTCCGGTGGCCGTCGCGGCGGAGGAGGGCTCGCCGCTCGCCCTCGTCCGCGAGAAGGTCGCGCGCACCGCCGAGGACCTCGGCGGCGGCCGGCTCCGCTTCCTGGTCGGCAAGCCCGGCCTCGACGGGCACTCCAACGGCGCCGAGCAGATCGCCGTGCGCGCCAGGGACGCCGGCTTCGAAGTGGTCTACCAGGGCATCCGCCTCACGCCCGAGCAGATCGTCGACGCGGCGCTCGCGGAGGACGTGCACGCGGTGGGCCTGTCGATCCTCTCCGGCTCGCACGCACAGCTCGTGCCGGACGTACTGGAGCGGCTGCGCGAGGCCGGCGCCCCCGACATCCCCGTCATCGCCGGGGGCATCATCCCCAACAGCGACGCCGCGGACCTGAAGGCGGCGGGTGTGGCCGCCGTCTTCACCCCCAAGGACTTCGGCATCACCGAGATCATCGGCCGTATCGTCGACGAGATCCGGAAAGCGAACAAGCTCGACCCACTGGAGGTCCCCGCATGACCCAGCCCGTGAACCGTCTGCGTCCGCGCCGCTCCTGCCTCGCGGTACCGGGTTCGAACCCCCGCTTCCTGGAGAAGGCCCAGGGCCTCCCGGCCGACCAGGTCTTCCTCGACCTGGAGGACGCCTGCGCGCCGCTGGCCAAGCCGGAGGCCAGGCACACCATCGTCAAGTTCCTCAACGAGGGCGACTGGACGGGCAAGACGCGGGTCGTGCGCGTCAACGACTGGACCACCGAGTGGACCTACCGCGACGTCGTCACGGTCGTCGAGGGCGCGGGCCACAACCTCGACTGCATCATGCTGCCGAAGGTGCAGAGCGCCGAGCAGGTCGTCGCCCTCGACTACCTGCTGACGCAGATCGAGAAGACGATGGGCTTCGAGGTCGGCAAGATCGGCATCGAGGCGCAGATCGAGAACGCGCAGGGCCTGAACAACGTCAACGCGATCGCCGAGGCCTCCCCGCGCGTGGAGACCATCATCTTCGGCCCGGCCGACTTCATGGCCTCCATCAACATGAAGTCCCTGGTCGTCGGCGAGCAGCCGCCCGGCTACCCGGCCGACGCCTACCACTTCATCCTGATGAAGATCCTGATGGCCGCCCGCGCCAACAACCTCCAGGCGATCGACGGCCCCTACCTCCAGATCAAGAACGTCGACGGCTACCGCGAGGTCGCGAACCGCGCCGCCGCGCTCGGCTTCGACGGCAAGTGGGTCCTGCACCCGGGCCAGGTCGAGGCGGCCAACGAGGTCTTCTCGCCCTCCCAGGAGGACTTCGACCACGCCGAACTGATCCTGGACGCGTACGAGTACTACACGTCCGAGGCGGGCGGCAAGAAGGGCTCGGCGATGCTCGGCGACGAGATGATCGACGAGGCCAGCCGGAAGATGGCGCTGGTCATCTCCGGGAAGGGCCGTGCGGCAGGGATGACCCGCACGTCCAAGTTCGAGGCCCCGGAGGCGTAAGACACATGCAGTTCGGCCGCACCTACGAAGAGTTCGAAGTCGGCGCCGTGTACAAGCACTGGCCCGGGAAGACGGTCACCGAGTACGACGACCACCTCTTCTGTCTGCTCACCATGAACCACCACCCCCTCCACATGGACACCAACTATGCGGAGAAGACGACGGACTTCGGGAAGAACGTCGTCGTGGGCAACTACATCTACTCGCTGCTGCTCGGCATGTCCGTGCCGGACGTCTCCGGCAAGGCGATCGCCAACCTGGAGATCGAGTCGCTCAAGCACGTCGCGCCGACCTTCCACGGCGACACGATCTACGGCGAGACCACGGTCCTCGACAAGACCCCGTCGAAGTCCAAGTCGGACCGCGGGATCGTGTACGTGGAGACCAGGGGCTACAAGCAGGACGGCACGCTGGTCTGCGTGTTCCGCCGCAAGGTGATGGTGCCCACCGAGACGTACATCAAGGAGCGCGGCGGCGAGCAGCCCGGCCGGCCCGAGCCGCGGGACGTCCCGAAGAAGACCCAGCAGACGCAGGAGAAGCAGTCATGAGCCGACTCGCGCAGACCGCCGGTCTCACCGACGTCCAGCAGGAGATCCTGTCCACCGTCCGGGACTTCGTCGACAAGGAGATCATCCCGGTCGCGACCGGCCTGGAGCACCGCGACGAGTACCCCCAGCAGATCGTCGACGGCCTCAAGGAACTGGGCCTCTTCGGGCTCATGATCCCCGAGGAGTACGGGGGCCTGGGCGAGTCGCTGCTCACGTACGCGCTGTGCGTCGAGGAGATCGCGCGTGGCTGGATGTCGGTCTCCGGCATCATCAACACCCACTTCATCGTCGCCTACATGCTCAAGCAGCACGGCACGCAGGAGCAGAAGGAGACCTTCCTGCCGCGGATGGCGGCCGGCGAGGTGCGGGGCGCGTTCTCGATGTCGGAGCCGGGGCTCGGCTCCGACGTGTCGGCCATCACGTCCAAGGGCGTCAAGGACGGCGACGAGTACGTCCTCAACGGTCAGAAGATGTGGCTGACCAACGGCGGGACGTCGACTCTGGTGGCCGTTCTGTGCCGGAGTGACGAAGGACACCCCGACGGCACGGCGCCGCACAAGTCGATGACGACCTTCCTCGTGGAGAAGGAGCCCGGCTTCGGCGAGGTCCGCCCCGGACTCACCATCCCCGGCAAGATCGACAAGATGGGTTACAAGGGCGTCGACACGACCGAACTCATCATGGACGGACTGCGAATTCCGGCCAATCGCGTGCTCGGCGGGACCACCGGCCGAGGTTTTTACCAAATGATGGACGGAGTCGAAGTCGGTCGCGTCAATGTCGCGGCGCGTGGCTGCGGCGTCGCGCAGCGTGCATTTGAGCTCGGTGTCTCATATGCCCAGCAACGCCACACTTTCGGCAAGGCCATCGCCCAGCATCAGGCGATTCAGTTCAAGCTGGCCGAGATGGCTACCAAGGTCGAGGCCGCCCATGCGATGATGGTCAATGCAGCACGCAAAAAGGACTCCGGGGAACGAAACGACCTCGAAGCAGGGATGGCGAAGTACCTCGCCTCCGAGTACTGCAAGGAAGTAGTGGAGGATGCGTTCCGGATTCACGGCGGTTACGGCTTCTCGAAGGAGTACGAGATCGAGCGCCTCTACCGAGAGGCCCCGATGCTGCTGATCGGTGAAGGTACCGCCGAGATCCAGAAAATGATCATTGGCCGACGGCTACTCGAAGAGTATCGATTCCAGGGCTAGATGCCCGGTTTGGGGCACTTTCACCGAGAAGAAGATCACACCCTGTCAACACTCTTCGGCCGCCGACTCAGCTTCCTGGCTTGCCCAGTTGTGGCTCGCAACCGATAGCATCCGGAAAAAGCCGCCGTCCCCCGTTCACTGCGCGGCATCATCCGCTACGAAGGTCATCCATGCCCCACAGCCAAACCTCTGCACCACGCGACGGCATTCTTCAGGGACGCCTTGCTCGCGGAGCATCGCCGTGGCTCCTGCCGACCGTCGCAACCGCGGCACTCAGCCTCGCTCGCGCGCGCCGCTCCAAGGCCGCCGCCACCGTCGCCGTGCCTGCCACCGCTCTGGCGGCGGGCATGCTGTGGTTCTTCCGCGACCCCGAGCGCGAGATCGCTCAGGGCCGGGTCATCTCCCCCGCCGACGGCGTGGTGCAGAGCATCATGCCGTGGAAGGACGGGCGTACCCGCGTCGCCATCTTCATGAGCCCGTTGAACGTCCACGTCAACCGCGCGCCCCTGGCCGGCACCGTGACGTCCGTGGAGCACATCCCCGGCGGGTTCGTCCCGGCGTTCAACAAGGAGAGCGAGAACAACGAGCGCGTTGTCTGGCACTTCGACACCGAGCTCGGCGACATCGAGATGATCCAGATCGCGGGCGCGGTAGCGCGGCGCATCGTGCCGTACGTGCCGCAGGGCACGAAGGTGGAGCAGGGCGAGCGGATCGGCCTGATCCGTTTCGGCTCGCGCGTCGACATCTACCTCCCCGAGGGTGTCGAGGTGGACGTCGAGGTCGGTCAGAAGACCGTGGCTGGGGTGACTCGCATTGACCGTGGTTGATCCAGAGACACAGGCGGGCTGGGTGCCCGAGGCCGCGGAGGACGAGGCCGACGAGGAGATGCCTCTCTCACTGCGCCTCTCGATAGCGGACACCCTCACGCTCGGCAACGCCACGTGCGGCTTCATGGCGGTGTACTTCACCACCACGGGCATCCTCATCCCGCACCTCCAGGGCAGCAACGAGAGCGGCATGGCGCGGCACTCCGCCGCGACCGCCGTGATCCTGATGCTCTGCGCGGCCGTCTTCGACCTCTTCGACGGACTCGTGGCCCGCAAGCTGCGGTCCTCGCCGATGGGCGCGGAGCTGGACAACCTGTCGGACCTGATCAGCTTCGGTCTGGCGCCGGCGTACTTCGTCCTCGTCTACGGCATGGTCGCCGACGACGCCCACCAGCGGGTGGCGGCGGTCGGCGCGATCGTCGTGCTGCTGGCGGTGGTGCTGCGGCTTGCGCGGTTCAGTTGCGTGACCGTGAAGGACGGCACCTTCCAGGGCATGCCGTCGCCCTTCGGAGCGCTGACGGTCGTCTCGATCGTGCTTCTGGAGCTGCCCTTCGTGGCGACGCTCCTCGCGATCATCGGCACGGCCTGGCTCATGGTCAGCCGCGTCGAGTACCCGAAGCCGCGGGGCCCCCTCGCGGTGGCCATGCTCTCCTGGATCGTCGCGGCGATGGGGCTGCTCGCGGCCTGGGCGTTCGAGGCGCCGGGCGGCCAGCTGCTGCTCCAGACCGGCTGCGCGCTGCAGCTCGTCCTCGGTGCGGTGATCCCCCTCTTCGCCACGGCCCGGAGGGTGAACAACTTCCGCGACAACCGGCGCGAGGCGCGGGCCACGCAGTAGCCGTAGCGGCGCGATTGCCTGCGGCGCTCGAGCGCTGTGCAAGGGGGGCCTGAACCGGAAATGGTTCAGGCCCCCCTTCGCGTACCCTCTGTCGCCCTTCGGGCTCGTCCTCAAGCGCCGGACGGGCTGTAATTTCGCGCCGCGTCCGCCGCTGCCGGTCGGCGGACCACCTTCATGCCGCCCGTCGCCTTCTTGTCCGGCTGGAGGATGACGCTCTCCTTCGACGAGGGGGCCTTCGGGTCGGTGAAGTCCTGGGGTACGCCGAAGCCCGCGTCGAAGTCGTCGATCGTCAGGAGCGCCTTGTCCACGCCGTCGCGGGTGAGGTCCTTCGCGTCACACGCCTTCTTCAGGGCCTCGCCGAAGACGGACGCCGCCGTCCAGCCCGCCACGACGCCGTTGTCCAGGGTGTCGTCGGGGTGGGCCTTGCGGTAGTCGGCGACGAGCTTCTTCGCGGCGTCCGTGTCCGCGCCGATGGGCAGCGTGGGCGAGGCCACGTAGTAGTTCTTCGTCAGGGCCGGGCCCGACTGGGTGGCGAGGAGCTGCGGGGCGAACGCGGAGTTGTTGCCGATCACCGGGACGTCGAAGCGGCCGGCCGCCGCGACGCCGACCAGGGAGGCCGCCTGGCGCGGGCCCGCGCTGATCACGACGGCCTTGACGCCCGCCTTCTTCAGGGCGGAGACCTGCGCGGTCATGTCGTTGTCCGTCGGCTTGATCTTCTGTTCGACGACGGTGAGCCCCGCCTCTGCGGCCATGTGCTGCGAGCCCTTGAGGGCGCTCTCTCCGTAGTCGCCCTCGAAGTAGACGTGGCCGATCTTGTCGCCCTTCTCAAGGCCCTTCTCCTTCATGAGAAAGTCGATGGCATTGATCGTCTCCAGGTCGTACGTGGAGCCGATCACGCGCACGTACCGGCTGCCCAGCAGGTTCGACGACCAGGCCTGCGGCAGGACCAGGCCCTTGTTGCCGTCCACGCGCTGCTTCACCGCGGCGACGAACGGGGAGCCGATGAACTGGGCGAAGCCGAGCACCTTCGGCTCCAGCTCCGTGTAGGCGGCGACGGCCTTCTGCGGGTCGTAGCCGTGGTCGCGGACGGTGAGCTTCAGCTTGCGGCCGCAGATGCCGCCGTCGGCGTTGACCTGGTCGACGTAGAGCTGCTGGGCCTGGGTGACGCTCTTGCCGAGGGTGGCGTAGACGCCGGTCATGTCGGTGAGCACGCCGAGGTCGATGCTCTTGGCCGTCACACCGGTGCCGGTCCTCACCCCTCCCGCGCCCTCTCCCCCGCCGTCGTCGTCCTTCGCCTTCGAACTGCACGCGGTCAGCGCGAGCAGCGCGGCGAGGGCGGTGGTGGCCGCCGTGGCCCTGGTCAGTGTGTTCATGCTTCCTCCCCTGGAGTGCCTGGACGTGGCCTGCTGCGCCGGTCGGCGATCCTCGCCAGGCCGCCGGGCAGGAAGAGCACCACCGCCACGACGGCGGCGCCGTACAGATACCGGGACGCCTCGCCCGGTGAGACCCCGCCGGTGCCGGGCGCCGAGACGAGCGGCAGGGCCTCGCTGTACCGGCCGAGCAGCTGCGGCAGCAGGGAGACGAGGGCGGCGCCCGCCACCGCCCCGGCGACCGACCCGAGGCCCCCGATGACGATCATCGCGAGGTACTCCAAGGAGAGCGTCATGCCGAAGTAGTCGGGCACGGTGCGCTGGAAGACCAGGGCGAGCAGCACGCCGGCGAGGCCCGCGTACATCGACGACAGGACGAAGACCCCGGCGCGGTAGCGGGCCACCGGCACACCCATCACGCCGGCGGCCACCCGGTGGTCGCGGATGGCGTTCAGGGCGCGCCCCGGGCGGCCGCGCAGCACGCCGCGGGCGAAGAGAGCGCAGCCGAGGAGCAGCACGAGGCCCGCGTACCAGAGCTTCTCGGCGGAGCCGAACGGCACGGCGGCGATCACCGCCTCGCGCTCGTCGAAGGTGAGGCCGAAGAGGTCCAGGGGCGGCACGTCGCGCCCGTTGGAGCCGCCCGTGAGGTCGTGCGCGTTGAAGAGCACGTGCTGGCCGATGAAGATCAGGGCGAGCGTGGCGATGCCGAGGTAGGCGCCGTGCAGCCGGCCCGCGATGGGACTGAAGAGCCCGCCCGCGAGCCCGGCGAGGGCCACCGCCAGAGCCGCGGCGAGCCCGGTGGGCAGCGAGAGCCCGGTGAGGCCGTCGCCGCCGTCTCCGGCGAGCGCGCAGTAGCCGTACGCCCCGATGGCGAGGAAGAAGGCGTGCCCCATGGAGAGCTGGCCGGTCGCGCCGGTGAGCAGGTTGATGCCGATCGCGCCGATGGCGGCGGCCATCGCGAAGAGGCCGGCCTGGAGCCAGAAGCGGTCGAGGTAGAACGGCAGGGCGAGCAGCAGGACCGCACCGGCCGCCCAGAGGTACGGGCGGGGGCTGCGCAGGCGCCTGTCGCGAGTGCGGGTACGGGTACGGGTATGAGTGCCGGTAGCGGTGCTGGTACTGGTCTCAGACACGGGCGAGCTCCTTCGTGCCGAAGAGCCCGGCGGGCCGGATCAGCAGGATCGCGGTCATGACGAGATAGGGCGCGAGGTCGCCGAGGCCCCGGCCCAGGAAGGTCAGGTCGCTCTGGTAGCCGGTGGCGAGGGACTCCGTCACGCCCACCACGAGTCCGCCCACCAGGGCGCCGGTCGTCGAGTCGAGGCCGCCGAGTATCGCCGCCGGGAACGCCTTGAGCGCGGCCAGCGAGGTCGTCCGTTCCAGGCCCGGCGTGGGGAAGACCGTGAGGAAGAGCGCGGCGACGGCGGCGAGCGCACCCGCCACCGCCCACGCGCCGAGGGAGACCCTGCCGAGTCGCACGCCCATGAGCGCGGCCGTCTCGGGGCTCTCGGCGGCGGCCCGCATGGCCACGCCCCACGAGGTGTGGCGGAAGACGAGCAGGAAGACGGTGATGAGCAGGGCGGCGGCGACGAGCGCGGCGATGCGGGTGTGGGCCACGGAGACCGGTCCGAGGGTCAGCACGCCGTCGCCCCAGGGGTCGCCGAGCGGCAGCACGTCCGTGCCGAGGCGGCGGGTGAGCTCGGTGGTGAGCAGGATGTCGACGCCGATGGTGACGATGGCCAGCACGCTGTGGTCGCTCCCCCGGTACCGGCGCATGACGAGGAACTCGATGGCGGCGCCGACCACGGCCGCCCCCGCGATGCCGACGAGCAGCGCCGGCCAGAAGCCGAGGTCGTCGTGGAGCGAGGCGGTGATGTAGCCGCCGGCGAGGAGCAGGGAGGCGTGCGCGAAGTTCACCACCTCGGTCGCGCGGAAGATGACGACGAAGCCCAGGGCGATGAGGGCGTAGACGGATCCCAACGAGACTCCGTTGAGCAGGAGTTCGGCGAAGGTGGTCATGAGCGGGGCTCCCCGTCGCCGGTACGGTCGCCTTCGGCGGTGCGGTCACCGTCACCGGCGCGGTCACTCTCCCCCGTACCGTCACCGTGGCCCGCACGGTCGCCCTCCGCCGTGCCGTCGCCCTCCCCCGTACCGTCGCCCTCGCTCGCGCCGCCGCTCCCGCCGAGGTAGGCGCGGACGACCGCCGGGTCGTTCTGTACGTCGCCCGGGGCGCCGTCGGCGATCCGGCGTCCGAAGTCGAGTACGGTCACCGCGTCCGCGAGCCGCATCACCACCCCCATGTCGTGTTCCACCAGGACGATCGAGATGCCGAGGCTGTCGCGGACGCCCGCGATGACGGCCGCGGTGCGGCGCCGTTCGTCGGCGGTCATGCCGGCGACGGGCTCGTCGAGGAGCAGCAGCCGCGGCTCCATGCACAGGGCGCGGGCCAGCTCGGCGAGCTTCTGCTGCCCGTACGGCAAGGAGCCCGCGGGAAGGCCGAGTTGACGTTGCAGGCCGACGAACGCGGCGATCTCACGCACGCGTTCACGGTGGCGGCGCTCCTCGCGGGCGGCCGAGGGCAGTCGCAGTCCGGCGGCCACGAATCCGGTGCGGGTCAGCCGGTGGCGGCCGAGCAGCAGGCTGTCGGCGACGGTGGCGCGCGGCGGCAGGGCGAGGTTCTGGAAGATCCGGGCGACGCCCAGGCCCGCGATGCGGTGCGGTCGCATTCCGGTGAGCTCGTGGGCGCCGAAGCGGACGCTGCCGCTGGTGGCGCGGTAGACGCCGGACAGGACGTTGAAGCAGGTCGACTTGCCCGCGCCGTTCGGCCCGATGACCGCGTGCACGGTGCCGGGGCGGACGGTGAAGCTGACGGCGTCGAGGGCGGTGAGTCCGGCGAAGCGGACGGTCAGCTCGCGCACCTCCAGGGGCGGCACGTTCCGGGACGGCACACCCGAGGGCGGCACGTTCCGGGACGGCACCTCCGAGGGCGGCGCACCGGTCACTTCGGCAGGTTCCGGCCCCGTCACGGCGTGGCCTCCCATCGCGAGAGCACTGGCAGCGCGCCGGGGCCGCGGGAGGCGTCGGCCGCCGCGTCCTCGTCGACCACGCCCAGGTAGCGGCGGCGCACCTCGTCGGAGGCGGCGAGCTCGTCCGCGGGCCCCGCGAGGGCGACCTCGCCGACGTCGAGGACGTACGCGGTGGAGGCGAGCCGCAGCGCCAGGGCGGCGTTCTGCTCGACGAGGAGCACCGAGGTGCCCTGCGCGTTGATCTCACGGATGGTGTCGGCGATGCGCGCGGCCGTCAACGGCGCGAGTCCGAGGGAGGGTTCGTCGAGCAGGAGCAGGCGCGGGGAGGCCATCAGGGCCCGGCCCACCGCGAGCATCTGCTGCTCCCCGCCGGAGAGCAGCCCGGCGCGCTGCGTGCCGCGCTCGGCGAGGACGGGGAACAGGTCGTGGACGCGGCGCAGGGCCGCCGCCTTGACCGCGCGTGGGCCGGTGCCGCCGAGCGCGCCGGCCCGCAGGTTGTCGGTGACGGTCATCCGGGCGAACACCCGCCTGCCCTCGGGCACTTGTGAGATCCCGGCGGCCACCACGCGGTCCGGCGCGAGCCCGTCGGTGCGCCGCCCGCCGAAGTGGATGTCGCCGGACGTGAGGGCTCCGCCGTGGAAGCCGAGGGTGCGTGAGATGGCGCGCAGCAGCGTCGACTTGCCCGCGCCGTTGCCGCCGAGCACGGCCACGACGGCGCCGTCGGGCAGGTCGAGCGAGACCCGGCGCAGGGCCCGTACGGGTCCGTATCCGACCGACACGTCGCGCACGACGAGCCTTCCGCCGCGCCGGCCGGGTCCGGCCCGGTCCGCGCGCTTCCCTGTGGACCCGCCCACGTGCCGACCCCCTTGTCCCGCACGGCCCTTCGCCGTCGCGTGGCGCTCACCCCAGCACCGCGCGGGGCGGCCCGTCCACGGGCCGCGGGTGAAACGCTGCGGGAGACCAGCGGGGGCGGCCCGCGGTTGTGCACCCGCACAACACCGCGTGTCAGGGGCCTGCCGGAGCGGGCCGACCGATGGCATTCTCCGCACCAGCGCTGATCTGACGCCGTCGTCGACGGCAGGCCGGCAACACCCTCTCGACGTCCCCGAGACGTCCCGGAGCGCGGCGACGGAGGCAACGATGACCGGTCCCACCGGCGGACGCAGGCCGCGGAACGGACACGACTGGAAGCTCCTCAGGGAAGCGTGCACGGCACTGCTCCCCCGGCTGCCCGAGCTGGTCGACGAACATCTGCGCCAGCTCGGCGAGCACTCGTCGGTGTACGGGCGGGTGCTGCCGCACGACGTGCAGTGGGGGGAGGCCGAGGAGGCCATGCGAATCGGCATCGAGGCGATCTCGGCGCCGCGGGCGTCGCCGCGCCGCGACCTGGAGTACGCGGAGGAGGCGGGCCGCCGCCGCGCCCAACAGGGCCTGCCCCTCGACCTGTTGGTGCACTCGTACCGCAACGCCGGCTATCTCGTGTGGGATGCGCTACTGGAGGGCGCGGCGGGCCGGGAGCCCGAGAAACTGGCCGTCCTGATGCGGTCGGCGACGATGGTGTGGTCGGCGGTGGACGCCCAGGCCGCGGTGGCCTCCGACGCCTACCGCGCGACCGAGCTGGAACTGCGGCGGCGCACCGACGAACAGTTGCAGGCGCTGCTCGACGCGCTGCTCGAGGGCAGGTCGGCGCCGGGGCTCGCGGCGCGCGCGGCGGCCGGTCTCGACCTGCCCGAGCACGGGCCGTACGCGGTGGTGGTGCTCCGGGTCGAGCGGCGTGACGGGCGCGAGGCCTTCCACCGGCAGATCCAGCGGGCCGGGTACCGCTTCGTCTGGCGGATGCGGACGGACTGCGAGGTCGGCGTGGTCGCGCTCGCCCCGGCGGGACAGGGCGTCGAGGGGGACGCGGGGGCGGGCGGCGGTCTCGACGGGCTGGCGCGGCTCCTCGAGGGCCACTGTCCCGGCCCCGGCGGGATCAGCCCCGTGGTGGGCGGCCTCGCCGAGCTGGGGCACGCCCGGCGGCTCGCGGAGCTCGCGCTGCGCACCTGCCCGCCGGACGCGACCGGCATCGTACGCCTTGACCGGCGGATGCCGACGGCCCTGGTGGTGAGCCAGCCGGAGCTCGCGGAGCGGCTGGTGACGGACGTGCTCGGCGAGGTGCTCGCACTCGAACCGGCGGACCGTGCCGTGCTGTTGGAGACGCTGGACGCCTGGCTGGCCTGCGAGGGGTCGGCGGGGCGTGCGGCCGGGCGGCTGTACTGCCACCGCAACACGGTCTTCAACCGGCTGCGCCGGCTGGAGCAGTTGACCTCCCGCTCGCTCGCGCGGCCGCGGGATCTGGTGGAGGTGGCGCTCGCGGTGGAGGCGCACCGGCTCTCGCACCGGGCCCGCCCGGTGTGAAGGGGCTGGCCCGGTGCGAAGGGGCGGCCCGGTGTGCAGGGGCTGGCCCGGTGCGGCGGTTCAGGTGCTGATCAGGTCCTGGAAGGCGCTCGCCGACTCGGCCGTCGACCGGCCGAAGGGCGCGTCGAAGTTCCAGACGAGGAAGAGCAGGAAGGCGATCAGGGCACTGAAGGTGCCCGCCAGCAGCATCTCCCGCGCGGAGCGTCTGATCTGCAGCGTGAAGATCAGGCCGACCGTGACGAGCGCCCCGCTGACCAGACCGAACCAGACCACTCCGGGGAGGGTCTCCTCGGCGTTGTCCGCGCGGGCCCGGCGCGCCTCGTCGGCGGCGGCGACCTGGTCGAGGAGCGGCTGGTAGGTCTGCGCCTCCAGGTCGTTCGCGGGCGGGCGCTCGGCGATGTCCCGGCGCAGGGTGTCGAGGAGTTGGCCCCCACGGTGGGTGAGTTCGTGGTCCTCGATCATGCGCGGCCACTCGACACTGGTCACGTGCTCCCCGTACCGGCGCACGTCCTGCTGGACGCGTTCGCGCACGTCCGCCGGGTAGACCTGGACGCGCCGGGTGATCTCGTGCAGGGCCTGGGCCTCGTCGCGGGTGCCGTCCTGGGCGGCGCCGCGGGCCTCCCACACGCCGGCGATGGCGAGACCGAGGACGATCGCGTAGACGACGCCGACCATCATCACCATGTATTCGAGGACGTCGGGCGTCTGGCTGGTGTCGTCGTCGTCCGGGACCCGGCGGTGTCTGAGCACGGTCACGGTCAGCACGACCGCGCAGGCCAGCACCATGGCCAGACCGAGTACGAACCATTCCGTCACGAGGGGCCTCCGGAGGGCGGGTTGGGGCGGGATCGGGCGCCGGACGCGGCGGAGCGCGAGCGTGGGCGCAGCAGTGCGGCGGCGAGGACCGCGGGGGTGGTGACGACCATCGTCGTGGTGACCATCGAGCGCCCGCCCACCCGCTCGCGCTCCCCGGCCGGGTGGTAGCCGGGCGGCCCGAAGGACGGCGGGGGCGGCGGGGCGGGCCGCGACCGCGCGCGGCGCGGTGCGGTCTCCAGGCGTACGGGAACGACGAGCTCCCGCACGCGTGGCGCGGCCCGCGCCGGTGGCTCGGCGGGAGGCGTGGTGGGGGTGGGGGCCCGAGCGGGTGGGGGTGCGGGAGGAGCGGCCGGGCGGGGCGCTCCGGAGGCCGGTGTGGGGGTGGGCGTGGGGGTGGGCGTGGGGGCCGGCTGCGCGCCGGGGGTACGGGTCGGTGCGGGCGCCGGCCGCGGCGCGCCGTCGTCCTCGGCGGGCGGCAGATCCGGACGGCAGATCTCCAGCCGCTCCGCCAGGACCACGCCGAGCGCCTCGACCCGCGCGTCGACGGACAGCGCGCCCACCGGGCAGAGGGTCGCGACGATGCCGATACCGCCCCCGAGCTGCACCCACCCGGTCAAGATCGAGTCCTCTTCACGTACTGAAGAAACGATCACGTCCCCGGTACGACACGGGGGCGCGTGCGCCGGCCGACGGCCCCGGACGGAAGGGCCCGCGGACGTGGCCCGCACGCCGGGGGGGCGGGAAGCGAGAGCCGTCCCCCGGCCCCGGGATGCGAGGGCAAGAAACCCCGAAGTGCCGGGGCGAGGCGGACCCCGGCGAGAGCAGGCCGCAACCGGGGCGAGCCCGGCCGTGACGAACCCTGACCCGGGACGAACCCCGGCCAAGCCGAACCGTCGGCCGAAGCGAGCCCCGGCCGAGAGCGGCCGACAGCCGGGACGAACCCCGGCGAAGGTGAAGAGGAGCCTCGGCCAGCCGAGCCCCGGCCGGTACGACCCCGGCCACGGCGCATCCCGGCCAAGACGGGCCCCGGCCGAGACGCATCCCGGCCGGGGAAACCCTCAGACCAGGAAGTCCCGGGCGATGCCCTCCGCCACCGTCTCCAGGATCGGGCCCGCCTCGGCGATGCACCGCGCCACGTCCGGCTCGACGTCGGTCAGGGCGTACGCGCGGCGGATGCCCGCCCTGCCGAGGACCTCCGGGGCGAGCGCGAGACGGCCGCAGACCGCGACGACCTCGATCCCGGCGGCCCGCGCGGCGGCGGCCACCCCGGCGGGGGCCTTGCCGTGCAGGGTCTGCTCGTCGAGCGAGCCCTCGCCGGTGATGACGAGGGTGGCCCGCTCCAGGGCGGGCGCGAAGCCGAGCACGTCGAGCATGACGTCGATGCCGGGCCGGAAGCCCGCGCCGAGGCCGACGAGCGCGCCGTACCCGATGCCGCCCGCCGCGCCGGCGCCCGGCGACTGCGCGTACTCGGCGGCCTTGGGGCCGATGGCCTTCTCCAGGACCGTGGCGAAGTGGGCGAGCGCGGCGTCCAGCGCGGCGACGTCCTCCGGTGCGGCGCCCTTCTGCGGCCCGTACACGGCCGGCGCGCCCTTCGGCCCGGTCAGCGGGTTGTCGACGTCGCTGGCGAGGACGATCTCGACGTCCTTCAGGCGCGGGTCGAGCCCCGACAGGTCGGCCGTGGCCAGCCCCTTGAGCGGGCCGCCGCCGGGCGCCACGGGGTCGCCGTCCGCGTCCAGGAAGCGCGCGCCGAGCGCGGCGAGCATGCCCGCGCCGCCGTCGGTCGTGGCGCTGCCGCCGACGCCGAAGACGATGGTGCGGGCGCCCGCGTCGAGCGCGGCGCGCAGCAGCTCCCCGGAGCCGTACGTGGTGGAGGTGAGCGGCGCGAAGACGCCCTCCGGGAGCAGCTGGAGGCCCGACGCCTCGGCCATCTCCACGACGGCGGTGCCGTCCTTCAGCGCGTACGCCGCCGTCACCTGGTCGCCGAGCGGCCCGGTGACCCGCACCTCGCGGCGCTCGAAGCCGCCCGCGACGGCCGCCGCGACCGTGCCGTCGCCGCCGTCGGCGACCGGCAGCGCCTCGACCGCCACGTCGGGGGCGACACGGCGCAGGCCCGCCGTCACCCGCTCGGCGACCTGCACGGCCGTGAGCGAGCCCTTGAACTTGTCCGCGGCGATGAGCACGCGCTGCGCCGGTCCGCGCCCCGCCCGCTCGTCCTGAGCGGGCGCCGGCGCGTGCGCCTGCGTCCGTCGCTCGTGTCCCGCCGTCCCTGCAGCGTCCGCCACCTTGGATTCCCCTTGCTTTCGGGCCTTGCTCGCGTCAAGGCAGTCGCGCCGCTGCGACCATAACCGCAGACGGGGCCCGCTGCCCATGGCCGGCCACGCCGCGAGACGGCGCGCCCCGGCGAGAAATCCCCTCATATCGCTCCATAGTGGTGCGCCATGAGCACGGAAATGATCGATCAGCCCCTCCCCGACGACGGTCCGCCGGACCCGCCGCCGCCCGGCCGGGGTCCGGCGGAAGGATCACCTCCGGACGGCACCCCCGACTACGTCGTCGTCGGCATCGGCGTGGCCGCCGTCCTCGCGGTGGTCGCCTGGGCCGCGCTCGGCAAGAAGTCCTTCGACCACGCGTCGGACTCCGCGCTCGGCTGGGTGCTGTCCAACTTCGCCTGGCTCTTCGTGATCGCCGCGGACGTCTTCCTGGTCCTGTGCGTGGTCCTCGCGCTGAGCCGGTTCGGCGCGATCCGGCTCGGCACGGACGACGCGCGGCCGGAGTTCACCAACCTCGCGTGGATCGCGATGATGTTCAGCGCGGGCATGGGCATCGGCCTGATGTTCTACGGCGTCGGGGAGCCGCTCACCCACTATCTGAACCCGCCGCCCTCCTCGAGCGCCGCGCCCCGCACGGGCGGAGCGGCCCGCACCGCTCTGGAGTACTCGTTCTTCCACTGGACGCTGACCCCGTGGGCGATCTACGGCATCGCGGGTCTCGCGCTCGCCTACGCGGGTTTCCGCAAGGGCCGCGGCAACCGCCTCAGCTCGGTCTTCGTGCCGCTCATCGGCGCCCGGCGGGCGGCGGGGTGGCCCGGCCGGCTGATCGACCTGCTCGCGGTCTTCGCGACCGTCTTCGGCACCGCCACCAGCCTCGGCGTGGGCGCCCTCCAGGTCGCCACGGGGCTCAACCTCACCACCGGCGTCGAGGACTCGACCACCCTCCAGCTGATCATCATCGTCTCGCTCGGCGCCGCGTTCGTGGTCTCGGCCTTCTCCGGGGTGCACAAGGGCGTGAAGTGGCTCAGCACCCTCAACATCATGCTGGCCGCCTGCCTGATGCTCTTCGTCTTCGTCCTCGGCCCGACCGTGTACGTCCTCGACGCGATCCCCGCGAGCGTCGGGGGCTATCTGCACCAGCTGCTGCCGATGGCCTCGCGGACGGGCGCGTTCACCGACAGCGGGTGGCTCGGCGCCTGGACGATCTTCTACTGGGCGTGGTGGCTGTCCTGGGCGCCGTTCGTCGGCACGTTCATCGCCCGCATCTCGCACGGCCGGACGATCCGCCAGTTCCTGATCGGGGTGCTGCTGGTGCCGAGCGGCGCCACCGTCGTGTGGTTCTGCGTGATGGGCGGCACCGGCATCCGGCTCGACGCGACCGGTCGGGTCGACATGGCGGCGAAGGTGGAGGAGGGCGCGGAGGCCTCGCTCTTCGCGATGCTGGACGCGCTGCCGCTCGGCACCCTCACGTCCTGGGTCGCGATGATCCTCGTCATGACGTACTTCGTCACCAGCGCCGACTCCGCTTCGCTGGTGATGGGTTCGCTCAGCAGCCGCGGCTCGCTGCACCCGCCGACCTGGCTGGTCGTCACCTGGGGCGTCCTGATGGCGGCGGTGGCCGCGGTGCTCCTGGTCGCGGGCGGCCTGAACTCCCTGCAGAGCGCGACGATCCTGGTGGCGCTGCCGTTCGTGGTGGTCATGCTGGCGCTGTGCTGGGCGCTCCTGAAGGAGTTGCGCGAGGACCCCGGCGCGGGCCCCGCGCGCGGCCACGCCCTGCACGGGCTCCGGGACGCGGTCCGCACGATGGTCGGCGACGCGATCACGGAACAGACCCCGGGCCGGCACCACCGACTCCGCCGCATCGTCAAGTCGCGCAGCAAGGACGGGGATTGAGCTATTGAGCGGTACGGACACCGGTGGAAGGGACGGTCTCGGGCGGTACGGGGATCGGGCGGGGCGGTGAGGTGTCGGGGCGCCCGGATATCCTTCCCCGCGTGACCCTCCAGGACTACGCCACGTACATCGCGGGGCTCCCCCGCGTCCTCGTCGGGGCCGCCGCGCTCTTCCGTGATGCGGAGGGGCGGGTGCTGCTCGTCGAGCCCAACTACCGTGAGGGCTGGGCGCTGCCCGGTGGGACCGTCGAGTCGGACACCGGGGAGACGCCGCGGCAGGGTGCGCGGCGGGAGACGCTGGAGGAGATCGGGCTCGACGTCGGGCTCGGGCCGCTGCTCGCGGTGGACTGGGTGCCGCCGGGGCCCGTGCGGCCGCGGCCGCCGCTGGTGGCGTATCTGTACGACGGCGGGGTGCTCGACGACGACCAGTTGAAGTCGATCAGGCTGCAGGAGGAGGAGCTGCTCTCCTGGCGCCTGGTCGCCCCCGCGGACGTCGCGGAGTACCTGCCCGACGAGTTGGGGCGCCGGGTCGCCGCCGGGCTCGACGTACTGGCGCGGGGCGGCGGACCGGTGGAGCTGGAGGACGGGCACCGGGTGGGCTGACCCGGCGCCCGGCCGTCAGAACCCGTCAGTACCCCTCAGTACCCGTCAGAAGAGGACGTCCGCGCCGGTCCCGGCCGTCGCGCCCTCGAAGGCCAGCAGCCGCTGCTTGCGGTCGAGGCCGCCGCCGTACCCCGTCAGGCTGCCGCCCGCGCCGATGACGCGGTGGCAGGGCACGATGACGCCGATCGGGTTCTTGCCGTTGGCGAGGCCGACCGCGCGGGAGGCGGTGGGGCGGCCGAGCATCTCCGCGAGCTCACCGTACGTACGGGTCTCGCCGTAGGGGATGTCCTGGAGCGCGCTCCAGACCGTGCGCTGGAACGGGGTGCCGTCGAGCCGCAGCGGCACGTCGAACTCCGTGAGCTCCCCCGCGAAGTAGGCCGCCAGCTGGCGGGTCACCTCGTGGAACGGGGCCGGGTCGGGGGCGCCGAAGGTCTCCTCGGGCGGGCGGTGGCGCTGCTCGGTCATGTAGAGACCGCTGAGCACGCCGTCGGTCGCGACGAGCGTGAGCGTCCCGTAGGGGCTGTCGATGCGGGTGTGCAGGCGTTCCATGGGCATGGGTCTCGCTGTCCCTTACGCGGGGAGGTGGTTGATCGGGTGGTCGTCGGTGGCCCACAGGTACTGGACCGCGTATGCCCGCCAGGGCCGCCAGGCGGCGGCGCGCGCGGTGAGGGCGGCCGGGGTGTGCGGCAGGCCGAGCTCCTGTGCGGCGCGGCGGATGCCGAGGTCGGTGGGGAGGAAGGCGTCGGGGTCGCCGAGCGCCCGCATCGCGATGACCTCGACCGTCCAGGGCCCGAAGCCGGGGAGTGCGCTGAGCCGGGCGCGGGCCTCGTCCCAGTCGCTCTCCACGCCGAGCCCGAGCCCGCCACCGGCGAGTTCGCGCACGAGTGTGGTCAGGGTGGCGCGGCGGCTGCGGGGCAGGGCGAGGGACTCGGGGTCGAGCGCGGCGAGCGCGTCGGGGCCGGGGAAGAGGTGGGTGAGGCCGCCCTCGGGGTCGGCGACCGGGGTGCCGTGCGCGGTGACCAGGCGGGCGGCGTGGGTGCGGGCGGCGGCGGTGGAGACCTGCTGGCCGAGGACGGCCCGTACGGCGAACTCCGCCTCGTCGACGGTGCGCGGGACGCGCCGCCCCGGGGCCTTGTCGACGAGCGGCGCGAGCAGCGGGTCGGCCCTCAACTGAGCGTCGACGGCGGCCGGATCGGCGTCCAGGTCGAGCATGCGGCGGCAGCGGCTGATGGCGATGGTGAGGTCGCGCAGATCGGTCACGGCGAGCCGGCAGCCGATGTGGCCGGGGTACGGGGTGAGGGCGACGACCCCGTGCCCGTAGGGGAGGCTCAGGGTCCTGCGGTACGCACCGTCGCGCCACTCCTCGACGCCGGGCACCGCGGTGGCGACGAGATGGCCGAAGAGGTTGTCGGGGTTGAGCGGGGCGCGGAACGGCAGCCGGAGCGAGAGGGCGCCGCCCGCGGCGCCGGATGATGTGGCAACCGTCGGCACGGCCCCGGGCCGCTTCGGCGCACGGGCCCGCAGCTCCCCCGGGGCCAGCGCGAACACCTCGCGCACGGTGTCGTTGAAGGTGCGGACCGAGGAGAACCCGGCGGCGAAGGCGATCTCGGCCATCGGCAGCCCGCTCGTCTCGATGAGCAGCCGCGCGGTCTGGGCGCGCTGGGCGCGGGCGAGGGCGAGCGGTCCCGCGCCGAGCTCGGCGAGCAGCTGGCGTTCGACCTGCCGGGTGCTGTAGCCGAGGCGGTGCGCGAGACCGGGGACGCCCTCGCGGTCGACGACGCCGTCCGCGATGAGACGCATGGCGCGGGCCACGAGGTCGGCGCGCTGGTTCCACTCGGGCGAGCCCGGGCTGCTGTCCGGGCGGCACCGCTTGCAGGCCCGGAAGCCGGCCTGCTGACAGGCGGCGGCGCTCGGATAGAACGTCATGTTCTCGGCCTTGGGCGGCACGACCGGGCAGCTCGGCCGGCAGTAGATCCCGGTGGTGACGACCGCCGTGAAGAACCAGCCGTCGAAGCGGGCGTCCTTCGACTGAACGGCGCGTACACAGCGCTCTGTGTCGGTGTGCATGCCTTCAAGGATCGCTGCTCGCGCGCCCGATGGCTGGCGAGAATCCGACATCGACCTCGCGCCGCCCGGGACGGTCAGACGTCCCGGCTCACTCCTGCTCGGCCAGGGCCGCGGCGAAGGCGTCGTACGCCTCCTGGCCGAAGAGCACGAACCGCACCTCGTCGAAGTGCTCGGGGTCGGCCGCGTCCCGGACCGTGCGGACGGCGATGCGCGCCGCGTCGTCGAGCGGCCAGCGGTAGACGCCCGTGGAGATGGCGGGGAACGCGACCGTACGGGCGCCCAGCTCGGCGGCGACGCGCAGCGACTCGCGGTGGCAGGAGGCGAGCAGCTCCGAACGGTCCTCGGCGGCGGACCAGACGGGGCCGACGGTGTGGATGACGTGTCCGGCGTCGAGCCGGCCGGCGGTGGTGGCGACGGCGCGGCCGGTGGGCAACCCCTTGCCGTACTGGGAGGCGCGCAGGCGGCGGCAGTCGTCGAGGATCTCGGGGCCGCCGCGCCGGTGGATGGCGCCGTCGACGCCGCCGCCGCCCAGCAGCGAGGAGTTGGCGGCGTTCACGATGGCGTCGGCGTGCTGCCCCGTGATGTCGCCCTGGACCAGGGTGATGGGTACGCTCACGTCGTCCTCCTCAGGGTCTTCCACACGGCCTTCGCGGCATTGTGCCCGGACATGCCGTGCACACCGGGTCCCGGGGGTGTCGCGGACGAGCAGAGGAAGACCGCCGGGTGCCGGGTGGCGTACGGGAAGGGGGAGAGGTTCGGCCGCAGCAGCAGTTGCAGGCCGCTCGCCGCGCCGCAGGCGATGTCGCCGCCCACGTAGTTGGCGTTGTACGCGGCCAGTTGGGGCGGGCCCGCCGTGGCGCGGGCGAGGACGCGGTCGCGGAAGCCGGGGGCGAAGCGCTCCAGCTGCCGCTCGACGGCGTCGGTGAGGTCGCCCTCCCAGCCGTTCGGGACATGGCCGTACGCCCAGAAGACGTGCCGGCCGGCCGGGGCGCGGGAGGGGTCGACGACGCTGGGCTGCACCGTGATCAGGAACGGCTTCTCCGGGGCGCGTCCGTGGAACGAGGCGGCGCGCAGCGCGGTGTCGATCTCCCGGCTGTCCGCGGCGACCTGCACGGTCCCCGCCCGGCGCGCCTCCTCGGCGGTCCACGGGACGGGCCCGTCCAGGGCATAGTCGATCTTGAAGGCGCTCGCCCCGTACCGGTATCCGTCGTAGGCGCGGCCGAGCCCGGCGATCTTGGCGAGGGCGGTGGGCGAGGTGTCGAAGACGTAGGCGCGGGCGGGCGGCAGGTCGTCGAGCCGCTTGACCTCGTAGTCCGTGTGGACGCTGCCGCCGAGGTCCTTCAGGTAGGCGGCGAGCGCGTCGGAGATGGACTGCGAGCCGCCGCGCGGGACGGGCCAGCCGCGGGCGTGCGCGGCCAGCGCGAAGACCATGCCGACGCCGCTGGTGATGATGCCGTCGAGGGGCGCGATGACGTGCGCGACGAGCCCCGCGAAGAGGGTGCGGGCCCGGTCGTCGCGGAAGCGGCGCATCAGCCAGGTCGACGGCGGCAGGCCCACGAGCCCGAACCGGGCGAGGGTCACCGGGTCGCGCGGCAGGGAGGTCAGCGGCAGGGACATGAAGTCCCGCAGCAGGGTGTCCCACTTGGGCAGGAAGGGCTGGATCAGTCTGCGGTACGCGCCCGCGTCGCGCGGTCCGAAGGAGGCGGCGGTCTCGGCGACGGAGCGGGACAGCACGGCGGCGCTGCCGTCGAGGAAGGGGTGGGCCATGGGCAGCGCGGGCTGCAGCCACTCCAGTCCGTACCGGTCCAGGGGCATGTCGCGGAAGGCCGGGGAGTTGATGCCCAGCGGGTGGGCGGCCGAGCAGGGGTCGTGCCGGAATCCGGGCAGCGTCAGCTCCTGGGTGCGCGCCCCGCCGCCCACGGTGCCCTTCGCCTCGAAGAGGGCCACGGAGAAGCCGCGGCGGGCAAGCTCGACGGCGGCGGTCAGGCCGTTCGGCCCCGCCCCCACGACGACGACATCAAGCATCGGCACCCTCGGACTCCTCTGTCAGCCGGTGGCCTCTGCGGCCAGGATAGGCCGGGCCGTCCGCGCCCTCCTCGAGCCCCTCTCAGACGCCGGTGGCGAGGAGGCCGACGACGCGCCGGGCCGTGGCGGCGTCGCGGGCCGCGGTGAACGGCAGGGCGTTGTTCCCGCCGATGCGGAACGGCTCTCCTGTCAGCGTCAGGTCGGCGCCGCCGGCCTCGGCGACGAGCAGCAGGCCCGCGGCGTGGTCCCAGGCCAGCTCCCAGGAGAAGGCGACGGCGTCCAGCTCCCCCCTGGCTATCGCCAGGTACTCGAGGCCGGCCGACCCGCACGGGCGGGGCCGCACGCCGTCCACCGCGAGTCCGAGCAGGGCCCTCTTCTGCTCCTCGGTGGTGAAGTCCGGGTGCGAGGTGGCCACGGCGAGGTCCCGGTCCGGCGCGGGCGATCCGGCGGTCAGCCGCTCCCCGTTCAGCCAGGCGCCCCGGCCCCGGACGGCCACGGCCAGCTCGTCGAGCGCCGGGGCGTACGTCCAGGAGGCCTGGACCTCGCCGCGGACGGCCAGGGCGACGAGCATGCAGAAGCCGGGGTCGCCGTTGACGAACTGGCGCGTGCCGTCGACCGGGTCGACGATCCAGACCGGGGCGTCGCCGTGTATCGCCTCGTACGTGGCCGGGTCGGCGTGCACGGCTTCCTCACCGACGACGACCGAGCCCGGCAGGAGGGCGGCGAGGTCGGCGGTGAGCTGCTCCTCCGCGCGGCGGTCGGCGACGGTCACCATGTCGTGCGGCCCGCTCTTCTGGACGACGTCGCCCTCGGCGAGCTGGCGGAAGCGGGGCGTGACCTCCGCTGCGGCGGCCTTGCGGAGTGCCTCTTCCACGTCGTGTACGCCGTGCGTCAGAAAGTCTTCGATCATGTACCCCATGAGAGCACGCTCCACTGACATCCCGTACGGCCCCGCCCAACAGATCCTGAACCCCAGGTGAACCCCTGGTACACCCTCCCCTACCCCGCATCGCGCCGCGCGGCACGACCCAGCCCCTGAAGCCTAGGGGAGCGACGAGACCTCGTTCCGGCCGCCTCGCAGCCGCGTACGAGACGGGAGGGGACGTGGGGGTATGTGCGCACGGAGCACCGAGCACGCTGTAGCAATGTTGTCCGCGAGGCAGCGGCGCAGGGATGGCGAGTACGCACATACCCCCGCGGCCCCGCACCCACAGACGAACCCCAGGCGCAGAGACGCGCACCCAACGGAACCCGTACCGCTACCGCTACCGCCCCACCGCATACCCCTGCGCCCCGCGCGGATTCGCCCCCGCCGAAAGCATCCCGGTCCGGGGATCCCGGGACACCGCACACAGCCGCCCCTCCGACCACGCACCCCCCACCGTCACCGCGTGCCCCCGCCGCCGCAACTCCTCCACCACCTCCGCATCCATCCGAGCCTCCACCACGAGGCTCCCCGCACTCATCCGCCGCGGATGGAACGACCCGGGGAACGCGTCCGTGTGCCAGCTCGGCGCGTCGATCGCCCCCTGCAGGTCGAACCCGCCCCGCACGCCAGCCCGCAGCACCACCCCCAGGAAGAAGTGCACCTGCCACTGATCCTGCTGGTCGCCCCCGGGCGTGCCGAAGGCCATGACCGGCACCCCGTCCCGCAGCGCCAGCGACGGCGTCAGCGTGGTCCGGGGCCGCCGCCCGGGCGTCAGCGAGTTCGGCAGGCCCTCCTCCAGCCACGCCATCTGCAACCGCGTCCCCAGCGGGAATCCGAGTTCGGGCACGACGGGGTTGGACTGCAGCCATCCCCCGCTGGGCGTCGCGGACAGCATGTTCCCCCACCGGTCGACCACGTCGAGGTGGCATGTGTCGCCGCGCGTTCCCCCGTCCGCGGCCACGGTCGGCTCCCCGGCCCCGGCCGCCGCCCCGGCCCCCTCGTCCAGCCCGCGCGTCTCCCCCGCGGCCACCGCCACCGCATGCGCGGACAGCCGGGGCCGGCGTCCCCCGGGCGCCCCGGGCCGCAAGCCGTACGACGCCTTCTCCTCGATGAGCCGCCGCCGGCCGGCGTTGTACTCCGCGGAGAGGAGTTCCCGCACCGGCACCCCGTCGGCTCCCCGCTCCCCCGCGTCCCCGTACCAGGCCTCCCGGTCCGCCATGGCCAACTTGCAGCCCTCGACGAGGAGATGGACGTACTCGGCGGACCCGTACGCGGGCAGTTCCGCGATGTCCCGGGGCAGCAGGGCGAATTGCTGGAGGAAGGCGGGGCCCTGGCTCCAGGCGCCGGCCTTGCAGAGCGTCCAGCCGTTCCAGTCGTACGTGACCGGGTCCTCGTACGAGGCGGACCATCCGCGCAGATCCTCCGCGCTGAGCGTCCCCGCGTGCCGCTCGCCACTGGTGTCCATGGTGGGCCGTCCGGCCTGCCGCACGAGCGCCTCGGCGATGAACCCGCTCCGCCACACCTCGCGCGCCGCCTCGATCTGCGCCACCCGCGACCCGTCGCCCTCGTCGGCGGCCCTCGCCTCGGCCTCCGCGGTCAGCCGCCGCCAGGTCGCGGCGAGCGCGGGGTTGCGGAAGAGCTCGCCGGGGCGCGGGGAACGGCCCCCGGGCAGGTAGACGTCGGCGGACGTGGGCCACTCGCGCTCGAAGAGCTCCCGTACCGTCTCCACCGTCTCGCCGACCCGCTCGACCGGGGCGTGGCCGTCCTCCGCGTACCCGATGGCGTACCTGAGGACGTCGGCGAGCGACTTGGTGCCGTGGTCGCGCAGGAGCAGCATCCACGCGTCGAACGCGCCCGGCACGGCGGCCGCGAGCGGGCCGGTGCCGGGCACCAGCTCCAGACCGAGGGAGCGGTAGTGGGCGACGGTGGCGCCGGCCGGCGCGCACCCCTGTCCGCAGAGCACGCGCACCGAGCCGCCGGCGGGCGCGAGGATGATCGGGACCTCGCCCGCCGGTCCGTTGAGATGCGGTTCGACCACGTGCAGGACGAAGCCCGCGGCGACGGCGGCGTCGAAGGCGTTGCCGCCGTCCTCCAGGACGGCCATCGCGGACTGCGAGGCCAGCCAGTGGGTGGACGACACCATGCCGAAGGTGCCCTGAAGGGTCGGTCGGGTCGTGAACACAGGCCTCACACCTCGCTGTTTGAGTGCGTCGGCCCGGATCATAGGCGCAAACGATCAACGGATCACAGGATCGTGCGGTCACGGGATCGGGCGGTCACGAGAACATCCCCGCCGGCCCGCCGCCTGCCCGGGCACACGCCCCGCGCGGCCTGCCCGTGCGGATGCGCGCGTTCGGGTACAGACTTGATCACATGGGTACCAACAGGTCCCGGACGAGCGTCCCCGGCTCCGCGCCCGCGGGCGCGCCGCGCCAGACCCTCGCCCTCGCCGCCATGCTGTTCGCGGTGTCGATGACCTTCATCGACCAGACGATCGTGTCCATCGCGGCGCCGGACATCATCGAGGAACTCGGCCTGACGTCCTCCGGCATGCAATGGGTCGTCAACGCCTATCTGCTCGCCCTCGCGGCGTTCTTCGCCCTCGGCGGCCGGCTCGCCGACCTCGTCGGCAACCGCCGGATCATGCTGACCGGCACACTCCTGTTCGTCATCTCCTCGGTGCTCTGCGGATGTGTCCCCAAGGGGGACTTCGCGCAGAGCTGGCTCATCATCTTCCGGGCCACCCAGGGGCTGGGCGCGGCGCTGATGTTCCCCGCGGCGCTCGCCGTCGTCGTCAACGTCTTCCCGGTGGGCCGACGTGGGCGGGCGCTCGCCCTGTTCTTCGGTCTGTCGGGCGCCCTCACCGCCGTCGGCCCCCTGCTGGGCGGGTGGCTCACCGGGTGGACATGGCGGGCGATCTTCTGGGTCAACGTCCCGGTCGCCCTGATCGCGCTCGTCCTCACCTTCCTGGCGCACGTGCCCAACGTGCGCCGTTTGGAGAAGCTCGACGTACCGGGAGCGGTACTGGTCGCGGCGGGCATGGGGCTGAGCGTGCTGGGCCTCCAGCAGGCGCAGGCGTGGGGCTGGGGCAGCGTGCTCACCTGGGTCTGCATCGTCGGCGGTCTCGCCGTGCTGGTCCTGTTCGTCCGCTACGAGCTGTCGGTGGCCCAACCCTTGATCCAGATGCGGGTGTTCAGGGACAAGGCCTTCACGGCCGACAACCTCGTCCTGTTCTTCGCGATGCTCGCGTTCGTCCCGCTGTTCTTCTTCGCCTCGGTGTACGCCCAGGTCTCGCTCAGCGCCTCGCCGAACCAGGCGGCCCTGTATCTGCTGTACTTCTTCGTGGGTTTCGCGGTGACCTCCCAGTGGGGCGGCCGGATCCTCGACCGGAAGGGCGCGCGGCCCGCATTGAAGATCGGCACGGCGCTCGGGGCGGTCGGTTTCGCGCTCTGGGCGGGCAAGTTGACCGATCTGTCGATGCACGACCAGTGGCCGTACGTGGCCCTCGCCGGTGCGGGGATCGGGTTCCTGCTGGCCCCGGCCTCCACGGACGCGGTCAACCGGGCCATCGACGCCTCGTACGGCGAAGTCACCGGCATCACCCAGACCGTGCGCAACTTCGCGGCCAGCGTGGGCCTCGCCGTCTTCGGCACGGTCCTGACCCATATGACCACCAACCGCGTGACGGACACCCTGACGAGCCGCGGCCTGTCGCAGGACGACGCCCGGGCCACCGCGCGCTCGGTCGCCGAGGCGGTCACCGGGAACGCCGACGGCCGGGCTCCGACCGGGGACGGGGCCGCCGCGACGCGGATGCGCGAGGCGATGGGCGACATCCGGATGGACTTCGCCCAGGCCAACCAGTGGGTCTTCTACGGGATGGCGATCGCGCTCGCCGTCGCGTTCCTGTGCGCGCTGCGCCATCCCGGATCACGCGTCACATCGGAGTCTCCCGGCACCGCGGCCCCCGCGCCCGCCGCCGCGTCGTCGGACGTACCGTCCGGAACCCCGGCCGACCCACCGGCCGGGGTCCGCGGAGACCGGCCCGCGGGCCGGTGACGGGACCGCTCACGGTGACGTTCGGGGCACGGGGCAGAGCGCCTCGATCCGGTCCGCGGCCGTCCGCAGCCCGGTCAGCCGCCCGACCCCCGGCGCGAACGCCCCCGCACCCGACGCCCAGCCCGGCCCCGCCACCAGCACGGTGGGATGGGCCCTGGCTCCCCGTACCCCCCACTCGGTCTCCGTGACGAGGTGCACCAGCGCCCGGTCGGCGGTGTTGCGCGAGTGTGCCCAGAGGACCACGACCGACGGTCCGATGCGCCGCACCGCGGCGTACAGCGCCTCCGCGGGGAGCGCGGCGCCGAACATCCTGGTGGGCAGGCCGCGTTCGCCGAGCACCGCGGTGAGGGCCTCCAGCGGAAGGGTGTGCTGCTCCCCCGGTACGCAGGCGAGCAGCACCGGCGCGGTGGGCACCGGCGCAGACCGGCGCGGGGACACCCGTCCCGTCGCCACGTCCGGCACCCGGCGCAGAGCGGACGAGACATGCCAGGAGAGCAGGTGCTCGACCTCCACGTACCGCTCGCCGCACGAGGCCCACTTCCGTCCGATGGCGTGCAGGGCCGGAGCCATGACCTCCTCCCAGCCCGCGGTGAGCCCGTACGCGTTCAGCGCGGTCCGCAGCTGCGACTCGACGGCGGGGGCGTCGAGCCGCACCGCCGCCCGCGCCAGACCACGGCACTCCTGGCGGACGTTGCCGAGGGAGAGCGCGCCCGGGTCGCTCGCCGGGCGGGACCGGGGCACCGTCGTCCCGGTCTCCGTCAGGGCCAGCCGCGCGGCCTCGGCCGGCGGCACGCCGAGGCCGGTCAGCCGGCACATCTCCTCGACCCGGCCCACGTCCTCGCGGGTCCAGCGGCGGTGCCGGCCCTGCTCACGGCGGGCCGGCCCGATGCCGTACCGCCGCTCCCACGAGCGCAGCGTGGTCGGCGCGACGCCGAGTCTGCGGGCGACGGCGCCCGTCGCCAGCCCCGCGTCGGCCTCGTCGGGCCGGGTGGATTCCGCCTGCCGTGTCGCACCCATCCCGCGACGATACGACGCACAACCGCTGCGGGTTGTCGCCTCTCACGGAATGCCACCAGGCTGGGCCCCACTACGGCCCGCGTACGAGGAGCAGGCAGCACGGCGTCCCGCTCCCTGGAGGCAGAGCATGGAAATCTCCGGCGCCCGCGTCCTGGTGGTCGGCGCCACCGGCGTCCTCGGCGGTCTCGCCGCCTGCGCCCTGGCCGAGCACGGCGCGAAGCCGGCCCTGGCGGGCCGCAATCCGGTGCGGCTGGCCGCGCTCTCCCAGGACCTCGGCGACTGCCCCGCCCGCACCTTCGAGGCGTGCGACCTGGACCAGTGCACCGCGCTCGGCCCCTGGGCGGAGCGGGCCCTGTCGGGCCTCGACGGGGTGCTCGTGGCGGTCGGGGCCGCGGGCTTCGGCGCCGTCGAGGACGTGTCGAACGCGGCAGCGGGCCACCTCCTGACCGTCAACGCCCTCTGTCCGATGGCCGTGTTGCGGGGCGCTGCCCCGCTGGTCGCGGACAAGGGATTCCTGCTGGCGGTCACCGGCGAGTCGGCGGAGCGGCCCGGCACCGCCGACTACGCCGCTTCCAAAGCGGCGTTGAGCGGCTGGCTCGGCGTGCTGGCCGACGAGCTCGCGCCGCGGTCCGTCGCGGTCGTCGACTTCCGTCCGCCGCACGTGGACTCGGGCTGCACCGAGCGGCCGCTGATCGGCCTGCCCTCCACCCCGCGACCGGGGGCCGACCCTTTGGCGACGGCTAGGGCCTTGGTGGGGAGGATCACCGCGGCCTGAGGTCCCCGCGCGGTCACTCGATCCCCCGCGCCTGCTTGAACCGGCTGAGCCCGTCGGCCAGTTCGACGATCGGGTCGGGATAGTCGTAGCGCTTGCGCTCCTCCGCGGGCAGCTTCCACGGTTCGTGGACCGCCGCGCCCTTCAGGTCGGCGAGCTCGGGCACCCAGCGGCGTACGTACGTTCCGTCCGGGTCGTACCGCTTGGCCTGGGTCACGGGGTTGAGCACCCGGTTGGGCCGGCTGTCCGTGCCGGTTCCCGCCATCCACTGCCAGTTGAGCTGGTTGTTGGCGACATCGCCGTCGACCAGGAGCCGCCGGAAGTGCCGGGCGCCGACCCGCCAGTCGACGTAGAGCGTCTTGGCGAGGAAGCTCGCGGTCAGCAGCCTGCCGCGGTTGTGCATCCACCCCTCGTGAAGGAGCTGGCGCATCGCGGCGTCGACGACCGGATAGCCCGTGCGTCCCTCCTGCCACGCGCGGGCGTCCTCCCGCGCGGCCTTCCCCGAGCGCCAACGGTCGTCGCGCGTACGGTAGTCGGCGGTGGCCGCCCGCGGCCTGGCCGCGAGCACCTGGTGGTGGAAGTCGCGCCAGCACAGTTGCCGCACGAAGGCCTCGGCGCCCTTGCCCGACCGGGCGCGCGCGTCGCGGACGAGTTCGGTGCTGGACAGCGTGCCGAAGTGCAGGTGCGGCGAGAGCTTCGAGGTGACGTCGCCCGCCAGGTCGTCGTGGTGGTCCTCGTAGCCGTCGATGCCGTCGTCGCCGCCGCGCAGCCACTTCTTCCAGCGCGCGCGGCCGGCGCTCTCGCCGCCCCGGGCGAGCCCCGGCGAGAGGCCGGACAGGTCGTCGCGGTCGGGCAGCGGCTCGGAGCGGACCCGGTCCGGGACGCGCACGGCGCGCGGGGCGGCGAGGACGGCCCGGGGTTCCTGCGCGGACCAGCGGCGGAAGTACGGGGTGAAGACGGCGAAGTGGTCGGAGTTCGCGGGCGTCACCTCGCCGGGTGCGAGCGCGGTGACCACGGCGTCGTGGACGTGCAGGCTCCTGCCGTCCTGCTCCAGCGCCTCGCGCAGCCGCCGTTCGCGGGCGTGCGCGTACCGGCTGACCCCGCCCGCCATGTGTACGTCCTCGGCGCCGGTCTCCTCGGCGACGGCGCGGGCCTCCTCGATGGGGTCGCCGGAGCGCACCACGAGCCTGCCGCCGCGGTCCCGCAGCCGCTCGTCGAGGTCGGCCAGGCAGTCGGCGAGGAACGCCGCGCGGTTCGGCCCCATGTCGTCGTGGCCGTCGATCGCCGGGTCGCGGACGAAGAGCGGCACGACGGCGTCCGCGCCCTTGACGGCGGCGCGCAGCGGCGGATGGTCGTGCACCCGCAGGTCGGAGGTGAACAGGACGACCGAGATGGGCATGGTGCGTACTCCAGAGGGGGCGGGGCCGGGATGGGCTGCTGGGTGTCCTTCCCTTCTTCCGCGCTCCGGTCCTGCGGGGATGCGCCGTCCGGTGCGGATTCCCCCGTACGGCGCGCACAAGAGGTGCGGTCGGGGACATTTCCGTACTCGGCTAGCGTTGGGGACGATTCGGTGGTCCGGAACAACGAGCCGGGGGCGGTCGTGGCCCGCGGGCATGGAGGAAGCACGGTGCACGGTGAGTACAAGGTCCCCGGCGGCAAGCTCGTCGTGGTGGATGTGGACGTCGAGGGCGGCGCGCTGCGCGACACCCGTGTGGCAGGCGACTTCTTCCTGGAGCCCGACGAGGCGCTGGAGGCGATCAACGGCGCGCTGGACGGCGCCCCCTCCGACACGGACGCCGCGGGCCTGGCCGCCCGCATCGACGCCGCGCTCCCGGAGGGCACCGTCATGTACGGCCTGACGTCGGAGGGCGTGGGCGTCGCCGTACGACGGGCGCTCGCGCACGCCACGGACTGGACCGACTACGACTGGCAGTTGGTGCACGACGGTCCGCAGCCGCCCGCCCTGCACATGGCCCTCGACGAGGTGCTGACCCAGGAGGTCGCGGCGGGGCGGCGCCCGCCGACGCTGCGCGTGTGGGAGTGGGCGTCGCCCTCGGTGATCATCGGCAGCTTCCAGTCGCTGGCCAACGAGGTCGACGCGGAGGGCGCGGCCCGGCACGGCATCGACGTGGTGCGCAGGATCTCCGGCGGCGGGGCGATGTTCGTGGAGCCCGGCAACACCATCACGTACTCGCTCTCCGTCCCGGACGCCCTGGTCCAGGGGCTCTCCTTCCAGGACAGCTACGCCTATCTGGACGACTGGGTGCTCGGCGCCCTCGCCGACATGGGCATCAAGGCCTGGTACCAGCCGCTCAACGACATCGCGACGGAGGCGGGGAAGATCGCGGGGGCGGCCCAGAAGCGCATGGTGGCGCCCGGCGGCGGCGCGGGCGCGGTGCTGCACCACGTGACGATGTCGTACGACATCGACGCGGACAAGATGCTGGAGGTCCTGCGCATCGGCAAGGAGAAGCTGTCGGACAAGGGCACGCGGAGCGCCAAGAAGCGCGTCGACCCGCTGCGCCGGCAGACCGGGCTGCCCCGCGAGGCGGTCATCGACCGCATGATCGACTCCTTCCGCTCGCGGTACGGCCTGACGGAGGGCAAGGTCACCGAGGAGGAGTCGGCGCGCGCCCGTGAGCTGGTGCGCACCAAGTTCGGGACGGCCGAGTGGACGGCCCGCGTGCCCTGAGCCCGGGCGTGGCCCGAACCGTGCGGGTCCGGGGTCAGGACGACCGGGGCCTTCGCTGCCAGGCCGTCGTGCCGAGCATGCCGGTCTCCCCGATGTCGAGGCCGCCGTCCGGTTCGACGGTCTGGCGCGGCTCTCCCTCGGCGGGGCCTATCTCCACGTAGACGCCGCTCCCCCGCCGGGTGCTCGCGTCGACGGCCGAGTACCGCCAGACCAGCGTGGTGTACGCGCGCTCCCCCGGCTTCAGCGCGACGCGGTGCGGGCCGGGGTCGTCCATGGTGGTGACCGGCTCCGTGCCCTTGAGTACCGAGACGTCGAACAGGGCGTGGTCGACCCCGCGGACACGGATGTCCGGATAGCCGTCGACCACGCGCACGCGCTCGCCGCAGTTGGTCAGCGTCACCGACATCGCCCGCAGCCCCATGGCCGCCGTGACCATGCCGGGAGACGTCGTGAGGCCCGACTTCGGGCAGGGCGGAGCGCTGGGCGGCGGGGCGTCGCGGCCGGAGGGGGCCGTGAGATCCGTGGGGTCCGCGGGGCGGGTGGGGCGCTGCGTGTTCCCGTCAGGGCGGGTCGCCTCGGCGGTCGGACGGCGCTCCGGGTTCGCCTCGCGGTCCAGTTCCTCGGAGAGCCCGCAGCCGGCCAGGAGCAGCGCGGTCACCGCGAGGGCCAGGACACGTCCGGCGGATCTCGGCAGGTCGGTCACGCCGGGATCATGTCATGGCCAGGGGTGGCGCCGCAGGCCCGCGCGCAGGGGCCCGCCGCTCAGGACAGCGCGGGCACGACCGACGCCCCGTAAGCGTCGATGACGTCCTCGCGTGCGTCGTGCATCGCGTAGAGCGCGAACTGGTCCACGCCCAACTCCTGGAGCTCACGCAGCCGTTCGAGGTGCGACTCGACCGGTCCGAGCAGGCAGAACCGGTCGACGATCTCGTCGGGGACGAAGGCGGTGTCGGGGTTGCCGGCCCGGCCGTGGTGGCTGTAGTCGTAACCCTCGCGGGCCTTGATGTACGCGGTGAGCGCCTCCGGCACCATCGAGGAGTGCTCGCCGTACCGGGTGACCAGGTCGGCGACGTGGTTGCCGACCATCCCGCCGAACCACCGGCACTGCTCGCGGGCGTGCGCGAGGTCGTCGCCGACGTAGGCGGGCGCGGCCACGCAGATCTTCACGTCGGCCGGGTCGCGCCCGGCATCGGCCGCCGCGTCCCGTACCGCCTTGACCATCCACTGCGTCAGATACGGGTCGGCGAGCTGCAGGATGAAGCCGTCCGCCCGCTGTCCGGCGAGCGCGAGGGCCTTCGGGCCGTACGCCGCCATCCACACCGGCAGCTTGCCGTCCCGTACCCACGGCAGCCGCAGGGTCTGTCCGCCGACGTCCGCCTCGCGGCCCTCGGCGAGATCGCGGATGACGTCGATCGCCTCGCCGAGGCGGGCGAGGGTGTTGGGCTTGCGCCCGGCCACGCGCATCGCGGAGTCGCCGCGCCCGATGCCGCACACCGTGCGGTTGCCGTACATGTCGTTGAGCGTGGCGAAGGTGGAGGCCGTGACCTCCCAGGTGCGGGTGCCCGGGTTGGTGACCATGGGGCCGACCGTCAGCCGGGTGGTGTGTTCCAGGATGCGGCTGTAGATGACGAACGGCTCCTGCCACAGCACGGCGGAGTCGAAGGTCCAGCCGTAGCGGAAGCCGTTGCGCTCCGCGCGCCGCATGAGGCCGACGACCTCCGAAGCGGGCGGGTCGGTCTGCAGTACGAGTCCGAAATCCATGGCCCGGCTCCTCACGCAGGTCACGCAGGTCTGATGGCGCCTCAGACGCCCCGAAAGCCGCCCGAGAAGGGACAATCCTCGACTTGTTGCCGGGGCTTGGCAAGAGGGACTCGGCGGCCGTACGGCTACGTTTGCGCGACCCGCGGGCGGCTCGGGGCGACACCCCGGCCGCCGGCGTGACCGGGCGTCAGAGCGCGGGCGCGGCCAGGTCGTCCACGCATCCCGTGAGGCCCGTGACGTCGTCGAGGTCCTGGTGGCCGACGGGACGGATCCGCCCGTCCTCCAGGGTGAGGATCCGGTCGGCGGCCGCGATCCCCGCCCGCTCGTGGGTGACCAATAGCGTGGTGCGGCCCCGGGTGGCGTCGAGGATGTCGGCGAGCACCGCGGCGGCGGTGTCCGGATCGAGGCCCTCGGTCGGCTCGTCCAGGACGAGCACGGGCGGGTCGGCGAGCAACGCGCGGGCCAGGAGCAGGCGTTGGCGCTGGCCTCCCGACATGGTGGCGCCGTCCCCGCCGAGGACGGTGTCCCAGCCGTCCGGCAGCGCTTCGATCCAGTCCAGGATCCGGGCCCGGCGGGCCGCGTCGCACAGATCGGCGTCGGTGGCGTCGGGGCGGGCCAGGACCAGGTTGGCGCGGATCGAGGCGTGGAAGACGTGCGCGTCCTGGGTCATGCCGGTGATCGCGCGGCGGGCGTCGGCGCCCGAGCAGTCGGCGAGTTCGAGGCCGCCGACGCGGATGCTGCCCGCCTCGTACGGGACGAAGCGCATGAGCGCCGCGATCAGGGTGGACTTGCCGGAACCGCTGGGGCCGAGGAGTACGACGCGTTCACCGCGCGGCACCCGCAGGCTCACGTCTTCCAGGGCCGGGGGCGCGTCCGGCACATGACGAACCGTCAGGTCCGTGACGGTCACGTCGAGGGGCCCTTCGGCGGGCAGCGGCCGCGGGGCGGGCGGGTCGGCGACCGGCGCCGGGGTGTCGAAGAGGTCGGCGAGGCGCCGTGCGCAGGCGCGCACCTCCGCGAAGCGGCGCGCCGCCGCGGGCAACGGCGCGAGGGCCTCGAAGGAGACCAGGGCGAGGACCGCGAGGACGGTGAGCCGCACGGCGGGCAGGTCACCGGCGGCGTGGGCGCGCAGCGCGAGCCAGGTGACGCCGACCGTCGCGGCGCCCTGCAGCGCCAGGACCACGGCCTGGGCGAGGAAGGTGGTCAGGGCCTTCTGCCGCTCCAGGGCGGCGATCCGTGCGGTGACCCGGCGCACCCGGTCGTGGGCGCGGCCGCGTGCGCCGTACGCGGCGAGTTCGGCGGCGCCCCGGGTCACGTCGACGGTGAGGGCGGCGAGTTCGGCGCGTGCCGCCTTCTCGGCGCGGCCCGCGCGCCGGGACAGCGCGAGCACCAGAGCGGGCACGAGGAGTCCGGCCACCACAAGGAGCGCGCCGAGCAGCAGTCCGGCCTGGGGCAGCAGCACCATGACCGTGCCGGTGGCGGTCGCGGCGACGACGAGGGCCGCGGTGGCGGGGATCATGACCCGCAGCAGCAGGTCCTGGGCGGCGTCGACGTCGTCGACGAGCCGGGTCAGCAGATCGCCGCCGCGGAAGGCGGGGGTGCCGGCCGGGGCGAGCGGCACCAGCGCCTCGTACACCCGGGCGCGGAAGCCCGCGACGGCGCGCAGCACCCCGTCGTGGCCGAGGAGCCGGTCGACGTAGCGCAGGGCGCCGCGGCTCAGGGCCAGGGCGCGCACGGCGACGATGGCGACGCTCACGGCGGCCAGCGGCGGCTGTTCGGCGGCGCGGGTGATCAGCCACGCCGCGGTGGCCATCAGGGCGGCGGCGGCGAGTTCGCTCCCGGCGGCGGCGAGCGCGGCGGGCAGCAGCCTGCGCCAGTACGGCAGGAGGTGGCGGAGCAGCCGGACGGTGGGGCGCGGTGCGCGGGGGGTGGCGTGGGCCTCGGGGTGCGTGGTCATGAGGCCACCAGCCTTTCGGTGGGCGCCGGTTCGGGGTGAGCGGGCGGGGCCGCGAGGGCGCCCGCGCGGACCGTGACGATCCGGTCGGCGTGCGGCAGCAGACTCGTGCGGTGCGCCACCACGACCGCGGTGCGGCCGCGCATCAGGGCCACGGTGGCGCGGGTGACGGCCGCCTCGCTCTCGGGGTCGAGGTGGGCGGTGGGTTCGTCCAGGAGCAGGACGGGCGCGTCCTTGAGGAAGGCGCGGGCCAGCGCGATCCGCTGGCGCTGGCCCGCGGAGAGACCGGCGCCGTGCTCGCCGAGGAGCGTGTCGTACCCCTCGGCCAGTTCCTCGACGAAGACGTCGGCCGACGCGGCCCGCGCCGCCTCGCGCACTTCCGCCTCGCTCGCGTCGGGGCGGCCGAGCCGGATGTTGTCGGCGACCGATCCCGCGATCAGGTGGGGGCGCTGCGGCACCCAGGCGACCTGGGCGCACCAGGCGTCGGGGTCGACGCGGGAGAGGTCGGCGCCGTCGGCCGTGACCCGGCCGGAGGTGGGCGTCACGAAGCCGAGGAGCAGCGAGAGCAGTGTGGTCTTGCCGGCGCCGCTGGGGCCGATCAGGGCGATGTGCTCACCGGGGGCGATGGTGAGGGAGACGTTCCGCAGGGCGGGCGTGGCCCGGTCGGGGTACTGGACGGTGACGTCGTCGAGGCGCAGCGGCGCCGTGCGGGCGTCGGGGGCGGGGAGGCGGTCGGCGGGCGCGGGCGCGTCGTCGTCCTCGTCGAGGGTGGTGAAGACCCGTTCGGCGACCGCGATGCCCTCGGCGCTGTCGTGGAAGGCGCCGCCCATCGCGCGCAGCGGCAGATACGCCTCGGGGGCGAGGAAGAGGACGATGAGGGCGGTGTGCAGGCCCACGTCGCCGTGGAGCAGCCGGAGTCCGACGGGGACGGCGACCAGGGCGACGGAGAGGGTGGCGACGGTCTCCAGGACGAGGGAGGAGAGGAACGCCACGCGCAGGGTCCGCATGGTGGCCCGCCGGTGGGCGTCGGCCATCTCGCGCACGACCCTGGTCTGGTGCCCTTCGCGGCCGAACGCGCGCAGGGTCGGCAGTCCGGCCACCACGTCGAGGAAGTGGCCGCCGAGGCGGGACAGCAACCGCCATTGGCGGGCGGTGCGCTGGGCGGTGTGCAGGCCGACCAGCGCGCCGAAGACGGGGATCAGCGGCAGGGTGACGACGATGATGAGCGCCGAGGTCCAGTCGGTCCACCACACGGCGGCGACCACCGTGAGGGGCACCACCGCGGTGGCCGCCATGGTGGGCAGGTAGCCGACGACGTAGGGGTCGAGGGCGTCGAGACCGCGGGTGAGCAGGGTGGCGGTCTCGCCGTGGCGGCGGGCCGCGAGGCGCAACGGGTTGGCGCGCTCGATCCGTCCGGTGATCCGGTCCCGCAGGGCGGCCTTGGCGCCGGCCGCGGCGCGCTGGGCGAGCACGCCGCGCAGCCAGGTCAGCAGGGCGCGCAGCGCCATGACGGCGCCGAGCGCGGCCAGCGGTCCGGTGCGCGGCGTGTGGCCGGCGAAGCCGTCCGCGAGGACGGTCGCGAGCAGGACCGCCTGGGTGACGATGAGCCCGGCGCCCACCAGGGCAAGCACCGAGGAGTGCGTCATGTGGCGGCGCAGCGCGGGTACTTCGCGCATCAGCCGGCGTTCGACGGGCTTCATCGTGGGGGTGCCTCTCGTCGCTTTCCGGGGGTCAGAAGTAGCTGGGGTGACGTTGGCCCGTCCGCCCCCGGAAGGCCCACCAGCTCCAGAACTGGTAGGCGAGGATCGTCGGGATCACCAGGACGCCGAAGCCGCTGAGGATCTTCAGGGTGGCGTCGTCGGTGATGGCGTGGTCGATGTCCAGACCCGCGCCGGCCCCGGTGGTCAGCAGGTACGGGTAGTGCCCGGCCCCCAGGAGCAGCACCGGCAGCGCGGTGGCGCAGCAGGTGGCGACGAACGCCAGGACGTCGTGGCCGCGGGTGAGGTACCACCAGCCGGCGCCGAGCGCCGCGACGAACGCGGCGGTGATGACCGCGGAGGTGGCCCGGTTGGTCATCGAGGCGCCCTCGCCGAAGAGCGTGAGGAGCAGCGCGAGCGCGCCGACGGCCGCGGCGCCGCTGATCAGTTTGGCGCCCAACTCCCGTGCCCGGGCGGCGATGCCGTCCGCGGAGCGCAGGGCGACGAAGGCCGCGCCGTGCGCCGCGAACAGCAGCACGGTGGCGGCCCCGCAGGCCAGCACGAACGGCGTGAAGATCTCGCCGAACCCGATGTGGAAGCTGCCGTCGGCGCGGCGCGGCACGCCGTGCAGCATCAGGCCCACGACGAGGCCCCAGCAGATCGCGGGCACGACGCCGCCGGTCACGATCAGGGCGTCCCAGGCCCGGCGTCCCCGCGCCCCGCGGGAGCGGCGGCGCAGCTGGACCGCGGCGTTGCCGAGGACCAGGCCCGCGAGGATCGCCACGATCAGCGGGTACATGCCGGACAGCAGGGTGCCTTCCAGGTGCGGGAAGGCACCGAACAGGACGCCGGCGAAGGCGACCAGCCAGACCTCGTTGCCCAGGAAGAACGGCGCGATGGCGTCGAGGGCGGCGTTCCCGCTGGTGCGCTTCTCCTCCGGTTCGTCTCGGCCGAGGAAGGGGTGCAGCATCTGCGCGCCGTAGTCGTAGCCGCCGAGCACAAAGTACCCGGCGAGCAGCAGGCCCAGGAGGGCCAGCCAGACGGTCTCCAGACTCATCTCGCTCAACTTTCCGTTACAGCTGGGGAGTTCATGGCGGGGGGGTGCCGGGCGGGCCCGGTTCGAGAAGCGGGCCCGGTTCAGAGGGCGGCCCGGTTCAGAGGGGGCAGGCCCGGTTCAGAAGGCGGGCACCGGCTGCTTCTCGTCGGCGCTGCCCTCGGGCCCGTCGGGCACCTCGTCCGGGAGCGGTTCGGTGACGCCGAGCTGGGTGGCGTCGGGGCCGCGGCGGGCGAACTTGGTGATCAGGGTCCAGTTGGTGACCGCGAGTGCCACGAAGATGGTGATGAACAACGCGCAGGACAGCAGCAGCGACGTCTTCCCCACGTGGGAGAGCGCGTCCTCGACCGTCAACTGCCCGTACACGATCCAGGGTTGGCGGCCGACCTCGCGGACGATCCAGCCGCCGACGGAGGCGATGAAGGGGAACGGGACCGTCGCCACCAGGATCCAGGAGGCCCACCGCCAGCGCAGCAGCCGGTCCTTCCACAGCAGGATCAGGGCGATGAGGGTGATCGTGGAGACGGTGTTGCCGATGAGCGTCATGACGTCCATCGAGACCCGCATCGTGTCCTGCCAGGGCACGTAGTTGCCGGGGCCGTGCTCCTTGACGAGCTGGGCCTGCAGTGCGGCGACGCCGCTGTTCTCCAGGACCGCGTCCTTCATGGGCTGGGTGCGCTCGATGATGGGCCGCTGCATGTCGCCGACGATGACGACGAAGAAGGAGGCGACGGTCGCGACCCACAGTCCCAGCTTCATGGAGCTGCGGAACAGCGCGGTCTCCTTCGTGCCCTTCAGGAAGTGCCAGGCGCTGATGCCGGCGATGAAGACACCGCCGGTGGTCAGGGCGCCCAGCGAGAGGTGCAGGAGGGCGACCAGGGCACTGGAGTTGGTGAGCAGCGCCGCGAAGTCGGTGAGATAGGCGGCTCCGTCGCGCACCTCGTAGCCGACCGGGTGCTGCATGAAGCCGTTGGCGATCAGGATCCAGTAGCCGGAGGCGTAGGCGGTGAGGGCGACCAGCCAGATCAGCGTGACGTGCACGCCTCGGCGCAGCCGGCCCCAGCCGAAGATCCACATGCCGAGGAAGGTGGACTCGGCGAAGAAGGCGATCAGGGTTTCGAGGGCCAGCGGGGCGCCGAAGACGTTGCCCGCGAACTTGCTCAGGCCGCTCCAGCTGAGCCCGAACTGGAACTCCATGACGAGGCCGGTGACGATGCCGACCGCGTAGTTGATGACGTAGAGCTGACCCCAGAAGCGGGTCATACGCTCCCGGACGGCTCTCTGGGCGGGATCACGGGTGAACGCGGCCCGGGTGTGCATGATCGCCACGATGGGGACGAGCCCCATGGTGAGGATCACGAACAGCCAGTGGATGCCGGTCGTGGCCGCGAACTGGAGTCGGGCCAGATCCGCAGCGCTCATGATGCGACCTTCCTGGGGGGACGGTGGCCGGTTGGGACGGCTTGAGGGTTCGGTGTGGGCGGCGGACGGTGTCATCGGGTCTCGGTCGCGTCCGAGACGGTGGCCTGATGGGGAGGCCGCCGCGTCGCGTGTGCGGATGCCGGGCACCGTTGCCCGCCATCCGCGCGATGGCCTCGATCAAAACCGTAGAGAGGATTCCTTATGCAATCCAAGACCGGTTTTGCCATGTGAGGATGTCCCGGAAGGCATAAGTGAAGGTGGATCATGGATCTTCTGCAGTTGCGCTACTTCCAGGCCGTCGCCCGTTTTGAGCACATCAGCCGTGCCGCGGAGGAGCTGCGGGTCGCCCAGCCCTCGCTCAGCCGCACCGTGGCGCGCCTGGAGGCCGAGCTGGGCGTCCCGCTCTTCGACCGGCAGGGCCGCCGCATCCGGCTCAATCAGTACGGGGTGGTGTTCCTGCGCCACGTGGACCGCGCCCTGAGCGAGCTCGACGACGCGCGCCGGGCCCTGAGCGACGCCCGGGACACCGCACTCGGCCGGGTCAGCGTCGCCTCCGAGACGCTCCTGACGATCACTCACCTCCTGGGCAGTTTCCGCGCGGCCTTCCCGCGCGCCGACGTACGGCTCTACCAGTCGAACGCGGAGGAGATGGACCGTCAGTTGCGGGCCAGGGAGGTCGACTTCTGCGTCGCCTCACAGCCGCTGACCGGCGCCAACCTCGACGGCATCGAACTCGCCCGCGAGGAGGTGCTGCTCGCCGTCCCGCGCGGGCACTGGCTGGACGGTCAGGAGAGCGTGACCATCCGCGAGATCGCCACCGAGCCGTTCGTCACGACCCGCCCCGGCCAGTGGCAACGCACCCTCCTTGACCGGCTGTTCGCCTCCGAAGGACTGACGCCGCTGCTGTCCTGCGAGGGCGACGAGCCGGGCGCGAGCCAGGACATGATCAGCGCGGGGCTCGGCATCGGGCTCATCCCCGCCATCTCCCGCCAGGCCGGAACCGACTCCCAGGTGCCGGTCGCCTGGGTGCACGTGAACGCGCCCGACTGCCACCGGGTGCTCACCCTGGTGTGGAACCGCGACACCTATCTCTCCGACGCCGCCGTGAAGTTCCGGGAGTTCACGACCAGCAGGCCCTTCATGACCCACCGCCTGCCCGACCCCCGCCGCGGCCGCGCCCGCCGCCCCTAGGAGCCACGCCCGCCGGGCCCCGGGGCCGCCGCCCGTCATCCCCGGGGCCTGTCAAGCGCATCAGGACCGGACGTCCGGTTCTGGCCCGCCCGGAACTCCTTTGGTACGCTCCGAGGCGCTGCCGCAACCCTGGCCCAGGACGTCGCGTGTCCGAACGGCCGGCTGGTGACGGTGAGTCGACCGGGGTGTCGCGTCCCCCGTCGACCACAGGCCGCGCCATCTCCACCTCCTGTTTCCCCTTTGCCAGTTGCCAGGCATCCGTGTCACGGCGCGCCCCGGCGCGCGTCCGGATGCCATCGAGGAGTTCCGCCATGCCCAAAATCACGTATGTCGCCGTCGACGGGGCCGAGACCGCCATCGACGTCCCCGAGGGCACGAGCGTCATGCGCGGCGCCGTGTTCAACGACATCGACGGAATCGTCGCCCAGTGCGGCGGCAACATGCAGTGCGCCACGTGCCACGTCTACGTGGACGAGACCACCCTCGACAAGCTGGAGCCGCCGAAGGAGCGCGAGGACGAGATGCTCGACTTCACGGCCTGCCCGCGCAAGCCCAACAGCCGGCTGAGCTGCCAGCTGAAGTCGAGCGACACGCTGGACGGCCTGATCGTCCACCTTCCGGAACGGCAGAACTGATGACGCACGCCACTTCCCCCGACTCGGTCGTCGTCGTCGGGGCCGGCCAGGGCGGCTACCAGACGGCGGCTTCCCTGCGGGAGCACGGCTACGCGGGCCGCATCACGCTCATCAGCGGCGAGGACGCCCTCCCCTACGAGCGGCCGCCGCTGTCCAAGGCCTACCTCAAGGGCGAGGCCCACGAGGCGCAGCTGTGGCTGCGGCCCGCGACGTACTACGTGCGCCAGTCCATCGACCTGGTCTCCGGCACCGTCACGGAGATCGACCCGGCCGCGCGCACGGTGCGCCTCGCCGACGGCTCCTCGTACGACTACGGGCACCTGGTCCTCGCCACCGGCGCCCGGCCGCGCACCCTCGGGGTGCCCGGCACCGGACTGCGCGGCGTGCACACCCTGCGGACCTCCGAGGACGCCGCCGCGCTGCGGTCCTCGCTGGCGGGGGCGCGGCGCGCGGTGGTGGTGGGGGCCGGTTTCATCGGCCTCGAATTCGCCGCCGCGGCACGGCAGTCGGGCGTCGAGGTGACGGTCGTCGAGGCGCTCGACCGGCCGCTCGCCCGGGTGGCGTCGGCGCGCACCGCGGAGCACTTCACCCGGCTGCACCGCGACGCCGGCACCCGGCTGCTGTTCGGCCAGGGCGTCACCGCGCTGCACGGCGACGGCCGTTCCCACGTGACGGCGGTGGAGCTGGCCGACGGCAGCCGGCTGCCCGCGGACCTCGTCCTGGCCGGGGTCGGTGTGATCCCGCGCACGGAACTGGCGGCCGCGGCCGGGCTTCCGGTGAACGGCGGGATCATCGTGGACTCCCGGCTGCTCACCGACGACCCGCACATCTCGGCCATCGGTGACTGCGCGGCGTTCCCGCAGGTGCGCTCCGGCAGCCGGCGACGGCTCGAATCGGTGCAGAACGCCGTCGGTCACGCCCAGTCGGTCGCCCGCAGGCTGACCGGGGCGCCCGGTGGTTACGACGAACTGCCGTGGTTCTGGAGCGATCAGTTCGCCACGACCGTGCAGATCGCCGGGTTCGACGAGGGGCACGACACCGAGGTGGTCCTCGGCGACGACCCCGACGCCTTCTCGGTCCTCCTCTTCCGCGGGGAGGAACTGCAGGCGGTCGAGTCGGTGAACCGGCCCACGGACCACCTCGCGGCCCGGCGGCTCCTCACCCAGGGCTCCCCCCTGACGCCCGGGGACGCCGCGGCGCCCGGGTTCAGCCTCCGGGAGCACCTGCGGAGCCTCGCCAGGGCCGGGACGGAGGCACCGGTGCCGCTCTGACGGCGGCGGGTGCGGGCGACCGGGACCGGCTGGTCCTGTTCCGGTCGCGCGCCGACCCACCCTCAGGGAATTATGGCGGGAATTCATTGCGGCCCGACCTTGCATTTCTCGCATTTCTGCGCCGAGTTGATTTCGGCATGCCGTGTGTGATGCGAATGTCGCATCGTGTTCATGAGTGAAACGTAAAAACACTGTTGATTTGATTCGTTGAACAAGGCAGGATCAAATCGAGGCCAACGGGGGGCCCAAGGTGTCTGCTGCCTGTCCCCTCACGCTTGCCCGCTTTTCGTCGAGGGGACACCAATGTTTGATTCCGTCGCAGGTCAGAGGAGCTCTGACGCGGTCGGATCACGTACTCGCAGCGTGCCGAACCCGTTCCAGCGACTGTGCGCTCCGGGCAATTCCGCACCGGATACAAAGCGCATCGAAATTCTCACCTGAGAACCACTAGATTACCGCTGGATCGGAGTTGCGTCATGGAAGACGTCATACGGGAGATTCGTATCCGCGGGGCACTTCAGCAACCCGACTGGAGTGATGTTTCCCAGCTGAACCGGGTCAGGGATGCGCTGGCCGCCCGGCCCCCGCTGGTCCAGGGCGATGACCTGGCCACCCTGCGCACCCTGCTGGGCAAGGTTGCCGCCGGCGAGGCGATGGTGCTGCAGTCCGGCGACTGCGCCGAGGACCCCCAGGAGTGCACGCCCCGCCAGGTGGCCCGCAAGGCCGCCCTGCTGGAGGTGCTGGCCGGTTCACTCGGCCTGATCACCGGCAAGCCCGTCCTGCGGGTGGGACGCATCGCCGGCCAGTTCGCCAAGCCCCGCTCCAAGCCCACAGAGATCATCGACGGCGTCGAACTGCCCGTCTTCCGCGGCCACATGGTCAACGGGCCGCATCCGGACGCCGAGAGCCGCCGCCCCGACCCCTTGCGGATCATCACCGGTTACATGGCGGCCGGGGACATCGTCGAGCATCTGGGGTGGCGGGAGAGGGCCGCGGGCAGGGACGTCGTGATGTCGCCGGTCTGGACGAGTCATGAGGCGTTGTTGCTGGACTACGAGACGCCGATGCTGCGCATGGACGACAAAGGCCGCATGTTCCTGGGCTCCACCCACTGGCCCTGGATCGGCGAACGCACCCGGCAGGTCGAGGGCGCCCACGTCGCACTGCTCGCCGAGGTCAGCAACCCCGTGGCCTGCAAGGTCGGCCCCACCATGGAACCGGCCGATCTCCTCGCCCTGTGCGAGCGGCTGGACCCCTGGCGCGACCCGGGCCGCCTGACCCTCATCGCCCGGATGGGCGCCGACCACGTCGCCACACGCCTGCCCCGCCTGGTGGAAGCCGTACGCGAGGCCGGCCACCCGGCGATCTGGCTGAGCGACCCCGTCCACGGCAACACCGTCACCGCCCCCGGCGGCTACAAGACCCGCATGGTCGACACCGTCGCCAGGGAGATCACCGGCTTCGTCGAGGCCGTCCGCGCCGGCGGCGGCACCGCCGGCGGCCTGCACCTGGAAACCACCCCCGACGACGTCACCGAATGCGCCACCACCGAAGCCGACCTCGACACCGTCGGCGAGCGCTACACCTCCTGCTGCGACCCCCGCCTCAACCCCGCCCAGGCCCTCACCGCCGTCAACGCCTGGCCCGCCTGACCCCACCCGGCTCACACCCCCGCCTCGTACAACCGAGCCGCACACCTGACTGAACAATGTTCAAACAGCTGAACACGGCACGGCCTGGCGGGACTTGAGTCACGACGGCACACGCGGATGTGGCGGCATTCCAGCGGGAATCCGCCCTCGCCACAGAAGGACGGCGCATCGTGGGCAGTGACCGGCCGGACGGTGCGGTCCGGCCCCGCCCCGCACCCGCGCGATCCGCCCCGACGGACCGCCGGGCCGACGCACTCCCCCGAGCGCCGGCCCGGCCCCCCGTCCTCCGTACGGCAGATCACCGCACTTCACAGCGGTACGGGAACCACCGGCACGACCAAAGACGAGTGGGAGAACGAAACCAGATGCACACCTATGTAGTCGTCGACGCGTTCGCCACGGAGCCCCTCACCGGCAACCCGGTGGCGGTCTTCTTCGACAGCGACGACCTGAGCGCGGAACAGATGCAGCGCATCGCCGGGGAGATGAACCTCTCCGAGACCACGTTCGTGCTGAACCCCAAGCAGGGCGGCGACGTTCATGTACGCATCTTCACGCCGGTCAACGAACTGCCCTTCGCCGGGCACCCGTTGCTGGGCACGGCCATCGCGCTGGGGCAGCGGACCGACGCGGACCGGCTGCGGATCGAGACCGCCATGGGCGTGATCCCGTTCGAGCTGGGACGCGTCGACGGCAAGGTCGTCTCGACCAGCATGCGTCAGCCGGTGCCCGTCTGGGAGCCCTTCGACCGGGCGGACGAACTCCTCGACGCACTGGGTGTCCAGGAGTCCACGCTGCCGGTGGAGATCTACCGCAACGGCCCGCGCCACGTCCTGGTGGGCTTCGAGAGCTTCGAGGCCCTGTCGAAGGTGAACCCCGACCACCGCGCGCTCGCGACCTTCCCCGACATGGCGACCAACTGCATCGCCGGCTCCGGCACGACGTGGCGCAACCGCATGTTCTCACCCGCGTACGGAGTCGTGGAGGATGCCGCCACCGGCTCCGCCGCGGGCCCCATCGCCATCCACATCGCCCGGCACAGGCTCGCCTCGTACGGGCAGCACATCGAGATCACCCAGGGCGTCGACATGGGCCGCCCCTCTCCCATGGGCGCGCTGGTGCACGGGGAGGGCGACCGCGTCGACTCCGTCGACGTCTCGGGCCACGGCGTCGTCATCATCGAAGGGCGGATGCATGTCTGAGCGTTCCACTTCCGCGCAGCGGCGTTCGGAGACGCTGACCGGGACGGTCGAGGTGTCCTTCCCCGAGTTCCGCACCCCGCCGGCCGAGCCGCTGGGACTGCTGTCGTCCTGGCTGAAGACGGCCACCGAACTGGGCGTGCGCGAACCCCGCGCCCTGGCCCTGGCCACCGCCGACGCCCAGGGCCGGCCCTCCTCCCGGATCGTGGCCGTCAACCAGATCACCGACACCGGCCTGGTCTTCATCACCCACGACGGCAGCCAAAAGGGCCGCGAACTGGCCGCCAACCCCCACGCCTCCGGCGTCCTGTACTGGCGCGAGACCAGCCAGCAGATCACCCTGGCCGGCCCCGTCGCCCAGCTCCCGCGCACCGAAGCGGAAGCCCTGTGGGCGGCACGGGCAGTCTTCACCCACCCCATGTCCACCGTCTCCCTGCAGAGCGAACCCCTGCGCGACCTCGACCACCTCGAAGAGATCCGCACCCGCGCCCTCGAACTGGCCTCTTTCCAGAGGCCGTTGCCGTGCCCGGAGCCATTCGTCGCCTACCGCCTGGAACCGTCCTGCGTGGAGTTCTGGGCGAACGGCACCGACCGCCTCCACGAACGCCTGCGCTACGACCGCACCGACAGCGGCTGGACCACCACCCGCCTCCAGCCCTGACCCGCCCCCACCCCGCCCCTTCGGAGACCCACGCGATGACCTCCCCACTGCCCGCCGAACCCGCCACCGCCGCACCGGTGTTCACCACCCACCTGGAGCTGCGCGCCCGCAACCGCCGTGCCGTGGAGCAGTACATGGAGACCGGCCCCGAGGCCCGGCTGCGCCGCTACACCCTCTACACCGACGACGGCACCGCCGCCCTGTTCAACACCGACATCGGCCGCCCCATCGTCGTCAAGGGCCGGGAGAAGCTGAAACGCCACGGCGAGCTGTCCCTGAAGGTCCTGCCCGACTGGCAATGGTTTGACGTACACCTCTACGAGACCCAGGACCCCGACACCATCTGGGTCGAGTGCGACGGCGAAGGCACCATCCGCTTCCCCGGCTATCCCGAGGGCCACTACCGCAACCACTTCATCCACGGCTTCACCCTGGCCGACGGACAGATCGCCGCCAGCCGCGAATACACCAACCCCATCGAGCACATGCGCGCCCTGAGCATCGACACCCCCCACATCAACCGCGACTGGATCCCCTCCTGACCCCCCATCCGACACTCAAGGAAGAGACAGGCACATGAGCCCGGACACCACCCCCCGGCCGGCGGCCCGCGCCACCATCGACCTCATCACCGCCGCCTGGCACACCCAGGCCGTCTACGCGGCGGCCAAGCTGGGCGTGCCCGACCTGATCGCGGCGGGGCACTCCGCCCCGGCGGACATCGCGCGGGCCGCCGGCGCGGACGAGGACGCCGTCCGGCGCCTGCTGCGGCTGCTGCTCCGCCTGGACGTGGTCGACGGCGACGAGGCCGAGGGCTACCGCAACACCTCCGTGGGCGAGCTGCTGCGCGACCGTCCCGGCTCCCTGCGCGACGTGTGTCTGCTGTACGGCGAGGAGTTCTACCAGGCCTGGGGCGACTCCATCGAGACGTTCCGTACCGGGAGGACCGGCTTCGAGAAGGCGTACGGACAGTCCCTGGTCGGCTATCTCCGCGAGGACTCCGGCGCCGCCGAGCGCTTCCAGCGCGCCATGCGGGCGCAGGCCGACAACTTCGCCTTCGACGCGGTCCCCCAGCACGTCGACTTCAGCGCCGACCGGCACGTCGTCGACATCGCGGGCGGCAGCGGCCAGTTGCTGTCCACCGTGCTGGGCTCCGCGCCCGGGGCGCGCGGCACGCTGATCGACCTGGAGCACACCCTGCCCATCGCCCGCGCGCACCTGGAGCAGAGCGTGGGAACCGACCGCGCCGAGCTCGTCGCCGGGGACATGTTCACCGTGCCGATCCCGCAGGAAGCCGACACGTATCTGCTCTCCCGGGTGCTCGGCGACTGGTCGGACGAGGAGTGCGTACGCCTCCTGAGCTCCATACGCGAGGCCATGGCCCCGCACTCCCGCCTCGTGGTCATCGAGATGGTGGTCCAGGACGGCAGGGCCGGTCTGCTCGCGCCGCTGTGGGACCTCCATCTGATGGTCGTCAACGGCGGCCATCAGCGTTCCGCGCAGGAGTACCGCGAACTGGCCGCCCGTTCCGGCCTGTCCATCGACCGCTCCGTCCAACTCCCCATGGAGACCTGCGCGATGGTGCTCACCCACGGCGGCTGACCGCCGCCGCGCACTGCCCGTCCGGCTCCACGCCCGGCCGTCCGCCTGGCCACCTGCCCGACCGTCCGTCCTCCCGTCGTGACCGAGGAGTCTGCATGTCACCACAGCAGCCGAATCCACCGCGCACCATCAGCACCACCACCACCGGTCCGTTCGGTCCGGGCATCCATCTCCGGGAAACGGACGGTGTCCGGGGGGCCGGCCTCGGCGCCCCCGTCATCCGCGGGCTGCACACCTCGGTGGCCGCGTTCGTCGGCGACGCCCCGGGCCTGCCGGAGAAGCCGGCCTTCGTACGCCATCCGCAGGAGTTCGTCGAGGCGTTCGCGCCGCGCCGCGCCGGCGACGGCACGGCGCGCTCGTACGTCCACGACGCGGTGCTCGGCCACTTCCGCAACGGTGGCGGCGGGGCGTGGATCCTGGGGACGACCGCCGAGGGGGATCGGGTCGGCGCCTACCGGGCCGCTCTCGCCAGGCTGGAGCGCCTGCCGGAGGTCACCCTCGTGGTGGCCCCGGATCTCTGGCGGGTGGAGGAGGCGGCGCCGCGCGTCGCACAGCTGCTCGCCGGGCACTGCGGACGGGTCGGCAATCGGGTCGCGCTGCTCCACACACGGGCGGGGCTCGCCCCAGCGGACGTACGAAGGCCCTTCGAACTCCCGGAGCCGGACGCGCAGTTCGCGGCCGTGCACTATCCGTGGATCACGGTGACGGAGCCCGGCGGGAGCGAGCATGTGGCGCCGCCCTCGGGACACGTGTCGGGGCTGTGCTGCCGTGCGGACGTGGAGCGCGGCGCGTACACGGCTCCTGTGGGCCCGCTGGTGGGCGTGGTGCAGCAGGAGCGGGACCTGTCCGACGAGGAGCAGGAGTCGCTGGAGGGTGTGGGGGTGAACTGCCTGCGGTTCGTGCCGGGGCAGGGCATCCGGGTGACCGGGGCGCGCACGCTGTCCGCCGAGGCCGACTGGGCGGACCTCGCGGTGCGCCGCCTGGTGAACCACGCACGCGCGTCGCTCGCGCAGGGCACCTGGTGGGCGGCGTTCGAGACCAACAACGCGCATCTGCGGTCCCTGGTGCGGCAGTCCGCCGTCATGTTCCTGAAGGGGCTCTGGCGCCAGGGCGCACTCTGCGGCGAGACCGCGGACGAGGCGTTCCACGTCGTCTGCGACGAGACCAACAACGGCTACGAGTACGACGCGTCCGGCAAGAACGCCGCGAGCGCCACGAACGGTGCGACCGGTACGAGCGGCGCGGACATCGGCGATCCGACGCGGGGCCGCGTGGTCCTCGACGTCGGTCTCGCCACCCTGCGGCCGGGTGAGTTCGTCACCTTCCGCATCCTGCACGAAGCCGGCCACAGGAACCCCTGACCGGCCCGTTCATCCATGGAGGAGATTCACCGCAATGGAGATCCACTCATGCTCGCGGGACCACCGCCAGGAACCGCGCGAGGCGACCGGAGCCATCCTGTGTGACCCGTGCGTCGCAAAGCTCCAGCGTCATCTGCGCGCCCTTCCCGGCCTGCACCAGGAGGGACTGCACCACGTTCTGGCGACGTCGCGGAGGCGCAACCCGACGAAGGTCTCGGGCAGCCGCAAGCGCGATCACCTGAACGTCGCGGCGCTCGACGTCCGCAGCAACATCCTCGCCATCCTGGAGTCGTGGGCGAGTTACGTGGCCGACGAGCTCGGCGTCGCTCCCCCGGCCAGGTCCGTCCCCCACCTCGCCTGCTTCCTGCTGCTGCACCTGGAATGGCTCACGGCGCAGCCGCCGGCGGCGGACTTCGCGGAGGAGATCCAGGAGTTGCACGTCGAACTGCTCGGGGTCATCGAGCCCGACCAGGCCGACCGGAACCCGCTCACCAGGCGCTGTGTGGTGGAGAGTTGCACGGGGACGATCAACACCTCGCCGCAGCACGCCGGGGCCGCGGGGGCGGCCGGCAGCATCAGCTGCTCGTCGGGACACTCGTGGGAAATACGGGAGTGGCTCGTTCTGCGTCACCTCATGGACCGCCAGAGCCGGGAAGCGGCCTGACGCACCCGGTCACCCCGGTTGTCCCGGTCATCCGGTGACGACGACGGCGACGCCGACAGCTCGGCCTGTTCAGCGGGAGAGAGCAGGATGGAGCCGGACGTGAGCGCCGACGAGGGCGATGTGTGACGGAGTACGGGGAGTGCGGGGCCCGGACGCATGCGGGGCCCGGACGGGCGGTCACGGGGCGCGGGGCAACTCACCGCGCACCGTGGCCGTCCGCGTCATGGTCTCTTCGTTCAGCGGATCTGCAGGTTGTCGAGGTAGGACCGCACATTGCGGCGCGTCTCGGGCACGCTGTCGCCCCCGAACTTCTCCGCCACCGCGTCCGCGAGCACCAGCGCCACCATCGCCTCCGCGACGATCCCGGCCGCCGGCACCGCACACACGTCGGAACGCTGATGGTGCGCCTTGGCAGCCTCACCCGTGGCCACATCAATGGTGGCCAGAGCACGCGGCACCGTCGCGATCGGCTTCATCGCGGCGCGTACGCGCAGCAGCTCGCCGGTGGTCAGGCCGCCCTCGGTACCACCGGAGCGGCCCGAGGTCCGCCTGATGCCGTCATCGGTGGTCACGATCTCGTCGTGCGCCTTCGACCCCGGCACCCGGGCGAGGTCGAAGCCGTCACCGACTTCGACGCCCTTGATGGCCTGGATGCCCATGAGCGCGGCAGCCAGCCGCGCGTCCAGACGCCGGTCCCAGTGCACGTGCGAGCCGAGGCCCACCGGCACCCCGTAGGCGAGGACCTCGACCACACCACCGAGGGTGTCGCCGTCCTTGTGGGCCTGGTCGATCTCCGCGACCATCGCCTTCGACGCGTCCGCGTCCAGGCACCGCACCGGATCCGCGTCCAGCTTCTCGACATCCGCCGGCGTCGGGTACACCCCGTACGGCGCCTTCGCCCCCGCCAGCTCCGTGACATGCGAGACGACCTCGATCCCCGCCGTCTCCTTCAGGTACGACCGGGCGACGGCGCCCAGCGCCACCCGCGCCGCCGTCTCACGCGCCGAAGCACGCTCCAGGACCGGCCGGGCCTCCTCGAAGCCGTACTTCTGCATCCCCGCAAGATCCGCGTGACCGGGGCGCGGACGCGTCAGTGGGGCATTACGGGCCAGGTCAGCCAGCACATCCGGATCCACCGGATCGGCCGACATCACCTGCTCCCACTTCGGCCACTCCGTGTTCCCCACCATGACCGCGATCGGCGAGCCCATGCTCAGACCGTGCCGCACACCACCCAGGAACGTGACCTCATCACGCTCGAACTTCATCCGCGCACCACGGCCATACCCCAACCGCCGCCGCGCCAGATGGTCGGCCACCATCTCCGTCGTGACCGGCACGCCGGCGGGAAGACCCTCCAACGTCGCGACAAGCGCGGGTCCGTGCGACTCCCCCGCGGTCAGCCAACGCAACCTGCTCAACGGATGCTCCTCATGTTTCGACCGCGCGTGTCCAGCGGCCCGTTCAGCCGCTCGTGCTCGACGCGAGCGCGTAACCGGTGAACAGGCGTCGCATCTCGTCGTGGAAGTCGGGGAAGGTCTTCGCCACACAGGACGGGTCGTCCAGCGTGATCGTGCCGGGCACCGCGAGCCCGAGGACCGAGAAGGACATCGCGATGCGGTGGTCGCGCCGGCACTCGATGCGGGTGGGGCGCGGCACCCCGGGATGGACGGTGATCCGGTCGGGGCCGTCCGAGGTGCGGATGCCGCAGGCCCGCAGGTTCGCCGCCACGGCGGCGACGCGGTCGGACTCCTTGAGCCGCGCGTGCGCGATACCGCGGATGGTGATGGGCGCGTCGGCCAGCGGCGCGACGGCGGCCAGGGTCATGAAGGTGTCGGAGATCTCGCCCATGTCGACGGTGAAGCCGCCGCGCAGCGGTCCCGTGCCGGTCACGGTGGTGGCCGTCGGGCCCACGTGCACCTCGGCGCCCGCCTGCCGCAGGACGTCGACGAAGCGGAGGTCGCCCTGGAGACTGTCGGCGCCGAGGCCCGGCACGGTGACGGTGGTTCCGGTGACGGCCGCGGCGGCGAAGACGTAGGAGGCGGAGGACGCGTCGGGTTCGACGTCGACGTCGGTCGCGTCGTACGGGCGGGGCGCGACGTGCAGCGTGCCGTCGTCGCTCTCCTCCACGCGCGCCCCGAAGCGCCGCATCAGGGCCAGCGTCATGTCGACGTACGGGCGGCTGACCAGGCTCCCGGTGCGGATGCGCAGACCGTCGCGCATGAGCGGCGCGGCCATCAGGAGTCCGCTCAGATACTGGCTGGACAGGGACGAGTCCACGGTGAGCTCGCCGCCCGTCAGGCCCCGGGCGCGGATCAGCAGGGGAAGGCCGTTGCCCGGCCCGGGGTCGAGGTCGGCGCCCAGCGCGCGGAGCGCGTCGATGAGGGGCCGTTGCGGGCGGGCCCGCAGCTGGGCGGAGCCGTCGAAGAGGAAGGTGCCGTGGCCGGTGGCGGCGAACGGCGGCAGGAAGCGGGCGGCCGTCCCGGCGTCCGCGCACCAGGGCCGGGCGGAGCCGGCCGGCCCGCGGCCCGTGCCCGTCACCGCCCAGAACTCGTCCCGCGGACCGCGGCGCACGGTGAGACCGCAGGCGCCGAGCGCCTCGCGGAACGCGACGGTGTCCTCGCTCACCAGCGGGGCGCGCACCGTGCTGGTGCCGTCGGCCGCGGCGGCCAGCAGGAGCAGTCGGTTGGTCAGACTCTTGGAGCCCGGTATCCGGGCGGCCAGGCCGGTGTCCGGCTCCTTCTCCGTGATCACGCGGGTGCCTTCCTGCGACGGGAGGTGAGGGGGTACGGATACGAGATGGGGGGAGCGTGGGGGGAAGCCATGAGGTGCGGGCCGGGGGCTCTTCTGGGGGGAAGTGAGCGCCCCGGCCCGGTCGGTGGGGCGGGTGGCCGGCCGGGGCCGTCAGGAACCCGGCCGGCCGGTCACCATTCGAGCAGGGCGAGCCCCGCGGCCATGCCGCCGCCGAAGCCGGCCAGGAGGATCAGGTCGCCCGGCCGGAAGGCGCCCTTGCGGGCGGCCGCGTCCAGGGTGATCGGGATGGAGGCGGCCCCGGTGTTGCCGTACTCCTCCAGCGTGAGATGCGTGGTCGCGCGGGACAGCGACAGGTCCTCGATCACGGTGTCGAGCATGACGCCGTTGGCCTGGTGCGGCACGAAGTGCGCGATGTCGTCGTGCACCACGCCCGCCTCGTGCAGGAACTGCTTGGTGAGCTGCGGCAGTTGCTCCACGACGAAGCGGCGCACCTCGCGGCCGTCCATCGCGAAGTACTGGAGCCCCGCGTCCAGCGCGGCCTGGTCCGGCGGGATCCTGCTGCCGCCCGCGGGCACCTGGATGAGGTCGGACAGCTCGCCGAACGTGTGCAGCGCGACATGGCGGATGCGCGGCCCCTTGCCGGGGCCGAGGACCATCGCGCCGGCCCCGTCGCCGAACAGCACGACCGTCTTGCGGTCGGCCGGGTTCAGGATCCGCGAGTAGACGTCCGCGCCGATGACCAGCGCGTGGCCGCCGCGGCCGGCCAGCATGCCCTCGACCACCGACAGCGCGAAGACACTGCCGGAGCAGACGGCGTTGACGTCGAACGCCGCGGCACCCAGGGCGCCGAGCTGCTGCTGCACGAAGACGGCGGTCGGCGGCTGCGGACGGTCCGGCGTCGACGTGGCCACCACGATCAGCGACAGCTGTCCGGCCGTGATGCCCGCCGACTCCAGTGCTGCGCGGCCCGCCGCCACCGCCAGATCCGAGGTCGCCTCTCCGGGAGCGGCCCAACGCCGTTCCCTGATCGCGGTCTTGCGGACGATCCACTCGCCGTCGACCCCGGCCGGCGCGCCGACCTCGTCATTGCCGACGATACGGTCCGGCACATGGGCGCCCGTACCGAGAACTGCGATATCGGCTGCGATACCGGTCATTCGCCTGCCCTACCCTCAACGCGACGTGAATGGATGGTGCTGGTGGCCGGAGCCCGGTCGGCGCGGCCGTACCCGTGTGCGGCGTGGGGGGGCGGCCCCGAGGAGCCGCCCCCGCACCTGCGGTACCGCACGGGGCCCTACCGCCGCTCGTAGATCCGCTTGTGACCGCGCAGCGCCGCCAGGCGGAACCGTCCGCCGTTCTGCACCGGCGTGGGGTAGTCCCCGCCGTCCGTGGGGAACGAGCGCTCGTGCAGGCTGCGGTAGCCCGCGTAGTCCAGCGGCGTGCGCCGCTCGATGGCCGCGCGGTTCTCCGCGGTGCGCAGCCGCTCGCGGTAGCCGGGGACCAGCTCGCCCGCGAAGAACTCGGCGACGCTGCCCGAGCCGTAGCTCAGGAACCCGATCGAGCGGCCGGTCAGGTCGTCGGCCTGGTCGAGGAGCGCGGCGAGGCCCAGGTACACCGACGCGGTGTAGCTGTTGCCGATCACCCGGTTGTACGCGGTGGTCCGGCCCAGCGCCTGCTCGATGGCGTCCTTGTCGGTGTCGTACCCGCAGTAGTTGAGCAGGTGGCGGTGGGCCTTGTAGGCCATCTTGGTGAAGGGCTGGTGGTAGCAGAACGCGGCGAAGTCCTCCAGCGCCCGGCCGCCCTGCTCGGTGTAGTCCTTCCAGCAGCCCTCGACCGCCTGCAGATAGGCGGAGATCGACTCCTGCCCGTCCACCAGCGCCGCGTCCCGGTAGTTCGGCCGCCAGAAGTCCATCACGTCGGCGGTGAACAGGCCGGAGGGGCCGTCGATGCGCACCAGGGCCGGGTCCGCGCTCACCAGCATGGCCACCGCGGCGGCGCCCTGGGTGGCCTCGCCGGGGCTGTCCAGCTCGTACTTGGAGACGTCGCTGGCGATCACGAGGACCTGCTGTTCGGGGTCGCGCGCCACCAGGCCGAGGGCGAACTGCAGCCCGGCCGTCGCGCCGTAGCAGGCCTGCTTCAGCTCCACCACGCGGGCCGCCGAGGGCAGTCCGAGCAGCGAATGGACGTACACGCCGCCCGACTTGGCCTGGTCGATGGAGGACTCCGTCGCGAAGACGACGGTGCGGATGCGCTCGCTGCCGTGCCGCTCGACGATCGGCGCGGCCGCCGAGGCGCCCAGCGTCACGATGTCCTCGTCGGCCGCCGGCACGCTCATCGACTCCTGGCCGATGCCGATGTGATACTTGCCGATCTCCGTGCCGTTGTACGCGGCGAGCGCCGAGTGCGGCAGCACGAACTCGGTCGTCGCGAACGACAGATCATGGATACCTATGCCTGAACCACTTGCCATGCCTCACACACCGACCTTTTCCGTCGTGTTGTCGCGCTCCAACTGGACGTGCGCACGCATCAGTTCACCGGGGTTGGTCTGGGCGGCGAGGAGCGAGAGCTCCCCGCACAGCACGGTGGCCGCCGCGATGACGGCGAGGCGCCGCGCGTTCTCCCCGGGCTCGCGCTCGGCCCGGCAGCCGAGCCGGGCGAGGTTGGTCTCCACGAACTCGATCCCCTTGCCGTTGCCGACCGTGCCGACGATCAGGTTCGGCAGCGTGCAGGCGAAGTAGAGGTCGCCGTCGCGGTCCTCGGCCATGGTGACGCCCTGGGAGCCCTCGACGATGTTGGCCGCGTCCTGGCCGGTCGCCAGATAGAACCCGAGCAGCATGTTCGCGTAGTGGGCGTTGGCCGAGCGGATGCCGCCGGCGAGCAGGGTGCCGAGCATGTTCTTGCGGATGTTCAGCTGGACCACCTTGGCGGCGGTCGTGTGCAGCACGTCGGTGACGACGTCCCGCGGGATGAGCAGCTCCGTGACCACGTTCTTGCCGCGGCCGAGGATGCCGTTGATCGCGGTGGCCTTCTTGTCCGTGCAGTAGTTGCCCGAGATCGATCCGTAGGCGATCCCCGGAATCGTGGTCAGGAGGTGCTTCAGGAGCGCGTCGGAGGCCAGCGTCGCCATGTTGTGCCCGGAGGCGTCGCCGGTGGTGAACTCGAACCGGATGAACAGCAGGTTGGCGTTGATCTCGTGCCGGATGTTCACCAGCTCGGCGAACCGGCTGCAGCCGCGCACCACTTCGCGCAGCTCGTCGATGCGCGCGTCGATGGCGCGGGCGGCCACGTACGCGGTCTGCGCGTCCGTCGCCTCCACGAGCACCGAGCGGGTCATCCGCTCGTCGACGAGGGTGGCGACGATGCCCTTCTCGGCCAGCATGGAAACCTTGGCGCCGCGGCCCACGGAGGGCCACAGCGGCGTCTCGTAGGTGGCGAGCGGGACCTGCGTCTCGGTGGTGGCGACGTTCCCGGAGATGCGCAGCGGGCCGACCCAGCGCATCGGGACGCCTGCGATGGCGTGTGTCTCGGTCATCGGGTGCTTCCCGTCAGCTCGGTGGCGGCCGCGACGGAGCGCGAGCGCTGGGCGAAGGGCCCGGTCTCGATGCCCCGGTCGGCGCAGAAGGTGCGGAGTTCGCCGTGGATCAGCAGGTCGCAGCGCTGCAGTTCGGCGGGGGTGCGGGCGCCGAGCATGGTCTGCAGGGCGGCCAGCTGGTCGAGCCAGGTGGAGATCTGGGCGATGAGGGCGGAGACGCCCTCGTCCTTGAGGGTGCGCAGGAATCCGCCGGAGACGCCGACGCCGGACGCGCCGAGCGCCAGGGCGCGGGCCACGTCGAGGGCGTTGCGGACGCCGCCGGAGGCGAGGACCGGGATGCCGACGTCCTGGGTGTCCAGGAGGCAGGCGGCGGTGGACTGGCCCCAGCCGTGCAGGAAGGCGTACTCGCGCAGTTCGCGGCGGCCGTTCTCGATGCGGGCGAAGTCGGTGCCGCCGCGCCCCCCGAGGTCGGCGACCTTGACGCCGAGGCTCTCCAGGAGGAGGACGGTCTCGCGGCTGAGGCCGTTGCCGACCTCCTTGACGATCACGGGGACGTCGACGGCCGCGGCGATCTTCTCGATCTGCGGGACCCAGGAGGCGAACGACCGGTCACCCTCGGGCATCGGCGTTTCCTGGGCCGTGTTGATGTGGATCTGCAGGGCGTCGGCCCGCACCAGGTCGATGGCGCGCTGCGCCTTGTCGACGGAGGCGGTCGCGTTCACGTTGGCGAGGACGAACCCGTCGGGGTTCTCCTTGCGCAGCACGCTGAACGTCTCGGCGCACGACGGGTCCTTGAAGTACGCGCTCATCGAGCCGGAGGCGACGGCGACACCGGTCTCGCGGGCGGCGATGGCCAGGTCCCGGTTGATGACGCCGGTGCTGACGCTGCCGCCGGTCATCGCGTTGATGTAGAGCGGCACCGGCCAGGAGATGCCGGCGAAGCTCGTGGCCAGGGAGACGTCCGGCCGGTCGATGCCGGCCAGCGCGTGGTGGACGAACGACACCTCGTCGAACTGGTTCTGTCCGCTGTGCTGGCGCTGGTGCTCGACGGCGAGCCGGACGTGGTCGTCCTTGCGTTGAGAGATCATTCCTCGTTCCCTTCCATGGCGGGACGGATCGGCAAGGGCCGCACGCCCGCCGTGGTCCACCGTTTCTGTACGTGAGCGATGTCCTGGGCCGCCGCGGCGTCCAGCAGCGCGATGCCGCAGTCGCCGCCACCCGCCCCGGAGGGCTTGGCCGCGCCGCCGACGGCTTCGGCGGCGCCGCACAGCGCGGTGAGGCGGGGCGTGAAGATGCCGAGCCCGGCCGCCTCGTCGACGCGCGCCAGCTCCTGGCGGGCTCTGCGGATCTGGTGCAGCAGGGTGCCGTCGTCGCCGCGTTCCAGTGCGTCGGCGGCGGCGTGCACGAAGTCGTTGCTGGTCTCCACGAACGCGCGGTGCGCGGCGGTGCCCCGCCAGGCCCCGCGGTCGAGTCCGGAGACGAGCGCCGATGTCGAGGCGGGGTCTCCGGTCCAGCCGACCTGGAGCGCGAGGTCCTCGGGCGGCGGCAGCCGGCGTACCGCGAAGCCCGGCCAGGGCTCTCGCAGCGCCTTCTCGACGCCGGCCGCGCGGGCCAGGTCGAGTACGGCGGCGCGGTCGGGTGCCTGGTAGGTGATCCAGCCGCCCCAGGTGCTTGCGGCGAGGTCGCCTCCGGAGGCCTTGGGTTCCAGGCCCGCCGTGGCGAGCATGGCGAGCCGGTACCGGTCCTCGCGCGTCAGGTCGAGGCCGCAGAACGCGGCCACGGCGGCGACGGTCGCGACGGTCACCGCCCCGCTCGACCCGAGCCCGAACTTGGTGCCGTTCTCGTGCAGACCGCTGCTCACCGACACGTGCAACTCCGGTGCTTCCAGGCCGCGTTCGGCGAGGAGCCGGGCCACGATCTCGACGGAGGCCACCACGTGGGCCAGCCCCGCGCGCAGCCGCCGGTCGTCGTCCGGCGTCGATCCGGTCAGCTCACCGTCCCGCCACGCGCAGTGCGCGGGCGAGGCGAGGAGGTCGGAGGAGAGGACGACGCCCGGCGCGTCGGGCCCGGACACGGTGACGGTGATGTAGCGGTCGACCGCCACCAGGATCGCGGGGTTGGCCGGGTCCACCACGGCGTACTCGCCCGCGACGAACAGCTTGCCCGGCGCGCGCCGCACGACCGCCCGAGGCGGCATCATCCGTCCTCGTTCAGGAGCCGGGCGGCGGGTCCGGGCCGGGCGATGTGGATCGCGCCGCCCTGAGCGGCGGCGCGCACCGCGTGGGCGACCCGGTCCGCGTCCGCGTTGCGGCAGAGCACCTTCACGTTCGGCCCGGCGTCCATGGTGGCGTAGGCCGCCACCCCGTCCCGCCGCAGCCGCAGCACGGCGTCGAGCACGGTGATCGTGGCCGGGGAGAGGTAGCGGACCGCGGGGCGGGCCGCCAGCATCGTGGCGTGCATGCCGAGCGCGTTGCGCTCCGCGATCTCCCCGACGGCCTCCAGGTCGCCCCGGCCTAGCGCCCGGCGCATGTCGGCCAGGTCGTCCCTGCTGGACACCGCCCACGGCTCGTACAGCGGGGAGGTGTCGACGGTGCGCCGCATGGCCGCGCGGCTGGACACGTCCTTGGGCCCGGCGTTGACGACGGCGACGACCAGCGCGGGGTCGAGGGGGCCTGCGGGCACCGGCTCGGCGTACGAGCTGAGGTCCGCCTCCTCCTCGGTGCCGTCCTCGCGGCCGGCGTGCCAGACCACGAAGTCGCCGAAGAGGGAGCGGGAGGCCGAGCCCGATCCGCGCCGGGCGAGCCGGGACAGGGCGGTGGCGTCCAGGTCGAGGCCGTAGGCGGCGGCCGCGGCCACGGCCAGGGCGGCGAAGCCACTGGCGGAGGAGGCGAGTCCGGCGCCGGTGGGCACGGTGTTCTCGGTGTCCACGACGGCGCGGTGGTCTGCCCCGGCCCGCTCGCGCACCAGGTCGAGGAAGGTGACGATGCGCTGTCGCGCGTCGCCCTCGGCGGGCTTGCCGCCGAGCGTCACCTCGTCGTGGTCCGCGTCGGGGGCCGGCCGAACCCGGGTGGTCGTGGGGAAGATGTCCAGGGTCATCGACAGGCTGTCGGTGCGCGGCAGGATGAGCTTCTCGTCGCGCTTTCCCCAGTACTTGATGAGGGCGATGTTCGGGTGGGCCACGGCGGTCGCGGTACCCGTCGCGTCCGTGCGTGCCGAGCGCACCGCGGTGGCCTGCTGTTCAGCGCCCATGGCCGGTGAACCCCCTCAGCGGTACGACCCATGTCTGGACGGCGCCGGCCTCGTGCAGCCGCCGGGTCACCGCGCTCGCCCGCCCGGACCGGGTCAGCGCGATCACGCAGCCGCCCATGCCACCCCCCGTGATCTTGGCGCCGAGGCTGCCCGCCCCGAGCGCCCCGTCGACCAGTGCGTCGATCCGGTCGGTGCTCAACCCGGCGTCGCGCAGCAGCTCGTGATACTCCGTCATATGACTGCCGAGCTCCTCGGGCCTGTCGTCCGCGAGGGCGTGCCGGGACGCGTCGGTGAGCTCCGTGGCACGGCCCACGAACCGCTCCTGCGCCCCGGGGATCCGCTGGAAGCCTTCGCGCAGCAGCCCGACGGCGTCCTTGGTGCGACCCACCTCGCCGCTGTCGGCGACGATGAACAACCCCTCGCAGCCGATGGGGAGTTCCTCGGCGTGGCCCTGCTGGAAGAGGAGCGGCCCCGAGGCGCCCACGGCGGTGGCGTCGACACCGCTCGCCCGGCCGTGCGCCACGTTCTCCGCGGTCTGTACGAGGTCGAAGGCGGCCCGCGGGGTGACCCCGCGGTCGAAGAGGTCGGCCAGCGCGAAGACGACGGCGCGCGCGCACGCCGCGCTGGAGCCGAGGCCGCGGCCCGGTGGGATCGCGCAGTCCAGGATCACGTCGAGGTGGACGTCGTCGGTCACGTCCATGGTCGACCGGAACTCGGCGGTCAGCCGCCGCAGCCATTCGGATGCCTGCGTCGCCACCGGCCGCGAGGCGGATCCGGTCATCGTCAGGGACACGTCGCCGGAGTCGCCCGGGGTGCGGGCGGACCAGCCGGCGCTCGCCGTGACCGCCAGCTGCGGCACCGGGAGCGCGAGCGCGGGGGCGCCGTAGACGACCGCGTGCTCCCCCAGCAAAATGGTCTTCGCGTGGGCGCGCCCGATTCCGACCGACCGAGCACGTCGAATGTCCGACAACCCCTCCGCCGAGGCCGATGACGTCAACGCGCTCAGCTCCCTTTGTCTTTTCTGCATGGAGATCGCATCATCCAGAGTTCTAGGAAGAAATGAAGCCGGCCGGGTTCCGTGAGAAACCCGGCCGTTCCAGAGAAAAGGGCCCGCGCAGAAGCAGGTCATCGCTTCTCCACAAGCCCTTGATCTTCAGGCCCTGGCGGGCGAATCGCCGTCAGGAATCCGAACGCAGCAGATTCTCCACGCGCTTCTGCCACTGGTAGTAGGAGGCGATCTTGTGGTATTCGCCCTTGGGCGTCGACGCGATGCCGTAGACGTAGTTGCGGCCCGTCGTGTCGTACGGGGCGTTCCTGATGAGCCGGTCGAACGTCGGCGCCAGATCGATGGGCAGGCCCAGCGGCTCCGGCGTCATGACCGAGTACGTGAAGCGGTTGATCTCCGGCGAGTCCCAGCCGAGGGTCACGTAGATGACGAAGGAGCGCTCGCAGAACTTGAGCAGCTCCGCGCTCGGCTCGGCGAGGCCGAGTTCGCCGAGGATCGCCCTGACGCCCTTCTCCTCGAAGACCTCGGCCGGCACACGGTCGCCGACGCCGCCGCCGAAGTACAGGTTCATGGTGCGCTTGGAGTAGTCGATGCCGACCGTGCTCACCATGTCGGCGAGGCCCCACTTCTTGAAGAAGTCGAGGTTGGCGGCGACACCCTCGGGGATCGAGGGGAGCTTGGCCAGGTCAGCGACCTTGACCAGGTTCTCGGCGCTGGGGAAGGACCAGGTCTTCGTGAACCCGCCGGCGACCCCGAAGTCGACGCCGCAGCTGGTGATGGGCAGGTTCTCGTGGACCTCCTTCAGCAGGCTGCCGACCGGGTGCTCCGTCTTCGGCGTGAGGCCGTGCTCCAGGGCGCGGGCGTACGGGTCGAAGCCCTTCGGCAGCATGGTGAAGCGGCAGTCGAGGTCGTCGGCGCTGCTGCCGGTCGACGCTCGGAAGGAGATCACGGAGTTGCCGAGGAACTCCTCGTAGGCGTTCAGGATCGGCCAGACCTTCTCGCGTGAACTCGTGACGTCCACGAGCTGAGCCGTCTTCTCGATGACCGAGTACAGCTCGTTCAAGTCGGTGGTCTCAGACATGGTTCCTCCATGGGGCGATCGGCGGACGCCTGCGGAACGGCAGGGTGAATCTCACGCTTAGGGGCATCAATTCCCTCTTCGACCTGCGGAGTTCCCCCCTCGGGACAACTCCGGGTCAGGGCAGGCCCATCGGCACGCCTGCAAAGGGAGGGGTGCCATCGCACGCGCGGATCTCGCACCACCCGCAAAGAGGGTGGGACGGCACGCATGGGATGGATTGCGTGGGGAATCGGAAGTGCGTCGGGCTCGGGCCCGGCCTCGCCGGCGTCGGCCGGCGGCTACGGCGCTCAACCCCCGGCCTCGCGGCGGGTTTTGGGCAGAGTCGGCGTGCAGAAATAGTGACACGGGGCGGACCGCCGGGCCAAGGCCCTCCCCGAGTGACGCGGGTCACACGAACGGCGGGGCGGGGCCGCTGAGTTCGGCCCCGCCCCGCCGTTCGTCCGTCAGCCGCCGCAGGGCCTCACGCGTACGGCGGATCGCTCACGCGTACTGGCAGATGCCCCGCGGCACGTACGACCCGTGCCCCGCGCGTCCCGCGTACACCCGGTCCTCGATCACCGGAACGCCCCGGGACAGCACCGTCTCCACGCGTCCGGTGACCCGCTTGCCCTCGTACGCCGAGTAGTCGACGTTCATGTGGTGTGTCTGCGCGGAGATGGTCTGCTCCGCGTGCGGGTCGTAGATGACGATGTCCGCGTCGGCGCCCGGCGCGATGGTGCCCTTCTTCGGGTAGAGGCCGAACATCCGGGCCGGCGTGGCGCAGGCGACCTCGATCCAGCGGCGCCGGCTGATGTGCCCGTCGACGACGGCCTGGTGCAGCAGGTCCATGCGGTTCTCCACTCCCGGCAGGCCGTTCGGGATCTTGGAGAAGTCGTCCCGGCCCATCTCCTTCTGCCCCTTGAAGCAGAACGGGCAGTGGTCGGTGGAGACGACCTGGAGGTCGTTCGTGCGCAGCCCGCGCCACAGCGCCGCCTGGTGCTCGCGGGGGCGCAGCGGCGTGGAGCAGACGTACTTGGCGCCCTCGAAGCCGGGCTCGGCGAGGTTGTCGGTGGACAGGAAGAGGTACTGCGGACAGGTCTCCCCGAAGACCGGCAGACCGTCGTCCCGCGCGCGGGCCAGCTCGGCGACGGCCTCCTGCGCGGAGACGTGCACCACGTACAGCGGGGCGCCGGCCACCTGGCTCAGCTTGATGACGCGGTGCGTCGCCTCGGCCTCCAGGAGCGCCTTGCGGACCTCGCCGTGGTAGCGGGGGTCCCGTTCGCCGCGGGCGAGGGCCTGCTCCACCAGGACGTCGATGGCGAGTCCGTTCTCCGCGTGCGTCATCACCAGGCCGCCGTTGGTGCTCGCGCGCTGCATCGCCCGGAGGATCTGCCCGTCGTCGGAGAGGAAGACGCCCGGGTAGGCGGTGAAGAGCTTGAACGAGCTGACGCCGGCCGAGACGAGCGCGTCCATCTCCTTGAGCGAGGACGCGTTCACGTCGGACATGATCATGTGGAAGCCGTAGTCGACGGCGCACCGTCCGGCCGCCTTCGCGTGCCAGGTCTCCAGCCCCTCCGCGAGCGTCCCGCCCTTGGGCTGGATCGCGAAGTCGACGATGGTGGTCGTACCGCCCCAGGCCGCGGCGCGGGTGCCGGTCTCGAAGGTGTCCGCCGCGGTGGTGCCGCCGAACGGCATCTCCATGTGGGTGTGGGCGTCGACGCCACCCGGGATCACGTACTTGCCGGTGGCGTCGATCACGCGGTCGGCGGTGAAGCCGTGGCTGTCGCGGGTGGCCAGCGCCACCACCCGGCCGTCCTCGGCCAGGACGTCGACGGGCAGTTCGTCGGAGGCCGTGATGACCAGGCCGCCGGTGATCAGCGTGCGGTTGCTCATGTGGTGCGCTCCCTATTCCTGCGGGCCCGCGCGGTGCCGCGCGGGCCTCCGGACGAACTAGGCGCTCCGCAGGGCCCGTTCGAGGATCGAGGCGCCCTCTTCCGCCTCCGCGACGGTCAGCGAGAGCGGCGGTGCGATGCGCAGCACGCTGGTGTCGTGCCCGCCGCCCTTGCCGATCAGGAGACCGCCCTCGCGGGCCGCCTCGAGCACGGCGGCGGCCGCGCGCGGGTTGGGCCGGTCGGTGCCCGGCTCGACCAGTTCGACGCCGATCATGAGCCCGCGTCCGCGCACCTCGCGTACGACGGGCAGCTGCGCGCAGATCGCCCGGAGCCGCTCGATGAGGAGGCCGCCCACCCGCCGGGCGTTGCCCTGGAGGTCGTGCTCCAGGAGGTACGCGAGGTTGGCGAGGCCGGCCGCCATGGTGACCGGGGAGCCGCCGAACGTGGAGATGGAGTTGGCGTCGAGACCGTTCATGACCTCGGCCCCGGCCACCACGCCGCCGATCGACATGCCGTTGCCGATGCCCTTGGCGAAGGTGAGGATGTCCGGCGGGCCGCTCTGCGCGTGCGCCTGCCAGCCCCAGAAGTGGTCGCCGGTGCGGCCCCAGCCGGTCTGGACCTCGTCGGAGATCCACAGGATGCCGTGCTCGTCGAGGACCTCGCGGAAGGCCGCGTAGAGGCCGTCGGGCGGCGAGGTGAAGCCGCCGACGCCCTGGACGGGTTCGGCGATGAGGGCCGCCACTCCCCCGCGGGTCTGCCCGAGCATGTCGCGCAGGTCGGCCACGCAGGCGGCGGTGAACCCGGCGTCGCTCAGGTCGGCGTACGGACCTCGGCTGCGGACGCCGCCGTGCACGTAGAGCGTCTGCAGCGGCGAGAGGCTGGTGGGCGACCACGACTGGTTGCCGGTGATGCCGACGGTGGAGAAGGAGCGGCCGTGGTAGCTGTTGCGCATCGCCAGGATCTGGTTCGAGCGGCGGTGGGTGGTGGCGAGCAGCAGCGCCGCGTCGTTGGCCTCGGTGCCCGAGGTGGTGAAGAAGACGCGCGCGTCGGGGATGCCCGACAACGCCGCGACGCGCTCGGCGAGTTCGACCATCGGGCGGTTCAGATAGAGGGTCGAGGAGTGGATGATCCGGCCCGCCTGCTCGCTCACCGCCTTGGTGACCTCGGGCAGCGCGTGCGCCGTCATGGTGGTGAGGATGCCGCCGAAGAAGTCGAGGTACTTGGTGCCCGCGGCGTCCCACACGTGGCGGCCCTCGCCATGGGTGAGCTCCAGGGGCCGCTGGTAGTAGAGCGCGAGCCAGTCGGGCAGCACGGCCCGGTGGCGGTCGTACAGGTCGGTCACGGCTGCACCAGTCCTTCGTAGGCGTCGGGTCGGCGGTCGCGGTAGAACGCCCACTGCTGGCGTACTTCCTCGATGAGGGCGAAGTCGAGGTCCCGCACGACGAGTTCCTCGGCCTTGTCGCTCGCGGGCTCGCCGACGAACTGGCCGCGGGGGTCGACGAAGTAGCTGGTGCCGTAGAAGTCGTTGTCGCCGTACTCCTCCTGGCCGACGCGGTTGATCGCGGCGACGAAGTACTCGTTGGCGACGGCCGCGGCGGGCTGTTCGAGCTGCCAGAGGTAGCCGGAGAGGCCGCGCGAGGTGGCTGAGGGGTTGTAGACGATCTGGGCGCCGTTGAGCCCCAACTGCCGCCAGCCCTCCGGGAAGTGGCGGTCGTAGCAGATGTAGACGCCGACCTTGCCGACCGCGGTGTCGAAGACCGGCCAGCCGAGGTTGCCGGGCTTGAAGTAGTACTTCTCCCAGAACCCCTTCACCTGGGGGATGTGGTGCTTGCGGTACTTGCCGAGATAGCTTCCGTCGGCGTCGATCACGGCCGCGGTGTTGAAGTAGAAGCCGGACTGCTCGACCTCGAAGACGGGGACGACGATCACCATGCCGGTCTCGCGGGCGAGCGCCTTCATCCGGGTCACCGTGGGGCCGTCGGGCACCGGCTCCGCCCAGCGGTAGTGCTCGGCCTCCTGGACCTGGCAGAAGTAGGGGGCGTTGAAGACCTCCTGGAAGCCGATGACCTTCGCCCCTTGGCGGGCCGCCTCGCGGGCGTGCTCCTCATGCTTGGCGATCATGGATTCGGTGTCGCCCGTCCAGGTTGCCTGGACCAGTGCGGCGCGTACGACGTTGACCATGAGCTGCTCCTTCGCAAGTCCGTGAGAGGACGTCAGAGAGCTTCTACGCACGTAGACTTGCTGCGTGGATTAGGAGAACGTAAGCCTCCGCCGACGGGCTGAGCAAGACCATCGCCGTCAACCGGCGGAGTCGATCATGTTTCACACCCGAGCGGCCGAGAAACGGGCCGAAAGGGACAGGGCCGGGCGGCGGGGTCAGGCGCTGAAGCCCGCCACCCGCAGGGCGTGCACGAGATCCCAGTGGTGTTCGTCGGAGACTCCCTTGGCCGTCTCCAGGAGGACGGGTATGAGGCGGTGCGGATCCGTGTGGGCGCAGCGGGCGACGTCCTCGGAGGTGCGGACGCGGACGTAGGAGTCCAGGAGCGCGCGGGCCTCCCGCTCCCGGCCCGCGTCCATGAGGGCGAGGATCGCCTCGGCGATCTCGGGCGCGGGGCGCGCGACGCCCTGTCGCAGCAGCTTTCTGCAGTCGTCGCCGCGGCCCGCCCCGGCCAGCGCGTCGGCCAGCGCGACGAGCCGGTCGGGCGGCAGGGAGGCGGCCTCCCACAACAGGGTGGCCCAGTCGGCGCCGAGGCCGGCGCGGTGCAGTTCGCCGGCGAAGAGCGGAAGACGGGCCGCGGGCCAGGCCGCGGCCTCGACGAGCACGCCGTGCGCCTCACCGCTGCGGCCCTCGCCCCGGAGCCGGATGAGGTCGCGGACGGCTTCGGAGGTGGCGCGGGCGTCGGCGTCGGGTGCGGCTTCGGCATGGGCCCGGGGCCGCGCCTGGGCTCCCGCGAGGTGCGGGGCGGCTTCCCGCGCCGCCGGAGCGGACGCGGCCGAAGGGGCCGCCGCCTGCGGGAAGCGCGCGCCTCGGGGCGGCTCACCGGAGGGCGCGGGGTCAGGCCCGGTCACCGGTCCGCGCGTGCCCTGCCCACCGCCGTCCCCGAACCCGGCGAACCGTGCGCCGCGCGGCCGGCGCCGGGAACGCCCGGGACCCTGCCGGGGTACGCGGGGCCCGGCGTCCGGCGCCGAGTGGCGCGGCGCGGGGGTGGGGCCTAGGCCGTCGGCCGGGTCCGGGCCCACGGCGTGGCCGTCGACGACCACCCCGCCGTCCTCCACGCCGAAGCCGGCCCCGCCGGCGTCCGCACCGGAGCCGGCGAAGCTCCCGTCGAACTCGCCCGCGAAGCCACCGTCATACCCCCCCGCGAAACCCTCGGCCGCGCCCTCGCCGAACGAGTCCGCCGACGCGTCCGCCCCCGGCGCCCCCGCGCCGAGGTCCACCCACGTCGGGCGCTCCGCGTCGGTCAGTCGGTCCATGCGCTCCCGGAGCTCCGCGCACCGTGCCGTCGCCCGCTCGTGGTCGTCCCGCACCCACGCCAGGTCGAGGTTGACGCGGTCGGCCTCGTCCGCGCCGACCGCCGCGGCCAGCTGCCGTTCCAGGTCCGCCTGCCGCTCCAGGGCGACCCGCTGCTCCCTGAGCATCATGTCGAGTCGATCGGCGAGGAGTTCCCGGCCGCCGGGGCGGGCGTCGTACGCGTCGAGCGAGGACCGGTGCAGGGCCTGGGCCCGGCCCCGTTCCCGCTCGGCCTCGGGGACGCCCCGGTCCGCCGCGAGGTCGTGGAGCAGCGCCTGCACCACGTCCCACGGCGGCACCTCGGCACCGTCCAGACAGGCCCGCATGCCGTCGGGGTCGCGCTGCCAGAACACGCCGCACCAGCCCGTGTCCTGGTCGAGACGCCCGAGCAGTTCCCTCAGGTACTTCGCGAACTCCCCCGCCTGGTCCGGGAGTTGTCCCACTGCCATCTGTTCAGCACCGCCCCGTGGAGACTTGGAGTCTTCCGGTCCGGAAGATAACACCAGATGAGTTACGGGACGACTACATGCAGTTTTCCGGCCCCGCTCTCCGCAGGTCACCCACGAGTCCATCGACTTCGTGACACCACGGGGACAGCACGAGGACACCGCGCGGACACTCCCCGACGTAGATCATCCGTACGATTCTCCGGTGACACGAGAGACCATCGACTACGGACAGTTCGCCGACCGCCTGCGGGCCTGGCAACAGGGCGGCCCCCGGTGGGAGTTGCTCGACGCGGTGCAGCGCGAGTGGGGGCACGAGGATCCCGGCGGCGAGCCCGGCCACTCCCGGTGGGGCGGGGAGAACCGGACGGACGGCATCGACTGGGCGCTGCCCGTCCCCGTGGCGCTGAACGAGTGGTGGGACTCGCCGCTCAACTCCTTCGCCTTCGATCCGCGGCTGTACTGGGTGCACACCCAGTGGCCGCCGGCTGTCTCGGAGCTGGAGGTCGCCGCCGACAGCGATCTCGTCGCCGGCCCCGGTGGCGACCGCCGGGTCTGCGTCTTCATGTCCGAGTACCACTACGCCCACGCGTGGGGCTATCTCGCCGCCGAGGCCGAACTCCCCGACCCGCGCGTGCTGGTGAGCGTCGGTGGGGAGTGGGCGGTGCAGAGCAGGTCGCTCTCCGAGTTCCTGACGCAGCTGGCCTTCGAGCGTTTGCCCGCGCACTACGGCTGGACGCTGCGGGTGCCCGCGGAGACCGTCGACGCGGACCCGGAGATCGTGCGGCGGTTGACCTCCTCGTACCGCGAACTGGGGCTGCTGCCCTGGCAGGAGATGGGCACCGACGCGCTGTCGTACGGCGCTCCCGACGCGGTCGTACGGCACGGCCGCGGCCCCGGCGCCGACTTCAGGATCGTCATCAACGCCCGCACCCGCGAGGCGCTCGTCGCGGTCGCCGGGACGCTCGGCGTCGACTGGTCGGGCGACAAGGCGATCCGGCCGCCGGCCCAGGTGCCCGAGCCCCTGGAGGAGCTCGGGCCGGTCTCCCTCGCGGCGGGCGACGCGGACGGCCGGGGGCGCTGGAGCGTGGTCTCGCGCGGACACAGCGCGCCGCCCTCGGTGCCGGGCGCCGCCGCCGCGCTCGTCACCGCGCCGGGCGCACTGCGCTCGGTGGCCGCCGACCGGGACGCGACGACGCTGGTGGCGGGCGAGGCGGACGGCTCGGTGCACGTCCTGGAGACCGACGACGAGTCCCCCGAGACGATCACCCTGTCCCTGCACCGCGCCCCGGTCACCGCGCTCGCCTGCCTCGAACTGGACGGTGGCGCGCGCCTGGTGTTCAGCGGCGACGAGAACGGCGTGATCCGGTACTGGAGCACCCGCCGCAAGCCGATGCGCTCCCCGTTCGCCCGCCGCCGCACGCCCGTCCGCGCACTCGCCGCCGCTCGGCTGGAGACCGGGCCCGCGCTCGCCGCGGCCTGGGACGACGGTCTCGTACGGCTGTGGGACCTCGGGTCGGACGCGGTGGCCGGCCTGCGCCTGGGCACCGGCATGCGGTTCCTCGGCCTCGATGCGGACGGCACCCTGCGCGTCACCGACGGGAGCGGCACCGCCGTGCTCCGCCTGGACACCGCGCAGCTGTGGCCGCACCGCGATCTGCGGCTGCGCCTCGACGGCGTCGACTGGGGCTCGCTGTGGACGGCCCGCGGGCCCGGCCACATGATCCCCGACCTGATCGGCAAGGTCGCCTCGGACGACAAGCAGACGGCGGTGGACGCGGTCCACGACCTGTACCGGCTGCTGGTCTCCAAGGAGGCCGCGTCAACGGCGGCCGTCCCCGCCATCCCGTTCCTGGTCGACCTGATGACCGACCCGGACAACCTCTCGCGCAGCACGCTGCTGCTGTTGATAGCCGACCTCGCCGACGTCGGCCAGGCGCGCGGCGGCCGGGGCGACGCCCAGCTCGCCGCCGTCCGCGAGGCCCTGCCCCGGCTGCGGTATCTGCACGACGACCCGGAGTCGTCCATCCGCTGGGCGGCCGGCGAGCTGGAGAAGAACTGCGCGGCCGCCCCGGCCTCGTAGCGCGCGGGCGGCCGGGGACCGTGCCGGTCACGGCCCCCGGACGCCCCGGCTCACTTCTCCGGCCGCACCACCATCGCCGAACCGCCGCCCCTGCGGGTCTTCTCCGCGGCGGCGAGCCACTTGCCGTCGGGCAGCCGCTGCACGCCCGTGGCCGCGCCGATCTCGGGGTTCTGCTTGAAGGAGTGCCCGAGGGACTCCAGGGACGCGCGCAACGGGCTGTTGTAGAGCTCCGGTTCGAGCTCGGTCTGTGCGGCGTTGCGCTGGCTCGCGCGGGGCGCGGCGATGGCGTCGACCAGCGGCAGGCCCCGGTCCACGAAGCCCGTCAGGGTCTGCAGCACGGTCGTGACGATGGTCGCGCCGCCCGGCGAGCCGAGCGCCACCACCGGCTTGCCGTGCTTCAGCACGACGGTCGGGGCGATCGAGGAGCGCGGCCGCTTGCCGGGCCCCGGCAGGTTCGGGTCGTGCACCGCCGGGTCGGCGGGCGCGAAGGAGAAGTCGGTGAGTTCGTTGTTGAGCAGGAAGCCGCGGCCCGGGACGGTGATGCCGCTGCCACCCGTCGACTCGATGGTGAGGGTGTACGCCACGACGTTGCCCCACTTGTCGGCCGCCGTGAGGTGCGTGGTGTTCTCGCCCTCGTAGGTCGTCGGGGCCGCCTTGTCACCGGCAGCGCAGGCCCCGGGGTGGCGCGGGTCGCCGGGCGCGAGCGGGCTCTTGAGGACGGCGTCGTCCTTGATCAGGCACTCCCGCGAGTCGGCGAACCGCTGGGAGAGGAGCTGCTTCGTCGGTACGTCCTCGAAGGCGGGGTCGCCCACCCAGCGCCCGCGGTCGGCGAACGCGATGCGGCTGGCCTCGATGTAGCGGTGCAGGTAGGCCGCCTTCGACGCCTTGGAGAGGTCGGTGCGCTCCAGGATGTTCAGCGCCTCGCCGACGGTGGTGCCGCCGGAGGAGGACGGGGCGATGGAGTAGACGTCGAGGCCGCGGTAGGAGGTCTTCGTGGGCTTCTGCCGCTTCACGCCGTACGCCGCGAGGTCCTTGGCGGAGAGGTCGCCGGGCCGGGCCACCCGGCCGGAGCCGGGGTCGACGGGCGGCTTGTTCACCGTGCGCACGATGTCCTTCGCGAGCTTGCCGCGGTAGAGCGCGTCCACGCCCTTGCGGCCGAGCTCCGCGTAGGTGCGGGCCAGGTCGGGGTTCTTGAACGTCGAGCCGACCACCGGCAGCTTGCCGCCGGGCAGGAAGAGCTTCGCCGTGGCGGGGAAGTCCGCGAACCGCTCCTGGTTGGACTCGGTCTGGGTGCGGAACGTCGGGTCGACGGTGAATCCGTCGCGCGCGAGCCGCTCGGCGGGCTTCAGGAGCGTGCCGAGGCTCTTGCTGCCCCAGGTGTCGAGCGCCGACTGCCAGGTGGCGGGCGTGCCGGGGGTGCCGACGCTGAGACCGCTGGTGACCGCGTCGGCGAAGGGCAGCGGTTTGCCGTTCTCCAGGAAGAGCCCGGAGTCGGCGGTGCGCGGGGCGGTCTCGCGGCCGTCGATGGTGCCGACCTTGCCGGTCCTGGCGTCGTAGTGGACGAAGTACCCGCCGCCGCCCACGCCCGCCGAGTACGGCTCGGTGACACCGAGCGCCGCGGCGGTGGCGACGGCCGCGTCCACGGCGTTGCCGCCCTTCCTCAGGACCTCGATGCCGGCCGCCGAGGCGTCCGGGTCGACGCTGGACACCGCACCGCCGGATCCGACGGCGACGGGCACCTTCTTCGGGGCGCCCGCACCCGCCCCGGGGTGCACGGACGCCGGGTGTGCGGACGCCGGTTCCGCTGAGCGCGTAGGCGAAGGGGGCGCGGCCGCACCGACCGACACCAATACCCCTCCGACCGCCCATAGCGTCAGATTACGTGCGACAGCGCGACGCATTCGTACCTCCAGTCAACAGCCGTCTGCGCAGCGTAACTTCGAGTCCGCCGTCGCGTCAGGACCTCCTCGAACACGGGTCCGGCGGACCGCTAGCATGCGCCCCCATGACTGAAGACGTGCGGAACATCGTCCTCGGCCTGATCGCGGTCGGCATCAGCGCCGCCCTTGGCTGGCTCGTCCGCGGCGCCCTGTGGAAGCGCAGGCTCCGCCGCAAGCAGGCCTTCTTCGGGCTGCCCGAGAACTCCGAGTCGCTGCTCGTGGTGAACCGCGACGCGGGCGGTCCCGAGCTGATGGTGGTTCGGCAGGACGTGTTCGCGCTCATCGAGCTGGCCGCGGTGATCAAGGAGTGCGGGGCACACGCCCAGGTCGTCGCGCACGACGCGGCCCAGCAGGGCTTCGGCGAGCGCACCGAGTTCTGCGTCGGCAACCCGGTGGCGAACCGCCGGATGGCCGCGCACATGCACTCCCTGCTGCCGGGCGTACGGGTGAACACCGAGCCCGAGCCGGTGCCCGACCGCGGCGCCTTCCAGATCGGCCCCGAGCGCTACCGCCTGGAGTCGGGACTCACCGAGTACGTGATCCTCGCCCGGCTCACCGCGGATCAGGGCCAGGACGCCCGGCCGGTCTTCCTCTTCTGCGGGCAGCGCGCGGTGACCAGCCAGGCGGCCACCCGCTATCTGGCCCGGCACCACGAGAAGCTCGCCCGCAAGCACGGCAACAAGCCCTTCGTGCTGCTCCTGAAGATCGTCAACTCGCAGGCGTACGGTCCCGACGTCGTCGAGGTCGTCGCGGACGTGACGCAGGACGCCAGGACCCCGCTGCCCACACCGGCCCGCGCCTCCCATCGCGCCAAGTGACCCGGCCCTCACGGAGCGCCGACACCATTCCCGCTCTTCTGTGACCCAGCAGGCATTTTCCGGACAACGGACAACCCGTCGGGGCGATCCGCCCTCTTTCCGTGCAGACCGATTCGCACGGAGGTACGTTCCTTGACCCCCCAGAGCTCTTCGAGCCGCCGACGCCCCCTTCACGCCCGCCACACGGCGGTCGCGGGCCTCGCGGTGCTCACCGCCGCCCTGTCCGCCTGTTCGGGCGGCAGCGGCTCGTCCGGCGACGACCGGGCCGCCGAGAAGCCGAAGATCTCGGTGAACCTCTCGGGACAGCAGGCGAAGGCGGGCGGCCCGGTCACGGTGAAGCTGGCCGACGGCAAGCTGAAGGAGGTGACCGTCACCGACGACAAGGGCACGACGCTGCCCGGCAAGGTCTCGGCGAACGGCACCACCTGGACCTCGCAGCGCACGGTGGCCCCCGGCACCGCGTACCGGGTCCAGGCCGGCACCGACCAGGGCGGCACCGCCAAGTCGTCCTTCAAGACGGCCGCGCCCGAGCAGGTGAACAAGGTGACGCTGGCCCCGGGCAAGGGCACCACCGTCGGCGTCGCCCAGCCGCTGTCGATCACCTTCGACCACCCGGTCCGCAACAAGGCCGAGGTCGAGAAGAAGCTGAAGGTGACGACCTCGAACGGCACCACGGGAGCATGGGGCTGGATCAAGAACTACGACGGCAAGGACCGCGTCGACTGGCGGCCCAAGGAGTACTGGAAGTCCGGCACCGAGGTGAAGCTGGACGCGCAGCTGAGCGGCGTCGACTCCGGCGGCGACGACTGGTTCGTGCGCGACTACGCCACGAACTTCACCGTCGGCAGGAACCAGGTCGTCAAGGTGAACCTGGACAGCAAGACGGCGACGCTCCAGCGCGACGGCAAGACCGTGAAGTCGCTGCCGATGTCGGCCGGTACCCCCGGCGGCGAGAAGGCCTCCTGGGGCGGCACCTCCGTGCTGATGTCGAAGGAGGGCACGATCAACATGCGCTCCGAGACGGTCGGACTCTCCGGCAGCAACAGCTACAACAAGATGGTCGACGACTCCATGCGGCTGACCTGGTCGGGCATGTACGCCCACGCGGCCCCGTGGAACGCCTCGTACTTCGGCAACACCAACCACAGCTCGGGCTGCATCGGCATGAGCGACTCCAACGCCGACTGGCTGTATGGCCAGGCACAGATCGGCGACCCCTTCGAGGTCACCGGCAGCGGCTCCAAGGGCGTCCCCGACCCGGGCAACGGCTACGGCGAGTGGAACCTCTCCTGGTCGGACTGGCAGGCCAAGAGCGCGCTGAAGTAGCCGCCCCGCCTCCCCCAGGGGTCACTGAGGCTTCAACTATCGTTACCGGGGCGTAACTTACCGACGGGTTACCCCCGGTAAACAATCGCGGTTACCGTCGGGTCACTTTGCACTTTCAACGAGTGAGGAAGTGACCCGTGAGAGCTCCGCACCCCCACCGTGCCCTGCGCACGACCACCGTCGGCGCCGTCTCCGCGACCCTCGTCGCGGGCGCCGCCCTCGGTCTCGCCCCGACGGCGCAGGCGGCACCGGCCGCGGCGCCGCCGGCCGCGGGCTCCGCGGACGTGCGCTTCGTCGACATCCCCGGCGACGGCGGCACGATCCTCAAGGCCAACGTCTTCACCCCCGAGGGGGCGAAGGCCGGGACGACGTACCCCTCGATCGTGCTGCCCACCAGCTGGGCCATGCCGCAGATCGAGTACGTCGCCCAGGCCCAGAAGCTCGCCAACGCCGGGTACGTCGTGGTCAGTTACAACTCGCGCGGCTTCTGGCAGTCCGGCGGCGAGATAGAGACCGCGGGCCCCGAGGACATCGCCGACGCCTCCAAGGTCATCGACTGGACGCTCGCCCACACCCCGGCCGACCCCTCGAAGGTCGGCATGGCGGGCGTGTCGTACGGTGCGGGCATCAGCCTGCTCGTCGCCGGGCACGACAAGCGCGTCAAGGCCGTCGCCGCCCTGAGCGGCTGGGGCGACCTCATCGACTCGATCTACAGCGGCCGCACCCAGCACGCCCAGGCGGCGGCCCTGCTGGGCGGCGCGGGCGCGCTCACCGGCCGGCCGAGCGCCGAACTCCAGCAGACGTTGAAGGACTTCCTCGGGTCCAACCTGGACAAGGAGGACGAGATGATCGCCTGGGGTGCCAAGCGCTCCCCCGCGACCTACCTCGACGACATCAACGACAACGGCGCCGCCGTCATGCTCGGCAACGCCTGGGGCGACACGCTCTTCCCGCCCAACCAGTACGCCGAGTTCTACGAGCGCCTCACCGGCCCCAAGCGCCTGGAGTTCCGCCCCGGCGACCACGCGACGGCGGAGGCCACCGGCCTGCTCGGACTGCCCAACGACACCTGGACCTCCACCCAGCGGTGGTTCGACCACTACCTCAAGGGCGCCGACAACGGCATCGACAAGGAGCAGCCGGTCCAGCTCAAGTCCCGCTCGGAGGGCGGCTACGAGGGCTACCCGGACTGGAAGTCGGTCGGCGCCACCCGCAAGAAGATCGCGATGGCGGACTCCACGACGATCCACACGAACGTCGACTCGGGCGCCAACGGCGGCATCGCCATCCTCTCCAACGCCCTCGACCAGTTCCTGAAGATCCCCCCGATGGCGTCGGTGCCACTGCTCCCGCGCCGCTACACGGGCGTCTGGCAGTCGGAGCGCTACACCTCGGTCCAACGGGTGCGCGGCACTGCCGAGCTGCACACAACGCTCACCCCGACCAAGGAGAGCGGCACCCTCGTCGCGTACCTCTACGACGTGGGCCCGCTCGGCCTCGGCAAGCTGGTCAGCAACGCGCCGTACACCTTCCACGGCAAGACGCCCGGGAAGCCGTTCGGCGTGGACCTGGAGTTGTTCTCCACGGCCTACGACGTACCGGCGGGCCACAAGCTCGCCCTGGTCGTCGACACGGTCGACCCGCTCTACATCGAGCACAACCCGGCCGGCGCGCAGCTGACCTTCTCCTCGCCGGCGACGGACCCGTCGTACCTGTCCGTTCCCCTGCGCGAGCAGTGATCTCCGGCTGCTGCCGGGTCGGTGTCCCCTCGTGCCACTGCCTACTGGGTGCCCGGCAGCAGCGTCCCCGGTTCGGCCGGGGCCACGTCGGCGGCCTCGGTCTTGGGGTTGCGCCGCTGCCGCTTGGACACCCACTGGGCGAACCACGACAGCAACATGCACATCCCGATGTAGACAGGTGAGATCACCATGACCACGGGGATGAAAGGCAAATCGTAGTCGAGGTTGGAAGCGATCAGCTTCCCGGCGTGGAGGAACTCCTCGTAGGTGATCAGATATCCGAGCGACGTGTCCTTCAGGGCCACCACCAACTGGCTGATGATGGCGGGCAACATGGCACGAACGGCCTGCGGTACGAGGACGTGTGTCATGACCTGTGTCTTGCGCATTCCGAGTGCGTAAGCCGCCTCCCGCTGCCCCCTCTCCACGGAGTTGACGCCGGATCGGAAGACCTCGGCGAGTACGGAACCGTTGTAGAGCGTGAGCCCGGTGACCAGCGCGGGCAGTGGCTGGACCTTCAGCGCCACGAAGACGAAGAAGATCATCACCAGGACCGGCATCGCCCGGAAGAACTCCACGACGAGCGTGGCGAGCCAGCGCACCGGCCGGTGGTCGGAGAGCCTGCCCACCGCGAGCAGCCCGCCGAGCGCGAGCGCGAGGACCGCGGAGACGGCGAAGGCCTTGAGCGTGTTGCCGAGGCCGCGCAGGAGCAGCTCCTGGATGCCCTTGTACTCGAAGGGCGTCCACTTGGTCGAGGTGAACTGGTCGGTGTCGAAGAGCAGATAGAGGAGCCAGCCGACCAGCGCGAGCACGATCAGGGTGGAGATCAGCCCGTACAGCTTGTGCCGGCGGATCGTCCGGGGGCCCGGGATGTCGTAGAGGGCGGTGGAATCGTGGGAGAGGGCTTTCATCGGGCGACTCCCCAGCGCTTTTCGAGGACATTGAAGATCGCGCTGATGGCGAGGGTGATGATGAGGTAGCCGACGGCGATCCAGACGAACGTCCAGATGATGTTGTAGCCGAGTTCGTTGAGCGTCTTGTACGTGCCGAGCAGCTCCGTGACGCTGAAGGCGCCCGCGATCGCCGAGTTCTTGGCCAGCGCGATGAGGTTGGAGCCGACCGGCGCGATGACGGACCGGAAGGCCTGCGGCAGCACCACCATCGACAGGGTCTGGGCGAAGGACATGCCGAGGCTGCGGGCCGCCTCGCCCTGGCCCTTGGGCACGGTGTTGATGCCCGACCTGAGCGCCTCGCAGATGAAGGCGGAGGTGTAGCAGCCGAGGGCGAGCACCGCGAACACCTTGAAGGGCAGCACCAGGCCGAACCGCGGAAGGCCGAGCAGCACCGCGAAGAAGAGCAGCGTGAGCGGGGTGTTGCGCAGCACCGTCACCCAGGCCGTGCCGAAGGCCCGGAAGGACCCGACGGGCGCCACCCGGAAGGAGGCCATGACGAAGCCGAGCACGAGCGCCAGGACCGAGGCGTAGACGGTGAGTTCGACGGTGCCGACGAAGCCCTTGCCGAAGGTGGAGAAGTTGTCTGTCAGTACGTCCACGACGCCTCCTCAGCTCGCCGGGTAGCGGTCGATGGCGGGCGGCTTCGGCGCCGGCACGCCGGAGAGGCCGAGGGTGGCGTCGTACGCCTTCTTCCAGTCGCCGTCCTTCTCGCGGGCCGCGAGGGCGTCGTCCACGGCGAACCGCAGGGCGTTGTCGCCGCGGGGCACGCCGATGCCGTAGGGCTCCTTCGAGAACGGCTTGCCGACCACCTTGAGTTCGTCGGGCACCTTCGCCGCGTAGCCGATGAGGATGGCGTCGTCGGTGGTGACGGCGTCGACCTGGTACGTCAGCAGGTTGTCGACGCAGACCGAATAGGTGTCGTAGGCGACGAGGGTGGCCTTCGGGTAGTCCTTCTGGATGCGCTGGTAGGGGGTCGACCCGGCGGCCGAGCAGACGCTCTTGCCGTCGAGGTCCTGCGGGCCCTTGATGTCGTCCTCGTCGCTGCGCACCAGCAGGCCCTGGCCCGCCATGTAGTAGGGGCCGCCGAAACCGACCAGCTTCTTGCGGTTGTCGTTGATGGTGTAGGTGCCGACGTAGTAGTCGATCTGCCCGTTCTGCAGGGCGGTCTCGCGGTTCGCCGACGCGATGGTCTTGAACTCGATCTTCTTGGGGTCGAGGCCCAGCGAGGCCGAGATCATCTTGGCGATCTCGATGTCGAAGCCGGAGTAGGTGCCGTTCGCCGGGTCCTTCTCGCCCAGGTAGGGCTGGTCCTCCTTGGCACCGACGATGAACCTGCCGCGGCTCTCGGCCTTCCGCCAGGTCCGCGACTGCGGCAGCTGGAAGCCGGTGGCCACCCGGTACCTGGGCAGTTCGTCGGCTGCCGGTCCCTTGGTCGGCGGGCTGCCCTCCTTGCCGCAGGCCGCGGCGGCGCAGGCGGTGAGGACGAGCGCCACGAGCAGGCGGGCCGCCCGCGGGGTGTGCCGCCCGGCGTGAGACATGGTGTGTCGCTTCACGAGCACGTCCCCCCGTCAGTGCTTGAGGATCTTGGAGAGGAAGTCCTTGGCGCGCTCGCTCTCCGGGTGGGTGAAGAAGTCCTCGGGGGTCCGGTCCTCGACGACGCGGCCGTCGGACATGAAGACGACCCGGTTGGCGGCGGAGCGGGCGAAGCCCATCTCGTGGGTGACGACGACCATGGTCATGCCGTCCCGGGCGAGCTGCTGCATGACCTCGAGGACCTCGTTGATCATCTCGGGGTCGAGGGCCGAGGTCGGCTCGTCGAAGAGGAGCGCCTTGGGGTCCATGGCCAGGGCGCGGGCGATGGCCACGCGTTGCTGCTGGCCGCCGGAGAGCTGCGCCGGGTACTTGTCGGCGTGCGCGGAGAGGCCCACGCGCTCCAGGAGCTCCCGGGAGCGCTGGTCCGCCTCGTCCTTCTTGCGGCCGCGGACCTTGAGCTGGGCCAGCGCGACGTTCTGGAGGACGGTCTTGTGCGCGAAGAGGTTGAAGGACTGGAAGACCATGCCCACTTCCGCGCGGAGCCTCGCGAGCGCCTTGCCCTCGTCGGGCAGCGGCTGTCCGTCGAGTCTGATCTCTCCCGACTGGATGGTCTCGAGCCGGTTGATCGTCCTGCACAGTGTGGATTTGCCCGACCCCGACGGGCCGATGACCACGACCACCTCCCCCTTGCCGACGGTGAGGTTGATGTCCTGGAGGACATGCAGCTTCCCGTAGTACTTGTTCACATCACGCAGCTCGATCAACGGATCGACGGCCATGGCAAGACCTGCCCACTCTCAGCTGTGTACGTCCGCGCAAACTATCCACGTGAAAACGGGACTTACTAGACGACACGCACTTATGGGCATTAACCGTATTTGAGGCAATGCGGATTAGGTCTCGGACGCCTCGGCGTAGACCTGCGACAGCTCGGGCGCGCCGTGCACCGCCCAGTCGAGGCCCGCCTCGACGACCTGGATGTCCCGCCCGCTCTTCAGCCGGACGACGGGGCTGCCGCCGGGCCAGACGTGCCAGGTCGCGCCCGGCACCGTCCGCACCACGACGCTGCCCAGGTAGAGACCCGCGTCGTTGCCGAGCCACGGCAGCAGCTCGGGGTCGTCGCGCCAGCGCGGCAGGAGCTGGTCGAGGGCGCCCAACGAGGCCGGGGAGTCGTCGAGTTCGAGTCCCGCGGCGGCCGCCTGGGAGCGCAGCAGCTCGCACTCGGCGAAGAGCGCGGCGACGCCGTCCGGATCGTCCTGGAAGGCGGCCGCGAGCCCGTCGGCCGGGTCCGTCGCGGGGTGCCGCCTGCGCCACTTGTCGAGGAACGGGATGTTCATGATCGGCCTCTTCCGTCGGGTGGCGCCGCCGGACGCGCGGCCGGGCGCTGATTCCGCATCTCCAAATGTATCTTGCATCAGTTGATCACGGAATCGGGCGAATCGCGGCGCAGGCGCACCTCCTGCCCCGCCCGGGCACCGGGGCGGAGCGGGCGCCGCGGGCCAACTCCCGTGTATGCCGCGCCGATCGGTGACTGTTCCCCCGTGACGGGGTACCCGAACGGTCCGAGGGTCATCCGGGAGGTGGGCGATGGTGTGGTGGGCGTGGTTGATCGCCGTGGTCGTGGTGGTGGGGCTGCTGGTCGGCGCGGTGGCCGGCGTGCAGGCCCGGCGGCGCAGCGGCGGAGTGATCGTGGTGCGGCGCGGCCGGCGCCCCGGGCGAGGGAGGGTGCGATGACGACGCCCCCGCCGGCCGTGATGGCCGCCGGTGACCTCACCAAACGGCCGGTGGTGACGCTGGACGGCGAGGCGGTGGCCCAGGTCAAGGATGTGGTGCTGGACGGCGCGGGCGGCCGGATCGCGGGGTTCACGCTGGCCGGCCGGGGCCTGCTCTCCGGTCCGCTGCGCAAGAGCCTGCCGTGGTCGGCGGTGCACGCCCTGGGCGCGGACGCCGTGATGATCACGTCCGCCGATGCGCTGGAGGACAAGGCGGCCGTGGCGTCCTGGCAGGAGGCCTCCGGCGGTCTGGTGCGCGGCGCGCGGGTGCTGACGGACCAGGGAGTGCAGGTGGGCACGGTGCGCGACGTGCTGGTCGAGGCCGGCCGGGAGGGGTGGGTGGTCGGCGTGGAGATGTCCTCCACGGAGGCGCTGGGGCGGCAGGAGCGCACGGTCTTCCTGCCGCTCGGCGGCCGGCCCGCCCTGACGGGCGACACGTTGATGATCCCGGCGCGGGACACGGAGTACGTCGTCGAGGACGTAGGTGAGCTGGCGGCGGCGGTAGGGCGCAGGCGGCTGGCGGGGGCGGGCGCGGAGGCCGCGGACACGGGCGCGGAGGCCGGTCCTGGCGGGGCTCATCTGACGAAGGGGCCCGCCGGGGCGGGCGGGCCCGACGGCGTGGGCGAAGGGCGGACCCCATGATGCTGCTCAGTCAGACCGTGGGCCGTCCGGTCGTCAGCGCTTCGGACGCCGCGCACGTCGGCACCGTCGCCGGGATCGTCGTCGAACCGGGCGGTCCGCGCGGTCCGGGCGCCGCCGTGGTCACCGCCGTCCGCCTGGACGGCGTCAAGGACGGCGGCGACGTCATCGCCTGGGCGGACGTCCACGCGGTCGGGCCGGACGCGGTCGTCGTCGAGGCGGCGAGCGCGGCCCGGTTCACCTCCAAGGACTCCTCCGAGCACCAGAACCTGCTCGGCAAGCGGCTGTTGACGGAGCTGGGCGACGCCGCGGGCACGCTCGCCGACGTCGCCTTCGACCCGGCGTCCGGCCGGATCGACCTGCTGTACGGCTCGCGCGGCGACCGCATCCCGGGCGACCGGCTGCTCGGCGTCGGCTCGTACGCGGTGGTGATCCGCGTCGCCGGTGAGGTGAGTGGAGTCTGACGCCCGCCCGGCGTCCTCACGGGTCGCGGCGGTCCACACCGAGCACGGTGACGGCCGCCGCGGCCACCGGCCAGATCGCCAGGACCAGCCACGCGCCCGTGGACGTCCACGGGTAGAGGACGTCGGGGCCGCCCGGCTCCGCGAAGAACAGCCAGGCCTTGTACGGCATCGCGTGACCGACGACCGCCGTCACGTGGCGGTCGTCACTGAGCGCGACGGGCAGCAGGAGCATCAGTACGAACAGGGCGACCAGCGTGGTGCCGCTCTGCCGCAGGAGCGCGCCGAGCGCCATGCCGACCAACGCCGACACCGGGGCCAGCAGCGCGGAGGCGACGACCAGCGACCACGCTCCGGGGTGGCCGATCGGCACGCCGACGCCCCGGCCCGCCAGGATCGCCTGGGTCAGCCAGAAGGAGCCGCCCGCGACGACCGCCCCGAAGACGGTCATGACGGCGGCGGTCACCAGGAGCTTGGCCGCCATCAGCGGGCGCCGGGCCGGAACCGCGGCGAACGTCGTACGGATCAGCCCGGTCCGGAATTCCGCGACCAGGAACAGCGCGCCCACGGCGCCGGATGCGAGCACGAGGACCAGGGAGGAGTTGGCGGTGAAGGCCTCCTGCAGCGGGATGCCGTCGCGGATGTACCGGGCCCGCCCGGCCGGCCCCTCGTCCGTCCAGTAGTGGTACGTGTCGTACGCCGTGCCGACGTTGATGCCGACGACGGCGAGCCCGGCGATCAGCAGGGACCAGGCGGTGGAGCGCAACGAACGCATCTTCAGCCATTCGGCGGCGACGAGATCGCCGAAGCGGGCACGGGGCTCGGCGGTCGTCGCGGTCGTCTCAGCCATCGCGGTCGTCCCGGTCGCCCCGTTCATCGGGGTGGTCTCGGTCATCGGGCCTCTCCTGCCAGAAACTCGACGCTGTCGGAGGTGAGTTCCATGAACGCCTCCTCCAACGAGGCCGTTCGGGCGGCCAGTTCGTGGAGCACGATCCGGTGGTGCGCGGCGAGTCCGCCGATGCGGGGCGCGTCGACGCCGGTCACCACGAGCCGTCCTGCGTCGTCGGTGGCGACGGTCGCCCCCGCCGCCGTGAGCAGCGGGGTCAGGGTGCGGGCGTCGGGCGTCCGTACGGTGACGGTGGCACGACCCGAGCGGCCCGCGAACGCGGCGAGGCTCTCGGCGGCGATGAGTTCGCCGCGCCCGATGACGACCAGCTCGTCCGCGGTGTGCTCCATCTCGGACATGAGGTGACTGGAGACGAACACGGTGCGGCCCTCCGCGGCCAGGCGCCGGAAGAGCCGGCGGATCCACTGCACGCCCTCGGGATCGAGGCCGTTGAGCGGCTCGTCGAAGAGCAGCACCGGCGGATCGCCGAGCAGCGCGGCGGCGATGCCGAGACGTTGCCGCATGCCGAGCGAGAAGCCCGCCACGCGGCGCCGCGCCGCCTTCTCCAGGCCGACCTCGGCGAGGACCTCGTCGACGCGGCGCCGCGGAATGCGGTTGCCGCGGGCGAGGACGGCGAGGTGGGCGCGCGCGGTGTGGCCGCCGTGCACGTCCCCCGCGTCGAGCAGCGCGCCGACGTGGCGCAGGCCCCGCTGCCGCTCCCGGAACGGGCGCCCCGCGACGGTGACGGAGCCGCCGGTCGGGCCGTCCAGGCCGAGGATCATGCGCAGGGTGGTGGACTTCCCGGCGCCGTTCGGCCCGAGGAACCCGGTCACCAGGCCGGGGCGGACCCGGAAACTGAGGGCGTTCACCGCGGTCTTGGTGCCGTATCTCTTCGTCAGTTCGTTGGCTTCGATCACGTGTTCCACGGTGCCGGGCGCCGGGCCGCACGGCGTCGGCCCGGCGACGACACTTGCCGCCTCCGCTGTCGACCGGGGTTGTACACCCCAGGTGCGATGCCGGTCGGGGCCGGTCTGGCTACGATCGGCGCATGTCCGCCACATCGCCGCTCCACCTGCTCAAGCACGCTCCCGTGGGCGTGTGGGCCGCCGCGTCCTGGTGGCTCGGCACGGCGTTCGCCGCGCGGGCCTACTCCGGGCTGCCGCTGATGCCGACGAGCGCGTTCGCGGGCCCGGCCCCATGGGAGTGGCTGGTCGTCGTCGCCGCGGCCGGGACGGCGCTGGTGGCCGGCCGGCTCCTGACGCGCCGCCCCCTCACGGCTCTCGGGCTGCTGATCGGCTGCTCGTACGCCGCCACCCTGGCGCTCGGCGAGACGCGCCTCACCTTCCCGCAGTACGCGGCCGTCGACATCGCCGTCGGCTTCGCCGTGGCGACCGGGACGCCCCGCGCCCGCCGGACGGCCGTGGCCCTCGCGCTCTGCGTGCTGCCCGCCTTCGCGATCCTGCGGCAGCTCCTCGGACTCCCGTTCCGGCTGCCGCACAGCGTGGACAGCAGCTGGTCCGAGTGGCAGATCCCCGTGCTGCTCGTCGCCGTCGCCTGGCTGGCGGGCGACTCGGTGCGCCGGGCCCGCGCGTACGCGCGACGGCTGAGCGCGCAGGCCACCGCGCAGGCCGTCACCGCCGAACGGCTGCGCATCGCCCGGGAGATGCACGACACGGTGGCGCACAGCATCGGCATCATCGCCCTCCAGGCGGGCGCGGCGGCCCGCGTCGTCGAGAGCAGGCCCGCCGCCGCGCGGACGGCGATGACCGCGGTGGAACTGGCGGGCCGGGAGACCCTGGCAGGACTGCGCAGGATGCTCGTCGCGCTGCGCGAGAGCGATGCGGACCAACGCCCGAGCGAGGCCGCCGAATGGGCGCCGCGCGGTCCTGCCGAGGGCCTCGCGGACGTGGACCGGCTCGCCGCCTCGACGACCGCCGCCGGGGTGCGGGTGGACGTGGTGTGGCGCGGTGAGCGGCGGCAACTGCCTCCGGACGTCGACCTGTCGGCGTTCCGCATCGTCCAGGAATCGGTGACCAATGTGGTGCGGCACGCGGGCGCCACGGCCTGTACGGTCCTGGTGGACTACCGCGACGAGGAGATCGTCATCGAGGTAATTGACTCCGGGCGGGACCGCGGCGCGGCGACCGGCACGGACACCGGGTTCGGTCTGGTCGGCATGGGTGAGCGAGTCGCTCTGCTGCACGGCGAGTTCAGCGCCGGGCCGCGTCCCGACGGGGGCTTCCGGGTGAGCGCCCGGCTGCCGCTGCCCGCCCCGGCGGGTGCCCGATGACGGTCCGCGTCCTGCTCGTCGACGACCAGCCCCTGGTCCGTACCGCCCTGAGCATGGTCATCGCCGAAGCCCCCGATCTTGAGGTCGCGGGCGAGGCCGCGTCGGGCGAAGGGGCGGTCGAGGCCTGCGCCCAACTGCGCCCGGACGTCGTGGTGATGGACATCCGGATGCCCGGCATGGACGGCATCGAGGCGACCCGGCAGATCACGTCGGGCCCGACGGGCGCACAGGTGGTGGTCCTGACCACGTTCGACGACGATGCGTACGTGTACGGGGCGCTGCGCGCCGGCGCGGCGGGCTTCCTCGTCAAGGACATGGCGCTGGACGACATCCTGACGGCGGTGCGGACCGTCGCGGCGGGCGACGGCCTGCTCGCGCCGGGCGTCACCCGGCGGCTGATCCGGGAGTTCGCGGAGCGGCCCGTCACAGCGCCGCCGCGCGAGGTGGCCGTCGACGGCATCACGGACCGCGAGCGCGAGGTCCTGACCCTGGTGGGCCGCGGCCTCTCCAACACCGAGATAGCCGAGGAGCTCTGCCTCAGCGTCGCCACGGCGAAGACGTATCTCACCCGGCTGCTCGCCAAGCTCGACGCGCGGGACCGGGTGCAGCTGGTGATCATCGCGTACGAGAACGGGCTGGTGTCGACGGGGAGTTGAGAGCCCGTCGTTGATCCGGCCGATGTGCCCGGCGAGTTCGCGTCGTGTTCACGCGCCCCTCATTGACGCGCCTTCGGCACCTCCTTAGCTTCATGGCGCAGCTGTCCTCACTCGTCGCCCGGTGTCCGCCGCCCGGTCGACGGGCCATCATCCGCGGGAGGTCCGTCGTGCGCCGACACCGCCGGCACATCTGGGGAGCGGCCGCCGTGCTCGCCCTGCTCACGGGGCTCGTACCGGTGGCGTCGGCGCAGGCCGCGGCCCCGCACAGACCCGGACCGCTGCCGCTGGAGCGGCTCTTCGACAGCCGGGCGGTCAGCGACGACGACCGTCCGGCGGACGCGGACTTCGACGGTTCGGGCCGCTCGCTCTCGGCGCGGGACCTGGGCGCCGCTGGCTGGACTCCCGGGCGGACGCTGGGCGTCGACGGCGCCCGTCTCACCTGGCCGCGCACGGCGCCGGGCGCGCCGGACAACGTGCGCTCCGACGGGCAGACGGTACGGGTGCGCGGCCGCGGCAACGCCCTCGCTTTCCTGGTCGCCGGCACCGGCGGCGACGCCGGCGGCACGGGCACGGTCCGCTACCGGGACGGCTCGCACGGCGGCTACCGGCTCACCGCCCCCGACTGGCGCTCGGGTCCGCTCGCCACCAAGGCCGTGGCCCTGCCGCACCTCAACACACCCGGCGGCCAACTCGCCGAGCAGGCACGGCTGTACGTGGTGACGGTGCCGCTGGCCCCGGGCCGCGCGGTCGACTCGGTGCGGCTGCCGCGCGACCCCGGCGGGGCCGACCTGCATGTGTTCGCCCTGTCGGTGCGGGCCGAGCAGCGGGGCTGGACGGGCACCTGGTCGGCGTCGACCGCCGGCTACACGGCGGTGGGCCCCTGGGCCGACCGCACCGTGCGGCTCGTCGTCCACACCAGCACCGGGGGGCCGCGGGTCCGGGTCCGGCTCGACAACACCTTCGCCGCCGTACCGGTACGGATCGGCGCGGCGACGGTGGCGGTGCAGGAGTCCGGCGCGGGGGCGCGCGGCACTCCGCGCCGGCTGTCGTTCCAGGGGCGCGCCGGTACGGAGATCCCGGCGGGCACCCAGGCCTTCAGCGATCCGCTCGGCTTCGCCGTGCCGGCCGACGCCAACCTCCTGGTGAGCTTCCACCTGCCCGGGCCGGTGACGACGGCGCCCGTGCACAGCCAGGCCCTCCAGCGCAGCTACGTCAGCACGCCCGGCGACCACGCGACGGACGGCTCCCCCGCCGCGTACACCTCGACCCTGACGACATGGCCGCTGCTCAGCGGCGTCGACGTGAGCGGCGGGCCCGGCTCCGTGGTGCTGCTCGGCGACTCGATCACGGACGGCGTGAAGTCGACGCCGGACGCCAACCGGCGCTGGCCGGACGTGCTGGCGGACCGGCTGCGGGACCAGACCGACGTGCCGCGCTACGGCGTGCTCAACCAGGGCATCTCCGCGAACCGCGTGATCGCCGACCGCTACCCGGGCGACGGCGTCTCCACCGACACGGGCGGCGTGAGCGCCCTGCACCGCCTGGACCGCGACGTCCTCGCCCAGACGTCGGCGCGCACCGTCGTCGTCTTCCAGGGGGTCAACGACGTGCGGTGGGGCGCCTCGGCGGAGCAGGTGATCGCCGGGCTGCGGGAGATCGCCGACCTGGCCCACGCACGCGGGCTGCGCGCGGTGGCCGCGACGATCACGCCGTGCGAGGGCGAGTCGCTCTGCACGGCGGCCGCGAACGGACAGCGGGAGGCCGTGAACGCCTCTCTGCGCGCGGGCGGCGCGTTCGACGCCGTGCTCGACTTCGACGCGGTCCTGCGGGACCCCGCGCACCCGGCGCGGCTGGCGCCCGCCTACGACAGCGGGGACCATCTGCACCCGGGCGACGCGGGGCTCGCGGCGCTCGCGGACTCGGTGGACCTGCGGAAGCTGGTCCCCTAGGGCCTGTCCGGTGCCCTACACGTCCAGGTCGACGACGACCGGGGCGTGGTCGGAGGCACCCTTGCCCTTGCGCTCCTCGCGGTCCACGTAGGCGTCCGAGACGGCCTTCCCGAAGCTCTCGTTCCCGTACACCAGGTCGATGCGCATGCCGCGGTTCTTGGGGAAGCCCAGCTGGCGGTAGTCCCAGTACGTGAACGGGTGGGCGTACTTCAGGGGGCGGGGGACGATGTCCGTGAGGCCCGTCTCCCGCAGCGCCGCGAGGGCGGCGCGCTCGGCCGGGGTGACGTGGGTGGCGCCCACGAAGAGCGAGGGGTCCCAGACGTCCTCGTCGGTCGGCGCGACGTTGAAGTCGCCGAGGACGGCGAAGGGGCGCGGGCCCGCCGCGTCCTCGGCCACCGCCGCCTTCAGGGCCTCGAACCACTGCAGCTTGTACGCGTAGTGGGCGTGGTCGACCTCGCGGCCGTTCGGCACGTACACCGACCAGACGCGGACCGGGCCGCAGGTCGCGGAGATCGCGCGCGGCTCGTCGGCACCCTCGTACCCCGGGCCGCCCGGCAGGCCCTTGACCACGTCGTCCAGGCCGACCTTGGAGACCACCGCGACGCCGTTCCACCTGCCCGTCGCGTTGACCACCGACTCGTAGCCCAGCTCGCGGAGCTCGGCCGCCGGGAACTGCTCGGCCGTCGTCTTGGTCTCCTGTATGCACAGCACGTCCGTGCCGGTGCTCTCCAGCCAGGCCAGAAGCCTCGGCAGACGGGCGGTGATCGAGTTCACGTTCCAGGTCGCAATGCGCATGTCCTCAAACCTACCGGGCGCCACCGACAGTCAGAGTTCGGCCGACTCCCCCGGTGTCAGCCTGACGTGCTCGGCGCCGCCCAGCGCGCCGATCTGGTGGTCGTAGATGGGCCGCGCGAGGTCGGTGAGGAGCGCGTCGTGGATGTCGTAGGCGCGCTGCGGCTTGACCTCCCGTACGTACTCGATCACCTCGGAGATCTTGTTCCACGGGGCCATGACCGGCAGCATCAGCGTCTCGACCGGCTGGTCGGGGACGGTCAGCGCGTCGCCCGGGTGGAAGACCGCGCCGTCCACCAGGTAGCCGACGTTGGTGATCCGCGGGATGTCCGGGTGGATGACCGCGTGCAGTTCGCCGTGGACCTGGACGTCGAAGCCGGCGGCCGTGAAGGTGTCGCCGTGCCCGACGGTGTGCACGCGCCCGGGGAAGGCCGCCGAGATCTGGTCGGCGACGGACTTGAGCGTCCAGATCTCGGCGCCGGGGCGCGCCTCCATGGCGGCCCGCAGCCGGTCCTCATGGAAGTGGTCGGGGTGCTCGTGCGTCACGAGGATCGCGTCGGCGCCGAGCGCGGCGTCCTCCTCGCTGAAGCCGCCGGGGTCGACGACGAGCACGCGCCCGTCCTTTTCGAGCCGCACGCACGCGTGGGACTTCTTCGTGAACGTCATGCGCTGCGCGCGCGGGGAGAGGTTTTCCGCAGAAGGCGTCATCCCCCCATCCTGCTACTCCTGGGGCGTGGTTTCCTCGCGGATCACGGCCTGGGCGACCTTGAAGGCCGAGTTCGCCGCGGGGACCCCGCAGTAGACGGCGGCCTGCAGCAGGACCTCCTTGATCTCCGCGGGGGTGAGGCCGTTGCGCAGCGCGGCGCGGGTGTGGAAGGCCAGCTCGTCGAGGTGGCCGCCCGCGACGAGCGCGGTGAGCGTGACGCAGCTGCGGGAGCGGCGGTCCAGGCCGGGCCGGTTCCACACCTCGCCCCAGGCGTAGCGCGTGATGAGGTCCTGGAAGTCCCCGGAGAAGTCGTCGGCGGCGGCGAGCACCCGGTCGACGTGCGCGTCGCCGAGGACCTCGCGGCGGACCTTCATCCCGGTTTCGTACAGGGCGGGCGGCGCGGCGTCCGGGACGGCCTCGGGCTGCTCCATGGGGGCGATCTCGCCGACCGGCGAGACGGGCCCGGCGGGCGGCGGGGCGAGGACGGGCTTGACGGGCGGCGCGCTGATGGCCGACTGGCCGAGGGTCGCGTCGGGCGCGGCCTGCCAGGCCGAGGAGAAGTGCCGTACGAGCAGGTCGGTAACGGCGGCCGGCTGCTCCACGGGGGCGAGGTGCGAGGCGCCCGGCACGACGGCGAGCCGCGCGTCGGGGATCCCCGCGACGAGCGTGCGGGCCTCGCCCTGCCCGGTGACCTGGTCCTCCGAGCCCACGAGCACCAGGGTGGGCACACCGATCCGGCCCAGCTCGGCGCGGATGTCGAAGGCGGCGAGCGCCTCGCAGGCGGCGATGTAGCACCCCGGGTCGGTGGTGCGGACCATCTGCACGGCCCATTCGGTGATGGCGGGCTGGGCGGCGGCGAAGCCGGGGGTGAACCAGCGCTCGGGGGCGGAGCGCGCGATGGGGTCGAGGCCGTTGCTGCGCACGATCACGCCGCGCTGGCGGAACTCGTCGGCGGTGCCGAACCGCGGCGAGGCGGCGATCAGCCCGAGCGAGGCGACGCGCTGCGGGTGCCGGAGGGCCAGCTCGGCCCCGATGGCGCCGCCGAAGGCGCAGCCCGCGTATCCGAAGCGGTGCACGCCGAGCTCGTCGAGCGTGGCGAGCAGCCGGTCGGCGAGTTCCCCGACGGACCCGCAGGGGTGCGCGGGCGCGCCCCCGTGGCCGGGCATGTCGAACCGGAAGACCCGCCACTGCTTGATCAGCTCGGGAATCTGGCGGTCCCACATGTGCCATGTGGTGCCGAGGGAGGAACCCAGGATGAGGACCGGGGCCTCTTCGGGCCCGTCAAAGCGGTATTGCAGGGTGTTCTTCGGTGGCTCACTCACCCGCCCGACCCTCTCATCTGTCACGAGAAGTCACTTCGTCGGGGTGAACCTATCGGGACTGGGCTCCTCGCGACGGCAGGCCAGTCGCTGCCGGAACGAGAGTGTAGTGGCACGGACGAGGCTCACCGGGATCATCTGGAGACCTTCCCAAGCCCGCCCTGGCCCGATCGGAAGACTTGGCCACAGTTGGTTGGATCCCCCGAGGATCACGGTTGCTCCTCCGCCGCAACCCCGTGCAAGCCCTCCCAGGTCGTGGCGGCTCCACGAAGATCCTCTACGTCCGGCTTGACGTACCACCGCTTGGTCGTCTTGACGGCCAGGTAGGTGAAGCACGCTGAGCGCGCGAGGTAGAGCCTGACGCGACGGAGCCCAAGAAGCTGCATCAGCCGATACGCGCGTCGGCGAAGCTGCTTGATCGTGAAGGCGACACCCGTCTCGTGCACCAGCACGTAGCCGGACGCCGCGTACGCCTCCCCCGGAGCGAGCCTCTCTTCGGTCTGGAGGGCCCGGAACGCCTTCAGGGCATCGAGCACCGGATCCGGCAGCGGCAGCACCCGTTCACCCCCGAGAGACTTGGTGTCCTTCTCCACCACGTCACGGTTTCCCATCTCACGCCCTGCGGGGAATGGTCACGTTTTCAGCGACATTGACGTACACCAGTCGCCGGGTAACCGTCCTCCTAAGGGCTGTCCCGCTATTCCGGCCCAGCGGTGGCAGGGGCGTGGGGGCTGGCATGATGACCTCCATGACTGCACAACGAAAGGCCGATGCCGCGTAGACGGCCGGGCGCCCTGCGCGCCGAACGATGTGGCCCACGTACCTGGGAGGCCCTGTCCTCCAACCGGATCCACGGGCTTTCTGCCCCCACCAGCCTTGCGATACATCGGGTGGAGTGGCGTTCCGGCGACTACTACGTCTACCCCGGCGCCACTGAACGCGCATTGCGGCGGTATCAAGAGTTCCTGGCACCGCAGCGACGCGGCCCTCTCTATCCGCAGTACGCGCGGTGCTCGTGCCGCGGTTGTTCCTTCGACGACGTGCGGCATGCACGCGACGTGCTGGAACAGGTCCTTCAGGAGCTGCCACCCCGACCTCGCCTGGAGCTGAAACGCCAAGTGGTCTTCCTGGACGCCGCATACCTCGGGCGCACGTTGCCCGATCCATTCGCCCATCATCGACAGTGGCGCTCTGATCTGTGGTGGCGTCGCTGTCTCGCCGACGGCGAGGAGGGCGGATGACGGCCTTCTGCCCACCCCGCCACAGTGAAATGATCACAGCGTGGCTGGTGTCATCACGGCGTCGCAGCCGTCCTGGATAGCCCCGTTCACCGGGCTGAACCCGCGCTGCTTTGGCAAGTTGGTGAGCACACTGCGCCGTGAAGGGGCGGACTCGGCCCGGCGGGGCCGGCCATGGGGTTTGCCGTTGGAGGACCGGGTGCTGCTGGTCGCGGCGTACTGGCGCACCAACTTGCGTCCTCCAGCGGAAGGCTCCACAGCCGGCCTTTGCGGGCCATGTCCGCTCCCGCGCGCCGCAGAACCGTCACCAGCTTTCCGAAGGCGCGAGGGCTCAGCCCGGAGAAAGGAGTTATCCAGGACGGCTCCGCCGCCGTGATCACGCTAGCCACGTCAAGATCATCACATCAGGGTCGGGCGGAGGGCCCAGCCCAATTCTCGGAGCGGACACGACCCCTGGTCGCCTACGCCGCCCAACGCACCCGCCGGAGGATCCCCGTCGCGCCGGTTGGCCATAGTGCCCTGGCCCGCGGTTCCGCGCGGGCCAGGGCACCGGCGCCGGTGGGCGGTCGGTCAGCTGTCGAGGAGAGCGATACGGATGGCTCGTTCGACGTGTGCGGCGGTGTTGGCGTATCCCATGCCGTTGGGGTGGACCAGGGTGACGCGCTTGTTGATGAGACCGCAGTTCAGCGCGGTGCCGGCGAGCTTGGTGGGCCAGTAGTCCTCGGCGTCGCCGCAGATTCCCTCGACCCACTTGGTGCCTGCGGACTGGCAGGCGTCGTGGCCCACGCTGGAGGAGTAGACGTCGACGTAGCGGTCACCGAAGAACGACGTGGTCCGCTGGATCGTGGCGTTCAGCGGCTTGAGGACGTCGTCACGGAGCCAGTCGATGTCGGCGTGCTTGGTCGAGCTCAGCTCAGTGAGGGAGAGGCGGTTACAGGAACCGCCCTCCTCCGGCAGGACGGCCGGGTAGCCGACGGTGATCACCTTGGCGTTGGGTGCGGCCTCGTGCACCTTGGCCAGCATGTCGATGTACTCGTCCTGGACGCGGGCGAGCTTGTCCTGGATGCTCTCCTCGCCCGCGGGCGGGTTGGTGTAGTGCTCGCGGCAGGACTTGCCGACCTTCGGGCCCAGTTCGAGGCACTTGAGGAGCATGCCGCCGAAGGGCAGGCTGTTGCCGCCGACGCCGATAGTGACGACGTCGGTTCCGTCGTTCAGGTGGGCCCGCTGGATCTGCGGGTCGACCGCTTTCCAGCCGCCGGCGGGGGGCTGGACCGGACTGATCGGCGTCTGCTTGGTGTTGGCGATGTTGTCGATGGTGGCGTTGCCGCAGCTGACGTTGGTCAGGTGGACGGGCTTTCCCGGCGGGAACTCGTCGAGTTCCCGCTCGACAAGACCGGGGTAGGCGCCGGTGGTGCGGTCGCAGCCGTCCCGCGAGGCACTACCGAGCGCGGGCTGTGGGTCCCCGACGAAACCGCCGGCGGTGTACGAGTCGCCTAACGCGGCCCACTGGTACTGATCAGCCGCACCAGCGGAGCCCGCGGGTACGAGGGCGGCCACAGTCAGGGCGAGCCCGACCGCCAGCGCGTGCGTGCGCAGACGGGAGACAGGGTGTCGCATCGATCCTCCAGAATCGGCAAAAGACGCCCCGGAGCCGCAGTTTGCCCCAAATTGGCAGGCGCCTTGCGCAAGATCATCCAGGCCGGCGGCCCACCGCTCGACCGAATTGGATCCATCGGACTCGATCGAGCTAAGTAATCGGATCGTCGTGCTGCCACCTGACAGCTGCCGACACAAGCGCGGGATCGGCGAGCCGGTCGCGCGGGCGACCAGGCGCTCGACACGGTTTGCAGATCATTTACGGGACAGCCCTTAGGCGGAGGCTCTGGGCGGTCTCATCGACGCCGTCGATCTGCAGCAGGCGGGTCTCAGTGCTGGAGGCGCCATGCAGCAGAGCGAGCATGCCGACCAGGGCCTCGTGAGGATGCACGGTCTCGTCCGTGGTCCAGCACCGGAAGAGGCCGCGCTGCTGGTCAAGGGTGAGGGTCACGCCTTCGTATCGGAGACACTCCGCGTGTACGTCTGCGCGTCTTCGTCCTCGTCACAATATTTCTCGTCGTCCGTCGGGATGCTGTGCTCCCGCCGCCGTCGAACCCTTGTTGATCAGGGCGCAAGCAAGAGGGAAAGACCGTGACGCTGTTCAGCGTCACGGCCGGAGGCTGACCAAGCGCCCCTTCCGCCTGGTCAATCTGGAGGTGCCGAGCGACATCTCCAGATTGATGCAAACAGGTCCAAGCGTCAGACCTGCCGGTGAAGCGTCCAAATGACGGCGTCGTCGGCTGCCGCGCCGATCAGCACCTCCGGCTTCGCCTTCGATCCCGCACAATTCGAGAGAAGCTGAACTGGATCGCCACCGTACGACAGCAAGATAGCGCTGTCTCCGAATGCCCAGGTGCCATTGAAGGTTCCAAGGTTGGTTTCGACGGTTGCGGTGTTGTCATCACGGAGTGTCAGCTCCGTTTCCCCGCCGGCCTGGCCGAGGTAGGTGCCGATGACGTTGGGCTTGCCGATGCCGCACAGCGGTCCGTCTGCCTGGGCGGAGGTGGACAGTGTGACCAGGGCCCCCGTCAGGGCCGCCAGCGCCATACCAGCAGCAGTCAGGGACTTCTTCTTCGCGTTCATCGGAGATTTGAGCAAAGCAGCTCCTCTCATCGTCCTGCCGAGATGCAGGACTTCCCCCGACCTCCACGCTGCCTGACACACACCCGGCAGACATGGCCAAGGCGGGCTAAACCCCACCATGGAGTGAGAGAAGAAGGCACTCAGTGGCCGTACTGGCGGCGGCAGGCGGAGTGGTTGAGGGTGAGGTAGGTGACGGCGCGGGCGCGTTCGGCGTCGGGGCAGCGGTAGCGGTCGGCCGCCTGGGCGAGCCAGCGGCACTGGTCGGTGGTCCAGAGTCGGCGGCCGGGGGCGCCGGCGGCGAAGCGGCCGTTGTCACGCAGGGCGTGGTGGGTGCCCTCGGCGACGAGATGATGCTCTTCGGCCCAGCGGTAGAAGGAGCGGACGGCGGAGCTGGCGAATGACGGCCACAGGTTCCGCTCTCCTTGGCGGGGCCGGGCCTGACCGAGCGTTGGAGCCGTTGCAGAATGCGGTCGAGGAACGGCTACCTCTGCCACACGGGCACACAGAGCTCTGAAATGCGGCGTTGAGGAAGAGAGACACCTACTGAGGTGGTGGCGGCGACCATCCGATCCGGTTACACCTTCCACACGCTGCCGACCGCCTGAGGTGAGGTGCTCGGCCGTTTCGACGCGAACGCGATGCGGCATGCGACCGCCCCCGTCACCCTGGATCTTATGGGGGCCGCGCCGCCGCAAATCCCCGGATTGCGCGGGTGCATTGGACGGATTGGACGCGTAAGCCGCCTGCCGTCAAACGACAGGCGGCTTCCCGCCGCTGACTGCGATATCCGGGCCCGGGGTGGCCGCTCACCTTTCGGGCAACGGAATTCGGGCGGCCTGCTGCGCGGGTTGTGCTAGGAGTCCAGGTGCGCTTCCGCCGGGTGGCCTCAACTGTTCTGGAGGGCGGGGTAGTCGGTGTAGCCAACTGCGTCGCCGCCGTATGCCTTGCTCATGTCGGCTTCGTTGAGGGGTGCTCCGGTGGCCAGGCGGTGGGGGAGGTCGGGGTTGGCCATGAAGAGCTGGCCGAAGGAGAGGATGTCGGCCGCTCCGTCCTGGACGAGCGGCAGTTGCTCAGCGCTGGTGCGTGAACCGGGGGTGACGGGGTTGAGCATAAAGGCGCCGTTCCACTGCTCTCGCAGGACCGGGGTGAGGTCGTGGGCCATGGTCTCCATGACGTGGAGGTAGGCCAGTCCCAGGGGCTTGATGGCTTCGAGGAGCAGCGGGTAGGTCTGGGTGTAGTCGTCCTCGACGATGTCATGGAAGGGGTTCGCCGGGGAGATGCGCAGCCCACCTACCAAGCACGTCGCGCCCCGCCTCCCCTCGCATGGAGGTCACCATCATGGTGTCTCCAACGCCACCAGAGTTACTCCAGGACGGCTTACAGCCGATACCAGTCGTCTCCGCTGTCGCGCAGCGAACGACCGAGGTAGTCCCGCAGGTTGTTGGCTACCCATCTACGGCTGTCGCTCTCGTGTTCCCAGACGAACACATCTGGCCGTTCGGGCTTCTGCACGAAGGCGAACTGGTCACCACCTCCGTTGTCCCCGAAGAACAGGAGGGCGTCGAAAGGCATATACAGCTGGGCGAAGGACTCGTCAGACCAGAAGAGCAGGTTCTGCTCGACGATCTGGTCCAAGGTCCAGACGGTGTCCACGTGGGTGCGCCCGATCACCCCGTTGCTTTCGAGAAGCAACTGCTGGAGTTCCGCTGGCAACGCCCGCCCCAGCCGCTTCTCGGCTTCGACGATCCCGGGCGCCTGAGCAGGCTCCCCGAAGCCTGCCTCGGGAAAGACCTCCTGGACGACTTGTCTCCACATGATCGAGAGCTTAGCCAGGCGCAGCCGCACCTTCTGCAGGCCGGAGTCTTTAACCGCGTGGTCAGGGTCGCGGGAGGTCTGCCAGGTCTTCAGGCGTTGAAGGGTGACGCCTTCCTCGCGGAGCAGGATGCGCAGGCCCTCGTGGCTGATGTCGTCGACCATCCCTCGACGACCGGGAAGTCGGCCGGCTTGACCAGTCCAGGTCGAGAACGGCAGCCGCGCTCGATCGGCCTGGACTTGGCGGTCTCACCGTCGCGCTCGGGTCTGTTGCGTCTTGTGGCGCGTCTGCTTTGGTGGTCTCAGCATCGGGGACGCCCTGGTCCTGCTCTTCTTCGTTCCTAATCAACTTGGCTTCCTTGGGGGGGGTCCTTGATGGCCAACCCGCATCTGGTTACAGCGGGGGGGCAGTTGAGCACACTCGGACCGTGCGTCCCGCACTGAGCTCGTGAGCAGCTGACGGTTAGCGTGCCGGGTGTGGATGGTCATACGGCACGCGAGCAGAGCATTGAGTGGCGGCAGATTGAGGACGCCTGGCAGCGTATTGAGTCCTGGCTTGAGCGGAACGCTCCGGCGACATTCGCGAGCCTGCTGCCCGGCGCTTCCGACGCGGAGCTCGACGAACTGCAGGCGTCTTTGGGTGTGCGTCTGCCCATGGGGCTGAGGGCGTTGTGGAGCCGGCGGGCAGGTGTGGGACCGGATTCGATACCCGGGTTCATGCCGCTGGACTGTGTGCTGATGTCGTTTTCCGTCGTCCGCCGCGTCTACCAGCGAAAGATGTTTCTGCGTCAGCAAGATCTAGAGGACCAGCGTAGGACGGGTAGCACAGAAGAGATCACGGTGTGGCGGCCCTCCTGGGTCCCCTTTGCCGCGATGGGTGCAGATGCTCTGTCCGGCCTGTGCGTGGACGCTGAGACCGGCAGGATCTGGTACTGGTGTAGATATGCGGAGCGCAGCATCCAGTTCGAGTCACTGACGGACTACATGGAGGAGATGGCTGACGTCCTCGAAATCCCGTCGCTCGCAGAAGAGGCGCGGGTCGGCCTGATGAACGGCTTCTTGGTGTGGGGTGTGCCGCAGGATGCGGCCGAGCGAGCGGCGTGGGAGCCGTTGGGCGGTTGACGGTGTGCGGTGAGCGTGCGCCACGCGCAGGTGCTGGTGGTGGTGCAGTGCTGGTGGTGGTGCAGTGCTGGTGGTGGTGCAGTGTTCGAAGCCAGGGTTACTGAGCCGGCCACTCGGAGGCGGCCGCGTCGCGGTTGGCCGCCGCGAACAAGGCGACGACCCTCTGCACCGCCTCGATGTCGATGCCGCCGATCCGGCAGGCCCGCACGGCGATGCGCGTGGTGCCCTGCACAGGCCCGTCGAATTGACGTCCCTACAACACCCTGAAGTCGTATCGGTGGGTGGCCGGCCGGTGGCCTGATCAGCACCGATGCTCTGGAATGGCGTCCAGCACCCACCAGACCCTGGCTGCGGTCTCTGACGACGAGGAACGCTGGGCGGCGATCAAGAATCCGAGGGTCTGACCCGTAAGACCCGGTCCGCAGGCGTCCGAGCGGTGGGCCGGGGTAGACGACTGACCGGTCCGCCCACCGGCGCGGCCGAAACCCGGGAGAGGACACGATCAGCGTGAGCGACGCCGAGCACCGGAAGCAGACCCCCGACGGAGCGGCCGAACTCCTGGTGCGCTGTCTGGAGAACGAGGGCGTCGAGGTGGTGTTCGGCGTGCCCGGCGAGGAGAACATCCGTTTCACCAACGCCCTCGCCCGCTCGGAGAAGATCCGCTACGTCCTCACCCGGCACGAGCAGGCCGCGTCCTTCATGGCGGAGATGCACGGCCGGCTCACCGGCTCGGCGGGTGTGATGTCCGCGACGCTGGGGCCCGGCGCGATCAACCTGATGCTGGGCGTGGCCGACGCCATGACGAACAGCACGCCCGTCGTCGCGATCAGCGCGCAGGTCGGCAAGGAGCGCAACTACAAGGAGTCCCACCAGTTCGTGGACCTGGTGAGCATGTTCGCCCCGGTCACGAAGTGGTCGGCGGACGTCCCGGCCACCCGGGCCATCCCGGAGATGGTGCGGCGCGCGTTCAAGACCGCGGAGTCCGAGCGGCCCGGCGCCGTCTACCTCGCCGTGCCCGAGGACGTCGACGAGGCGACGGACGGCTCGGATCTGCGCCCGCTGCGCAGGAACGTCGTGCAGCCCGAGGCGCCGTCCCCGGGGCAGATCAAGCGGGCGGCGGAGCTGCTGCGGGAGGCCCGCCGGCCGGTGATCCTCGCCGGGCACGGCGCGGCGCGCGGCGGCGCCGGGGAGTCGCTGGCGGCGTTCGCCACCGCACTCGACGTGTCGACGGCGACCACCTTCCACGGCAAGGGCGTCCTGCCCGACGACCACCCGTGCGCGACCGGCACGTTCGGCTTCATGCGGCGCGACTACACCAATTTCGGGTTCGAGGAGGCCGACGTCATCATCGCCGTCGGCTACGAGTTGCAGGAGTTCGACCCGTCCCGGATCAACCCGGACGGCGACAAGAAGATCATCCACATCCACCGCTTCCCGGCGGAGGTGGACGACAGCTACTCGGTCGATGTCGGCATCATCGGCGACATCTCCGCCTCCCTCGACGCCCTCGCCACCGCACTCGACGGCCTGCGCTGGAGCATCGACGACGAGGACACCACGGCCACCCGCGCGCTGCTGGCCAAGGAACTCGAGCAGGGCGCCGCGGACGAGCGCTACCCGCTCGCCCCGCAGCGCGTCATCGCCGACACCCGCGCCGCGCTCGGTCGCGACGACATCGTGCTGGTCGACACCGGCGCGCTGAAGATGTGGATGGCCCGGCTCTACCCGACGTACGCGCCGAACACCTGCCTCATCTCCAACGGCTTGTCCACCATGGGCTTCTCGCTGCCCGGCGCGCTCGCGGTCCAGCTCGCCAGGCCGCAGACGAAGGTGCTGGCGGCGGTCGGCGACGGTTCGTTCCTCATGCACTCCCAGGAGATCGAGACGGCGGTCCGCGAGAACATCCCGCTGACCGTGCTGATCTGGCAGGACAACGGCTACGGGCTCATCAAGTGGAAGATGGACCTGGAGGTCGGGGAGAACTCCAACACCGACTTCGGCAACCCGGACATCGTCCAGTACGCCCGCAGCTTCGGCGCGAAGGGCTACCACATCGAGTCCGCCGGGGACCTGCTGCCGACGCTCCGTGAGGCACTGGCGGACCCGGGCGTGTCGATCATCAACTGCCCGGTGGACTACGCCGAGAACATGAACCTCATCGAGCACCTCGGGCACCTCGACTCGGCGCTCTGACCCGCCCGGACGGCGCGGCCCGACTCCCGTACGGGCCGCGCCGTCCGGGCCGCTGTCACGCTCGGACCGCTGTCACGCCTCGCGCGCAGCGTCCCGCCCCGAGGACGCCCCGGACAGGACTGCGCAAACTCGTGACGTCGCGTGCTGATTAGGCGGCAGTCGTCCCTCCGCATACCCGACGAGGGGGCAAGGACGTGCTCAGGCAGTGAGCAGCTCGGTGATCTCATCGGCGAGCTCGGTGCCGAGCGAGCCCCAGCCGTCCTTGTAGCCGTAGACGCTCGCCAGGGTGCGGGCGTCGTAGTCGCCGTTGAGGATGTCGATGTCGGTGGGGGTGATGAGCGAGGGATGGGCGACGCCGACGGCGCCCGAGACCCTCAGCAACTCCCTGCGCAGGGTGCGCAGGTAGCCCGCGGCCCGGATGGCCTTCGAGGGTGCGTCGATGCCGCGCGTCAGCCACGGGTTCTGGGTGGCGATGCCGGTGGGGCATGCGTCGGTGTGGCACTTCTGCGCCTGGATGCAGCCGATGGACAACATCGCCTCACGGCCCACGTTGACCATGTCGACGCCGAGGGCGAACGCGACGACGGCGTTCTCGGGCAGGCCGAGCTTGCCGGAGCCGATGAAGGTGATGTCGTCGGTCAGCCCGCGCTCGGCGAACACGCTGTAGACGCGGGAGAAGCCCATGCGGAACGGCAGGGACACCGAGTCGGCGAAGATCAGGGGAGCAGCCCCGGTGCCGCCCTCGCCTCCGTCGACGGTCACGAAGTCGACCCCTCGATCACCTCGCTCCATCAGGGTGGCGAGTTCCTCCCAGAAACCCATTTCCCCGATGGCGCTCTTGATCCCGACGGGCAATCCGGTCTCCGTGGCGAGCAGTTCCACGAAGTCGAGCATCGAGTCCACGTCGTGGAACGCGGTGTGCCGCGACGGCGACGCGCAGTCCTTGCCCGCGGGGATGTCGCGGATCCCGGCGATCTCGTCGGTCACCTTCGCACCCGGCAGCATGCCGCCGAGCCCCGGCTTCGCGCCCTGCGAGAGTTTGATCTCGATCGCCTTCACGGGCCCGCTCGCGACCACGGACTTGAGCTTGTCCAGGTTGAACGTCCCGTCCTCGTTGCGGCACCCGAAGTACGACGTACCGATCTGGAGGACGAGGTCCCCGCCGTTGAGGTGGTAGGACGACAGGCCGCCCTCGCCGGTGTTGTGCATCGTCCCGGCCAGCGCCGCGCCCTTGTTGAGTGCTGTGACGGCCGCGCCGGACAGCGAGCCGAAGCTCATCGCCGAGATGTTGACGACACTCGCCGGACGGAACGCCTTCGCGCGGCCTCGTGGTCCGCCGAGCACCTTCGCCGAGGGCAACGGCGCCTGCGCGTCGCGCAGATCGGGCAGCCGACCGGCGAACGTGCGCTGCTTCACGTACGCGTGACCCTGCTCATGCTCGACGTCGTTGTCGGTGCCGAACCCGAAGTAGTTGTTCTCCTCCTTCGCCGACGCGTAGATCCAGCTGCGCTGGTCACGGCTGAAGGGCCGTTCCTCGTCGTTGGACGTCACGACGTACTGCCGCAGCTCGGGGCCGATCTTCTCCAGCAAGTACCTGGCGTGCCCCAGCACGGGGAAGGTCCTCAGCAGTGCGTGCTTCTTCTGCACGAGGTCGCGGGCTGCCACCAGCGCCAATGCTGTGGCGGCTGACGCGCCTATGTTCCGAGCACGCATGAAAGACGTTCCTCTCCTCGACTGGCCGAACCTCACCACGACCGGCTACCCCACGCCGGCGAAATGCCACGTGAGGGCGGCGAAGGCTCTCCTCTTGCGCGCGGTCGGGGAGGCGGGCGCAGTCGACTTCCCAACGGTGTCGGGAGGGGGCCCTGATCCAGATCGAGTTGAAGTCCACCACGCAGAGGACGGGCCGGACACCACCCGTCGTACAGATGGTGGACTGGATCCGTCGTCGCATCACTGTCGCTCAGCTGGAGGCAGGCGTGGATGAGCGCATGCCGAGTCAGGCCGGCCAGCTGTTCCCGCCGGGCCGGATCGGCCGTAACCAAGACCGCAGCACAGCCGCAACGTGAACATCGCGATGCGTATCGACCCCGAGCACCACCTCATTTAGCGGCTGAGAAAAGCCCATAAAGCGGCCGGGGTTTGATGACTCGACGGCCACTCCCTTTCCGTTGACCGTTGCCCGCAGATCGGACCGCCGGGCCGAAGGAGCGGTCGTCGTGTGCCAGATCATGCTTACTCCTCCGCCGCAGCCGGAAGCACCGCGGCGGCGCGCGGGGTCTTCATCGTCTTTGAGGACGAGGCCGGATTCTCGATGACGCCGCCCACCTTCAACTCGATGCCCCGCTCGTCCTCGTCCGGGACAACTTGAACGTGCACCGGGGCGCCCGCCTCCGCGCGTTCAGGATTGGTCCGCTCTATCGCGCCTTCTTCGGCCGCGCGTCGTGCCGGCGCTCGTTGTGGTGAATCCGGGGTCTACCGGGCTGCGGGGTGCGGCCGGGCGTGATGCGCTGGCGGAGTTGGGCCGGGAAGGCGTCCCGGGCCCCTGAGAGCCGGAGGGCATCGTGACTGACCACGTGGACCGTATCGTCCCCTGTGAGGATCAGAGCGCGGAGGAAGTCGCGGAGGTGCTGTCGCAGGCGGCGGCCGAGCAGGGCCTCGTGGCGGAGGTCGCGGTCGACGGGGAGGAGGTCATCGCTCCGCGCGGCCTCATGACCGGAGCCTCCCCCGTGGTGGGTGCCGGGTTTCCGCCGCCGCCCCAGAGGCCGACCGACGGATCCTCCACCAGCGGCCAGCTCTACAAGTTGCAAGGTCCGATCGCTCTGGGCTGAGCGGGATTCAGCCGGCGTGCTTCTACCCCCGCCGGGCCCGATGGCTGGAAACCTCTCACCCTGTTGACCTGCGCCTATAGCGTGATCAGCGGCGGCCGCGCGCCTTCCGCGCGACGACTTCACGCATCAGGACGGGAGCGACACGACCATGGGCAGTGTCACGGGCAAGTTCGAGATGACCAGCAGTGATGACAACTATGACGCCTACCTGAAGGCGATCGGCGTGGGCATGATCCAGCGCAACCTCGCGGCCAAGGCCAAGCCGACCGAGGAGATGACCGAGTCGGGCGGCCGGTACACGTTGAAGACCCTCACCGCGCTGAAGAACACGGAGATCAACTTTGTCCTCGGGGAGGAGTTCGACGAGGACACGTTCGACAACCGCAGGGCCCGCAGCACGGTGACCCAGGACGGGGCGAAGTTCATCCAGGTGCAGAAGTACGGCGAGGACGAGGCCACGATCGTGCGGGCCTTCGCGGACACGAGCATGGAGGTCACCTACTCGGCCAAGGGCGTGACCTCTGTCCGGACATTCCGCCGTCTCTGAAAGCCTGACCGTTTCGGGGCCGTCCTGACCGTGCCGGGAGCCGCCCATGCGCGCGCACGGGGCCTGGCTGCACACCCGCTCGTGCCGGCCTGGCCGATGACGTTGCGCCCGGCTGACCGGATGGACCCGAGACCGGAGAGCATCTCGGCGCCCACCCCGTCCGGCGAGCAGCACCTCCCCTGCCATACGTTGCCCCCGCGCGTCCCCTCGGACCGCGTCCAGCACGTCGCGGCCACCCCGGGCCGCGGCGAAGCGCACGCCGGTCCAGGGGTGGCCCGGGGCGTTCTGATCTTGGTCCAACCGCAGATCCGGTCAAGTAGCGCTGACCCAGGCTCTCGACCAGGACGCCTTCGACGCTGGCTCCGCCAGACCCCGAAACGCGAACAGGACCTCCAGCAGTCTCCTGCGTCCCCTGTAGAGGTGGTTGAGCGGCTCGCTCCCGTCGGCTTGCAGGATGTCGAAGGCCGAAGCGCGCAGGTTCGCACAATCCTGAAGCCAGAACGGTTGGAACCCGCACACCGGTCCCACTGTTTGACGGACCGGGTGCGGGTTCCTGGTGCGGGACTGGTCAGCCGCAGCAGGTGGACGCGGGAGCGGTCGTGCTCGCGGCGGTGTTGGCGTGCGTGGCCGGGTTGCCGCACCCCAGCGAGGCGGCGATGGCCTCGGCGGGCAGTTCCTGGTGCTCGGACTCCGAACGCCGGGGCACGTGGGTGTACTACCGGCTGCTCCCGGAGATGACCGACCGTCTCGCGGCCGTCCTGACCCGCCCCGCCGCCCCGGCCGAGCCCGTCGGGACCGCCTCGTGAACGAGACGCCCGCACCGGGTGCCGGGCCGGTCGCGGCGCGCCTGTCCTTCCTGGACCGCTACCTCGCCGTGTGGATCGTGGCCGCGATGGCCGCCGGCCTCGGTCTGGGACGGCTCGTGCCCGGCCTGGGCGACGCGCTCGCGAAGGTCACCGTCACCGGTGTCTCGCTGCCGATCGCGCTCGGCCTGCTTGTGATGATGTACCCGGTCCTGGCCAAAGTCCGCTACGACCGCCTCGGCACCGTCACCCGCGACCGGCGCCTGCTCATCCCGTCCCTGGTCCTGAACTGGATCGTCGGCCCGGCCCTGATGTTCGCGCTCGCCTGGGTCCTCCTGCCGGACCTGCCCGAGTACCGCACCGGCCTGATCATCGTCGGTCTGGCCCGCTGCATCGCGATGGTCATCATCTGGAACGACCTCGCCCGCGGCGACCGCGAAGCCGCCGCCGTCCTGGTCGCCCTCAATTCCGTGTTCCAGGTGATCGCGTTCGCCGGACTCGGCTGGTTCTACCTGAGCGTGCTGCCCGGCTGGCTCGGCCTGGAACAGACCGCGCTGGACGTCTCCGTGTGGGAGATCGCCCGCAGCGTGCTCATCTTCCTCGGCATCCCGCTGCTGGCCGGGTTCCTCACCCGCCGCCTGGGCGAGAAGGCCAAGGACCGCACCTGGTACGAGACCACGCTGATCCCGCGGATCGGGCCGTTCGCCCTGTACGGGCTGCTGTTCACCATCGTGGTGCTCTTCGCCCTCCAGGGCGACGCCATCACCTCCAAGCCCCTCGATGTTGCCCGCGTCGCGCTGCCCCTGCTCGTCTACTTCGCGATCATGTGGGCCGGATCCATGGCCGCGGGCCGCGCGGTCGGCCTCGACCACCCGCGCGCGACCACGCTGGCGTTCACCGCGGCGGGCAACAACTTCGAACTGGCCATCGCGGTCGCCATCGCCACCTTCGGCGCCACCTCCGGCCAGGCCCTCGCCGGAGTCGTCGGCCCCCTCATCGAGGTCCCCGTCCTCATCGGCCTCGTCTACGTCGCCCTCGCTGCCCGCCGCTACTTCCCCCCGCCCCAACCGGCGGCCACCCCGGCCGTCTTCCCGGAAGGCTCTGCCCATGGCTGACCTCCGGCCCAAGCCGTCGGCGCTGTTCGTGTGCGTCCACAACGCCGGCCGCTCGCAGATGGCCGCCGCCTTCCTCACCCACCTCGCCCAAGGCCGCGTTGAAGTCCGCTCCGCCGGGTCGACCCCGGCGGACACGGTGAACCCTGCCGCCGTCGCCGCGATGGCCGAAGTGGGCATCGACCTGTCCGCCCAGACCCCGAAGATCCTCACTGCGGAGGCCGTGCGGGCGTCCGACGTCGTGATCACCATGGGCTGCGGCGACACCTGCCCCGTATTCCCCGGCAAGCGGTACCTCGACTGGAAACTCGACGACCCGGCCGGACAAGGACTTGAAGCCGTCCGCCCGATCCGCGACGAGATCGAGCAGCGCGTCCGCGGCCTGCTCTCCGAACTCCTGACCGAGCACGCCTGACCGCCCCGCCGTTCCAGCCGCTCGTCGCTATTCTCATGTGGTGTGGTGCGAGGCACTTCGTCGACCGCACCGTGGCTGACGCCCTTCCGAGGTGGTGGACGTCTCGGTCAAGTCGCCGAAGGGAAGGGTGTCTTGGAGTCGAAGGGAAGGGCGTCTTGGATGGGACTCAGCATCCGAGGCCCCATCACCCTGCTGCCGGCCTCGTCGCCGGGTCGATCGCGTGGGGCGTGGTCGCCGACGGCTACCGGCCCGAGCGCTTCGACGTCATCGGGCGCGCTGGTCTGCCTCGCCGGGATGGCGGTCACCATGGACACCCCGCGCGGCCACTGAGCCGGCCGGGATCATGCCACGGCCTGGACGGCGTACACCGCGCCGAGGGCACCCGCGAGGACTCCGAGCAGGAGCCGGAGCGCGGTCTCGGGCAGGTGAGGCTGGAGCTGTGCGCCGAGGTAGCCGCCCATCAGGCCTCCGGCGCCGCAGGCCAGACCCAGCCACCAGTCGGGCGCGACGGTCCCGGGACTCGTCAGGGCCAGCGCGGCGTACGTGGCGGCTCCGGCGACGGAGGTGGTGAAGGTGGCGGCGAGGGTGGCCGGTGCGAGGCGGGCCATGGGCATGCCGCGGGCGGCGAGGACGGGGCCGAGGAGGGAACCGCCGCCGATGCCGTAGATTCCGCCGACCACCCCGACCGTCATGGCGAGCACGGCGAGTACACGCGCCGACGGTTCGGCCGCGTCCGGCCGCCGACGGGCGGGGCGCAGGGTGAGCAGGCACAGCCACGCGCCGAGCGGGAGGAGGAAGGCGGCGACCAGGAGGCGGAAGACGTCGGGGCCGGGGAAGGCGAAGACGCGGATGGTGGCGCCGCCGATGACGCCGGGCAGTGTCCAGGCGACCAGGCGCCGGGCCAGTGTGCCGCGCAGAGCCCCGTCGCGGCGGTAGCGCCACAGTGCGCCGGGGCCGGCCACCACGTTGAACAGCAGGTTCGTCGGCGTGACGGCGGGACTGGGGACGCCGAGAAGGCTGAGCTGGACCGGCAGGAGGAAGACCGCGCCGGACACGCCGACCGGCGCGGTCGCCGTCGAGATCAGCAGGCCGGCCGTAAACCCGGCCCAGATCGTCCACTCCACTGTTGCCCCCGCCGCTCCGTGATGGCCCGGTCAGTATCGACGGAGCACCCGGAGGGAGGGCGGGGAGGAAATGAGATGTTCACGAGCAGCAGGTGCAGCCCGGCTTGCGGCCGCATACGTCCGGCTTGGCCATCTCGTGGTCCCGGCACGCGACCGCCGGCTTGCGGGCCAGCGGCAGCGCATCGCGCCACGCCGCGAAGAACTCGCGCATCGCCCTCTGCGAGGGAGGCACCCGCAGGCCGAAGTCACCACGATGACGTGGCCGGTTGAACGGATCGGCCGGAGACTCCCCCGGGGTGGATCTCCGCCGGGGCGGCCGTCCTCCTCGCTCCGCCCTTGGGCGGCACCGTCTACGGCACACCCCGGCCCCGTGTTCCTCGCGGGGCCGGGCGGTGTCGGACGTCGGTCATGTGCGCGGACGGCGTCAACCGTGGTTCATGCCGGTCGAGTCGTGGAGCATGCCGCAACTCGCGGGGGCGGTGGCTTCCTGGGGGAGCTTGGGGTCGAGGTCGCTCTTGCCCTTGCTGAAGTCGTACATCCCGTTGCCGTTGGGGTCGATGCCGTGCTGCACCACGTGCAGGTTGGTGATGTGGGCGGCCACGGCCGGGGAGACGGTGATCGTGCGCGAGTAGGAGACGTTGCCGTTCCTGTCCGCGACCGGCATCCGGTCCACGACGAGGCCGCTCGCCTTGGATGTGTCTCCCTTGGTGGTCAGGGAAATGTTGATGTCTCCGTAGGCGGGCAGGCCCTCGGTGGTGCTGACGATGCCGTCGCCGTTCTTGTCCGCGCCGGCGTCGGGACAATGGAAGTCGTGCCCGGAGGTCGAGCCGTGGATGTGCTGGGCGTGCGGCTGGCCGGGGACCAGGCCCTGGGCGTTGATCGTCACCGTGAGCCGTTGTCCGTGGAGACTGAGGAGTGCGGTGCCGCCGGCACCGGAGTTGTTCAGCTGCCGCAGATCGAACCTGTAGTCCTGGCCGTGCCGTGCCGGGGAACTGCCGTCGTGCCCGTCGTGAGCCAGTACGGGGGCGGCCAGGGCAAAGGTGAAGGCCGCCGGCAGCGCCATGAGTGCGGCGATACGGGCTGAGCGCTTGACTGTCATCGCAATGCGTCCCCTTCCGGGGAGGTAGCGACCGGCCAGAGGTCGGCCTCTTGCGGGGCACTTGCCCCTTTTACCCGTTATTCGTCGCTGCTGCTGTGGCGGATTGGTCGACCGGCGATGACAGAACCCATCCGCCCCCCCCTTCTTCCGGCTGGGCAGGTCGCTCAGGCAGCCGATCGCGGCCTCAGCAACCCGACCGTCCCCAAGGCGGCCACGCGGCCGGAGACCATGATGAGCACGCGGGCTCCTCCCGGCTCTGCCGCCACTTCGAGCAGAGCTCCGCTCGCAGGCACCGGGGCACGCAGTTCCACACCCAGTCCTGCCACCCCCGCGGTGGTCATGCCGGAGGTCAGCATCGTGGCCTGTCGCACGGCTTCCAGCGCCGCCAGGGCGGGTAGTTGGGCCGGGCGGTCGGCGAGCAGGACGGGGTGGCCGGGGTCGCGGGGGACGAGGACCAGGCGCCCCTGCGGCGCTCGCGCCAGCATGACGTCGGTGTCGGCGGCCGCGCCCACCGCGGCAGGTGGAGGGCGCAAGAGAGCGGGTGGGGGCAGCGCGATGACGTCGCCCAGGTCCGCCGGGCAGCCCAACCGCATGGTGCACGATCCGAAGGGCACTCCTTCGTGCTCGAACTCGGCGGTGATGCGGTAGGAGGAGAGTGCACCGGACCGGGTCGCGAGGTCACTGACGCTCACCCGTGCTACCACGTCAGTGGCGCTGTTCTGTTCCCTCGGCTGCGCCCATGGACGCAGGCCGAGGCTGACCGAGACGGGCTGGAGCGGGGCAGGTCGGCCCGCGGACAGGTGGCAGCGTTCCAGTGCGAGGGCGAGCTGACGGGTGGACTCCGCCATGATCAGCGGATGGTGCGCTACGGGGATCGCGCGCTCGTTGAGTGGATGGAGACGGGGCCACTGGCACCGGGCGGTGAAGCCGCGGACGCCCAGGCGGTGCAGGGACAGGACGAGCAGGGACGCCATCGTGTCCAGGCCGAGCGCGCGCCAGGTCGGCGACGTGTCCGCCGGGCCGGGCTCCGGCCCTTGGCGGCCGACGGCCGACGCGACTTGGTGTCCGGTGGCCGACGCGACTTGATGTCCGGTGGCCCTCGCCTGCCCCCTCGCCACACTGTCCACTTGATCCTTCACCACACTGTCCATGAGTGTCTCCTACTCGAAGGTCGAAGGTCGAAGGAGGCGGCCACGTCACCCGTCGTCGGCCCGGCGGCCCGGCGGGAGGAATGAGCGCGTGAGAATGCGGCGTCATTCATGGCGGGAGCGCCAGTAGGGGTTGTCGTGGGGCAGGGTTCCGCTGACTCTGCCGTACATCCCCCCGACCATCAGCAGCAGCCCCACGGCGAAGCTGAACAGCACATTCTGCATGCGGAAGTTGAGGATGTTGTATCGGCCGTCCAGGGTGAAGAGGCCGACGAAGCCCGCGAGGAGGAAGGCGATGCCGAACGTCATGGTCAGGGCGGAAGCGGTGTTGCCTCCACGGACAGCCGCTGCCAGCAGGAGCGCACCCGCCGCGATGGACAGGATGCTCAGGGCTCCGTTGGTGCTGAGTCCGAAGGTGGTGTGGCTGCCGGTGTCGAGGAAGCCGATGCGATGGATGAGCCCGAGGATTCCGAAGGCCGGCAGAAAGAGGCCCATGAGTCCTGCGGTGAACCTGTAGATCTGGCTGAGGCGGTGGTCGACGGGCAGATGCTCGTCGAGCTTCACGTGCCCCAGCAGGTTCGGCCGGGTGTGGATGGTGGCCATGGAAGTGACCTCCTTGCCCCCCGAGGGCTGATGGATGCGCGGGCGGCTGATGGGTACGCGGGGCGACAGGCAGGCGGCTGCCACGCAGAGGTCTGGACGTAAGCGGCGCTGGGGTCACCGGTTCGGCAGAAGAGTCGGACGTGCGCGTCGGCGGTTGGCGCGGACGTCACCTCCGGCACGGCACCCTCGTCTTCTCGTCGTGGCGCGCTTGCCTCCTCCACAAGGGACGCTTACCTCCTCCACAAGGGATTCGTCACTGGAGGGGTTACGGATTGGAGCAGACCGTGGACCAATCCGGAAAGCGTCCGGCGACGAATCACCGGGGCGAAGGCTCGTGAGGGGCCCTCGCGACGAAGACGTGGCGGATGTCGGTGATCTCGGCCGAACGCGAGGCGACACTGCTCCTCGGCCCGGCTCCCGCCGTCCACGTCTTCGGTCGGTGGGTGGGCTGCCGCGCGTACGCCAGTACGCGCGGCAGCTTGACGTCGACCGGAGCGCGCCGCGCTTCGCTCCGGTCCCGCAAGGCGCTCCCATGGATGTCCAGCGAGGGGCGGCGACGGAGTTCCAGCGGCGGCGGAGTTCCAGGCACTACAGCCGGTGATGGTTCTCGCGGCGCAGGATCGTGCGGAGCTGCAGCGCTGCCGTGGAGGGCTGCACGCCGACAAGGTCCGCCGCCTGCCGGTAGGTGTGGCAACCGAAGAGCACCAGCCCCAACAAGGCTCGTTCCTGGTCGCAGGCGAAGGGATGAGCCCGGCGGCGCGACACACCGTCCTTCTGTGCCGCCCCCACCCGATCGTGAGCGCATCGACGCCACACGTCTGCCGCGAGGTGCCGGCGCTCGTCGTCCGCGGTCGCTTCTCCTTCGGCCTCGGTCGCGGATGCCTCGGCAATCGTGGTGGCCACCGCATCGACGGCACTGTCGGCATCCTGGCAAAGGAGCATCGCCAGGGAGTACAGGGCCTGACTGTGGCGGTCGCACAGATCGAATGGTCTGCCCTCCCCCACCTGTGCGTCCCGCGGCTTGTCAGGGCCTGGGTCCGCCTGAGTGGCGCTCGTAGGCGTCTGGGGAGCACTGCGGTACGCCATTGCCTTCACCTGCCTCGACCGTCGGTCAGGGACCGCCGGGGGCCAGGGCGCACTTTCCAGCGTAGACGTCCGCTTGGGCGACGGCTACGCGTGGACCGGGGCGACTCGCGGGTTCCCTGGGTGCCGGCCGCGCCGCATCACCGCAGGAAGGGGAACGGGCCGACCAATCCGGCGGTACCGCGCCCTACGAATTACCTGTGAAGCAAGCAGGTGATGGAGATGACAGACGAAGAGTTCGTCGAACTGATCGCCGAAGCCCGCAGGGAGGCCCGTCGGCAGCACTTCGCTCCGCCTCCTCCTCAGAGCGAGGCAGCGAAAGACGCGTACGCCGCACGTGCCCGGCACGCGGAGTTCGGGGCCTGCGCCCACTGATCCGTGTCCCCGTTCAACGGACCCGCCCCCGTAGCGCAAAAATAAAAGTCTCCCGCCTCCTCTTTTCCGGCTTCACCAATCCGGACGCTCATCGGCGACGAATCACTGGTGCTACCGCGACAAATGCCCGCCCTGAGTACATCCTCCTCAGGGCGGTCACGATGCCCATATGAAGCAAGTGGTGTTCATCGGCGGCAAGCCGGAGGACACACCAGATCTTGCCGCACTGGTGAAACGGGTCGCTGACGGGGACGAGCGGGCCTTCAGCCACCTCTATGAGTCGGTCGCGGGGCCTGTCTTCGCATTGGTGAGGGCTGTGGTGCGTGACGTGGCGCAGTCCGAGGAGGTCACACAGGAAGTGCTGGTGGAGGTTTGGCGTCACGCCGCCGCCTACCGGCCGGAACGGGGAGCAGTGATGAACTGGGTACTCACCATCGCGCATCGGCGGGCGGTGGACCGCGACCGCGCGGTCGTGGCCTCCACCGCCCGTGAAGGACCCGCCGCGCTGCGCGACCGGCTGCCGGAGTTCGACGTGACCGCGGCGGAGGCCGAGGCCCGTCAGGAACGCGAAGACGTCCTGCGCTGCCGGGAAACGCTCACCGAAATCCAGCGCGAATCGATCATCCTTGCCTACTACCAGGGCCTGACGTACCGCGAAGTGGCCGAGCGCCTGTCCGCGTCACTGGGCACCGTCAAGACCTGTATACGCCACGGCCTGATCCGGCTCCGCGACTGCCTGGGGGTGACGACATGAGCACGGTCGAACCCCACACCCTGGCCGGAGCCTACGCACTCGACGCCCTGGAACCCGATGAGCGGGCGACGTTCGAGGAGCATCTGGCCCTGTGCCCGGAGTGCCGCCAGGAGGTGGCGGAGTTCGCGGCCACGGCCGGCCGGCTGGCCCACGCGGTCAGCGCCACACCGCCTCCCGCGCTCAGACAGTCGGTCCTCGGCAAGATCCCCACCGTCCGCCAGAAGCCACCGCGCACCGGACGTCGGGCACGAGCAGTGGTCCGGTCCAGGAGGATGCCGTGGCTGCGCCGGTTCATGCTGGCTGCCTGTGTGGTGGCCGCCGCCTTGGGCGGAGTGGCGACCTGGCAGCATCAGGAAGTCCAGCAGGCCCGCGAGCAGGCGAGCCGGGCACGGACCAGCGTCGATCAGGCGGCATCCGTGCTCGCCGCCGGTGACGCGCAGACGCATGCCGCGTCCTTGCCCGGCGGCGCCCGTGGCGCCGTGGTCACCTCGGCGAGCCGGAATCGCGCGGTCTTCACGGCCTCCGGCCTCGACGCGCCTCCCAAGGGCAAGGTCTACGCACTCTGGTTCAACGACCGCGGCACCGTGCGTCCCGCAGGGCTCCTCGACCGCGACCGGAGCAATCAGATGACCCTCATGAAGGGCACGCTCGGCCGGGCCACCGGTATCGGCATCACTCTCGAACCGTCGGGCGGCTCCACATCACCGACCCTGCCGCCTGTCGGTCTGATCGACTTCCCCGCATGAGCACCGGGCCGCACCCCGATGCCAGACGGTCAATACGTGATAATTCAAGACAAATTTTCACCGCGCACGCCAATCCGCTGGCCGGGCCGCCTCGAATTACCAGTGTGATAGAGGCGATCCGGTCGCCGTGACTCTCTTCGGGGACGAGTCATCGTCTGGGTTCTCTCGCCCCTCAACCCACGAGCTCCTCCGGGGGCTCGCCCCGTCCCGAGGAGGAACTGATCATGACCACCCGGAACATGATCCGCACTGCCGCTGTCTCCGCCGCGGCGATCGCCCTGCCCGTATCCCTCGGGCTCCTCGCCCCAGCCGCTCACGCGGACGACGCCAAGCCCTTCGGACCGGCATGCTCGTCGGTTCCCAAAGAGGGCGCGGGCAGCCTGAAGGGCATGGCAAAGGACCCGGTAGCCACGGCGGCGTCCCACAACCCGGCGCTGTCGACGCTGGTGACCGCCGTCAAGAAGGCCGGCCTGGTCGACACGCTCAACAACGCGAAGGACATCACGGTCTTCGCTCCCTCCAACGACGCCTTCAAGAAGATCCCGAAGGCCGACCTGGACAAGGTCCTCGCCGACAAGGCACAGCTCACCAAGATCCTCACGTACCACGTGGTCGGTGAGAAGGCCGCCCCGAGCCAGCTCTCGATGGGTTCGTTCAAGACCCTTGAGGGCAGCAAGCTCACCACCAAGGGATCGGGTGAGAACTACAAGGTCAACGACATGGCCAAGGTCGTCTGCGGCAACGTCCAGACGGCCAACGCGACGGTGTACATCATCGACAGCGTCCTCATGCCGCCCAAGTAGGCCCCCTCGGGGATCGTTTCGGGCTGTGGTGTCGTTCATGAGGCCACAGCCCGCACCGCGTCGCACCGATTTCTGCGTTCTCGCCCTGCGCCGCGCCGAACAGGCGCACGCCTCAACCGATCTGGAGCCTTGCCTGGGTTCGTGCCACAGTGCCGGCCATGGATTGGACCGCGCCGGTCAGTACGGCCCTGGGTGGACTCATCAGCGTGATCTCGGTGTTGGTGGCGCAGCGAGCGCAGTGGGGGAAGGAGGCCAAGCAGCAGCAGCGGGAAGAACTGCGGGCTTCGTGCATCCAGTTCTTGTCGGCGGTGACACAGGCCAGGGAGCAGATACACCGCTGCGGCCGGGACAGGGGCGACGATGAGAAGGCACGACGAGCTCAGGACGCGCTGACCGACCACGAGGTGTTTCCGGCACGCATACAGCTGCACCTGGTGGCACCGCCGCACCTGGCGGAAATGTCCCGTGAGCTCGTGCATCTGCTGATCGGCTACCGGGACGCCGTGACCGGCGGAGAGCCACACCAAGAGGCTGAACTCGCCTTCACCAACCATCGCAACGCGGTAACGCAGGCGATGCAGAAGGTCTTGTACGAGGCCGGATAGGCGGTCTCGGAAGCAGGTGAGGGCGGCCGCTCGCGCGGTGTGCCGGTCCGCAGCCGCGACGCGGCCGGGTCGACACACACGGCTGTCCAGTCGACGGCATCGCATCGCTGCTGAACGGGTGCGAGAAGGCGGCCCCAGACTCGCTGTCCGTGGAGAGGGGACGGCTGTCGAATGTCAGACGTGACCAATCCGTACGCGCCCCTGCTCCGAATGACGGTTACAAGTGACCGAACTTGACCTCATGGAGCAGGAGTTGAGGTCACCGGAAGGGGATGCTGGATCGTGACAGCTCAGCGCACCGCCCGAATGACAGCGTTGTTGGCCGTGCCCGCGGCGCTCTCCCTGGCCGCGGCGACACCCGCGCTCGCCCACGACGGACACCACTCCGGAGCCTCGACAGCCGGCTCTGCCGATCAGACGTACCAGATCAACCTCGAAGCGCTGAACAACTCCGGCTCACAGGGCACCGCTCTGCTCAGCCTGGACGGCACACGACTGACCGTGAAGCTCGAGGCCAAGGGGCTGGTGCCCGGTCAGCCGCACGCTCAGCACATCCACGGCTCGACGGACGGGCACGACTTCCACTGCCCGGACGCGAGCGCGGACAAGAACGGCGACGGCATCGTCACGACCGCCGAAGGGATCCCGTCGTACGGGGACATCAACATTTCCCTGACGACCAGGGGAGACACGTCGAAGAAGAGCGGTCTGGCCGTGGACCGCATGCCGGCCGCGAAGAAGGACGGCACCCTTTCCTACTCGCGCACGATCACGGTCTCTCCCGACGTGGCCGAGCACATCAAGGATCTGCACGTGGTCCAGCACGGCATCGACCCGAACGACAACGGCACGTACGACTTCGGCAAGGGCAAGAGCGAGCTCGATCCCAAGCTCCCCCAGGAAGCCACCGCCCCCGCCGACTGCGGGATGGTCAAGGGGGCGGCCGTGGGCTCCATGCCCGTCGGCGGCGTCGAGACCGGTACGGGCAGTACGCAGGGCTTGGAGTCGCCGGGCCTGATAGCGGGTGGCACGGCCGCTCTGCTGGCTGCCGGCGGTCTCTTCGCCGTGCGTCGCACCGCGGCTGGCCGCCGGCGGGTGCGCGAGAACGGCTGACCCGAAGGCACTCGGGGCGGGCTCATGACACGGCGTGCGAAGGCGGGGCGGTCCATGGACGACGCGGGGCGGTTCAGGCATGGTGACGCGGCGCAGCGTGTGCGACGGCGGCGCGTCAGCACGGCCATCGCCGTGTTCGTCCTGGTCCTCGTAGGTGGTCTCCTGCTGGCGGTCGGCTGCAGCCGGCAGGAGCCCGCCCCTCCCGGGCGAGCGGAGGCAGGCGGTGGCCCGGCGACAGCATCGAGCCGGGCCACCGCGCCCCCGCCGAAGGGCGATTCGGGACCGGGCGAGACGCGACGGCCCCTGGCACCCTCCGATCCCGTGCGGGTGTCGATCCCCTCCCTCAAGGTCTCCTCGACGCTCGAGAGGCTCGGCCTGGACGCGCAGAAGGCGATGGAGACGCCCCGCGATCCCGCGAAGGCGGGCTGGTACGCGCCAGGACCCGCACCCGGCGCGAGGGGCCCCGCCGTCATCGCGGGCCATGTGACATGGAACGGCACCCCCTCGGTCTTCTTCAAGCTCGCCGAGCTGAAAGCGGGGGACACCATCGGTGTCCGACGCGCGGACGGGGTGACCGCGGAGTTCACCGTCGACCGTGTCGCGCAGTACCCCAAGGACCGGTTCCCCACGGTCGACGTCTACCGCAACCTCGACCACGCCGGCCTTCGGCTCATCACCTGCGGAGGCGACTACTCCCGGGCGGGACGACGCTACGCCGACAACATCGTCGTCTACGCGACCCTCACCGGGACCCTTTCCTGACCCGGCTTCAGCAGCCGACTTGCGTCAGTCGACGGTGACGACGACGGACGGCCAGCCGCTGGCTCCGTCAGGGACCGTACCGGTGCGCTTCTCGGTCTGCACCTGCCCGCCGCGTTCGGTGGCACGGACCGTCAGGGTGTGGCTTCCGGAGGTCGCCTTCCAGGCATAGGACCACTGCCGCCAGGTGTCGATGTTCGCTTCGTCGGCGAGCTCGGCGTTTTCCCACGGCCCCTCGTCGATACGCACCTGGACCCGGTCGATGCCGCGGTGCTGGGCCCAGGCCACCCCGGCGACCATCACCCTGCCGGCCTTCAGCCGGGCCAGCGGTGTGGGGGTGTCGATGCGGCTCTGCGTCTTGATCGGCGCCTTCTGGGCCCAGTCCCGCTTGACCCAGTACGAGTCGTAGTCATCGAACGTCGTGAGCTCGATGTCCTGGATCCACTTGCACGCCGAGACGTACCCGTAGAGGCCCGGAACGAGCATCCGGACCGGAAAGCCGTGGGTGAACGGCAAGGGTTCCCCGTTCATTCCCACGGCCAGCATCGCGTCCCGGCCGTCCATGACCGCCTCGACCGGGGTGCCCAGCGTCATGCCGTCCACGGAACGTGCCACGATCTGGTCCGCGGGGCCACCCTTGGACGGAGGGCGTACGCCGGCTTCGGCGAGGATGTCGGACAGGCGCGCGCCGAGCCACCGCGCGTTGCCGACGTAGGGGCCGCCGACCTCGTTGGAGACGCACGTCAGCGTGATGTCACGCTCGATCAGTTCACGTTGCAGCAGATCGTCGAACGTCAGGTCGATGGGGCGGGCGACGCCCTTTCCGTGGATGCGCAGACGCCAGGTGTTCGCGTTGACCTTCGGCACGACCAAGGCGGTGTCGACACGGTAGAACGCCTTGTTCGACGTCGTGAACGAGCTGATGCCCGGAACTCTCAGCTGCGTTCCGGCCGGTAGCGCCGTAGCGGGTGATGCGGGAGCAGGCAGGCGCACCGCTGTGCGGGATGCGACCGCCGCCTCCGAAGCGTTGCCGTTGAGGTAGCGGCCCAGCGCACCCACGCCGAGCGACACGGCACCGGCCGCGGCTGCGGTGATGACGAAACCTCGGCGGTCCCACCCGGCCCTCTCGTCCGGTCCCGCTGCCGCGCGGGCGGGCCGCGCGGAAGCGGTCAACCGCCCGATGAGGAAGTAGAGCAGGGCCGCGCCCACGACCGCACCGGCCACCGAAGGCAGAGCGTCGGCGAATCCTGACGAGTCCGGCCGCGTCACGGCGGCGACCCCGCCGATCACCCCGAACAGCAGTACCCCCGCGGCGCCGACCCGCCGAAACCGCAGCGCCACGATGCCCAGCACCAGGGCCAACAACGCCAAGGTGCCGAGGATCCCCAGCTGCAGCACCAGCTTGTCGTCCTCGCCGAAGTGGCGGATCGCCCAGTCCTTGACCGGGGTGGGCGTGCGGTCGATGGCCGCGCCACCGACGGCGGTGATCGGCCCGGCCTCGGGACGAACCGCAGCCGAAACCAGCTCCGCCACGGCCAGCGCCGCGAACCCCGCCAGCAGACCGCTCAACGCGCTCAGCGGCAATCGCACCCACAACTTCGGAGATGTCGTCACCTCTCGATTCGACCCCAGGCCGTGCGGCCTCCCCGCTGGCGACGTCCTGACGCGCCGTCATCCCCACTCGCATGCACCACCGCGTACCGCCCGTGCGACGGGTGCACCTCCACGCCCTCGGTCAGGTGGGTGCCGACGCACACCGGTCAGGGCTTGGAAGCCGCAGCCTTCTCGGCTGGGCACGGCGCGAGCTTCGCTTGTCGGAGCGTGCGGAGCCCGTACCCAGGCGCCGGGTAAATCCGTTTGCGTCCCCGGCTGGCTGACCTACTCTGTCGGAGGTCATGTGCGGCGAAACCCCTGCCGCACCAGTCGGCGCGTTCGGCGTCGACGCGTATCGCGTGCCCGGCCGGGAGGAGGTGGGAAACATGGACTGGAACTGGACAACGAGTGTTGCGGCCATAGTTGCCCCCGGCCGTGTGCCCCCGATCGGCGCGCGGTAGGACTCTCTCCCCCCTTAGCGACACCTCATGGTGGTGTGCGCTGCTCTCGCGATCCCTTGTATCGCGTCCCGGGGTGTAGGACCGCGCGTCTGCTCCTCCACCTCCGACACAGAATGTGATCGCCTTGACCAAGCAGTCCTCCCCCGGGGACACCGCGCCCACGCCGGTCCCCCACACCACCGCGAACGCGGCCGAGCTGCCCGATCCGAAGCGGTGGTGGGCTCTCGCCGTCATCGCAGGCGCCCAGCTCATGGTGATTCTCGACGGCACGATCGTGAACATCGCCCTGCCCTCCGTCCAGAGCGGACTGGGCATGTCGGATGCGAACCGGCAATGGGTGATCACCGCATACTCCCTGGCCTTCGGCGGCCTGCTCCTCCTCGGCGGCCGGATCGCCGACCTGGTCGGCCGCAAACGCACCTTCATGATCGGCCTGGTCGGATTCGCCGCCGCCTCCGCGCTCGGCGGCGCGGCCGACGGCCCCGGGACGCTGTTCGCGGCGCGGGCCCTGCAAGGCGCCTGCGCCGCCGTCCTGGCCCCCTCCGCACTGTCACTGCTGACGACGACGTTCACCGACCCCGCCGAGCGCGGCAGAGCGTTCGGGATCTACGGCGCGCTCGCCGGGGGCGGCAGCGCCATCGGGCTGCTGGTGGGCGGCCTGCTCACCGAGTACGCGACCTGGCGCTGGTGCCTGTACGTCAACGTCCCCATCGCGCTGGCCGCCCTCGGCGGCGCGCCGGCCCTCCTCAAGGACAGCCCCGGCCGGCGCGGGGTGCGCCTCGACGTCCCCGGCGCGCTGCTCGCCTCCGGCGGGCTCGTGGCGATCGTGTACGGCTCCAGCGACGCCGAATCCGCCGGCTGGGCGGACCCGTTGGTCCTGACCCTGTTCGCGGCCGGTGTGGTCCTGCTCGCCCTCTTCGTGTGGTGGCAGTCCCACGCCAAGCATCCGATGCTGCCGCTGCACATCGTCAGGGTCAGAACCCGTGCGGCGGCGCTGGCGACGATGGGCCTGGCCACCGTCGCCATGTTCGGCGCCTTCCTGTTCCTGACCTACTACCTCCAGGCCGTCCTCGACTACTCACCCCTACGGACCGGACTGGCGTTCCTGCCGATGTCCGCCACGATCGTCATCGGCGCGACACAGATCGCCGCCCGACTCCTGCCCCACACCGCTCCCCGCACCCTGATGGCCCCCGGCATGCTCCTCGCGGCCGTCGGCATGCTGCTCCTGACCCGCCTGAGTACGAACTCCGCCTACACCACCGGGGTGCTGCCCGCGCTGGTGCTGCTCGGCCTGGGCATGGGACTGACGTTCATGCCGGTCTACGCGACGGCGACCGCCGGGGTCGCACCGAAGGACGCCGGAGTGACGTCCGCGACCGTCTCCACCTTCCAGCAGATCGGCGGCTCCCTGGGCACCGTCCTGTTGAACACGATCGCGTCGTCCGCCGCCACCCGCCACACCGACGCCCACCCGTCCCGAGGCCGGGGCCTGGGGGCGGGAGAGGGTATGGTGCACGGCTTCACCGTCGCGGCCTGGTGGTCGGCGGGCGTCCTGCTCGTTGCAGCGCTGGTCGCGGCCATGGCCAAGACGCCGGAGAAACCCTGACGAAGTGATCCCCGAGGCCGTTGGACCACTCCGGCCCGGATGGTGCTCCTGGGCATCCCGTTCGCGCTCCACACCGGGATCGCCCGGGAGCACCTGCCGCAGGGGGCGACGGATCTCCCGCTCCCGCGTTGAAGGGCGAGCCAGGACCGGACGAGGTCCCGTCGCCCGGGGCGGGACGGGCAGCAAACATCACCTGATGCGCCCGACGCCCTATCGGCGGCTTTCCGGTGGGGAGTCGAGGTGAGCAGGTCTGTCCCACCCCGAGCGCGGGGTGGGGAAGTTCAAGGCTGTGGCCCACATTTCGTGACGGTCACGTAGGAGTGTCGGTGTTCGAGTCATGCGCAGCAGATCTTGTGGGCGAGACCGCCTACAGCTGCGGGCGGCTCGACGGCTGGAGGGCATGTTCCGTCATGGCGGCTGGGCGAGTACGAGGGTCCGCAGCAGCGAGAAGGATGCTCGTCCGTATGACCTGCGCCTGATCAGCTTGATTCGTGTGACCTGCCGTTCAACTACCCTGGAACTCCAGGGGAGGCTGAGTCCGTTGGCTACCGCGTCCCAGTCGGGTTGGAGGAATACGGCGAAGGACTGGATCGGCTTCGGTCCGTCGGCCAGGGCCCGGGTCATCCACTGCGCCAGTTCGGTGCCCCGCCGATCACGTGCTATGGCGTTGAAGGCAACCCAGTGAGGCACCCAGGATCAGGACAGGAGCGTCCCCTGTCCCGTCAAAACGGCTATTGCAGGGTGTTCGAGGGTGTCTCACGCCCCAGTCCCCCTTACGTCTCACGAGCTCTCATAGAGGCGGGGGGAAGGACGCGGCCTGGCGCCGCGCGCCAGCGCCGCTCTGCCGACGGCAGAACACCGGCCGGACCGGGCTCGACGATCATTACAGTCCGGTCGCATGGCGACGATGACAACGCGTACGGTCGAGTACCCGGCCGACGGTCTGACGATGACCGGGCACCTCGCGCTCCCGGCCGGTGCCGGCCGCCGGCCCGCGGTGCTGCTCGGACCGGAGGGCATGGGGCTCGGCGACGTCGAGCGCCGCCGGGCCGATGCTCTCGCCGAGCTGGGATATGTGGCGCTGGCCTTCGACCTGCACGGCGGGCGCTATCTGGGTGAGCCCGAGGAGATGCTGGCCCGTTGCCTGCCACTGCTCGCCGACCCCGACCGGATGCGAGGCATCGGCCACGCGGCGCTCGACGTGCTGCGCACCGAGCCCCGGACCGACCCCGACCGGATCGCCGCCGTCGGCTACGGCACCGGGGGCGCCATCGCGCTGGAACTCGGGCGCGACGGGGTCAGCCTGCGCGCGATCGGGACAGTCAACGCGACCACCACGGGCCGACCGGGCGAGGCGGCGCGCATTCGCTGCCCGGTGTGGGCCGGGGTCGGATCGGAAGACCCGATCATGTCGCCCGCGCAACGGAACGCGTTCACCGCCGAGATGCAGGCCGCGGGCGTCGACTGGCGCCTCACGGTCTACGGCGGCGCCCTGCACGCCTTCCACCACCCGCCGGTCGACCACCCCACGGTGCCCGGCGTCGGCTACCACCCACGACACGCGCGACGAGCCTGGCGCGACGTCGTCGACCTGCTCGCCGAGTGCCTGCCCGTGACGGAGGAGTGAGGCTCGGACGGGTCGCCGGGGAACGGCAGGGGTTGGGTAACTCCCCGGAGAAGTGACACGTCGGCAGGTCCCAACAGCGACTGCTGGCTACTGCCCCCTTCTGCGACGAAGGAAGTCCCGGAAACCCTCCGACTGCATCCAACCGGCGAGAACCACCACAGCGACGGCCACCACTACGAGAATTACCTGCACCGGAGTACTCACTTCTGCCTCCCGTCCCTGGCCATGGAGTTCACCGTGCACCCGGGCCCGCGGTTGACGCCCGTGTCCGCACCGTACCGCCCACCCGCTCACCGAGGACGCCCCGAGGTGATGTGCGAGGGGCCGCACGAGGAGCCGCTCGCGCTGGACCGCGACAGGGGCGGCGCCCGTTGCGGACGCCGCCCCTCACCTGCCTTGCGTGACTGACTGCGAGTTACTTGACGTTGACGCCGGTCCAGGCGGCGGCCACGCGCTTGTACTCGGTGGAGTTCGCGCCGTACAGGTCCTTCGCGGCGCTCAGCGTGCCCTTGCGGGCCGCCTTGTAGTTCGTGGTCGAGGTGAAGTACGTCGACAGGGCCTTGTACCAGATCTTCTCGGCCTTGGCGCGTCCGATGCCCAGCACCTTGGAACCGTCGGCGGTGGGCGAGTTGTAGTCGACGCCGTTGATCCGCTTCTTGCCGCTGCCCTCGGACAGCAGGTAGAAGAAGTGGTTGGCGATGCCCGAGGAGTAGTGGACGTCCACGTTGCCGGCGTTCGCGCTCCACTTGTCCAGGGAGCCGCCGTCCTTGGAGGGCTTGTCCATGTAACGCAGCGGGCTGCCGTCGCCGTTGATGTCGATCTTCTCGCCGATGAGGTAGTCGCCGACGTCCTTGGGGTTCTTGGCCTTGAACTCCACGGCGGTCGCGAAGATGTCCGAGGTGGCCTCGTTCAGGCCGCCGGACTCACCGGAGTACTCCATGTTGCCGGTGGCCGAGGTGACGCCGTGCGTCATCTCGTGGGCGGCGACGTCGATGGAGGTGAGGGGCTTCTTGTTGCCCTCGCCGTCGCCGTACGTCATGCAGAAGCAGCTGTCGTCCCAGAAGGCGTTGACGTAGTTGTTGCTGAAGTGGACGCGCGAGGTCGCGCCCTTGCCGTCGCCGTTGATGCCCTTGCGGCCGTGGACGGACTTGTAGTAGTCCCAGGTGAGCTGGGCGCCGTAGGCGGCGTCGACGGCGGCGGTCTGCGTACTGGTGGGCTTGCCGTTGCCCCAGACGTCGTTGGCGTCCTTGAACAGCTTGCCGGTGCCGCTCTCCGCGTGCTTCAGGTCGTAGGTGCGGTGGCTGCCCCGGGCCGTGTCGGTCAGCTCGTAGCCGCTCGTCACCTTCTTGGAGCCGACCGTGACCTTGCCGCTGTACTGGCTGTTGCCCGTGCCGTTCTCAATGGCCTGGTACTGGTACAGCTTCTTGCCGGTGGCGGCGTCGGTGATGACGTGGAGCCTGCTGGGCGTGCCGTCCTTCTGCACCCCGGTGACGACCGTCTCGTAGGCGAGGACCGGCTTGCCCTCGGCCGCCCAGATCACCTTGCGCGGCGACTGCGCGTCGGCCTTGGCGGTCTTCGCCTTCGCGGCCGTCGACTCGGCCGACTTGGCGACGGAGGACGTGCCGAGCTTCGCGTCGGTGGAGGCGACCTTCACCGCGGCCTCGGTCGCCTTGGTGACGCCCTTCAGTTCACCGCTCTTGGCGGTGTGCACGACGAGGTCGCCGCCGAGGACGGGCAGACCGTCGTAGGTGCGCTCGTAGCGGGTGTGGGTGGTGCCGTCGGCGTCCTTGACGACGTCACGGACGACGAGCTTCTCCTTGGCGCCGAGGCCGATCTTCTCGGCGGTCTCCGCTCTCTCGGCGCTCGCGTCCCGAAGCAGGTCCGCGCGGGCCGACGTCGAGAGGGCGACGGGAGCGCCGGACGGCCCGTTGCCCTCGTCCGGCTGGGCGGAGGCGCCAGTGGTCAGTCCGGCGGTGAGCAGCGCTCCGGCCGCGACGGCGGTGGCGATCGCGAGCGTCGAACGCTTGCTGAATATGTCAGAGGTCACGCGGGCTCCATCTGTGGGGGTCCGGGAGGCCTGGGTGGTCGCCCGGAGCAGAGAAAGACGCGATGCGGGCGTGCAGCGTGGTGCTGTACGTGCAGCGTGTTGCGGGGAAGAGTGCCATTCCAACCAGGTACATGTCAGCATTTTGGTTAAATGTTGGCCGGATAAAGTCCGTTGAACGATGGTCGACATACGCAATGCGAACAGATCGTGAACGGGGGCGGCTTCGCCAACGCGCCTGCCACGCGGACGAGTTGATCGACTGCGGCGACGCCGCGACTCGGCGGGGGCGGGCACGGTCCGCCGCCCCCTCGGGCCGGAAGGCGGGGCCGCGGCCTACGGGGCCAGCGCCCCGCGCTGGTACGACTCCGGCACGAAGGCCCGCGCGCCGTGCAGCGGGAGGTCCACGGCGACGACGCGGTGCCCGAGCAGGGTCAACTCCTGGGCGATCGGCATCCAGTACGCCCCCGCGCTGTGCGTGCCGTGCACGAGTACGTACGTACACACGCCGCGCGGGGAGCCGGGCCGGGGCGGCGCGGAAGCCGCTGCCGGGGCGGCGACGACCGTGCCCGCCGCCGCCGTGCCGAGTCCCAGGAGGACGCCTCTGCGGGTCTCCGTGCCCCTGCCCGACGCCGGGCCGTCGCGCCGGACGCGGTCTTCGCCGCACTCTTCGGTCGCTGTCATGACCAGCACGGTAGAGACGCCGGTTCGCCGCGCGGAATGGGGCCGGACACCCGGTCGACGGTGTGCCCAGTACCCCTACGGGAAGGGGGTGCCGAACCCCGTCGGAGGGCCCTGCACGGGGTACGGCACCCCCGCCCGCACGCGAAACTCTGCTGCCCCGCCCGGTGCGCTTCCTACACCGGGTGCGCGGTGACGGTGCGCGGGTCGCCGCTGCCGGTGAAGATCTCCACCATCATCAGCAGCTGCTCGACGATCGGCTCGGGCACCGCCGCCGCGGCGCCGGCGCCGGAGAAGTAGCACCAGACCGCCTTGCCGTACAGGCCCGGCGCCGTCCAGCCCCACACGTCACCGGCCGCCTCCACGATGCGCAGCCCGACTCCCCTGGCGGACAGGCGCGGTGTCGCCGTGCCGGGGTCGAAGACGGCGCAGGCGAGGTCGCGGCCGTCGCGGATCAGGCTCACCATGCCGACGCTCGGGGAGGGTTCCGCGCATATCTGCTGCTGGCCGTGGGTGAGGGCGTTGCCGACCAGTTCGTCGACGGTCGCGCGGACGCGCGGGAGCTGGTCCAGCAGCTCCCACTTCTCCAGCGTCGACGTGACGAAGTCCAGTGAGCCTTCACGGGACTTGATGTCGTCCACCAGTAAGCAGCAGGCGGAGTAGGCCAGAACGTCGTACTCAAGAGCCGGCGCGCCGGCCCAACCCACGGTTTCCGTCATCTGAACTCCCACACCTGTGCCGGAACTTGGAGGAATGGGCCCCCACGCCCCATGGTGATGTGGCGCACTTACATCTGCAAGCACATCCGCAAGTACAATCGTAAGTACGCCTGCACGTGCAGATGTACTTGCATCCGGAACGGCCTCCCCCCGCCAGGTGCGGGCTCGGGGCGAGGTCAGGGAGCCCTCATGCCACCTGAGAATGACCACGACACGGAATATGACAACGGCATTCCTGCTGTGAACATTCTCGGAGCCGGCTGGCGGAAAAGCGGCCGCAGCAATCCCAACGGCGAATGCGTGGAACTCGCCGAACTGGGCGGCGAACAGGTCGCGGTGCGCAACTCCCGCTTCCCCGCGGGGCCGGCGCTCATCTACACCCGGGCGGAAATCGCGGCATTCATCCAGGGCGCCAAGGACGGCGATTTCGACGACCTGCAGCCGCCCGCGAGCTGATCGGATCGCTGTACAGGCGGACCGGGCCGATGCCACACTGACGCGACGAACGGGCGGTTGACCAGGATAGGGCGGGACGGCGCAATGTCCTCTGCAGCAGAAGGCGTTACGCCGAACGGCGAGTCCCTGGCGAACCGGCGGGGCGGCCCGACCGTGCTGCGCATCGTGCTCGGCACCCAGCTGCGCCGGCTGCGCGAGAGCCGCGGCATCAGCAGGGAGGACGCGGGCGAGGCCATCCGCGCCTCGCACGCGAAGATCAGCCGGCTGGAACTGGGACGGGTGGCGCAGAAGGAACGTGACGTCGCCGACCTCCTGACCCTGTACGGCGTCGCCGATCCCGCGGAGCGCGCCGGCTACATAGGCCTGGCGAAGCGCGCCGGGACGCCCGGCTGGTGGCAGCAGTACAGCGATGTGATGCCCAGCTGGCTGGAGACCATCCTCGGCCTGGAGGAAGCCGCCTCCGTCATACGCAGCTACCAGGTGCAGTTCGTCCCGGGCCTGCTGCAGACCGCCGAATACGCGACCGCGGTGGCGAGCCTCGGCGAGGCTTCGGGCTCCCTGCGCGAGATCACCCGCAAGGTCGAACTGCGCCTGCGACGCCAGGAGTTGATCACCCGGCCCGGCGGCCCGAAGCTGTGGTTCGTGGTGGACGAGGCGGCGCTGCTCCGCCCGATGGGCGGCCGCGCGGCGATGCGGGCGCAGATACAGCACCTCATCGAGATGTCCCGGCTGCCCGACATCACCCTCCAGGTGGCCCCCCTGGAGGCGGGCGCGGCCACCGCCGTCGGCGGCCCGGTGACGATCCTGCGCTTCCTCGAACCCGACCTGCCGGACATCGTCTACCTCGAACAACTGACCAGCGCGCTGTACCTGGACAAGCGCTCCGACGTCGAGCACTACATGCTGGTGATGGACCGGGTGTGCACCGCCGCACCGAACGCGGAGGACAGCATCGCCATCCTGGAGCGGCTGCGCGACTCGTACTAGCGGTGGCGCGGCTCGTACTGCCCCCGGCACCGAGCCCTCCGGACAAGGAACCGCATGAGCACATCGCCCCCCTCCCCCGCCGCCCCGCCCCACCTCGACGCCGCCACCATGGCCCGGCTCGTCCCGATGTCCGCCGCCGTGGACGCCCTGGAGGCGGTCCTGGCCGCCGGGCTCGACCCCGCGGCCGAGGCGCCCCGCTCCGTCGTCGACGTGCCCGGGGGCCAGCTGCTCCTGATGCCGTCGGCCACGGCGTCGTACACCGGCGTGAAGGTCGCCACGGTCACGCCGGACAACGCGGAGCGCGGCCTGCCCCGCGTCCAGGGCCTGTATCTGCTCCTGGACGGCGTGACGCACGCGCCCCTGGCCCTCCTGGACGGGATCGCGCTGACCTCACTGCGCACCCCCGCGGTGTCCGGCGTGGCGATCCGGCACCTGGCGGTGCCCGACGCCGGACGGCTGGTCGTCTTCGGGACGGGGCCGCAGGCGTGGGGGCACGTCGAGGCGGTACGGGCGGTGCGTCCCGCGCTGCGCCACGTCGACGTGGTCGCGCGGAACGCCGGGCGGGTCGCTGCCTTCGTCGAACGCTGCCGCGCCGCCGGACTCTCGGCCGCCGCGGCCGACGCTCAGGCGGTGGCGCGCGCCGACGTGGTCTGCTGCTGCACCACGGCCCGCGAGCCGCTCTTCGACGGTTCCCTGCCGCCCGGCCACGCGACGGTCGCGGCGGTCGGCTCGCACGAGCCGGACGCCCGCGAGGTGGACGCCCGGCTCGTGGGCCGCGCCACGGTCGTGGCGGAGTCCCGCGCGGTGGCCGAGCGCGAGTGCGGCGACCTGCTCCTCGCGTCCGCCGACGGCACCTTCGCCCCGGCCGAACTGCACACCCTCGACGCCCTGGTGCGCGGCGAGGTGCCCCTGGCGCAGGGCCGGCCCCGGCTGTTCAAGTCGGCCGGCATGGCCTGGGAGGACCTGGCGGTGGCGGCGGCGGTGTACGAGCGGTGGCATCGCCTCGGCTGAGCGCGCCGCGGCGGTTGTTGTCACCCGCAGTGCGTGGCGCCGGCCGTACCCGGCGCGGTCAGCGTGACGTCCTCGAGCCTGACGCTCATGGCCACCCAAGTGCCCTCATCCCCGTTCGCGGAGCCCACGCCCACGGAGCCCCTGGGATTTCCGGTGTTCGTAGCCCGCTGCTGGTAGCCCCACAGCCAGATACGTTCCCCCGTACTGCCGAAGGACAGGACGGGGCGGTCCGTCACGAGTGGGCCGTTGTAGACGGCGATGTCCTCGGACAGCGGCTTCGCACACATGAGCGTCCCGTGCAGGCCGTAGTAACCGGGCGGGTTGTGGCCGCTCCTGATGGCGGCGGCCGCGTCATCCCGGGCCGAAGCAGCCGAGATCAGGCCGACGAGCAGGGCCGTCACCACGTACAGCGTCGCGACGACAGGGAGGACGAACCCCGGGATACCGTCGCCCGGAACACGTCCCCAGTACGTATGGCGTGCCCATCCGGCGATCGCCACGAAGACGAGCGCGAAGGCTGCGGCGAGGCCGATCGGCTTCAGGGCCGCGTACGTCAGGGAGTACGTGGTGACCGGCACCCCCTCGACGGGTATGCCGAAGCCCGTCGTCAAGTAGAGGGTGTACAGGAGTCGTCCGAACCACGGCACGATGAAAAAGAGCGGCGCCGCGACCACCGGCACGATCCAATGAGCGTTCCTGCTGAACCAGGAAGGGACCAGAGCCCACCAGACTCCGGCCGCGGTCAGGGCCGCGCCCACAACACCCAGCACCGTCAACGAGGTCGCCCACAGCACGTCCTTGCCCTCGACAGGCAGCGCGAGCATCAGTTGGTGGCCGAGGAAGAGGAACATCGCCGCCATCGCCGTGCCCAGAGCGAGCCGCCGTGCACGTGTGAGATGGCGCCCCGCGACGAACCATCCGAGCGCGTCTCCGAGAACCAGGCCCGGCGCCAGCAAGGCCCATCGCCACGGGGTGTCGAGACGCTGCAGGGTACCGCCGATCGCCAGGCAGACCAGGGCTCCCGTGCAGAGGCCCACCACGCTGAGGCAGAGAGCGAGCAGGCCACTCGCTGTCGTGGGATCGAGGATCCGAGGTGCCTCGTCGGAATGCTCCGGCGGATCCGGGGGGCCGTGCACCTCCTCTGTGGACGCGTCGAACAGCGGGTCGCCGAAGCGGCTGGCGGTCAGCTCGGCGACGGCGGCGGCATGGTCCGGCGGGCCGGGTAGGGAGACCGCCCGCTGGTCGTGCGCGCCGTTCAAGTACCTCGCCAGGCGCAGCACCCGCTGTGCGACGGCGCCACCCTCCGCGGGCGGTCGGAGCCGGACGTGGTAGCGCGTGCGCCTTTCGTGGGGTGGGCTGCACAGCTTCGATTCCCGTACCCACAACGCGAGCGAACGCCGCGCGGCCAGGCGCTCGACGCGATGCACCGCTGCCTTGCGGGCACCACGGCGGGCACCTCGCAGCCTCACCTCGACGACGAGGCCCGCACGTCGAGGTCCGACGCGCGCCGCCTCCTGGCCGTTGGCTGCCCTGACCAGACACCCCTCGGCCAGGAGCAGTTGTTCGGCCAGCGTCAACTCGTCCGGATGGTCCAGCACTTCGACGAGCAGGCGAACTCGGCGATTGAAGTCGGCAACTCCGATGGTTTCGATGACCGTGTGGCCCTCTCGATGACGGGGGGTGAATGCGGAGCTCCGATCATCGCAAGGACCGCTGACAACGGCAGCCGCCGATGCACCACCGCGCGTCTCAAGGGCACACCGCCGCACGCCTCAGACGAGCGTCACCACGTGCCGCACCACCGCGTCGAAGAGGTACCCCTGGGTGTTGGGGACCGTCGTCTCCGGCTGGGTGCGACCCGTGGAGTCCGTGGCGCGGGAGAGGAGTTCGGCGGGGCCCGGCTTGCCGGGGGTCCACGGGGCCGACCAGCGGGTCCACGAGCCGCGGCGTGCGGGGTCGTGCAGGCGGGCCCGCCGCCAGGAGGCGCCGCCGTCCGTGCTGACCTCGACCCGGGTGACGCCGCCGTGGGCGGACCAGGCGCGGCCGGTGAGGCGGTGCCGGGTGCGCGCGGACAGGGTCGCGTTCCACGGGAGTTCGAAGGCCGACTTGAGGGTCTGGCGAGTGAGCGGGGCGCTGCCCCCGGGCGGGTACGCGTCGCCGTACAGCCGGTAGAACTCGGTGTTCCAGGGCGAGTAGAGCGGCGTGGTCGACACCTCGATGTCGCCGAGCCACTTGATGGAGGAGATGCCGACCCAGGACGGGGCGAGGAGCCGGACCGGGTGTCCGTGGTCGGGAGGCAGAGGTGCGCCGTTCATCTCATACGCGAGGATGACGTCGTCCAGGGCCTTGGAGAGCGGCATCGGGCGGCGTACGCGGCCGTAGTTCGTGCCGTCGGGCGTGACGTACTCGTCGTCGAGGCCGCGCGGCATCACGTCCACCGCGCGGGGGGACAGGCCCGCGCGGTGCAGGACGTCGGCGAGGCGGACGCCGCGCCAGCGGGCCGTGCCGATCGCTCCCGTCGTCCAGGGGGTGCCCGACGCCGGCTGGTTCTGCTGGGTCTTGAAGAAGTTCCGCGCGTTGCCCGCGCACTCGACGAACGCCGTACGGGTCACCGAGGGCAGGCTCTTCAGCTCCGCGAGGCCGAACTGCCGCTGCCCGCGCGTCAGTCCGTCGCCCCAGACGTTCAGCCGCCAGGCCGCGGCGTCCAGGCGCGGGGTCGTCGTGTGGTTGCGGACGAAGAAGTGCGAGACGGGGGTGAGGTATCCGGTGCCGGCGAGGGCCTCGAAGCGGGTCTCGGCGTTGGTGCCGTGCACGATGAACCGCTCCGGGGGCAGCGGTTTGACGATGCCCTCCCCCGCCGATGCCGCCGTCCACGGCGAGCCCGCCGCCGCGCTCGCCGTGGCGGCCGGCAGGGTCACCGGCACCGCCGTGACGAGGCCCGCGGCGGCCAGGAGCCGCAGCATGTCGCGGCGCCCGACCCCCTCGGCGCGGGCCTGCCCGGCCAGCCACTGGTTCCGTCTGCGCCGGTCGTAGGCCGTCTCTGCTTCCGGGATCCTGGTCATGGCCACACGCTAGGAGGCAGTGCGGCGGCTCGCCGGGGAACGCCCGCATTCTTCACACGGACGAAAGACTTCCGGACATCGGCGGGTCCCGGCGCCGCCGGGCCGTCAGGGCGTCGTCGTCGACACCACGTAGACCATCGGATGCCGCGGGTTGGAGCGGTCCACGACCACGTCCTGCGTCGGCGTGGGGTTCTTCCGCGCGTGGGTGAGGCCCGACCAGGGGCCGGGGCCGGTGAACTCCCAGCCGACGACGTTCCGGTCGCGCGCGCTGATGGTGATGTCGTTCGGCTTCAGCTTGTCCTCGGTGGTGCCGATCTGCTTGAGGAACCGCTTCAGGCCCGCGTTGCTGGTGAGGAACTGGACGTAGAGACGGCTGGTGCGCCAGTTGTTCGTCTCGTAGTAGGCGACCTCTTCGGAGTACGGCTGCACCGGCACGTCGTACAGGCGGCGCTGCACCTTGGAGGGCCAGCCCGCGGTGAGGCCGGTCGCGGAGTACTTGTCCTCCTTGTCGCGGCCGCTGTTGCGGCTCTGGTTCGCGGAGATCACCAGATAGCCGGCGGGCACGCCGATGAGCAGCACGATGATGATCGCCGTCAGCCAGCGGCGGCGGATCATGTGGCTGCGGTCCTCCGTCTTGCCGGCCCCGCCGGTGGCGCGGTCCGGCGGTTCGGGGGCGCCGGGGCGGTCCGGGGACGAGGGCTGGCGGGGCACGGTCATCTACTGGGTTCCCTGGGACGTGCGGTCATTGGTGCGGCGCGCCTCTGCGTAGCGCTCGTAACGTTCGTAGCGCTCCACGCGGCGCCGGTTGGCGCGGCGGAAGCGGCGGGCGACCAGGCGGGCCAGGTCGGCGGCGCCCACCATGCCGGCCTCGGGGCCGAGCTGGGCGCGGGCGATGCGGGCCTCGGGGCGGTAGCCGCGGCCGGTGAGGTGGCGGCGGAAGGCGTCGCGGGCGGGGCCGATCAGGAGGTCGTCGGCGGCGCTGACGCCGCCGCCGATGACGAAGCAGGAGGGGTCGAGGGCGGCGGCGAGGTTGGCGATGCCGACGCCGAGCCACTGGCCGATGTCCTGGAGGAGCTCGACGCACATCGCGTCGCCCTCGCGGGCGAGCTCGGTGATGAGCGGGCCCGTGATGTCGGGGACGTTGCCCTTGACCCGGTCGATGATGCCGTACGCGACCGGGGAGTCGGCGGCGGCGAGCTCGCGGGCCTCGCGGACCAGGGCGTTGCCGGAGCTGTACTGCTCCCAGCAGCCGCGGTTGCCGCACGGGCAGCGGTGGCCGCCGGGGACGACCTGCATGTGGCCGAACTCGCCGGCCACGCCGAACTTGCCGCGCTTGACCGCGCCGTCCTCCAGGATCGCGCCGCCGATGCCGGTGCCGAGGGTGATCATCACGAGGTGGTCCTCGCCGCGGCCCGCGCCGAAGCGCCACTCCGCCCAGGCGGCGGTGTTGGCGTCGTTGTCCACCATGACCGGGACCGCGAGGCGGCCGGAGATGCGGTCGCGCAGGGGTTCGTTGCGCCAGGACAGGTGGGGGGCGAAGAGCACGCGGTTGCGGTCCGCGTCGACCCAGCCGGCGGCGCCGATGCCGACGGCATGCACGTCGTGCCGGTCGGACAGGTCGAGGACGAGCTCGATGATGGTGTCCTCGACGACGCGCGGGCTCTTGGACTTGTCCGGCGTCTCCGTGCGGAGGGTCTCCAGGATGTTGCCGTCCGGGTCGACGACACCCGCCATCACCTTGGTGCCGCCGATGTCGATGCCGACGGTGTTGACGCGGGGCGCCGTCAGATGGGATCGGCGTTCGCGGGTGCCCACGGTCCGCAGGACGGTGGCTCGTGCGGAGCCGCGGTGCGCGAGGTCGCGGTAGGTGCTCATTGCGGCGATTCTGCCTCACGCTCGCGGGGGCGCGCACAACGGGACCCCGGCGCCGGGGTCGTCTCCCGGTGGCCCGGGGCCCGGTGACCTCAAGGGCGCGGGGACCTCCGCGCCCCGCCCGAAAAAAGCCGCAGACGCGTCTGCCGGGTCACCACTCCGGCGCGGCTGCGGCCCGTACGGGGCTGGCCGCGCAGTTCCCCGCGCCCCTTACGGGGCGCGCCCGGCGACGCAGGGCCACCACCCCAGGGGCGCGAGGAACTGCGCGCTCAGCCCGCAAAAAGCCGCAGACGCGTCCGCAGGGACACCCGGCATGCGTCCGCGGCCCGCATGTGGCCGCTCGCGCAGTTCCCCGCGCCCCTCACGCGGGCCGGAACCCGATGACCTCAAGGGCGCGGGGACCTCCGCGCCCCGCCCAAGAAAAGCCGCAGACGCGTCTGCCGGGTCACCACGCCGGCGCGACTGCGGCCCGTACGGGGCTGGCCGCGCAGTTCCCCGCGCCCCTTACGGGCCCCGGCCCCGGGCGGCACCCCGACGGTGACCGCAACCAACGCCCCCCCAAGCCCCCCGCTAAGGGGCCCCGCGGCCCTCGAGCTCGTGGCGGAGGTCGTCCAGTTCGCTGCCGCCCGCCATCTGGCGGGTCAGCTCGTCCAGGGTGATCTCGTCGCGCGCGTACGAGCCGGACATCACGCCCCGCTTCAGGAGGACGAAACGGTTGCCGACCAGGTACGCGTGGTGCGGGTTGTGGGTGATCAGGACCACACCCAGGCCCTGGTCCCGCGCAGCGGCCACGTACTTCAGGACCACACCCGACTGCTTCACGCCGAGCGCCGCGGTCGGCTCGTCGAGGACCAGGACCTTCGCCCCGAAGTGGACCGCGCGGGCGATCGCCACGCACTGGCGCTCGCCGCCCGACAGCGTGCCGATCGGCTGGTCCACGTCGCGCAGGTCGATGCCCATGCGCAGCAGCTCCGCGCGGGTCGTCCTGCGCATGAGGTCGACGTCCATGCGGCGGAACGGGCCCGTGCCCTTCGTCGGCTCCGAGCCGAGGAAGAAGTTCCGCCAGACCGGCATCAGGGGGACCACGGCGAGGTCCTGGTAGACCGTGGCGATGCCCAGGTCCAGCGCCTCGCGCGGCGAGCCGAGCCGCGTCTCCTCCCCCTCGATGCGGAAGCCGCCCGCGTCATGCCGGTGCAGACCGGCGATGATCTTGATGAGGGTGGACTTGCCCGCGCCGTTGTCGCCGAGCACGCAGGAGATCTCCCCCGCGTGCACCTCCAGGGAGACCCCTTCGAGGGCGCGGATGTTGCCGTAGTACTTGCTGACGCCGTCGAGCTCGACGAGCGGCGTGCGCTCCTCGCCCTCCGGCGCCGCCGCCGGCTTCGTCATGTCCGTGGTCACTTCGTCGCCTCCGCGCGCTTGCGGACCCAGTGGTTGAGCAGCGTCGCCAGGAGCAGCATCACGCCGAGGAAGAACTTGAACCAGTCGGAGTTCCACTCGGCGAAGACGATGCCCTTGCTGACCATGCCGAAGATCAGCGCCCCGACGGCCGCGCCGACCGCGGAGCCGTAGCCGCCCGTGATGAGGCAGCCGCCGATGACGGCGGCGACGATGTAGATGAGCTCGTTGCCGACGCCCTCGCCGGACTGCACGGTGTCGTAGCTGAAGAGCAGGTGCTGGCCGGAGATCCAGGCGCCGAAGGCGACGCCCATATAGAGGCCGATCTTCGTCGCGGCGACCGGGACGCCGACTGCGCGGGCCGCGTCCTCGCCGCCGCCCACCGCGAAGATCCAGTTGCCGACACGGGTGCGCAGCAGCACCCAGGTGGCGACCGCGATCAGGGCGAGCCACCAGACGATGGTGATCTTGAAGTCGACGCCGCCGACGGTGAGGGTGGAGGCGAAGACGTCCTTGGCGGACTCGAAGCCCTCCATGTCGGCGATCGACTTGGTGGAGACCGTGCCGCTGATCAGCTTGGTGAAGCCGAGGTTCATGCCGGTCAGCATCAGGAAGGTGCCGAGCGTGATGATGAAGCTCGGCGGGTCCGTACGGGTCAGCATGACGCCGTTGAAGACGCCGACGGCGAGCGTGACGAGGAGCGAGACGCCGACGCCCACCCAGACGTTCGCCGTCATCTGGTAGCTGAACATCGACGACACGAGCGCGGACGTCGTCACGAGCACGCCCGCCGACAGGTCGAACTCCCCGCCGATCATGAGCAGCGCGACCGGCACCGCCATGATGCCGAGCGTGGAGGCCGCGTACAGGACCGTCGCGAGGCTGGTGGCCTGGAGGAAGCTGTCCGCGACGATCGCGAAGAAGATGAAGACGGCGACGGCGCCGACGACCGAGCCGAGCTCGGGGCGGCCCATCAGCTTCTTCAGCGGCGAGGTCTTGACCAGGCGCTCGTCCGCCTCGGCGTCGGGGGCGGGCGCGGGTGCTGTGGCGGTCATCGGGTCCCTCGCTTCGCGTAGTCCTCCAGCTCGGAAGCCTGGTCCTTGGTGATGATCTGCGGTCCCGTGAGGACGGGGCGGCCGCCGCCGAGGACGTCGGCGTTGTACTTGTACAGCCAGAGCAGGTCGACGGCCTCGTACCCCTGGAGGTAGGGCTGCTGGTCGACGGCGAACCCGAGGGAGCCGGACTTCAGCCCGGCGGCGACCTTCTCGTTGAGGTCGAACGTGTCGACCTCGGCCTTGCTGCCCGCGCTGTCCGCGGCCTGCACGGCGGTGTCCGCGAACGGCGCGCCGAGCGTGACGACCGCGTCGACCGACTTGTCGGACTGCAGCTTGGCCTCGATGGAGGACTGCACGTCGGGCATGTTGGTGCCGGTCACGTACAGGTTCTGCAGCGTGCCCTTGAAGGTCTTCTTGGCGCCGGCGCAGCGCTGCTCGTGGCCGACGTTGCCCTGCTCGTGCAGGATGCAGAGCGCCTTCTTCTTGCCGCGCTTGTTGAGCTCCTCGCCGACGGCCTCGCCCGCGATGGTCTCGTCCTGGCCGATGTGTGTGAGGGCGCCGAACTTCTTGGACTCCGCGGAGCCGGAGTTCACCGTGATCACCGGGATGCCGGCCTTCTCGGCGCGGGCCAGGGCGCCCTTCATCGCGTCCGGCTTGGCCAGCGTGACGATGATCCCGTCGACCTTCTTGTCGATGTAGGAGTCGACGAGCTGGGCCTGCTGCTGGGCCTCGTCGTCGTGGGAGTACAGGAACTTGATGTTGTCCTTGACGGCGGCCTGCTTGGCGCCGCTCTGGACGATGTCCCAGAAGGTGTCGCCGTCGCCCGAGTGGGTGACCATGCCGAAGGTCCAGCGGGGCGTGTCGACCGCCGCCCTGCCCCCTGCGGCGGCGGCCTTGCGGGCGTCCTCCGCGCGCTTGCCGCCGGTGCTGCTGCATCCGGTCAGTCCCGCGGTGACGCCGAGCACCGCCACCAGCACGGCGCCCACCGTACGTACCCCTGTCTTCACCCTTGCCACGACGCCGTGCCCTTCTTGCTCTGCTGCTCTGTGCGGCCGGTCCGGATCCCCGGCCCCAGCCGCCCAAGTATCGACCACGCGGATCACGCGTGTGTTCATCGGGTACCGCGAGCGGTGTACTTCTCCAGCTTCGGCACGTCCTTCCCGGTGACGATCGCGGGCCCGGTGAGGACGGGCCTGCCGCCGCCCAGCACGTTGGCGTTGGTCCGGTACAGCCACAGTTCGTCGACCGAGAGGTACCCCTGCAGGTAGGGCTGCTGGTCGACGGCGAAGCCGACCTCCTCGGCCTTCAGCCGCTTGACGACCTCGGCGTTCAGGTCGAAGGTGTCGACCTCGGCCTCGCTGCCCGCCTCGTCCTTGGCCTTTACGGAGTACGCGGCGATCGGCGCGCCGAGCGTGACGACGGCGTCGATGTCCTTGGTGGCCTGGAGCTTCGCGCTGATGGAGGACTGCGCGCCGGGCGCGTTGGTGCCCTCGACGTTCAGGTTCTCGACCGAACCGTCGAAGGTCTTCTTCACGCCGGCGCAGCGCTGTTCGAGGGAGACGTTGCCCTGTTCGTGGATCACGCAGAGGACCTTCTTCCTTCCGCGCGTGTTCAGCTCATCGCCGACCGCCTCGCCGGCCACGGACTCGTCCTGGCCGATGTGGCCGAGCGCGCCGAACCGCGAGGAGAACTCCCCGCCCGAGTTGATGGTGACGACCGGGATCCCGGCGCTCCTCGCCTTGGCGAGCACGGCCCGCATCGCCTCGGGCTTGGCCAGGGTCACCACGAGCCCGTCGACCTTCTTGTCGACGAAGGACTGGACGAGTTCCGCCTGCCCCTTGGCCTCCTTGTCGCCCGCGTAGAGGAAGTCGACGTTGTCCTTGCGGGCGGCCTGCTTGGCGCCGCTGCGGACGATGTCCCAGAAGGTGTCGCCCTCGCCGGAGTGGGTGACCATCGCGATCTTGAGGCGGGGCGTGGTCACGCCCTTGCCGCCACCGCCGTCCCCGGACCCGTCCTCGTCGTCCTTGCCGCCGGAGCTGCTGCAGCCGGCGGCGAGCGCGATCACCGCCAGACAGGCCGTGACGCCCCTCGCCGTACGGGATGTGCGCATGATGGACCACCCCTTTGCCTTCCGGCCGCCTCGGTGCGGCTGGAGGAGTTCTAGCGGGGGGCGCGCGGGAGCGTCAATGGATTTGTCAGAACATTCTGACGACTGTTACTGACCGCCGGTCCCGCCGGTCCCGCCGGTCCCGGTCCTGACGACGGTCGTGTCGCGGCGGCAGGAGTCACGGCCGTACGAGGAGCTGGAACTCGAAGGAGTAGCGCGCGGCCCGGTAGACGTGCGAGCCGAACTCCACCGCCCGGCCCGTGTCGTCGAAGGTGGTGCGCCGCATGGTGAGCAGCGGGGCGCCGACGGGTTCGGCGAGCAGTTCGCCCTCGTCGGCGGTGGCGGCGCGGGCACCGACGGACTGGCGCGCGCTGTGCAGGGTGTGGCCCGCGGCGCGCATCAGACGGTAGAGGCCGGTGGCCTCCAGGCGCGCGGTGTCGAGGTCGAGGAGTCCGGTCGGCAGGTGGTTGCGGAGATGGGCCACGGGTTCGCCGTGGGCGAGCCGGAGCCGCTCCACACGGTGCACCTCGTCGCCCTCGCCGATGCCGAGCGCCGCCGCGACCTCGGCGGAGGCGGGTTCGAGGGTGTTGCGCAGGACGCGGGTCTCGGGGCGCTGGCCCGCGGCCTCCAGGTCGTCGAAGAGGCTGCTGAGCTCCAGCGGGCGCTTCACCTGGCTGTGCACGACCTGGGTGCCGACGCCCCGGCGCCGCACGAGGAGCCCCTTGTCCACGAGGGTCTGGATGGCCTGGCGGACGGTGGGCCGGGACAGACCGAGCCGGCCGGCGAGCTCGATCTCGTTGCCGAGGAGGCTGCCCGGGGTCAGGGCGCCGCGCTCGATCGCCGCCTCCAGCTGCTGGGCGAGCTGGAAGTAGAGCGGGACGGGGCTGCTGCGGTCGACGCCGAGCCGGAGGTCCACCGTGGGGTCCTTGACCGGCTTGTCCTGAGCTGCTTTGGCGACTGGTTTGGACACGGGGCGAGCGTAGCCCCAGGAGAGGATGACGGGAAGTTCTTAAGTTCTGTTGTCAGGACAAAGGATTGACAGGAGGGTCCGGCCTCGCGAGGGTGGATCCATGCGCATCGGACTGATCGGAACGGGCCGCATCGGCACCTTTCACTCCACGGCCCTCGTCCGCAACGCGGAGGTGTCGTCCCTGGTGATCGCCGACGTGGACGCCGCGAGAGCGGCGGACCTCGCGGCACGGACCGGCGTGACGGCCGTGTCCTCGGTGGACGAGGTCTTCGCGGCCGGGGTGGACGCCGTGGTGATCACGGCGGCGACGTCGGCGCACGCCGCGCTCATCGGCCGGGCCGCGCGGGCCGGGCTGCCGGTCTTCTGCGAGAAGCCCATCGCCCTCGACCTGCCGGGCACGCTGGCCGCCCTGGCCGAGGTCGAGGCCGCGGGGACGGTGCTGCAACTCGGCTTCCAGCGGCGCTTCGACGCGGGATACACGGCGGCGCGCGAGGCGGTGCGGGCGGGCCGGCTCGGCCGGCTGCACACCGTACGGGCGGTCACCTCGGACCCGGCGCCGCCGCCGGCCGCGTACCTCCCGCTCTCCGGCGGCCTTTACCGCGACTGCCTGGTCCACGACTTCGACATCCTGCGCTGGGTCACCGGCCGCGAGGTGACGGAGGTCTACGCGACCGGCTCCGACCTCGGCCCCGTCATGTTCCGCGAGGCGGGCGACATCGACACGGCGGCCGCGGTCCTCACCCTCGACGACGGCACCCTCGCCACGGCGACCGCGACCCGCTGCAACGGCGCGGGGTACGACGTCCGGATGGAACTGGCCGGAGAACTGGACCAGTTGGGGGTCGGCACGGACGAGCGCACGCCGCTCACCTCGGCGGAGCCGGCCGGCCCGGCCGCGCCGGTCAAGCCCTGGCCCGGCTTCCTGGAGCGCTTCGCCCCGGCGTACGAGGCGGAGCTCGCCGCCTTCGTCGACGTCGTCCGCGGGGAGCGCACGAACCCCTGCGACGGGCGCGAGGCGCTGCACGCGCTGCGGATCGCGGAGGCGTGCGAACTCTCCCGCCGCGAGCGGCGGTTGGTGCGCATGGCCGAGATCCCGGAGTCCCCGGAGGAGGAGTAGCCGCTCAGGCCGTGGAGAGCACCGTGCCCTGGGCGATGGCGCAGAGCGTCTCCGCGTCGTCGGCCCCCACGGCGTACAGCTCGCAGCGCACCGTCGCCTGGCGGCGGCCCGTGTGCACGACCACGGCGCGCGCGACCAGCCGGACGCCGGTCGCGGGCCGTACGTACTGGATGGAGAAACCCGAGGTCAGCACGGCGGGGCCGAGCGTGGTGCCGGCCGCGAAGGTGATGCCGTTGTCGGCCGCGTAGGCGAGCACACCCCCGTGCACGAACCCGTTCTGCTGCTGGAGTTCGGCCCGGACGTCGATCTCCAGCGTGGCCGCGCCCTCGCCGAAGCGGGTGATGCAGGCCCGGACGAGACGGCTGAACGGCTGGGCGTCCAGGACCTTCCGGGCCATGGCCAGATCGATGGGGTCGGCGACGGGATCGGCGGGCGGCTCGCCGAACCGGGCCTGTTCACCGGGCTGTTGGCCCGCGGGCGGCTCGACCGCGGAGACCTGGTCCGCGGAGGGCTCGGTCATGACCGCCTGCGCGCGGAGCGGGATCGAACGTCCATGTGCCCACCGTACGCGGCCGTCCACCGCCGCAGGGCCTCATTCCGCCGAGGGATCACGCGGCCACGGTGAGCGCCCGGAGAGGAAGGAGCGGACCGTCTCCAGCGTCGCCGTCGCGTCGAACCCCGGCGTGTTCCACAGGGCCGAGCGCATCGTGCCCCGGTCGCGGTACGAGCGCATGATGCGCAGGTGGTCGTGGCGGGCCACGAAGCCCTTCAGGTCCTTCTCGTCCCGCCAGACCGAGACCGAGCCCGACCGGGGGCGGCGCAGGTCCGGGTCCACCCACAGCCAGAGTCCGACGGCGCCGGTGACCTCGCTCCAGGATCTGCGCAGGGCCACGCCGGTGATGTTGACGCCCACCGCGGTCCAGGGCCGGTGCGGGGCGAACTCGGTGACGCTGACGACCGCCGCGCCCGTGACGTCCTGTTCGCGGACGGCTTCCGCCGCGGGTCCGGGCGTCCATGGCGCGAACCAGATGGTGGACGGCATCGCGTTCCCCTCGTGAGCGCCGGGGCCCGAGGACCCGTGGCGGTGGACTCTCGGACGCATGTGGACGAACTCCACACTAAAAGCACGGACGGTCGTGCTAATATACCACGTTCCTGTTGCCGCCGACCGAGGAGTACTGGACATGGGCCCCACAGAGACCGTTGTGAGTACGACCATCAATGCCGTCTCCCGCGTCTCGGGGCGGCTCGCCGGCGCCGGCGCCTACGCGCTGTTCCACATGCCGCTGGCCCGGAGCAAGATGCGCTCCACGGAGCGCGAACTGTTCGCGTCGGCGCACCGCGGGCGCATCAGCGTCAACGGCAAGTCCGCGGTGACCTACCGGTGGGGCACCGGCGAGCGCCCCGTGCTGCTCGTCCACGGCTGGCAGTCACGCGGCTCGCGCTTCGGCGACTTCATCCCCGGCCTGCTCGAGCGCGGCCACAGCGTCATCACCTTCGACGCCCCCGGCCACGGCGACGCCACGGGCCGCAGCACCACCATCCTGGAGTACCGGACGATCCTCGCCGAACTGCACGACCAGTACGGCACGTTCGAGGCCCTCGTCGCGCACTCCCTGGGCGCGCTCGGCTCCTTCCACGCGCTCACCAAGGGAGTGAAGGCCGAGCGGATCGTCGCCATCAGCGGGGTCTGCGACTTCGCCTACCTGGTCGACGCGTTCTGCACGGACCTCAGACTCCGGCCCTCCCTCAAGGACGAGTTGCTGGCCCGGATCGGCGAGAACCTCTTCCCCGGCGTACCCGCCGACCGCATGCCCTTCTCCGTCGCGCACGCCACCGAGGCCGTCACGGCGCCGGTCCTGGTGGTGCACGACGAGGACGACGGCCGGATCGGCGTGGACCAGGGGCGCGGGATCGCGGCCGCCTTCGGCGACCGGGCGCGGATGATCACTACGCGGGGTCTCGGGCACCGCAGGATCCTCGGCGACCCCGACGTGGTGCGCGCCGTCCTCGACTTCGTCGAGCACGGACCCACCGCCGAAGGGCGGGCGGCGGCGCTGCCCGGCGCCGTTCCCGCGGCGGACTGAGCGTCGCCCTGCGTCAACATCGGAGCACGCACGGTCGTGCCGTTACCGCCCCCACACGCTGACCGCACGATCGTCCACTTAATCGGTACACTGGTCACCTATCGGGCACCGCGAGCACCCGGCCCCAGGAGACAGGTAGGCACCACCATGGCAGCGACACACATCGACGGACGGGTCGCCCGCGGGAATCAGACCCGGCAGCTGGTCCTCAAGCGCGCCATGCAGGTCGCATCGGTCGAAGGCCTCGAAGGCCTCTCCCTCGGCCGGCTCGCGGGCGAGCTCAAGCTCAGTAAGAGCGGTGTGTTCGCGCTGTTCGGCTCCAAGGAAGACCTTCAGCTGGCCACGGTGCGCGCGGCGATCAAGGTCTATCTGGAGCACGTGGTCCAGCCGGCCCGGGAACTCCCGCCGGGGATCACCCGGCTGTGGTGCGTGTGCACCAGCTGGCTCACGTACTCGCGCGAGCGCGTCTTCCCGGGCGGCTGCTTCTTCTACTCGACGTCGGCGGAGTACGACGCCCGTCCCGGCAAGGTGCACGACACCCTCGCCGCGGCCCGTACCAACTGGTCGACGTATCTGGAGCAGACCATCTGGGAGGCACAGCAGACGGAGGAGATCCAGGAGGGCGTCGACGTCCCCCAACTCGCCTTCGAGCTGGTCGCCTTCCTGGAGATGGCCAACGCCGAGTCCGTGCTGCACGACGAGTTCGGGTGCTACGACAAGGCGGCCACCGCCATCCTGACCCGGCTGCGCGGCGTGGCCACCGATCCGTCCCTGCTGCCCGAGGGCATCGCGGCGCCGGCGGACAGTTAAAGCCACGGCCGCCGCCGGGACGGGGCGCGCCGCCGGGACGGACATGAGCGCCGTGCGAGGGCCCGCCCGGGGGTGACGGGCTCTCGCACGGCGCGTTCTGGGGGCGGGGTCAGGCCCCGATGGCGTGCACTCCGCCGTCGACGTGAACGATCTCGCCCGTGGTGCGCGGGAACCAGTCCGAGAGCAGCGCGACCACCGCGCGGGCCGCGGGCTCGGGGTCGGACAGGTCCCAGCCGATGGGCGCGCGCGTGCGCCACACCTCGCGGAACGTCTCGAACCCGGGGATGGACTTGGCCGCCATCGTCTTGATGGGGCCCGCCGCGACGAGATTGCAGCGGATGCCGCGCGGCCCCAGGTCCCGCGCCACATAGCGCGAGGTGGACTCCAGCGCGGCCTTGGCCACGCCCATCCAGTCGTACGCGGGCCACGCGGTCCGCGCGTCGAAGTCCAGGCCCACCACGGCGCCGCCCCGCTCCTCCATCAGCGGCAGGCACGCCATGGCCAGCGCCTTGAGGGAGTACGCGGAGACCTCGACCGCGGTCGCCACGGAGTCCCAGCCGGTCTCGAGGAAGTTGCCGCCGAGCGCGTCCTGCGGGGCGAAGGCGATGGAGTGCACCACGCCGTCGAGGCGCGCGTCCCCGCCCACGCTCTCCCTGATGCGGTCGGCGAGGCTGTCGAGGTGGCCCTTGTCCTGCACGTCGAGCTCGACCAGCGGCGCGGGGCGCGGCAGCCGCTTGGCGATGCGCTCGACCAGGCTCAGCCTGCCGTACCCGGTCAGCACCACCTCGGCGCCCTGTTCCTGGGCGATCCTCGCCGCGTGGAACGCGATCGAGGACTCCATGAGCACCCCGGTCACGAGCACGCGCTTGCCCGCCAGTATGCCGCTCATCCGGCCACCACCTCGGTCTTCCTGCCGGGCTCCGTGGCGCCGGCCGCGACGAACTCCGTTACGTGCCCGACGACTTCGGGTGCGCCGAGGATGCGCAGATGCCCGAACCGCCGCGTGGTGACCAGGCGTGCCCCGAAGAACTCGGCCATGCGCGCCCCCTGGCCGGGGTCCACCGCGCGGTCGTCCTCGTCGTGGACGACGAGGAGCGGTATGTGCAGCCCGGCGGTGCCGTGGAAGACGGAGAAGCGCGTCCACATGTCCGGCTCGCCCGGGTACACCTCGCGCTCGATGCGGCCCCGCAGTTCCTCGTCGGCCTGCGCGGACAGCCGGGCCGCCCGGGAGAAGCTGTCGACCAGGTATCCGAAGTCGGGGACCGGGCTGATCGCCACGATCCGGCCGGCGCGCACCCCGTGCTGGAGGGCGACGTAGGTCGCGGTCACCCCGAAGGAGTGCCCGATGATCGCCTCGAAGTCGCCGTGCGCGCGGTGGAGTTCGACGATGATGTCGCGGTACTCCAGCAGGGTCGTGCCGTCCCCGGTGGCCTCGCCGTGGCCGGGCGCGTCGAAGGCGACCGGGCTGTAGCCGAGTTCGACGAGCCGGGCGACGGTCTTGGCGTAGCGCGAGGCGCGCGATTCCCAGCCGTGCACCAGGAGCACCGGCCTCGCACCGTCACCCCACCGGTAGACGACGGCCGTCCTGCCGGCGACCGGCAGCTGTGAGGTCCGTGCGCTCTCGACGACGGTCCGCTCGTCGGGCCGGGTCCTGCTGCGGCCCTGAGGGCGGCGGAAGAGGTCGAACATCGCCTCGCCCCGGTCGCTCGGGGCAGCGTGTGCGGCTGCTGTAGCGGGATTCATCCCACGCCCTCCAGATGATCAGGAATGCCGAGATGTTAGCACGACCGTTCGCTCATATTGATTCCCGAGCACGGAGAAACGGTTCCTCGGGAGAAAAGTGAACGGACGGTCGTGCTAATGTTTGCCGCGTCAGCTCTCCCCTGCTTGGAGGACGCCATGACGCTCCCGCACCACGTGACGCAGCGCTCCGCCGACACGGACGCGACGGCAGGCAGCCACCCGGGGCCGAACCAGTCGTTCAAGGACGACTTGGACCGGCTGATCGACTCGGTCCTCCTGTCCGGCCGCACCGAGCTCGCCGACACCACCGACCAGCCAGGGAAGGGACGCAATGACTGACGCAGGCGCCACGGAGCGCATAGGCATCGCCGTCGCGTCGGGGATGCTCAAAGGGGTCTACGGCCACGGCGTACTGGCCGCGTTCGAGGAACGCGGGCTGCGCGCAGACGTCTACGGCACCGCGTCGTCCTCCGCGCTGTCCGGCGGACTCGCCGCGGTCGGCAGGGCTCGGCGCACCGGTGTGGACTACTGGCTCAAGGCCGCCGCGGCCGCCACGGAGAAGGGCATGAGCGCGGTCGTCCTGGACAGCATCGCGGAGTACGGCCCCGTCCTGCGCGAGGGCCTCTTCCGGGCGGACGCGCCGGAGTTCCTGCTGGCCACCGGGAAGGTCACCGATCCGGCCGCCGCGGAGGTCACGCAGGGGCCCGGCGCGAAGGCGCTGGGCAGGGAGCTGCTGCGCAACGTCTTCACCGGGGACCGGAGCTGGGTCGAGGAGAACCTCGCCACCGTCGTCTTCTCCTCGCGGGCCGAGCCCGGTGGCGCCGAGCCGCAGCTGACCCCGGAGAACTACGACGCCGTCTCCTACGCCTCGACGCGCATGCTGCACGCCTGGACCGTCCCGGCGGAGATCGACGGAGAGGCCTACGTCGACGCCTCGTACACCTGCTCCTGTCCCGCGCGTGAGGTCGCCGCCAAGGGCGTCGACGTGCTCATCGCGATCGGCTGCGATCCCTTCCCCCTCTTCCGTGACCTCTACGCGTCCGAGGAGATCGTCGACGGCTCCGTCGTCGGGCAGGCCCGGGTCCTGGTGATCAAGCCGGCGGACGACCTCAAGAACCTCGGCGTCGACTACGCGTCGGCGACGGCGGACGGGCTCGTCAAGGCCTACGAGCTCGGACTCGACGCGGGGCACCGCTTCGTGGACGGCCACGGCGAGCTGCTCCCGGCGCACGCCCCGGCGACGGCCGTCAGCGGCAGCGGAGTTCAGGAGGAGGGCGCGTGACACACGTGGTCACCGAGCAGTGCGTGCACTGCAAGTTCGCGGAGTGCATCACCTACTGTCCCGTCGCCTGCTTTCGGGAGGCCGGCACCTTCCTGGTGATCGACCCCGCGGACTGCATCGACTGCGGCAACTGCGTCGAGGCCTGCCCCGCCGACGCGATCTACCCCGAGGACGAGCTGCCGCCCGAACTCGCGCCCGCGCTCGAATGGAACGCCCGGCTCGCCACCGAACTCCCCCTGGCCACCACCCGCGTCGAGCCGCTGCCCGACGGCGAGCAGTGGCGGGACCGGCCCGGCAAGTGGGCCACCCTCCCCGTGGAACAGGCGCCGCGTGTCAGCTGTCCCTGATCCCGGCCGTTTCGAGGGATTCGACTTCGCGCGTCTCCTGCACGAGCGGGCGCGGCAGGCGCCGGACGTCGTCGCCCACCGGTTCGTGCACGAGGACGAGTCCGCCGACGAGCTCACCCACGCCGCGCTCGACGCCCGCGCACGCGCCGTCGCGGCGGGGCTCCTCGCGGCCACCGACGGGCGCCCGGAACCGGTGCTGCTCCTGTTCGCGCCGGGACCCGACTACCTCGCCGCGCTGTTCGGCTGCTTCTACGCGGGCGTGCCGGCGGTGCCCGCCTTCCCGCCGGACCCGACCCGGCTCGCGCGCACCCTGCCCCGGCTCGCCGCCATCATCGAGGACGCCGGGGCGAGCACCGTCCTGACCACGTCGGACATCGCGCCGCTCATGGCGGACTGGCTCACCGCCACCCTCGGCGGCCGGGCCCCGCGCCTGCTGGCCACCGACACGCTCGACGCGACGGGCCCCGGGGTGGCGCCGCTCGGGCCCAGGCCCGGCGTGCCCGCGCTGCTCCAGTACACCTCCGGTTCGACGGCGCTGCCGCGGGGCGTCGTCCTCGACCAGGCCAGGCTGCGGGCCAACTGCGAGGAGATCGCACGCGGCTTCGGGATCCACCCCGGCAGCTCCGGCGGTCTGTGGCTGCCGCCCTACCACGACATGGGCCTGGTCGGCGGCATCCTCACCCCGCTCGCCACCGGCATCCCGGTGACCCTCATGTCACCGGTGACGTTCCTGCGCCGCCCGCTGTCCTGGCTGCGGATGGTCTCCCGGTACCGCGCGACGATCATCGGCGCGCCGAACTTCGCGTACGACCTCTGTGTGCGCCGCGCGACGGACGCGGAGGTCGACGGGCTCGACCTGTCCGGGGTCGAACTCGCCTTCACCGGCGCGGAGCCCGTGCGGGCCGAGACGATGGAGCGGTTCGCGGCGCGCTTCGGGCCCGCCGGCTTCCGGGCCGCCTCGTTCCTGCCGTGTTACGGGCTGGCCGAGGCGACGCTGTACGTGACGGGCGGCAAGCCGCTGGGCGGCTGGCAGACGGTCTCGGTGGACCGCGAGGCGCTGGAGACGCACGGCGCGGCCCGGTCCGCGCGGCCGGGGCAGCCGTCGCGGTCGCTGGTGAGCTGCGGCAGGCCGGGGCCCGGCACCCGTCTCCTGATCGCCGATCCGGTCACCCGCGAGCCCCTCGCCAACGGGGCCGTCGGCGAGATCTGGGTGGACTCGCCGAGCGTCACCGACGGGTACTGGCGGCGCCCCGACGAGACGGCCGAGACGTTCGGCGCGCGGACCGCGACCGGCGAAGGACCGTATCTGCGCACCGGCGATCTCGGGTTCGTCCTGGACGACGAGCTCTTCGTCGCCGGGCGGCTCAAGGACCTCGTCGTCATCAACGGCCGCAATCTCCATCCGGTCGACGTCGAGCGGGCCTGCGAGGCCGCGGTCCCCGGCATCCGGCGCAACTGCGGCGCGGTGTTCGCGGTCGAGGGCGCGGCGGGCGGCACCGAGCGGCTCGTCGTGGTGTACGAGGCCGACGTCGCCGACGAGGAACGGTACGCCGAGACGATCGACGGCATCCGCAGGGCCGTGTCGAGGGAGCTGACCATCCGGCCGGGCGCCGTCGTCCTGGTGCGCCCCCGCACCATCCCCAAGACCTCCAGCGGAAAGGTCCAGCGCTGGCTGGCCCGCCGGCACTACCTCGCCGGCGAACTCGCGGAACTCGCAAGCACCGACGAAAGGGCCCGGCGATGATCGTCAAGGTCAGGGGCGTCCTGCTCCGCTTCACCGACTACGAGAACGAGATCGAGGTCGGCGGCGCCACCGTGCGCGCCGGCCTCACCGGGCTGACCGAGCGCTACCCGCGGCTGAGCGAGGTGCTGCTCGACCGGGACGGGACCGTACGTCCGACCCACCTCATCGCCCTCAACGGCGAGCGGCTCACCCAGGGCGAGCTGGACCGCGAGGCCGGCGAGGACGACCGGGTGGACATCGTCACCGCGATCTCCGGGGGCTAGCCGATGCCCCGTACCTCGTCCTACGAGACCGTGCTCGACGCCGGCCAGTTCACGCCCACGCAGCTGGGCACCACCGCCGTCGGCCGGCTCGCCTTCCAGGCCGGCGCACGCTGGATGCGCGACCACGTGCGCAGCCACCGCGCCCTGGTGACCGAGCATCAGGTCGGCTTCGTGCTGTGGTCCTGGCAGTTGGAGTACGTGTCGCCCCTCGGCTTCCTCGACGCCGACGCGGCGCTGGTGGACGTACGGGCACGGCTGCGCGGCCCCGCCTCCTCGCAGCTGGAGGTGGAGATGACGCTCCGCGGCCCGGCCGGTGTCGCGGTGCGTACGCGCGGCGCCTCGGTGCCGTTGCGGCTCGGCGGCGACCAGGCGCTCTCCGGCACGCCCGCGCCGCTGCCCGACACGCTCGTCGCCGCCTTCGAGGAGGACGAGTTCGAGCGCTCCCCGCACCGCTCCGCCGTACGCGCGCTGCGCGCCCGGTTCGAGCGGGACGGGGAGCGGCTCGCCGCCGGCACGACGTCGTACCGGGTGCACCGCCACCACTGCGAGGTGGCCGACCAGTGGTACTGGGCCGAGACCCTCGGGTTCGCCGCGGGCGCCCGGGAGGAACTCGTGCTCCGGCACGGCCGTTCGGCGCCCGAGCTGCGCCGCGCGCCGGCCGAGGGGATCCGCGCGGTGGACGTGACCTGGCTGCGCTCGGGTCAGCTGTGGGACCTCCTGGAGATCCGCAGCGCCGCGTACCGGCTCGGTGACGAGCTCGCCTTCGTCCATGAGATCGGGCTCGCCGATGACGACGGTGGGCCCTGCGCCCTCGTGGTGGAACGCATATGACCGCCACCGCCGGGGTCACGCCGCCCGCCTTCGAGGACGCGGCGCGCCTGGAGCTGGCGCTCGGCTGCCCGTTTGACCCCGGGAGCGGCATATCGCTGGCCGGCGGCATGCGCGCCGACGAACAGGAGAGCGCACCAACCGCCGCCTACGAGGCGGCCTGGGCGGCCGGACTCCACCGGCAGCTGGTGCCCGTCTCCGAGGGCGGCGCGCTCGCCTCCTTCGAGGCGTTCGCGGCCGTCGCGCGCGCGGTGTCACGCCGCGATCTCGCGGTCTCCGTGGGGTTCGGCTCGACGCTGCTCGCCGCGACGCCGGTCTGGGTCTGGGGCGCGCAGGAGCAGCGGCGCCGCGTCGCCGAGCTGGTGCTCGGGCGGGCCTGGGGGACGGCGGGCATCAGCGAGGAGGCGGCGGGCAGCGACCTGCTCGCCACCGCGACCCGCGCCGTCCCGAGCGCCGGAGGACATGTGCTGGACGGCAGGAAGTGGCTGGTGGGCAACGGCGGCAGGTCCGCCTTCGCCACCGTGCTCGCCGCCTGCGACCCGTCGTACGGCCTGTTCCTGCTCGACTTCGAGGCCATCGGCGGCCACGGCGTGCGGCGACTGCCGAAGGTCCGCACGCACGGGCTCCGCGGGCACGATCTGAGCGGCTTCGAGCTGGACGGGTGCCGGGTCGGCGCCGACGCCGTGCTCGGGCGGCCGGGGCGCGGCATCGAGATGGTCTCGGGGATGCTGCAGTTCACCCGGACCCTGGTCGGCGCGAGCAGCCTCGGCGCGGCCGACACGGCCCTGCGCACAGCGCTGCGGCACGCCCGCGACCGCGTCCTGTACGGGCAGCCCGCGCTCGCCCTGCCGCCGGTGCGCTCGCTGCTCGCCCAGGGCTTCACCGATCTGCTCGTCGCCGAGTGCACGGAGCTCGCGGCGGCGCGCGGACTGGATGTGGCGCGCCGCCGGATGGCGCTGTGGTCCGCGGTGGCGAAGTACGCGGTGCCGCAGCTGTGCGTGGACGCCGTGCACGCCTGCGGCGAGGTGCTCTCCGCCCGGGCCCATCTGCGCGAGGGCGTCGCGGGCGGCGCGTTCCAGAAGCTGTTGCGCGACGTGTCCGTCACGCCGGTGTTCGAGGGCACCGAACTCGTCCAGCTCGACACCGTGCGCGCCCAGTTGGCGGCGGCGGCGCGGCGTCCGCGGGGGCCCGCTCAGGTGCCGCTCCCGCTGCTCTTCGGGTTCGGCGACCCCGCGCCGTCCCCGGCCCCGCGCGAGCTGCGGCCCGCGCTGACCTTCGGCGGCGCCGACGAGATCGTCGACTGCCTCGACGAGGCCGTCCAGGACCTGGCCGACGATCCCGAACTTGAGCCCCTGGCCCGTACGTTGCTGACGGTCCGCGACGAGAACCGGGCAGCGTTCCGCGCCCTCGGCACCCGGCGCACGACTGAGGCGTACGCGGCGGCCCGCGCGCACTGCCTGGTGCACACGGCCGCCTGTGTCCTGCACACCTGGCGCCGGCGCGGTGAGAGTTTCGGCGGGCTCGCCGCCGAGCGGCACTGGGTCTCGCTCGCTCTGCGCCGTGTCCTGACCCGGCTCGGCCGTCCGGTCGCGCCGGACCCCGAGGCCGAGGACCTGCTGGTGCGCGATCTCGTCCAACTGGACGACGGGGACCGGGCGTTCTCGCTCGTACCGCTGCGGATCGCACCCCAATACCGCGGCTGACCCGTGGCCGGCCGCCGGCCGGCTTCGGCACGAATCCTGGGAGTACGCCATCACCACCATTGACCACGCCCATGCCGCCCCCGGCGCCGCGGGAGCCTGGCTCCCCGCGCTGATCGGGGAACTGCTCGGCATCGACGACGAGTTCGCCTCCGACCGGCCGCTCGGCGAACTCGGCATCGACTCGCTCACCGCGGCCCAGCTCTCCGTGGAGGTCGAGGAGCGGGTCGGCGCCGTCATCCCCCTCGACCGGTTCCTCGGCGACGAGACCCTCGACGACCTGGTGCGCGCGCTGAGCGCCGACGCGGGCCCCGGAGCTCCCGGCGGGACGGCGTGACGCGCCGGGCCCACGCGGTGGACGTGATGAACCGCGGGGACCGGGCCCACGTCACGCTCGACGACGAGGTGGAGCGGGTCAGGCTGGAGGCCCGGCACCGGTTCGGGGGCTTCGTCCTCGACCGGGTCAATCCGGGCTCGTACTTCCTCAACCACCGGCGTGAGCCGCTCGACCGACGCCTCTTCGAGGAGGCGGGCGAGCTCGGTCTGCTGCGCTTCTCGCTGCCGGTGGAGGCGGGCGGCGACGGCCGGGACAAGCTCGCCTGGGGCGTGGTGGTCGAGGAGGTGGCCCGGCTCTCGCGCGATCCCGGCTTCGCCGTGCTGCTCGACATCACCGTCGAGATCACCGAGTTGATCCTGTCCAGCGGCAGGCCGGAACTGATCGAGGCCTACGTCCCCGACCTGCTGGCCGGGCGGCGCTTCGGGGTGCAGGGCGCCTACGAGAACCGGGACCCGTACGACTACCGGTCCACCGCGCGCCTGGAGGGCGACACCTGGGTGCTGAACGGCGCCAAGCGGTTCCTCGCGGGCGCCCGGTTCGCCGATCTGTTCATCCTGTTCCTGCGCGACGAGGCGTCCAACGACATGCTCGCCTTCGCCGTCGAGAAGGACGACCCGGGGGTGAGCGCCCTGCACATGGACACCATGGGCCTGCACACGATGGGTCTCGGCCAGGTCGTCCTGCACGACGTGCGGCTGCCCGCGTGGCGTCTGGTGTGGCGGGCCGACGCGCTCAGCGAACTCAACACGTACGCCCGCATCCGCCGCACGATGAGCGCCTGCGGCGTGCTCGGCGCCCTGGACGGGGTCGTCGACGCCTGCGTGGAGTCGCTCGGCTCGCGCAGGCGCGGCGGCCGTCCCGTGCTGGACCACAGCAACGTGGAGCGGACGGTCGGCGAGATGCGCATGCTGCTGCAGAGCGCACGCGCGACCGTCCACCGCGCCCTCGACGGGACCCGCTCGCCCGGACGCGACCCGCACTTCGACGAGTTCGCGACCGTCGCCAAGCACCGGACCGCCGAGTGCGCGCTGCGGGTGGGCCGGCTCGTGATGGGTCTGCAGGGCGGCGAGGCGTACATGTCCGCTTTCCCCTGGGAGCGGTTCATGCGCGACATCCTCGGGCTGATCTCCGGCCAGGGGTCCCAGGAGACGCTCCTCATCCAGCTCGGGCAGCGCGCGATCGTCGACCTGGAGGGCAGACGGGCCCGCGAGGACGCCGCCGAGCGTTCCGTCGCCCGGTGCGCCGACGCCTGGTGGGCGCTGCACGCCGTCGAACAGCGGCACGCCCTGGGCACACCGGGAAGGGGGGCGCCCGCCGACGCGGTCCGCGAGGTGCTCACCGCCGCGGGTCTCGGCGCGGACAGCGCGCCCGGCCCGCTGGACGCGCTGTCCGCGCTGCTCGACCGCGCCCACGCCCTCCTTGCCGCCGTACGGTCCGGGCAGCGGCCCGACGCGCTGCCCCCGGGGCCCGCGGGCCTGTTCGAGGGGCGGCTCGCCGAGGTCGCGGAGCGGGCCTGGGCCCTGGTGGCGTGCGCGGTGGCGTACGAGACGGGGCTCCTGAACCGCCTCGTACGGCCCGCGACGACCGAGGAGGCGGCCGACGGCCTCGGCGAGGACCTGGCCGGGGGGCTCCTGCGGATCCTCGCCGACGCCTCGCTGACACACCGGGACGACACGGGGCGCCATGTCGTCACCCCCGGTCTGCGGCGGGTCCTCGTCGGCGGGCCGCGCGCGGCGGCGTTCGCGGCGCGGCTGCGGCGCACGGCCGTCGCGGGAGCCCGGCTGCGCGCCGGGACCCCGGACCCGGTCCGCACGATGGTGCCGGGCTGCGGCGGCGAAGCGCCGGTACTCGTCGACGCGCTCGTCGACACCCTGCTCGGGCGGCTCGAAGGGCTGCCCTGGGCGCTGGACGGGTCCGGCGCGCGGGTGGGCTGCGCGGCCGGCGACGGGGGCCGCACCGCCGCGCACCTCGCCCGGCACATCCCGTTCGTGCCGGTGCTCGCGCTGGAGCCGGAGCCGGGGCGGGTGGCGGTGGACTCGGCGGCCCGGGACGGTGTCCTCGCGCGGGTCGACGTGCGGTCCGGGGACCGGGCGCGCTTCGCCGCGGGCGACGGGCTCGCCCTGGCCTGGCTGCCCGCGGGCGGCCGTTCGGCCGATGGACTGCGGCGGGAGGTGGCCGACGCCGCGCGGGCGCTCCTGCCGGGCGGCTGGCTCGTCGTGCCGTGCCCGCTCCCGCCCGGGCGCCGGCTGGGCGCCGCGGCCGCGCGGCTCGAACTGACCGTCGTGGGCGGCGCGTTGGCGCCCGGCACCGACGTCGAGGAGTCGCTGAGGGCCGCCGGGTTGGGTCAGGTGCGCGCGGAGTGGGCGGACTCGACGCTCGGGCTGCGCCTCGTCGTGGGACGCCGGCCGTAGACCGTACGCAGGCGGTACGCGGGCCTTACGCGAAGTGCGGCGGGGGCGGGGTGAGGCGGGAACCGTCCCGCCTCACCCCGCCCCCGCCGCGGTCCCGTCTCCGTCCCCTCTCAGTCCCGGCCGAAGAGAGTGCGGGCGAAGTACTGGGTGTCGAAGTACTCGCGCATGCTCGTGATGCGGCCGTCCTCCACCGTGAACTGGGCGCTGATCTCCAGGGCGTAGGGCGCGCCGTCCCGGGTCGTGGCCCGGGTGACGCACTCGACCGACACCTCACCGCCCTCGGCGATGACATGACGGACGTCGACCGTGTAGTCCGCCGTCGGGTCGAAGCGCTCCCCCATGGGCAGCAGGAACTTCTCGGCGATCTCCGCGAGGCCCTTCCAGGTGCCCGCCACCGGGTGGTCGCCCGGTATGTGGAAGACGGCGTCGGCGGCGACGAGCCGCGGGAGGGCCGCGGCGTCACGCTCGCGCAGCGCCGTGAGGTAGCCGCGTACGACGTCCTTGGCCCGGGCGGCGGAATCGGGGTGGTGCATGGTGGCTGCTCCCGTGGGTCGGTGGGTCATGCGTCGAGCAATTGGGGGGTCAGGGCGCGCTGGAACGGCTTGAAGAGCACGGACTGGGGGGCGTAGCGCAGATAGAGGTCGCGCACGGCGCGCAGGGCGGGGTTCTCCAGCTGCTCGAAGCCGCCGAACTTGCGGGAGACCTCCACCATTTCCCTGGTGCGCTCGCGCCGCAGCCCCTCGTACGTGCGCAGGGCCGTGACCGGGTCCTTGCGCGAGGCCAGGCACTGCGCGAGGACGACGGCGTCCTCGATGGCGGTGCTGCCGCCCTGGCCGAGGCTGGGCAGCATGGGGTGGGCGGCGTCCCCGAGGAGCGTCACGGGTCCGTCGCCCCAGTTCTCCAGGAACGGCCGGTCCTGCGCCGGCACGGCGACGATGTCCTCGGCCGGCGTGGTCCTGATCGCCTCGCGCACCTCGTCCGCCCAGCCCGCGTAGGCGCGCGTGATGCGGTCCTTGTCGCCGTCCCAGGTGCGGGCGGCCTCGGCCGGCATGTTCACGGTGCCCCACCAGTAGGCGCGGCCCTTGCCCACGTCGTGGATGCCGAACCTGCGGCCGAGCCCCCAGTAATGGGCGTTGAACCCCTTGGTGATCTTCGGGTGGGAGAACGGGGTCACCGAGAGCCAGCACAGGAAGCCGCCGTAGGTCGGTGCCTGCGCGCCGCCGGTGATCCGGGCGCGGATCGCGGAGTTGATGCCGTCGGCGCCGATCAGGAGGGAGCCGGTGGCCTCCCTGCCGTCCTCGAAGGTGACGCGTACGCCGTCGCCGGTGGTGGTGTAGCCGGTGGCCACCGCGCCCGTGTGCACGGGCAGGCCGCCGAGCGCGTCGAGCAGGGCCTCCTGGAGGTCGCCCCGGTACATGGCGACGCTCGGGGCGCCGAGCCGGTCGCCCGCCGTCTCGACCGGCAGCGAGCGGAGCGTGCGGCCCTTGTCGGTCATGATCCCGGTGTGCAGGATCGTCTGCCCGCGCTTCTCCAGGCCGAGGTCGATGTCCAGGGCGCGCAGCGCGGCCACCGCGTTGCTCATCACGGAGATGCCGAAGCCCGCGGGGCGCAGTTCGGGCGCGCGCTCGTAGACCTCCACCTCCACGCCCACGCGGCGCAGGGTCAGCGCGGTCGCGAGGCCTCCGATGCCGGCTCCGATCACGATGGCGCGGGGGGCGGTGCGTTCAGACACGTCGGTGTCCCTTCTCGGCGGTGCTTTCTGAGGTGCTCTCGGCGGTGCGCGGCCCGGCCGGTCCGGCGATCGCGGCGGCCACGTCGGCCACGTGCGGCTCCTCCATGATCGAAAGATGGTCGCCGGGTACGTGGACGACCTTCACGTGACCGGTGGTCATGGAGCGCCACCCGTTCACGGGGTCGGTGTGCTGGGTGCCGCCCGCGCCGTGCATCGCCCGCAGCACCCGCGGCAGCGGCTCGACGGCCCGGATGAGGGTGATGTCGTCGGCGCCCGGTCCGGGGCGGTAGTCCTGGGTGGCGCGCCAGTTGGCCTCGTACACCCGGAACAGCCTTCCGACGAGCGAACCGTCGCTGTCCGCGGGCAGGATGCCCTCGTCCGCGGCCGTCCTCGCGATGAAGTCGAACTTCTCCTTCAGCGTGGTGAGTTCGGCGGGAATGGCCTCCAGCGGCGAGTCGCCGCCGCGGCCGAGCAGAAGCAGCTCCCAGAAGAACCAGCCGAGCAGCGCCTCGTCGGTGTACCCCTGCCGTTCCTCGACGGGGCCGAGGGCCACGGTGTCCAGGAGGATCGTCTCCGCCACCTCGTGTCCAGCGGCCCGCAGTTGGCGCGCCATCTCGAAGGCCACGAAGCCGCCGAAGGACCAGCCGCCGACGGTGTACGGGCCCTCGGGGCGCACCCTGCGCATCGCCTCGATGTAGCTCGCGGCGATGGCGGGGACGGAGCGCAGCGGCTCGGTGCCCGGGTCGCCGCCGGACGCCTGGAACGCGAAGAGGGGGCGCCCGTCGGGCAGATGGCGGGCCAGCGGCAGGTAGCAGAGGACGTTGCCGCCCATGGGGTGGACGAGGAACAGGGGTGCCCCGTCGCCTTCGCCGCGGATCGGCACCAGGGGGTCGAAGGAGAGTCTGGCTCCCCCGGCCCGCAGGATCTCCGCGAGCGCCGCCGCGGTCGGCGCCGTGACGAACCGGGAGATGGGGATGGAGACGCCGTAGCGCTGCTCGATGAGGACCACGAGCCGCATGGTGGTGAGCGAGGTGGCGCCCAGCGCGAAGATGTCGTCGTGGAGGCCGACGCCGTCGACGCCGAGCAGGCCCTCCAGCAGCTCCACCAGGGTCCGTTCGTACCCGTCCCTCGGCGCGGGACCGTCCGCCGTGCCTGCCCGGCCGAGGGGCAGGCTCCGCAGCGCCTTGTCGTCCCTCTTGCCGCTCGGTGTCAGCGGAAGTGCGGGCAGCCACGCGAAGTGCCGGGGCACCATGAACTCCGGCAGGAGCCCGCGTAGAGCGCCGCTCAGCGCCCCCACGTCGGTGGCGGCGGCGTCGCCGACCAGGAAGGCCACGAGTTCGGTGGCCCCGTCCGCGTCGGCGCGGGCGACCACGGCCGCTTCCTCGACGCCGGCGCCCGAGGGCCCGGACGCGAGGCGCACGAGGGCGAGCTCGGCCTCGGCCGGCTCGACGCGGTAGCCGCGGACCTTCACCTGGGTGTCGGCCCGGCCCGCGTACACGAGGGCGCCGCCCGGCAGCCTGAGCCCCAGGTCACCGGTCCGGTAGGCGCCGACCTCGCCGCCGGGCCGCGCGAGGCGTACGAAACGTTCCTCGGTCAGCGCCGGTTCGCCGAGGTATCCGTCGGCGAGCGCGGCACCGGTGAGGTACAGCTCGCCCTTCACTCCGGTCGCCACGGGGCGGCCCGACGGGTCGAGCACCAGCACGTCCGTGCCCGGCAGGGGGGTGCCGATCGGGACGACGGCGGGGAAGGCCGCCGGGTCGCCGGCCAGGGTGTGGGCGGACACCACGTGCGACTCGGTCGGTCCGTACTGGTTCTCCAGGATCGCCCCCGGCAGCGCGGCGAGCAGCGTCCGGATCTCGTCGGTGACCCGCAGCTGCTCCCCCGCGGAGCAGATCACCCGCAGCCCGCGCGGTACGACACCGAGCGCGGCCGACGCCTCGGCGAGCCGCTGCAGGACGACGTAGGGCAGGAAGATCCGCGCCACGCCCTCGCGGTCGAGCAGCCTGAGCAGCGCGGGCATGTCCCGCCGTTCGTCCTCCGGAACCAGGCGCAGGGTGCCGCCCGAGCAGAGCGTGGAGTAGATCTCCTGGAAGGAGACGTCGAAGCTGAGCGGCGCGTACTGCGCGGTGGGCTCGCCCGCGGCCGAACTGACCGCCCTGATCTGCCAGCCGATCAGGTTGGCGAGCGAGCGGTGCGGCATCACCACGCCCTTGGGGCGTCCGGTGGAGCCTGAGGTGAACAGGATGTACGCGGTGCTGTCCGGGTCGAGGCGGCCGGCGGGGGGTTCCGCGCGGGAGTCTTCCGGCGTCGCGGGGCTCTCGGATGCCCCGGGCGTCTCGGATGTCCCGGTCCCCTCGGGTGTCCGGGTGTCGAACAGCGACTCCGCCGTCAGCAGCAGCGCGGGGTCGCCGAGCGAACCGGCGTCCGCCCGGCGGGCGATGATCCGCAGCGGCCGCGCCTGCGCCACCATGGCGGCGATCCTGGCCGCCGGGTAGCCGGTGTCCAGCGGCACGCACGCGGCGCCGGCCATGGCGGTGCCGAGGATGGCGGCGATCGTCTCCGGGGAGCGCTCCATCGCGATGGCGATGCGTTCCCCGGGGCGGGCGCCGAGGGCGGCGAGGCGTCGCGCCACCCGTTCGGCGCGGTCCCTCAACTCGCGGTAGGTCCAGGTGGTTTCGCCGTCGGACAGGGCCGGCGCGCCGGGGGTGCGGTCGGCCTGCCGGCTGAAGAGGAGCACCACGTCCTCGTCGTGGGCGTCGTCGTCCGTCGCGCCGGCCCGCGTGTGCTCCGGGGCCCCGGCGAGGAAGCCGAAGTCGGGCCGCGCGTCCGGCTCGTCGACGATGCGGCGCAGCACCTCGGCGCAGGTGTCGCCGAAGAGCTCGGCCTGGGCCGGGGTGATGCCGCGCCCGTCGCCGTCGACGCGCAGGGTCACCGTGCCGTCGACGGGGTGCGTGAAGGCGTTGACTAGGAGCTGGAAGTCGGTCTCCTCCCAGGCCGTGAACTCCTTGAGGCGCAGGCCGGGCAGGCTGAGCACGTCGGAGAGGACGTGGAAGTGCACGTAGTTGAACGCCGTGTGCAGCACCGGGGCGCCGTGGTCCTCCTGGATGGCGCTGAGCGGATAGCGCTGGTGGGGGTGGCCGGCGCGCTCCTGCCGGAACAGCTCCCGTACGACGTCGAGCCAACTGCCCGCGCTGCCCTGCCCGGTTCCGTCCGGCGAGGGGCCGCCGACCCTGATGGGCACGGTGTTGAGGAAGAGCCCCGCCATCCGCTCCGCCCCCGCGCGCTCCGGCCGGTTGTGGGTGATCAGACCGGTGGTGAAGTCGTCCGCGCCGGAGAACAGCCGCAGCGTCAGGGCGTACGCGCCGAACAGCAGGGACTTGAGCGGCAGGGCCTGCTCCCGGGCCAGGGCGCGGGCGCGGTGCACGACGTCGTCGGGAAGGGCGACGAGGTGGACCACCGGCTCCTGCCCGCGCGGGGGTTCGGCGAGCGCGAAGCCGTCGAGCCGCAGCGCCTCGGCCCCCGCCGTGACCGCCTTCCAGTGCGCGCGCGCCGCCGTGTCGGCCAGCGCGTCGCGCTCGCCCCGCACGTGATGGGCGGCGGCGGGCGGATCGTCGTCCGTGACGGGTCCGATGCCCCCGCCGGGCGCGTGCAGGTAGTCCTGGAGGAGTTCCCTGATGAGGTTCGCGACGCTGCCGCCGTCGAGCAGCGCGTGGTGGAAGCTCAGGACCAGGTCGACGCCGTCCTCGCGGACATGGGCCCGGAACAGGTACAGCGGGGCGTGCCCGAAGTCGTAGGAGTGGAAGCGCCGTTGCTCGACGTGCGCGAGGATCTCGGCCTCGGCGTCGCGCGCGGTGCGGCCGCGCAGGTCGGCCACTTCCAGGCCGCCGGCCGCGTCCGCGTGGACGATCTGCAGGGGCTCGGTGAAGCCGCCGAGGTCGAAGGAGGAGCGCAGCGCGGGGTGCCGGGCGACGAGCCGTTCGAAGGCGGCGCGAAAGCGTGTCTCGTCCCAGGCCGTCGCCAGCTGATAGCGGAAGACGTCGTGATAGACGGCGGACCGCTCGCTCTGCCGGCTGTGGTAGACGAGGCCCAGCTGGAGGCGGCTGAGGGGAAAGGCGTCGACCGCGTCCCCGAGGCGGGCCCGGTCCACGCGGGAGACGAGCCCGAAGGGCGGCAGCTCGGCGACAGGCCCCGCGGGCCTCGTGGTGGCGTGGGCGGCGAGACCCGCGACCGTGGGGTGGTTCACGAGGTCGTTCAGCGCGAAGTGGACGCCCTGCCGCTCGGCGTCGGCGCGCAGACGCAGCATCAGGAGCGAGTCGCCGCCGAGCGCGTGGTAGTCGTCGTGGATGCCGACTCGTGCCACGCCGAGTACGTCCGCCCAGATGCCGGCGAGGACGCGCTCGGTCTCGGTGCGGGGCCGGGCGCCCGGCTCGCGGCGGCCCGCGTCCGGTGCCGGCAGTGCGCGCCGGTCCAGCTTGCCGTTGGGGGTCAGGGGTATCGCGTCGATCCGCAGGAGGTGAGCGGGAAGCATGAAGTCGGGCAGTTCGACGGCGAGTTGGCGCCTGGTCTCCGCCGGATCGAGGTCGTGGTCGCCCGTGTAGTAGCCGACGAGGTAGGTGCCGCGCCGCTCCGAGGCGCGGTCCACGACGGCGGCGTCCCGCACGCCGGGTATCCGGGCCAGGGCGTCCCGCACCTCGCCGGTCTCGACGCGGTTGCCGCGGATCTTCACCTGGCCGTCGATGCGGCCGAGGTATTCCAGGGTGCCGTCGGCGAGCCAGCGGGCGAGGTCCCCGGTGCGGTAGAGCCTGCCGCCCTCGACGAACGGCGCGGGAACGAACTTGTCCCGGGTCAGCTCGGGGCGTCCGAGGTAGCCGCGGGCGAGCCCGACCCCTCCGATGCACAGTTCACCGGGTACGCCGACGGGCTGGGGCGCGCCTCCGGTGTCGACCACGTACAACTCGGTGTTGTCGATGGGGCGTCCGATGGGGACCCGGGCGACGGGCCGCTCCGGGTCGGCCGGGCAGGTGTGGGCGCTGACGTCGACGGTCGCCTCGGTCGGCCCGTACAGATTGCTCAGCGTCGGCGCCCCGGCGAGACCGGCGAAGACGCGGTTGAAGCGGTCGACACGGCCCGGGGGCAGCGCCTCCCCGCTGCACACCACGTGGCGCAGCGAACCCGCCAGCTCGCGGTGGCGGGGCGACTCCTCAAGGAGGTCGAGGAAGGGGCCCAGCATGGAGGGCACGAAGTGCACGACGCTGACCCGGTGCCGGGCGATGGTCCGCAGGAGCAGGCGGGGGTCCTTCTCCGCGCCCGGCGGCGGCAGCGCCACCCGGGCGCCTTCGACCGCCCACCAGAACAGCTCCCACACCGAGACGTCGAAGGAGATGGGGGTCTTCTGGAGGAGGACGTCGTCCGGGCCGATCGGCAGGGCGCGCTGCATCCACGCGAGGCGGTTGACCACCGACCGGTGCTCGACCATCACGCCCTTGGGGCGGCCCGTCGAGCCCGAGGTGTAGATGACGTAGGCCAGATCGCGGGGGCCCGACACGGGTTCGAGCCGGTCCGCGGGGCCCCGCGTCAGGTCGTCGACGGGGCACACGGGCGTCCCGGCGGGCACCGGCAGGCCGTCGGAGGCGCCGGTATCGGTGACCACGACCTTGGCGGCGCTGTCCCGCAGGATGTGTCCGATGCGTGCCGCGGGGTGTCCTTGGTCGACGGGGACGTACGCGCCTCCGGCCTTGAGGACGCCGAGGAGGGTGGCGAGCATCCGCGGGCCGCGTTCCATCAGCACGGCGACCCGGTCGTCGCGGCCCACGCCGCGCGAGCGCAGCGACCGGCCCACTTGGTTGGACAGGGCGTCGAGTTCGGCGTAACCCATGCTCTCCCGGCCGTCGGCGGTGAGCACGGCCGTACGGCCGGGGTGGCGGGCGGCCCGCTCCTCGAAGAGGGCGTGCAGGGTCGTGTCGTCGGCGAACGGGACGCTCGGGCCCCGGGCGAAGCGCTGGAGGTCCTCCTGCTCGCGGGCGCCGAGCATGTGCAGCTCGTCCGCGGCCAGTTCGGGTTTGTCGAGGCCGTGCGCGATCAGCGCCGTCAGGTGCTCGACGAACGAGGAGACGCTCAGGTCGCCGTCGAACACGTCGGTGGCGTACCGCACTTCGACCCGCAGGTCCGAGCTGCCCCGGGCGCCGACGACGGCGACCGCGAGCGCCTCCTGGTCGTGCGGCGGAGCCGTGAAGGACACTCCGCCGCGCCGCACGCCGTCCAGCGGCAGCGGGTTGCGCAGCGTCATGTAGGAGAGGGTGACGTCGAAGAGCCTGCGCTCCCTGGAGCCGTCCGCCGGCAGTTCCCGCAGCAGGTCCCCGATCGGCAGCCGCTGGTGCTGCTGGAGCTTGTCCACCGACTCCTGGACGCTCGCGGCGACACCCGCGAGCGGCTTTCCCCCGGGCACCTCGACGCGCAGCGGCAGGGTGTTGGCGTACTGCGCGACGGCCGTCAGCTCGGCCCGGGTGCGCCGGTTGAGCAGGGGTACGCCGATCACGGCCTGCGTGGACCGGTGCACGCGGGCGAGCCAGGTGCCGAGTGCGGCCGCGAGGTAGGCGAAGGGGGTGCTGCCGCTCTCCTTGATGCTCTCGACCACGGTGCCCGGCAGTGTGAAGGAGTGCAGCCCGAAGGAGGAGCCGCCGGTCGGGACGCGCCGGGTGAAGAAGTCCGGCTCCATCAGGGCCAGTTCGGCGCGGTGATGGGCCCGGTCGTCCGCGTACTCCTGGCCGGTGAAGTAGTCGTCGCGGCCGGTGACGGCGGCGAGCACGGACGGGGCGGGGCCGCGGTCCCGCGGCTCCTGCCCCCGGGCCCGGCGCGCGTAGTCCTCGATCAGCTCGGTGTGCAGGACCTCCGCGCCCCGCCCGTCGAGCAGCAGGTGGTGCCCCTTCAGGAAGAGCTGGACCGCGTCGGCCCCTTCGCGCAGCAGCGTCGCCCGGAACAGGCGCCGGCCGCGCAGCTCGAACGGGGTGGCCATGGCCCGCTCGCGCCAGGCGCGGCAGGCCGCCTCGGGGTCGGGTTCCGCGGAGAGGTCGACGAGGTCGACGGCGGGTCCGCCGTCGTCGGTCAGGGCGTCGGCGAGCCACTGGCGCGGCACGCCGTCGGGATCGTCGAACCGCAGCCGGAAGGCGTCGTGCCGCTCCAGGACGCGGGTGAAGCACGCGCGCAGGAGCTCACCGTCGACGGCACCGGAGAACCGTTCGTAGACGGCACCGTTGAACTGCGGGCTGCCGGGCGCCCGGGATTCCGCGAACCAGATGTCTCGCTGGTACGGGGACAGCTGAACTCGGTCGGTACTGATGAGCTTGTCCTGTTCGCCGGTTGGTGCCGTCACGGAGGGTTCTCAGGAGTGCGGGGTTCTCGGGGGTGCGGGTCCGCGGGAGCGCGGGGCTCCCCTCAAGAGGCCAGGGCGGCCGCCCGCTTGGCACGGGAGGCCCGGATGCCCTCACGCCGGTCGGTGAAGGAGGTGGCCTGGGCGTCCAGCTTCGCCAGGAAGGCGGCGAGCTCCTCGCGGGCCGCCTCGCCCGCCGGGCCGAGCCCGTCGCGCTCGAAGACGCGCAGTTTGCGCAGGATCGGCATGACCACGCTGTCGTGGTGCAGCCGCAGGTCGTAGATGCCCGCGATGGCGATCTCCGCGGACTTGCGCCCGAAGTCCTTGATCGTGGAGCCGGGCATCTCGAATCCGGTGACGACGTCCCTGACCACCTCCATGGCGGTGTCGGGCGCCAGCTCGAACGTGGCCTCGACGAGGTTGCGGTAGAAGACCATGTGGAGGTTCTCGTCCGCGGCGATCCGGGCGAGCAGGGCGTCGCAGACCGGATCGGTGCTCACCTGGCCGGTGTTGCGGTGCGAGATGCGGGTGGCGAGCTCCTGGAAGGCGGCGTACGCGATCGCGTGCACGGCGCTGAAGTTGTCGGGGCGGTCGTAGCCCACCTCCATGTGCGCCATCCGGGCCCGCTCCAGGGCGCGCGGGTCGACGGCCCGGGTGACCAGGAGGTAGTCGCGCAGCGCGGTGCCGTGTCTGGCCTCCTCGGCCGTCCAGCGGTTGACCCAGTTGCCCCAGGCCCCGTCCCTGCCGAACTCGGCCACCGCGAAGTGGTAGCCAGGCAGGTTGTCCTCGGTCAGCAGGTTCACCACGAGCGAGGTGCGGGCGACGTCCGGGAGGGTCGCCTCCTGGGGCTCCCACGCGGCGCCGCCGAGCGGGCCCTCGAAGGTACGGCCCTCGCTCCAGGGGATGTACTCGTGCGGGAACCACTCCTTGGCGACCCCGTGGTGGCGGTGCAGGTTCTCCTCCACCACCGGCTGCAGGTCGGCGAGGAGTGAGTGCTCCACGCGCGCGGCGGCTCGGTCGGACCGGTCGATGGGTGGCATCGCTCTCTCTTCACGTCGTCGTTCTGGTCTTCGGGGAACGGGGCGGGTGGCCGGCCCGGGCGGGCCGGCCACCCGTACGGTCACTGCGCGCGGGCACGGATCCAGGGGGTCGCCAGCGCTGCCGCGACGGAGCCGACGGCGCAGGCGAGGAACACCTGCAAGTACCCGGTGTCGTCGAGGACGTCGTGGCCCTCGAGGATCACCGCGAGCGCCGCGATGCCGAGCGCGCCGCCGATCTGGCGCGTCGTCATCAGCAGGCCGGTGCCGGACGCGAAGCGGCGCGGTTCGAGCGCGGCGGTGGCGGCGTTGGAGATGGCGGTCAGCGCGGCACCGATGCCGAGGCCGCCCAGGACGCCGATGGGCAGCCAGACGGCCGCGTACTGCCGCTCGGTGCCGAGCAGCAGGTACATCGCGGCGCAGGAGGCGCCGAAGAGGAGGGAGCCGCCGGCCACCGCGGCCCACTGGGAGCGCGCGCCGACCCTGCGGCCCACCACGATCGCGCCGAGCGCCGCGCTGAAGGCGCCGGGCGTGACGGCGAGGCCCGCCTTCAGCTCGGAGTAGCCCCAGACGGCGTTGAGGAAGAGCAGCGAGCTGAGCAGGTAGGAGTACATCGCCGCGCCGAAGAGCAGCGAGGAGACGTTCGTGGCGGCGAAGGTGCGGTTGCGCCACAGATCCAGCTCGAGGGCGGGCGCGGTCCGGCGCGCGGAGAGCAGCAGCGCGACGGCGACGAGCACGAGGCCGCCGACGATCAGCGTGAGGACGGAGCCGCTGCCCCAGCCCCACTCCGTGCCCTGCGTGACGCCGAAGACGACACCGCCGATGCCCAGGGCCAGGGCCAGCGTGCCGACCGGGTCGGGCAGTTTGCGGCCGCTCGGGGTGTCACCGGCGAGGCGGAGGGAGATCGCCACGATGGCGAGGCCGATCGGCAGGTTGATCAGGAAGACGCTGCGCCATCCCCACACGTCCACGAGGAGTCCGCCGAGGCTCGGCCCGACGGCCGCCGCCATGGAGCCGACCGCGCCCCAGACGCCGACGGCGACCTGCCGGCGGGCCGGCGGGGTGTGCTGGAGGACCAGGCCGAGCGCCGAGGGGATCATGCCCGCGGCGCCGACGCCCTGCAGCGCCCGCGCCCCGACGAGCATCGGCACGCCGCCCGCGAACCCGCTGAGCACCGAGGCGACGGTGAAGAGGACCGTGGACCACAGGAACAGCTGCTTGCGCCCGATCACGTCGGCGACGCGGCCCGCGACCGCGAGCAGCGCGGCGAACACGACGGTGTACGCCGTGACGACCCAGGTCAGCTGGGACAGCGAGGCGTCGGTGAAGTCGCGGCGCAGGTCGGAGAAGGCGATGTTGACGACGGTGGTGTCGAGCACCGCGAGGAAGGTGGCACCGGAGGCGACGAACAGCGCGAGCTTCGCGGACGCCGACGCGCCGGCCGCGGCCTCGTGCGCCCGCTCGTCGCCGACACCTGCGACGTCCCTCTGCCCCGCCCCGGGCGAGGGAGGTGAACTGGTGGTCATGGGTGGTTCCCTTCGTGGTCGGACCGCAGCCGCATCGGATGCCCGATAAAACTAAACGACCGTGCGTTCATTTAAAAGGCCGTACCGGCTCGGACCGCGGTCGACCGGACTACCGGGCGATGAACTCCAGGGCGGTGTCGACGATCGCCGGCTCCCCGAGGATCTTCCGGTGGCCGAGCCCGTCGGTGATCACCAGCTCCGCCCGCTCCCCGTGGGCCGCCTGCAGCGCGCGGGCCTGTGCCACCGGCACCATGTCGTCGTCCGCGTCATGGATGACCAGCATCGGTACGCCGATCTCCTCCGGCCGGCGCGTGGCGTCGAACTCCTCCCAGGGGTGGGGCACTTCGGCGAACAGACGGTGCTCGATGCGGTCGCGCAGGTCCTCGCGCAGGCCTCCGCCGAGCCCCAGGATCCGGGCGAAGGCGTCGGGGAAGTGCCCGAAGTCCTTCACCGCGGCGACCGTGACCAGGCGCCCGGCCTCCACCTCGCCGCGCAGCGCCAGGAGCGCGCCGGTGGCGCCGAGGGAGTGCGCGACGACCGAGTGGAACGCGCCGTACGTCCGCTGGAGCCGGCCGATGATCTCGCGGTACTCGAGGATCGTCGTGGAACGGCCGCCCGAACTCCCGTGCCCCGGCGCGTCGAAGGAGATCGGTGTGAACCCGAGCGCCTCCAGGCGCGGCACGAACGCGGCGTAGCGCGAAGCCCTCGACTGCCAGCCGTGCACCAGGAGGACGGGGCGCTCGCCGGTGCCCCAGCGGTACACCCGCACCCGCTTGCCGTTGACCGACAACTCCTCGGTGGTGGCGCGCTCGTGGACGGCACGCTCCACGGGCAGGACCTTGCCGCGCCGCACCGGATTGCGGAAGAGGGCGAAGGCCATGCGGCCCGCGAGGGCGGGGGCCGGTCGCGCCACCGCGTTCAGCAGGGAGCCGGCGAACAGCTCGGCGCCGCTCATACGTCCCCCTCCCCCGCCCCTGCCGGGGCGGCGAGTGCGGCCCGCAGCCGCAGGGCCTCGTGCGCCAACTCCGCTGCGGCGCCCGTGTATCCGGCCGGGTCCAGGAGCTCGTCGAGCCTCCCGCCATCGAAGCGCGCGGCGACCTCCGGCTCCCCGGCGAGCACCTCCGGCAGGGAGCGGCCGGAGGCGGCGCACTCGCGGGCGGCCCGGCTCATGACGTCCTTGGCGGCCGCCTTGCCGAGGACGGGCGCGAGCACGGCCGCGAGCCGCTCGGAGACGATCAGCCCGCCGGTGATGCCGAGGTTCTCCCGCATCCGCTCCGGGTGCACCTCCAGACCCGCCACCAGCTCGCGCGCGGTGTGCGCGGCGCCGCCGGCCAGCCGCAGACACTCGCGCAGCGGCTGCCACTCGGCGTGCCAGGCACCGGCCGAGCGCTCGTCCTCCGACAGCATCGCGTGCGTCAGCACACCGGCGTACGCGGGGACTTGCAGGGCGGCCGAGCGGATCAGGGTGGCGAGCGCGGGGTTGCGCTTCTGCGGCATCGCCGACGAGACGCCCCGGCCCGCCGCGGCGGGCTCCGCGACCTCGGCGACCTCGGTGCGGGCCAGGGACTGCACGTCCACCGCGATCTTCCCGAGCACCCCGGTGACCAGGGCGAGTTCACCGGCCAGGGCGGCGACCGGCAGCCGGTTGCTGTGCCAGGGCAGGGCCGGGGCGCGCAGGCCGGTCTCCGCGGCGAACCGTTCGGTCAGGCGCCGCGCGTACCCCGCGCTCCCCTGTCCGCCGTGCCGGAGCCTCTCGTACTCGACGTAGCCGGCCAAGGTGCCCGCCGCGCCGCCCAGTTGCACCACGAGGCCGCCGTCCCGCAGCGCCCTCAGCCGGTCCGTCGCCTCGCCCACCGCGGTCAGCCAGCCCGCCGTCTTGAGCCCGAACGTCGTCGGCACCGCGTGCAGCGCGAGGGTGCGCCCCGCCATGAGCGCGTCCCTGTGCTTTTCGGTCAGCGCGCGCAGCGAACCGGCGATGTGCTCCAGGTCCGCCAGCAGGATGGCGAGAGTGCGGTCCGCGACCAGCATCAGGGCGGTGTCGAAGATGTCCTGGCTGGTGGAGCCGCGGTGCACGTAGTCGGCGGCCGCCGGGTCCTTGTCGGCCACCAGCCGGGTGAACGCCTGCACCAGGGCGACGACCGGGTTGGCGGCGCCCCTGCCGAGCCGGGCCAGCTCGCGCAGGTCGAGGAGGTCGGCGCGGGCCAGCTCGGTGATGGTCCCGGCCGCCGCCGACGGGACGGTGCCCAGCGTGGCCTGGGCCCGGACGAGGGCCGTCTCGGCGTCGAGCATGGCCTGCAGCCAGGCGCCGTCGGACGTCGCGGCCTCGGCGGGCGTTCCCGCGCGGACGGGGCTGAGCAGTCCCGCGTCGATGACGGGTGGGATGGGGGTCACCTCGTCAGCTCTCCGATCATCTCGCTGGGCCTGTGGGCGCCCGGGACCAGACCGAGGACGGCGAGGGCGACGGCGTCGGAGTCCTGCAGCGTCACGGAGTTCACGCCGGGCCGGATGCCCGCCGCGGTCGCCCAGTGCACGGACTCGGTGGGCACGCCGAAGACGAAGCGCCGCGGATGCGGCCTGCCGTCCGCGTCGATCAGGTGGAACGGCGCGTCGGTGACGGCGACTCCGCCCGTCTCGTACACGGACCCGTCGGGGTCCGTCACCTCGTACGGGCGGCACTGGCCGTCCTGAAGGAGCCGCAGCAGCAGTGGATCGGCGGTCGCCCGCAGGTCGATCTCCGGCAGGCGTGCCTCGATCAGGGTGGTCGCCCGGGTCAGCGAGCCGGGCACCGCGGCCGACTCGACGGTGAACGCCCGCAGCGACTCGTCCGCCGCCGCCCGCGTGTCGGGTCCGAGCACGCGCAGCACACCGGCCTCGATCAGGGCGATGGCCTCCTCGATGCGCCGGGCGGGCGGGCCGATGGAGAGGAAGGCGTTCAGCGGCGTGTACCAGGCGTCCAGGTCCTCGCGGTGCGAACGGCCCGTCAGACCGCCGTGATCGATGATCATGCGGAGTTCGTTGCGCAGGTCCCGCAGGACGTCGAGCGCGGCCTTGAGCGGCCCCGCCACGTTCCCCGCCCGGGCCGCCCTGAGGTCCTCGCGCAGGTGGCCGAGGAGCCACTCGGTGAACTCCTCGGGCGCGCCGAACTCCCGCCCCGCGTAAGGCCGTGCGACCCGGTCCCAGTCCCACCGGTCCGCCGCCGGGATGCCGTAGGCGTCCAGGACCTCCCGCTCCTCGGCGCTGCCCGGCCCGGCCGCCAGATAGCGGGCGCGCAGCCGTCCGGCGTCGAGGGGGCGTCCCTCGCCGGCGAGCAGGGCGGTGTAGTAGACGGTCTCGACCTCCTTGGCGACCAGCGGCCACAGCGCCTCGCGGAAGTCGACGCCGCCCTCGCGCCGGGACCGCTCGCACAGCTCCCCGATCACGTCGGGGGTCAGTACGGCCGGCTCGTGGCGGCCGTGCGCGCCCTTCTGGTTCTCACCGCGCGAGTGGAAGGGCAGGCCCCGCCGGGACCCCGCGACCAGGCGCGGCTCGCGGCCCGACGGCCGGTACACGAGCCCGGCCCCGGGCCCCTCGCCGCGGCGCTCGAACCGGCCGCCCCTGCCGAGCGTCAGGAGCGCCATGTAGTCGAAGAAGTTCAGGCCGAGCCCGAGCAGCGCGACCGTCTCGCCCGGCTGTACGGGTGCGAGGTCCACGTCGGCGGGGTTGGCGGGCGCCACGTAACCGAGGCCGTGCGCCCTGGCGAAAGCGCCGAGTTCGCGCTGGCGGGGTGAGCGGCGCACCGCCAGATGTCCCTGGGCGAGGACGACGGCGTCGAGCCCCTCGATCAGCGTCCCGTCGTCGAGCAGGACGCTCTGGCCGGCGCCGTCCGGCCCGCCGGCCGTGTCCGCCTCGTCGGCCAGGGAGACCGCACGGGCCTGGTGCACGACGGTGGTCAGCCGGCCCGCCGCCGTCGTCGCGACGCGCTGGAAGACCCACTGGAGGTAGTGGCCGTAGAAGGCCCGGGAGGGGTAGGAGTCGGGTCCGAGCGCGCGGGCCTCGGCGAGCACGCGCTCGTCGTGGTGCCGGTCGTCCATCGGGCCGATGAGGACGAGGAAGCGCGCCCATTCGTACAGGCTGGGTCCCGGCGCGAGCTGCCCGCGGAGCTGCACGCTCTCGTCGGTGAACATCGTGACCTGGGAGGCCACCGTGTTCATCAGCAGGTGTGCGGACTGGTCACTGCGCCACACCTGTCCGGCACCGGGCGGGAAGGGGTCGACCACGTGCACGGTGATCGCCGTCTCCGGCGCGGCCGACGCGGCGTTCGCACACAGCCGTTCCAGGACCGAGAGCCCGCGGGGCCCGGCACCGATGAGGCAGACGTCGAGCCGTCGGCTGGTCATAGTCAGTCTCTCCACTGAATCGGAAGTCGTCTGGGCCCTGCCGCTCGGCCGGGCTTCGGCACCTGGGTCGCCGCCATCTCAGGTACCGGCCGCCACACCGGTCAGGCGCGGTCCGCCCGAGGCGACCCCCGGGATCAGGCCGCGTCCCTGCACCCCGCGTACCAGGGCCGAGGTCAGGTGCGTCCTGCTGCTGCCGTACCGCTCGGGCGGCACGGCCGGCGAGGCCGCGCCCATGTCGCGCAGCGCGTCCACGAGCGTGCCGAGGTCGAGGGCGACCTCGGCGAGGACCTCCGCGACCGCCGTGGCGTTGGAGCCGAGGATGTCGGTCCACAGCTCCGCGTCGCCGCCGGCGATCCGCGTCACGTCGCGCAGCCCCTGCCCGGCGAGCTGGAGCTGCGAGGTGTCCCCGTCGAGGAGGCGGGCGGCCACCAGGCTCGCCACCACGTGCGGGGCGTGCGAGGTGAGGGCCACCGCCCTGTCGTGCGCGGCGTGGGCCATCACCAGGGGTCGCGCCCCGCAGAGCGCGGCCAGTTCCCGCACCCGCCGCACGGTCGGCTCGCCGGTCTGCGCCGTCGGCGTGAGCACCCACGGTCTGCCGCGGAACAGGTCGCCCTGCGCCGCGAGCGGCCCCGACTGCTCCCGGCCCGCCATGGGGTGGCCGCCGAGGTAGCGGGTCAGGTCGCAGCCGAGCTCCGCCGCCTCCTCCTGCGGCCGCACCTTGACGCTCGCCACGTCGGTGAAGTCCTGTGCCAGCTCGCGCAGTTGGTATTCGTGCAGGGTCGCCGCGACGTGCTGCGGGGGTACGGCGATGACGGCGAGGTCCACCGGCGTGCGCGGGAATCCGACCACGCCGGCCCCGAGCCCGGCCGCGACCCCCGCCACCTCGGGGTCACGGTCGATGAGGTGGACGTGCACGCCCCGGCCCCGCAGGGCCAGGGCGACGGACGTACCGATCAGACCGGTTCCGACCACCGCGGCACTGCGCATCAGCGGCTGCTCCACAGCAAGGGCAGGTACTCGGGGTCGCTGTAGTCCGGCGTGCCCGCGGCGGTCCTGCGCACCAGCACGTCGTGGTTGTAGGCGACCTCGGCGCCGTCCGAGCGGCGGAACTCGCGGTAGCGGTTCTCGCCGTCCTGCAGGTGGAAGGAGATGGCGCGGCGCGGGCGGTCGCTGACGTTCGCACCGCTGCCGTGGTAGGTGCGGCAGTGGTGGAAGTTGACGTGGCCCTTGGGGATGTGGACCGGGATCTTGCGGACCTCGACGCCGTTGTAGCGCGCGTTCTCCTCCAGCATGACGTCGAGTTCGCTGCGGTCGCGCTCGGCGAAGTGCAGCGACGTCGCGTCGTTCTCCGCGATCTCCTTCCACAGGTGGCTGCCGTCCACCATGGTGATCGTGCCCATCTCCTCGCCGCAGTCGTGGAAGGGGATGAACGCCGTCAGCATCCGCTCGGAGGTGCAGGTGGCCCAGTAGTGCCGGTCGAAGTGCCAGGGCACGATGTTCGACTGCTCCTCGGCCACCGGCGGCTTGAAGATCAGGGTGGACTGGAACACCCGGATCTGCTCGGCCTCGGCGATCCTCGCGGCCACCGCGCCGAGCAGCGGCTTGCGCAGGATGCGGCCGATCGTGTCGTCCTCGTAGTGGACGTAGTCGTTGTGGCGCTGGACCGGGCCGTGCTCCGGCTCCCAGTAGGCCAGCTTGGGCGGGCGCACCGGCAGGGTGCGGTCGCGGTGGCCGGCGTAGAAGTTCTCGCTCGCCGCCTCCAGGAGGTCGATCTCCTCGTCCGTGAAGAGCTTCTTGGAGAGGTACCAGCCGTGCTCGGCGTAGAAGTGGACGTCCTCGTCGGTGGGGAGGAGTTCGCGCTCCTCCTCCGTCAGGGCGAACAGCGTGGGGTCAGATACGGTCACGGGTCTTCCTTCGGTACGAGTGCTGCGGTGCGGATGAGGGGCCCCGGCGGTCAGGCGGTCGCCTTCTCGCGGGCCACGGCCTCGTAGAGGGCCTTGATGTTGCCGCTCCCGAACGTCTTGGCACCGTGGCGGTCGATGACCTCCCAGAAGAAGGTCTTCCTGACGTGCGGGGACTGGGTGAAGATCTGGAAGACCTGGCCCCAGTGGTCCTGGTCGACCAGGACGTTGGTGCGCCGCAGGTCCTCGGTCTTGAGGTCCGGGCGCCCCATGCGCTCTTCCAGCTCGTCGTAGTAGGCGTCGGGGGTCTCCAGGAACCGCACGCCGCGCGCCTCCAGGGCGGGCACCGCGGAGACGATGTCGTCGGCCAGGAGCGCGAGGTGCTGTACGCCGGCGCCGCCGTGCCGGGCGAGGAAGCCGTCGATCTGGCCCGGCTTGCGGTCGGTCACCGGCTCGATGAGGGTGAAGGTCACCTGCTCGGAGGGGCTCTGCACCACCTTGGAGTCCATGGCCTGCTCGCCGACCTCGATGAACTCCTCGAAGATTTGCCGGAATCCGAAGACCTTCTCGTAGAAGGCGACGGTGGGCCGCAGCTGGCCGGCGGGCAGGCAGATCGCCGCGTGGTCCACGGTGTTCAGCAGGTGCGCGCCCTCGTCCGGGTCCTCGGCGATGATGTCCATCACGCCGGGCAGGAACTCCGAGCGGTCGCCGGTGCGCTGCACGAAGCGGTGGGCGACGTCGCCGAAGCCGAGCACGGAGGCGGTGACCACCTCGGTGCCGTCCTTCTCGTGGGTGCGGGGCTCCTCGACGGCGGTGGCGCCGCGCTCCACGGCGAGGGCGAACGCCTTGGCCGCGTCGGCGACTTCGAACGCGATGTTGGCCACGCCGTCACCGTGCCGGGCCACGTACGCGGCCGCGGGGTGCTCGGGGGTCAGCGCGGAGGTGAGCACGATCTCGATGCCGCCCTGGCGCAGCAGCAGCGAGCGCCGGTCGGCCTGGCCCGTCTCGGGGCCCGCCTGCCCGCACACCCGGAAGCCGAACGCGGTGCACAGGTAGAACGCCGACTGCTGGGCGTCCCCGACGTAGAACTCGATGTGGTCGACAGCTCCGATGTCCACGATTGCCTTTCCTCTAGTTCCTCTAGCGCTTCTTGCGGCTGCTGGCCGTGCCGAGCAGCAGGCTGACGTTGTGCCCGCCGAAGGCGAACGAGTTGGAGATCACGGCGTCCACCCGCTGCTGCCGTGCCTCGCCCCGCACGTGGTCGAGGTCGCAGTGGGGATCCACCTCGTCGAGGTTGTGGGTCGGCGGCAGGACGCCCCGGGAGACGGCCAGGGCGCTGAAGGCCGCCTCCACCGCGCCGGATCCGCCCAGGAGGTGGCCCGTCATCGACTTCGTGCTGCTGATGGCGGGGGTGTTCGCCCCGAACACGGCCCGTACGGCCTTCGTCTCGGCGACGTCGCCGAGCTTGGTGGCCGTGCCGTGTGCGTTGATGTAGCCGATGTCCTCGGGGGCGAGGCCCGCGGTGCCGAGCGCGCCGCGCATGCTGTGCGCGGCTCCGTCGCCGTCGGGGCGCGGTGCGGTGGGCCGGTGGGCGTCGGTGGTGGCGCCCCAGCCGAGCAGGTCGGCGTAGCCCGCGGCGCCCCGGGCGTCGGCGTGCTCGACGCGTTCGACGACGAGCACGCCGGCGCCCTCGGCGAGCACGAAGCCGTTGCGGCGCCGGTCGAAGGGGCGGCTCGCGGCCTCGGGGTCCTCGCCCCAGCCTTGGGCCAGCGCCCTGGCGTGGGCGAAGGCGAGGGCCGACGTCGGGTTGAGCGGGGCCTCCGCGCCGCCGCAGACCACCACGTCGGCCTCGCCGTAGCGGATCAGCCGGGCGGCCTCCGCGACGGCGTGGGCACCGGCGGCGCAGGCCGTGGCGATGGCCGAACTCCAGCCGCGTATCCCGTGTTTGATGGCGATGCGGGCGGCCGCCATGTTCGGCAGCATGCCGGGCAGCAGGTACGGGCTGACCGCGGTCGGGCCGCGCTCCGCCCTGGCCTGCGTCTGCGCCTCGTACGTCGAGAGTCCGCCCGCGCCGCTGGAGACGACCACGGCGACCCGGTGCGGGTCGACGTCACGGCCGACGACCAGGCCCGCGTCGGCGAGCGCGTCGTCCGCGGCGGCCAGGGCCATCAGGGCGTAGCGGTCGACGAGCCGGCCCTCGCTGGGCGGCAGCACCTCGCGCGCCTCGATGCCCGGCGCGATGCCCGCGACGTCGATGCTGCCCGCGAGGAGGTGGTCCTCGGGCGGTCTGCGCAGCCCCGACTTGCCGTGGCACAGCGCGTCGAAGTTCTGCGCGGCGCCGCGGCCGAGCGGGGTGAAGGCGCCGAGGCCCGTGACGACGGCGCCGGGTCCCGTGGTGGGAGGTGTCATGCCGCCACCCCCGCGGAGGCCGGGGCGGTGAGCAGTTCACCGTCGAGGAAGCGCCGGCGCAGCAGGATCTTGCGGACCTTGCCGGTCGCGCCGAGGGGGATGCGGTCCGGGCTGACGACGACCACGCGCTCGACGGTGGCGGCCACCTCGGGGTCCAGGGCGGCGAGCACCTCGGGGGTGCGGTCGGCGTCCTGGTCGGCCTGCGGGTCGAGCAGGAGCAGCACGGAGGTGGCGACCCGCTCGTCGGTTCTTACCGCGACGACGGTGCATTCGAGGACGTCGGCGCACGCGGCGAGCACCTGCTCCTCGCAGAGCATGGTGAAGAGCTTCTTGCCGTCGCCCAGATCGACCGAGTCGACCATGCGGTCGACGTGGTAGTAGTAGCCGGCCTCGTCGCGGAAGACCAGGTCGCCGGTGAGGAAGTAGCCGTCCCTGCGGGTGCGGTAGGTGGTCACCGAGTCGTTCCAGTAGCCGAGTGAGAGCGTCGGCGCGCTGATGGCGAGCTGGCCCACCTGCCCGGTGCCGAGCTTCTCGCCGTCGTCGTCGACGACCGCCACGTCGGAGAAGGCGTGCGGTTTGCCGATGCAGCGGCCGTAGCGGCCGGTGTCGGGCGTGTGGGTGATGTGGAACTGGGAGTGCCCCATCTCCGTGGAGCCGAGGCCGTCGACGAAGAACGAGCCCCGGGTGCGGACCCGGCCCTCGCTGGTGACGGACTCCCGGGTGCCGACGGCGATGAGCTTGCGGATGTGCGCCTCGTGGGCGCAGTCCCCGGTGTTCCACCAGGTCCGTACGGAGTCCATGGCGCGGGCCGAGAGGTCGTGGCCCGCCAGCTCCGACCAGGTGGTGGCGAAGCCGAGGACGGCGTGCGGCTGCCAGGACTCGATGGCGTCGAGCACCGGGCCGCCGGACTGCTGGGAGAGCAGGGCGAGTTGGGTGCGGTTGGTCAGCGCGAGGTTGACCGCGATGACGGTGGCCGCGTGCGCCGAGGGCAGTGCGCCCAGCATCCGGTCGATGCCCTGGCCCTTGGGCAGCGAGAGCCGGTGGCGGATGGCGGCGAAGAGGCTGTGGTGCGAGTGGGTGACGGCCTTGGGCAGGCCGGTGGTGCCCGAGGAGTGGGTGATGACCACGGGTTCGTTGCCGTGGTGGCGGTAGGCCTTGGGGGCGTCGGCCGGGTCGCCCTCGCCGAGGCCGGCCGGCTCGGCGAGGAGCGGTGTGCCGATGCCCAGGTCCTTGAGGGAGTCCCAGTGCGCCGTGTCGGCGATGACGCCGACCGCCCGCAGCCGCTTGATGTACTCGCCGGCCTGCTCGGCCGGGACCCGTCCGTTGACCAGAGCGGGGATCGCGCCGAGGCGCGTCAGGGCGAGGTAGCCGAGCACCTGGTCGGCGGCCGCCGTCACGAAGACGGCGACCACGTCGCGGGGCCTGACCCCGAGGGCGTGCAGGGCCGCGGCGCGGGCCGCGACCCGCTCGCCCAGCTCGGCGAGGGTGAGGGCCCGCCAGGCGGGGTGCCCGTCGACCTCGGTGTCGAAGGTGATGCTCGGGGCGTCGAGGCCGGTGCCCCGCTCGAGCAGCGTGGTCAGCACGTTGCCGACGCCGAGACCTTGGTCACCGGCGAGCTCTGCGCGCTCGTTCTTGGGATGCATTCCCCGTTGTCTCCGCTCTCTGGATCGTGCTCTCGGCGTACGTCCGGCGTCCGGGACGGCTGTCGGACTCAGCCGGCCGTCGCAGCGGACGCGGACGCCCGCTCGACGATCTCCTTGACCAGGCCGGAGACGGTCAGGAGCGCGACGGTCTCCATCTCGTCCTCCTCGAACTTCACGCCGTACGTGTCCTCGACCTGGATGGCTATCTCCGCGACGGAGAGGGACTCGAGGTCCAGGCCGGCCGGGCCGAGCGGGGTCTCGCCGGTTACGTCGGAAACGTCGTAGTTCATGTTCTGGAGGGCCTCGATGATGAACTTCTCAACCTCAGCGGACATTTGATTGACTCCCTGTTCATGGACAGGCATCCAGGCGGTTCCCCGGACGCGGTGACGGTGCTGTGGTGCGCCACGGACGGCGACGAGCGGCGCAGGGCGCACACCTTGGTGGTGCGGGCCGCGGCCGGTCTGATCGGTGTCGCGCCGTCCGAGATCTGGTTGGAACACGAGGCCGGGGGCCGTCCCGTACTGGGCGGTGCCGGCACGTCGTTGCACGTGAGCGTCGCTCACGGGCGTGGGGCGCTGGCCGTCGCGGTGACCGGCCTCGCCCCCGTGGGTGTGGACGTGGAGGTGGTACGGCGGCTGCGTGCCGCGGCGATGGCCCGGGCGTGGCTGGACCCCGCCGAGGCGGCGTGGGTCGCGGCACTGCCCGAGGACGATCAGTCGGTGGCGTTCTTGTGGCTGTGGACGCAGAAGGAGGCGGTCGGCAAGGCGCTCGGCCAGGGGCTGCGGCGCGGCGGCATGAGCCGCCGGATGCCGCTGCCCCGTCGGTGGCCGCCGGGTGACGACGCTCCTCCGGCGCCGCTGCGGCTGCCCGGTGATCCGGATGTCGTCTCCACGGCTGTCCTCGTGGACGGCGGGCGGCGCGTCATCGGTGTCGCGCTGCACGGGGGCGGCGGCGACGTGCGCCTCGATGTCCGCGAGGTGTCGGCGACGGAGTCGGGCTGAGTCGGGGTCGGGCCGAGGGGAGGTCGGGCCGCGCGGGTCACACCCCGGCGGCCGACCGCGCGGCGGCGCGGAGCACGTCGGCGTTGCGCACGGGCTTTCCGGTCGCGGTGCGGGGCAGTTCGGACAGCACGTGCAGGGTGCGCGGCCGCTTGTAGGGGGCGAGCCGGCCGGCCAGACAGTCGGCGAGGCCGTCGAACACGGCCCGTTCCTCGACCATCACGAAGGCTTCGATGCCGGTGCCCTGGACGACCACGGCCTCGGTGATGCCGGGCAGCGCGCTGATGGATGCCTCGATCTCCGAGAGGTCCACCTTGAGTCCGCCGACGGACACCTGCGAGTCGAGCCGGCCGAGCACCGTGAGGAGCCCGGTGGCCTCGTCGTGGCTGCCCGCGTCCTTGGTGTGCAGCCAGCCGTCCACGAAACGGGTCGGGTCGGACGGTCCCACGTAAGGGGATTCGGGCAGGCCCAGCAGGATCTGGCCGTCCTCGACCCGTACCCGCATGCCGGGCGCGGGTGTCAGGCCCGGCAGGGTGGCTCCGGTCAGGTCGGTGGCGATGACGCCGGCCTCGGTCATGCCGTACATGACGCCGAGTTCGGCGTCGTAGCCGCGGGTGAACCGCTCCCGCACGTCCGGCCTGACCAGCTCGCCGCCGGTGATCATGCGGCGCAGCTGGGGCAGCCGGGGCGGGTTCTGCGCGGCGGCGAGGACCGTGGCCTGCGAGGGGACCCCGAGGATGGTCGTCGGTGCGTCTCCGGCGGCGACCGCCTTGAGGATCCCGTCGACCGTCTGGCGGGCGGGCAGGACCACTTGGGCGCCGCACGCGAGGCCGTACAGCAGTCCGCCGACCAGGCCGAGCACGTGCACGATCGAGGCGAGGACGACGGTGCGCTCGCCCCGGCGGGGGAAGCCGTCGAGCCTGCCGTACCGGTCGATCTCCGCGAGCAGGCTGCCCGCGGTGCGTCCGATGACCTTGGAGGGGCCCGTGGAGCCGGAGCTGAGCTGGAGCAGGATGTGCGGCGTGGCCGCCGGGCGGCCGGTGCGCAGGGGGGTGATCCGGGAGGTGACGTCGAAGAAGCCGCGGAGCGTTCCGCTGACGTCGGCGACCGGCTCGACGACCAGCTGCGGTGTCAGCCGCGCGATCGCCTTGCCCACCTCATGGGTGGTCAACCGGTAGTCGAGAAGGGCCACTTGGGCGCCGGCCCGCCAGCCGGCGAGCATCGCGACGATACAGCTGAGCGAGGGCGGCAGCCGCACCGCGACCACGCCTCCCGCGGCCAGTCCCGCCGCTTCGAAACGTGCCTGTTCGGCGGCGACGAGTTCGCGCAGTTCCGCGCGGCTCACCGCTTCGCCCAGCTGAAGGGCGACATCCCTCCCGTCGCCCTGGAGCAATATGTCATCGACCCAGGCGCCCTCGGTGCACCGTTTCGGTGCCGTTCCCCCCATTGGAATCCCCACCCATCTGAAAACCTGCGAAAAACCCGAATGCCTTTGTGACGACATTGTCCATGTACATGTCGGGCAGGTAGTCGCCGCAACCCCCGGTGCCAGAGCCACCGAATCCCCTGGGCGACACCTCCATCGTTACTCACTACCATCGAGTAATCAAGAGATGATTTCTGTTAAATCACTACTTCCAAGTAGGTTCCTGTTCCATGGCATGCCGAATTCCCCGGCCACCCGGAAAAAGGGCGAACGGGAATCGACTCAATCAGTCAAGACAAAGGACCCGCATCAATGATGAAGAATTCCTGAATTCCCGAAGTCCCCCACTCGTGGCGCCCCCATGAGCGCCATCACTTCCTCGAACTCGTCCATCAGGACCCGGAGCACGCCGGCGACGCCCGCGCTCCCGGAATGCGCGAGCCCCCAGAGCACGGGACGCCCCACGAACACCGCGTCGGCACCGAGGCAGAGCGCCTTCGCGATGTCCGCGCCGTGCCGGACCGCCCCGTCGAGGATCACCCGGCAGCGCCCGCCCACCGCCTCGACGATCCCTTCGAGGGCGTCGGCGGCCGGGACCGCGAAATCGAGCTGCCGGCCCCCGTGATTCGAGACGACGAGCGCGTCCACACCGTATTTCACGGCGAGTTCGGCGTCCTCGGACGCGAGAACACCCTTCAATACCAGCGGCAGAGAGGTGCGCTCACGGAGCCAGGCGAGATCTCTCCAGGTAATGGAAGGATCGAACTGCTCCCGCGAATGCCGGGCAATGGCGGACTCGCCCGCCACACCCCCGTGGGAGGCGGACATGACGGCCGGGTCGACGTTCACCGCGCGTATGTCCGCGGGCACGGCGAAACCGTTGCGCGCGTCCCGCGGGCGATGCGCCACGCGCGGCGCGTCCACGGTCAGCACCAGCGCCTCGTAGCCGGCTTGCTCGGCCCGCCGGACGAGCTTGGCCAGCGCCTCGCGCCGCCTGAGCCAGTACAGCTGCAGCCACAGCGGACCGCTCGCCGCCGCGGCGATGTCCTCCAGGGTGCGGCTCGCGAACATGCTGACGGTGAGCGGCACACCCGCCGCACCTGCGGCCCGCGCGGTCGCCACCTCGCCCTCGGCATGCGCCAGTCGGTGGTACGCCATGGGCGCGATGCCCAGCGGTGCGGCCCACCGCGAACCCAGCAGGGTCACGCCCGGGTCGCACGCGGAGACGTCGACGAGACAGCGCGGGCGGAGCCGGATCCGGTCGAGCGCGGCACGCCCCGCCGAGAGCATCGACTCGGTGCCGCTGCCCCCTTCGAGGAAGTCCCACACGGGCCCCGGGAGGCGCCCCTCGGCCTCGGTCCGGTACTCGCGCAACGTCAGCGCCGCCACTGTTCGTCTCCCCCGCATCTCCTCGACCGTGCGCCAAACTAAACGCACGGCCGTACAGTAACTGTACTCTTGCACAAAGCCCGCACGGTCGTCCACTTAGTGGCGTGAGCTGTCCGGCCGTTGGGACACGGACCCCCCGAACAGGGAGATTGAGGAGGTGTTGGGTGACCACGACCCGCACCGATGGGCGGATCGCACGCGGAAACCAGACCCGGCAGTCGATTCTGCGACGCGCCGTGGAGATCGCATCGGTGGAAGGCCTCGAAGGGCTGTCCCTGGGGCGTCTGGCAGGTGAACTGGGGCTCAGCAAGAGCGGAGTCTTCGCCCTCTTCGGCTCGAAGGAAGAGCTGCAACTGGCCACCGTGCGCGCCGCCATCAAGATCTACATCGAATACGTCGTGCAGCCCAACCGCGAACTCCCCTCGGGAATACACCGGTTGTGGAGCCTGTGCATCAGCTGGCTCACCTACTCCGAACAGCGGGTCTTCCCCGGCGGCTGCTTCTTCTACTCGGTCTCGGCGGAGTACGACGCACGCGAGGGCAAGGTCCACGACACGGTCGCGGGCGCCCACGGCAGCTGGTTCACCTATCTCGAGCAGTCGATCGCGGAGGCGAGGGACGCCGGTGAGGTCCGCGCCGACACCGACATCCCCCAACTGGCTTTCGAGCTGGTCGCCTTGCTGGAGATGGCCAACTCCGAATCCGTACTGCACGCCAACTTCACCTGCTACGCGCGAGCGGCCGAGGGCATCCTCAACCGGCTGCGCGCCGCCGCGACAGAACCGTCGCTGCTGCCCGACACACCTTGACACTCAGCGCGGTCCCGGCGGACCGCGGCTCTGGCCCGGAGGCACCATGGCATTCGATCCACAACTCCAGGCGCTGTACGACCAGCGCGCGGCACAGGGGGTACGCCCCCTGTACACCATGACCCTTCAGGAGGCGCGGGCTGCCGACCTCGCCGCCATCCAGGCCGACTCGGGGACCCCCGAGCCGGTGGCGCGGGTGACCGACGAGACGATTCCGGGACCGCGGGGCCCGCTGCCCGTGCGCGTCTACCGGCCCGCGGACGACGGCCCGTTGCCGGTGCTCGTCTACTTCTTCGGCGGCGGCTGGACGCTCGGCTCCATCGAGACCAGTGACGCGATCTGCCGGAGCCTCGCCAACGCCGCCGGCTGCCTCACCGTCGCGGTGGGCTACCGCCTGGCGCCCGAGCACAAGTTCCCCGCCGCGCCGGAGGACTGCCTCGCCGGCCTGCGCTGGGCGGTCGAGCACGCCGGGCGGCTCGGCGGCGATCCCGCCCGGGTGGCCGTCGGCGGCGACAGCGCGGGCGGCAACCTCGCCGCGGTGGTCTCGCTCATGGCGCGCGACGCCGGGGGCCCGGACATCCTGGCCCAACTGCTCGTCTACCCCAACACCGACCACCGCGCGGACACCGCATCGCGCCGCGAGAACACCGACCCGCTGCTCTTCAACGACAAGTCGGTGCAGTGGTATTGGGACAACTACCTGACCTCACCCGAGGACGGTCTGAACCCCCTCGTCTCCCCGCTGCGGGCGCCCGACCACTCCGGTCTCCCGCAGGCTCTGGTGATCACCGCCGAGTACGACCCGCTGCGCGACGAGGGCGAGCTGTACGCGGAGCGCCTGCGCGACAGCGGCGTCCCCGTCGTGGCCGCCCGGTACCCGGGCGTGGCCCACGGCTTCTTCGCCATGGCGGGAACCCTGGACGCGGGGCGCCGCGCCATCGAGCAGGCCGCCGGGTATCTGCGCACCGCCTTCGCCGCAGCACCGAACGCCGCCGCACCGGACAAGGACTGACCCCATGGCAGACACCACGGCTCCCGCAGCCGCCACGCCGGCGCCCGCGTCGGCGGCGCTCGACCTCGGCGAGCTGCACGGCTCGCTCACCGATCCGGTGCTCGACGCGATGAACTTCCTCAACGAGGTCGTCGCACGCTTCCCCGACGCCGTCTCCTTCGCGCCCGGCAGACCCTCCGAGGGCACGTTCGAGCCCGAGGACCTCGCACGCCATCTCCGGTCCTACACCGACCACTTGGAGCAGGAGCGCGGCTGGACGCGCGAGCAGGTGCGCACGGTGCTCTTCCAGTACGGGCGCACCAACGGCATCATCCACGACCTCATCGCCCGCACCCTCGCCAACGACGAGGGCATCGTCGTGAGCCCGGAGTCGGTGGTCGTGACGACCGGCTGCCAGGAGGCGATGCTGCTCACCCTGCGGGCCCTCTTCGCGCGGCCCGAGGACACCCTGCTCGTCAGCTCGCCCTGCTATGTGGGCGTCACCGGCGCGGCACGCCTGCTCGACATCGCCGTGCGTCCCGTCGCCGAGGGCGCCGCGGGACCGGACCCCGACGCGGTCCTGGCCGCCGTGCGGGAGACCAGGGCGGAGGGGCGGCGGCCGCGCGCCCTGTACGTGGTCCCGGACTTCGCCAACCCGTCCGGCGCCAGCATGACCGTCGCCGCCCGCGAACGGCTCCTGGAGATCGCCGGCCAGGAGGATCTGCTGATCCTCGAGGACGACCCGTACGGGTTCTTCGTCCGGGAGGGTTCGGCGCGGCCCACCCTCAAGGCCATGGACCGCGGGCGCCGGGTCCTGCACCTGGGATCGTTCGCGAAGACCGCGCTGCCCGGCGCACGCGTCGGATATGTGGTGGCCGACCAGGAGGTGGTGGGCCCGGCGGGCGAGCGGACGCTGCTCGCCGACCAGCTCTCGAAGATCAAGAGCATGACGACGGTGAACACGTCGGCCATCGGCCAGGCCGTCATCGGCGGGTTCCTGGTCGAGTCCGGCTGCCGGCTCCGCGAGGCCAACGCGGAGGCGATCGCGTACTACCGCACCAACCTCAACACCCTTCTCGCGGAGCTCGAACGGCACTTCCCGGCCGGCCGCAGGCAGCAGCTCGGGGTCGAGTGGAACCGGCCCGACGGCGGCTTCTTCCTCGTCGTACGCGTCCCGTTCGTGGCGGACACCAAGGCCCTGGAGCACTCCGCACGCGCCTTCGGTGTGCTCTGGACACCGATGAGCGACTTCTATCTGGCCGGCGGCGGTGACCGGCAACTCCGCCTGTCCTGCAGCGCTCTGACGCCGCAGCAGATCCGCGAGGGCGTGGGCAGGCTGGCCGCGTTCATCACCGAACAGGCCGCCGAGACGGCTGCCGGTTAGACGGCACGCCGCCGCACGGCGCGAAACAGCCGCCGCCCGGGTGCGGCACCGAGGGCCCGGTCCATGAGGACCGGGCCCTCGGCCTTTCTCCCCCACTAACTAAACGTACGGTCGTGCTATTGTTTTTTCTGCCCGGGCACCGTGGGGACACGGCGACGTGCGCCGCGGTCGCTCTCCTGGGCACCCCACTCGCCGAGAGGATCCTCATGGATGTCCGGAAGCTCGACAGGACGGCCGTACTGGAGAGCGTCCGCATCCTGGAGCAGGCGGCACCCGCGGACTGGGCGGCGCCGACACCCTGCGCGGACTGGAACCTGCGGGAACTGGTCGCGCACATGGCGGGTCAACACCGCGGCTTCGCGGCCGCCGCGGCGGGCGAGGGCGCGGACCTCGCCGTGTGGCGGCCCGCCGAACTCGGCGACGACCCGGTGCGGACCTACCGCGCCGCCGCCCACGAAGTCCTCGACGCCTTCGCCCACCCCGCCGTGCTCACCCGCGAGTTCACCCTGCCGGAGATCAGCACGACGCTCACCTTCCCCGCCTCGGTCGCCATCGGCTTCCACTTCCTCGACCACGTCGTACACGGCTGGGACGTGGCGCGGACCATCGGCCTCGACCCGGGTACCGACGACGACGTCGCCGAGGCCGCCCTCGTCTTCGCGCTGCGGGTGCCCGACGACGAGCGCAGGCTCGGGCCCGACGCGCAGTTCCGCCCCGGGCTGACCCCGGCCAGGGGAGCCCGCACGCTCGACCTCGTCCTCGCGGCGCTCGGGCGCTCGCCCGACTGGAGCGCTCCGGCCGCCCCCGCGCCATCACCGCAGCACTGACCCACAGGGAGACATCCATGCTTGCTGACCTCAGGACCCACGTCGCACGCCGGCTCGGCCTGCCGCAGGAGGAGGTCTTCGACGGGCGGCCGCTCTCCGCCGTCCTGGTCGCCTCGCCGGACGCCATCAACTCCATCGACCTGCTCGACGCGTTCGCGGGCGCCCTCGCCGACACCGGGGTCGACGACGACGTGGAGCTGCCGACGATGACGCTCGACCACACCGCCGAGGACGTCGTCACGGCGCTGGGCAAGCAGCTCGCCACCACCACCTCCTGACCGGAAGGCGTCCCGACCCATGCTGATCATGACCGACATCGTCAAGGAGCTCCGCGCGGGAGCCACCGTCAGCGATGTGCTGCGCGTCCAGCAGAGCTACCACGAGCAGCGCCGCTGGGGCACCGACACCCTCTTCGACGGCCGCAAGCTGTCCCGGCCCGCCCCGGGCGACAAGGCGGCGCTCTGGCACGCCTCGCGCGCCGAGCTCACCACCCAGCCCGCCGGCATCCGGCTCGCCGTGGACGGCGTCAAGCTCGCGAACGACCTGCGCGAGACCAACCCGCTCGGCGCCAACGTCCTGCACATCGCCGCGGCCTGGTCGGCCCGGTACTGGCTGGAGGAGGAGGCGCACCACGAGGTCGCCTTCGGCCGGCTCATGGAGATGGCGGGCGTCGACCCGATCGACGAGGACGAGGTGATCGAGCACCGGGGCGCCTTCCCCACCGACAACTACGCCCGGGTCTGCATCCTCCAGGCCTGCGTCGAGATCGAGGCCTGCGTCTCGTACGGCTGGCAGTCCCGCACGACCGAGGACGGCCTGGTGCGGGACGTCTTCCACACGATCATGAAGGACGAGGTGCAGCACCGGCAGTACTTCGCCTCCTTCGCCAAGGCCCTCGTCGAGTCCGGGGTCTACCCCATCAAGGACGTGCTCTCGATGGCGTACACCTGGGTCCGCCCCGACGGCGGCGAGACGTTCGGCTCGGCCCGTGCGGCGCAGACCGAGCGCGAGGGCTTCGTCAACTGGTGGGAGCGGACCCGCACCGCCGAGGAGGAGTTCGGCCTCGGCGACGACGCGCTGCACGAGGGCTCGGTCCACATGAAGAAGCTGACCAGCGTGTTCGCCCTGGTCCGCGAGGTGACCGGCATCCACACCCAGTCGTACGAGGACCTCAAGCGTGCCTACTTCGCCAGCCTGCGGACCAACGATGTCGACCGGATTCGATCTGCAGTCCGTGACGGAGCTGCGCGAGAAGCGGCACTTGCTCGCTAGCGGCGCCCTGTTCACCGAGGGCGAGCGCGCGCACTGCCGCTCCCGCCCGAGCCCGGACGCCTCGCTGGCCGGCCTCTTCGCGGCCAAGGAGGCGTTCGTGAAGGCACTCAGCTCCCTGGGCGGCGGGCCCGCGCACACCTTCCCCGAGGTCGAGGTCGTGCACGGTCCCGCGGGCCAGCCCCGGATACGCCTGCACGGAGGGATCGCCGCGTGGTGCCGGAAGCGGCTGGTCGACGTCGAGCTGTCGATCAGCCACACCGGCGACCTGGCGGGCGCGGTCGTGGTGCTCCTGGCCCGGTCGCCGGGCGACGGAAGGGACACCGCATGACCGAGGCACACACCGTGACCACCGCCCCGTCGCCGACGCCGACGCTGGAGCACGCCTGCGAAGTCGCGCTGCGCCCCAACGACTTCGACTGGGCCGGGCACCTCAACAACAGCGTGTACGTACAGCTCCTGGAGACGGGGCGCTGGGAGTGGGGCCGGGCCTGGGGCGGTGACCTGCGCGAGGACGCGCCCGTCGCCGTGGTCCTACAGCTCCGCCTCGACTACCTGGAGGCGGTCGACTGGGATCCGGTCGGCCGGCTCGTCGTGCGCACCTCGCTGGCGGAGCGGACCGCGTACAGCTTCACACTCGTCCAGGACGTCGAGCGGACCGACGGCTCCGTGGTGGCCAGGGGACGGGTCCGGCTCGGGCTCGTGGACCGCGCCACCAAGCGGATCCGGCGGGCCGACCTCGACGCCCTGCTCGACCTCCCGAGGAGCACGCCATGATCGCGACCACCCTGCAGGAGGCCCTCGCGGGGCAGGCCCACCGGGCGGCGGCCACCGTCACCTTCGGCACCTCCGCCCGCCGGGAGCGCCTGACCTACCCCGAGTTCGCCGCACAGATCGCCGCGGCGGCCGGTGGCTTCGCGGACCAGGGCGTGCGCCGCGGGGACCGGGTGATGCTGCGCGTCGGCAGCTCCCGGGAGGGGGTGCTCGCCCTGCTCGGCCTGATCCATCTGGGCGCGGTGCCGGTCTCCGTCAAGCCGCACGTCCCCGGGACGGTCATCGAGCGGTACTTCGCCACGGTGGCGCGTCAGCAGGGTGCGCGCCACGGCTTCCGCGTGCCCGGGCCCGGCCTGACCGAGCTCCGTCTCGTGCTGCGGCCCCAGGACGCGCCGGGGCCCGCGCCGGGCGGCCCGGAGGACGTGGCCTTCGTCCAGTACACCAGCGGCTCCACCGGCATGCCGCGGCCCATCCCGCTCAGCCACCGGGCCGTCCTCGGCAACATCGAGGCGATCAGTGACGTCGCCGGCATGAAGCCGGGCCACGCGGGTCTCATCGCCCTGCCGCTCCACCACGACATGGGCCTCATCGGGGTGCTGACCTCGCTGGTACGGGGCATCGACCTGGTCGTCGAAGAGCCGGGCACCTTCCTGCGCAGGCCGCTCGCCGCGCTGCGCCTGGTCCGTGACGCGGAGTCGGTGCACAGCGCCTTCCCGGACTTCATGCTGCGCTACCTGGCGGCGCGGATCGGTGAGGCGGCGGGGCAGGAGGCGCCCGACCCGGGTCTGTTCGCCGCCTGGCGCACGGTCTTCTGCGGGGCCGAGCCCATCCGCAAGCCGTCCGTGGACACCTTCGTCGGCGCGGCCCGTGGCTGGGGCTTCGATCCGACGGCGCTGGTGTTCTGCTACGGCCTCGCCGAGGCCGCCCTGATGGCCACCTCGCACCGTTACACGGACGCGGAGACCGGCTTTCGCACCGAAGGGCCCGTCACCACCGCGTGCCTGGGCACCACGATGCCGCGACTCGACCTGCGCATCGTCGACGAGTCGGGCCGGGAGTGCCCGGAGGCCGAGGTCGGCGCCGTACAACTGCGCGGCGCGACCCTCTTCAACGGCTACGACGGAAACACCGATCACCGTGTCGCCTGGTTCGACACGGGCGACGTGGGGTGCCTGCGGTCCGGCCGGCTCTATCTGAGCGGCCGCAGGAGCGACCGCATCAGCGTCAACGGCGTGAACGTGTTCGCCGCGGACGTCGAGCAGTCGGCGACGGAGCTGCCCGGCGTCGCCGAGTGCGTGGCACTGCCGCACGGGGAGTCGTTCGCCCTGGCCGTGGTGGCCGGGCGGGGCGAGCACATCGACCCGGCCGGCGTCGCCCAGCGGGTGGCGGCCGACTTCGGCATCGCCCCGCGGTCCGTGGTCGAGGTCGCGCACAGCGCCGTCGCGCGCACCGCGAGCGGCAAGCCCGCCCGCAACCACATGGCGGCGCTGCTCGACCAGGGGGTCCTGGGCCACCGGCCCTAGGGCTTCCGTTCGGAGCGGGCCGGGCCCCCCAGCCGCTACCACCGGACGGGGAGCCGCCGCACTCCTCTGATCAGGGTCCCCGGCAGCCACTCCCCCGGCGGACCGTCCGGGGCGAGGTCCGGGCAGCGTTCGAGCAGCGAGCCGAGCGCGATCCTCGCCTCCAGCCGGGCCAGCGGGGCGCCCAGGCAGTGGTGCAGGCCGTGCCCGAAGGCGAGGTGGCCCTGCGGGGCGCGGCGGATGTCGAAGCGGTCGGGGCCGGGGAAGCGGTCGGGGTCGCGGTCGGCCCCGGCCAGCGAGACCCGGACGACGGCGCCCGCGGGGATGACGGTGCCGCCCAGCTCGGTGGGCTCGGTGGCGAAGCGGTACGTGGCGCCCTCCACCGGCCCCTCGAAGCGCAACGCCTCCTCGATCGCCCCGTCGAGCAGGCTCATGTCGGCGCGCAGCGCGGCCAGTTGGCCGGGGTGGGTGAACAGGGCGTGCACGGCGTTGCCGATCAGGTTGACCGTCGTCTCGTGCCCGGCGATCAGCAGGATGAAGGCCATGGCGCGCAGCTCGGCGGGTGAGAGGCGGTCCCCGTCCGCGTCGTCCGTGGTGCGGATCAGCGAGCCCAGCAGGTCGTCGCCCGGCCCCGAACTCCGCTTCTGTTCGATCAACTCCCTCAAGTACCCCGAGAGTTCGACGAACGCCGCGCGCTCCGCCGCTTGGTCCGGCGACGCCACGACCCCGTTCGACATGCGGCGGAAGGCGGCGCGGTCGATGTCGGGCACGCCGAGCAGCTCGCAGATGACGGTGATGGGGAGCGGAAAGGCCAGCGCCTCGTGCAGGTCGGCGCGCCGGGTGCGCGCCGCGTCGCCCCCGGCGAGCATGGTGTCCAGGAGGTCGTCGGTGACGCGCTGGATCCGCGGGCGCAGGGACTCGACCCGGCGGGCGGTGAACTCGCGGGCGACGAGTTTGCGCAGCCGGGTGTGGTGGGGCGGGTCGGCGATCAGCAGATGGCTGCCGATCAGCTCCTCCTCGTGGAAGGCGAAGCCCGCGGCGGCCGAGGACTTGGCGAAGCGCGGGTCGGTGAGCGCGGCCCTGCACTCGGCGTACCCCACCACCAGGTAGGTGTCGAAGGCCTCTTCGGGAGGCGGCAGGCGGACGCGGTGGACGGGGCCGCGCGCGCGGAGCTCCGCGTAGACGGAGTGCGGGTCGTCCCTGAACCGCCTGCCGTACGGCGCCAGGTCGACGGTCTCCGTCGTGTCCGCCTTCGTCATACGGGCCTCCTCCGGGGTGCTCACGCCGGGTTCAACGTGCCGGCGCAGACGTTCGGTTCCCCTCAGAGGTCCCGGTCCAGCAGACCCGCGTCGTGCGCCAGCAGGGCGATCTGCACCCGGTTGTTGAGGTCCAGTTTCGTCAGGATCCGCGAGACGTGCGCCTTGACGGTGGCGACGCTCAGATACAGCTCGGCGGCGATGTCCGCGTTGGAGCCGCCGCGGCCGACCGCGACGGCCACCTCGCGCTCGCGCTCCCCCAGCGTCGCCAGCCGCTCCAAGGCCCGGCGTCTGCGGTCCAGTTGCGGATCCACCCCGGTCACCCGGGTGATCAGCTGCTGGGTCACCGTCGGCGAGAGCACCGGTTCGCCCGCGGCCACCGCGCGGACCGCCGCGACGATCTCGGCCGGCGCGGTGTCCTTGAGGACGAAGCCCGCCGCGCCCGCGCGCAGCGCACGCAGCACCTGCTCGTCGGCGTGGAACGTGGTGAGGACGATGACCTCCGGCGCGCCGGGACGCCGCCGCAGGGCCTCCGTGGCCGCGAGACCGTCCATCGTGGGCATGCGGATGTCCATCAGGACGACGTCCGGGCGGAGTTCGGCGACGAGCGGGGCGACCTCGGTGCCGTCGCCCGCCTCGCCGACGATCTCGATGTCGTCCGCGCCGCCGAGCATGAAGGACAGGCCGGCGCGCACCAGCGGATCGTCGTCCACGAGCAGCAGCTTGATCGGTTTCATGACGCCCACGGTAGCCAGGCCTCCAGGTGGAATCCGCCGTCGGGCCCGCGGGCGTGCGAGAGCCTGCCGCCGGCGAGCGAGGCCCGCTCGGCGAGCCCGATCAGGCCCTGCCCGGAGCCGGGCACCGCGGGCACGTCGCCGGGCGGCGCGGGGTTGCGCACGGTCAGGGTCAGGCCCGCGTCGGGCGTGCCGTCGACGGTCACGGTCACCTCGGCGCCGGGGGCGTGTTTGCGGGCGTTGGTGAGGCCTTCCTGCGCGATGCGGTAGGCGGTGCGGCCGAGGGCGGCGGGCACGGCCGCGGGGTCCTCGACGCGGCTGTCGAGGACGACCTTCATGCCCGCGTCGCGGGATTCGGCGACCAGCGTCTCCAGCGCGGCCAGCGTCGGCTGGGGGCGGCCCGCGACATCCGTCTCGCCGCCCCGCAGGACGCCGATCACCTGCCGCAGGTCCTGCAGCGCCTCGTGCGCGCTCTCCCGGATGACGCCCGCCGCCCGGGCGATCTCCGCGCGGGGCGCGTCGGGACGGAACTCCAGGGCCCCGGCGTGCACGCTGAGCAGGGTGAGGCGGTGCGCGAGCACGTCGTGCATCTCGCGGGCGATGTCCTCGCGGGCCAGGCGCTGGGCCTGCTCGGCGCGGAGCGCGGCCTCGTTCTCGGCGCGGACGGCGCGGTCGCGCAGGCTGAGCAGGAGCTCGCGGCGGGAGCGTACGAACATGCCCCAGCCGGTGACCGCCGCGCTCGCCACGACGCCGAACCCGACGGCGACGCCGTAGGGCATGTCGCGGTCGGGCCGCAGCCAAAAGGTCAGCGGGACCACCGCGATCGAGGCGCCGCCGATCCACGCGACGTACCGGAACGGCCGGTGCACGGCGAGCGTGAAGAGGGCCACGGCGGCCGCGCCGCCCGCCGTGTCCGAGGCCATGCCGACCGGCACCAGCGCGAGCGCGAGCCCGGCCGGCCACCGCCTGCGCAGCCAGACGGCGGCACACGCGAGCGCGCCGAGGACCTGGTCGAACTCGGCGTATCCCGGGGAGACATGCGGATTGGCGCTGACGGCGTCGGCGCCGATCATGCCGATGAGGACGGCGGCGCAGAAGCAGCTGAAGTCGACGAGCCAGTCGCGCGCGGTCCGCCTGGACCTGCGCCCCGCGCGGCCCGGATCGAACTCCCGGGCGACGGCCGAGGGCAGCGTCCAGGGACGGCTGCCGGGCAGGGGGCGGCCGTGGTCCAGGTGCCCGCCTCCCGGCGTGGACCCGTCGCCGTCCCGGGGGCCGCTCGCGGGCGCTCCGGGTTCGGGGCGCCGCGTGGGATCAGTGCCGCTCATGGTCGACAAATCTACGCACCCCTGGCGGTCCCGCCCGCGTCCCGCGCATGATCGTCGACCAAAGTCGCGCAGGTCACCGACTTTCGGACCGCCCGTGCACCGGATCCTCGCCCCGCGGCCGACGCCCGTGGCCGGGACGCGGGGCGAGGATCGCCTCATGAAGCAGCTACTGGAGTTTCTCGGTGTGATCCTGCTGGTCCAGGGCGTGGTCGGCCTGGTCAACAGGTTCTCCGGCGGACTGCGCGGCTGGGGTCTCGTCCAGCGCCTCGGCTTCCTCGACGGCTACGAGATCTACGCGAGCGTGGCCCTGATCGTGCTGGCGTGCGCGCTGTTCGCGGCCGTGCGGAGCGAAGGGACGGACTGAGTCCCCGTCCGAGACTCCCGTCCGAGACCCCGTCCGGCCGTTCAGCAGCCGCGGTCGACCAGGTCGAACGACGCGTAGTGGTCGGCGGTGTAGTAGTCCTCCTGGCTCTTCTCGCCGGTGACGACGCGGCGGGCGCCACGGTCCTGGGAGCCCGGCGTGATGACCGTGTACTCGTGGTAGTAGCCGGAGCCCTGCCGCGGCAGCACGTTCTCACGGTTCTGGAAGACGGTGCCGTCCTGCGGGAACGGGTAGGGGCCGCCCTTGTCGATCAGATCGAGCGTGTCGTGCGCCTGAGAGGGCAGCGCGGAGTAACAGATGTGACCGACCGCGGTGATCGCGTACGAGACCGGGGCGGTCGGGGCCGCGGTCGCGGTGGCCGCGGCGGGGCCGCCGAGGAGAAGGGCGGCGGCGAGAGCGGTGGCGCCGAGGAATCGGCTTCGTGGGGGGATTCGCATGGGTCCAGTGTGACGCGCGTAGAGGTTGGCGTGTCAACGTCAAGTCCGTGAAGTTTTCCGGGAGTTAACCGGCCACCACCACCCCCGCCACCCGCTGGACGGCGGCACGGCGGCCCCGCGGAGAACCATGTCCGATGGCCGCCAGCCGACGCCCCTCCAAACGACTTTCATTGAACCCGCAACCACTGGAAGTCCATCGGAAGAGGTTCGGACATGTCATCTCTCAACGGCAGGACGGCTCTGGTCACCGGCGGCAGCCGCGGCATCGGCGCGGCAATCGCCCTGCGGCTGGCCGCGGACGGCGCCGACGTCGCGATCACCTTCGTACGGAACGAGGACGCGGCCCGCGAAGTCGTCGCGAAGATCGAGTCGATGGGGCGGCGCGGGTTCGCCCTCCGTGCGGACGCGGCCGACGCGGGGGACGCGGCGGGCGCCGTGGAGCGCGCGGCCGACGATCTGGGGCGCCTGGACATCCTGGTCAACAACGCCGGCATCGGCGTGCTCGGCCCGATCGGCGATCTGACGCTCGGCGACGTCGACCGGGTGCTCGCGGTCAACGTGCGCTCGGCGTACCTCGCCTCGCAGGCGGCCGCGGGGCTGCTGCGCGACGGCGGCCGCATCGTCTCCGTCGGCACGGCGCTCACCCGGTACGCGGGCGGGCCCGGCGGCACCCTGTACGCGCTGAGCAAGTCGGCGCTGACCGGCATGACCAAGGCGTTGGCGCACGAGCTCGGCGGTCGCGGCATCACCGTGAACCTGATCCACCCGGGCCCGATCGACACCGAACTGAACCCGGCGGACGGGCCGTTCGCGGAGCCGCAGAGGAACAACACCGCGCTCGGCCGGTTCGGTTCGGCCGACGAGGTGGCCTCGCTGGTCGGTTATCTCGCCGGTGACGACGCCGCGTACCTCACCGGCGCCGAACTCGCCGTGGACGGCGGCCACTCGGCGTAACGCGGCACATGTGCCGTGTCGTGCCGTGCCGTGTCGGTGCTGTGTCGTGTCGCGGACAGGAGGGCCGCGGACGTGAGAGTGGGGCGCACCGGGGCTGTCCACCCGGTACGCCCCACGTTCGGGGGGGGCGGGTCAGCCGCCCAGCTCCTGGTGACGCGCGGCCAGCCTGGCCGAGCCGTCCTCGGTCAGCGAACCGAACAGGCGCAGCCGGGAGATGCCGCCGTCCGGGAAGATGTCGACGCGCACGTGCGTGCCGACGACCGGTGCGGCGAGGACGAAGCGGTGGTTGGTGTCGGGCTGCAGCCGGGTGCGGGGCAGCGCCTCGGTCCACTCGCCGCTCTCGCCGTCCCGGACGGAGAGGGCGGCCCAGCCGGCGGAGTTGCCCTTGAGGTAGGCGGTGTCGATCTCGACGACACGGACCTCGGCCTGCTGGACGAGCCGGTAGCGGATCCAGTCGTTGCCGTTGTCGCGGCGGCGGCGGGTCTCCCAGCCGTCGTCCATCTTGCGGGAGCGGCCCGGCTGGATGGTGTTGGTGGCCGGCGAGTAGAAGCGGTCGGAGGCGTCCTCGACCTGGCCGCCGTTCTCCAGGGCGACGACGTCGAACGTGCCGAGCGCGGCGAGCCACGCGGGGTCGGCGACGACCTCGCCGTAGACGCGCAGGCGGGCGATGCCGCCGTCCGGGTGCTGGTTGACGCGCAGGTGCGTGAAGCGCTGCTCGGCGTCGACGGCGAAGCCGTTGGCCGCGTGGCCGCCGACCGGCGTGCGCGGGACGACGGTCGTCCACTTCACGTCGTCGGCGAGGAGCTCCTCCGGGGTCGGCGAGCCGTCCACGCTGGTGCCCTCGACGGACACGGCCTGCGGGTAGTTGCCGCGGAAGTGGGCGGTGTCGATGACGATGCCGCGGATGACGCCCGGGGCGCCGAGCCGTACGAGCGCCCAGTCGTGGTCGTCCACCGTGGGCCAGGGGTGCTCGCCCGAGACGCCGCGTCGGCGGCGGGTCTCCCAGCCGTCCATGACCTTGCCCTTGTGGCCGAAGTGCTCGGGGTCGAACACGGCGGGGTGGGCGAGCAGCAGGTTCTCGCGCATCGCGAAGAACTCGTCGTTGGCGGCGATCACACCGGCGCCGAGCTGACGGTCGGCGAGGTTGGCGTACTGGGTGAAGGGGAAGTCGGCCGTGCGGTAGTCGGCGTAGGGCTCGCCGCCGCCGTAGGGGCTCGCGTCGCCGGTGAAGGAGGGTATCGCCGTCACGTTCAGTTGTTCCTTTCCAGAAGACGGCCTGCGGGTTCGCTGAACTCGCCGCCGTGCAAGATGCGTTCGCCGCGCAGCCAGGTCGACTTCACGACGCCGCTGAGGGTCTTGCCCGCGTACGCCGTGACCCGGTTCCGGTGCTGCAGCTCCGCGGGGTCCACGGTGAAGGTCTCGTCGGGCGCGAGGACCGCGAAGTCGGCGTCCCGGCCGGCCTCGATGGCGCCCTTCTGGTCGAGTCCGACCAGCTGTGCGGTGCGCGCCGACATCCAGCGCACCACGTCCTCGAGGGTGTGGCCGCGCTTCCTGGCCTCGGTCCAGACGGCGGGCAGGCTCAGCTGGAGCCCGGAGATGCCGCCCCACGCGGTCGCGAAGTCGTCGGTCTTCAGGTCGGCGGTGGAGGGCGAGTGGTCGGTGACGACGCAGTCGATGGTGCCGTCGGCCAGCGCCTGCCACAGCAGGTCCCGGTTGCCCTCCTCACGGATGGGCGGGCAGCACTTGAACTCGCTGGCCCCGTCCGGGACTTCCTCGGCGGTGAGGGTCAGGTAGTGCGGGCACGTCTCGACGGTCAGCTCGACGCCCTCGCGCTTGGCGGCGGCGATGAGCGGCAGCGCGTCGGAGGAGGACAGGTGCAGGACGTGGATCCGCGCGCCGATCCGCTTGGCGACGGCGATGAGCCCCTCGATCGCGGTGTCCTCCGAGATACGGGGCCGGGTCTGGAGGTAGTCCGCGTACTTGGGGCCGCTCTTGTGCGGGGCGGCGTCCAGCTCGTGCGGGTCCTCGGCGTGCACGATGAGGAGTCCGCCGAATCCGGCGATCTCGGCCATCGAGGCGGCGAGCTGGTCCTGGTCCAGCTCGGGGAACTCGTCCACGCCGGAGGGCGAGAGGAAGCACTTGAAGCCGTAGACGCCGGCGTCGTGCAGCGGCTTGAGGTCCTGCACGTTGTCGGGCAGGGCCCCGCCCCAGAAGCCGACGTCGATGTGCGCCTTGCTGCGGGCGACGTCCTGCTTGGTGCGCAGGTTGTCCACCGTCGTCGTGGGCGGCAGGGAGTTGAGGGGCATGTCGACGAGGGTGGTGATGCCGCCGGCGGCCGCGGCGCGGGTGGCGGTCCAGAAGCCCTCCCACTCGGTGCGGCCCGGGTCGTTCACGTGGACGTGCGTGTCGACGAGGCCGGGCAGCAGGACGTCGTCGCCGAGGTCCTCGAGCCGGGCGCCGGCCGGCACCGCGGCGTCGTACGCGGCGACGGCCACGATCTTCCCGCCGGAGACGGCGACCGAGGCGGCCCGCGTCCCGTCCGGGGTGACGACACGGGTCGAGCGGAGCACCAGCTCCACCGTCGCATCCAGCGCCGCGTCCACGTCCACGTCCTTGTCGGACACCCGCGTCCCCTCTCTGCTCTCTTCTCTTCCGCTACACAGACCTTTTGGTTCCGCTTAACGGAATTCAACGTTCTGTTGAAGGAGTTTTCACGCTTGCGTCCTCGGCGTCAAGGGTCGACTTCGCCACCCCGGAGATGGCACTCCTTGATTCCGGTACGGACTGGACGTTTCCACAACGTGGAATTAGAATTCCGCTCACCAGAACGTAGCTACGCACAACGCGAGCGCCGAGGGGTCGCGGGACAAGCGGGCGGAGACACGGACAAAGGCCCCCTGACCGGTGATGACGGCCCGCCGCGCGAGACCCTGCGCGAAGAACCGAACGGTAGGCTGCTTCCTTGCCCGCCAGCACCGAAAGGAACGCGCCGTGCCGACGTCAAGCGCCAGCGACGCCCCTGCTGAAATCGCCGCCACCAAGACCCCCGCCAGCGGTGGTGTCCAGTCCCTCGAGCGCGCCTTCGACCTGCTCGAGCGGATGGCGGACGCGGGGGGCGAGGTCGGTCTCAGCGAGCTCTCCGCCAGCAGCGGCCTTCCGCTCCCCACCATCCACCGCCTCATGCGCACGCTGGTCGCCTGCGGGTACGTGCGCCAGCAGGCCAACCGCCGCTACTCGCTCGGCCCCCGCCTCATCCGCCTCGGCGAGTCCGCGTCCCGGTTGCTCGGCACGTGGGCGCGGCCCTATCTCGCCCGGCTCGTCGAGGAGACCGGCGAGACGGCGAACATGGCGCTGCTCGACGGCGACGAGATCGTGTACGTGGCGCAGGTGCCGTCCAAGCACTCCATGCGCATGTTCACCGAGGTCGGCCGGCGGGTCCTGCCGCACTCCACGGGCGTCGGCAAGGCCCTGCTCGCGAACACCTCGCCGGACGAGGTACGGGCCCTGCTCGCCCGCACCGGCATGCCGGCCGCCACGGAGAAGACGATCACCACGCCGGAGGGCTTCCTCGACGCGCTGGAGGACGTGCGCCGCACGGGATACGCGGTGGACGACAACGAACAGGAAATCGGCGTCCGCTGCCTCGCGGTGCCGGTCCCGAACTCCCCCACGGCGGCGGCGATCTCCATCTCCGGCCCCGCGGGCCGCGTCACGGAGGCGGCGACGGACAAGATCGTTCCGGTGCTGCAGCAGGTGGCGGTGGAGTTGTCGGCGGCTTTGGTCAGCGCGGGGCCCGGCTCCTGAGCCTCGGGCGGTGTGCGGGCGGGCCCCCACCCGGCGCCCAGCGCACCGCCCCACGCCCAGCGCACCGCCCCACGCCCGGCGCGGCGCCCCCGCGCCGGGGTCAGTGGCTTGCCAGGGCGAAGTCTTGCGGGGTCATCCTGCGGAGGGTCCGGCGGAAGCCCTTCGGGGCGCGAGGGGCCGGGACCGTGAGGACCGCGCAGGACGCGTGCGTACGGACGTGACGCTGGGTCTGGCCCGTGCCGAGACGGCCGGCCCGCGCGCCCAGGACCAGGAGGTCGTCCGGGCGCGAGGCGAGCTCGCACAGCGCGGTGCCCGGGCGGGAACGGACCACTCGGCGCTCGACCCTGACGCCGGGCGGCGGGCCGCCGAACGCGGCGTCGAAGGCCCCGTCGAGGCGGGCCCGCGCCTCGCCGCACCAGTGCCGGGCCCACTCCGGGTCCGGATGGCGCAGATACAGCGCCTCCCCCTCCGGCGGCTCCCACGCGAGCAGCGCGACCAGAACCCGGTCCCCGCGCCGTGCCTGCTCCGCGGCGGCCCGCAGGGCCGCGAGGCTCGCGGGTGAACCGCTGACCCCCACCACGACGCGCCCGCCGCCCGCGCCCGATGGCGCAGCCGTCAGCTCCCTCTTCGACCGTTCCCTCTCGGCGTCCGCTTTCCTTCCGTGCCCTGACATCGGTGCCCCTCCCCAGGCCAAACAGTCGACTGAAGCTCTCCGGAACGGAGTCTGTACTCTGATTGGCCTGGGGAGCAGGGCCAATCGGCGGGAGTTGGCATGGGTGGGGTACATGTGGTCCAGACCGTGGACAGACGGCTCGGCAGCCGTCAGCTGGCCGGGTTGCTGACCGGTGTCTCCGGGGAGCGCCCCGGCTACCGCGCCCTCGCTCAGGGTGTCCGCACCCTGTTGCTCGACGGCCGCATCCCGCTGCGCACCCGGCTGCCCGCCGAGCGCGAGCTCGCCTCGGCGCTGGGGATCAGCCGGGCCACCGTCACGGCTGCGTACGACGTGCTGCGCGAGGGCGGTTACGCGCGCAGCCGCCGCGGGGCCGGCACCTGGACCGAGCTCCCGGAGGGAGGCCGGCCGTCCAACGTCGCGGCGTTCCCGGCCGGGGACGACATGCTGGACCTCGCGTCCGCCGCCCCCGGCGCACCCGAGGCGGAACTCTCCGAGGCGCTCGCGGCGGCCGGCGCGATGCTGGTCCGGCACGCGCCGACGCCGGGCTACCACCCGTACGGGATACCGGAGTTGCGGGCCGCCGTCGCCGACCGCTTCACACGGCGCGGGCTCCCGACCCTCCCCGACCAGATCCTGATCACCACCGGCGCGCAGCACGCCCTGTCCCTGACGCTGTCCCTGCTGGGCGGACAGGGCGACCGGGTGCTGGTCGAGAATCCGTCGTACCCGAACGCCGTCGACGCGATCCGCGACGCGCAGTTGCGGGCGGTCCCCGTGCCGGTCACGGAGGACGGCTGGGACAGCGGGCTCGTCGAGTCGTCGCTGCGGCAGGCGGCGCCCCGTATCGCCTACCTGGTACCGGACTTCCACAATCCGACGGGCAGTCTGATGCCGCGCGAGCAGCGGGTCCGCATCCTGGAGACGGCGCGCGCGACGGGTACGTGGCTGCTGATCGACGAGACCGTCGCGGACATCGCGCTGGACGTCCCTGCGCCGCCTCCGTTCGCGTCGCTCGCGCCGCACGGGACGGGCGAACAGATCGTGACCGTCGGCTCGTTGAGCAAGACGCACTGGGGCGGGCTGCGCATCGGCTGGGTGCGGGCGGGGTCGGGGGTCATCACCGAACTGGCGACCAAGCGCGTGCCGAGCGACATGGCGACGCCTGTCATCGAGCAGCTGGTCGCGCTCCATCTGCTGCGCGGCATGGACGGCGTGCTGCGCGAGCGACTGGCGCGACTGCGGGTGCAGCGGGACGCGCTCGCCGCGTCGCTGGCCCGCCATGTGCCGGAGTGGCGCTGGCAGTTGCCGCCGGGCGGGCTCTCGCTCTGGGTGGACCTGGGCCGCCCGATCGCGTCCTCCCTGGCGCGGGCGGCGCCGGCGCAGGGCGTACGGATCGAGGGCGGCTCACGCTTCGGCGCGGACCCGGGAACGCACGAGCACCGGCTCCGTGTTCCCTATGTGCTGCCACCGGAACGCCTGGATGAGGCGGTACGGCGCCTGGCGACCGCACTGGCCGGTGACCTGCGGAGCACCGGCGGCCCCACCGTCACCGGCCCCCGCCACTGGGTGGCCTGACCTGGAACAGCGCGTCGCGGGCCGCCCGGTCCAGCCCGTCCCCGAGGCGGCTAGCGCTCCGTCTCCCCGAACGTCTCCACCGCGCCCCGCACCCCCGCGAGGCCCGCGGCCAGCGCGCTGACGGAGCCGATCGCGCCGGCCACCAGGAGCAGGGACCTGCGCATCCGGGGGATCTCGGGGGCGCCGCCGTAGGCCATCTCCGCGAGCGCGGCCAGTTCGTCCTCGGCGATGCCGCGGTCGGTGAACTCCGCCGGGTGCGCGGCGAGTTCACGGCGCAGGCGGGACACGGCGGAGCGCAGCTCCGCCACTCTCGGGTCCTCGTCCTCGCCGTTCACTCGCCTCTGCTCCACACTCCGCAACACGGTTCTCCCCCTCGCACGTCTGGCGTGCGGCTGTTCTCGTGCATGTCCTTGCCGGTCCATCCGGTGCTGGTCGGGCACCTGAGGACCGCGGGTCAGTAAACCGTTCCCGATAGCGATGCGCCACTTTGCGAATGCTGTGACCGCTGTGACTTTTGTGGCGTCGCCGAAGGACGTGATCTCCGTCTCGAACACGGCGCCGCCGTTGGGTGTATCCAGGAGGCATGACGACTGAAGCGACGGACGCGCGGGCCGACGGGGCGGGAGAGACGGGAGGGGCGGGCGACGTCGTGGGGCTGCTGCTCGCCGCCGGTGGCGGGCGGCGTCTCGGGGGGCGCCCGAAGGCTCTGCTGGAGCACCGGGGGCGGCCCCTCGTGGAGCACGCGGTGCGGGTGCTGCGCGAGGCCGGGTGCGAGCGGATCCATGTCGTGCTCGGCGCCTCCGCCGACATCGTCCGCGCCCGCGCCTCGCTGCCGGGCTGCGTCCTGGTCGACAACCCGGACTGGGAGGAGGGCATGGGGTCCTCGCTGCGGGCCGGGCTCGTCTCGCTCCGGGACGCGGGCGCGCACACCGGCCCGGGGGGCGCCGCCCTCGTCTCGCTCGTCGACCAGCCGGGCATCGGCGCCGCGGCCACCGCGCGCGTGCGCGCCGCGTACCGCTCCCCCATGACGCTCGCGGCCGCCTCGTACGAGGGCCGGCGGGGCCATCCGGTCCTCTTCGGCTCCGGGCACTGGGCCGGGATCGCGGCGCGTGCGGTCGGTGACCGCGGGGCACGCGACTATCTGCGCGAGCACGCGGCGGAGATCGAGCTCGTGCCGTGCGGGGACGTCGCCGAGGAGTACGACATCGACACGGCGGAGGACCTCGTCCGGCTGGAGCGCGCCCCCAAAATCCTGGGCTCCGACCCGCCGGAGGCCCCGGCCCACGTGGAGTGACCGGCATGGCACTCAGCGACACGTTCTGTCGACGAAGAGAATCTCGACATCAACAAACCATTGAACTTCCACTATGAGGAAACTAGTATCCACTGACCAGAAGGCCCGTTCCCTCGGACGGGGCCCGCAGCCGTACCTCGGCTCCCGTGGCACCCAGTGCCACTGTGTCTGCCCGGCGGCTGGCCCGGCACCCGTCCGTGCAGCTCTCTGAAGGAAGTGACAGGACATGTCCGCACTAGCGCCGTCGCCGCTGGCCATCGTCGACGCAGAGCCCCTGCCCCGGCAGGAAGAGGTGCTCACCGACGCGGCCCTCGCCTTTGTGGCCGAGCTGCACCGGCTGTTCACGCCCCGGCGTGACGAGCTCCTCGCCCGGCGTGCCGAGCGCCGTGCCGAGATCGCCCGCACCTCCACCCTGGACTTCCTCCCGGAGACCGCCGCGATCCGCGAGGACGACTCCTGGAAGGTCGCCCCGGCCCCGGCCGCGCTGAACGACCGCCGCGTGGAGATCACGGGTCCGACCGACCGCAAGATGACCATCAACGCCCTGAACTCGGGCGCCAAGGTCTGGCTCGCCGACTTCGAGGACGCCTCCGCCCCCACCTGGGAGAACGTGGTCCTCGGTCAGCTCAACCTCACCGACGCCTACGAGCGCCGCATCGACTTCACGGACGAGCGCACCGGCAAGTCGTACGCCCTGAAGGACGCCGGCGAGCTGGCGACGGTCGTCATGCGGCCGCGCGGCTGGCACCTGGACGAGCGCCACCTCCAGGTCGACGGCAAGCCGGTCCCCGGCGCCCTCGTCGACTTCGGTCTCTACTTCTTCCACAACGCCAAGCGCCTCATCGAGCTCGGCAAGGGCCCGTACTTCTACCTGCCGAAGACGGAGTCGTACCTGGAGGCGCGCCTCTGGAACGACATCTTCGTCTTCGCCCAGGACTACGTCGGGATCCCGCAGGGCACGGTCCGCGCGACCGTCCTGATCGAGACGATCACCGCCGCATACCAGATGGAGGAGATCCTCTACGAGCTGCGCGACCACGCCTCCGGCCTCAACGCCGGCCGCTGGGACTACCTCTTCTCCATCGTCAAGAACTTCCGTGACGGTGGCTCGAAGTTCGTCCTGCCGGACCGCAACCTGGTGACGATGACGGCGCCGTTCATGCGCGCGTACACCGAACTCCTCGTCCGCACCTGCCACAAGCGCGGCGCCCACGCGATCGGCGGCATGGCCGCGTTCATCCCGTCCCGCAAGGACGCGGAGGTCAACAAGGTCGCGTTCGAAAAGGTCGAGAACGACAAGGACCGCGAGGCCGGCGACGGCTTCGACGGCTCGTGGGTGGCCCACCCGGACCTGGTCCCGATCGCCATGAAGTCCTTCGACGCGGTCCTGGGCGACAAGCCCCACCAGAAGGAGCGCCTGCGCGAGGACGTGCACGTCGCGCCGGGCGACCTGATCGCCATCGACTCCCTTGACGCGAAGCCCACGTACGACGGTCTGGTCAACGCCGTCCAGGTCGGCATCCGCTACATCGAGGCCTGGCTGCGCGGCCTCGGCGCCGTCGCCATCTTCAACCTCATGGAGGACGCGGCCACCGCCGAGATCTCGCGCTCGCAGATCTGGCAGTGGATCAACGCCGGTGTCGTCTTCGAGAGCGGCGAGACGGCGACCGCGGAGCTCGCCCGCAAGGTGGCGGCGCAGGAACTGGACGCCATCCGCGCCGAGATCGGCGACGAGGCGTTCGCGGCCGGCCAGTGGCAGCAGGCCCACGACCTGCTCCTCCAGGTCTCCCTGGACGCGGACTACGCGGACTTCCTGACCCTCCCGGCGTACGAGCAGCTGCGCTGACGTTCGCGCGTACATCGGCGCGTACGCAGCACCTCCGCCGAGGCCCCCGGCACCGCACAGCGCCGGGGGCTTCGGCGTGCCCGCGCGCTAACCGAGATGCGAGGACCAGTCCTGCTCGGCCGAAGGCTTCCCGTGCAGGTCGGGGACGCGCTTGAGCCAGGCGGGGCGGCCCTTCTCGGTGGCGGCGGCGCGGCGCGCGTCGGCGGCGGCGAGCTCTGTCCTGCTGGGGAAGTCGGTGGGCAGCCAGGCCGCCGATGCGCGGGCACGGGCCAGCAGGAACTCCACGTACGCGTCGCGCACTTCGGCGGGCGAGGCGAACCCCGGCTCGTCCGCCAGCCACGCGTCCGGCACGAGAGCGACGATCTCGCGCAGCGCCGACTCCGTGACGAGGGGCGCCAGTTCGGCGTCGGCGGCGGCCGTGTCGGGGGCGTAGCCGCCGAGGGCGTGGTGGCGGAAGTCGTACGCCTTGTCCGGCGCCGTCGCCCCCCAGCGGTGGTGGAAGACCAGGGCGGCGCCGTGGTCGATCAGCCACAGGCGCGGTGCGTGGACGCCGAACGTGGGCCAGATCATCAGGTTCGAGCTGTGCACCGTGCGGTCGACGTTCGCGGTGAGGGCGTCGAGCCACACCACCTTGCCCGCCTCCAGCGGGTCCACGGCCAGCGCCTCGGGGGTGAAGTCCGCGGCGCCCGGCAGCAGGTCCATGCCGAGGTTGACCCCGGCGCTCGCGCGCAGCAGGTCCTGGACCTCCTGGTGCGGCTCGTCGACGGCGACCGCGGGGTCGAAGTCGACGAGGACCAGCTCGGGAAAGCGCAGCCCGAGGCGGCGCGCCAGCTCACCGACGATGATCTCGGCGACGAGCGCCTTGCGGCCCTGGGCGGAGCCGGTGAACTTCACGACGTAGGTGCCGAGGTCGTCGGCCTCGACGACTCCGGGGACGGAGCCGCCGGTGCGCAGGGGCTCGACGTACCGGGTCGCGGTGACTTCTCTCAGCATTTTCCCAGGACGCCCCTCTCTTCAGCCATGCAATGGTAACCGAGGGTGATCGCGGCCGCCGAGTGTCCGGGTGCTCGGGTTCCCGGGCTCCCGCCACGGCCGGGACCACGCCGAGCCGAACCATCGCCCCGCATTGCCTGGAGCGCGCTCCAGGGCCATAGCGTTGCGACAGCTCACCGAATAACCGCACCCCAACACCCCCAACGTGTCGACGCGTCGACGCGTGGTCCCGTATGCCCCAGTCCCGCACACCCCATTGGAAAGGCGCCACATGGTAGAGACCCCGTTCACCACGCATGCAGCACTCTTCGATCTGCGCGGAAAGCGCGCACTCGTCACCGGTGGTACGCGAGGCATCGGAATGATGATCGCGCGTGGCCTGCTCCAGGCGGGCGCTCGCGTGGTCATCAGCGCACGCACCGCGGAAGCGTGCGCTCTGGCGCAGGAACAGCTGGCCGAATTCGGCGAGGTGCGGGCCATCCCCGCCGACCTCTCCCGTCACGACGAGTGCCGGCGCCTGTCCGACCTCGTCACCGCCGACTCGGAGCGCCTCGACATCCTCGTCAACAACGCGGGCACCATGTGGGACGAGCCGCTGGAGACGTTCCCGGACGCGGCCTGGGACACGGTCGTCGACCTCAACCTGAAGTCGCCGTTCTGGCTGGTCCAGGCGCTGCTGCCCGCGCTTCGCAGGGCGGGCACCGCCGACGATCCCGCGCGGATCATCAACATCGGCAGCATCGCCGCCCTCCACATCCCCCACCGGCCCAACTACTCGTACTCCAGCAGCAAGGCCGCGCTGCACCACCTCACCAGAGTGCTCGCCAGGGAGCTGGGGCCGCAGCACGTCACCGTGAACGCCGTGGCGCCGGGACCGTTCCCGTCGACAATGATGGCGGCGACCCTCGACGAGTTCGGCGAGGCGATCGCGGCGTCGGCCCCACTGCGGCGGATCGGCCGCGACGACGACATGGCGGGTGTCGCCGTGTTCCTCGCCGGCCGGGCGGGCGCATACCTGACCGGTGCCGTGATCCCGGTCGACGGCGGCATCGCCACCACCGCGTAGACCTCGTTGATGGTCCTGCCCGTCAGGACGCGGAGAACTGACGTGGTGTCACGCCCGCAGGGGAAGCGTCGTCAGGCCGCGGACCAGGCGGGTGTGGCGCCAGGTCAGGCGGTCCGGCGGGGTCGCGAGGCGGACGGCCGGGAAGCGGGTCAGCACCGCTCTCAGCGCGATCTCCGCCTCCGCCTTGGCCAGCGGAGCGCCCACGCAGCGGTGGATGCCGTGGCCGAAGCCCAGGTGGGCGGCGGCGTCCCGGTCCAGGTCGAGGTGGTCCGGTGCCGGGAAGCGCGCCGGGTCGCGGTTGGCCGCCCCCAGGGCGATCTGGACCGGGGCGCCGGCCGGGATCTCCGTGCCGCCCAGCGTGACGGGCTCCGTGGTGAAGCGGAAGGTGGCCGTGCTCACGGGGGCGTCGAACCGGAGCAGTTCGTCCAGGACGGCGGGGACGGAGTCCGGGTCCTCCCTGAGGCGGGCCAGGTCGGCGGGGCGGCGGAGCAGCGCGAGGAGGGCGTTGCCGAGGAAGTTGGTGGTCGTCTCGTGTCCGGCCACGAGCAACAGGACCGCCAGGGAGACCAGTTCCCGCTCGCTCAGGCGGTCGTCGCCGTCCCGGGCCGCGATGAGCCCGTCGAGGAGCGAGCCGCCGGGGCCGCAGCGCTTGGCGGCGATGAGGTCCGTCATGTAGTCGGCCAGGGAGTGCGACGCCGCGTCGATGACGTCCGGCGCCCCCGCCGTGAACAGCTCGGCGGACCAGCGCCGCACCCGGGACCGGTCCGCCTCCGGAACGCCGAGCAGCTCGCAGATGACGACGACGGGCAGCGGCACCGCCAGACCGGCCACGAAGTCGAACGGCTCTCCGGCGTCCCACCGGCCCAGCAGATCGTCGGTGACGGCAGTGATGAAGGGGCGCAGTTTCCGCACGGCCCCCGTCGTGAACGCCTTGGTCACCAGCCCCCGCAGCCGCGTGTGTTCGGGCGGGTCGGTGGCCAGCATGTGGTGGGCGACCGCGGGGTGCAGCCGGCGCCGTGACCCCTTGTCCGCGAAGAAGACGGCGGTGTCCTTCGACAGCCGGGCGTCGGCGAGGGCCTCCCTGGCCTCGGCGTATCCGGTGACCACGTAGGCGTGCCGCCCTCCCGGGCCGGCGGGTACGCGCTGCACCGGGCAGGCGGACCTCATCGCGGCGTACGCGGGATAGGGGTCCTGGAGGAAGCGGGGGTCCTGGGTCGGGTCGGTCACGCTCTCATTCTCGTCCACCGGCCGGTGAGGGACGGGGTGACGGGGTGACAGAGTCACGAGGGGACGCTCGGCGCCGGGGGCGTCCAGCGGCGCCCCGGCGGCACCGTGTGCGCGAGCCCGTACTCCGTCTTCAGCTGTTCGGGGATGGCGTAGTGCATGACGCGTCCCCGGGTCAGCGAGGACAGTTCGAGGACGGCGGTGAGGTGGCCGATGCGGTCCAGGGCCCAGGCGCCGAGCGGGGAGCGGTCCTCGATGGTCTCCAGGACGCCGAGGAGGTGCGGCACCGCCTTGACGACCGTGTCCCACGAGGTGCGGGGCACCTCCAGCCAGTCGGCGCAGGTGTCGCCGGTGAGGTGGCGGATGAGCGCGGAGACGATCGGGTCGAAGAAGGTGCCGGGCACCACCTCCTCGTAGAGATCGATGAGCTGTCGGGTCAGATGCGCGCCCTCTTCGGAGGGGCCCATGTGCCGCACCATGTAGAGGTCCAGGAACTGCCGTGCCTCGTCCAGGGACTTGGGCACGGCGTCCTGGTCGACGCCGAGCATGGCGCCGACCACGCGCCACGCGTAGTAGTACGCGTTCGCGCCCTCGTCGGACATGTGGATGCCGAGCCGGTGCAGGCTGTCCAGGACCAACATCGAGAAGAACATCTGCCCGCCGATCATGTCCTCCTGGCAGATCGGCACCCCCAGGGTTTCGGTGTCCCAGAGGCCTTCCCGCTTCAGGTGGTGGCGGATGGAGGCGTGCAGGAGGCGGACCTTCTGGGCGGCGGGGATGAAGCGGCTGCCCGCCTCGAAGGCGTCCGGCCGCATCAGATGGACGGTGAACTGCCCGGTCTCCGCCATCCGCTTGGAGGGGTACTTCAGCCCGTGGGTGGCCGACAGGAGCTTCGCCACGTGCGGGACGACGTAGCAGGCCGGCATGGAGGCGAAGGAGAGGGCGGTGGAGATGTGCACGTTGTTGTCGATGAAGAACAGCCGGGCCTTCTCCATCTCGCCCCAGTCCACCCAGTCCGGCGGCGCGGCGGTGGTCCGCAGGTACTCGCGGGCGACGTCCGGCAGGCCCTCCGGGAGCGGCGCGCCGACCGTGGAGACGTACCGCATCAGGGTGTTGAACTTCCCGACCTCCCCGCGCGCGAAGAGGGTGGCGACGGTGGCGTCGGCGAGCTCGTCACCGGCGGTCCTGAGGGCGTCCATCGATGCGTCGGTGCAGCGGGTCATGGCAGGGCTCCTCGTCTCGTACGGGATGGGGCGGCGCATGCGGGGCGAACGCGGGGCATACGCGGGGCCGGACCGGGCCCCGCGGACCGTCAGGACGCCCGCGCCGCCGCCGAGTGCGCCAGCGCGGTCAGCGCGGTGGCCGCGTGCGGGGGCAGGTTCAGCTCGTGGAGTGCGTCGAGGGCTTCCTCCACGCGCGCGGCGATCATGGCCTCGACGCGGTCGGGCGTCCCGAGCCGCCGCATCACCTCGCGCACCTCCCGCAGGCCTTCCCCGTCCGGATCGCGCCGGCCGAGCAGTGCGCCGAGCCGTGCGCGGTCGTCGTCACCGGCCAGGCGCCACGTCTCGGCCAGCAGGGCCGTCGGCCGGTGGCCGCGCACGTCGTCGGCGTTGGCCTTGCCCGTGCGGTCCGGGTCCCCGAACAGGCCGAGCAGGTCGTCCCGGAGCTGGAAGGCCTCGCCGAGCGCGAGACCGTAGCCGGAGTACCCCGCGCGCAGCCGCCCGCAGGCACCCGCCAGGGCGCCGCCGATCAGCAGCGGCTGTTCGACGGTGTACTTGGCGGTCTTGTAGCGGATGACCTTGAGCGACGCGGCGGTGTCCGGCTCGGCACCGGTACGGAGGATCTCCAGGCACTCACCGGCGATCAGCTCGCGGGCCAGCACGGCCCACAGCGGGCGGGCCCGGGCCAGATACGCGGCGGGCAGGCCGCTGGTGGTGAACAGCTGACCGGCCATCCCCATCAGCAGGTCCCCCACCAGCATCGCGAGGGATCTGGCGGCGGCGACGGCGCGCGGTCTGCCGCGTACCGCGCCGCGCAGGGCCACGTGCGCGGTGGGCCTGCCGTGCCGCCGCGCGCTGTCGTCGATGAGGTCGTCGTGCACGACCGCGGCGGCGTGCACGAGCTCCATGGAGGCCGCGGCCCGCACCAGCGCGTCGCTGTCGGGCTGCTCCGCCGCCCGCCAGCCCCAGTAACAGAAGGCCGCCCGCAGGCGCTTGCCGTCCGCGACCGCCGCGCCCAGCTGCGCCGCCACCGGTTCGAGGGCCGGGTCGACGGCCGCGAAGCGGTCGCCCTCCTCGGCGACGAACGGCTGGAGCACCGCGTCGACGCGTGCCTTGAAGGCGGCCGGCTCCCATCGCTCAGACGTCATCGGCGGCCCGCCGGGCCATGGCCTGCCGGGCGAGGATCTCCAGGTGGGTTGGGGGCGCGGCCGCGTACCGGTCCAGGGCCAGGCGTCCGCGGGCGAGCAGGTCGTGCTCGGCGTCGGCCGCCAGCTCCGCGGCGTCCGAGCGCCGCGTCAGCCCGCGTAAGGTCCCGAGCACCGACCCCGCCGTGCTCACCGCCAGATCGGCCAGCCCCGCCGCAAGCAGGACCATCCGCTCGTCCAGACCCCCGCCCCGCAGGGTTCCGCTTCTGCCCGCGCCGCCCGCTCCGGCGCTCCCGGCTCCGCCCGCTCCGGTTTCCCGTGTCATGACGCTCCCCACCCCCAGCACGTCCCTCGACGCCGGTCGGGCGCCTCGTCCTTCCAGCATCGGGACGCGCCGAGCCCGGGGTGGGCGGAAGTCACGATCGGGCGATCATGTCGCTCGGCTGTACGGAGGGTGGCGCCGCGCGGCGTTCCGCTTCCATGCGCGCGGCCCCGGATCTCGGTCCCCGCGCGTGACGTGAAGACCCGGCGCCCGTCCTGGCCCGGCGCCGCCCCCGCGCGCAATCGGGTGGATTTGTCGCATCGCGGCTTCCCGTCCGGAGGTCCGGGCATGCGTTGTCCCGTACGTCCCGAGCCGAGGAAACGGTGTCCCGATGACCGAGTACGAGCGTTCGCGCACGATGCCCGCCCTGCCGGAGCACGTCTTCGACCAGGCCTCCGACGTCGCCCGGATGGACGACTGGCTGCCGCGGGAGCTGCACGTGGACGCCGGGGAGCCGCCCGCCGTCACCGTGCACGAGGACCGCACCGACCAGGACGTGTCCGCCCTGCTGCGCGCCCGACCCGAGCAGATGCGGCTCGAATGGGGCACGCGCGAACAGGGCGGCTACACGGGCTGGCTGCAGGTCGCGGGGCTGGACGGCGGCACCAGTGAGGTCACGGTGCACCTGTCGTTCTTCGAGGAGGCGCACGACCCGGGCGAGCAGGCCGTGCACACCGCCCTCGAAAGGAGCCTGGAGCGGCTGGAGGAACAGGTGCGGCTGCGCGTCGACAACGCGGCGGGCTGAGCGCCGCGCCCGCCGCGCCGCCACCATGCGAGCCGGGCCGGCACCGGGTGGTCAGCCCCGCCCGTCCCCCGGCCGCAGCGCCCGCATGCGCCCGTCGAGTTCGCTCCGGTAGAAGTCGATGAAACCGGCGGGGTCGGGCCCGGCGTTCTGCACCTTCCAGCCGGTCGGCGCCCAGCGCGAGGTCTCCAGGGCGCCCTCCGCGCCGGTGTGCTCGTCCGGCGCCCAGGCCATCGGCACCTCCGCGTAACACGGCCCGTCCCCGCCCGCCTCGCGGTACTGCCGGACGATCTCGGACATCTCGTGCCGCGTGGACACGGCGTCGGGGAAACCGACGCCCGGGACGTGTTCGTTGAGGTGTCACACGGCGTCGAGCCCGGCGCGGATCCGCGCCACGACGGCGGAGACGAGCCGGTCGAACTGATCGTCGGCTGAGGGCTGCGGCAGGGCGGCGGCCCTCCGCAGCATCGGGAGGTCGAGGTCGGCGTGGTCCGCGAGCCAGGCGTCGGGGACGAGTGTGCCGCCGCCGGCTCCGGCGCGGCCGGCCGGGAAGTCGACGGTGAGGGCGAAGGACAGGACGAGCAGCGAGAGGTGCCGGTGCGCGTCCACCGCGGCGGGCAGGTCCAGGCCGACGTCGTGCAGGAGTTGGAGGAACCGGTCGACGTGGAGCAGGCGGTGGGGGTGGACGGAGGCGGGGGGCGCCGGTTCGTCGAGGGAGACCAGGAGGGCGCGGGGCCGGCGCCGGTACAGCTCGCGCAGCGAACGGGCGTAGTCGGCGACGGACGTCTCCCAGGTCGCGGCGTGCAGCGGTGGCACGGTCCAGGAGTCGAGCATGCGGCCGACGGCGAGGTCGACGACCTCGTCGCGGTCGGCGACGTAGTTGTACAACGCCCGTACGGTGACGCCGAGTTCGGCCGCGAGGGCGCGCATCGTGACGGCGCCGAAGCCCTGTTCGCCCGCCATGTCCAGCGCCTTGGCGGCGATGCTCTCGCGGGTGAGGACCGGGCGGCCCTTGCGCGTGACGGGGCGACGTCGGGAGGCGGCAGGCATGGCGTCAGCTTACGGCCCCGCCCGCGCCGTCCGCGTACGGCCCATCGCTTGAACTTCACACACGTTGACTTTAGTGGCCGGATGCTTGCAGGCTGTCCGCACGCACCCGTCGACGTCCGGAGGTCGAGCCACCGCATGGCCGAGAAAACCCGTCACTTACCGCCACTCAGCGGGGTCCTGGTCCTCGTGATGGCCTCCACCGGGCTGGTGGTCGTGGACCTCACGATCGTGGCCATCGGCCTTCCGTCCATCAGTGCCGAGCTGGCGGACGGGGCCTCCGCGGAGTCGGTGGTGGTCACATACATGGTCGTGATGGGAGCGCTCACGCAGGTGGTGGGCAGCCTCTCGGACCGGTGGGGGCGGCGTCCGCTGTTCCTCGCCGGGGTCGCGGTGTTCACGCTGGCCTCGCTGGCGGCGACCGTGGCGCCGGACCTGCTCTGGCTGAACGCGGCGCGCGTGGCCCAGGGGGCGGGGGCCGCGGCGGTCATGGCCAACGGCATCCCGCTCCTGGTGGGCCGCTACTCGGGCGCGGAGCGGGATCTCGCGATCGGCGCCTGGGGTTCGTTCGCGACGGCGGCCGGCCTTCTCGCCCCGGCCCTCGGCGGCTTGCTGATCGACGCCTTCGGCTGGCGCGCGGTCTTCGCCCTCAACCTCCCGCTGGGAGCGCTGGCCTGGATCCTGGCGGTACGCGTTCTGCCGCGCCCTCCGGTGGCTTCGGGCCCGACGGGGACAGGGACGGTGCGGCCGGACTGGCGGGGAAGCCTGTTGCTCATGCTCGGTCTCGGCGCGGCGACCCTGCTGATGCTGCGCCCCGGCGACACACCCTGGCGCGGTCAGGACACCGCGGCGCTCGCCGTCGCCTCCCTCGCGCTCGCCGCCTTCCTGGCCGTGCAACTCCGGGTTCCGGCACCGACGTTGGAGCTGGGCATGTTCCGTGCCCCCGCGTTCTGCGGCGCGATGCTGGCCGTCCTGCTCTCCCGCGTCCTCACCATCGGCGGCTCGGTCTACCTGGTGCTGTACTTCTCGGACGGCCTGCGGCTCGGCCCGACCGCGGCGGGTCTGCTGATGACCCCGATCTTACTGGCCCAGATCGTCATGGGCATGGTCGGCTCCCGGCTCGTCGGGCGGTGGGCACCCGGCCTGGTGATCGCGGCGGGCTACGCCCTCAAGGCGGTCGGGCTCCTGGCCCTCGCGCCGCTGATCACGCCGGGCACCCCGTGGTGGGCACTGATCGCCCCACTGCTGGCCTGGGGCGCGGGCGGCGGGGTGGCCGGGGCGCCCGTCATGGCCGTCGCGGTGCGGGTGACCGCACCCGACCGGGTGGGCATGGTCGCCGGCACGATCTCCACCCTGGCCTCTCTGGGCGCCGGTGTCGGGACCGCGGCGCTGGGCGCGGTGTTCGCCCGGTACGGCGGCGCGGACGGGCGTGCCGTCGCCGACGGCGCCCGGGCCGTGATGGCCGTGTCCGCGGCGCTCGCGGTCGTCGCCGCGCTCACGACGGTCGCGCTCATCGGCCCGCGCCGCCTGCCCCGCCCGGACCGGGGGCCCGCGACCGCACGCGACCACGCAGCCGCGTCCTGACGCCCGTACGTTCTGCCCCGTCCGGCCATCGCGTCGTTCACCGCGTTCATCTGGGCCTTCGGCCCGTTCTCCGACTCCCGCGTCGACGCCGGCAGCATCACGCCGCAGGGCGTGCGGCTGCTGGGGCTCGGCACGCTCCTCGGCCTCGTGGTCCAGGCCCTCGCCATGGTGCCGTACGTCCGCGCGGCGGGGGTCCGCCTCAGGCTCCGGTTCGACTGGCGGGGGCACGGTCTCGGGCAGGCGTTCGGCCTCGCCAAGTGGACCCTCCTGTTCGTCCTCACCAACCAGCTGGGTCTGATCGTCGTCACCCAACTCGCCACCTGGGCGGGGCCGATCGCCGAGAAACAGGGGCACCCCGGCACGGGCAACGTCGCCCTGCAGCTGTGGCAGATGCCGCAGGCGATCATCACCGTGTCCCTGATGACGGCGGCGCTGCCGCGGATCGCCCGCGCCGCGGGCGACGGGGACACCGGCGCCGTGCGCGCCGACCTCTCCTACGGGCTGCGCACCTCCGCCGTCGCCATCGTGCCCTTCGCCTTCGCCTTCCTGGCGTTGGGCGTGCCCATGGCCACGCTGATGTTCGCGACCGCGGGCAGCGGCGCGCGCAACATCGGCTACATCCTGATGGCGTTCGGCCTCGGCCTGATCCCGTACTCCGTGCAGTACGTGGTGCTGCGCGGCTTCTACGCCTTCGAGGACACCCGAACGCCCTTCGCCAACACGGTCGTCGTGGCCCTGGTGAACGCGGTGGGCGCCGCCCTCTCCTTCGTCGTGCTGCCCGCGCGCTGGGCCGTCGTCGGGATGGCGGCCTCGTACGGGCTGGCCTTCGCCGTGGGAGTCGTGGTGGCCTGGCGCCGGATGCGGGCCCGGCTCGGCGGCGACCTGGACGGGGCCCGCGTCGTGCGGACGTACGCCCGTCTGGTCGCCGCCTCGCTGCCGGCGGCCCTCGCGAGCGGCGCCCTCGCCTTCCTCCTCATCGACACCCTCGGCACCGGGGTCCTGGGCTCCGCCACGGCGCTCGTGGCGGGAGGTGTCGTGCTCGTGGTCCTCTACGTCGTCCTCGCCCGCCGGCTCAAGACCGACGAACTGGACGGGCTGCTCGCCGCGGTCCGGGGACGCGCCGGCCGCTGAACCGGTCCGCCCGACGGGTCCGTGGACCGGTCGGGCGGGCGCACTCCCGGACCGCGCACGGCGACGGGCGCGTGAAGCACTCGTGAATACCCTGTGGATGCCCTGCCCCTGGTGCCGCTTATGCTGCACCGGATCGATCACGCGGACCAGGGGAGGGCGCGGCATGCTCGGCAAGCTGTTCGGCAGGGGCGAGGAGAGACCGGGGGCGGACCCGACCGCCCTGCCTGTTCCGCGCCGGCGGAAGAACGGGACGTATCCGCTGCGCGCCCTCGGCGACACACGGGTGCTCGCGCTGGTGGAGGCGGCGGGCGCCGGCGACTGGGAGGCGGTCAGGACCGGCCTCGCCCCCTTCGACCTCGGCCGCGACCACGCCGTCCTCGGCGCGCTCGCCGAGGTGGACGGCGTGCAGGAGTGGATCGGGCGGGCCGTACGGGAGGACAAGGAGCACCGGGCCACCGCGCTGCTGATCTCCGGGGCCCGGCACATCGTCTGGGGCTGGGAGGCCCGCACCGCGGCCCGTGCCGCGAACGTCTCGCGCGAGCAGTGGCAGGTGTTCCACGAGCGGCTGGGCATCGCCGAGGAACAGCTCCTGGAAGCCGCGGAGTTGCGGCCCGAGTGGATCACGCCGTGGCAGCGTCTGCTCACCTCGGGGCGCGGCATGTCGGTGGGCCCGGACGTCAGCGTGGCCCGGTTCCACGCGGCCCTGCGCCGCGATCCGCTGGACCTGGAGACGCACCTCGAGTGGCTCTCGCAGTTGCAGCCGCGGTGGGCGGGCGAGCCGGGCCAGGCCCTGGCGTTCGCCCGTGACGCGCTCGGCCACACCCCACAGGGGAACCGGCTCGGCTGTGTGCTCGCCATGGCGCACATCGAGGAGTGGGTCGAGTCCGACGAGGAGGGCTGCCTCACGACCCCCGCGATCCAGGGCGAGTTGCGGGCGGCGGCGGACCACAGCATCCTGCACCCCGCCTACGTACGGCGCCTCGGCTGGCAGCACGACTTCCACATCTTCGCCATGGCGCTGTCGCTGGCCGACGAGCGGCACACCGTCCGGCGCGTCTTCCAGGCGCTCGACGGCGCCTACGTCAGCTGGCCGTGGGAGTACTTCGCGGAGCCGGAGAAGCGGTTCGCCTCCTGCCACCGCCGCGCCGCCTGACCGGGCCACCTGAGCGAACCGCTCGACCGCGCCGCCCGACCACGCCGCCCGACCGCGCCGCCCGATGCTCCGTCCGCCGGCCCGCCCGACGGCCGCACGCACGGTCCGCCCACGGCGCCCGATTCAGGCCGCCCGGCCTCGCCGTTCCCCTACCTGCTCTCCCGACTCACCGCCCCCGCCGGCGCCCGCGGCCCGCACACCCCGGCCCGCCCCGGCCCACGCCCGCCACCCGTCGTCCCTCACACCACCGGACCGCCCGATGACTCAGCCCCACACCGCAGCGACCCCGGCCGCCGCCGACCGCACCTTCCAGGTGGATCTGCGCGGCCTCGTCGACCTCCTCTCCCACCACCTCTACTCCAGCCCCCGCGTCTATCTGCGCGAACTCCTCCAGAACGCGGTGGACGCGCTGACCGCCCGTCGCAACCTGGAACCGGGCGCTCCCGCCGACGCGTTCGGGATCCGGCTGTACGCCGACGGCGCCGTGGTCCGCGTCGAGGACGACGGCGTCGGCCTCACCGAGGCCGACGTGCACGCCTTCCTCGCCACCATCGGCCGCAGCAGCAAGCGGGCCGAGCAGGTGGCCGAGCAACGCGCGGACTTCATCGGCCAGTTCGGCATCGGCCTGCTCTCCTGCTTCCTGGTCGCGGACGAGATCCACGTCGTGAGCCGCTCCGCCCGCACCCCCGACGCGCCCGCCGTCGAGTGGCGGGGCCGCGGCGACGGCAGCTACTCCGTCCGCACCCTGCCCGCCTCCGCCCGCCCCCGGCCCGGCACGACCGTCACGCTGACGCCGCGCGCCGACGCGGGCGAGTGGACCAAGCCCGGCCAAGTGCACTCCCTGGCACGGCACTTCGGGTCCCTGCTGCGCCACCCCGTCTCCTTCGGCGACGGCTCCGGCGGTCCCGACACGCCGGTCAACTCCGAGCCGGCCCCCTGGGCGGTCACGTATCCGACGCCGGGGGCGCGGGCGCGTGCGCTCGCCGCGTACGGCGAGGAGGTCTTCGGGTTCACGCCGCTGGACACCATCGAGCTCGACCTGTCCGCGGTGGGCCTGAAGGGCATCGCGTGCGTGCTGCCGGAGGCGGTGCCGGCCGGGCGCCGGCACGGCCACCGCGTCCACGTGAAGGGCATGCTCCTGTCCGAGCGGGCCGAGGAGATCCTGCCCGAGTGGGCGTTCTTCGTCCGCTGTGTCGTCGACGCCGAGAGCCTGCGGCCGACGGCGTCCCGCGAGGCGCTGTACGAGGACGACACCCTGGCGGCGGTCCGGGACGCCCTCGCCGAGCGGCTGCGCGCGTGGATCGCGCGGGCCGCCGCCAGCGACCCGGAGCTGCTCGGCCGCTTCCTCCAGGCCCACCACCTGGCCGTGAAGTCGCTCGCGGTGCACGACGACGCGATCCTGCGGATGCTGCTGCCCTGGCTGCCGTTCGAGACCACCGACGGGCACACCACCCTCGACGCGTTCGCGCGCACCCACCGCACGGTGCTCGTGACGTCGAGCGTGGAGGAGTTCCGGCAGGTCGCGGCGATCGCCTCGGCCGCCGGACTCGGCGTCGTCAACGGCGGCTACACGTACGACCGCGACCTCGTCCACCGGCTGCCCGAGATCAGGCCCGAGGTCAACGTCGCCGACCTCGACCCGGCGACCCTCACGGCCCACCTCGACCCCGTCGACCGGGAGACGGAGCTGGCCGCGACCGCCTATCTCGCCCGCGCCCGCGACGCCCTCGCCGTCTTCGACTGCGACGTGGCGCTGCGCACCTTCCAGCCGGCCTCCGCGCCCGCCCTGCTCGTCGACAGCCGCGAGGCGCGGCACGAGCGCACCCGCTCCCAGCTCGCCCGCGAGCAGGAGGGCGGCCTGTGGGGTGACATCCTCGGCGCGCTGCGCCAGGAGGCGCCGCGCGCCCAGCTGATCCTCAACCAGCTCAACCCGCTGGTGCGCACCGCCGTCGCCATCGACGAACCCGAACTGGCCCGCACCAGCGCCGAGGCCCTCTACGGCCAGGCCGTCATGCTGTCCCGGCGCCCGCTCAGGCCCGCCGAGTCGAGCCTCATCAACCGCTCCTTCCTCGACCTCCTCGCCCACGCCCTCCGCAAGGACAGCTGACGATGCCGACCTCATCCCACCCGCAGAACACGGACGAGCTGTACCGGGCGCTCCAGGAGAACGACCGGCGCCCCTACGGCCGTCCCCGTACCGTCACCGCCGAGGAACTCGCCGAGGCCGCCGAGCAGTTCGCGGAGCCCGCCCCGCTCATCGAGGCGCTTCTGGAACTCCACGAGGCGTACACCTACGGTGCCGAGCCGCGGAAGTCCCCCGTCGTCTTCGCCCGGCTGCTCACCCTCTTCGACGAGCGGCCCGACGCCTTCGACGAGCGCACGCGGGCCACGCTGTTCTGGCGGTTCAAGTGGGTGGCGGGCGCGCTGCGCGCGCTGCCCGAGATACCGCTGGCCAGTCTGCGCCAGTGGCTCCAGGAGATGCGCGACCGGTACGAGAAGGCGGGCTTCGGCCTCCAGCCGTACTACGGCCAGGCGTACGAGCTCGCCGCGCACGTCGGCGAGGACACCGCTCTCGCCCACGAGTTGTGGGCGGGCCGCACCCGTACGCCGCTCAGCGACTGCGAGGCCTGCGAGATCTGCCGGCGGGCCCGCCACCACCTCGACGCGGGCGACGACGAACGGGCGCTGAACACCTGGGAGTCGGTGCTCTCCGGCCAGGCGTCCTGCCTGGAGGAGCCGGCCCGCTCGGTGTCGTACGCGCTGCTGCCCCTGTTGCGCACCGGCCGCACGGACCGGGCGCGCGAGCTGCACCTCGCCGGGTACCGGAGCTGCCGGCGCAACCCCTCGATGGCCGGTGAGGTCGGCCGGCACCTGGAGTTCTGCGCCCTGACCGGCAACGAGGCGCGCGGCCTCGAACTCCTCGCCGAGAACCGGACCCTCTTCGACGAGGTGGACTCGCCGCTGGAGCTCCTGGACTTCCTCACGGGTGTCGAAGTCCTCCTGCGCCGCGTCGAATCGCTCGGCCACGGCGAGGTGCCCGCCGCCGGGTTCGCGGGCCGCGCCTGGACGGCGGCCGGCCTCCGCGCCGAGGTGCGGGGCCGCACGGACGACCTCGCGGCGCGCTTCGACGCCCGCAACGGTACGACGGCCCACGCGGACCGGCGCCGGGCGCGGCTCGAACGGGCCCCGCTCCTGGAGGCGCTGGAACTGACGCTGCGGACACGGACGTTGGACGAGGTGGCTCCGACGGCGCCGCCGGCGCCGGTCGCCGCGGCGGGGACGGCGGGCGCGGAGGGGACGGCGGGCGCGGAGGGGACGGCGGGCGCGGAGGGGACGGCGGGCGCGGAGGGGGCGGCCAGGGCGCGTACGCCCGAGTCCTTGCCGTCCGAGTCGGCGTCGGTGGCCGAACTCGTCCTGCGGGCGCGGGCATTGCACGACGAGGGCCGCCCGGACGCGCTCGCGTACTGGGCACGGCTGCGCACGCTCGTGGCCGCCGACGACTACGTCCACCCCGACGATCCCGCGGTCGGCCCGCTCGTACGGCTGCGCGCGGACCTGCTGGCCGACGAGGCGTTCCGCATCGACGAGAAGGACGAACACGCCGCCGCCGTGCCGCTCTACGACGAGGCGGCGGGTCTGTACGACGAGGCCGGCGAGCCGGGACGGGCGGCGGTCACCCGCGCCTACGGGCTGCTCGCGGCGGCCGAGGTGAAGGGCGAGGCGGAGGGCGAAGGCGAACCCGGGGAGCGGGACGGGGCGGACGGGCCGAACAAGGCCGATGGATCAGACGGATCGGGCGGGGCGGACGGACCGGACGGGACGGCGGCGAGGGTGGCGACGCTCACCAATGCGCACGCGGCCCTCGTCCGGCTGCACGAGGAGACCGTCCCCGGCCTCACCCCGCAGGAGGAGGGCCGTCTGCTGCGGCTGCGGGCGACCACGTTCGGTCTGCGGCTGCAGGCGTCGCGGAGCGAGGAGCACGTGGCGCCGACGTTGGCCGAGGCGGAGCGGCTGCGCGCGTTCGCCGCCCGGCACGACCTCGCGGGACAGCTCTCCAGCGCGCTGTTGCTGCGCGTCACCACACACGCCCTCGCCGGCGACCTGCCCACCGCGCTCACCGAGAACGACGCCCTCGTCCAACGCCTGGCGGAGCACGGCCCCGCCTGGCACCTGCCCCGTGCCCTCGCGCTGCGCGGCCGGCTCCGCCTCGGCCTCCAGGACGCGCGGTCGGCCCACGCCGACCTGACCGAGGGGCTCCGCCTGGCCGCGGACTGGCCGCAGGACCGGAGCAACGCCTCCCGTATGCACAGTGACCTGGCCGAGGCGTGCATGCGGCTGGGCAGGCCCGACGAGGCGCTGCGGCACCTGACGCGCTCCGCGGAGCTGGATCTGCGCCACGGCAGCCGGATCGAGGCGTTCTGCACGTACAGCAACGCCGCCCGGCTCAGCCTGGACCTGGGGCGGGTGGAGGACTGCATCGCGCTGCTCGACTCCGTACTGGCCGAACCCGACGTCGCCTCGGGCGAGCTGGACGACCGGCTCGCCGCCCAGCTGCGCCTGACCCGCGCCCGCGCGCTGCACGCCGGGGAGGACCTGAAGGCCGCCACGGCGGAGTTCGTGGCGCTCGCGGCGGAGTCGGCGGGGTGGGACGACGACCCGGGGAGCCACGCCATGATCGCGGCGGAGACGGCGATGCTGCTCGCCGAGTCCGGGGAGTTCGGGCGGGCCGGGGAGGCGGTGGACCAGGCGCTGACCGCGCACGCCAGGGACCCGCGCCCCGAGCCGCTGAGCAACTGCCTGCGCGAACTGGCCCGCCTCAGGGTGAAGACCCAGGGCCCCGAGGGCCTGGACGGGGCGCTCGCCCACCTGGCCACGGCGGCCCGCGTCGCGGACGAGGCCCGCGAGGCCGGCTTCACACCGCACGGCCGCTCCCTGGAGACGGCTCTGGCCTACGAACACGGCCGGGTCTACACGTACGCGGAGCGGTACGAGGACGCGCTGGCCGCCCTGGCGGAGGCGACCGCGCTGCTGGGCGACCCGGACGAGGGCACGGACGAGGACCACGCCGGCGAGTGGTCGGAGTGCGTGCGCCTGTCGGCGGCAGTGGAGGGCTTCTACCAGGACCGCCCGGAGGCGGCCCTGACCCGCCTGAACACGGCGATCACGCGCCTTTCCTCCCTGGACCGCCAGGAGGCCCTGGAACCGTTGACGTCATTGGCGACGCAGCTGCGGGAGGGAAACGGGTGAGGCTTGCCCGGCGCGGGGGCGCGGCGGGTGGGGTGGGGTACGTGAGGCGGTGAGGCGTCGGCGGGGGTAGCCCGGGGGGCCGGCGGGGGCCGTCCCGGACGGGGTGCGGGCCCGGACGGGGCGGCCTGTGAGGTGCCGGGAACGAGGCGAAGGCGAAGGCGACGCCAACCCGGCGCAGCGGCACCCCACCCCGCCCCGGAGGGGGCACCCCGAACCGTCCCGGCCCGCCGCCCAGGCGTTGCGTACCCTGGGGCCCATGCGGATGCGCCCCACCCTGAGCTGGACCCCGCCCGAGGACCTGCCGCCCGCGACCGTGGATCTGGAGCCGGTCGCCGACGCGCTCGGTGCGGGCGGCGTGCTGGTGCTCAGTGGCGCCGGGATCTCCACGGAGTCCGGCATCCCCGACTACCGGGGCGAGGGCGGGAGCCTCAGCCGGCACACCCCGATGACGTACCAGGAGTTCACCACCTCCGGTCAGGCCCGGCGCCGGTACTGGGCACGCAGTCACCTCGGCTGGCGCACCTTCGGCCGCGCCCGTCCCAACGCCGGGCACCGCGCGGTGGCCGCGTTCGGGCGGCACGGACTCCTCTCCGGCGTGATCACCCAGAACGTGGACGGCCTGCACCAGGGCGCCGGCAGCGAGGACGTCGTGGAGCTGCACGGCAGCCTCGACCGGGTCGTCTGCCTCACCTGCGGCACCTTCAGCCCGCGACGCGAGCTCGCCCGCCGGCTCGAGGAGGCCAACCCCGGCTTCTCGCCGGTCGCGGCCGGCATCAACCCCGACGGTGACGCCGACCTCGACGACGCGCAGGTCGGCGACTTCCACGTGGTGCCCTGCACGGTCTGCGGCGGCGTCCTCAAGCCGGACGTGGTCTTCTTCGGCGAGGCCGTCCCCGCGCAGCGGGTCGAGCGCTGCCGCGAGCTGGTCCGCGGGGCCACCTCGCTGCTGGTCCTCGGCTCCTCGCTGACGGTGATGTCGGGCCTCCGGTTCGTCCGCCAGGCCGCCACGGCGGGGACGCCGGTGCTGATCGTCAACCAGGACCCGACCCGGGGCGACCAGCACGCCGTCACCCGGGTCTCGCTCCCGTTGGGCCCGGCGCTCACCACGGTCGCCGAGCGGCTGGGCGTCCCCGTCGGCGCCGGTATCCCGTCGGCCCCGTGACCGCGCGGCCGGCACCCGGGGACGCCGGCCCCCGCGACAGCCGTACACTCGGCCCCATGGGTCGCACGGGTTCCACGAGGCAGGGCCGAACGCGGGCCGCCTCGGAACCGCGCCCGGGAGCCGGCCGCCCGGTTGCCGTTCCGGTCGGCGGAGCGCCCCGCGCCCGCCGCATCGCCGTGCACGAGCACGGCTAGCGATTCTCACTGCGGTCCTCCGCCGGTTCTGCCCGCCGCACGCCTCGGGTCCGGTCTCTCGCCGCCTCAGGGTTTTTCCCTTCTCCACCTCAGGGTTCTCTCTCCGTCTCCCCGCGTCTTTCGTCGCTTCAGAGCCGCCCCCCCTGAGTCCCCGTACTCCCCACCCCACTCCACCCCACCTCCCCGCGCCCCGACCCCGTCGGGCCGCCTCCGTTTCCGCTCCACGTCACCACCACGGCCCCGGCCCCCGCCGGCGCCGCAGCCCGGCCGCGACCGCACGACCGGGCCGCGCCACCCCGAAGGGATCACCGTGAAGCTGAACGAGTTGTTGGCCGGACACGACCACCACGTACTCCGGGGCGAGCCGCGTGCGGTCGCGGTCACCGCGGGCGTGACCTTCGACGTCGACCGGGTCCGGCCCGGCACCCTTTTCGTCGCGGTGCCCGGTCACCGGGAGGGCGGGCCCGGCGCCGTGGCCACCGCGTTCGCCCGCGGCGCCGCCGCCGTCGTCCTCGAAGGGGCGGACCCGACCCGCGCGACCGCGGAGGGGTCCGCGGCCGGGTGCACCATACGCGTGGCGGACACCCGACGGACCGCCGCCGTGGTGGCCTCCCGGTACTACGGCGAACCGGGCCGGCACATGGACGTGGTGGCGGTCACCGGCACCAACGGCAAGACGTCCGTCTCGTACATGGTCGAGTCCGCCCTGCGGCTCTCCGCCGGGGCGAAGGTCGGCGTCATCGGGACCGCGGGCAGCCGCATCGGTGACCAACGGATCCCGATGCCGCCGTCGGTGCTCACCACGCCCGAATCACCCGATCTGCAGTACCTGTTGGGTCAGATGCGCGACCGCGCGACCGGCAGCGTGGTGCTGGAGGCCACCTCCATGGCGCTGTTGACGCACCGGGTGGACCGGACGTTCATCGACGTCGGGGTGTTCACCAATCTGACGCAGGATCACCTCGACGACCACGGCACGATGGCCGCCTACCGCGACGCCAAGCTCCGGCTCTTCCAGGGCCTGTGCCGGCACGCGGTGGTCAACGCCGACGACCCGGTGGGGGCCGGCATCGGCGCGATGATGCCGGGCGCGGTGACCACGTACGCGCTCGACGCCCCGGCGGACTACCGGGCCACCGATCTGGTGGTGAGCGCCGAGGGCACGCGGTTCGTGCTCCATCACGCGGGGCGCGCCCGCCCCGCGTCGATCCCCTTCCCCGGCCGCTACTCGGTGGCCAACGCCCTCGCGACGCTCGCCTCCTGCCACGTGCTCGGACACGATCTGGACGCGCTCGTCGCCGCGCTCGCCCAACTGCCGCCCGTGCCGGGCCGGTTCGAGCGCTTCGAGACCGCCGAGGGCGTCTCGGTGATCGTGGACTACGCCCACTCCCCCGACTCCCTGGACAAGGTCCTCGCCACCATCCGCGGCTACGCGAGCGGCCGGGTGATCACCGTCTTCGGGTGCGGCGGCGACCGGGACACCACGAAACGGGCCGACATGGGCAGGATCGCCGGGAGCCACTCCGACCTGTGCGTCCTGACCTCCGACAATCCGCGCGACGAGGACCCGGAGGCGATCCTCGATCAGATCGTGCCCGGCCTCGCCGCGGCCGGGGTCCCGTTCGAGCGGCTCACCGACCGCCGCGAGGCCATCGCCTTCGCCCTGTCGGCGGCGGCCCCCGGGGACACCGTGCTCATCGCGGGCAAGGGCAGCGAACCGCACCAGACCGTCCGCGGGCGGCTGCTCCCCTTCAGCGACATGGCCACCGCGCGGGAGCTCGCCGTCGCCCGGACGGCGGCCCCTCGTCCGGAAGTCCAGCCCGTCCGCTGAGTGGTTGAGCGACGATGGAGCGGTAGAGCGACGACGAGCTGACGCGTCACGGAGTTCACCACGGAGGGAGACGCATGACCGCGCAGAACGACCTGCCCGCGGGGCAGCCGCTGTACGGGTGCATGGGGCTCGGCGGCACCTGGGACACCACCCCGTACACCGCCGCGGACATCGCCCAAGCGGAGGCCGCGGTCGAGGCCGCGCTGGCCATCGGCATCACCGTGTTCGACCACGCCGACATCTACCGCAAGGGCAAGGCCGAGGCGGTCTTCGGCGAGCTGCTCGCCAGGGCGCCGGAGCTGCGCGACCGCATCGTGCTGCAGACCAAGTGCGGCATCCGGCAGGCGGAGGGCGAGCTGCCGGGCATGTACGACCTGCGCGGTCCGAGCATCGTCCGGCGGGTCGAGGAGAGCCTCGGCCGGCTCCGCACGGACGTGATCGACGTACTCCTGCTGCACCGGCCCGACCCGCTCACCGGCCCGGAGGAGATCGCGCGGGCGCTCACCTCCCTGCGCGACCAGGGCCTGGTGCGCCACTTCGGCGTGTCCAACATGAGCGCCGCACAGATCGCGCACCTGCAGCAGCACCTCGAATTCCCGCTGGTGGCCGACCAGTTGGAGATGAGCCTGAGCAGCAGGGACTGGGTCGAGGCGGGGGTCCTCGTGAACACCCCGGCCGCCGCCGAGAACGGCTTTCCGCACGGCACCCTCGACTACTGCCGGGCCCACGGCGTCCAGGTGCAGGCGTGGGGCGCCCTCGCCCAGGGCCGCTACACCGGCCGCACCGACTCCCCCACCGCCACGCTCGTCGCGGCCCTCGCCGAACGCAAGCGGACGACACCGGAGACGATCCTGCTCTGGTGGCTCCAGCGCCACCCGGCGCGCATCGCCCCGGTCATCGGCACGAGCCGCCCCGAACGCATCCTCGCCTGCCGCGACGCCGTCACCCGCGAGCCGGAACTCACCCACGAGGAGTGGTACGACCTCTGGACCACGGCCCGCGGCGGCCCGCTGCCGTAACCCGCGCCAGCGGCCGGGGAGTCCGGGCGCGCCTCCGCCCCGCCGGGAGGGGCGCGCCCGGACTCCCCGGCCGCCGCCACGCCTCCCGCGCCACCTTCGTCACGCCCCGCGCAGCGCCTTCGCCAGCACGGAATCGCCGGCGACCTCGATCCGGCCCTCCCGTACGCCCTGCCCGATCGTGAGCTCGCCGCGGCTCACCGCCACGCACGTCGCCGCGTCCAGCGTGAGGGCCGCGTCGGCGCCGGCCGGCGCGGGCCCGTCCCCGTACGTCCGGTCCCCGTCGGCGGCGGCCAGCCGCACGTGGAAGCAGCCCTCGTCGAGCCGCACCTCCACCACACCCTCCGCCCCGGCCCCGGCCGCCGCGAGGCACCGCAGCAGCGGCAGCGCGAACCAGTGTGCCCGCACCGCGTCCGTCGGCGCCCGCTCCGCCAGACCGGGGGCGCCCCAGGCTGCGAGCGCCTCCAGGACGGGCAGCAACTCCCTACCCCTGCCGCTGAGTTCGTAGACGTACGCCGCCGACGGCGGGGGCAGCCTGCGCCGCGTCGCAAGGCCCCGCTGCTCCATGTCCTTCAGGCGCGAGGCCAGCACGTCCGTGCTGACGCCCGGCAGGTCGGCGTGGAGGTCGGTGTAGCGGCGGGGGCCGGCCAGCAGCTCCCTGACGATCAGCAGGGTCCAGCGGTCGCCCACGGCGTCGAGCGCACGGGCGGCCGCACAGTACTGGTCGTAGCTTCGGCGAGGTGGCATGCGGCATAGTCTAAGCAAGTTGTTGGACTTTCCAAGCGCCCCCTTGGTAAAACCAAGTAACACACGTCACGGGAGGCGCACCGCATGGAGTTCCGGCAGTCGAGCAAGCTCAGCGAGGTCTGTTACGAGATCCGGGGCCCCGTCATCGAGCACGCCAACGCCCTGGAGGAGGCGGGCCACAGCGTGCTCCGGCTCAACACCGGCAATCCCGCGCTCTTCGGCTTCGAGGCGCCCGAGGAGATCGTCCAGGACATGATCCGGATGCTCCCCCAGGCGCACGGCTACACGGACTCGCGCGGCATCCTCTCCGCCCGCCGCGCCGTCGCCCAGCGCTACCAGGCGCTCGGCCTCGACGAGGTCTCCGTCGACGACGTCTTCCTCGGCAACGGCGTCTCCGAGCTCGTCACCATGGCGGTGCAGGCGCTCCTGGAGGACGGCGACGAAGTCCTCATCCCCGCCCCGGACTTCCCCCTCTGGACCGCCGTCACCACCCTCTCCGGAGGCAAGGCCGTCCACTACGTGTGCGACGAGTCCGCCGACTGGTACCCCGACCTCGACGACATGGCCTCGAAGATCACCGACCGCACCAAGGCCGTCGTGATCATCAACCCCAACAACCCGACGGGCGCGGTCTACCCGAAGGAGATCCTGGAGGGCATTCTCGACCTGGCGCGCCGGCACGGCCTGATGGTCTTCGCCGACGAGATCTACGACCAGATCCTGTACGACGGCGCCGTGCACCACGGCGTCGCCGCCCTCGCCCCCGACCTCGTCGTCCTCACCTTCTGCGGGCTCTCCAAGACGTACCGCGTGGCCGGTTTCCGGTCGGGCTGGATGGTCGTCACCGGACCGCAGCAGCACGCCAAGAGCTATCTGGAGGGGCTGACGATGCTCGCCTCCATGCGGCTGTGCCCCAACGCCCCCGCGCAGTACGCCATCCAGGCCGCGCTCGGCGGCCGCCAGTCCATCCACGAACTCACCGCGCCCGGCGGCCGGTTGCACGAGCAGCGCGACCGGGCCTGGGAGAAGCTGAACGAGATCCCCGGCGTCTCCTGCGTGAAGCCGAAGGGCGCCCTGTACGCCTTCCCGCGCCTGGACCCGAAGGTCCACCCGATCCACGACGACGAGAAGTTCGTCCTCGACCTGCTCCTCCAGGAGAAGATCCAGGTCGTCCAGGGCACCGGCTTCAACTGGCCCCGCCCCGACCACTTCCGCGTCCTCACGCTCCCGCACGCCGACGACCTGGACGCCGCGATCAGCCGCATCGGCCGCTTCCTCAGCGGATATCGTCAGTGACACCGGACCCCGCGACGTCCCGGAGCCGTTGAGCCGAGGGTCACCGCCCCGCCGCCACCGATCCCTGGAGCCCCATGCCGTCCTGCGCCACCTGCGCCGTGCCCGTCCACACGCAGTTCGCCTCGCCCGAGCTCGTCGGGCCCATCGTGTACGAGGGCTTCGACCGCGCCGCCGACCCGGCGTGGCCCGCGTCGGGTGCGGCGACCGTGGCGGACTACGCCCGCTGGTGCGGCCACCTGTGCGGCCTGACCTGCTACCGGATGGCGCTCGGCCCGTCCGCGCCCTCGCTCTTCGAACTGCGGGACGGCGCGCTGAAGTTCGGCGCGTACACGGACGTGGACGGCGAGATCCGCGGCATGGTCTACGCGCCCTTCGCGGAGTACGCCCGCGAGGCGCACGGCGTCGACGCCGAGGTCCACCGGCACCTCTCCGTCGAGGAGATCGGCGCCCTCCTCGACGCGGGCCGCAAGGTCATCGCCTCGGTGCACTTCGAGATCCGCCGCCCGCACCGCCCCGCGCCCGGCAGGGGCGGCCACCTGGTCCTCGTGACCCGCCGCTGCGCCGACGGGGCCCTGCACTTCCACAACCCGTCGGGCATCGACGCGGCGACCCGCACCGCGCGACTCTCCCCCGTCGAGTTCGAGCCGTTCTTCGCCGGGCGCGGGGTCTCGCTGCGCTGACAGCCGGTCACCGGGGCTGCCAGGATGGCGCCATGACGCGTGGAGGGAACGTCGCCGTCGTCGGCGGCAGCGTCGCCGGGTGCGCTGCGGCGCTGGCCGCGCACCGGGGCGGCGCGGATGAGATCACCGTGTACGAGCGCGCCGCCGGGGACCTGGCCGACCGGGGCGTGGGGCTCGCCGTGCACGACTCCCGTTACGCGGAGCTGGAGTCGGCGGGATACCTCGACGCGGGCATGCCGTGGGTGCGGCTCACACGGCGGCGCTGGTACGTGCGGGACGACGCGGCGGGGTCCCCCGTGGGGCGGGAGATCGCGGTGCTGCCGTTCCCCTTCCGTACGTACAACTGGGGTCCCCTCTGGCGGGAGTTGCGCGGGCGCGTCCCGCGTGGCGTCGACTTCCGGACGGGCGCCGAGGTGCGGTCGGTCCGGTCGGTGCACCCCGGGGGCGGGGGCGTCGAGGTCGTCACCGGGGCGGGGAGCGCGCGGCACGATGTCGTGATCGGCGCCGACGGCTACCGCTCGGTGGTCCGCGCGGCCTGCTTCGGTGAGGTGCGTCCGGCGTACGCGGGGTATCTCGCCTGGCGCGGCGCGTTCCCCGTATCCCGCCTGAGGCAACCGGAGTTGTGGCCCGACGACATCTGCGTGTACGCCGTCTTCCCCGGCGGGCACGTCATCATCTACCGCATCCCGGACGGAGCGGGCGGCCACCGCGTCAACTGGGTCCTGTACACCGCGCCGCCCCCGGACCTCGACCTCGGGCTCGGACTCGACCTGCGGGTGACCGGCCCCACGAGCCTGCCGCCCGGCGGCCTCACCGAGGCGCTCGCCGCGCACCTCGCGTACGTCGCCGACGAACTGCTGCCCCCGTACTGGGGCGCGCTGGTGCGCGAGACGGCGCCCGGCGAGCTCTTCCTGCAGCCCATGTACGACTTCACCGCGCCGCGCTGCACCGCCGACCGCTCCCTGCTGCTCGGCGACGCGGCGGCGGTGGCCCGGCCGCACACCGGCGCGGGCGCGGTGAAGGCGCTCCAGGACGCCACGGCCCTGGAGGCCGCCCTGACCTCGACGGACACCTGGGTGGACGCCCTCGCCGCTTACGACGCGGAGCGCACCGTCTCCGGCCGCGCGCTGGTGGACCTCGGGCGGCGGCTCGGCGGGGCGCTCGTCCAGGCGACCCCCGACTGGCAGGCGATGGACCAAGCCGCGTTGGAGGCGTGGTGGAAGCGGGCGGACGGGTCCGGGGCGTTCGGCGGCCGGGAGCTGAAGCGCTGATCCGTCCCGGCTGACTCCGTCCGGGCCGAGCCGTCCGGCCGACGGGCGTGACGTGTGGTCAGGCCGTGTCCGCCCGTACCGTTCTGACCTCGTTTTGGGGATGCGCGCGGAGATCAATAAGATCCGGCGATGATCACAAGACAACGGCCGGCGGCCTGGGTCATCGCCCTGCTCGCCGCCCTGACCGCCGGGCTCGTCACGGCAGGCCCCGCCGCGGCCGATGACGACGACGAACCGGCCCAGCCCTCCCCCAAGGTCGAGCTGGTCCTCGACGTCAGCGGCTCCATGCGCGCCCGCGACATCGACGGCAAGTCCCGCATGGCCGCCGCGAAGCAGGCCTTCAACGAGGTCCTGGACGCGACCCCGGACGAGGTCGCCCTCGGCATACGCACCCTCGGCGCCAACTACCGCGGCGACGACCGCAAGACGGGCTGCAAGGACACCGAGCTGCTCTACCCCGTGGAGCGGCTCGACAAGGCGGGCCGCACCGACGCCAAGACCGCCGTGGCGACGCTCGCGCCGACCGGCTGGACCCCCATCGGCCCGACGCTGCTCAAGGCCGCCGACGACCTGACGGACGACACCGCGGAGCGCAGCCGCCGCATCGTGCTGATCTCCGACGGTGAGGACACCTGCCAGCCGCTCGACCCGTGCGTGGTCGCCCGCGACATCTCGGCCAAGGGCATCCACCTCACCATCGACACGCTCGGCCTGGTGCCCGACGCCAAGACCCGCGACCAGCTGAGCTGCATCGCGGAGGCCACCGGCGGCACGTACACCTCGGTCCGGCACACCGACGAACTCTCCGGCCGCGTCAAGCAGTTGGTGGACCGGGCGGCCGACCCGGTCGTCACGCCCGTCGAGGCGAAGGGCGCCGCGCAGTGCTCCGCCGCCCCGAAGCTGGAGTCGGGCCTCTACACCGACCGGGAGAAGTTCGGCGAGCACCGCTGGTACCGGGTGGACGTACCGGCCGGCAAGGAGCTGCGCGCCTCCGTCAGCGTGGCCGCGGACCGCGCCGTGCACCAGGACTACGGCGTGCTGCTGCGCGCCGAGACGCCGAAGGGCCGCGAGATCGTGCGCGGCCAGGAGTCCGGCGACGGACGCACCGACGTGATCTCGACCGGTCTGCGCTACCCCAGGCCCGAGGCCGACGACGAGGACGACGAGAGCGCCGCGGCGGAGACCGTCTGCCTGCGCGTCAGCAACTCCTTCTCCGCGCCCGCGTCGGTGAAGACCTCGCCGGGCCTGCCCGTCGAGCTCGCGGTCGACCTGGTCGACTCCCCCGACGACGCGTCCGACGTCGCCTTCTTCGGTCTGGGCCACGGCTGGTGGCTGCTCGGCCTGCTCGTCCTCGTCGGCTTCCTCGCCGGTGTGCTCTGGGGCTGGCTGTCACGCTGGCGCTTCGCGGTCTGGAGGACCAACTGATGCGTACGACACGTGGGGTGCGGCGCTTCGCCGCGGTGACCGGTACCGCCCTGCTGGCGCTGACCGGCGCCGCGGGGGCCGCGACCGCCGACGACGACGCCCCGGAGAAGGTCACGGAGGCGGGCACGTCCTTCCGTACGGCGACCACCGTCCGGCCCGGCCAGGAGGCCTCCGCGGAGGCGTCCACGGGTGACTACCTCTACTGGGCCTTCCCCGTGGACACCGGTCAGCGCGCCACCGTGCACGCGACGGTGCAGCTGCCGGACGCCGCGGCCCGGCACGCCGCGTCCACCTGGCGGGTCGACGTGTACGACGGGCTGCGGCGCCGCCAGGCCTGCCGGCTCGGCACGCCGTCCAGGACGGCCGGGCAGGACGCCGCGTCGGTGTCGCTGTCGTGCACGTTGCGCACGGTGCGGTCCTGGTCGGAGCGGTGGGCGAACGACCCGCTGCCGGGCACGTACTACGCGCGGCTCACCGTCGCCGACCTCGAGGCGGACGACCTGGGCCTTCCGGTGCGGGCCGAGGCGAAGGTCACCACGACCGACGCGGGCGGCGCGCAGGCGGTGGACGGGACGCTCGGCGAGCCCCTGGTACCGGGCGCGGGCTCGGACGAGAAGCAGGCCCGCGCGGCGGCCGTCGAGCCCGAGGACGGCTGGTCGGGCGGCTGGTGGTCCTCGCGCTGGCTGTGGACGGGCGCCGGGGGCGTCCTCGCGGCCCTCGCGGGCGTCGGCGGCTACACCCTGACGCGCGGCTCGGGCCGTCCCGCGCGGGTGCCGCAGGGCATGTAGCGCCCGCTTGCCGGTCCCCGCCGGGCGCCGGGTCCCGGGGGCGTGGCAGGCTCGGTGGTGGCGGTGCCGGACGGCGCCGCCACCACCGGAAGAACAGGAACGGCGCGACCATGGGTGATCTGCTCCTCGTGCGGCACGGCGAGACGGAGTGGTCCCTCTCGGGGCAGCACACCGGCTGGACGGACATCCCCCTCACCGACAACGGCAGGGAGCAGGCCCGCTCCCTCGCCCCGCTCATCGGCAGGTTCCGGATCGGGGCCGCCTTCACCAGTCCCCGGCAGCGCTCGCGGGAGACCGCGGAGCTGGCCGGTTTCGGCGACGCCCGGGTGGACCCGGACCTCGCCGAGTGGGACTACGGGGCGTACGAGGGCGTCACGACCTTCGACATCCACCGCACCCGGCCCGACTGGTACCTCTTCACGGACGGTGTCGCCCCGGGCCCGCCGGAGCACCCCGGGGAGTCGCCCGAGCAGGTGGGCGAGCGCGCCGACCGGATGCTCGCGAAGGTGGACGCGGCGCTCGCCGACAACGAGGGCAGCGTGGTCCTCTTCGCCCACAGTCACTTCCTGCGCGTCCTGACGGCCCGCAGGCTCGGCCTGCCCGCGTCGGGCGGCTCGATGTTCCTGCTCGCCACCGGCACGGTGAGCCGGCTGAGCACGGAGCACCGGCGCCATGTGGTGGCGAGCTGGAACCTGCGGCCGCAGCTGCTGCACTGATGGACCGCGTGCGAAGGGGCCCCTGCGCGAGGGCGCCGGGCCCCTTTTCGTAGGCGACTTCGTATTCGACACGCCCGCCGATGATCATCAAGACTGCGGTCATGCGATACGGCGTGAACCTCCTCAACTTCGGCTCCGGCACCACCCCCGACTCCCTGCTGCGGCAGGCGACCGACGCCCGCGACCTCGGGCTCGGGTTCGCGATGATCTCCGACCACATAGCGGTGACCCCGGACGTCCACGGGGTCTATCCGGCGCCGTTCTACGACCAGTTCGTGCTCGCCGCGTACCTCGCGGGCCGGGTGCCGGGGCTGCGGCTGGGCACGACGATCACCGTCATCCCGTACCGGCACCCGCTGCAGACCGCGCGGATGGCCGCCAACATCGACCGCTTGAACGAGGCCGGGTTCATCCTGGGCGCCGGGGTGGGCTGGTCGGCCGCCGAGTACGAGGTCCTCGGCGTGCCCTTCCGTGAGCGCGGCGCGATCACCGACGAATACCTGACGGCGATCCGCGCGGCGTGGAGCGAGGACCCCACGTCCTTCGCCGGCGAGTACGTCGCGTACGAGGGCGTCCGCACCGCCCCGGCGCCCGCGACCCGGCCCGGGCTGCCCGTCTGGGTCGGCGGCAACTCCCCGGCGGCGCAGCGCCGCGCGGCCAGGCTGGGCGAGGGCTGGCACCCGTTCATGCCGAGCCGCGCGCTGCTCGACGAGGCGCTCCCCCGTATCGCGGCGGAGGCGGAGGCGGCGGGCCGTCCGGTGCCGGACCTGGTGCCGCGTCTGCAGATCCGGCTCGGCGAGGTGCCCGACTCCCCCGAGCGTCCGCTCGGGCACGGCAGCGCGGAGCAGGTCCGCGCCGACCTGGAGACGCTGGCGGGGCTCGGTGCCACGGACGTGCTCCTGGACACGTATCCCGGCACGCCCGAGGAGCGGGCCGACGCGGCGGAGGACCGGCGGGTGCTGGAGCTGGTGATGTCGACGGCGCCCTGATGTCAGTGGCTCGGTGCACCATCGGTAGCAGGTGACGGGACCGGCCGGGGAAGGGGTGCGTGCGGTGAGACCGCCTACTGCCGTTCAGCGACGGATCATCGAGGCAGCGGACCCGGCGACCGGGCGCCTGTCCGGCACCGAGACCCAGCTCGCGGGCCTGGTGCGGGCGCGCCTCGCCTTCCGCCACCCCCGGCCGCCGCACGCGTGCTTTCTGACGCCGGCAGGTCATCGCGTACGGGAGGAGGGCGCGGCCCAGGACCCCGCCCCGTCGCCCGCGCCGGCGCCTGCTCCGTCGGCGGCTTCGGCGGCTTCGGGGGTCTTCGCCGCGCGGACGGGCACGGAGACGGAGCGGCCCGGCGCCGAGGGCGCCGCCCGCGCGCGGGAGGTCCGGAGCGCCTGGGAGGGTCTGGTGGAGCTGCGCCGCATGACGAACACGGATGGCGCGAGGGACCGTCCGTGCGGCTGGGAACGGGCGCACCTGGTGCAGGCGGCGGCGCTGGCCCTGGAGGCGGCCGAGTGCCGCCCGGCGGCCCCCGGCGCCCCCGGCTACCGGGTGGCGGAGACCCCGCAGCCGGAGGCGGTGGCCGTCCGGGAGCCGACGCGGGAGGGGTTGCGGGCGTGCGCGGATGCCCTGTCCCGGGCGGGCTGGCAGACGAGCGAGCACGCGGAGCGGGGCTCCGGGGGGCGGTATGTGCTGGCTTCGCCGCGGAGGGCGTGAGCGGGGGCGCCCGGATGCGCCGGCTCGCGCCGGGCGTCACCGGGCTGCGCTGGGGGCCACAGGGCCAGTGGCCGCATCACGGCCGGGCGGGGCCGAGCCAGGGCAGGGCAGAACGCCCGGGTCACGCCCCAGCCGTTCACGCCCCCACCGTTCACGCCCCCGACGGATCCCCCGCCTCCGTACGGCGTTTGATCAGCCGGCACATGCACAGGACCGCCGCCACCAGCGCCAGGTCGATCAGGGCGGAAGCCGTCATCGCGTGCGCGTAGTCGCGCGCCGTCGGGGACGCGCCCAGCATCGCGAAGAACGTCGCCCCGACCACCGCGACGCCTGCCGAACTGGCGAACTGCTGCGAGGTGGTGAGCACTCCGGAGGCCGCGCCCGCCTTGTGCGGGCGCACCTGCACCAGGGCCGCGCCGATCAGCGCGGGCAGCACGAGGCCGTTGCCGCAGCCGATCAGGCAGAGGCAGAGCACGACCCAGGGCACCCCGGTCGACGCGCCGGACGCGTGGAGCAGCAGCGTCAGCGCCAGCAGTCCGGCCCCCGTCGTCGCGCTGCCCGCCAGCAGGACCGTCATCCCGTACCGGCCCATGAGCCGTCTGTCCAGCAGGGAACTCACCCCGAAGAGGACCCCCATGGGAGCGAACGTCAGACCGGCGGCGAGCGGACCAAGTCCGAGGCCCGACTGGAGCAGCAGCGTGAGGGTGAACATGAAGCTGCCGAAGTAGAGCTGGAAGGCGATCCCGGCGATCATCCCCGAGGTGAAGGAGGCGCTGCGGAACAGGGTGAGGTCGAGGACGGGGCTGCCCGACCGGCGGGTCAGGGCGCGTTCCCGGAGCAGCGTGCCGACGGCCGCCGGCACCGCCGCCACCATGCAGATCCACGACCAGGCGGGCCAGCCGGAGGTCCTGCCCAGGGAGAGCGGCAGCAGGAGCAGGACGAGCGAGAGGCAGACCCCGACCGCGCCCAGCGGGTCGAGCCCCGCGTTCCCGCCGGGCGCCGGGGCGGGCAGGCGACGGGCCGCCAGCACCGCGGCCACCGCGCAGACCGGCACGTTGATCAGGAAGATCAGCCGCCAGCCCGGCACGAACAGATGCGTTTCGAGCAGCGCGCCGCCCAGCACCTGCCCCGCGATGGACCCCAGGCCGCTCGCCATGCCGTATCCGGCGAGGGCGCGCGGCTTGGCCGAGGCCGGAAAGTGGGCGGTGATCACGGCGAGCACCTGCGGGACCATCAGCGCGCCCGCCGCACCCTGCACCAGGCGTGCCGCCACCAGCTGTCCGGCCGTGACGGTGACGCCGCAGAGCAGCGAGGCCATCCCGAAGGCGGCCATGCCGATGACGAACAGACGGCGGTGGCCGTAGAGGTCGCCGAGGCGTCCGCCCGTGATCATTCCGCTGGCGAAGGCGAACGCGTAACCCCCGACGACGAGTTCGAGCATCCCCGCGCTCGCGTGCAGATCGCGCTCCAGCGACGGCGCGGCCACGTTCACGACGAAGAAGTCGAACTGGACGATGAACATCGCCGAGAGCAGCACACAGAGCACCAGGCCGCCGCCGGGTACCGGCCCCTTCGCCTCGTCACGTCCGGCGGCGGGCAGAGCCTCGGGCAACGGGAGCTCCTCACGGGTGCGGCGGTGCTGGGCTGCGGAGGGCGCGCGGTGCTCCACCCGCACGCCGGGCCGATGGCCCGGCCGATCAGTTTCAGAATAGATCTTCCGCACTCCGAAACCGCACGCACCCGCGGCGCCGCACCCCCGCCCCCGCCCGCCGACCGTGCACATGACATCGTCACCCAACCGCCGCGATCCGTTCACACGGACGGACGCGCATCCGTGCCACTCTCCCGATGGTTGATTAGTCAACTCGCGTAGACCGCACGCCTCTTGGTCCCCCACGGCCGGGCGCACGGCGCGCGCGAGACCTTCGGGAAAGGACACACCCCCACATGCCCCTCCCGCGTGTACCTCGCTGGAAACCGCTGGCCCTGACCGCCGCCGCGGTCCTCGTCGGCGTCACCGTCCCGGCCACCGCCACGGCGACCCCCGCCTCCCCCGCGCCGCCCCGCACGTCCGTCGGCGTCTACGACGACACGTACTACAAGGACGCGCTCGGCAAGACGGGACCCGAGCTCAAGTCGGCACTGCACACGATCATCAGCGAGCAGACCAAGCTCACGTACGACCAGGTCTGGGACGCGATCAAGACCACCGACCAGGACCCGGCCAACAGCTCGAACGTCATCCTGCTCTACAGCGGCGCCTCGCGGAGCAAGAGCGCGAGCGGCGGCGACCAGGGCGACTGGAACCGCGAGCACGTCTGGGCCAAGTCCCACGGCGACTTCGGCACCGCGACCGGACCCGGCACCGACATCCACCACCTGCGCCCCGAGGACGTCACGGTCAACAGCGTCCGCGGCAACAAGGACTTCGACAACGGCGGCAGCGCGGTCGACGGCGCCCCCGGCAGCCTCACCGACGACGACTCCTTCGAACCGCGCGACGCCGTCAAGGGCGACGTGGCCCGGATGATCCTCTACATGGCCGTACGGTACGACGGCGAGGGCGGCTTCCCCGACCTGGAGCCCAACGACAAGGTCGACAACGGCAGCGCCCCCGCCATCGGCCGCCTCTCGGTCCTGAAGCAGTGGAGCGACGAGGATCCGCCGGACGCGTTCGAGAAGAACCGGAACCAGGTCATATTCGACAAGTTCCAGCACAACCGGAACCCGTTCATCGACCACCCGGAATGGGTGGAAGAGGTCTGGTAGGTCAGGCGAGTTCCGCGAGGTCGCCTGCGTCGAGGCGCAGTCCGGCCGCCGCCACGTTCTCCTCCAGGTGGTCCGGGGACGACGTCCCCGGGATCACCAGCGTCGCCGGGGAGATGCCGAGCAGCCACGCCAGCGCGACCTGCGCGGGCGTGGCTCCGTGCCGGTCGGCGACGCGCCGCAGCACATCGAGGTCGGGCGCGCCGTCGCCGCCGAACGGGAAGTACGGGACGTACGCGATGCCCTGCTCCGCGCACCGGCCGACCATTCCCGCGTGTTCGCGCGACAGTAGGCTGAACCTGTTCTGCACGGCGGCGACGGGCGCGATCCCCTGTGCCTCGGCGAGCTGTTGCGGGGTGGCGCCGCTGACGCCGAGGTGACGGATCAGGCCCTCCTCGCGCAGTGCCGCGAGCGTGGCGAAGCGGTCCTCGCCGGGGCCGTCGGTCCGCAGGAAGCGGAGGTAGACCAGGTCGAGGTGGTCGCGGCCCAGCTCGCGGAGGTTGCGGTGCACGGCCGCGCGCAGCTCGGCGGGGCCGGCCGGATCCGTCCAGCTCCCGTCCGGCCGGCGGTCCGGGCCGACCTTGGTGGCGATGACGAGGTCGTCGGGGTACGGGTGCAGGGCCTTGCGGATGAGGGCGTTGGCCGCGATGTCCGCGAAGAAGTAGAAGGCCGCCGTGTCGATGTGGTTCACACCGAGCTCCACTGCGCGGCGCAGCACGGCGACGCCGCGCCCGGGGTCGTGTGCGGGCCCTTCCCACCGGGCGGCGGGCAGCCGCATCGCTCCGAACCCCATGCGGCGGACGGTGAGTTCGCCGCCGATCGGGAAGTCGCCCGCGCGGGCCGCGCCGTCCGGAGAGGTCGCACCGGCCGAGGTGTCCGTACCGTTCGTCTTCGTCATGGGCGGATCCTCCGTCGTACGCCTTTCGTACGCGAACACATGGCCACTTGCTGCCACCGTTGACCCCCTCGGTCCGGCGCCGCAGACTGTCGCCACCATGGCGAGCACATCGAACGACGATCAGATCGTGTCCCTGCGGGGCGAGCGGGAGCTGGTGCGCCGGGCGGGCGACCTGATCACCGGGGCCCGCGAGGAGTTCCTGTGCGCGGCCGCGGACCTCGTGACCTTCTCGCCCGGGGTGAACGCCGCGTTCGCCGGGGGCAGACGGCCGCCGCTCCTTCCCGGCGGGCTGACCATGCGCAAGCTGTACACGCCGCGGGCGCTGGCGGACCAGGAGTCCGAGGAACGGCTGCTCAGGATCGCCGAGTCCGGGGCGCACGTGCGCATTTCGGCGGCGCCGCTCGCCCACGAGGCGATCGTCATCGACCGGCGCGTGGCGATCCTCGCCGGCGCCCCGGTGCGCGGCGTGCGGACCTTCACGGTGATCCGGTCCCCCGTCGCCGTCGACGGCGTCAGGACCCTGCTGTACGCGGCGTGGGAGACCGCCACCGACCTGGCCGATTTCCGCCGTACCCGCCCGCCCGCGCTGGACGAGGAGGAGCGCCGGATCCTGCGGGCGCTCGGCGCCGGGCGGACGGACGAGGTGACGGCGCGCGAGCTGGGTCTGTCGCTGCGTACGTACCGCAGACGCGTCGCCGCGCTGATGACGGTGCTCGGCGCCACGTCCCGTTTCCAAGCGGGCCTGCGGGCGCGAGAGTTGGATCCGGACGGGCCGGCAGGCCCCGACGGCGCGAAGGTGCCCGGCACGAAGCACGGCGCAGGGCATGGAACGGGGCGTGAAACCGTCTAGATTGTCGCTTGATCGTCGAACTACCCGGTCCGGCGGACGCAGGACGCAAGCACCTTGCCAGGAGGCAACCGTGTCAGATCACGACCCTCAGCTCGACTCAGCAGCCGCTGACATACGCGCGCGCATCGACACCAGCACACCGCACTCCGCGCGCTTCTGGAACTACTTCGTGGGCGGCAAGGACAACTACGAGAAGGACCGCGAGCTCGGCGACCACATCAAGCAGATCTTCCCCGGTCTGGTCGACGTGGCGCGCACCAGCCGGCTCTTCCTCGGGCGCGCGGTGCGCCATCTGGCCACGGAGCAGGGCGTACGGCAGTTCCTGGACATCGGCACGGGCCTGCCGACGGCCGACAACACCCACGAGGTCGCCCAGCGGGCCGCCCCCGACTCGCGCATCGTGTACGTCGACAACGACCCGCTGGTCCTCGCGCACGCGCGGGCGCTGCTGACCAGCACGCCGGAGGGCCACACGGCGTACATCGACGCCGACCTCTACGAGCCCGAGGCGATCCTCGCGGAGGCCGGCAAGACGCTGGACCTCTCGCAGCCGGTCGCCCTGATCATCCTCAACACGCTCGGCCACGTCGCCGAGCACGCCCGGGCGCGCGACCTCGTGGCCCGCCTCATGTCCGGCCTGCCGTCCGGGAGTTACCTGGTCATCAGCGACTCGACGACGACGAGCGAGGGCATGATCGCGGCGTCGAACGAGTACAACAAGAGCGGCGCGATCCCCTACTACGTGCGGAGCGTGGCGGAGATCGGCGCCTTCTTCGACGGCCTGGAGCTGCTGGAGCCGGGCGTGGCCCAGGTCACGCGCTGGCGCCCGGAGGGCCAGGGGGAGACGACGGAGGTCGACGCGTACGGGGCGGTGGCCAGGAAGCCGTGACACCGCCGCCCGCCTGAGCCTGGACGTCGGGTGGCGCCTCCCACCGATGAGTTCCGGGCCCGCCAGAGGTCTCCTCTCTGTACGTGGCGTACGTGGCGTACGTACGGCCACGAGGAGACGACGGTGGACGGTGATGAACCGATGAACGGGACGGAACTTCGGGACGTGCTGGAGGCGCACGTCGGCAAGGGCCCCGGGATGGCACCGGGAGCGGTCGCCCTGGTCGCGCGCGGCGACCGCGTCGAGGTGCGGGCCGTCGGCGCGGCCGACGCCGACGGCAGCGCGCCGATGGCCCGGGACTCCCTCTTCCGCATCGCCTCGATCACCAAGCCGATCGTCGCGGCGGCCGTGATGATGCTGGTCGAGGAGGGCCGCCTGGCGCTCGACGCCCCGGTCGCGCGCTGGCTCCCGGAGCTCGCGTCGCCGAGCGTGGTGCGCACGCCGTCCTCGCCGGTCGACGACGTCGTCCCGGCGGTGCGCCCGATCACCGTCGAGGACCTGCTCACCTTCCGTGCCGGATACGGCTTCCCCTCCGACTTCTCGCTCCCCGCGGTGCAGGCGCTGTTCAGCGAGTTGAAGCAGGGGCCGCCGCAGCCGCAGCTGGTCCCGGGGCCGGACGCGTGGATGGCCGCGCTGGCCCGTGTACCGCTCCTGCGCCAGCCGGGCGAGGCCTGGCTGTACAACACGTGTTCCGACATCCAGGGCGTGCTGATCGCCCGGGCGTCGGGCCGCCCGCTGGACGAGTTCCTCGCCGAGCGGATCTTCGAGCCGCTCGGCATGAAGGACACGGCGTTCCACGTCCCGGCCGGCCGGCGCCACCGCTTCACCACGGCCTACCGCCCCGACCCCGCGGACGGCACCCTGCACCTCGTGGACGCGCCCGACGGCCAGTGGAGCCGCGCCCCCGAGTTCCCCTCGGGAGCGGGCGGCCTGGTCTCGACGGTGGACGACTGGTACGCCTTCGCGCGTCTCCTCCTCGCGCGCGGCACCACCGGCACCGGCCGGAGCCTGCTCTCGCCCGACGCGGTCGGCCGGATGATGACCGACCACCTGACCGCGCCCCAGCGCAAGGCGAGCGAACTCTTCACGGAGGGCCAGGGCTGGGGCTACGGCGGCTCGGTCGACGTCGCCCCGACCTCCCCGTGGAACGTCCCGGGCCGCTACGGCTGGGTCGGCGGCACCGGCACCACGGCCCACGTCACCCCGTCGACGGGCACGGTCGCGATCCTGCTGACCCAACGGGAACTGACGGGCCCGACACCGCCGGCCGCGATGCGGGACTTCTGGCGGTACGCGGCGACGGTGTGAGCCCCGCCCCGTGAACCCCGCCTCGTGAGTTCCGCCTCGTCCATTCCGCCTTGTGCGCCTCGCCGGGGAGCGCGTCCGCCCGTCAGTCGTCCAGCGCCTCCATGACTTTCCCCAGGTCCACGAACTTGAAGTTCGTCGACGGGCGGTCGCCCTCGCCCGGGGCGTCGTGGCCGTCCTGGACGACCAGGAGGCCGTGGGGGTACTTCGGGCCGAGCGGTTCGTTCAGCGCGGCCGCGCCGTCGCACTCCTCGGAGCCGTCCAGCGCGCCGCCCGCGGGGGTGACGCGGAAGCCGCCCTCGTACTCGTTGTGGTCGCCCGCCTCGCGGTCGTACGCGGCGAACGTGTCGTCCCCCTGGCTGGAGGCCAGCAGGTAGCCGTCGCCGTCACGCTCCCGCACCAGGGTCAGGCCCTCCACGTCGGCCGAGATCCGCTTGCCGCCGTAGCCGGGGTCGGGGCCCGGCGCGCACTCCTCGGTCTCCTCGTCGTAGGTGCCGGGGACCCCGTACTCCCGTACCTTGTCGACGAGTTCGGGCTTGCCCGTGAGGTCCGCGCGGACGCGCCAGATGCCCACGTCCTCCTGGCCGGCGTAGAGAGTGCCGGTGGCCGGGTCGACCACCATGCCCTCGACCTGGGGGAGTTCGCCCGGCTCGGCGCAGGGCGTCCACGACCTGCCGTTCGGCAGCCGGAACGTGGACGGCAGGTCCAGGGTGCGGACCTTGCGGTAGGTGACCTTGCCGGTCCGGCTCGGGGTCAGCTCCAGGAGCGCCACGCTCGTGCGCTCGCGGCGGCTGACGAGGGCGTACGAGCGTCCCGTCGCCCCTTCCTGCCAGGTGGCCAGGCCGTACGCGGTGCGCTGTCCGTTGATCTCGGCCTGGTCGGCGGAGAAGACCGGCGGGGCCGCGGGGTCCGTGACATCGGTGAGCGGGCCGCCGGGGCGGTCGCGGTCGACGCGGTAGAAGCGGAGCCGGTCGTGGCCCCGGTCGCTGGTGACGGCGAGGTCGGCGCGGCCGGTGCCGAGCTGCAGGCCGTGGACGAGATCCACGTTGTTGAAGCGGCCCGGTGCGTCGTCGGGGCCCTCGGCCGGCGGCGCGGCGATCGACTGCACGGGGCGGGCGTCGAGGTCGTACGCGCGCAGCCCGCCCTCCTTGGCCGTCGCGATCACCAGGCTGCGCGCCGGGTCCGCGGCGTCGCGCCAGATCGCGGGGTCGTCGGCGTCCGCGTTGCCGCCCGCGTCGTCGTCGTGCAGGACGGGCGTCTCGGCGCGCGGGGTGACGGCGGGCAGCGGGGTGTCGGCCGCGGGCGCGGCCGGGGCCGCCGCGAGGACGGCGGCCAGGGCCAGGACGACGGGACCGGTCGTTCGACGGGTCGGACGGTGTCTGGTCACGCGGTGTCTCCTCGTTCCGGGAACGGATGGATCTTGCGTGAGACTGGGGCCCGTCCGTGTCGCTCCGGCGTACGGCGCGCGTCCGGCGGCACCCCGCCCGAATGTACACACGGTGAACGGCCGACCGGGCAGACCGGCCTGGCCGGTCTGCCCGTCAACTCCGTCCGGATTCAGGTGTGTCGGCCGTGCCGCCGCCGCGAGGTCAGTACTGGGGCTGCGACTGCGACTGCCCCTCCACCAGCTCCCGCGCCTCCTCGTCCGTCGCCACCGACGGCGGCGAACCGTCCAGCGGCTTGCGCGCCGTCTCCTTCATCGCGGCCACCGCCACGATGCCGACCAGACCCGCCAGCATCGTGTAGAACGCGGGCATCAGGTCGTTCCCCGTGGCGCCGATCAGCGCCGCGACCACCAGCGGAGTCGTACCGCCGAAGAGGGAGACCGAGATGTTGAAGCCGATCGACAGGGAGCCGTAGCGGACGTCGGTCGGGAACAGGGCGGGCAGCGAGGAGGACATCGCACCCAGGTAGCAGACCAGCGCGAGGCCGAGGATGAGCAGCCCGGCGAAGACCGGCACCGTCCCGCCCTGCTTGATGAGGAGGAAGGCCGGCAGGGCCAGGACGAAGAAGCCGACGGAGCCCGCCATCAGGACCGGCTTGCGGCCGACGCGGTCGGAGAGGCGGCCGACCGAGTTGATCAGGGCCATCAGGATCAGCATCACGACGACGATGGACATCAGCCCGCCGGTCTCGCCGAAGCCGAGCTGCGTGAGGTACGTCGGCATGTACGAGAGCAGCATGTAGTCCGTGACGTTGAACGCCGCCACCAGCGCGATGCACAGCAGCATCGCGCGCCACTGGCCGAAGAAGGACTCCCGGAAGGACTTCTTCTGGCGCTCGGCCGCGGGCCCCTCGCCCTCCTCCATCTTCTGGAAGGCGGGCGACTCGTCCAGCTTCAGCCGCAGGTAGAGACCGATGAGGCCGAGCGGCGCCGCCACCAGGAAGGGGATGCGCCAGCCCCAGGACTGCATGGCGTCCTCGCTGAGGCCCATGGTCAGCACGGTGACGAGGACCGCGGCGACCGTGTAGCCGATCAGGGTGCCGAACTCCAGGAAGGAGCCCCAGAACCCGCGGCGCTTGTCGGGCGCGTACTCGGCGATGAAGGTGGCGGCGCCGCCGTACTCACCGCCCGTCGAGAAGCCCTGCACCATGCGGCAGAGGACGAGGAGGACCGGCGCCCACACGCCGATCGAGGTGTAGCTGGGGATCAGGCCGATGGCGAGCGTCGCCGACGACATCATGATCATGGTGAGCGCGAGGATCTTCTTGCGGCCCACCTTGTCGCCGAGCGGGCCGAAGAACATGCCGCCGATGGGCCGCACCAGGAAGGCCGCCGCAAAGGTGGCCAGCGAGGAGAGCGTCTGCGCGGTGTCGTTCCCGGAGGGGAAGAACTCCTTGCCCATGATCACGGCGAGGTAGGCGTAGACACCGAAGTCGTACCACTCCATGGCGTTGCCCAGCGCGGTCGCCTTCACCGCCCGCTTGACCTGGGCTTCCTCGGTGACCGTGATGTCCGACTGGCGCAGGCGGGGGTTCTTGCGGCGGTGGATCGCGCGGAAGAGCACACGGTGGCGGGCCACGGCTTCGGGAGCGGGCGGTGCCGTTGTTTCGGGGGCTTCTGGCGCGCTCACGTGGTTGTCACTCTCTCTGTCGGCACCTTGGTCGTTCCGCCCGGCTACCCCGGTCGGACGTCGATCAACATTGCCAATGCGCGAGGATCCGAAATGCCCGCCGATGGTCCTCATACCGAGGGCCTCAAGTCCCTGATTCCAAGGACTTGAGGCCCGTTTTTCAGTGAATCGAAGCCGTCAAGGTGTATACAGCTGCGAACGGGGAATGATCTGCTGCTCCTGCCCCGGGCTGGACCACAGCAGCCGCAGATGGGCCTCGCCCGTCTGTTCCGCGTACTCGACCCTGACCGAGTGGCGCTTGCCCGCGGTCAGCCGCACCTGCGCCTTGTCGGTCTTCGGCTCGTGCGGCGTCCAGGAGTCGACGACCAGCTTGCCGTCGATCCAGACGCGCACCATGTCGTCGGAGACGGTCGTCAGGGTGTACGTCTCCGAGCGGCGCGGCACCACCGATCCGCTCCAGCGGACACTGAAGTGGTCGGCGGGAATCGTGGCGTCCGGCGAACCGGTGTACTTCCAGGCGTGGTTCAGGGTGGCGTCGGTACGGGTGATCCTCGGGGGGCCCGAGAGGGTCGCGTTGTCGAAGATCTCCTGCTTGAGGCCCGTGCCGCGGCCGGGCCCGGCGGTCGGGCCGGGGTCGACGGTCAGTTCGATCACGGTCGCCGTGTCGTTCGTGGCGGCGCCCGACGGCTTGAGGTCGACGCCGTCGCCGGCCTCCGTGACCGTCACCCGCTGATCGCTGCCGAGGACTCGCGCCGCCTTCACCCGGAAGTCCGTGCGCGCCGTCAGGTGCAGCGTGCCGCCCGCCGCGGGCCACTGCGTGACCGCCGCGTACAGCTTGTCCCCCTTGCGGCTCACCGATCCCCAGGCCGGCTCCTCGACGAGGCCGCCGTACCGGGCGCCGTAGACCGCGTCGCCCTGACCGTCCGCGCGGAGCCAGTCGCCCATCCGCTTGAGGCGGTCGACGGAGGGCTGCGGGATGCGGCCGCGGGCGTCGGGGCCGACGTTCAGGAGGTAGTTGCCGCTGCGGGAGGTGGTGGCGAGGAGGTTGCGGGTGAGGGTCTGGGGCGACTTCCAGTCCTCGTCGTAACGGGCGTACCCCCAGTGGCCGTTGAGGGTCATGCAGGACTCCCAGAGCTGGCCGTCGACCGGGGCGGCGGGGATCTCCTGCTCGGGGGTGCCGTAGTCGCCGTCCACCACGCGGCGCTTGCCGACGCGGTTGTTGACGACCAGGCCGGGGTCGAGTTCGCGGAGGTAGGACTCCAGGCGCTCGCCGTCCTTCGCCGTCCACGGGTTGTGGGGGTTGTCGGTGTCCCACTCGCCGTCGAACCAGAGCAGCGCGGGGTCGTAGTTCTCGACGAGCTCCTCGAGCTGGGCGTACATGCGCTTCTCGTACCGCGGGAACGTGGCCGGGTCGGCGAAGTCCTTGTCGTGCCAGTCCCAGATCGAGTAGTAGAAGCCGAGCTTGATGCCGGCGTCGTCGGCCGCCTCCTTCAACTCGGCCATGATGTCGCGGTTCTTGTCGAAGGAGGAGTGGTCGCGCAGGTTCCAGTCGTTCACCTTCGTCGGCCACATCGCGTAGCCCTCGTGGTGCTTGGCGGTGATGACGATGTAGCGCATCCCGGCGTCCTCGGCGGCCTTGACGACGGCCTTCGCGTCGAAGTCGGCGGGGTTGAACTCCTGCGCCTGCTTCTCGTAGGCGTCCATGGGGATCGCGCACTGCCGTTTGATCCACTCGGCGTCGCGGCAGGTGGTGCCGTCGGGCCGCCGGTACTCGCCCTCCAGGTTCGAGTACGCGCCGAAGTGGATGAACATGCCGAAGCGGTCCTGCCGGAACCAGTTGGTGCGGTCCGCGGTGAAGGGGTCGTCCGCCGCGTGGTCCGTGCCCGGCCCGGCGGCGGTCCGCGGGGGTCGCGGGGCCGGTGCGCCGTCGGGGGCGGCGGTCGCGGCCGGTACGGCCGTGGCGGCGAGGGCGGCGGCGAGGAGCAGGGCGGGTCCAGTGGCTCTGTGGCGCATGGGGCGGCTCCCGGGATTCCCTGGGGGTTGGGGGTCGCTCGGGAACGTAGGGACGAATTCATCGGATGTCAATGGGTCCAACTCCCGCTCCACTGCCATGATTTACGCTGCCGTGACCACCATCGACCCGTCATCGATCCACCACTGTCCCGCCATCGATCCGATGTATCCGAGATGTACGAGGCCGAACCACACCCCCCGGAGGATCACCACGGGTCGACCCGGCGCCCCAAGGGAAGACACCCCTCGGCACCCCTCCCACCGCGGCACCCCTCCCACCGACGGAGCCCTCATGCCTCTCCCTCGCCGCACCTTCCTCACCGGACTCGCCGGCACCGCCGGTGTCGCCGCCGCCGCCTGCTCCGGCACCGCGGCCGACGGCGTGCCCGCCCCGCGCCGCACGGCCGCCGCCGAGGCGGCCCGGCGCCTGCTCCCCCGCCACTGGCAGCAGTTCACGTTCCGGACCGCCCCGAAGGAGCCGGGCGCCGACGACTCCTTCCACGTCACCGGCGAGCGCGGCCGCATCACCGTCACGGCGACCGACCCGGCCACCCAACTCGTCGGCCTGCGCCGCTACTTGAACCAGGTCACGCACGCCGACATCACCTGGGCGGGCAGCCGCACCGACCACCTCCCCGGCCGGCTCCCCGCCCCCGCCACGCCGCTCACCGGCGCCGCCAACACCCCGCACCGCTTCGTCCTCAACGACACCAACGACGGCTACACGGGGGCCTATCACGGCTGGGACTACTGGGAGCACGAGATCGACGTGCTCGCCCTGCACGGCTACAACGAGGTCCTCGTCCACGCGGGCGCGGACGCCGTCCACCACCGCGCCTTCCAGGAGTTCGGCTACACCGACGCCGAAGTGCGGGCCTGGATACCCGCGCCCGCCCACCAGCCGTGGTGGCTCCTGCAGAACATGGCCGCGTTCCCGCATCCGGTGTCGCGGCAGCTGCTCGACGCCCGCGCCCGGCTCGGGCGGCGCATCTGCGACCGGCTGCGCGACCTGGGCATGACGCCGGTCCTGCCGGGCTACTTCGGGACCGTCCCGCCCGGGTTCGAGGAGCGGAACCCGGGCGGGCGGACCGTGCCGCAGGGCGAGTGGGTCGGCTTCACGAGACCGGACTGGCTGGATCCGCGCACCGGCCACTTCGCGCGCGTCGCCGCCGCGTTCTACCGGATCCAGGACGAGCTGTTCGGGCCGTCCACGATGTACAAGATGGACCTCCTGCACGAGGGCGGAAAGCCCGGCGACGTACCCGTCGGCGACGCCGCCAAGGGGGTCGAGAAGGCCCTGCGGACCGCGCACCCCGGCGCGACCTGGGTGATCCTCGGGTGGCAGCACAATCCGCCCGAGGCCATCACCGACGCCGTCGACAAGCGCCGGATGCTCGTCGTCGACGGCATCTCCGACCGCTTCCCGGAGATCACCGACCGCGAGTCCGTCTGGGGCTCGACGCCGTACACCTTCGGGTCCATCATCTGGAACTTCGGCGGCCACACCACGCTCGGGGCCAACACCCCGGACTGGGCGGCCCTGTTCGAGAAGTGGCGGACGAAGGAGGGCAGCACCTTGCGCGGCATCTCGCTGATGCCGGAGGCGGCCGACAACAACCCCGCCGCGTTCGCCCTCTTCTCCGAGCTGGCCTGGCGCACGGGCGACCTGGACCTCGAAGCCTGGTTCGCCACCTGGCCGGCCGTCCGCTACGGAGCCGCCGATCCGCACGCGGTCGCGGCCTGGGACGTGCTGCGCCGCACCGCGTACGGCACGACCCGCGCCGACGGCTGGGCCGAGGGCGCCGACGGGCTGTTCGGGGCGCGGCCCGACCTCGGAGCGGATTCGGCGGCGGCCTGGTCGCCGAGGAAGATGCGGTACGAGCCGGCCGACTTCGAGCCCGCCCTCGGCGAACTCCTGGCCGTGCGCCGCGGGTTGCGGCAGTCGTCGGCGTACCGGCGCGACCTGCTCGACGTCGCCCGGCAGGCCCTGTCCAACCGCAGCCGCACACTCCTTCCGCGCGTCAAGAAGGCGTACGACGCCGGGTACGCGGCCGGCTTCGACGCGCTCACCCGCGACTGGCTCGGCCTGATGGAGCTGCTCGACCGGCTCCTGGCCACCGACTCCCGTCATCTGCTGGGCCGTTGGGTGGCCGACGCCTGCGCCTGGGGCGCCGACGCCGCGGAACGGGATCGGCTCGCGTACGACCAGCTGTCGCTGGTGACGGTGTGGGGCGACCGGTCGGGCGCCGACGCGGGGCTGCGCGACTACGCGAACCGCGAGTGGGCGGGGCTGGTCGGCGGCCTCTACCGGCTGCGCTGGGAGCGGTACTTCGCGGAGTTGCGCGGCGCCCTCGCCGAAGACCGCGCGCCCCGGAAGATCGACTGGTTCGCCGTCGAGGACGCGTGGATCCGCGACCCGGGCCGGCTCGCGACCCGGCCGACGGGCGACACGTACGAGATCGCCGCGCAGGTGCGCGACCGGCTGAGCGCCCGCCGCGACGCGCGCGGCGGGACCGGGCACCGCTGACCTCCGCCACGTCCGGGCCCGCGCGCACCCCGTGACCAACGGGAACGCGTTACGGCTGCCTGGAGCGGATTGCGTGAGCGAGGGGGAGCGTACGAACCGCTGAGGCGCCCTTGCCAGGGCGGGGTCCGGCCATTCCGTATCGCGGACTCGGTGCTTCTTGACGGGTATACGTCACATCGATTCTCTGGTAGGAAACCTTCCTAACAGACGCGGTACCGACGCGGAACCATGAACTCCCTTACCTGGAGGCCCTCGTGGAGACCCCCCACATACGCCCGCGCACCACCCTCACCTCCCGCCGCACGCTGCTCGCCTTCATGGGCGCCGCGGCCGTGGCGGGCCCGCTCCTCGCCACCCAGGCGGCGAACGCGACCCAGGCCCCGGCCTCGCCGGGCCCGCTCGCGGCCGGCGGGCTCGACGACCCGGCGAAGAAGGAGATCGCGATGCAGATCGTCTGCAGCGCGGAGAACTCCTCGCTGGACTGGAAGAAGCAGTATCGATACTGCGAGGACATCGACGACGGCCGCGGCTACACCGCGGGCATCATCGGGTTCTGTTCCGGCACCGGCGACATGCTCGACCTGGTCGAGCTCTACACCCGGCGCAAGCCGGGGAACGTCCTGGCCAAGTACCTCCCGGCACTGCGCGAGGTCGACGGCACCGACTCGCACGAGGGCCTCGACCCGAACTTCAAGCGCGACTGGGAGCGGGCCGCCGACACGGACGCGGCGTTCCGCACCGCGCAGAACGACGAGCGCGACCGCGTCTACTTCAACCCCGCGGTCCAGCAGGGCAAGGCGGACGGCGTCGGCACCCTCGGCCAGTTCTGCTACTACGACGCCATCGTCATGCACGGCGACGGCGGTGACTCCACCAGCTTCCGCAACATCCGCAAGCGCGCGCTGCGGTCGGCCCGGCCGCCGGCCCAGGGCGGTGACGAGGTGACGTACCTGAACGCCTTCCTCGACGCCCGCGTCTGGGCGATGAAGCAGGAGGAGGCCCACGAGGACACCAGCCGGGTCGACACCGCCCAGCGGGTCTTCCTGCAGAAGCGGAACCTCAACCTCGACCCGCCCCTCGACTGGAAGGTCTACGGCGACCCGTACCACATCGGGTAGCGGCCGCCCCTCCGTCGGCCCGGCCGGCCCTCCCCCGGTTCACCCCTCCGCGCGGGACGCCCAGGTGTCCCGCGCGCCTGCGCGCACTCTTGCCTCCCGTCGGCTCCCATGGGTACGGTCCCGGCCAGCTTCCCGTCTACGCGCGTCCATCTGCACGAGGTGAGAAATCCCGATGTCCCCCCGAACGACCGTGTTGAGCACCGCAGCCCTCTTTGCCGCCGCACTCCTCTCCACCGGCGCCGCGGCCACCCCCGCGGCCACCCCGGGAGCGGCCCCCGCACCGGGGGCAGCCCCTTCGGCGACGCCCGGCTGGCAGCAGGCCGGTGACGACATCACGTCCGGCATCAGCGGCCTCGCCCTCGCCGACGGCCCCGAGACCTCGGGCCGCGTGGCCCACGCGCTCGTCGTACGCGACAACAAGAAGCCCGGCCAGAACCGCGTCGCCGAGCTCTCCTACCGCCCCGGCCGCTCCGCCCACATCGAGCCGCTCGCCTGGGCGGACGGCGCCGAGCCCATCGACCTGGAAGCGATCGAGGCCGTGCCCGGCACCTCCGACGAGTTCGTCGCCCTGGCCAGCCGGGGCCTCGTCTACCACCTGAAGGTGCGGGGCTCCGACGTCCACGTCCAGGACATCTCCCCGCTCCCCGCCATCGCCGACGGTGACGACTACGAGAGCTTCGCGCTGACCTCGCGGCACGGCAGGATGGCGGCGGTCTGGGCGGACCGCGGCGCGGGCAAGGAGCGCCCCGCGACGGTGCACGCGGCGCCGTTCTCCTTCAACAAGTACGACGAGGCCGAGTTCGGCCGCCTCTCCACGGCCCGCCTCCGCGCGCCCTACCCGACCGGTGCCGTCCGGCACGCCTCGGACATCTCGGTCACCGGCTCCGGCCGCCTGCTGGTGAGTTCGGCGTCCGACGCCGGCGACGACGGCCCCTTCGACTCGGCGGTCATGGACGCCGGCACCCTCACCGTGAACCGCTCCGGCGCGGTGCGGCTCTCCGTCGCCAAGCACCCCGACGTCCTGCGGAAGTTCAAGGGCCACAAGATCGAGGCGGTCGAGTGCGCGCCGGGCTCCGGGCCCGCGGTCCTCGCCACGGACGACGAAAACGCGGGCGGCTACGTCAACTCGGCCGACCTGTGCGGGCGTTGAACTAGCCTCCGGACGGCCGGCCTGTCGCGGGCCGGCCTGTCGCCGGCCGGCGGTCGATCCACGCCCACACCGTCTTGCCGACGTCGCGCCGCGCCACCCCCCACTCGTCCGCCAGCGCGGCCACCAGGAGGAGCCCCCGCCCCGACTCGTCGTCGGGATCCGGCCGCCGGGGTTCCTGCGCGGGACACCGCTCGGCACGGGCGTCACTCACCTCGATCCGGACCACCTCGTCCGTGCAGGTCAGCCGGAGCTCGAAGTCCCGGCCCGCGACCCTGCCGTGCGTCGCGGCGTTCGCCGCCAGCTCGGCCACGATCTGCGCCGCCCGCTCGGAGATGTCACCCCCGTACGGGATGCCCCACCCGTCGAGGCGGTACCGCGCCATGCGGCGCGCGAGACGGGCTCCTCGCGGCGTCGCACCGAAACGCTCCGTGAACACGTGTACGGGGACGGAAGTCTGCACTCGCTCTGGCATGACGCCCACGGTGGCCCCGCTCCCCCGGCGCCACCAGGCACCCAACTCGTACGGTCCGTATTTGTACGGGTGCGAAGTGTGGACAGTACGCGTAACCGACCGTGACCATGGGCGGGTTGGCGGGGACCGGTGAGCGAGTGTCAGGGGATGCGCGTGACGTCGTCAAGCACGCAGGGCGCGAACGAGCCCGAACCGACGGACGGCCTCAAGGCGTTCGGCGCGGCGCTGAAGAGTTTTCGCAAACGGGCCGGGTTCACACAGGAGGCCCTCGCCCCGGAGATCGGGTACTCCACGCACTTCCTCGCCTCCGTCGAGCAGGGGCGGCGCTTTCCGCCACCGCGTTTCGTGGACCGGTGCGAGGGGGCGCTGGACGCGTTCGGGACGCTTCGGTTGATGGTGCATCAGCTTTCGCGGCAGCGGGGGTTGGCTTCTTGGTTTCGGCGGTGGGCGCAGCTGGAACGGGATGCCCTGACCCTGTACACGTACGAGTGTCGGCTGACGCCGGGTCTGCTGCAAACGGAGGCGTACCTGCGAACATTGTTCGACGCCCGGGTCCCACCCCTGTCCGACGAGGAGTTGGAAGCTCAGGTGGCGGCACGTGTGGAGCGTCAGCAACTCCTGCGGGAGCGGCCGAACACCGACTTCAGCTTCATCGTCGAGGAGCACATCTTCCTGCGTCGCACGGGTGGCGCTGAGATCGCCCGGGGGCTCATCGATCACGCCCTAGAGGTCACAGCCTCTCGCAACGTCGAATTGCAGATCATGCCGTTGAAGCGCGGAGTGCACTCCGGATTGGACGGGCCCATTCAGCTCCTGGAGACGCCGGACAACAGGTGGTTCGGATACTGCGAGGGACAAGAGAACGGTCAGTTCATCGCCGACCGGAAAGTGATCAGCACTCTTCAGATGCGGTATGCGAAACTGCGCACGCAGGCCCTCACGCCAGAGGATTCCGTGGACCTGCTGAAGCGACTGCGAGGAGCGCGATGAGCAGCACGATCGAACTTTCCTGGTTCAAGAGCAGCTACAGCGGCGACTCCAGCGGCGACTGCGTGGAAGCCGCCCTGAAGTGGCACAAGTCCAGTTACAGCAGCGGAAGTTCCGGCGACTGCCTGGAGGTCGCCGTCTGCCCCACCGCCGTCCACATCCGCGATTCCAAGAACCCCCAGGGCCCCGCCCTGGCCCTCGACCCGACCGCCTGGCGGGACTTCATCGCGTACGCCCCCACCGTGGAGACATGACCAACCCGCCGCGCCGCTCCCTCACAGCGACCGGACGGCGATGCGCCGGCTGTGACCGTCCAGGATGAGGACACTCCGTGCGGCACCGCCACCGTCATCTCCGTCCCACCATTCCACGAAGCGACCGGCGAACTTCTCGGCATGGCTCCGCGAGGTGTAATCGGTGCGCACTTCGACGTCGTATTCGGGCCCGGTGAGTTCGACGGTGAACAGCTGGTCGGCGTGACGGCTCAGCGACTCGTCCCCTTCGGCACGCGCCCATGCGCGAAAGCCTTTGAGGAGCGCGGGGTTTGCCTCCCTCTTGCTCACCGGGCGGGCCGGCGGATCTTTCGGCGCCCCTTGCACGGCGTCCTGACAACCCCTCACCCACGACCCGCGATCCTCACTGTCGCGGGCGTCGGCGTCCAAGGCCCTGCGCGCACAGCCACCGTGCACGATTTCGCGCACCGCCGCGCCCTTGCCTCCGTCGCCGTAGACCTTGTGGCCCTCCTCGTACCCGGCGGCGTAGGAACGCTGGTAGCCAGGGGGCGGGGTCGTGCCGCCGTGCCGCCCGGGCAGCCGGGAGTCGCGCTCGTCCGCCGACCGCGGTGCGCCGTCGGTGCCACAGCCCGAGACGACCAGCACTCCCGCGGTCACGACGGCAGCCGCTGCCGCGTACCGCCACCTCTGCCTCTTGCCTTCGCGTGGGCTCACGTGCCGTGCTCTCCCATCGGTCGTGCGATCCGAGTCCGTGACGGACGAACCGGCTGCTCGCCCCGACCGTCCGGCGGGACTTCATCGCGTACGCCCCCACCGTAGAGACATGACCGCCGGCGCAACCGCGACGCCCCCGCACAGCATCGCCGTCGAGACCGAGACCCCGTCGACCACCGCCCCGCCGGCCAACGCGCCCAGCGCGAACGTCGCCTGGAACGAGGACGTGAAGACGACGGACGCCGCCTCCGGGGCGTGCGGTGCGGCACGCGCGAACCACGTCTGGGAGCAGACCGGCACCGCGCCGTAGGCGAGGCCCCACATCAGGAGCAGCACGAACGCCCCGGGCTTCGCCGTGCCCAGCACCGGCAGGAGCAGCGTCGCCGTGGCGATGAGACCCGCCGCCGCCGCGAAGGCGGGCCGGAGCCCGCGCCGCGCCCACGCGCCGGCGAGGAAGTTGCCGCCGATGCCGGCGACGCCGTAGGCGAGCAGGAACACGGTGATGAGGGACGGGCCCGCGCCGGTGACCTCCGCGAGGAAGGGGGTGACGTAGGTGTACGTGCCGAAGTGGGCCGCCACGACCAGGAACGTCACGACGAGGCCGAGCCGGACGCGCGGCGTGCCGAGCAGCTCGCGCAGCACGGTGAGCCGGGTGACGTGCTGCGGGGGCAGCGGCGGCAGGGAGACGAGGAGCGCCGCGAGCACGGCCAGCGTGAGGACGGCCATGGCGACGAACGCGGTGCGCCAGCCCGCGAGTTGGCCGAGCAGCGTGCCCGCGGGTACGCCGAGGACGGAGCCGAGCGGGACGGCGGAGAAGATGACGGCGGTCGCGCGCCCCGCCTGCGCCTCGGGCACGAGGCGGGAGGCGAGCCCCGCCCCGATCGACCAGAACGCGCCGATGACGAGGCCGACGAGGACGCGGGAGACCATCATCGCCCAGTACGCGGGCGCGGTCGCGGCGACGATGTCGGCGAGGGCGAGCACCAGCATGAGGAGGCAGAGCATGCGGCGCCGGTCGACCCGCCCGGTGGTGACGGTGACGGTGGGCGCGGCGACGGCGGCGAGCAGTCCCGGCAGCGTCATCATCAGGCCGGAGGTGCCGTCTGAGGTGGCGAAGGTGTCGCCGATGGGGGTGAGCAGGCCGATGGGGAGGATCTCGGTGGTGACGATGGAGAAGATCCCCAGGGTCACGGAGAAGACGGCGAGCCACCCCCTGAGGGGTGTACGGGTGGCGGGGGCGGGGCCGTCGAGGGGCGGGGCCGGGGCGGGCGTCGGTGCGGACATGCACCGAGTTCACCAGCGGCGCACCGCCCGGGTCTGGCATGAATGCGACGTCGACGTCGTGCGGGGCGCGCGGGACGCCCGGTCGGGCCCCGTCAGTTCAGGATCGGCGTGGTCTGGGACGAGGAGATCCGCCAGGTGCCGTCGTCCTTCACGAGGACGTACGTGAGCCGGCCCGAGGTGGCGTGCAGGGGGTCCACGGGTGCACCGGCGGCGCCCGGCCGCCGCCGGTCGTCGACGTGCTTGACGCTCGCCACGATCGCGACGTCGTCGCGGACGAAGCGGATGTCCTCGACCTCGACCGTGGTGACCACGTCGGCCAGCGGCGAGGCGAGGGCCTGCCGCATCGCCTCGGCCAGCGTGTCCCGTCCGGCGACCCGGCGTCCGGTGAAGTTCACGACGGTGGTGTCGGTGGTGTGCAGGGGGAGGAAGCGGTCGGGGTCGGACTGGGACTCGACGGCGGCGTCGACGAGTCGACGTATGGCGACGACGTCCGCGGACTCGATGGGCATGACGGCTCTCCAAATGCGGGGCTTCGTGTGGTGCGGGCCGGTCTCGCCCGCTGCCGCCATCCTGGAACATCAAGCGCACTTGAGGTCAAGGTCGCCCCCGCCCACCGTCCGGCCACCAGCCCGTGGCCCGCCGCGCAGGGTCTGCGGAGTACGCCCCGTTCCGTCAGTGCGTCGCCGCCGCCTCCGGCGCCGGCTCCCGGGCCGAACTCGGCTTCGTACCGAGGTGGTTGAAGACCAGGTTCAGTGAGACCGCGAGGATGCAGCCCGTCGAGATGCCGGAGCCGAGGACGATCTGCGCCCAGTCGGGGAACGCGTCGTAGAAGCCGTCCGAGAGGGCGGGGGCCAGGCCCGCGCCGAGGGTGACGACGACGATGAGGGCGTTGTCGCCGCGATGCAGGTCCGCCTGGAGCAGCGTCTGGATGCCGCTCACCGCGATGGAGCCGAAGAGGAAGAGACTGACGGCGGCGAGCACCGGCATCGGGACCACCGAGATCAGCGCCGCTGCGGCCGGGCTGAGGCCGATCAGGACGAGGATCGCGCCGCTGAGCGCCACGACGAAGCGGCTGCGCACCTTGGAGATGACGACCAGGCCGATGTTCTGGGCGAACGCGCTGGCGTGGAAGGCGTTGAAGAGCGGGCTGAGCGCGGAGCCGAGCGCGTCGGCGCGCAGCCCGCGGGCGATGGTCCTCTCGTCGGCCTCGCGGTCGACGATCTTCCCGAGGGCGATCATGTCGGCGGTGGACTCGGTGAGGATCACCAGCATGACGACGCACATGGAGATGATGGCCGGGATGTTGAACTCCGGCGCGCCGAAGTGCAGCGGGGTGGGGACGCCCACCGCGTCCGCGCCGTCGAGCCCGGAGAAGTCCGCGAGGCCCATCGGTATCGCGAGCAGCGTGCCGAAGATCATCGCGATGAGCATGCTGATCTGCTTGAGGAACCCGCGCGTGAAGCGCTGGAGCAGGAGCATCGCGAGGATCGTGGCGCCCGCGAGCCCGATGCTCGTGGGCTCCGGGGTGCCCGTCGCCGAGTCGTCGACGATCCAGTCGTACGCGACGGGGATCAGCGAGACGCCGATGAGGGTGATGACCGACCCCGTCACCACGGGCGGGAAGAACCGGACGAGTCGCGAGAAGTACGAACTGACCAGGAAACCGAAGAGACTTGAGACGATGATCGCGCCGAAGACGACCGGCATGCCCGCCTCGACGCCGCCCTGGGTGGAGATGATGGTCAGCATCACGCCGACGCCCGCGAACGAGACGCCGTTGACGAACGGCAGCCGTGAGCCGATGAAGGTGCCGATGCCGAGGGTCTGCAACAGCGTCGCGATGCCCGCCATCAGCAGGCTGCCGCCCATGAGCACGGCCGTGTCGCCCGGTGACATCTTCGCCGCGACGGCGACGACGAGCGGGACGGAGACCGCTCCCGCGTACATGGAGGCCACGTGCTGGAGACTGGCGACGAGCATGCGGCCCGGCGGCAGGATCTCGTCGACGGGGTGGACCTTCGGGGCGTCGTCGCCGGTACCGGCGGACGTCACTTCAGAACTCATGGGTGGCGCTTCTTCCGTTGCGTGACGCCGGAAGTCGGCTCGGTTCCGTGGGAGTTCGAGAGACGCGGAACCGAGACCGGCACATCCGACTGGAAAGTAACTTCCGCCATGCGGTCGACGGCGGCACGAACCTACGCCAGCGCACCCCGGCTACGGAAGACCCCCGGTAAACGGACTTGCCTCTTCAGTCATCCAGGGCTGCCCTTCAGTGCCTGGCCTCACGGGGGTGCCCTGTGAGAAGACTGGAGATCTCTGTGACCGAGGAGCCCCGATGCGCGCACACGAACGCGACCACGCCCGAACGAACGCCGCCGGGAAGCCGCGGACCCCTGCCGGCCAGGCCGCGGCCGGGACGGACTCGCACCTGCAACGGCTGCTCGCCCTGCAAGGATCCGCGGGCAACGCCGCCGTCGTACAAATGCTCCGGCAGGACGGCCGGGGCGAGGAGCAGCACCGGCACGGGGCCGGCTGCGGCCACGGGCAGGCCGGGGAACCGGCCGTACAGCGGGAGGCCGTCGTGCAGCGTGCGCGCGGCGGGAGCCCCGACGCGATGGACGTCGACGCGCGGGACTACTCCGACGCGGAGGAGCTCTCGGACGGCGGCACCGACTCGGAGGCGGGCGAGTACGACTACCAGACGTTCATGGACGAGCGGAACAAGTTCCCCCGGGAGACGACGCCGACCCCGCAGCCGACGGTGGGCTTCGGGGACAGCACGTACGGCCCGGACCCGGGCAAGGTGAAGTCGATGCGCGAGGACCGCAAGCAGGGCCGCGCCGTCCCGCCGCTGCGCTACCGCAAGGACAACGAGCTCCTGTACCGGTGGGACAAGCGCACCCCCGACCAGATCCTCGGCAAGGGGTTCGAGGCCTGGAACGACAAGCTGCCGGCCAGCCTGCGGCACTACCAGAAGCTGCTGCAGAAGACCGGTTTCGTCAGCACCACCCGCTCCCCCGGCGGATACGTGCCCGACTGGGCGCGTCAGCCGGACGGCAGCGGCTACCGCTACGTGATCAGCGCGCCCGGCGGCATCGACCTGGTGGACACCCTCGGCACCACGGCCTTCGTCCAGCAGCAGGAGGTCATCTTCTGGCGGGGCATGACGGCCGGTCACATCCTGCGCGCGGAGCTGTGCGACAAGAACGGCAACGTCCTGAAGGTCATCCCGGCCGGCGGCGCCGGGGCGGGGCAGCAGGGCGACGCGATGGACATCGACAGCAACTGAGCGAGGGCCGCTCGCACGGAGAGAACGCAGAGAGCGGCCCCTCGCGCGGGACCTGACCGCGCGAGGGGCCGCCGTCGTACGTACGGGCGTGCCGGTGCGTCAGTGCGCCACGGCCTGGCCCGGCACCCGTGTCTCGGCGATCTCCTTGCCCGGCTCCATCGGCGACGTGACCTCGTCGTCCTCGCCGCCTCGGCCGATGTGGTTGAAGACCAGGTTCAGCAGCACGGCGGCCACGCAGCCCGTCGAGATGCCCGAGTCGAGGATGATCTTCGCGGTCTCCGGGAACGCGTGGTAGAACTCCGGCGCCGCGATGGGGATCAGGCCGACCGCCAGCGACACGGCCACGATCAGGACGTTGTTGTCCCGCTCCAGGTTGGCCCTGACCAGCGTCTGGATGCCGCTCGCGGCGACCGAGCCGAAGAGCACCACGCCCGCGCCGCCGAGCACGGGGCGCGGCACAACCGCGATGAGCGACGCGGCCATCGGGCACAGACCCATCAGGACCAGGAAGCCGCCGCCCGCCGCGACCACGAAGCGGCTGCGGATCTTCGTCATCGCGACCAGGCCGATGTTCTGCGCGAAGGCGCTGCACATGAAGCCGTTGAAGAGCGGGCTGAGCGCCGAGCCGAGGGTGTCGGCGCGCAGCCCCGCGGCGATGGTCTTCTCGTCGGCGGGCCGCTCGACGATCTCACCGAGGGCGAGCATGTCCGCAGTGGACTCCGTCATCGAGACGACCATGACGACACAGAGGGAGACGATGGCGGCGGCCGCGAACTGCGGGGCGCCGAAGTGGAAGGGCGTCGGGAAGCCGATGACGTCGGACTCGCCGATCGGGCTGAAGTCGGTGGCGTCGAACGGGATCGCGATGAGCGTGCCGATGACGAGACCGAGCAGGACCGCGATCTGCTTCACGAAGCCGGTGGTGAAGCGGCGCAGCAGCAGCACGATGACGAGGGTGAGACCGGCGAGCCCCAGGTTCTTCATCGAGCCGTAGTCGTCGGCGCCGGGGACGGGTCCCTGGGCCCAGCCGAAGGCGACCGGCATCAGCGAGATGCCGATGAGGGTGATGACCGTGCCGGTCACGACCGGCGGGAAGAAGCGGACCATCTTCGAGAAGAACGGGGCGGCGATGAAGCCGAGCACGCCCGCGACGATCACCGCGCCGAAGATGAGCGGCAGGGCGTCCTTCTTGTCGTCGGTCGAGTCGACGACCGCGAGCATCGGCGCGACACCGGCGAAGGTGACGCCGTTGACGAAGGGCAGCCGGGCGCCGATCTTCCAGAACCCGAGGGTCTGCAGGAAGGTCGCGAGGCCAGCGGTGAACAGACAGGCGCCGGTGAGGAACGTCAGCTCCTTGGGCGAGAGGCCGACGGCGGCGCCCACGATGAGCGGCGGGGCGACGACACCCGCGTACATGGCGGCCACGTGCTGCAGGCCGGTCGTCGCCATCTTCAGGGCGGGGAGTTTTTCGTCGACCGGGTGCACGGACCCGGTCTCAGGTATGGATTCCTCGTCGTTCTGTGGGTCGGGGGTGGTGCCTTGCTTGGTGAACCTGGGCTGAGTGGCCACTGTGGCTCCTCCGGTTGTTTTCCAGTACCGGCTGGGCCGCCGGCACTTTTCGCTTCTGGGAGGTGGTGCGTCGTGCAAGGACTTGCTCGATGTGAAGTTGTGGGGTGGTACCGCGAAGTACCGGCGTGGCCGGTGGTGAATGCGCCCAGGTAGTACGGACCGCCCCAGGAACGCGAAGTTTTGGGTCGCGTTCCGGGGCGGCTCTTGAGCAGCCCGCTCGGCTGCTCAAGTCCGGTCGGGGGCCGTCCCCCCCGACCGGAGTTCTCGGGTTCAGCTCCCGGCGGCGATCCGCGCGAGACGCTGGGCCTGCTCCCGGGTGGAGCGGGCGATGGCGTCCTCGTCGGCGTGCAGCAGACGGCCGTCCTCGACGACCGGCTTGCCGTTGACGAGGGAGAGGGTGACCGGGGCCGCCGCGCCGAAGACGATGGCGGTCACCGGGTCGGCGATGGAGGCGTGGCCGATGCCGTCGATCTTCCAGAGCACCAGGTCGGCGAGCTTGCCGGCCTCCAGGGAGCCGATCTGCGTGGCGCGGCCGAGGACCTGCGCGCCGCCGAAGGTGCCGAGGCGCAGCGCCTGACGGGCGTTCAGGGCGGCTTCGCGGTGGGCGCCGAGGCGGTTGATCAGGAGCGCGTTGCGCAGTTCGGTGTGGAGCTCGCCGGACTCGTTGGACGCGGTGCCGTCGACGCCGAGGCCGACCGGCACACCCGCCTTGAGCATGTCGGGCACCCGGGCGATGCCGGCGGCGAGGCGGGCGTTGGAGGACGGGCAGTGCGCGACACCGGTCTTCGTACGGGCGAAGGCCTCGATGTCGGAGTCGTTCATGTGGACGCAGTGCGCCATCCACACGTCCTCACCGAGCCAGCCGGTGGACTCGAAGTAGTCGGTCGGGCCCATGCCGAACAGCTCGTGGCAGAACTTCTCCTCCTCGACCGTCTCGCTGCCGTGGGTGTGCAGACGCACGCCCAGGCGGCGGGCCAACTCGGCGCCCTGCTTGAGGAGTTCGGTGGAGACGGAGAACGGCGAGCACGGCGCGACGGCGACCTGCGTCATCGCGTCGAAGGAGGCGTCGTGGTGCTTCTTGACGGTCTCCTCGGTCGCGGCGAGCGCGCCTTCGAGGGTCTCGACGGCGAAGTCCGGGGGCAGGCCGCCGTCCTTCTCGCTGCGGTCCATGGAGCCGCGGGCCAGGGTGAAGCGGACGCCCATCTCGGAGGCGGCGCGGATGATCGAGCCGGAGAGGTCGCCGGAGCCCTGCGGGAAGACGTAGTGGTGGTCCATGGCGGTGGTGACGCCGCCGCGGGCCATCATGCCGAGGGAGCCCTGTGCGGCCGCGTACGTCATCTGCTCGTCGATGCGCGCCCACGTCGGGTAGAGCGCCACCAGCCAGTTGAACAGGTTGTGGTCGGTGGCCAGGCCCCGGGTGATCCACTGGTAGAAGTGGTGGTGCGTGTTGACCAGGCCGGGGGTGACCAGGTGGCCGGTGGCGTCGACGCGGCGGACGACGTTCGCCAGGCCCTCGGGGGCCCGGCCGGCGCCGATCGACTCGATCCTGTTGCCGGCGACGACGACGTACCCCGAGGCGTACTCGGTGTCCTGGGCGTCGACCGTGGCGATCGCGGCGTTCTCGATGACGATGCGCTCTACGGCGCCGTCGGTTCCGTCGGGGGTTGCCGATGCTGCCATGGTGCTTCCTTCTCTACTGGTGGCGATGCGATGTGGGCACGGCATGACCCTAGGAAGATTTGAGTGCCGCGGCGTTGGAGCCACGGGTGCCGAGATGGTGGAAGAACAGGTTGAGCGAGACCGCGACGAGTGCGCCGGCGCTGATGCCGGAGCCGAGCACCGTCTGGGCCCAGGCGGGGAACTCCGCGTAGAAGGTGGGCGCGGCGAGCGGGATGATGCCCGCCCCGAGCGACACGGCCACCAGGATGATGTTGGAGCTGTCGTCCAGGCCCGCCTCGGAGAGCGTACGGATGCCGCTGACCGCGATGGAGCCGAAGAGGACGATGCCCGCGCCGCCGAGGACCGGCATCGGCACGACGTTGACGACCGCGCCGAGCACCGGGAAGGCGCCGAGGACGATGAGCGCGCCGCCGGCGACGGCGACGACGTACCGGCTGCGTACCCGGGTCAGCGAGACGACGCCGACGTTCTGCGCGAAGGCGGAGGTCGGGAAGCCGCCGAAGACGGGGCCGACCAGGGTGGCGATGCCGTCGGTGCGCAGGCCGCGGGTGATGGTCCTTCCGTCGGTCCTGCGCTCGCAGATCTCGCCGAGGGCGAGCATGCCGGCCGCGGACTCGGTCATCAGGACCAGCATCACGATGCAGAGCGAGAGGATCGCGGCGGGCTGGAAGACGGGGGCGCCGGCGGCGAACGGGGTGGGCAGGGCAGCGAGCGGGGCCGTCTGCACCGAGGTGAAGTCCGCCATGCCGAACGGGATCGCGGCGAGCGTGCCGATGAACAGGCCTGCCAGCAGGGCGACTTGCTTGAGGAAGCCGCGGCCGAAGCGCTGGAAGAGCAGGATCACGACGAGCGTGAAGGCGGCGAGCGCCAGGAACTTCATGTCGCCGAAGGCCGGGTCGGTCTCGTCGCCGCCCTGCGCCCACTTCACGGGCACGGGCATCAGCGTGACGCCGATGAGGGTGATGACGACGCCGGTGACCAGCGGCGGGAAGAAGCGGAGCAGCCGGCCGAAGAAGGGCCCGACGGCGAGGCAGAAGACGCCCGCGACCATCACCGCGCCGTAGATCGCGGGGAGTTGGTCGCCCTTGGCGTTGGTCTCGGCGATGGCGAGGATGGGTGCGATGCCCGCCGACGAGGCGGCGTTCACGAACGGCAGACGGTTGCCGACGAAGCCTTTGACGCCGAGGGTCTGCAGGATGGTGGCGAGACCGGCGATCAGCAGCCCGGCGGCGATGAGCCGGGTCTGCGCCACGGTGTCCAGGCCGCAGGCCTGGCCGATGATGAGCGGAGGGGTGACCACACCCGCGTACATGGCGGCGATGTGCTGGAGCGCGGCGGGGACGAGCCGCGAGGGGTGGAGCTTCTCGTCCACCGGGTGACAGTCGGCGGTTGCCGCGCCGTCGGTCATGTCCGATGGGGTGGAACACGGGCCTTCGGCTGCTGCCGGCCCCTTTGCAGGCTGTGCCATTGCGGATGTTCCCTCCGGTGTGGCGCGCCCCCGACCACTGCGGTGGGGCGGGGGCGCGCATCCCGCGTCAGAGGTTGGTCATGTCGACCGGGATCTTCGGCTCGACGCCGTCCCGCAGAATCGTGGCCTCGATGAGGCCGTAGGGACGGTCGGCGGCGTAGTAGACCGCCCCGTCCTTGGCCGCGTTGTCGAGGCCGAAGGGCGAGAGGTCCTGACGGAAGTGGTGCTTGTTGGGCGCGGAGAAGCGGATCTCGTCGATCTCGCTGCGGTTGTTGATGACCCGCGAACCCATCTGGTAGAGCGTCTGCTGCAGCGACAGCGAGTAGGTCTCCACGAAGGCGTGCAGAATGTGCTTCTTCGCCTGCTCGTAGCTGCGCTCCCAACTGGGCATGCGCTGCTCGTCGTTGGTCCAGTTGTGCCGCCACCAGGTGGACAGGGAGGTGGCGAGGATGCGGTCGTAGTCCTCTTGGAGGGTCGTGTACTTGTCCTTGATGTAGCCCCAGAACTCGGAGTTCGTGGAGTTCATCACGGTCAGGTCCTTCAGACCCGAGAGGACCTCGAAGTTCTCGCCGTCGTAGGTGATCTGGGCGAGCCGCGTCTCCTGGCCCTTGCGGACGAAGGAGTGCTTGACCTCGTCGGCGCCTATGAACTTGGAGTTGCTGTCGGAGCCGCCGATGCGCTCCCAGGAGTACTCCTCGATCCGGATCCGCGCGCGGTGGATCGAGGGCTGGCTGTCCACGAAGTGCCGGGCGAGGTGGATGCCGTACTGCTCGGCGGACTCGATGCCGTATTCCTTGGCGAACGCGAAGCAGGTGTTCTTCGTCGTGTCCGTCGGCAGGCAGTTGGCGTTCGAGCCGTTGTAGTGGACGTCGTCCAGGTCGCCGGAGAGGGCGACGGAGACGTTCAGGTCCTTGATGTGATGGGTGTCGCCGTCCCGCGTGATCTTTACGACCCGGTTCTCAGCCTTGCCGTACTGGTTCTGTCCCAGAATGGTGGGCATGTCTGCTAGCTCCCTCGGTAAACGGAGTAGCCGAACGGGTTGAGCAGCAGCGGTACGTGGTAGTGCTCGCCCGGCGTGACGGCGAACGTGATCGCCACCTCCGGGAAGAACGCTCCGGTCGCACCGCTGTCCCGATTCGCGGGGGCGTCCTGCTGCGCCTCGGCTTGCTTGTTCTGCGTGTTCGTCCTGGCCAGGAAGTACGGCTCGGTCTCGAAGTCGAGCCGTACGTGCGAGGTCCCCTCCGGCAGGGCCGGCAGGTCCTTGCAGCGCCCGTCCGCGTCGGTCGCGCTGCCGCCGAGCGCCTTCCACTCCTCGCCGGCGCCGCTGCGGGCCGAGAGGGAGATGGCGACGCCCTCGGCGGGGCGTCCGATGCTGGTGTCCAGGATGTGCGTGGACACCGATGCGGTCGTTTCCGTGCTCATGCGACTTCCTCCTCCAGGAGGCGGGTCAGGCGGATGCGGTTGATCTTGCCCAGTTCGGTGCGGACGATTTCCCGCTCCTGCTCGGGCGAGTTGCCGATCCGTTCCTTGACCGCGTCCCGCATCTGCTCGCCGGTGCGACCGGTGGCGCAGATCAGGAAGACGTGTCCGAACTTGTCCTGGTAGGCCAGGTTCAGTTCGAGCATCTCGGTCTTCAGTTCCTCGGAGGCGCCGGCCATGCCCCGCTGTTCGCGGGACGAGGTCGGGTCCCCGGGCTTCGGGCGCCCGATCGGCGGGTGCCCCGCCATCGCCTCGGCCAGGTCCTCGGCGGTGAGCTCGGCCATGGCGGCGTCGCTCGCGGCGAAGAGGTCGTCGGCGGTGGCGTAGGGGCGCTGGGCGAGCAGCTTGCTTCCCCAGGCCGAAGAGGCGCAGGCCTCGTGGAGCGCGGCGGTGGCCGCGGCATCCTCCAAGGCGTTGAACCGGGTGAGACCCGGCGTCTTACTCGAAGTCACGGGAGCCTCCGTGGCCTTGTGCTGGACGGGCTGCGGAACAGCTAAGACCTTCAACAACACCGCGTCAACAGTTTGTTGAAATAACTTGAACAAAGAAGCCGTCACCCGGTGAAAAGGGTGACGGCTCGGCCGCTCAGAGTGACGAGAGGGCCGGGGTGCGCGGGGGCCCCGCGGGCGGATTTACTCCCCCTTCGCGGCATTCTCCCTGTTCAGGTAGTTGTAGACGGTGAAGCGGCTGACGCCGAGCGCCCCCGCGACCGTTTCCACGCCGTGCCGGACGGAGAAGGCGCCGCGCGCCTCCAGTATGCGCACGACCTCCTGTTTGGCCTTGCGGTCCAGCTCGGAGAGGGGCCGGCCCTGCTTGCGCTCCAGGGCCAGCAGGATGTGGTCCAGCGAGTCGGCGAGCTGGGGCAGCCGCACGGCCACCACGTCCTCGCCCTCCCAGGCGAGGACCACGTCGTCGGCCCCCGCCTGCTCGGGCGGCATCATCTCGCCGCCCATGGCGTCCACCAGCGGCTTCACCGCGGTGACGAAGGGGTCGTCCCCGAAACCGGTCACTTATCCGCCTCCCCCGGGTCCGCCGGGCCGCCCGGCTCGCCGATCACGTTGACCTGGAGCGAGACACGGGTGGCGCCCGCGCCCAGGGACCGGCGCAGCATCGCGTCGACGGCGGTCAGCACCGCGTCGACGTCCCCCTCGGCCGTATTGCCGAACGGACCTACGTCCACGGCGTCCAGCGGGGCCCCCTGGATGACCTCACGGGCCACCAGCGCATGCGCGGGGGCCTCGTCGAGATCGAAGGGTTCGGTCGTGAACTCCACTCTCAATCGCACGTCCACAACCTAATGCCGCCGGTCGAATTTTCGGCAGCCCCCTCTTGACAGCTTCCGCAGACCAGAGGCAGTCTTCCATCAAGCAGAAATGAACTTCCGCAATACGGAAGGAGCGCGGAAGCCCCATGGGATACTCCGACCAGCGCTTCAATGTGAACCTGTCGATCCTCTTCACCGAGCTCCCGCTCCTGGAGCGCCCCGCGGCCGCCGCGAAGGCCGGCTTCAGCGCGGTCGAGCTGTGGTGGCCCTGGGTCGACGCCCCCACCCCCGAGCAGTCCGAGCTCGACGCCCTGAAGAAGGCGATCGAGGACGCGGGCGTGCGTCTGGTGGGTCTGAACTTCTACGCCGGGCAGCTGCCCGGCCCCGACCGCGGCGCCCTGTCGATCCCCGGCGAGGAGAGCGAGAAGTTCCGCGCCAACCTCAAGGTGGCGGCGGACTTCGCGCAGTCGCTCGGCTGCACGGCGCTCAACGCGCTGTACGGCAACCGCGTGGAGGGCGTGGACCCGGCCGCCCAGGACGAACTCGCCCTGGAGAACCTGGTGCTCGCCGCCCGCCAGGCCGACCGGGTCGGCGCGATCCTGCTGATCGAGGCCCTCAACAAGCCCGAGTCGCCGCGCTGCCCGATCGTGAGCGCGCCGAAGGCGATCGAGGTCGTCGACCAGGTGAACGCGGCCACCGGCCTCGGCAACGCCAAGTTCCTCATGGACCTGTACCACCTGTCCATGAACGGCGAGGACCTGCCGTCGGTCATCGAGACCTACGCCGACAGGACCGGCCACGTGCAGATCGCGGACAACCCCGGCCGCGGCGCCCCCGGCACCGGCTCGCTCCCCCTGGAGGGCCTGCTCGACCAGCTCGCGAAGGCGGGCTACGAGGGCTGGGTCGGCCTGGAGTACAAGGCGGGCGACCGCCCGAGCGCCGAGGCCTTCGACTGGCTGCCCGCCGAGGCCCGCGCCGCGCGCTGAGCGCGAACTCACCGTCGTACGAAAGCAGTTAGAGAGGCACCCTCATGAGCAACCTTCCCAAGATCGCGTGGATCGGCCTCGGCATCATGGGCTCCCCCATGTCCGAGAACCTGATCAAGGCGGGTTACTCCGTCACCGGCTTCACCCTCGAGCAGGACAAGCTGGACCGCCTGGCCGCGGCCGGCGGCACCGCGGCGAAGTCCATCGCCGAGGCCGTCAAGGACGCCGACGTCGTCGTGACGATGGTGCCCGCCTCCCCGCAGGTCGAGGCCATCGCGTACGGTCCCGACGGCATCCTGGAGAACGCGAAGTCCGGCGCGCTGATCGTCGACATGTCGTCGATCACCCCGCAGACCTCGGTGGACCTGGCCAAGGCCGCCAAGGAGAAGGGCCTGCGCGTCCTGGACGCCCCCGTCTCGGGCGGCGAGGCCGGTGCCATCGAGGCCGTGCTCTCCATCATGGTCGGCGGTGAGCAGGCCGACTTCGACGAGGCCAAGCCGCTCCTGGACGCGCTGGGCAAGACCATCGTGCTGTGCGGTCCGCACGGCTCGGGCCAGACCGTCAAGGCCGCCAACCAGCTCATCGTCGCCGTGAACATCCAGGCGTGCGCCGAGGCCGTGGTCTTCCTGGAGAAGTCCGGCGTGGACCTGAAGGCCGCGCTCGACGTCCTGAACGGCGGACTGGCCGGCTCGACCGTGCTGACCCGCAAGAAGGACAACTTCCTGAACCGCGACTTCAAGCCCGGTTTCCGGATCGACCTGCACCACAAGGACATGGGCATCGTCACCGACGCCGCCCGCAACGTCGGTGCGGCCCTCCCGGTCGGCGGTGTCGTCGCCCAGCTCGTCGCCTCGCTGCGCGCGCAGGGTGACGGCGGCCTGGACCACTCCGCCCTGCTGCGCTCCGTCGAGCGCCTGTCGGGCGCCGAGCTCTGAGCCACTCCGAGCTCCCCTGATCTTCCGGGCCGTGGCGGCGCTGACACCTGTCCTGTCGCGCCCAGGCGTCGCCGCGGCCCGGAACACCACCCGCTCCACCCGTCGCACCAAGGCCCACCCAAAAACTTCAACAAACTGTTGACGTAGCTGCTCAGGGCTCCATACGCTCCCGAACACCGTCTGCAGTCGAAGCAGTTCCGTACGGAAGGTCAACCTCGCCACCATGTCGAAGCGTGTGCTCACGACCGAGTCCGGCGCCCCCGTCGCCGACAATCAGAACTCCGCCACCGCCGGCGTCGGTGGCCCGATCCTGCTCCAGGACCAGCACCTCCTGGAGAAGCTGGCCCGCTTCAACCGTGAGCGCATCCCGGAGCGCGTCGTGCACGCCCGCGGCTCCGGCGCGTACGGCTACTTCGAGGTGACCGACGACGTCACCGGCTTCACCCACGCCGACTTCCTGAACGAGATCGGCAAGCGCACCGAGGTCTTCCTGCGCTTCTCGACCGTCGCGGACAGCCTCGGCGGCGCGGACGCGGTCCGTGACCCGCGCGGCTTCGCGCTGAAGTTCTACACCGAAGAGGGCAACTACGACCTCGTCGGCAACAACACCCCGGTGTTCTTCATCAAGGACCCGATCAAGTTCCCCGACTTCATCCACTCGCAGAAGCGCGACCCCTTCACGGGCAAGCAGGAGCCGGACAACGTCTGGGACTTCTGGGCGCACGCCCCCGAGGCCACGCACCAGGTGACCTGGCTGATGGGCGACCGCGGCATCCCCGCCTCGTACCGTCACATGAACGGCTACGGCTCGCACACCTACCAGTGGACGAACGCCAAGGGCGAGGCCTTCTTCGTCAAGTACCACTTCAAGACGAACCAGGGCGTCCGCAGCCTCTCCGCCGACCAGGCCGCCGAGACCGCGGGCAAGGACGCCAACTCGCACCAGACGGACCTGCTCCAGGCCATCGAGCGCGGCGTGAACCCGTCCTGGACGCTGCACGTGCAGATCATGCCGGCGGCCGAGGCGGCGGACTACCGCTTCAACCCGTTCGACCTCACCAAGGTGTGGCCGCACGCGGACTACCCGCTGCAGCGCGTCGGGCGCCTGGTCCTCGACCGCAACCCCGACAACGTCTTCGCCGAGGTCGAGCAGGCCGCGTTCTCCCCGAACAACTTCGTGCCGGGCATCGGTCCCTCGCCGGACAAGATGCTCCAGGGCCGCCTGTTCGCCTACGCGGACGCGCACCGCTACCGCCTGGGCGTCAACCACACCCAGCTCGCGGTGAACGCGCCCAAGGCGACCAAGGTCGACAACTACGGCCGCGACGGTCTGATGGCGTCCAACGCCTACGGCCGCGACCGCAAGAACTACGAGCCCAACTCGTACGACGGCCCCGCCGAGACCGGCCAGCCGCTGTCGGCGCCGCTCGCCGTCGCCGGCTACACCGGCACGCACGCGGCCGCGACCCACACCAAGGACGACGACTTCTTCCAGGCGGGCGAGCTGTACCGCCTGATGTCGGAGGAGGAGAAGTCCCGTCTGGTGGCGAACATCGCCGGCGGCCTGTCCCAGGTCTCGCGCGACGACGTCATCGAGAAGAACCTCGCCCACTTCCACGCCGCCGACGCCGACTACGGCAAGCGCGTCGAGGAAGCGGTCCGCGCCCTGCGCGAGGACTGAGCGAGCGCAGTAACCCCCAGGCTGTGCCGGTGGGTTGACGGGAGGTCGACCCACCGGTGCTGAGCCCGCACCGCCACGGACCCGGATGAGGGGTGGTCCCGTGCGCACCGCGGGCAGTCCGCTGACGCGGACAGGCACGGGTCCGCGGCGGCTCTGCGAGCCAGTGCGGTGGTCAAGGTCCGACGCTTTTCCCTCTCGACCTGAGGGAGGGGAATCCTCGGTCCATCGCAACCGGCCGCCGCGGCCCCGACCGATCCCTCCGCCCGCCCCGGAGGCCCCCATGGACTCCGTCCGGCAGCGCGTATGCATGTTCCGCCAGTCGCGCGCGGTCGGGCGGTCACCACGTAGAACCTCACGGCCGGAGCGCCGGGTACGGACGGTCCCGTATCCGGCGCTCTTTCGCGTGCGCGGGGCCGGCCAGGGAGCGGTGGGCGTTGTCGACGAGCTCCTTGTAGGTGAGGACCTCGACGCGGACGGTGTGTGAGTTGAACGTCCGCAGAGCGTCGTTGAGCTCCTGCTCGGGCACGTCGGGCTGCAGCGCAGGGTGCCCGATCAGGACCAGCGCACTGGCCCTGCGCACCTCGATGCCGAACTCCTCACGGATGCTGCCGCGGTACTCGTCCAGGCCGGTCAGGTAGTTGACGGCCTGCCCCACGGCGTCATGCACCCTGGCGGTGGGCACCCAGGCGTTGCGATGCCTCTTGACCAGCGGCCCTTCGAGGCTCATGGCGCGCTTGAGCTCGACGATGTGCAGGGCGCCGTCGCCACGTGTCAAGGCGATGTCCACCTCGTCACCGGGCACGAGCCGCCGTTGAGCGGCCTCGCCGACATAACGGCCGCCGAAGATCCAGGGCTGGCCTTGCAGAGCCCGTTGCAGGTCGTGCTCGGATGCGCCGGGGTCCTCGACGACGTGTCGCAGCTCCTCCAGGCCGGCCGAGCGACGCCGCAACTCGGCGGCTTGCAGCACGAGTTGCCCCTCGTCATCGGCGGCGAGCAGCGCCAGCGCCTCCGGTGAGGTGGTGATCCGCCGGGCCGCCTCGGCAGGGTCCTCGATGTCGATGCGGCCGTCGCGCAGGATGCGCTCCAGCCAGAGCGCCAGCTCCCCGCTGCCGCGCGGGACGACGTAGCGCCCCGGGCGGTCTACCGGTGCCTCCAGGAATCGGGCGTCCCGCTCCAGGCCCCGCAGCCGGTCCGACAACTCCCGCGCCGACGCCTCGGGATGCGTGGCGAGGTAGCTCTCGCAGGCGTCCGCCGCGTGGGCGTAACCCGCCGCGACGACACCCCCGATGCCCCCGATGCCTGAGCGGCGCTCGCCGTCCCGGAACAGCCGCAGACGGTCGTCCAGCTCCGGCTTGAGAATGCGCCCTTCGGCATAGTCCAGGGCGCCCTGCACGAGGCGTACGACCTGCCACTCCCCGGCCGCGGCCGCCTTGCTCCGGGCCTCCTCCAACAGCCCGAGGAGCTTCTTGCCGCCCCGGATGTTCCCCCTCGGGTCCGAGCGCAGGTGCCCCGCCACGGCCGCCAGGCACTCGCCCGTCCCCGCGTCCGCTGCCGCCTCCGCGGCGATCTGCACCTGCTTCTCCAGCGTCGCGTCAGCTCTTGGTTGCATGCCCGCCAGTGTGCCGCCCAGCGCTGACAACGCCCCTGATACACCAAAGGGGCGGCCCACCCCCCACGGGTGGGCCGCCCCGGCTTCGGAGGAGCGGTCGGTCAGACCTTCAGCGGGCGGATCGCCGTCGGCGCGTGGCCCGGCTCCGTCGCGATCTCCTCGAACTCCTTCACCGCGCTGATGTCCGCGGTCGGGCTCATCGAGATGTTGGTGATGCGCTCCAGGATCGCCTCGACGACGACCGGCACCTGGAACTCCTGGGCCATCTTCTTGGCCTGCTCGAAGGCGGTGGCCAGCTCGTTCGGGTCGGTCACGCGGATCGCCTTGCAGCCGAGGCCCTCGGCGACCTTGACGTGGTCGACGCCGTAGACGCCCAGCTCAGGACTGTTCTGGTTCTCAAACTCCAGGTTGACCTGGAAGTTGATGTCCAGACCGATCTGCGCCTGACGGATCAGGCCCAGGTAGGCGTTGTTCACGAGGACGTGGACGTAGGGGATGCGGTGCTGCGCGCCGACCGCCAGCTCCTCGATCATGAACTGGAAGTCGTAGTCACCCGAGAGCGCGACGACCTGCGCGTCCGGGTCCGCCTTCGCGGCGCCGAGCGCGGCCGGGATGGTCCAGCCCAGCGGGCCCGCCTGGCCGCAGTTGATCCAGTTGCGCGGCTTGTAGACGTGCAGCATCTGCGCGCCGGCGATCTGCGAGAGACCGATGGTCGTGACGTACCGCGTGTCCCTGCCGAACGCCTTGTTCATCTCCTCGTAGACGCGCTGCGGCTTCATGGGGATGTCGTCGAAGTGCGTGCGGCGCTGCAGCGTCTCCTTGCGCTCCAGGTGGGAGGCGACCCACTCCGAGCGGTCGGGCAGCTTGCCCTCGGCCTTGAGCTCCTTCGCCACCTCGACGAACAGCTCCAGGGCCACCTTCGCGTCCGAGGCGATGCCGTAGTCCGGCGCGAAGATCTTGCCGATCTGGGTCGGCTCGATGTCGACGTGCACGAACTTGCGGCCCTCGGTGTACACGTCCAGCGCGTAGCCGGTGTGACGGTTGGCCCAGCGGTTGCCGATGCCGAGGACGAAGTCCGACTCCAGGAACGTGGCGTTGCCGTAGCGGTGGCCGGTCTGCTGGCCCACCATGCCGGCGTTCAGGTCGTGGTCGTCGGGGATGGTGCCCCAGCCCATCAGGGTCGGCACGACCGGCGTGTTGGTGAGCTCGGCGAACTCGACCAGCAGGTCGGAGGCGTCGGCGTTGATGATGCCGCCGCCCGCGACGATCAGCGGGCGCTCCGACTCGACCAGGAAGCGGATCGCCTTCTCGATCTGGGCGCGCGACGCGGACGGCTTGTAGACCGGCAGCGGCTCGTACGTCTCCGGGTCGAACTCGATCTCGGTCTGCTGGACGTCGATGGGCAGGTCGATGAGGACCGGCCCCGGACGGCCGGAGCGCATCAGGTGGAAGGCCTGCTGGAAGACGCCGGGGACCTGCGCGGCCTCCAGGACGGTGACGGCCATCTTCGCGACCGGCTTGGCGATGGTCGCGATGTCGACCGCCTGGAAGTCCTCCTTGTGCAGGAGGTGCGTCGGCGCCTGGCCAGTGATGCAGAGGATCGGGATGGAGTCGCCGGTCGCGGAGTACAGGCCGGTGATCATGTCGGTGCCGGCCGGACCCGACGTACCGATGCAGACACCGATGTTGCCCGGGTTGGCCCGGGTGTAGCCCTCGGCCATGTGCGAGGCGCCCTCGACGTGGCGGGCGAGCGTGTGGTCGATGCCACCGCTCTCCTTGAGCGCCTTGTAGAAGGGGTTGATCGCGGCGCCGGGCACACCGAACGCGTTGACGACGCCCTCGCGCTTGAGGATCTCAACTGCCGCACGGACAGCGGTCATACGAGCCATGGGGTTCTCCTGCTTCGACAGCTACGACAGCTCTTCGGCTGCCGGATTCGGCTGGCGGATCCGGCTCCCGTCGCGCCCCGCGGTGAGCTTCTGTTTCCGCATTGTGGAAATTTAGTTCTGCTATATGGAAGCAATGTATGCGGGCGTGCCGGAGACCGTCAAGAGAGGGGCCGGGAGAGAGGGCCGGTTCTTTCTCGCGGACCGTCCCGTGCGCCGTCCGTCCCGGAGCCCGGTTCGTCCGTTGTGCCAACTTCCAGCCGCGGGGGATGCCTTGGGTGGAGGATGGGAGGAGACGACGGCCCGAGGGCGGGCCGTACGGCACGGCACGGCATTGCGGGGCAGGGCGGGGCGGGGCGGTTCACGGCAGGCGGTGGTTACGGTGACGGACAGCGGCGCGCCGATACGGTGTCCGGGTTGCCGGCGCGAGCATCTGTACGTTCCTCCGGCCTACCCCTGCGCGTGCGGGGCCCCCGTGACCCCGGCGGTGGACCGGGGTGCCGCGCCGGAGCTGGTAAGGGACCGGGCCTGGGCCGACGAGTGGGTCACCGTGCGCTGCAGGGCCTGCGGCCGCCCGGGGCACTGGCCGCAGCCGGAGCTGGACTGCGTGTGCGGGGTCGTACTGCGCGTTCCGGTCATTTCGGGGGACGGGCAGGGGCACGGGGGCGGGACCGGGGGCGGGAGTGGGGGCAGGGCCGAGGGCGGGACTGGGAGCAATCCTGGGGATCACCCCGGGAACGGTTCCGGTGAAGGGCAGCTCTATGGCGGTCCCGGCGGGGAGCAGTCCTATGGCGGTCCCGGCGGGGAGCAGTCCTATGGCGGTCCCGGCGGGGAGCGGTCCTTCGGCGGTCCCGGCCGGGAGGAACCCCGCAACCGCCCTGGCCCGGAGGACCCCCGCGAGGACGTCCCGCCCGACCCGCCGGCCCACGTCTCACTCCCCCGCACGGCCCCGCGCCCGAGGCCCGCCTTCCGCCCCGTGACGATCCGCGACGCGCGCGACGCGGTGACGGTGGCCGCGCTGTATCTGCGGTGGCTCGGCTACCCGGACACCCGCAGCGCCGCCCGGCGACCGCCCTCCGGCGCCCGGATCGCGGCGCGCGGCCTGCTGGCCCAGGTCGAGTCCACGCTGCGGCCCACGAACCTGCGCGACGTCGAGTGCCTGTGGCTGACCGCCATGACCGAGGCCGGGGACACCCCGGTGATCTGTGCCTGCTTCTCCCTCGCCGGATATACGGCGGGCGCCCGTACCCGCGCCGACACCCTGGGCGTTCCCTTGTTCACCATCGACCTCACCGGCACGCCCCAGCCGGTCAACAGCGCGGCGGACGAGCTGGTCGCCACCGGGGCGTGAGGGGCCTCAATCGCGCGGCCGCATGGGGACGACCGCGTACCGGCGGGACCTCCCGGGCCCGTGTACATCCGTACCCCGCTACTGAGCGCCTCCCTACCCCGCGGCCCCCGCACCCCGCAGCCGCCCCACCCGCACCAGATACGTCACGTGCCGGGCGAGCGCGAGGCCGGTCAGCAGGACGACGAGCCCGCACACCCCCGCCCAGCCGTACGCGCCGTACGCCCTGACCGCCAGCCAGGAGCCGACGCTGCCGCCCAGGTACGCGCAGGTCATGTACGCCGTGTTCAGCCGGGCCCGCGCCTCGTCGCTCAGGCCGAAGATCCGTACCTGGTTGGCGACCGTGCCCGACTGCATCGCCACGTCGAGCAGCAGCGAACCCACCGCGAGGGCCACGAGCCCCGCCGCCCCGCCGAGGCCCCCGAAGAAGAGGACCGCGGCGGCCGCGAGGACGGCGACCATGCAGACGAGGTTCACCGCGTCGGAGCCCCTGCGGTCCACCTGCCGCCCCGCCACCGGCGTACAGATCATGGTCCCGGCGTTGACGAGGGCGAGCAAACCGACCGCCGAGGCACCGAGACCGTACGTGGGACCGGTCAGGAGCAGCGCGACGCCGGTCCACAGGGCGGAGAAGGCACCGAAGATCATCGCCTGGTAGAAGCCGGAGCGGCGCAGGTCCGGCTCGGTGCGCAACAGCCGCAGCGACTCGGCGAGCAACGCGGGGTAGCGCTGCCGCGACGGCGCGGTCGACCTCGGCAGGGCCCGGGCCAGGACACCGGCGATGAGCAGGGTGACGACCGACGTCAGCAGATACGGGGCCCGCCAGCCCAGCCACTCCCCTACGGCGCCGCCGAAGACGCGGGAGAGCAGCATGCCGCCGATGGATCCGCTCAGCAGCGTGCCGGTGACGGCGCCGCGCCGCTCCTCGGGGACGAGGCCCGCGGCCATCGGCGCGATGACCTGGGCGATCACGGTGGTGACGCCGACGAGGACACTCGCCCCGACCAGCGGTGAGAGCCCCGGCGCGGCGCCCGCACCGAGCAGGCCGAGCCCGGTGAGCGTGAGGAGGGTGACGATGAGCGTCCGGTGCGGGATGCGGTCGCCGAGCGGCACCAGCAGGAAGATGCCGCCCGCGTACCCGAACTGGGTGGCCGTCACGACGAGCGCCGCCGTGTCGGCCGACACGTCGAGGCCGTCGGCCACCAACGGGCTGACGGCCTGCGGGAAGTAGACGTTCCCGACGGCCACGCCGCAGGTGACGGCGAGCAGCAGCACCATGCCGCGACCGAGTCCGGGTGGGCGCGCCGCGCCGCTCGATGTGCCGGCCACGCGCTCCTGTTCGGCTCCGGGGCTCGCGGGCTCCCCCGCCTGGGACTGGTGCGGCTGGTGCACTCTCACCTCACGGTATCGGCTGCCGGGCCGGCAGGCACGCCAACCAGCTGAAGGACCGGCTCACGATCGCCGGTCGGCCCCTCGCCGCACAACCGGTTTTGGCCACGGCATACTCGCCGCATGTCCACGCCCACGCCCATGCCCATGCCCATCATCCGTCCCGCCACGGCCGCCGATCTGCCCGCGCTCCAGGACATCGAGCGCGCCGCGGGCGAGCCGTTCCGCGCCCTCGGCATGGCGGCGATCGCCGGCGACGAGCCGTTCACGGTCGAGGAGTTGGAGCGGTACCGCAGCGCGGGCGAGGCCTGGGTCGCCGCCGGTGATCCGGCCGACGCGGACGCCACCCCGGCCGCATACCTCATCGGCGAACTCCTCACCGAACCCGTCGCCGAACCGCACGACCCCGGCCCGGCGTTCCACATCGAGCAGGTCTCCGTCCACCCGCGCGCCGCCCGACGCGGCATCGGCCGCGCCCTGATCGAGCACGTGGCGGACCACGCCCGCACGGTGGGCGCGACCGCGCTGACCCTGACCACCTTCGCCGACGTGCCGTGGAACGCCCCGTACTACGCGCGCATCGGCTTCCGCCCGCTCACGGAGGCCGAACTCACCCCGGCCCTGCGGCGGATCCGCGCGCACGAGGCGGAGCTGGGCCTCGACCGCTGGCCCCGCCTCTGCATGCGCCGCGCCCTCCCGGACGTCGGCACGCTCACTCCCCGTACCGCTCCCTGAGCTCGATCTTGCGGACCTTCCCCGAGACCGTCATCGGGAAGGAGCGCAGGACCCGCACCCCTGCGGGGATCTTGTAGTGCGCCAACTGCCCCTTGCAGTAGGCCTGGAGCTCCTCCAGCGTCAGTACGTCGTCGGGGTCCCGCAGGATCACGCAGGCCAGCGGCACCTCGCCGTACCGCTCGTCGGGGACGCCCACCACCTGTACGTCGGTGATCCTCGGGTGGCCGTACAGGAACTCCTCGATCTCCCGCGGGTAGATGTTCTCGCCACCCTTGATGATCATGTCCTTGATGCGGCCGACGATCTGTACGTAGCCGTCCTCCCGCATGACCGCGAGGTCGCCGGTGTGCATCCAGCGCCCGTCGTCGATGACCTCGCGGGTCCGCTCGGGCTCGTCCCAGTAGCCGAGCATCACGCTGTAGCCGCGGGTGCACAGCTCGCCGGAGGTGCCGCGGGGCAGGGTGACGCCGGTCGCCGGGTCGACGACCTTCACCTCGATGTGCGGAAGGACCCGGCCGACCGTGCCGGTGCGGCGCTCCAGGTCGTCGTCGCGGCGCGTCTGGGTGGAGACGGGCGAGGTCTCGGTCATGCCGTAGCAGATGGACACCTCCGCCATGTGCATCTCGGCGACCACTCGCTTCATCACCTCGACCGGACAGGGCGAGCCCGCCATGATGCCGGTGCGCAGCGAACTCAGGTCGTACGTGGCGAAGTCGGCGAGGCCCAGCTCCGCGATGAACATCGTCGGCACGCCGTACAGCGAGGTGCAGCGCTCACGCTCGACGGCGTGCAGGGTGGCGACGGGGTCGAAGGACGGGGCGGGGATGACGATGCACGCGCCGTGCGAGGTGGCGGCGAGGTTGCCCATCACCATGCCGAAGCAGTGGTAGAAGGGCACGGGCAGACAGATCCGGTCCTGCTCGGTGTAGCCGACCGTGCGGCCCACCCAGGACCCGTTGTTGAGGATGTTGTGGTGGGAGAGCGTGGCCCCCTTGGGGAAGCCGGTGGTGCCGGAGGTGTACTGGATGTTCACGGGGTCGTCGCAGCTCACCTCGGCCTCGCGTGCGGCCAGTTCGTCCGGCCCAACCGATGCGGCGGCGTCCAGGAGGTCGTCCCACGAGCCGTCGCCGATGTAGTGGACGGCGCGCAGCTCCGGGCAGCGGGGCCGGACCTCGTCGACGAGCGCGCGGTAGTCGCTGCTCTTGTGCGCCTGCGAGGCGACCAGGACGGAGATGCCCGCCTGCTGGAGGACGAACTCCAACTCGTGGGCGCGGTAGGCCGGGTTGACGTTCACCATGATGGCGCCGATGCGCGCGGTGGCGTACTGCACGAGGACCCACTCGGCGCAGTTGACCGCCCAGATTCCGACGCGGTCCCCCTTGGCCACCCCCGCCCCGAGAAAGCCCCGGGCCAACTGCGCGACGACCGCCCCGAATTCGGCGTACGTCCAGCGGGCACCCGCCGCGACGTCCACGAGGGCGTCCCGATCGGGCCAGGCGGCGACCGCCCGGTCGAGGTTCCGGCCGATGGTGTCGCCGAGCAGCGGGGTGCCGCTGGTGCCGTGCGCGTACGAGAGTTCGCTCACGCGTAGTCCTCCTCGCGGCACCAGGCCCACCGGCCCGCCGCCGCACACAGCTCGATGGATCACTCGATGAATCAGAAGTGTCACCCGGGGACGCGTCGGGCGCCAGTACGGGTGACCGCATACGCCTTACGGCGCAGGCACCCGCACCCCTCCGCCCCCGTCGGTCCGTCCACCCCGGGCCCGGGGTTCGGGTGGGACAGCCGAGCGCAGGGCCGCCACCGCCGCCTCGACGGCGGGATGCTTCCCGGCGCCGCCGCGGTAGGCGACGGCCGTGCGGCGCTCGATGGGCAGTGGGGCATGGGGGCGTGGGGTGAGTCAGCCGGCTGCGGCACCGTGATGCGCGTCGCCGAGTCGCGCGAGTTCGCACCTTGGCACGACGTCCTCATCGCCCGATCACACCACCGTCGGTCAGGTTGTTGCCGGTACCTCGGAATCCGTACAGCAGGGCGTTGAGGCACTGGCCGTAGCAAGCCTCAGAGATTCGATGGCGCCACCTCAGCCCGATCGGTGATGAACGGGTGAGGGAGCCAGACGGCAAAGGCTGCCGTCCGAGGCGTACAGCAGGGCGGCCCGCCGCGTATCCGCACCGCGGCGGGCCCCGCGAACGGGTGGGTCACGACGGCAGGGCTCAGCCCCTCCCCCGCTCCGTCCACTCCCCCTCCGACGCTCCCCCGGCCGTTCGCTCGCGCAAGTCCACCCGGCGGATCTTGCCCGAGATGGTCTTCGGCAGTTCCGGCACGAACTCGATGCGGCGGAGCCGCTTGTAGGGGGCCAGCACCGAGCGGGTGTACGCGAAGATCGCCTCGGCGGTCTCCTCGCCGGGTGACCAGCCCTTCACCAGGACCACGTACGCCTTGGGGACCGCGAGCCGTACCGGGTCGGGGGCGGGCACGACGGCGGCCTCTGCCACCGCCTCGTGCTCCAGGAGCGCGCTCTCCAGCTCGAACGGGGAGATCTTGTAGTCGGAGGCCTTGAAGACGTCGTCGGAGCGGCCGACGTACGTGATGTAGCCGTCCGCGTCGCGCGAACCGATGTCGCCGGTGCGGTAGTGGCCGTCCGCCATCGCCTCCGCCGTGCGTTCCGGATCGCCGTGGTAGCCGGCCATGAGGCCGACGGGGCTCGCGCTCAGGTCGAGGCAGATCTCTCCCTCCGTCGCGCCCGGTTCGCCGGTCACCGGGTCGAGGAGGTCCACGACGAAGCCGGGTGTCGGGCGGCCCATGGAACCCGGCTTCAGCTTCTGGCCGGGCGAGTTGGCGACCTGCACGGCCGTCTCGGTCTGGCCGAAGCCGTCGCGGATCGTGACCCTCCAGTCGCGCCGCACCTGCTCGATGACCTCCGGGTTGAGCGGCTCACCGGCGGCGACGACCTCGCGCGGCGGGGTGCGCAGCTGGGTCAGGTCCGCCTGGATCAGCATGCGCCACACGGTGGGCGGCGCGCAGAACGACGTCACGCCCGCCCGGTCCATCTCCGCCATCAGCCGCCCCGCGTCGAACCGGGAGTAGTTGTGGATGAAGACGGTGGCCTCGGCGTTCCACGGGGCGAACAGGTTCGACCACGCGTGCTTGGCCCAGCCGGGCGAGGAGATGTTCAGATGGACGTCGCCGGGCCGCAGACCGATCCAGTACATCGTCGCCAAGTGGCCGACGGGGTACGACACATGGGTGTGTTCCACGAGCTTCGGGCGCGCGGTCGTGCCCGACGTGAAGTAGAGCATCAGGGGGTCGTCGGCGAGCGTGACGCCGTCGGGTTCGAAGGGCTCGGGGGCCATGTCGGCCGCTTCGTACGAGAGCCAGCCGCCACCGCCGACGGCGTCCCCGCCCACGGCACCCCCGCCCACGGCGCCCCCGCCGACGACGATGCGCGTGTACGCGCCCGGCACGTCGTCGAACTTCGCTGTGTCCTCAGGACGTACGACCACGTGCCGGGCCCGGCCCCGCTCGATGCGGTCGCGCAGGTCGACGGGGCCGAGCAGCGGTGTCGCCGGGATGACGACGGCGCGCAGCTTCATCGCGGCGAGCGCGATCTCCCACAGCTCGACCTGGTTGCCGAGCATCACGACGATGCGGTCACCGGCCCGGACGCCGTGCCCGCGCAGCCAGTTGGCGACCTGGTTCGAGCGGGCGGAGAGCCGCGCGAAGGAGAAGCGGTCCTCCTTGCCGTCCTCCTCCACGATGTGCAACGCGGTCCGCTCGTTGCCCTCGGCGATGACGTCGAACCAGTCGAGCGCCCAGTTGAACCGCTCGGGCCGCGGCCAGGCGAAGCCCTCGTACGCGGCGGCGTAGTCCTCTCGATGCCGCAGGAGGAAGTCCCGTGCGGTACGGAACTGTTCCGTGGCGCTCGTCCCGGTCATCGTCATGTGCACCCCTACTCGATTCCTGCTCATGCCCGCTCATGCTTGCTCATGCCTGCTCGTACCCGATCGCGTGGTCCGGCGCCGGGCTGCTTCCACATCTCCTGGCTGCTTCCGCGGCTTCCGTCTCCCGGCCGCCGTACTCATTGCCGGACGCTACGGAACATCGTGTAATTCGGGGAGCGGATCTCACTACCCCCGGACGGGGGTGTCGCGGGGTGGAGGGCGAACGCGTGGCGGCTGACGGCGGCGAGGCGGCGGAGATGCGGACCGCGCTGCTGCGGCTGCGCCGCGCCACGGGGCTCCCGGTGGCGTTCGGCGGCCTCGTCGACAACGCGCGCCAGATGCGGATCGGCGAGCTGAGCGGCACCGACACGCGTGCCCTGCGGGGCCTCGCCGTCTCGTCCGGCAACGGCCTCGGCGGCAAGGCGGTCGCCCTGTCCCGGCCGTGCGCGGTCATCGACTACCCCGCGTCGCGGCACATCAGCCACGAGTACGACGCCGCCGTCGCCGCCGAGGGCCTGCGCTCGGTGCTGGCGGTGCCGGTCGTGGTGCGCCGCCAGGTGCGCGGGGTCCTGTACGGCGCGCTGCGCGCGGCCCGGCCACTCGGCGACCGGGCCTTGTCGGCGGCGGTCGCCGCGGCCCGGGACGTGGAACAGGCGCTTGTCGTACGTGACGAGGTGCGGTCCCTCGTGGCGGCGGCCCGGGAGACGGCGGCGCAGGCCGGGGCGGGGCGTGGGGCGGGGGCCGGGGCCGGGCGTGGTCCGGGTCCGGCTTGTGGCACAGGGCCGGTGCCCGGCGGAGGGCCGATGCCCGGCGGAGGGCCGATGCCCGGCGGAGGGCCGATGCCCGGCGGAGGGCCGATGCCCGGCGGAGGGCCGGGAAGCGGGGCAGGGTCGGCTTCCGGCGCGGGGCACGGAATCGGGGCAGGAGGTGAAGGGAGCGAGCCGCAGGACGTGCCCGAGCCCGGGCCCGAGGCGTGGGAGCAGGTACGTGCCGCGCATGGCGTACTCCGCGCCCTCGCCCCTCGCCTCACCGACCCCGCCCTACGGGCCGAAGTCCTCTCCGTGTGCGGCCTCCTGGAGTCGGCGGCGACCGTGCCGGGCCGCGACCGCGCCCCCGTCGTTAGCGCCCGCGCCCTCGCCCTCGCCCCGCGCGAGCTGGACGTCCTGTCCTGCGTGGCCGCCGGCGTGACGAACGCGACGGCGGCCGACCGGCTGGGGCTCCGCCCGGAGACCGTGAAGGGGTATCTGCGCTCGGCGATGCGGAAGTTGGGCGCCCACACCCGACTGGAGGCGGTGGTGGCGGCCCGCAGTGCGGGCCTGCTCCCTTAGGGTCTTCCGGCGGGCCCACTCCGTATGGCGCTCCCGAGGCCACCTGGTGGCCGCTACTTCCAGGGTTCGCCGAAGGAGCGGCCGGGGATCGGCTTGGCGATGAGGGCGACGGCGATGAAGAAGTTGACCTGCCCGATCGCGAACATCAGGGTGGCGAGCGCCTTGGCGTCATAGTGCTCGGCCGCCTGCGCGTACAACGCGTCGGACACCCGTTCACCCCCCGCGGACGGCTGGTGCACCGCCTCCACGAGCGCGAGCGCGGCGCGTTCGGCAGCGGTGAAGTACGGCGAGTCCCACCAGGACGCCACCGACGTGATCCGCTCCTCCGACTCTCCGGCCTTCCGCAGGAATCCGGTGTGCAGCACGGTCAGGTACGTGCTCCCCACGAGCTGGCCCGCCCGCAACTGGACCAGACTGATCGTGGCCCGCGGAACGGAGCCGTTGCCCACGAGCTTGAACAGCGCCGCCGACACGTCCGCCAGTTCGGGCACGAGCTCTCCAGGGTCCTCGGACATGCGCGGAACCAGGGGGACCTCTTCGGTGATCGCACGCGTTTCCATGGTCGACAACTCCTCAGGGTGGGGATTGCTGTTGCTCTCACCTCCCTGACGGATCCCGCCGGAAAGACGTGACAGGTCGCCGAAGACTTCTCACGAAAAAAGTTTTCCCGCTCACCGGTCACACTCTCGTCGCGCCATCCGTCATGGCAGTGCGTCCACAAGGACGGCCACGGCCCAAAAGGTCCACCTCTGCCCGGGAGACAACGATGACCAACATCAACCCCACCCCCGCCACCGGCTCCACCCCCACCCCCGCCCCCATCCTCGTCACCGGAGGCACGGGCACACTCGGCAGCCACGTCGTACCGCTGCTGCGCGAGGCAGGCCGCACGGTCCGCATCCTCACCAGGAACAGCCGCGAGCCCGCGCCCGGCATCGAGTACCGGAGCTGCGACCTGCTCCGGGGCGACGGCCTGGACGACGCGCTGCAGGGCATCGAAACCGTGCTGCACCTCGCGGGCGGCCCCAAGGGCGACGACGAGGCCACCGCGAACCTGGTGCGCGCCGCACGCGCGGCCGGGGTGCGGCACCTGGTCTACATCTCGGTGATCGGCGCGGACCGGATCCCGCTGGCGTACTTCCGCGCGAAGCTGGGCGCCGAGCAGGCCGTCGCCGAGTCGGGGATCCCCTGGACGACGCTGCGGGCGGCCCAGTTCCACGACCTCGCCCTGACGGTGGCGGAGAAGATGGGGAAGCTGCCCGTCGTACCGGCTCCGGGCGGAATGCGCTGGCAGCCGGTGGACGCCCGCGACGTCGCCGCCCGCCTCGTGGAGCTGACGCTGGGCGAACCGGCCGGCTTGGTCGCCGACCTGTCGGGCCCGCAGGTGTACGGGCTGGGTGAGCTGGTACGCGGCTACCTGAAGTCGACCGGCAAGCGACGCCCGCTGATGCCGGTCCGCATGCCCGGAAAGGTCGGCCGGGCGTACCGGAGCGGGGAGAACCTGGCCACCGTCGGCGCCGCGTCGGGCACCCGCACCTGGGAGGCGTTCCTGGCTGAGCGGACGGGTTGAGCGGTGGGCGGGTCACGCGGTGAACGGACCTGTACAGTGGGCGAGTTGAGCGCCCTCACGTACCCCGGACGCTCCCGAAGCGGATGTCGTACGAGAAGGAGACAGAGGAAGAGGCCGGGGAAGAGGCCGGGGAAGAGGCCGGGGAAGAGAAGAACCTCCCCATGCGCTCGGCCTCCCCCGTCAACTCGTCCCGCTGCGCACGGCTCGGCTTCCCGAACGGCTCGATGGTGAGGACGGCGGTCCCGGCCTTCGTGTCCTCCCGCAGCCGCCACACGCCGGCGAGGAACCCGTCGAGGAGGAAGACGCAGTGCGACTGGTTCCCCTCCCACGTACGCCCCTTGTACTCGGCCGGCACCACGCGGGCCCGGTCTGCGTGTGAGAGCAGGAGGTTGTCGTACTCGGGCAGGAAGCGGGCCGGGGCCGGGGTGTCGGCGTCGGGGCGGGGCGCGTCGGGCAGGTCGAAGAGCTCGACGCCGTTCTCGTCACGGAAGGTGCGCAGCCCGGGCCGGAGCCGCTCGAAGACGTCCCGCATCCGGGTGAGCCGGGCCCAGGTCTGCATGTCCTTGACGGAGGCGGGCCCGAAGGCGGCGAGGTAGCGGAGGACGGCGGAGTCGCGTTGCGCGTCGGTCTCGGTCTCGGTTTCGGTGAGGTCGCCGAGGTCACGCGCCCGGTCTCCGGACGGCCGCGCACCGGGCCCCTGCTCTCCGAGCCACCGCTCGAGGGTGGTGAGGGCGACCTGTCCGCTGCGCCGCCAGAGTCCGCGCGGAGTGACCTGGACGAGCGGCAACGTACAGCGAGCGGCCACGGCGAGGGACCGCGGGTCGGCATCCGGCCATCGGACGTGCAGAAGTTCGCGGAGTTGCTTCATGGTGCGGGGTTCGGCATCGACGGCCTCGCGGGCGACCTCGGCGAGTTCCGTCAGGTCGACGCCGCCCAACCCCTTCCGAAAGGCGGAGAGTTCGCGTTCGCGTGCGTCCTGTACGAGCGGTCGCAGTGTACGGGCGAGCGGAGCGTGACGATGCGGACCAGCCGGCGCGACTCCAGGAGGTCGGAGAGTTCGGCGGGGTCGAAGTCGGCGAGCCGGGCGGCGAGGGCGTAGTACGGCGGTTTGACGTTCTGCGCCTGGAGCCCGACGAGGTGGGCGACGGCGTCCTCGACGGACAGCTCACGGGACCGGCGCAGGAGGAGCTGGCGGTCGAGCGTGGCCCGGTTGAGGGCACGGGCGCCGAGCAGAGGGGCGGCGCCGGCCGTGGTCCGGGTCCGCCGCGTCGACTTGGTCATGGGGGCACGCTAGCGGGACTCACGGACACGTACGGTCCGCGATGCGTCCGGCCGGGGCTGCCGGGCCGCATATCCTGCCTCCGGAGCCACGACGTGGCCATTCCGCGACCGCACCCTGGTCGACGGGACAAGCGTTCGACAGAGGAGGCGGCCAGGATGGCGGAGCGCCGAGCCCGTCCTACGACGCCGACGGGGCGGGAGACACCGACGGGGCGGGGGACGCCAGCGGATCCGGAGACGCGCTCGGATCCGGGGAAGTCGCCGGCCCCGGAGACGCACTCAGATCCGGAGAAGTCGCCGGCCCTGGAGACGTCGGTGAGTCCTGAGCCGTCCGCCCCGCCCGAGCACCCGCCCACTCAGCCCGACCCGCCCGCGAGGAAGCACTCGTGGCTGCGCATGACGCGCCCCCAGACGACGCCCAAGTCCGGCGCGTCAGCCTCCGAAGGCTCCAAGACCGCAAGGGGCGCCAAGCGGTCCAAGGCCACGGCGGCGGCGCTCTCCACGGAACGGATCCGGGACCGGGACCAGAACCGGGACCGGCACCAGAACCGGAACCAGGGCGACAGAGTCGAGGCCAGGGCCACCCGCCCGAACGGGGACACCCTCGTCCAGGCGGCGCTGTACCGGGACGGCGTACGGGTGGCGACCCCCGCCACCCTGGCGGACACCTTCCGCGAGCTGCGCGACCAGCCGGACGGCATGGCGTGGATCGGCCTGGCGCGCCCGACGGAGGCGGAACTCCTTTCCCTGGCCGCCGAGTTCGACCTCCACGAGCTGGCCGTGGAAGACGCGATGGAGGCCCACCAGCGCCCGAAACTGGAGCGCTACGGCGAAACGCTCTTCGTCGTCCTGCGCGCCGCCCGCTACCTCGACGCGCCCGAGGAGGTCGACTTCGGCGAGCTGCACGTCTTCGTGGGGCCGGACTTCGTCATCACGGTCCGGCACGGCGCGGCCCCCGACCTCACAGCGGTCCGCCACCGCATGGAGGACTCCCCCGACCTCCTCAAACTCGGCCCCGAGGCGGTCCTGTACGCCATCCTGGACGCGGTGGTCGACGGTTACGCCCCGGTCGTCGCCGGCGTCCAGAACGACATCGACGAGATCGAGACCGAGGTCTTCAGCGGCGACCCGGCGGTGTCCCGCCGCATCTACGAACTCTCCCGCGAAATGGTCGAGTTCCAGCGCGCCACCCGCCCCCTGGTCAGCATGCTGCACGCCCTCATGGCGGGCTTCGCGAAGTACGGCACGGACGAGGAACTCCAGCGCTACCTGCGCGACGTGGCCGACCACGTGACCCACACCAGCGAACGCGTCGACGGCTTCCGCCAGGCGCTGGCCGACATCCTCACGGTGAACGCGACCCTGGTGACGCAGCAGCAGAACGCGGAGATGCGAGCGCTGGCGGAGGCGGGCTTCGAGCAGAACGAGGAGATCAAGAAGATCTCCTCGTGGGCCGCCATTCTCTTCGCACCCACATTGGTGGGAACGATCTACGGCATGAACTTCGACGCGATGCCGGAACTGAACTGGGCGTTCGGCTACCCGTTCGCGATCCTGCTGATGGCGGTGGTGTGCGTGAGCCTGTACTTCATCTTCAAGCGGCGGGACTGGCTGTAGCGGGGAGTCCAGATGCTTGATCGACTTCATGCAAGCGAATGGAATCGAGAGCGCTGCGGAGCCCCTGGGGAGCGTCTGGGGAGAACAGGCGCCCCGGTTTCCCATCGATCGTCCCGGCGGCCGCACTTTCGTCATGCGCCGTGGTCGCCCTCCCGCATACGACGACGTTCCTGCTCGCGCTTGGAATAGGCGGCCGCGCGGATCGCCTCGTCGCTCTCCAGGCCCGACCCCAGCGCACCGCCCACGGTGGCGACCGAAGCAACGAACCAGGCCAGCGTCACATAATCCGCTCCGTCCAGCGGGGATCGCGTGAGGGACGCGAAGACGCGGTCGTTGAGGATGAACAGCGCCCACACGATGTTGATGACCATCAGACCGACGTAGCAGGCCAGTACTCCCATACCGACGGTCACGATCGTCGAGGCGTTGTAGAGCCTCGCCCGCTGTCTCGCCTCCGGTGCGCTCTTCGACGGGCGATGCCACAGCTGCGCGTCCACGATCAGCCATCCGATCATGGTCGCGAGAGATCCGATCGTGGCAATCACGAGACGGGGCGTGCTCAGGGCTTCGGCCAGACTCCAGACGGTCGAGTTCACGGTGGCGACGGCCCCGGTCGCCAGCGCGGCCGCCAGAGCCTTCGACAGCCCCGGCACCAGGCGCCAGGGCCGGTTGGCGCGGACCATACCCGCAAGCACCCGTAGGCGGCCCCGTCGGCCGCTGACGACGTAACGAAGATCGGCCGCCTCGGCGCCGTCGCCCGGGCCCAGGTGGACAGGCACGATGCGTCCGGCGAACGGCGTCGGCAGCGCTTGCTGAAGCGGGCCGTCCTCATCCGCGGTGACCTGCGGGTTCACCAGGCCGAGCACGGCTTCTTCCACGGCCTGCCGGGCTCTTTTCTGCAGCCGCAGACCGCCTAGCGAGGGCAGCGACAGCAGTGCCAGACCGTGCCTGTGCCGCACATCCGCCACCAGCGTGTGCCCGTCGGCGTGCAGGGGAAGGTCGGTGAGTGCCACGACGACGTCCCAGTTCTCCGCGCTTGCGCGGTCTTCGATCCGGCGCATCAACGTGGGCGGGTCCTCGCTGCCCGAGGTGAAGGGCTCGCTCACCACCTCGACATCGAACCGTCGCCCGGGGGCGGATCTGTCGGCGAGCCGGGCCGGAAGAACGCGGGCCATGCGCTGCGCGACCTCCGTCGGCGCGTCCGGATCCGCCAGGAGAGCGACGACCGTGACTCCCGGAGACGACACCCGCATGCCCCGACTCCTGCCCGCTCCTGAAGCACATGTGCCGCCAGGATGCCCCACCGGTGGCCGCCGTCCACGGTGACACGCTTTCCCCACCTGCCTGGCCCCCATCGACCTGGCGTCGCCGCCGCCTGGTCACGGCGGTGCTCATCATGACGTGCGCTGACCGGACTGCGCCCGCGGGAAACACTGCCTAACGGTGCGCCCGGGCCGTCGCCGCCCAACCGCCGTACCGGCCGACGAGGGCGCCGCCGTCTCCGACGACCCGGCCCATGCCCACCGGCTCATCTCCGCGCAGCACCGCGAGCCACCCGAGTGGTCGAACGGTGCGGCGGCTGACGTGCGGAGACATCGCCCGGCTTCCAGGGTGGGGAAAGGCGCGCGCACCGGCAGCCGCTGACACCGCCGGACAGCAGGAACCCCTGTACGTGGGCTGCCTTCTTCTCCGCAACGAACGCGGCATCCGGCTCGTCACGCGGACCGCATGACTCAGGATCGGACGACCGCTGTGACGACTTCGCCCTTCGGATCCGGTGACCCCTTCTCGGACCTGTTCAACCGCTTCTTCGGCACGAGCCCGGCGGCCTCCCCGCCGGCGGTCCAGCGTGTGCCCATCGGGCGCCTGCTCAGTGACGCCTCACAGGAGCTGCTGGCGACGGCCGGCGCTCGGGCCGCCGAGGACGGCGCCGATCTCGACACCGTGCACCTGTTGTGGGCCGCCACCCAGGTCGATCCCGGTCGGCAACTCCTCGCGCAAGCAGGCGGCGACCCCGACGCGCTGGCAGCCCAGGTGGAGCAGTCGCTGCCCACCGGTGGCAGGGTGCGGGAACCGCGGCTGACCCCGGCGGCGAAACGCGCCCTGCTCGGGGCCCACGCCAAGTCCCAGGAAGCCGGCGCGTCCTACATCGGGCCCGAGCACATCCTGGCCGCGGTCGTGGAGGATCCCTCGTCCGGCGCGGCCGGCGTCCTGGGCCCGGACGGTGGTGCGGGAACCCGCCGCGGACGCGCGGGCCATGGCGGGGCCGGCGCTCCAGCGGCGGGCGGGTCCGCCGCCACGCCCACGCTGGACGAGTACGGCCGCGACCTCACGGACGAGGCCCGCGCAGGGCGGCTGGACCCCGTGGTGGGCAGGGCGGAGGAAATCGAGCAGACGGTGGAGATCCTCTCCCGGCGATCGAAGAACAACCCGGTGCTGCTGGGCGACCCGGGAGTCGGCAAGACCGCCATCGTGGAGGGCCTCGCGCAGCGCGTCGTCTCCGGCGACGTGCCCAAGACCCTGCGCGACCGGCGGGTGGTGGCGTTGGACCTGTCGGGCCTGGTGGCCGGTTCGAAGTACCGCGGAGAGTTCGAGGAGCGTCTGAAGAAGGTCATCGACGAGGTCACCGACGCACAGGAGAGCGTCATCCTGTTCATCGACGAACTCCACACGGTCGTCGGCGCCGGAGGCGGCAGCGAGGGCGCCATGGACGCGGGCAACATCCTCAAACCCGCTCTCGCGCGCGGCGACCTCAGTCTGGTCGGCGCCACGACCTTGGACGAGTACCGCAAGAACATCGAGAAGGACGCCGCACTCGCACGCCGGTTCCAGCCGGTCATCGTGCCGGAACCCACGGTGGAGGAGACCGTGGAGATCCTTCAGGGTCTGCGCGACTCCTACGAGGCCCATCACGGCGTCCGCTTCACCGACGCGGCGCTGGAGAGCGCGGCGATCCTCTCCGACCGCTACATCACCGACCGTTTCCTGCCCGACAAGGCCATCGACCTGATGGACCAGGCGGGCGCCCGTGTGGCGCTGCGCGGCGGCGCCGACAGCCCCGAGGCGGACGAGATCCAGCAGGAACTGATCCGGCTGAACCGGGAGAAGGACGAGGCTGTCCACAACGAGGACTACGAGCGGGCCGCCGGGCTCAAGAGGCAGATCGACGAGACGGACGTCAGGCTTTCGGGCCTGGACGGCGACCGGGCACCCGCCGCGGAGGTCACCGAGGAGGACATCGCCGACGTCGTCTCCCGGCGCACCGGCATCCCCGTCGCCCAGCTGACGGCCACCGAGCGCGAACGTCTGATCCGACTCGAGGAGACCCTGCACGAGCGGGTCATCGGCCAGGACGAGGCGGTCACCGCGGTGGCGCAGGCGGTACGGCGCGGCCGGGCGGGGATGGGCGACCCCGACCGGCCCACCGGCAGCTTCCTCTTCCTCGGCCCCACCGGCGTCGGCAAGACCGAACTCGCCAAGGCCATCGCCGAGATCCTCTTCGGACAGGAGGACCGGCTGATCCGCTTCGACATGAGCGAGTTCCAGGAACGCCACACGGTCTCCCGTCTCGTCGGTTCGCCCCCGGGGTACGTCGGCTACGACGAAGCCGGCCAGCTCACCGAGGCCGTCCGCCGCAAGCCGTACAGCGTGGTGCTGTTCGACGAGGTGGAGAAGGCGCACCCGGACGTCTTCAACCTGCTCCTCCAGGTACTCGACGACGGGCGGCTGACCGACGCGCAAGGCCGTACCGTCGACTTTCGCCAGACGGTCGTCATCATGACCAGCAACCTGGCCTCCCAGCTCATCCTGAACCACCAGGGCGCCGTCGAGGAGATCCGCGACGAGCTGATGAGCGAGCTGCGCAGCCACTTCCGTCCCGAGTTCCTCAACCGCATCGACGAGGTGGTCGTCTTCCACGCGCTCACCCGCGACGACCTCGTGCGCATCGTCGACCTGCTCCTTGACCGCAGTCGCCGCAGGCTCCACGCCCAGCAGGTCGCACTCCAGGTGACCGACGCGGCCAAGGAATGGCTCGCGCAGCAGGGATACCAGCCGGAGTTCGGGGCCAGGCCCTTGCGCCGCACCATCCAGACCGAGCTCGACAACCGGCTGTCCACCATGCTCCTCGACGGCCGGATCGGCCCCGGCGACACCGTCACCTGCGACGTGCGGGACGACGAGATCGAGTGCACGGTCTCCCCCGGCAGCCGTGAGGAAGCCGGCGGGCCGGCCACGACGGACTGAGAACCCGTCCTGGACCCCGACACCGGGGCAGAGTGTCGCCGCGAGCGGGGACTTGTTGTGGAACCTCTCCGGGCGCAGCCGCGTCAGTAGGGCACCACACCCTGCCCGCCGCTGCCCGTCCGGAGGTCGCACGTGTACCAGAGCGTCACGTGTCGTCGGCCTGCTGACTTTGGTGCCCTTGCTCGCCGTCGGTCTGGTGGCCGTGTCCGGCCCTGACGGCCAGAAGGAGGGCGGTGGCAACAGCGGGGGCGCGGATGTGTTGGCGCGCCGCGCTCAGCAGGTCGCCGCGGCCTGGAACGGGTCAACCGCCGCCGCCGCGTGGCGTGCCGGCTACTACCCCATGGGTGCGGTGGTCCAGCTGCCGCGCGGCGGCCTGCACGGCAAGGGCGATGAACAGGCTTACCAGAAACGGAGCTCGGCCCTGCGGAGCACGTTGCCCGACACCGACACGACACCGAAGACCGGCCGGGTGGCTTGGCCCGGGGATGGATCGCTTCCCCGGCTACCCGGTCAATCAACTCGTCCGGATCGCCGCAGGCGGGCGATCGGTGACCGTCGTCGCCCTTCATGGTGTCTGCGAGGGCGGCGCCGCGGTGAACGTGCTGGAAGCAAGAGACAGCGTCGTACTGTCGGCCTCCGTCACCTCCCGGGAGCACACCGGCATCTGCACCCACCAAGCAAAGATGCGGCAGGTCACGGTCCTGCTGGAACGCCCCCTCGGCGACCGCGTTCTGCTCGACGCCCACACCGGCAAACCAATCCGCTACAAGGGATCCTTCGCTGCAGATCTCTGACCATTTCCCCTGCGGCGCAGGTGAGTTGGGGCCGGTCATCCCGTGAGCAGGCCGGACACGGGTGCCGCATACGCTACGGGGCCCGTACGCCCCCCGTAGCGGCGTCACACCGTCAGGACGAGCTTGCCCTGGAGGTGGCCCGTGTCGAGGAGGCGGTGGGCGTCGGACACTCGGTCGAACGGGAACGTCCGATGCACGTGGATCCGGAGCCTGCCTGCCTCGACCAGTTCGACCAGGCCCCGCAGGGCGACCGGATCGGGGTCGACCGCGATGCCGCTGAAACGCAGGCCCGCCGCCTCGTACTTGGCGATGAGCCCCGCGTCCTCCTCGGCGACCGCCGTCACCAAGTGGCCTCCTGGGCGCAGCACTTCGAGCGACCGCTCGACCGTGTCGCCGCCGATCGTGTCGAGCACGACGTCGACGTCGCGGACCGCCTCGGCGAAGTCGGCCTCCGTGTAGTCGATCACCTCGTCGGCGCCGAGTCCCTCGACGAAACCCCGCTTGCCCGCGCCGACGGTCGCGATCACGTACGCGCCGAACGCCTTCGCGATCTGGACGGCCACGTGACCGACCCCGCCACCGCCCCCGTGGACCAGAACGCGGTCCCCCTCACCCACGCCACCGAGATCGACGAGACCCTGCCACGCCGTCAGCCCGGCGATCGGCAGCGCCGCCGCCTCCGCGTGCGAGAGCGACGCCGGCTTGCGTACGAGGTGCAGCGCGGGCGCCGACACGACCTCGGCGTACCCGCCCGCCGCCCTTGGGAACAACGGCATCCCGAACACCTCGTCGCCGGGCCTGAACCGCCACGTCTGCGACGCCTCCTCCACCACACCGCTGATGTCCCAGCCGAGGACGAACGGCGGCCGGCCGATCAGCGGGAACTCGCCCGCCCGCAGGCGCGCCTCCAGCGGGTTCAGCCCAATCGCCTTGACGCGGACGAGGACCTCGGTCGGGAGGGGACGGGGCTCGGGCGCGTCCACGATGGTGAGGACCTCTGGGCCGCCGAGCGTCTGCTGGGTGATGACACGCATGACCTGACTCTCCTGATGTCGGGGGGGGGAAGCGGGGGGCAGGAAAACCAGGCTAGGGAGGTGACAGGAACCGGCAGGTACCTTTGGTACCATGAGCGGTTTCGGTCCCGATGGCGTCTTCCTCGCGGACTGTCCGGCGCGCCTGGCGGTCGAGTTGATCGCCGACAAGTGGACCGTGGTCGTGCTCTACGGCCTAAGCGAAGGCCCCGTACGCCACGGCGAGTTGGCCGTGCTGATCGGCGGCATCTCCCGCAAGGTGCTCACCCAGACCCTTCGCCGGCTCGAAGCGCACGGACTGGTCCGCCGCCACGCCTACGCCGAGGCGCCGCCGCGCGTCGAGTACGAACTCACGCCGCTCGGGGCGACGCTGATCGAGCCGATCCACACGCTGACGGAGTGGGCCAGGGCGAACGGTGACGCGGTTCTTGATGCCCTTGATGCGGGGGATGCCCTTGATACGGGCGAGGCGGGTGATGCGGGTGATGTGCGCGACGCCGTCGACCGTCGCGAGTGACCGAGGTGCCCCGCGGCGACGTACGAGAGGCCCTCACACCGACCGGTGTGAGGGCCTCTCGTAGGCACGTGTCGTCGTACGCGCGGCGATCAGGCAGTCGCGAGGGAGATCTCCGTGGACTTGATCAGCGCGACGACGGAGGAGCCGGCCGCGAGGCCGAGGTCGGCGACCGCGTCCTTGGTGATGGCGGCGGTGAGCGCGCCGCCCTCGACGTCGACCTTTACGGAGGCCATGGCGCCGCCGGTGGCGATGTCGGTGACGGTGCCCGCGATCTGGTTGCGGATGGAGAGACCGGAGACGGGGCCGGTGGCCAGGGACACCTCGGTGGACTTCACGAGGGCCTTGACCTCGTTGCCCTCGGCGAGGCCGAGGTCCTTGACGGATTCGGTGGTGATCGCGGCGGTGATCTCCTGACCGCCCGCGAGGCGGACCTTGACGGTCGCCATGGCCTCGCCGGTGGTGACGGATGCGACGGTGCCGGGGATCTGGTTGCGGATGCTCAGGCTCATGGTCGTACTGCCTCACAGAGTCGGTTTTACGGGAGCGGCGGTTTTACGGGAGCGGCGGTTTCACGGGAGCGGCGGTTTCACGGGAGCGTGGCCGCGAGGGGCGACCCGCCGCTTGCGACGGTAATACGTCTGCAAACGGTCGTTTCTGGGCGCGCCGCATCCGCTAAGTGGAATGCCACATCCGCCTGGCAGATCGCCCGAGGACGGAGGGCAAGAGTTTTTCGAGCCCTTCGGCTCTTGGGGCGGCGACGTCGGGCGGATCACAACGGCCGCCTCCCGCTGATGCACTGGCAGTCACGCCGACGGCCCGCGCGGCTCTCGCGGATCCGGCCGGCGTACGTGAGGAAGGGCTGCGTGGCGCTCGCGGAGTGCGCCACGCACCCCCCTCCACGGATTCGTCATGGATCAGAATCACTCCCATGGACAACACGACGACCACCCACACCTCCACCACTCCGACCACTCCGACCACTCCGACCACACAGGGACTACTGGCCGACAAGGTCGCCTTCATCACCGGTGCCGGACGCGGCATCGGGGCCGCAGCGGCACGGTTGTTCGCGAAGGAGGGCGCTCGGGTGATGCTCGCCGCCCGCACGGAGAGCGAGTTGAAGGCGGTGACCGGGGAGGTCAGGGAGGCGGGCGGCACAGCGGACTACGTGGTGTGCGATCTGGCCGACGCGGACAGCGTGCGCGCCGCCGTCGACCGCACGGTGGACCTGTACGGCCGACTCGACGCCGCCTTCAACAACGCCGCGACGGGCATCCCTCCCGGCCCGATGGACCAGGTGACCGAGGCCGACTTCGACCACATCTACGCCGTGAACCTCAGAGGCCCCTGGCTGACCATGGTCGCCGAGGTCGCCGCCATCCGCGCCACCGCCGGGACGGGGGCCATCGTCAACAACTCCAGCGTCGGCAGCCTGAGGGGCAACCCCCAGTTGCCCGCCTACGGTGCGATGAAGCGGGCGCTCAACAGCCTCACCGAGTCGGCCGCCGTCACCTACGGGCCGGAAGGCATACGGGTCAACGCGATCGCCCCCGGCACCACGCTGACCGAGATGATCCGTTCCTGGGAGGCGAACTCTCCCGGCGTCATCGACCGGCTCAACTCGCAGACCCCCCTGCGCCGTGCGGCCGACCCCGACGAGATCGCTCAGGCCGCCGCCTGGCTCCTCAGCGACCGCTCCTCCTACGTGACCGGCACGGTGCTGCGGGTGGACGGCGGCATGCGGGCCTGAGGCCGGTAAGGGGTGCGGCTACACCTCGCCGGCCTTCTGGTCGGCGGTTTCGTTGGCGCGGTCGATCTCGGCCATGTGCTCCTCCGCCCACGTCCGCAGTCCCGCGAGCGCGACTTCCAGAGATGACCCGAGTTCGGTGAGCCGGTAGAAGACCCGTGGCGGCACGGTCGGTTCGACCCGGCGCGCCACCAACCCGTCGCGGGTCAGGGCGCGCAGCGTCACGGACAGCATCTTCTGCGAGACGCCGGGCATCCGGCGTCTCAGCTCGGCGAAGCGCACCTCGTCCGGTGCGGCGTCGGCGAGCGTCTTGACGGCCATGGACGTCCATTTCGTACCGATGCGGTCCAGCAACTGCCGCGTCGGGCACAGGGGATCGAACAGGTCGCCGCTCTCGCCGCGACGGGCGGCCTCGGCTGTGGCTCTGGTTTTCGTTCTGGCTGCGGCTGCGGGTGCGGCTGCGGGTGCGGCTCCTCGGGTGGTCACCTGTAGCTCACCACCTTCCCTGAAAGTGCCGTCTAGGAAGCGGTACGACGGTTACCTATCGTCATGTGGTCACCAATGGTAACCACTCGGAGGAGCCGTCGTGCCCGCCACCACCGCACCCCACCTGCGTCGCATCGCGACGAACGGCGTCCAGCTCAGCGTCGCGATCGCCGGGGACGGGCCTGCCGTTCTCCTGCTGCACGGCTTCCCGCACACCTGGCGGCTCTGGAGCGGCCTCATGGGCCGGCTGTCCGGGCAGTACCGGCTCATCGCCCCGGACCTGCGCGGCGTCGGCGCCAGTACACGCGCCGTCGAGGGGTACGACGCCGGCAGCATCGCCGCCGACCTCGAAGGGCTGCTCGACGCCCTCGACGAGCCATCGGCGGCGGTGGTCGGCATCGACGCGGGAACCGCCCCCGCCGTCCTGCTCGCGCTGCGCCGACCCGCCCGCGTGCGGCGGCTCGTCGTGATGGAGGCGCTGCTCGGCCGGCTGCCCGGAGCGGAGAATGCCGTCGCGGGCGGCGCCCCGTGGTGGTTCGGCTTCCACGCCGTGCCCGGTCTCGCCGAGACCGTCCTGGCCGGCAACGAGGCCGCGTACATCGACTGGTTCCTGGATGCGGGGACGCTCGGGCGAGGAATCCCTGACGACATTCGTGCGGCCTTCGTCCACGCCTACACCGGCAGTGAGGCCCTGCGCTGCGCGTTCTCCTCCTACCGGGCCCTGCCCACCAGCACGCGGCAGATCGAGGACGCCGTCGCGACGTCCCGGCTGACCATGCCCACCATGGCCGTCGGCTCTCATCCCGTCGGCACCGGGCTGGAACGCCAGCTCCGCCCCGTCACCGATGACCTGGTCGCTCATCACCTCCAGGACTGCGGTCACATCATTCCCCTGGACCGCCCCGACGCGCTGCTCGCGCGCCTGGCTCCCTTCCTCGCCGCCGATCGGGCGAAGTGACGGGAGTGGGAGTGGGGCGGACGTCGGCCTGCGCCCGTGCGGAACGAGCGTGCCTACCTGGCCGTCCGATCACCACCGGGCCGGCGCTCGACCGGTCGCGCCGTCGTACGCCGGACGCCGCTGCGGCGCCGACGCGTCGAGGCGCCGACGCGTCGACTACGCGTACGGGTCAGCTCGCCCCGCCCTGGCCCGCGCTGCCGATCGGGCCGACCTCGACCGCGGAGCCGCCGCCCTCCGTGACGGGCAGCGTGGCGGCGCCCGGCCACTCCAGGGAGAACGATTTCGTCTCGTTGGGCGGGGTCACCACAAGTCCCGTGATCTTGACACCGGAACCGCCCGAGTCGTTCATCGGGTAACTGATGTTGAAGGACACCGACTTACCGCTCCTGAGGGTCATCGGCTGGGCCTGCTGGCCCGTGCGCTTGGCGGACAGGTTCCCCTCGCTGGTCTTCAGGTCGATGCCCGCGTACGCGGCCAGCGTGCAGTCCTTGCCGCCGTTCTCGAACGTCACCGCGACCGAGCCCTTGTGGTCACCGTCGATCGTCGTGTCCGACGCGGTGATGTTCAGGTCATCGGTGTGGCACGCGCCGGACTTGGCGTTCGAGCCGGAGCCGCTCCCCGCGCCCGACGAGGCCGACCCGCCGGATCCCTTCCCGGCGGAGTCCTGCCCGCCCGACCCCTTGCCCGCCGAGTCCTGGCCGCCGCCCTGGTCCGAACCGCCGCCCGAGGAGGACCCGGCGCTCGCGGACGAGGCATCGCCGTCCGCCGTCACGTCATCACCGTTGCAGGCCGTGAGAGACAGGCTCGCGGCAACGGCCAGGGCGGCGAAGGTGGTGAGCTTACGAACACGCATCGGATTTCCTCAGTCTCAGTCTTGGGGGTCTTGGGGGTCTTGGGGGTCTCGGTGGGAGGCGCCGCCGCTCGGTCGGGCCGGTGCGAGTCGGTACGGGTCGGCACGAGCGAGCGTTACTGACCAGCAGGAGCGGTCCGGCCCAGCGGGACGTTCCGCCCAGCTCCCCGCCAAGACATTCCTGTTACACGCACGAGCCGGCCCGACGAGCGCCACCGCCGACCCCGCCACCGGAACCCCGACCCACGCCCGAACCCCGCCACGCCTCGGCCGCACCCCCGCTGGACCTCCACTCGCCCTAGGGAAACCCCGCTCGAACACGGGTACGCCCCACCACGCCGGGGCACACCGCGAGCCGGCCCGAGGCCGCAGTTCCCGTGCGTCCCGAGCCCCGCTCCCCGCTCGTACGCGCTCACCGTCCGCTGGGACAGACCCGTGACCCGGCGGATCTTGACCGTGCCCGGCGGAATACTCTCCTCGCGCCCGCCCGGAAGGGTGCGGCGACGCGAGTGACGAGCGAGCGTCGGCTCAACGACGAGAGAGGGATGCGTGAGCGATGAGTTCGGGCGGCGCAACCGGTCTGTCCTGGTATGACGCGCATCATCAAAGCCAATGACATCGCCCTGGGCATCGAGTCCTTCGGTGCCGAGGACGCGCCGCTCGTCCTGCTCGTGGGCGGGACCACGATGCTTTCCTGGCCCGACGCGCTCTGCGCGCGCCTCGCCGCCGGCGGGCGCCACGTGATCCGCTACGACCTGCGCGACAGCGGGGAGTCGACGACCACGGATCCGGAGGCACCCGCGTATACGCTGCGGGACCTCGCTGCCGACGCGGCGGCCCTCGCGGACGCGCTCGACGGGGCGCCCGCGCACCTCGCGGGGATCGGCGTCGGCGGGATGGTCGCCCAGGTGGCCGCGCTCGACCACCCGGACGCGTTCTCGGCGCTCACCCTGATCGGCACCCGCGCGGTGGCCCCCGGCCCGCCCGACGACGACCTCCCCGACCACGACCAGGCGACGATGAGCCGGCTGTTCGCCGAGCCGATGCCCGACTGGACCGACCGCGCGGCGGTCGCGGAGTTCACCGCCGCCGGGGCGGAGGTCCTCGGCGACGACCCGGTCGCGGCGCGCGCCACCGCCGAGCGCGTCTGGGACCGTACGCCCGGCACGGCACCCGCCGTACAGATGGCCAACCATATGGGCATGGTGTTCTCCCGGCTCGACTGCACACCCCGCTGGCGCGAGCGTCTGCCGGAGATCGAGGTCCCCACGCTCGTCGTGCACGGCCGCCGCAACCGTTTCTTCCCCGTCGGCAACGGCGAGGCGATCGCGCGCGAGATCCCCGGGGCCCGGCTGCTCGTCCTCGACGAGGCCGCCACGACGATCCCCGACGCGGCGGTCGGCGAGGTCGCCGAGGCGATGCTCGCGCTCGGTTAGCCGGTACGGCCCGTATACCCCGTCTATCCCGTACAGCCCGTCTATCCCGTACAGCCCGTACACCCCGTACAGCCCGACCGGAGGGCGCACCGCCATCAGCACCGCCACGCGGCGCGCGGACCCGGGACCGCGGCCGTCCGGGTCGGTCAGCACGCCGGGCGTCGCGCTGCTGCCCCCTCCCCCGAAACGGGCCCAAGTACGACGCGGTGACGTGCCGCGGGGGTTCGTTTCGGGGATCGTGGGTGGCTACGAACGTGGCGGAACGTCGGCGTGGACGTGGGCGTCGACGACCGCTCGGGTGCGGTGGCGGCGGGAGGAGTTGCGGATGGGGTCGTTTCTGGGGCGAGGGAGCGCCGTGGGGATGCGGGACGCCGCTCGTGCACTGGTGGCCGTGCTCGATCCGGAGCAGGTGCGTGAGCTGCGCGCGGGGCCCGCTCGGCTCGACGCGCCCGAGCTGCGCGCCTGGACGTACCTGCCGGGGACGCGGCCCGGCCTCTCGACCGAGGGGTTCTCCGAGCCGCAGCGCGAGGCCGTCGACGCGCTGCTGGGCGCGGCACACGGCGCGGCGGGGGCCGAACTGGCCCGTGGGGCCATCGAGGTGGAGCGCCACCGTCGCGCGACGGCGGGAGGCACGGGCGGAGACCGCTACTGGCTGCGACTGCTGGGCGACCCGGACGGCGACGCCCCCTGGAGCTGGCGGATGAACGGCCACCACCTCGCTGTACACGTGCTCGTCACGACCGTCGGCATCCGTGTGACCCCGCACTTCATCGGTGCGGAACCGGCCCGTATCGAGCAGGGCCCGCAGGCCGGCCGTCGACTGCTGGGCCTGGAGGAGGACTTGGCCCGGGAGCTGGTCACGGACCTGAGCGCCGGACGAGCGGCCGAAGCCGTCTTCGCCGCCGCGCCTCCGGACGACATTCTGACCCGCGACGACCCGTTCGCCGATCCGGCCCTGCTGCCGACCGGTCTCTCCTACGGCGACATGACGCCCCATCAGCAGCGGCTGCTCGAACGTCTGGTGCGCCGGTACCTCGACCGCGCGCCCGCCGCGTACGCAGCGGAGTGCTGGTCCGACACCCTCGCGCACGGTCTCGGCGCCCTCTCCTTCGCCTGGGCCGGCGGTCGCGCACCCGGCGACCGCCACTATTACTGCGTCCGGGCCCCGGACTTCCTCATCGAGTACGACAACACCCAGGACGGCGGCAACCACGCCCACTCGGTGTGGCGGCACGTCCGCCACGACTGGGGCGCCGATCTGCTGCGCGCGCATTACACCGAGCTGCACGGGTGACGCGGCCCTCGGGTACCGGATTCAGGCCCCGCCTTGCACAGGCCCAAGAGAGGCGCATCTCGCCTCCCGCGTACGACCACGGACTCCGGGAGCTCCAGGAGCCTCGGGCCGAGGGCGCCCTCCTCGGACGAGAGGGCGCCCTCAGCAGGCCCCTCGCGTCAGCGCTTCGCGCCCTCCCCCACCGTCGGCAGATAGCGCGGCGCGCGCCAGGCCTTCAGGCGGTGCTCCACCGCCGCCCCGAGCGACAGCAGCTGGGCGTCGTGGCGGTCGCCCGCCATCATGAGCAGGCCGACCGGCAGTTCGCCCACGGTCCCCGCCGGGACCGAGAGGGACGGGTACCCGGCGACCGCCGCCGGCGTGGAGGACGGGATGACGTCGTTGTCGCCACGCGCGCAGTCGGTCGTCCACGCGGGGGGATTCGTGGGCGCGGCGATGGCGTCCAGGTGGTGGGTCGCCATCGTCTCGTCGATGGAGCGGCGCGACAGATCCTTCAACTCGGCGCGCATCGCACGGTACTTGGGGTCATCGGTCGACGGGGCGGCGAGTGCCTGCTCGAAGAGCTCCTGGCCCGCGAAGCAGGTCCGCTCCTCCGCGTGGGTGCGGTTGAACTCGATCAGCCCGGCAAGGTCCTTGGGTCCCTTGCGCGAACCGAGGTAGGCGTCGATGTCGCGGTGGAACTCGCTGAGCAGCGCGGGGAATTCGAGCTCGGCGAGCCGCGTCTGGTACGGGGGCGTCACCTCGACGACCGTCGCCCCGGCCGCCCGCAGCTTCTTCGCCGTACGGGTCATCACCGCGTCGACCTCGGGGCCGAGGGACGGCAGCCGCCACAGGCCGATGCGCTTGCCCCGCAGATCGCCACCGAGGCCCGCCGCCGCGCCGGCGCCCCGCGCAACCTGCGCACCCGAGCCGCCCGTTCCGGTCGCTGCGGTCGTTCCGGTCACGTCACCCAGGCCGGCCACGTCCATCAGATCGGCACGCGCACTCTTGTCGCCGCTCAGCACGGCGAGCGTGAGCGCGGTGTCGACGACGTTGCGGGCCATGGGTCCGGCCGTGTCCTGTTCGGCGGAGATCGGCACCACGCCCGACTGGCTGACCAGGCCGAGGCTGGGCTTGTGGCCGACGACGCCGTTCATCCCGGCCGGGCACACGATGGAGCCGTCCGTCTCGGTGCCGATGGCCACCTGCGACAGGGACGCGGCGAGCGCGGCGGCGGAACCGGCGGACGAACCGCAGGGGTTGCGGTCCAGGACGTAGGGATTGTTGGTCTGCCCGCCCACCGCCGACCAGCCCGATGTCGGCTTCGTGGCGCGGAAGTTGGCCCACTCGGACAGGTTGGTCTTGCCGAGGATCACCGCACCGGCCTCGCGCAGCCGGGTCACCAGTGGGGCGTCGGTGCGCGGCGGGCTCCCCGCGAGGGCGAGCGAGCCCGCCGTCGTCGGCATGTCACGGGTGTCCACGTTGTCCTTGAGCAGGACGGGAATGCCGTCCAGCGGACCGAGGGTCTTGCCGCGCCGGTGCCGGGCGTCGCTGGCGGCCGCCTCGCGCAGAGCCGCCGGGCTCGTCCGCAGCACCGCGTGGATCGCGGGATCGATGTCCTTGATCCGTCGCAGATACGCCCGGGTCAGCGCCGCCGAGGTCAGCGAACCCTTGCCCATGCGCGCCTGCAGTTCCGGGATCGTCACGGTGTCGAGGTCGACCCCCGCCACCCGAGGTAAGGCGGTCGGCGGCGACGCGTCGTCGGCGCCGTGCCCGGCGGCTCGCGCACCCGCGTTCGGTACGCCCGTCAGAAGGGACCCCGCGACGAGGGCGGCGGTCATTGCAGCCATGCTCTTCTTCCCCATGCGGGTCAGCCGACTACACCGACCGCGTCCGGCGCAAGGGTGTCCGGGGCACACTTGAGGGTCGCCTCGCGCGGGAGTGACGCGTGCGTGACATCGGCGTGCGGTTAGGGTGATCGGTCGATGGCGTCAAGCCGACTCACAAGCGGACTCAGGAGGGGCAACAGTGCGGGCCGAACCCCTGCCGATACGTGTCCCCGTCGGGGCCGGGTCCGCACGGTGGACCAGCCGCGCGGCCCAGCGCCGGGTCCTGCTGGTGGTCCACAACGTCACCTCCGCGGGCCGTCTGCTGGACGTGCTGCCCCTGTTCCACGACGACTTCCGCGTACAGCTCCTGGTCACCTCGACGGGGTCCTCCGCCTTTCAGGCCGGGATCGATGAGCTCTTCGCCGCGTGGGGGCTTCCGGTGCTGCCGTGGGAGCAGGCGCTCGCGACGCCGGTGGATCTCGCCGTCTCCGCCAGCTTCGGCGGTCAAATCGCCTCTATTCAGGGCAAGTTGACGATTATCTCACATGGAGTGGGATACACTAAGAAACTGCCCCAGCCGGGAGCCGGGAGCCGGGAGCCGGGAGCCGGGAGCCGGGAGCCGGGAGCCGGGAGCCGGGAGCCGGGAGCCGGGAGCCGGGAGCCGGGAGCCCACGTTCGGTCTGTCGGCGGAGTGGCTTCTCGCGGACGGCAAACCGTTCATGGACGGGCTCGTCCTGTCGCACCCGGAGCAGCTGGAGCGGCTGTGGCGCGCGTGCCCCGAGGCGGTCGACGTCTCCGTACTGGCCGGCGACCCCTGCTTCGACCGCATGCTCGCGGCGCGCCCGTACCGCGACCGCTTCCGCCGAGCCCTCGGCGTACGGCGAGGCCAGCGACTCGTCGTCCTGAACTCCACCTGGAACCCCGAGGGATTCTTCGGCAGCGGCAGCGGCAGCGGAAACGGCGGCGGTGACCGTGACGACCTCTTCCCCTCCCTCCTCCCCCGCCTCACCGCCGAGTTGCCCGCCGACGACTACCGGATCGCCGCCGTCCTGCACCCGAACATCTGGTACGGGCACGGCCCCGGCCAGGTCCGCGCCTGGCTGGACCGGGCCCGCCGCGCCGGGCTGACCCTGATCGACCCCGCCCACGCCTGGCGGCAGGCCCTGCTGGCGGCCGACGCGGTGATCGGCGACTTCGGTGCCGTCTCCTACTACGCGGCGGCTCTGGGCCTCCCCGTGTCCCTGGCCGCCACCGGCGAGCAGCGGCTCGACCCCGAGACGCCGCTCGCCGCGTTCGTCCGGGACGCGCCGCGGATCGATCCGCACGGTCCGTTGCGCCCACAGGTGGAACAGCTCTTCGCCGGACACCATCGGTCCGCCGAGCCGACGAGATCCGCCGTGAGCCCTGCCGACCCGGCCGAGTTCGTCACCTCGGCCCCCGGCTCCTCGGCAGCGCTGCTCCGCCGCCACTTCTACGCATTGATGGACCTCCCGGAGCCGGCCGCCCCCGCCCTCCTGGAACCGCTGCCCCTCCCCCCGTACGACCCGCCACGTCGGACCGCTCCCCTCCGCGTCCTCACACGTGTCGACGGCGCGGACGTCGTGATCGAACGGTCCACCGAACTCGGCTGCGACGCGCACGGCGACGCGCACCTCGCCGTGCACGAGGAGACCCGGGACCCGGGCACCCTGGAGTCGGCCGACGTCATCGTGGGTGACGGCGCCCCGGACGACCCGCGTCTCGGCGGGCCGGAGGTGTGGACGGCCGAGGTGCTGCGGCGGCACGCGCACTGCTCGGTCGCCGCGTACGTCAGCGGCCCGGACGTCTGCACCGTGCGCAGCCGGGAGCACGGCCTGTTCCGCCTGTCCGCGGGGCCGGATGCGGACGCCGATCCGGCGGCGTACGCCTCGTCGCTGCACGCGTGGCTGACGGGCGGCGGCAGCGTGCCGCCCGTCGGCGGCACGCTCCGCGTGCACGTGGCGGGCGGCACCCACCCGGTGGCCGTGGAACCGGTCCAGGACCGGTCCGACGTCCGATGGAACGCCTAGCCCTCGTCCTCACAGCGCTGCCGCAGTCCCGTGAGATACCGCAGGTGCGGAGTGGCGGCCGGGGTGAGCAGGACCTCCGCCTCGGTGATCTTCGTCAGCGCCGCGGTCCGTTCGCCCGACTCCATGAGCGTCTCGGCCAGATCCGTGAGCGCGCGGGCCTGGTTGTACCCCTCGCCCCGCTGCTCGAAGAACTCCGCCGCGGACTCCAGCAGGCGCCGGGCTTCCGCCGTGCGCCCCATGCCCCGCAGCGCACGCCCTTGATGGCGTCCGGCCAGCGCGAGGGCGCGCGGGACGTCCTCCGCGCCCTCCTGACCAGCCTCGATCCGCCGGTAGATGCCTTCGGCCTCGACGAACCGCTCGTACGCGGGCTCGTACCGCCACTCGTAGAGGTTCAGCAGGCCCTGCAGTTCGACGGAGGACGCCTCGCCGCGCAGGTGGCCCGCCGCGCGCTCGCAGTCGACGGCGGCCCGCGCCGCACGGCCCGCCTCCTCCCACCGCTTGAGCTCGCCCAGGCAGTGGCCGAGCTGGAAGTGGAGGCCCGCCGCCGTGCGGGAGCGCGGCTCGTGCAGGTCGGCGCACCGTGCCGCCGTGCGCAGCGCGGGCAGCACCTCGTCCCAGTGGCCCGCCTTCAGCTGCAGCGGCCACAGGGCGCGGGCCAGCCGCAGTGCGGTCGTGACGTGCTGGTACTCCTCAGCGATGGTCACCGCGCGGACCAGGTTGCCCACCTCGGCCGCCAGCGCCGCGACGCCCTCCGCCTCGTCCCGGCACGGATTCCCGTCCCGCGGCGCGGGCTCGGTGCGCCAGCTCTGGGGCAGCGCCGCGTGCGCCGCGTACAGGGCACGGTTCAGGAGGGCGTCCAGTACGCGTGCCACCGCGGCGGAGCACTCGGGAACGCCGTGCTCCGGGGCGGCGGTGTCGGCCAAGTACCGCGCCACCTCGGGGCGGAAGCGGTAGCGGTCGCCGGTCAGGGGCTCGACGAGCTGGAGGTCGGCCGCCGCCTGGAGCATGCGGTCCGCCTCCTCGGGCGGGACGCCGGCGGCCGCGGCCGCGAGGCGAGCGTCGACGGAGGGCCAGCCGCCCAGTGCCGTCAGCCGGACGAGCCGGGCCGCCGTCGGTCCGAGCCGGTCGCAGGCCTGCCGGACCGCGTGGCGCACCGGATCCGCTCCCGAACTCCCGTCCCGCAGCGCCGCCTCGGCCTCGTCCGCCGCCTGCGCCTGACGCGCTTCCTCGGCCAGCAGGCCCAGCGCCTCGGTCTTCAGCGCGAAGGCGTTGCCCGCGCAGTGTTCCAACAGCCGCGGCATGCGCGTCCTGGCCCGCGCGACGCCGTCCCGTCCGGCCACCTTCCGGAGCAGTTGCGCGGCGTACCGGTCGGTCAGGGCGGGGACGGGTACGCGTTCGGCCTCCAGAGCGAAGGGCCGGCCGGACACGACCACCAGCAGGAAGACGTCGGGGGTGGCCGGGACCAGGTGGCGGACCTGGGCCACGGACGAGGCGTGGTCGACGACGACCAGGGCCCGGCGGCCCGCGGTGAGGCGCCGGTAGAGCTCCTCGCGGCCCGGCGCGGTGGGCGGCGTCTGCTCGGGGGTGACGCCCAGCTGCCGGAGCAGGAGGAGCAGTACGGTGGCGGGGTCCGGGCCGTGTCCACCCGGCGCGTCCCGCAGGTCGACGTAGAACTGGCCGTCGGGGAAGCGGGCGTGGAGCTCGGCGCCCAGGCGCAGGGCCACCGCGGTGGTGCCGGCCCCCGGCGCCCCGTGGAGCAGCGCGACCCGCGGTCGTCCGGCGGCGGGGCGGGTCGCCTCCCGTTTCAGCTGCCGCAGGACCTGCTGACGGTTGGTGAAGTGCCGTGTGGCGGGCGGCAGTCCGCGGGGTGGGGCCAGGGTCGGGCTCTGCTCGGGGGCACTGCGGACGAGCAGAGCCCATTCACGCGCCCGCGACGGGTCGTCGCCCAGTCGTGCGTGCACCTGGCCGGCCAGCGCCTGCCACCCTTCGGGCCCCGCCGGTTGCGGGGCTTCCCGTCCCAGGGTCCGGCGCGCCAACGCGCCGGTGGAGAGCAGCAGTTGTTTGCCCATCTCGCCCGCCGCGCCGTTGCCCGCGGCGGTGAGAAACGCGGTCAGCGCACTCAGCGCCACCACTTCCAGCACGTCGGCCCCTCCCCTGGTCACCGTTCCGACTTCGCCGGACTGTACCGCCGCGAGCGAGAGCCGCGGAAACATTTGAGTCGGCGTCAACTCGGCTCGGAGCGGGCGCCCGTGCGGGGCTCAGCGTCCTGCCACGTGGAAACCCTCGCACATGGCCGGCGATGTGCCACCCCCATTCGGCGAATTCAATTTCGACGAACGCCCTTTTTCGCCGCCCGATAGCGGCCTTTTGTTTTCGCGTGAAAAAGCGTAACTTCCGTGCCACGGACCGGCCGAGATCTGATTGCGTTCCGGTGAATTCAGCTGCCGCGCCCCGCACCTCACCGCGCCGCAGGTGTTTTCTTCCTGCGCTCTCCGCAGCGTCGAATGGAGACAGATTCCGGAGCGTCCTCCGGAATCCCGGTGTACCGCTCACCCCGCCACGCACTGCATCACGGCCGAAAAGACGCGCCACCGAGAAGGAGAGCCGATGACAGCCCAGACCGTCCCGGACGGAGAGAATCCGGCCGGCGTGACCGCCCCTCGTCCGCGATCCGGGCAACGCCCGCAGTCCCGGCGCGATGGGGATCCCCGGCCCACTTCGGACACCGTGCCCCGCTGGCTGCTCGCCCGGATGCGGCCCTTCAGGCCGCACATCGCGCTGTTCCTCCTCGGCAGCCTGGCCTGGCAGGCACTGACCGCCGCCATCCCCCTGGTCACCGGCCTGGCCTTCGACGCCGTCCTCGATCAGGACGGCGCCGGGCCGGCCGACTTCGGCACCTTCCACGCCCTCGTGGCCGGGCTCCTCGCCCTCGTGGTCGTCCGGGCGCTGGGCGGCATCATGGCCACGTACTGCCTGGAGTCGTTCGCCAGCGGTCTCGAACGCGACGCGCGCGCCCAGGTGTTCGGCGGTCTGCTCCGCAAGGGGCAGGCCTACTTCGAGCGGCGGCGGGTCGGCGATCTGTCCGCCCGGGCCACCGGTGACGCCGAGGCGCTCAACCTGATGGTGTCGCCCGGCTTCGACCTGGCCGTCGACCTCGCGCTGAACATCCTGATGCCGATCGTCTTCATCGCCCTGGTGGATCCGCGGCTGTTGCTCTCCCCCGTCCTCTTCGTCCTGCTCTTCGCGGTGGCCCTGGCCGAGCACGGGCGGCGGCTCCAGCCCGTGTCCGACCTCGCGCGCGAGCGCTTCGGCGACATGACGGCGCAGGCCTCGGAGAGCATCGCGGGGATCGAGGTGGTGGCGTCGACCGGCGGCACCGATCAGGAGCGCCGCCGGTTCGCCGGGCCGGCCGAGGCCTACCGCGACGCCTCCGTACGGCAGATCCGCGCCCAGGCGCTGGCCCTGCCGCCGCTGCTGCTGACCCTCGCGACCGTCGGCGCCCTCGCGCACGCCGTGCTCCTGCTGCGCGAGGGCTCCCTGAGCATCGGCGAACTCGTCGCCGTCCTGGGCCTGATGGGCACCCTGCGCGCCCCGACCCAGCTGGCGTCCTTCAGCCTCGGCCTGATCCACCTCGGCCTGGCCGGGGCCCAGCGCATCAAGGAGGTCGTCGACGACCCCGAGGGCGAGGACGAGCCGGGCGGCCTACACGTCGCCCCCGTCGTCGGCGATGTCGCGATGGAGAACGTCACCTTCGGATACGACCCCGAAGAGCCGGTGCTGCGCGACGTGTCGTTCCGGGTGGCCGCCGGCACCACCGTGGCCGTCGTCGGCGCCACGGGCAGCGGCAAGTCCACCCTGCTGCACCTGTTGAACCGCACCTACGCGCCGGACGAGGGGCGCGTCCTGATCGACGGTGTCGCCACCACCGACTGGGACACCGGCGCGCTGCGCTCGCGCGTCCGTGTCATCGAGCAGGACGTGGTGCTGTTCTCCCGCTCCATCGCGGAGAACATCGCCCTCGGGGCGGACGAGGTCGCCGACCGCGCCCGCCTGGAGGCGGCGGCCCGTATCGCGCAGGCGCACGACTTCATCATGGCGACCGAGCACGGCTACGACACCGTGGTCGGTGAGCGCGGCGCCACCCTCTCCGGCGGACAGCGCCAACGGATCGCCATCGCACGGGCGTTGGTCGCCGACCCGCGGATCCTCGTGGTCGACGACGCGACCAGCGCCGTCGACGGCGCCACCGAGTACGAGGTGCGGCGCGCCATGCGGCAGGCCTCGAACGGGCGCACCACCTTCCTGGTCACTCCCCGGCTCTCCCGCGTCCGGGCGGCCGACCACATCCTCGTCCTGGACGCCGGTCGCATCGTCGCCCAGGGCGGGCACGAAGAGCTCCTGCGGGACTGTTCCCCCTACCGCCGGATCTTCGCCCCCTATCCGAGCGGCCCGGCACCCGCCGGCCGGGACACGGCGGGCGCCGCGGAGGAGAGCCACTGATGGCCCACCTGCTGGAAGGCATCGAGCCACAGGACGGCACCGAGCCGCAGGAAGGCGCCACACTTCGGGAAGGCACCGAACCGGAGGGCCCCGACCGGCGCTACGGCGACCGCCAGCTGGCCCGTCGCATCGCCCCGTACTTCCGCGGCAGAGGCGCCGCGGTGGCCTTCGTGACCCTTGCCGTGACCGTCGCCGCGACGGCGGGAAGCGCCGTACCGCTGCTCCTCGCCCGCACCGTCGACTCGGCCCTGGAGGACGACAGCGATGGCCGGCCGGCCCTGCTCGTCGCGGCCATCCTGGTCGCCGGCGTCGTCTCCTGGCTGCTCACGCTGGTGCAGGAGCGCGTGACCGGAACGCTGGCCGGTGACGTGGTGCTCCAGCTCAGGGAACAGGCGTTCGCCGCGGCGATGCGCCAGGACATGGCGTTCCACGACGCCCACCCCACGGGTGTGGTCGTCAGCCGCGTCACCAACGACACCCAGGCGTTCGCCACGCTGGTCGGCCTGGTGCTCGGTCTGCTCGGCCAGGTCCTGATGATCCTCATCCTGCTGACCGCGCTCTTCGTGATCAATGTGCCGCTGGCCGTGGTGACGGCCTCGGTGGCCGCGGTCATCGTCGCCGTCAGCCTGGTCTTCCGGCGCGCGGCGCGCAGCGCCTCGCTGCGCCGGCAGCAGGCGCTGGCCGAGGTCAACGGATACGTCCAGGAGACGCTGCGCGGCATCGCCGTGGCGCGCAACCACCGCCATCAGGAAGCCGCGCGGGCCGGCCTCGACGAGGTCGACCGCCGGTGGTTCCGGGCCAGTGTGCGGCTGAACCGCCTCTTCAGCGGCATCTTCCCGCTGCTGATCTCCCTCACCGGCCTGGGCACGGTCGCCGTGGTCCTGGTCGGCGGCCACGGCGTCGACGCGGGCTCGGTGTCGGCGGGCGAGTGGGCGCTGTTCCTGGAGGCCCTGGCCCTGTTCTGGTCGCCGCTCACCGGCATCGCCTCCTTCTGGAGCCAGCTCCAGCAGGGCCTGGCCGCGGGCGAGCGGGTCTTCGCGCTCGTCGACCGCGAGCCCACGGTGCGCCGGCGCGGCCGGGTACCGGTCCCCCGCCTGCGCGGCGAGATCACCCTGCGCGACGTCCACTTCGGCTACGACCCCGACCACCCCGTCCTGGACGGCCTCGACCTCACCGTCCCGGCGGGCCACACCGTCGCACTGGTCGGCCGCACCGGCGCCGGCAAGTCCAGCGTGGTACGGCTGGTCATGCGCGCGTACGAGTTCCAGAGGGGAACGATCGAGGTCGACGGTCTGGACGTGCGGACCCTGGACCTGGCCTCATACCGGCGCTGCCTCGGCGTCGTGACGCAGACGCCGTTCCTCTTCTCCGGGACGGTGGCCGACAACATCGCGCGCGGGCGGCCGGGGGCCGGACGGGACGAGGTCGAGGCCGCGGCGCGCGCGGTCGCCGGCGGCGACTGGCTGGACCAGCTCCCCCGGGGCCTGGACACCCCCACCGACGAGGGCGGCCGCAACCTGTCCACCGGGCAGCGCCAGCTCGTCGCCCTCGCGCGTGTCTACCTGCAGGACGCGCCGGTACTGATCCTCGACGAAGCCACGGCCGGCATCGACCCGTTCACGGAGGCTCAGGTCCAGGAGGGCCTGGAAACGCTCACCGCGGACCGTACGACGCTCGTCGTCGCCCACCGCCTGCCGACGGTGCGGAAGGCGGACACGATCGCGGTCGTCGACCGCGGCCGGATCATCGAGCGGGGCGACCATGCGGAGTTGCTGGCACGCGGTGGCGCGTACCGGCGCCTCTACGACCGGTACTTCCGGCATCAGGAGCCGGAGACGGATGAGGAGGCGGCCGGCGGTACGGACGACGGTGGTTGAGGTGTTGGCGGTACGGATTTTGGCGGTACGGACGCTGGCGGTCGGCCACCCCGGCGACCCCTGCCCGGTGATGCCGCCCGCCGTCGCCCCTCACGCCGCCTCGCCACGGCGGGCCTCGGCCGCCGACCTCCGGCGGCCCAGACGTTCCTGCGCGGAGACGAGGCGCAGGTGGCGTCGATGGCGGCCGGAAGGTGGCGGTGCCTCCCCTTTCAACCGGTCCTCGACCCGGTCCATCCCGATCAGCAGAAGTCCCATGACCGGCAACAACAAGAGCGCGACAACTAGCATCTGCGGCAACCTCCCCGCGGCGTCCCTTGTCGGCTGCCCCGCTCGACCACCTTCACGGGCCCCGAGATGTGAAGGTCCAGCAACGCCTCGACCGCACCCGTCCGCCCTGCCCTCAACCTCGCGTCAACGGCGCTCCGTTGGCGTCACCCTGAGTCAAGGTTTCATCGGTGCCCACGCGGACATGTGGTCCTCACCGCTGGTCGGCACGGCACATCCGTCGCCGACACGGCACATACGCGACACACGAGACACGCGACGTACACACCGCACAACAGCCGGATGCCGCCCGCGGCGGAGAGGATCAGAGCAAATGACCGACAGCCTTCAGGACGCCGGGGCCCCGAGCCGGGGCGTCTCCCCCGCCGACCTCGTCGGGTACGAGGTGGAAGCGAGTGACGGCTCGATCGGAAAGGTGGACCCCACCGCGGAGGAGGTGGCGCCCGACCACCTCGTCGTCGACACGGGCGGGGCGCTGCTGAGCAAGAAGGTCCTGCTCCCCCTCTGGGTCGTCGCGCACGTCGACCACGGCAACGGGACCCTGCACGTGCCCCGCACGAAGGAGCACGTCAAGGCCGCGCCGCGCTTCGACAGGGACCTGCGTGTCACCGACCCCGGCTACCGGGCGCAGATCGACCGGCACTACCTCGACGAGCCCGGCGCCCAGCTCGACGAGCCCGGCGCCTGACGGGCCGGGCTCGGGGCCCCGGCGCCCGAGGTCGGGGCCGCCCCCACCTCCGAACATCCAAACCAAGGGTGGCATATGCCGCCCTTTTTGGCTGATAGCCCAAGCATGAGCAAGGCACCTATGCGTTTGCGTGCCGCAGATGCAAGATGGATGTCGTCGTTCGGGGTGCGGATGCCGCCGCCCCGGCCAGGCCCGAAAGGCGAGGTCCCCCATGGTCATGCGCACCCACGACGGCACCACCGCAGCGGTCGGCGCCGCAGGCGTCGGTCACGGACCGGCCGGGCCGGGATCCGGCGCCCGGCGCCGCCCCGACGAGCGCATCGCGCGCGTCATCGCGCAGGTCCTCGGGGACGCGCGCAGCGTCCTCAACGTCGGTGCGGGCACGGGATCGTACGAGAACGCGGCGCACATGGTCACCGCGGTCGAACCCTCACCGGCCATGCGCGCCCGCCGCCCCGCACGGCTCGCCACCGCCATCGACGCCGTGGCCGAGGACCTCCCCTTCGCCGACGGGCAGTTCGACGCGGCGATGACCCTCTTCAGCGTCCACCAGTGGTCCGACGTCGAGGCCGGGCTGCGCGAGATGCGCCGCGTGACGCGCGGCCCGGTCGCCGTACTGACCTGCGACCCCGCACGCGTGCGCGACTTCTGGCTCTACGAGTACGCCCCGGACGTCCTCGACACCGAGGCCCGGCACCACCCGCCCCTGGACCGGCTCACGGCCGCACTCGGCGGCGACGTCACCGTTCAGCCGGTCCCGATCCCGCTGGACTGCACGGACGACTTCAACGAGGCCTACTACGGCCGCCCCGAGCTCCTCCTCGACCCCGCGGCCCGCCGGGCCTGCTCCGCCTGGAGCTTCATCGACGACCGGGCCCGCCAGGACTTCGACACCTCCCTGCGCCGCGCCCTGGGCTCGGGCGCGTGGGACGAGGCCTTCGGCCACCTCCGCGGCCGCGCGACCTACGAGGGCTCACTGGTCCTGCTGTGCGCCACCCCGTGAGGGGAGCGCGTCCCCGTACGGCACGGGCGCGCCCGTCGCATGAGGCGGGGTCGTCACCTCATGCGGCGGGCGCGGGGCGGGAGTTGATTCGTCAGCGCTCGTCGTGTCCGGCGTCGGACACGGTCGAGTGGACCGGCCTGGGGTGTTGGGGAGGATGCGCGGCGTTGCTGTCGTGACCGTCGACGAGCCACGCGCCGGCCAGCAGGCCCACGACGAGCAGGACCAGGTGCCGGTTCCTCTTCCACCACGAGGGCGAGTTGGGCTTGGACAGAACGTATTCAACACGCACGGGCTTCGACACGGTGTTCCTCCTTCACTTGTCGACGGGGCATGGCCGGGGCAGGCCAAGAGGCCATAAATGGAAGGGAGTTGGCGGACGCGAGCTCACGCCCCGGAGCGGGAGTCCCCGTGACCGCCGGTACTCAAGTGTGGAATACGAGCGGCCCCGGATTCCACCGGATTACCCCCGGCAGGGCTCCGGAGCGCCCTTGACCGGGCCGGCACGGGCAGCGCGGGAGCCTCCGCCCCATACCCGAACACGCCTTCTCTGCCTACGCTCCCCTCCATGGATTCCTCGGATCACTCGCCGCGCCGCCTCGACCCCGCCGCGTCCGGCGGCCAAACCGTCCCCGGCAATCCGCTGCGGCAGCTCTCCCTGGAGCAGTTGCGGAAGCGTACGAGCATGAAGTGGCGGGCCCATCCGGCCGACGTCCTGCCGTTGTGGGTGGCGGAGATGGACGTGCCGCTCGCCGAGCCGGTGGCGCGGGCGATCCGGGAGGCGGTGGAGCGCGGGGACACCGGGTATCCGGCGGGGACCGGCTACGCCGAGGCGTTCGCGGAGTTCGCCGCGCGGCGCTGGGGCTGGGACGGTCTGGCCGTCGACCGCACGGCGATCGTCCCCGACGTGATGCTCGGCGTCATGGAGATGCTCAAGCTGGTCTCCGGCCCCGGTGACCCCGTCGTGGTCAACTGCCCGGTGTACCAGCCGTTCTACCAGTTCGTACGCAGCGACAGCCGGCCGGTCGTCGAGGCGCCCCTGAACACGACGGGCAGGATCGACTTCGCCGGCCTCGCGGACGCCTTCGGTGCGGCCCTCGCCCGTGGCGGACGGCCGGTGTACCTGCTCTGCAGCCCGCACAACCCCACCGGGACGGTCCACACGGCCGCGGAACTCGCCGAAGTCGCCGGGCTGGCGCGGCACTACGGCGTCCGGGTCGTGGTGGACGAGATCCACGCCCCGATCGTGGCCGAGGGCACCCGGTTCACCCCGTATCTGAACGTGCCGGGCGCCGAGGACGGCCTGTCGCTCCTGTCCGCGTCCAAGGCCTGGAACCTGGCCGGCCTCAAGGCGGCCGTCGCCGTCGCGGGACCGGCGGCCGCGGACGACCTGGCCCGCCTCCCCGAGGAGGTCGGTCACGGCCCCAGCCACCTCGGCGTCCTCGCCCACACCGCGGCCCTGCGGGAGGGTGGCGCCTGGCTCGACGCGCTCCTGGCCGGACTGGACGAGAACCGCCGCCTGCTGGACGAACTGCTGCGCGAGCACCTGCCCGCCGTACGTCACCGCCCGGGCCAGGGCACCTATCTGGCCTGGCTGGACTGCCGCGGACTCGGTCTCGGCGACGATCCCGCGGCCGCCTTCCTGGACCGGGGCCGCGTGGCCCTGAGCCACGGCCCCGATTTCGGCACCGGCGGCGCGGGCTTCGTCCGCCTGAACCTGGCCACCTCCCCCGAACTCCTCACGGAGGCCGTCCACCGCATGGCATCGGCCGCCCGGCCGCGGCGCCCCTGAGCCGTGCGCCCCAACACGGCCGCGCCCGTCACGCGCCCGATACGCGCCCTGCGGCCACCACCGTGCGCACCTTCTTCAACGCCGCCAGGTCGGCCAGCGGGTCGCCGTCGACGAGGAGCAGGTCGGCGCTGAGACCGGGGGCGATGCGGCCGGTGACGTCGGCCAGGCCGAGGGCGCGGGCGGCGCGGTGGGTGGCCATGGCGAGGATGCGGGCGTGCGGGATGCCGAGGTGGGCGTAGCAGGTGAGCGCGCCGGGCAGGCCGTCGAAGCCCGTGCGCTGGACGCCCGCGTCCGTGCCGAGGACGAGGTTCGCCCCGGCGTCGGCCATCTGCCGGATCTGGTCGAACATGGTGGCCGCGCGTTCCTCGCCGAACACCTGTGGCAGCATGCGCCAGTGCGGCGAGACGGTGAGGCTGACCGCGATGTCCTCGTCGACGATGCGCCGCAGGACGTCGGCGCGGAGGTCGAAGCCGCGCTCCGTCATCCACGTGCAGTGCTCCAGGGTCTGCACCCCCGCCCGGACCGCCTCGGCGATGGCGTCCGCGCCGTGCGCGTGCGCGGCGACCGGCAGTCCCGCGGCGTGCGCCTCGTCGACCAGGGCGTGCAGCTCCTCGCGGGAGAACTGGCTCTGCCAGCTGCGCGGGCCGTCCTTCGTCAGGCCTCCCCCACTGGTCATGACCTTGATGACGGCGGCGCCCGCGTCGGCGTTGCGCCGCACGAGCTCACGCACCTGCTGCTCACCGGCGACCTCGCCGCCGAGGAAGTGGCAGTGCCCGCCCGGCGGCGTCGCCGGGGTGCCGGCCGCGAGGATGCGCGGGCCGGCCAGTCGTCCGTCCGCGGTCTCGGCGGCGACCCGGAAGGCGAGGCCGTCGCGGTCGCCGAGGTCCCGGGCCGTCGTCACCCCGGCCCGCAGCAACTCCTCGGCGCGGCCGCGCATCTTCGCGAGCAGGACCTCGTCGGTGTCGCGCAGGCCGGCCACCGGGTCGGTGGAGCCGTCGAAGACCAGGTGGACGTGCGAGTCGATGAGGCCCGGCATGAGGGTGCCGGTGTGGGCGAGGTGCCTGACGCCCGGATCGGCCACGCGGCGGACCTCGTCGTACGTGCCGACGGCGGCGATCTTCCCGTCGTCGATGAGCACGGCGCCGTTCTCCACGCACGCGCCCATCTCCCGGTCCGAGCCGGTGCCCGTGGCCGCGCCCCTGTCTGCGGCCGTGCCCGTGCTCGTGCCCGTACCTGTCAGGACCCGGTCCGCGGTGATCAGCATCCGCTCATTCTCCCCGCCGGGGCCGGGAGGTAATCGGCGACCGCCCTTTCGGGCCGTCGGCGTTATGGAACACCGGCCTCGATGGTCTAAGATCAATCCTGCCTCCTCGCGCCGGGCTTCCGGCCAGGGGACCGGCGTTGGTCGTCCAAGGAAAGACGCCCCGCTTCCTGCGGGGAAATGCAGGTGCAAGGCCTGCCCAGCGCTCCAGACGAGCCCTGGACTCCGTATACGGAGTCCAGGGCTTCTTGTCTTCCCGCGCACATCCGCGTTCACGTCGCGGCGGGCGCGTCACGTCACCCCGTGCCGCGGGTCAAACAGGGGAACACGGACAAGAGAACACGAGAGAACAAGGGAACACGGGACCGATAGGTGGCAGCCCCGCCGCCGACCTGCACGAAGGAGCACCTCCATGGACAGTCCGACGCCCCCCGTGCACGGCGTTCCCCTCCACCTCCCGCACGGCCGCGCGGCGGGCCCCTCCCCCACGGACGAACCCGGGGCCACCTCCACCCCCGCCTCCCCGTCGGCCGACACCCCGTCGACCTGGGCACTGCGGCGTACCGCGCTGCGCCGCACCCCCGTGGCGATGTGGGACGACGACGTGTCGGACTGGGCGGCGGCCCTGACGTACTACGCGATACTCGCCCTCCTCCCCGCCATGCTCGTCAGCGCCAGCCTCATCAGCCTGGTCAGCCCCGCCACTACTCAGGCGCTCATCGCCGAGGTCGCCGACTGGGCGCCGGCGGAGTCGGGGCGTTCCCTGCACTCGGCGCTCAGCGAGATGGCCGACGCGCGCTCCGCCGCCCTCACCGTCGTGATCGCCGGCGGGGTCAGCGCGCTGTGGTCCGCCTCCAGTTACGCGGCGGTGTTCCGGCGCGCGCTGCACGCCATGCACGGCGTCGCGGACACCCGGCCCGCCTGGCGCAAGGGTCACCGCGTGCTGATGACGGCGGTGTCGCTGCTCGCGCTGCTGGTCGCCAGCGCGCTGCTGCTCGTCGTCAGCGGGTCCTTCGCCGAGAGCGTGGGGCAGCGCATCGGCCTCGGGGACGCGGGGCAGAACGCCTGGGCCGTCCTGAGGTGGCCGGCCCTGGTCTGTCTCGTGCTGCTGCTCGTCCTCGTCCTGTTCCGGAACGCGCCGCCCGAGGCCCGCGACTGGCGCCACATCCTGCCCGGCGGGCTCCTCGCCGCGGTGCTCTGGCTGCTCTCCTCCGGTCTGTTCACGCTGTACGCCTCCTGGTTCGGCACCTACGGCAAGCTGTACGGCTCCCTCGCGGGCGTCGTCGTCTTCCTCGTCTGGCTGTGGGTGTCCAATCTGGCGCTGCTCGCCGGGGCGCAGTTCACGGTGGAGATGGACCGCGCGCGAGCCGCCGTGCGGTAAGGCCTCGTCGCACGGTGGGAGTACCGCACGCATCAGGTCGGCCCGTCCGGGTAACCGGAGCTGGAACCGGACCCCAGAGGCACGGAGTCAGCATGGGCACATCCCTGGAGACACTGCTCGATCAGGTGCAGGAGCGCGGAGACTTCACCAGTCGTCAGCAGGCGGCGGGAGCCGTCGACAACGTCCTGGCCATACTGGGCGCCCACTTGGTGGGCGACGACCGCACCGACCTCGCCCGCCTGCTCCCCGAACAGCGCGGGTCGGTGCTGGCCGAGGCCGAGCCCGCCAGCGAGCCGCTCACCCCCTTGGAGTTCGTCGACGCCGTGGCCGCGCGGACCGGTGACGACCCGGCCGGGGCGCGCCGCGCCGTCACCGCCGTACTCGGCGCGCTCGCGTGGACGGCGGACGACGCGCTGCTGCGCCGCATCCTCACCCAGCTCCCGCCCGGGCACGCCGGCCTGTTCGGCCGCACCGAACCGACGTGACCCGGCCCGGCGGCCCTGCGGCGGTCATCGGACGACGCCGCCATCAACCGGCCGATGGGCATGGCCCTTTCTGGAGGCACTGATGGCACGAATACGTCGCTCGAAGTCCGCGCGCCCCAAGACGACGAGCTCCAGGACGGCGCGCACCAAGGCGGCGCGTCCTCATGGCGAGGGGTACAGGACCGGGCGCACCGAGACGGCTGGTGAGCGACTCGACCGGACCGCGCCCCCGCGGGCCGCGCCGCTGTCACCGCTGGCCCGGGCGGCGACCATGCTGGTGGCGTTCGCGGGCATGGTCGCGTTCGGTGTGGTGCTCGCCCGGCTGACGCTGGAGCCGTCGGCGGCCTCGGAGGCGCTGACCCACAGCAACTTCACCCCCGGCGACTCCATCGGCGACTACCTCTCGCAACCCGCCTTCCGCGACACGGTCAAGCAGCTCGGCGGGAACATCCTGTTGGGCGTGCCGTTCGGACTGCTGCTGCCCGTCGTGCTGCCGCGCACCCGCGGCCTCATCCGGGTGGGTCTGGCCACCGCGGTGACCATGGTGCTCGTCGAACTGGCCCAGGGGGCGTTCGTGACCGGGCGCACCTTCGACATCGACGACGTCATCCTGAACACGGCGGGGGCGCTGCTCGGATATCTCTTCCTGGGCCGCCGCCTCGGCCGTGCCGTCCATCCCCGTCGGCACCACTGGTGGCACCGCTTCACCCGGCGCGACACCGCGGGTGTCTGACCCGGTGGCCGGGGGCCGGGGGACTGCTGCCCGGGCGGCTGTCCCCGCTGCCCCCTGTTCCCCTCACCTGCTGTTCCCCTCAGCCACTCGGCTCCACGGCCGGGCAGCTCGCCCCATGGACCGGGACCTTCGACTCGATCAGATAGTCGTCGACCGTCCGACGGGCGCAGGGGCTGCTGCTGTACGTGCCGTGGCCCCAGCCCTCGTAGGTGTGCAGGACGGCGTGGCGGCCCAGTTGCCGGGCGACGGAGGTGGCCCAGCCGTAACCGGTCGCCGGGTCGTGGACCGAGTTGGTCAGGAGTATGGGGCGGGTGTTCCGCACCTTCAGGCGGTGTTGCGGGTTGTCGGGCTTCGGTGCGCCGAGGCAGGCGGATATGGACATCAGGGCACGGGGGTAGCGCATGTCCGGCGCCGCCTCGGCGACGTGGCGCAACTCCCGCGCGTAGTCCTGGTAGTCGCGCACCGGGAGCCGCCAGTCCTGGCAGAAGATCTCGAACGGGTTGCTCCCCAGGCTGTCGGCTCCTCTACTCACGGCCTTTCCCGTGGCTGTGGCCTCGGCCCCGGCTGCCCTCGTGCCCTTGCCGCCGCTTCCGTCCTCGCTCAGACCGTTCAGGAACTCCGCGAGCCCCCGCCACTCGGGGTCGTACAGCCGCTTCATCACCTGGACGTTGAGATCGAACGGCGCCAGTTTCGCGCCGCCCTCCGACAGGTCCCCGCGCTCGGCCCCGGCCAGGAGGTCCCTCCAGAGCGTCCGTACGTCCGAGCCGTGCAGCGCGCAGTCCTCGGCCCGGTCGCACCACGCCGCGAACTCGTCGAAGGAGTCCTGCAGCGTCGCGGCCTGTGTGGTGAGGAAGTCGCGCGTGCCCAGGCTGTGGTCGACCACCGACTCCAGGACCAGGGCGCGGATCCGCTTCGGGTACCGCTCCGCGTACTGCTCGCCGAGCAGCGTGCCGTACGAACTGCCGTGGAAGGTCAGGGACCGCTCGCCCAGCGCCGCTCTGATCGCGTCGAGGTCCTTGACCATGCTGAGGGTGTCCACGTGGTCGAAGAGGCCGTGCCCGGTGTTCTTCCGGCAGTCCGCGCGCAGCTCGCGGTTGTACTTCACCGTGGCGTCGAAGGCGGCCTGGTCCTCGATGACCGTCGGCGGGCGGCGGTCCAGGAGCCGCTGCGAGCAGCGGACCGGGTTGCTGAGCCCCACGCCGCGCGGGTCGAAGCTGACGATGTCGAAGCGGCCGCGGAGTCTGTCGCTGAACCGGGCCATGTTGCCCTGGCCCACGATGCGCTCCACGCCCGAGTCCCCCGGCCCGCCGGGGCCGAACACCATGGAGCCGACCCGCGCTCCGGGGTCGGTGGCCCTGCGCCGGGCCAGCCGGAGATCGAACCGCTCCCCGCCAGGCTCCTCCCAGTTCACCGGCACCGACAGCGCGCCGCACTCCGCCGACGCGTCCTGCTCGCACGGCCGCCACGCGACGCGTGAGCCCGCACCCGCCGGCGGACCCGGCACCGGTCTCTTCCCCACCGGGGTCGCCGAAGCCACCGAAGCCACCGGCGTCGCCGAGCCTGTCCCGCCCGTCGCCCGCGCAGCCTCCGCGCCCCCGAAGCCGACCGCGCCAACCGTGCCGACCAGCACGGCGAGCACCGCACCCCATCCCAAAGGTGCCCGCCCGCCACGTGACAGCCACCGTCGCCGGCCGCGCTGCCGCCCGTGACCGTGGCCCTCGCTCCCCACCTGACGCTCCCCCACGGTGACCGCTCCCTCGCCTCGTCCGGTCTCGATCTTCGCCCGCCGTGGACGCCGACCGATATCCGGCAAGACCCTGGAATGCCCCGTAGGGGGCTGACCTCAACCGCTGCTAAGGGCACCCCAGTTGCGCCTCGCTGCCCCCTCAAACACCCCAGCGGCCTCAGCGGCCTCAGCTCTTCGTCAGCTCCCCGCTCAGCGCCCCGTGCATCCGCGCGCTGTGTTCGTTCAGCCCGATGATCTCCACCCGCTTCCCGCGCTGTTCGTACTTGCCGGTGACCGCGTCGAGCGCCGCGACCGAGGACGCGTCCCAGATGTGCGCGGAGGTCAGGTCGATGACGACCTTGCCGGGGTCGCCCGCGTAGTCGAACCGGTTGACGAGTTCGTTGGAGGAGGCGAAGAAGAGCGCGCCGGTGACCGCGTACACGACCTGCGTGCCGTCGGGGTCGACGACCGCCGTGACGTCGGCGAGGTGGGCGACGCGGCGGGCGAAGACGGCCATCGCGGTGACGGTGCCGACGACGACGCCGATCGCGAGATTGTGCGTGGCGACCACGACCGCGACGGTGATCACCATGACGGCGGTCTCCCCGGCGGGCAGCCGCTTCAAGGTCTTCGGGGCGATGGAGTGCCAGTCGAAGGTCGCGAAGGACACCATCACCATCACCGCGACCAGGGCGGCCATCGGGATGTCCGAGACCACCGGGCCGAAGACGACGCAGAGCACCATCAGGAAGGAGCCCGCGAGGAACGTCGAGAGACGGGTGCGGGCGCCGGAGACCCGTACGTTGATCATCGTCTGGCCGATCATGGCGCAGCCGCCCATGCCGCCGAAGAAGCCGGTGACGATGTTGGCGATGCCCTGCCCGATCGACTCGCGGGTCTTGGAGGAGTGGGTGTCGGTGATGTCGTCGACGAGCTTCGCCGTCATCAGCGACTCCATCAGGCCGACCAGCGCCATCGCGAGGGCGTAGGGGGCGATGGTGGTGAGGGTGTCGAGCGTGAAGGGCACGTCGGGCAGGCCCGGTACCGGCAGCGAGGACGGCAGGTCGCCCTTGTCGCCGACGGTCGGGACGGCGATCCCGGCGGCGAGCGTGACGGCGGTCAGGACGGCGATGGCGACGAGCGGCGCGGGGACCGCCCGCGTGACCTTCGGGAGGAGGACCAGCAGCGCCAGCCCGCCGAGGAGCAGCGGATAGACGGGCCAGGGCACGTCGTGCATCTCGGGGACCTGGGCCATGAAGACCAGAATGGCGAGCGCGTTGACGAAGCCGACCATCACGCTGCGCGGGAGGAACCGCATCAGCTTCGCGACGCCGAGTGCGCCGAGAACGATCTGGAAGACGCCGGCCAGGATCACCGCGGCGACCAGGTAGCCCAGGCCGTGCTCGCGGTTGAGCGGCGCGATGACCAGGGCGACGGCGCCGGTCGCGGCGGAGATCATCGCGCGCCGGCCGCCGACGACGGAGATCGTCACGGCCATCGTGAACGACGCGAAGAGGCCGATCGCGGGATCGACGCCGGCGATGATCGAGAACGAGATCGCCTCGGGGATCAGTGCGAGCGCGACGACCAGGCCGCCGAGGATCTCGGTGCGCCAGACCCTCGGGTCGTGCAGCCAGTCGGGGCGCAGCGCGCGCAGCCGCGCGGCCGGGGACGGTAGGGAGGAGGACAAGAGAAGCGGAACCTGTCGTGCTCGGGCACGGCACCGGCGGCGCCTGGATTCGGGCACCGTGGGACGTGCGGAACAGCGCGGAAGACCGGGCGGAGATCCGCGGAGCCCGTCGCGGCGGGCGGAAGATGACGGCGGCGCTGGTGCGGCCGGGCCCACCACAGCCGGGCGCGCCCCCTCAGAAGCGGTAGCTCACGGAGCAGGGGATCACGAGGCGAGGGGGCACACGGCGGTGGGTCAGGGCGGGCATACGGCGCAGGATCACGGCGGGCAGGTGGCGGCGCTCGGCGACGGGGGCATGCGCACACTCACTCCTGCGGGCGTCGGTCTTCGCCGGACACGGCCGGGAACGGTACGCGGGCGGGGACGGCGGCGGCCCCGGCGCGGCGGTCGGGTGCGGGAAACGGAGGAACCGTCCCGATCATGGGCGCGGCATCGCACGACCCATCCCGACGATCACTTAGTCTACCTAACGTTACGGGAGAGATCATCGTCGGTCGGCCCCGGCCCCAGCGGGAGACGAGGCCGATCACGGCCCCGGCGACGGATACGGAAGGGCGTCCGCGTGAGCAGTGAGCACATGCAGATCGGCGAAGTCGCCGCACGGACCGAGCTGTCGTTGCGCGTCATCCGGTACTACGAGGACACCGGTCTGGTCACCCCCTCCGCCTGTTCCCAGGGCGGATTCCGGCTCTACACCAGGACCGACGTCGCACGGCTGATGGTGATCCGGCGCATGAAGCCGCTCGGTTTCACCCTGGATCAGATGCGGGACCTGCTGCACGCCACCGACCGGCTCGACGCGCCCGAACCACCGGAAGGCGCCGAACTGGAGGCGCTCCTGCTGCGCGTCCGGCACTTCGAGCAGCTCACGGCCGAGCGCGTCGCCGACCTGCGCAAACAGCTGGGCCGGGCCGAGGAGTTCGGCGGCACACTGCGCGAGCGCCTCGAGCGGGTGCCCTGCGCGTCGTCCGCCTGACGCTCCCGCGCGGGACGGGGCAGGCCACCGTTCGGCCGCGCAGGCGCAGGGTCGCCGTCTGCCGCGTACGCCGCGGGATCACCGTCGACTGCGTACCAGGAGATAGAGGAAGTACGGCGTTCCGATCACCGCGGTCATGAGTCCGGCGCCGAGCTGTGCCGGTGCGATGACCGTCCGGCCCACGAGGTCCGCCGCGCACACGAGGATCGCTCCGAGGAGCACCGCGACCGGCACCACCCGGACGTGCCGGCGGCCCACCAGGGCCCGGGCCGCGTGCGGTGCGACGAGCCCGACGAAGCCGATCGTGCCGGCCGCGGCCACGGCCGCGGCGCTGAGCAGCACGCCGAGGACGAGGAAGCCGAGGCGTCCGCGGCTCAGCCGCAGGCCGAGCAGTTTCGGGGTGTCCTCGTCGAGCGACACGATGTCGAGTTCGGTGCGCCGCACCACCGCGACGGCGAGGCCCGCGGCGAGGACGACGGCGAGGGGCGTCACGTCGGGCAGGGTCCGGCCGTAGGTCGAGCCGGCGAGCCAGGTGAGCGCCTTCGTCGCGTTGAACGGGTCGGTGAGGATGATCAGCAGGCTGACGACGGCCGCCGACCCGGTGGCGACACCGAAGCCGACGAGGACGAGCCGGTTCTGCCGGAACCCGCCCCGGGCCGCGAGGCCGAAGACGAGGAGCGCGGCAGCGGCGGCGCCCGCGAAGGCGCCGGCGGCGATGCTCCAGGAGCCGGCCAGGGGCACCGTCGTCACGAGCAGCACCGCGCCCACCGCGGCGCCGTTCGTCACGCCGAGGATCCCGGGGTCGGCGAGCGGATTGCGGGTCACCGCCTGGATGAGGGTGCCCGCGAGGGCGAGGGCGGCGCCCGCGAGCAGGGCGGCGAGGACGCGCGGGACGCGGGTGTCGAGGACGAACGAGACGGTCCGACCTGCCCTCCCCTGCGCCCAGTTGGCCACATCGCCGAGGAGCAGCCGGCTGTCGCCGATCAGCACGGCGGCGACCGTCAGGCCGACCAGCACCGTCACCAGGACGGCCGTCGTGACGACGAAGACCGTCCGGCTGCGGATGCGCAGCCGCTCGGCCGGTGCGGCTCCTCCCGAGTCCCGTGCCCGCGCGGCCATGCCGACGAGGAAGACGGCGCCGACCAGGCTGGTGACGACGCCGGTCGGCACGGCGACCGCGGTGTCCGGGGGCACGACGGCGCGCAGCAGCACGTCGGAGCCGAGCACGAGGGCCGCGCCGGTGAGGCCCGCGAACGGCAGCCGCGCGCGGGATCGCGTGAACGCGCGGAACCTGCGGGCGAGCGGGCGTACGAGGGCGGGCGCACACAGGCCCACGAAGCCGATGGGCCCGGCGAGGGTGACGGCGGCCGTGGAGAGCAGGGCGGCGAGGACGACGGCGGTGACGCGGGTGGCGCGGACCGGGACCCCGACACCGCGCGCGGTGTCGTCGCCGAGGGCGAGGGCGTCGACCCGGCGGGCCAGCACGATCAGCCCGGCCAGGCCCGCCAGGGCGACCGGGGCCATCTGCAGGACGCCGTCGAAGCCGTTCTGCGCGATGCCGCCCTGGTTCCACTTGTAGAGGCCCTCGGTCTGCTGCGGGAAGAGCAGCAGCAGACCCTCGGTGACGGCGGTGAGGCCGAAGGTGAGGGCGCTGCCGGCGAGGACGAGGCGGACGGTGCCCGCGCCGAGGCCGGAGAGCCCGAGGACGACGGCCGCCGCCGCGAGGCCGCCGGCGAACGCCACGCCCGAGGAGGCGAGCATCGGCAGCGAGATGCCGGTGGCGGCGGCCAGGCCGAGGGCGAGGTAGGAGCCCGCGTTGACGGCGAGGGTGTCGGGCGAGGCGAGGACGTTGCGGCTGACCGCCTGCAGCGCGGCGCCCGCCGTGCCGAGTACCGCGCCGACGAGCAGTCCCGCCGTCATGCGCGGCAGCCGGGAGGCGATGACAACGGAGGAGTCGGCGGTGTCGGCCCGTCCGGTGAGGGCCTTCCAGACCTCGGAGGGGCCGACGGCGGAGGCCGCGCCCTGGGTGATGTCGACGACGGCGAGAGCGGCGACGAGGAGGATCAGGGCGGCCGTCACCGCAGCCGCGCCCGTGCGGGAAACGGAGGCCGGCGGGCGGGTGGCGGTGGTGGTCGCGGTGACGGCCATGGGGTTACTTCGTCAGCGCCGCGACGACGGAGTCGACGTACTGCTTCATCGACTCGGTACCGCCGAACATCCAGATGCCGTCGGGCAGCCGGTCCACATGGCCCTTCTTCACGAACGGCAGCGACGTCCACACCTTGTCCTTCTTCAGGACGCCGGAGAACGGGTTGCTGCCCTTGTCGCCGTCGTTGCCGATGTACGCGAACCGCACGTCGTCGTCGAGCTTGGTAAGGCCCTCGACGTCGGTGGCGCCGAGGCCGTACGCCTTGTCGCCCTTGACCTTCCAGTCGTTCTTCAGGCCGAGCTTCTCGTTGACGGCGCCGAGCAGCGAGCCGCTGGTGTACGGGCGGATCGACGTCTGGTTGCCGGTCACATAGCCGTCGGCGAAGGCGAACGCGGCGCCCTCGTGTCCGGCGGCGGCGAGCTTCTTGCGGCCGTCGGCGAGCTTCGCCTCGAAGTCCTTCTTCAGCTTGCCGGCCCGCTCGGTGGTGCCGGTGGCCTTGGCGAGGAGGTCGAGGTTCCCGGTCATCCGGCCGATCGGGTCCGCGGCGTCGGCGGGGCGCAGGTTGAGGACCGGGGCGATCCTGCGCATCTGCTTCACGGCCGCGGCGGGCAGGTCGGTGGTGGCGACGATGAGGTCGGGCTTGAGGGACGCGAGGGTGTCCATGCTCGGCTCGCCGCGGGTGCCGATGTCCTTGGGGTCGTTCGTCAGCGGGGCCGCGGTGTCCCACGTCCGGTAGCCCTTGACGTCGGCGACGCCGGCCGGCTGGACGCCCAGGGATATCAGGCTCTCGACGGCGTTCCACTCGGTGCCGACGACCTTCTCGGCGGGTCCGTCGAGGCGCACCTCGGTTCCGGTGCCGTCGGTGAGCGTGAGGGCACCGGCGCTCTTCTTGGCGTCGTCGTCGGCGGCGGGCTCGGTGGTTCCGCAGGCGGACAGGGCGAGGGCCGCGGCGGTGGTGGCGGCCGCGGTGAACAGGAGGCGTCTCATGGGGTGGCGCTGAGCCTTTCGCTTCGCGAGTGGTGGCGGCCGATGGCGCGGGTGCGCAGCCGGCCGGTGCGGGGGTCGGAGTCGACGTCGACGCGGATGCCGTACGTGTCGGTGAGCCGCTCCGGGGTCAGGACGTCTTCGGGGGCGCCGTGCGCGACGATCCGTCCGGCGCAGAGCAGGAGGATCCGGTCGGCGACGGCCGCGGCCTGGTCGAGGTCGTGCAGGACGGCGCCGACGGCGATGCCGTGGTCGTCCGCCAGGTCGCGCATGAGGTCGAGGAGTTCGACCTGGTAGCGCAGGTCGAGGTGGTTGGTGGGTTCGTCGAGCAGGAGCACGCCCGTCTCCTGGGCGAGGCAGCCGGCGAGCCAGACGCGCTGGAGCTGCCCGCCGGACAGGTGCTCGGCGCCGCGCTCGGCGAGCTCCATCACGCCGGTCAGCGCGAGCGCGCGGTCCACCGCGGCCCGGCCTCCCGGGTCGGCCCTGCCCCAGCGGCCCCGGTGCGGGTAGCGGCCGAACTCGACGACGTCCCGCACGGTCAGGCCGCTGGGGGTCGGGCGGCCCTGGGTGAGCAGGGCGACGTGCCGGGAGAACTCGCGGGGGCCGAGCGCGAGTCCGTCGGTCGCGCCGTCGACGACGAGCGTTCCGGTACGGGCGCGTTGCAGCCGCGCGAGGGTGCGCAGGAGTGTCGACTTCCCGCTGCCGTTGGGGCCCACGAGGACGGTGACGTCGCCGGGCCGCAGCGTCATCGAGGCGTCGTGTACGACGTCGACACCGTCGTACGCCACGGTGACGCCCGTGGCGGACAGTTCATGACCTGGGGGGCGCGGGGGCGCGCCGGTCTCTTCACCTTCGTGACCTTCATGCACGAGGCGAGGTTAGCCTAACCTTACCCCTGCCGGAAACGGGCCCCCAAGGTGCGGACACAAGGGGGTATTCGGCCAGATTCCCTGACCGGCACGTGAGACCCCGCGTGTCGGCTCGACGAAACCTCCGCGAAGCGCTGTGCGACACTCCGTCCATGGACAAGGGCCGCGAGTCGCGCTGGGAGAAGGACGCGATGACCGTCGAGATCGTCTTCGCGCTCGTCAGCGCGTCGGTCGTCGGGCTCCTCGTCTTCGGCGCCGTGCTGGCGCCCGCCCTGGTCTGGGATCTGCCGGGAGGCGTCGACAGGGCGTTGCGCTGGAGCGGCGGCGCGCTGGGCGGCGCGGCCGCCGTGTGGCAGCTGGTGCGCGTGCTGCTGCACCACGACCGGGACCGCAGCGTCGGGCGCTGAGGCGGTACGGGGAGGTGGCCGCGCGTCGGCTCAGGCGAGGTACGCCAGTCGGTCGTACGGCACCGGATGGGCGAAGCCGTCGCCCGCGGCCCAGCGGCGGACCTCGTCGACGGCGAGTCCGGCGAGGCGCCGCCACTCGTTGCCCTGGGAGCCCGCGATGTGCGGGGTGATGAGGGCGTTGTCGCTCTCCCACAACGGATGGTCCGGCGGCAGGACTTCAGGGTCGGTCACGTCGAGTACGGCGCGGACGCGGCCCGCCGTGACGGCCTCGGTGAGCGCGTCCTGGTCGACGACGGCGCCGCGGGCGGTGTTGATGAGCACGGCGCCGGGCCGCATGGCCGCCAGCAGGTCGGGACCGACCAGGCCGTGAGTGGCGGGCAGCAGCGGCGTGTGCACGCTCACCGTGTCGCTGCGGGTGAAGAGTTCGGCCAGGGTGACGAGTTCCGCGCCGAGTGCGGCGGCCTCGTCGTCGGTGACGTACGGATCGTGCAGGAGCACCCGCAGGTCGTGGGGGCGCAGCAGTTCGATGACGCGGCGGCCGATCAGCGAGGCGGAGAGGATGCCCACGGTGCGGCGGTAGTTGCCGACGTCGCGGGGCGTGCGCACCCAGTCCGCCTCGGTGCGGGAGGCCCGGAAGTCGCGGGCGCTCTCCAGGACGTGCTTCCCGGTGAGCAGGATCATCGCGAGGGTGTACTCGGCGACGGGGAGCGCGTTGGCCGCGGCGGCGGACGACACCTGGATGCCGCGCGCCCAGCACGCGTCGGTGACGTGGGCGCGGACGGAGCCTGCCGTGTGCACGACGGCGCGCAGCCGCGGGGCGCCCGCGAGCACCTCGGCGGTGAGCGGCGGGCAGCCCCACCCGGTGACGAGGAGCTCGGCGCCGGCGAGCACGGCGCGGGCCCGCCCGGTACCGAAGTCGTCCAGCACCGGCGGCGGTTCGAGGTCGGTGAGCTCGGCGAGGGAGGTGAGGACGTGCGGCTCCAGGACGGCCTCGGCCGCCCTGTCCGACATGGCGAGCGCGGCGCGAGGCCGGCGGGACGATGACATCTTCCTCCTCGTGGGGCGGACGGTTCCCTTCTCGCGTCCGAACATTACGTGCGAGAGACCCTGCTCGGCCGCCATGACGGGGGCCGCCGCGGGAGCTGCCGGCCTACTCGCGCCCCGGCACCAAGTCCGGCACCGTGCGGCGGCGCGCCTGGCGTTACGTCAGATGCCGATCCGCCCGCACGAGTTGGTCCCACGTCCAGGGGGCGGCAGGGCCGTCGTCGAGCTCCGAGCCGTACGGCGGCCGGGGCTCGACGGGGAGCAGGCCGGCCGTGCGGGCCCACCGCGCGAACTCGTCGGCCCGCGGGGACCCGGCCTTGCGCAGGGCCGTCAGGAGCGCCAGGTGGCAGGAGTCCGTCGCCTTGCCCCGGTCGACGTGGGCGAGCGGGTCGCGGCGCAGCAGCACTTCCACCGCCCCGGTCTCGCCCGCCGCGAGGAACGCCTCGATCAGCCGGGCGACGCTGTTCATGTGGGTCAGCGCGGCGCCCGTGGCCGCCCGCCGGACGAGCTGCCCACGCGGGCCGGTCAGGTCGTGGGCGGTGAGCGTGGCGATGAGCTCGCCGACGTCGTAGGTGTCGCCGAGTTCGATCGTGGCGACGGCCTGTTCGGCGATCGACGCCGCCGCCGCGGTCTCCCCCAGCTCGCAGAGGGTCTCGATGAGGTCCGCGGGCGTGCACCAGTCCTTGTGGTCGGTCACGTCGAGACGGTCCAGGAGTCCGCGGCCGAGCAGGATCCGTACGGCGTCGGGGGCGTCGGCCCGCATCAGCGCCCAGAGGACCAGATCCATGGTGTTCACGTCCGGGGCCTCGACGTGCTCGGCGAGGTGCCGGGCGAGTCGTGTGCGGGCCTTCGCCGCCCCGGCCCGGCGCAACGAGCCGACCAGGAAGGCCATCTCCTCGCACGGCCGGTGGGCGAGCGCCCGCTCCACCAGCGGGGCGATGGCCCGGTCCTCGCCCGCCGCCCACAGCACTTGGACGACCTCGTCGGCGAAGTCCGGGTTGGTGATCTCCACGTCGCGGGCGACGCACGCGGCCAGCGCGTCGAACTCCGCCGTCGCACCGGTAGCGAGCAACACATCCAGAAGCGGGCGCAGTTCCGCCGGATCGAAGTAGTCGATGCCGGACATCGGGGCGCGGTCCAGCAGCCGGCGCGCGTCGTCCGTGCGGCCGGTGGTGTGGAACAGGTCGAGGTACGCCGCCACCTCGTCCGGTCCCTGCACGTCGGCTCCCTCCGCCACGCGCCCGGCGAGCACCGCGAACTCCTCGTCCGCGTCCAGGTTCTGGAGCTCGGTGAGGAGCAGGCAGAGCGTGGACCCGATGTCGTAGAGGTCCGGGCGGCCGACCACGTCGACGTGCCGGGCGGGTGAGCGGGCGAGCAGGGTGCGTACACCGTCGTCGTCACCGGCCTCGCGCAGCACACGGAGCAGCCGGAGCACGACGTCGGCCTCGGTGAGGCCGATCCGGGCGGCCGGGTCCCGGGCGAGGAGGATGCGGGCGGCGTGGTCGGCACCGGCCTGCTGCAACGCGTCGGTCAGCCACGGGAGTTCATCGGGCACCCCTTCTTCGGCGCAAGCCACGACGCGGGCTACGAGGGTGTCCAGCGCGTCACTCGCGCCGACCGCTTTCACCGCCCGCAGGAGCTGCGTAAGACGCCAACTGAGTGACGGGCCCCAGGTGCTCGTCAGCGCGGCGTGGGTGGCCGCGTGGAGGGCGAGCGGTTCGACGGCCCGGCGGGCGGGCGACTCGGCCAGATCCCGCAGCACCCAGAGGACGGCCTCCGGGTCGACCCGGTCCACCTGGGCCACCAGGGCGTCGGCGAGAGGGGCGACGACATCCTCGGGGACGCCCTGCCCGGCCAGGAGCCGCGTGAGTTCGGTGACGGCCCTGATGTCGGCCGGGTCGGCCGCCGCGACGACGCGCCGGGCGAGGGTCTCCAGCGCCGCCGGGGACCCCGCCCCGTGCAGGGCGGTGAGGAGCCGGGCGGTCGCGTGGCCGTAGGACGGGTCCCGGTGGGCCGACGCCGCCCAGGTGGCGGCCTGCTCGGCGTCGGGGTGCCCGGCCATGCGCTCGACGACGCGTGTGCACGCGTCCGAAGCGCCGTCGAGCGCGGCCCGCCGGTCCAGCCGCAGGGCGTATCCGGCCAGCCCGCGCCGCCAGGCCGCACCCTGGAGCCGGTGCAGGTCCTCGAGGTCGGCCGTGTGCCGGACGAGCGCCTCCCACAGCGCCGCCGAGCCGGCCGGACTCGGGTGGCCGGGGTCGGCGTGCTGGACGAGGTAGTCGGCGGGTTCGTAGCGGGGCGGCGCGCCCGCGAACTCCCGCACCGCGCTCAGCGGTACGAGGGTGCGGCGCGGACCGTCCCCGCGGACACCGCCCGTCAGCGCGTCCAGTTCGGGGCCGGCCCAGTCCGCGGCGGGCGCCCGGTCGTACGGGGCGAGGGCGCCGTCGGCCGCGGCGGCCAGCAGGGGCGCGGGGAGCGGCGCCTGGTGGCCGAGGCGGCGGGCGTCGAGCGCGGCGGTGACCAGGGCGTGCTCGCGCGGGGTGAAGTGGCCGCCGGGTCCGCTCCGGTAGTCGGCCAGCATCTCGGGCCCGCCGCTCAGGTGCTGGACGACCTGCCCGTCCGCCGCGCCCGCGCGTCCGGCCGAGTGGAGGCGGACGTCCTGGTGGTCGAGGGCGAGTCGCCGCCACTGGGTACGTTCCGCGGCGGTCAGCGTGCGGGGCACCCTGAAGCGCCGGGCGTGCGGCCCGGTCAGCAGGGTCCGGGTGTGCCGCGAGGGGTCGCCGGGCCGTCCCTGGGCGGTGAACTCGTGCCAGTACGGGTCTTCCCAGAGCGCGGCGACGGCGACGATGCCGGCGCGCTCCTGGAGGGCGGCGGCCAACTCGGCGGCTGCTTCGTCCCCTTCGCGGTCGTGCAGGATCCGCTGGAGCTCGTTCAGCCAGAGCACGCATCCGTCGCCGACCTCGCCGCCGGCCAGCTGGGCGAGGAGTGCGCGGGCGGTCTGCGGCCGCACCAGCCGGTGGTCCGGGGCGACGTCCAGGACCGCCTCGTACATGGCCCGTGTCTTCCCGGTCGACGAGTCGCCGGTCAGCACACCGAGCACGGAACTCCCGCCGTTGAGGGCGGACTTGAGGTGGGCGCGCAGGGCGTTGTCGTGGTCGCGGACGAGGTACGGGGTGAGGGGCGCGGTCTCGTCGGGGGCGCCGGGACGCCGTGCGCGGCGGACCTCCAGCCGCCAATGGGTGAGGTCCCGTACCGTCACGTGGACGCGGGGAGGCCGCTGCGCGCCACCGGCCGCCGCCCGCTCACGCGCCTGCTCCTCGCGCGCCTCGTCCAGCAGATCGCGCAGTCCGCGTCCGGGCGGGGGCTCACCGGCCCACTCGGCCCAGAGGCGGGCGAGCGCGACGACACGGTCGTCGTTCCGCGCCTGGGGGACGGCCAGGCGCGACGCCTCCGCGGGCACCCAGTCACTGATCCGCTGGCCGGAGAAGCCCCGCGCGCCCGCCGGGCCGCGGGCCCTGAGCTCACGCTCCATCGCGGCCTGGGTGTCGGGCAGCCCCTGGGCGCGGCGGGCGGCCCTCGCCCGTTCGTGCAGTCCGTGCAGTTGGAACCAGAGTTCGTGTCGTGCCGCGCCCATCGCTCCGCGCCCTCCCCCATCCCGCGCCCCGCGCCCGCCCGTTCTCCCCGGAACAGGGGATCCGGGCGCCGGAACGGGTGATCCGGGCGCCGCCCCTCAAGGGCGCTGACCAGCAGGATAGTGCGCCGCTCACCCGGTCCGCCCGGGAGTACGGGGTCGCGGCGCCGTATGGCCCGAGGGTGGGGTCACCGGCCGCACACCAGGTGCGGTCGAGGGCAACGAGCCCTGGAGTGGCGGAGGTTGGCGTGCGAGACGACCGGGACGCGGTTCGAGGAGACGACGAGTCGACGGAGGGCCGGCCCCCGGCGGAGCGGAACGCGGCCCCCGAGGCGCGGGACCGCCCCCTCTGGCGGGCGGCGGGGCGGCGCGCCGTCCTGAGTCTGGCCGGGACGGCGGGCCCGCTCCTGCTCGCGGGCGTCGAGTGCTGGGCGCGGGCCCACTGAGCCGGGGGCCACCCCGCGAGGGAGGACCCCGTCGTCGGGACCACGCCGCCCGCCCGCCGGGGCACCGAACACGGAAAGTGACCGGTTGATCCAGCCCGAGTGAGGACAGGCGGCTCCCGGAAGGGCACTATAAACCAGGTGTATACACCTTATGTATAGTGCTGGCATGCCCCTTCTGAACAGCCCTTCCGGCAGCAAGATGTCGCGAACGCACAAAAGGTTCCGTCGCACCGCATCCGTCCTCGCGGCGGGGGCGGCCCTCCCCCTCGTGATGACGGGGTGTACACAGCTCCACACGACCTCGCCCAGCTCCGTGCGCAACGCGGCGGCGGCCGTGAAGGCCGTCGATCAGGGGAAGACGGGTGCCGTCGACTGCCGCAAGGTGAAGTGCGTGGCGCTGACCTTCGACGCGGGCCCCAGCGAGAACACGCCCAGACTGCTCGAGATCCTCAAGGAGAAACAGGTCCACGCCACGTTCTTCACGCTCGGCAAGAACCACATCGAGAAGTACCCCGAGCTCGTGAAGCAGATGGACGCCGAGGGCCACGAGGTCGCGAGCCACACCTGGTCCCACAAGATCCTGACGAAGATCGACCCCTCGGAGGCGCGCGAGGAGCTGGAGCGCCCCAACAAGGCGATACAGAAGCTCATAGGCAAGAAGCCGACGCTGATGCGCCCGCCGCAGGGCCGCACCAACGACGACGTCAACAAGCTCTCCAAGGAGCTCGGCCTCTCGGAGATCCTGTGGACCGTCACGGCCAAGGACTACACGACCAATGACTCCGAGCTGATCCAGAAGCGGGTCCTCGACCAGACGAAGCGGGACGGCATCATCCTGCTCCACGACATCTACAAGGGGACTGTGCCGGCCGTCCCCGGCGTCATCGACGAGCTGAAGAAGCGCGGCTACGTCTTCGTGACAGTGCCGCAGCTGCTCGCGCCGGGCAAGGCGGAGCCGGGCAAGGTCTACCGCTAGGCCCTGCCGTGAGGGGTACCCGGCCGGTGGGTCGGTCGAGGTTCGGGCTACGGATCCCGGCCCCGGTCCCGGCGGGGGCCACAGGTCACGGTCACCGCGACCCGGCTGCCGCCCGCGCGCCGACCTGGCAGGCTCGACGCCGTGGCCATCTTCCAGATCACCCGAGACGTGTCCCTGCCCGCCGACGAGGTCTGGCGGCGGCTGACCGCCTGGGAGCGGCACGGCGACGTCGTCCCGCTGACCCACGTCACCGTCCGCACTCCCCCGCCCAGCCAGGTGGGCACGGTCTTCGTCGCGCGCAGCGCGCTCGGCCCGGTCGGCTTCGACGACGTGATGGAGGTCGTGGAGTGGTGCCCGCCGGACGGCGCCGCGCCGGGGCGGTGCCGCCTGGAGAAGCGGGCCACGTTCGTGACGGGCTGGGCCGAGATCGAGGTCTACCCGGCGTCCGCCGGGGCGGGCTGCACCGTCGTCTGGCGCGAGGACCTCCGCGTACGGTGGCTGCCCGCGCTCTGCGACGGCGTACTGGCGGCCGTGGCCCGGCGGATGTTCGGCCGCGCGGCGGACCGTCTCATCGCGACCGGACCTGGACCACGTGACGGCCGCGCCTGAAGCGAAGACGGACGGGCCGGGGCGCCGGGCCGGCTGCTCGCCGCGCCCTCACCCCCGCCCGCCACAGAGCAAGGCCATCCGCCCCGCCCACCGCGAAACCCCTCAGGCAACCGACCCGATCCGCCCCGAGGGGGACCGCGACCCGTCGTGGTGGATGGGCGTGTGCGCGCCGGTCAGGGACACTCCGCTGCCTCCGCGCCGGTGGGCGACGATCTCCGCCGCGATCGAGAGGGCCGTCTCCTCGGGCGTGCGCGCGCCCAGGTCGAGGCCGATCGGCGAGCGGAGCCGGGTCAGCTCGAGTTCCGTGACGCCCACGTCGCGCAGGCGCTTGTTGCGGTCCTGGTGCGTGCGGCGCGACCCCATCGCGCCGACGTAGGCGACCGGCAGCCGCAGCGCGAGCCGCAGCAGCGGCACGTCGAACTTGGCGTCGTGGGTCAGCACGCACAGCACCGTGCGGCCGTCGACCTCGGTGCTCTCCAGGTAGCGGTGCGGCCACTCGACGACGATCTCGTCGGCGTCGGGGAAACGCGTCGCCGTGGCGAAGACGGGCCGCGCGTCGCACACGGTCACGCGGTAGCCGAGGAACTTGCCCATGCGCACCAGGGCCGAGGCGAAGTCGATGGCTCCGAAGACGATCATGCGGGGCGGCGGGACGCTCGACTCGACGAGCACGACCAGCGGCTGTCCGCACCGCGATCCGTCCTCGCCGATCTCCACGGTCGTGGTGCGTCCCGCGTCGAGCAGGGCGCGCGCCTCCCCCGTCACCGTGCGGTCCAGCTCCGGGTGGCCGCCGAGGCCGCCCTCGTACTCCCCCGCCTCGTCCGAGGCGCGGATGAGGAGGGCGCGGCCGAGGAGATCGGCGGGGCCGGAGGTGACCCGCGCGACCGCCGCCGCCTCCCCCGCGGACGCGGCGGCCAGGGCGGCGGCGAACACCGGCCTGGCCGGGGCGTCCGCGCGGACCGGGGTGACCAGGATGTCGATGATGCCGCCGCAGGTCAGGCCCACGGCGAAAGCGTCCTCGTCGCTGTATCCGAAGGTTTCGAGGACGGTCTCGCCGTCCTCCAGCGCCTGCCGGCAGAGGTCGTAGACGGCGCCCTCCACACACCCGCCGGAGACCGAGCCGATCGCCGTGCCCTCGCTGTCGACGGCGAGCGCGGCACCCGGCTGCCGGGGTGCGCTCCCGCCGACCGCCACCACGGTGGCGACGGCGAAGTCACGTCCTTGCTCGACCCACCGGCTCAGCTCGTCGGCGATGTCCAGCATCTCGGCCTCCTCAGGCTCTACGGGTGTGCGGAGGGCACGGCGCCTCAGTGGACGCCCAGCCAGCTCTCGATGGGGTTGAGCGCGAAATAGATGATGAAGACGAGCGTCAGGCCCCACATGAAGGCGCCGATCTCGCGGGCCTTGCCCTGTGCGATCTTGATGGCGACCCAGGAGATGACGCCCGCCGCGACACCGGTGGTGATGGTGTAGGTGAAGGGCATGAGCACGACGGTCAGGAAGACCGGGATGGCGGTGGCACGGTCGGCCCAGTCGACGTGCCGGGCATTCATCATCATCATCGCTCCGATGACGACGAGCGCGGCGGACGCGACTTCCTGGGGCACGATCGCCGTGACCGGCGTGAAGAAGAGGCAGGCCGCGAAGAACAGACCGGTGACCACCGAGGCGAGGCCGGTACGGGCGCCTTCGCCGACGCCGGTCGCGGACTCGACGAAGACGGTCTGGCCGGAGCCGCCCGCCACGCCGCCGATGGCGCCGCCTGCGCCGTCGATGAACAGCGCCTTCGACAGGCCCGGCATGCGGCCCTTGTCGTCGGCGAGGTTGGCCTCGGTGCCGACGCCGATGATGGTGGCCATCGCGTCGAAGAAGCCGGCGAGCACCAGGGTGAAGACGATCATGCCGACGGTCATCGCGCCGACCTCGCCCCAGCCGCCGAACTCGACGTCGCCGAGGAGGGAGAAGTCGGGCGAGGAGACCGCGCTGCCGTGCAGCTCGGGGGCGCCGTTGGCCCACTGCTTGGGGTCGATGACGTCGAGCGCGTTCAGCGTGACGGCGACGACGGTGCCGGTGACGATGCCGATCAGGATCGCGCCCGGGGTGTTGCGCGCCTGCAGCATGAAGATCAGGAGCAGGGTGCCGGCGAAGAGCAGCACGGGCCAGCCGGAGAGTTCACCGGCCGGGCCGAGCGAGAGCGGGGTGGCCTTGCCGGGGTGCACGAAGCCGCCCTTGACCAGGCCGATGATGGCGATGAAGAGCCCGATGCCCATGGTGATGCCGTGCTTGAGGGCGAGCGGGATCGCGTTCATGATCATCTCGCGCAGCCCGGTGACCACCAGGAGCATGATCACGGCGCCGTACATGACGCACATGCCCATGGCCTGCGGCCAGGTCATCTCGGGTGCGACCTGCGAGGAGATCACGCCGGACACGGAGAGCCCGGCGGCGAGCGCCAGGGGGACCTTGCCGACGAACCCCATCAGGAGCGTGGTGACCGCCGCGGCGAGCGCCGTCGCGGTGATCAGGGCCTTCTGGCCCATGGTGTCGCCCGCCGCGTCCTTGCCGGACAGCAGGACGGGGTTGAGCAGGACGATGTACGCCATCGCCATGAAGGTGGTGATACCGCCGCGCACCTCGCGCGCGACCGTGGATCCCCGCCGGGATATGTGAAAGTACCGGTCGAGCCAGGACCTTCCGGCCGGGACGCGTGAGCCGGGGCCCGCGTCCTCTGCGGTGGTCCTGGGCTCCACTGACGACTGGGTCATGGTGCCTACTCCCAAGGTTCACAGGGGCACCCGCTGGATTGCGGGATTTGGGATGGTGCGTTGGCTGCACGACCCGGGGGACGGCCCGAGACGAACGACGTCTCCCTCGACGAGAGGGGGAGCTGGGGCTCCGGGCGGTGTGGGCGTCGGAAGTGTGACGTTCCTGGGAGGCACACACCGCCCGGAGAGCTGTACTGATCCCTGAGCGGGGGATCGGAGCGAGCGGATCCCCGAGCGGGGGGATCGAATCCGTCAGTGCGGGATCACGTTCCGGTGAGGTGCTCGGGCCGTACCGGCGTCTTGTTGAGCTCCAGGCCCGTCGCGTTCCGGATCGCCGCGAGGACGGCCGGGGTGGACGACAGGGTCGGGGCCTCGCCGAGTCCGCGCAGGCCGTACGGCGCGTTCGGGTCGGCGAGTTCGAGCACGTCGACCGGGATGGTCGGGGTGTCGAGGATGGTGGGGATCAGGTAGTCCGTGAAGGAGGGGTTCCTGACCTTCGCGGTCTTGGGGTCGACGATGATCTCCTCCATGACCGCGACGCCCAGGCCCTGGGTGGTGCCACCCTGGATCTGGCCGATCACGGACAGCGGGTTGAGCGCCTTGCCGACGTCCTGGGCGCAGGCCAGTTCGATGACCTTGACCAGGCCGAGCTCGGTGTCGACCTCCACGACCGCGCGGTGCGCGGCGAAGGAGTACTGCACGTGGCCGTTGCCCTGGCCGGTGCGCAGGTCGAAGGCCTCGGTGGGGCGGTGGCGCCACTCGGCCTCGATCTCGACCGTCTCGCCCTCCAGCACGTCGACCAGGTCGCCGAGGACCTCGCCGCCGTCGGTGACGACCTTGCCGCCCTCCAGGAGGAGTTCGGCGGTGGCCCACGCCGGGTGGTACGTGCCGAACTTGCGGCGGCCGATCTCCAGGACCTTCTCGCGGACGAGCTCGCAGGAGTTCTTGACCGCGCCACCGGTGACGTACGTCTGGCGCGACGCGGACGTCGAACCGGCGCTGCCCACCTGGGTGTCGGCCGGGTGGATCGTCACCTGGGTGACGCCCAGCTCGGTGCGGGCGATCTGCGCGTGGACGGTGACGCCGCCCTGGCCGACCTCGGCCATCGCCGTGTGCACGGTGGCGACGGGCTCGCCATTGATGACCTCCATGCGCACCTTGGCCGTGGAGTAGTCGTCGAAGCCCTCGGAGAAGCCGACGTTCTTGATGCCGACCGCGTAGCCCACACCGCGTACGACGCCCTCGCCGTGCGTGGTGTTGGACAGGCCGCCCGGCAGCTGGCGCACGTCGGCGCCCTCGCTGGACTCCCACTGGCGCTCGGGCGGCAGCGGGCGGGCCTTGATGCGGCGCAGGATCTCGGCGACCGGGGCCGGCGAGTCGACCGGCTGCCCGGTCGGCATGATCGTGCCCTGCTCCATGGCGTTGAGCCTGCGGAACTCGACCCGGTCCATGCCCACCTTGTCGGCGAGCTTGTCCATCTGGGCCTCGTAGGCGAAGCACGCCTGGACCGCGCCGAAGCCGCGCATGGCGCCACAGGGCGGGTTGTTGGAGTACAGGGCGATGGCCTCGATGTCGACGTCGTCGATCACGTACGGGCCGACCGACAGGGACGAGGCGTTGCCCACGACCGCCGGGGAGGCCGACGCGTAGGCGCCGCCGTCCAGGACGATCTTGCACTTCATGTGCGTGAGCTTGCCGTCCTTGGTGGCGCCGTGCTCGTAGTAGAGCTTCGCCGGGTGGCGGTGGACGTGGCCGAAGAAGGACTCGAACCGGTTGTAGACGATCTTGACCGGCTTGCCGGTGCGCAGCGCGAGGAGGCAGGCGTGGATCTGCATCGAGATGTCCTCGCGGCCGCCGAAGGCACCGCCGACGCCGGAGAGCGTCATGCGCACCTTCTCCTCGGGCAGGCCGAGGACGGGGGCGATCTGGCCGAGGTCGGAGTGCAGCCACTGGGTGGCGACGTACAGCTCGACGCCGCCGTCCTCGGAAGGCACCGCGAGGCCGGACTCCGGGCCGAGGAAGGCCTGGTCCTGCATGCCGAAGGTGTACTCGCCCTTGACGATGAAGTCGGCCTTCTTCGCGGCCTCGTCGGCGTCGCCGCGGATGATCGGCTGGCGGTGCACGATGTTCGGGTGCGGCACGTGGCCGATGTGGTGGTCGTCGCGGCCCTCGTGGACCAGGACGGCGTCCGGAGCGGTCGCCGACGCCTCGTCGGTGATGAGCGGCAGCTCGCGGTACTCGATCTTGATCTTGGCGGCGGCGCGGCGGGCGGTCTCCGGGTGGTCGGCGGCCACGATGGCCACCGGCTCGCCGTGGTGGCGGACCTTCTTGTGCGCGAGGACGGGGGTGTCCTGGATCTCCAGGCCGTAGTGCTTCATCTCGGCCGGCAGGTCGTCGTAGGTCATCACCGCGTAGACACCGGACTGCGCGAGCGCCTCCGACACGTCGATGGAGACGATCTCGGCGTGCGCGACGGTCGAGCGCAGGGTGTGGCCCCAGAGCATGTCCTCGTGCCACATGTCCGAGGAGTACGCGAACTCGCCGGTGACCTTCAGGGTGCCGTCGGGGCGCAGCGTCGACTCGCCGATGCCGCCCTTGGTCTTGGAACCCTGTGTGATCTTGGTGGGTGTACCTGTGGTGCCCATGGCGTCAGACCCCCTCGGACTGGCGCGCGGCCGCGAGGCGGACCGCGTCAAGGATCTTCTCGTAACCGGTGCAGCGGCAGAGGTTGCCGGAGAGCGCCTCACGGATGTCGGCGTCGGACGGCTGCGGGTTGCGCTCCAGCATCTCGTCGGCCGCGACGAGCAGGCCGGGGGTGCAGAAGCCGCACTGTACGGCGCCGGCGTCGATGAACGCCTGCTGGATCGGGGAGAGTTCGCCGCCCTCGCCGGTCTGCGAGTCGGTGGCGCCCTTCTCCGGGTCGGCCTGCCACGCCTGGGCGTCCTGGATCGAGGTGCCGCACGCGCCGGAGGCGCAGCCGCCGCCCGGGTGGGCGTCCTCGCGGTGCTTGGCGTAGTCGGCGAGGCCCTCGACGGTGGTGACCTCGCGGCCCTCCACCTGGCCGGCCGCGACCAGACACGAACAGACCGGCACGCCGTCGAGGCGGACGGTGCAGGAGCCGCACTCGCCCTGCTCGCAGGCGTTCTTGGAGCCGGGAAGCCCCATGCGCTCACGCAGCACGTAGAGCAGGGACTCGCCCTCCCACACGTCGTCGGCTTCCTGCTGACGGCCGTTGACCTTGAAGTTCACGCGCATTATGCGACTCCCTCAGTGCTGCGGCCCGTGCCGCGGTACGACTCCCAGGTCCAGCCGAGCGTGCGGCGGGCCATGATCCCGACGGCGTGCCGGCGGTAGTTCGCCGTGCCACGTACGTCGTCGATCGGGTTGGCGGCACCGGAGGCGAGCTCCGCGAACTGCTTGGCGATCGAGGGGGTGATGATCTTCCTGCTGTCCCAGAAGCCACCCTCTTCGAGGGCCGCGTTCAGGAACTCCTCGGCCGCCTTCGCCCGGATGGGGGTCGGGGCGGCGGAGCCGATGCCGGTCCGCACGGTGCGGGTCTCGGGGTGCAGCGCGATGCCGAAGGCGCACACCGCGATGACCATCGCGTTGCGGGTGCCGACCTTGGAGTACTGCTGCGGGCCGTCCGCCTTCTTGATGTGGACGGACTTGATGAGCTCGTCCTCGGCGAGGGCGTTGCGCTTCACGCCGGTGTAGAACGCGTCGATCGGGATCAGGCGGGAGCCCCGCACAGACTCCACCTCGACCTCGCAGTCGGCGGCCAGCAGGGCCGGGTGGGCGTCGCCCGCGGGGGACGCGGTGCCCAGGTTGCCGCCGACGCCGCCGCGGTTGCGGATCTGCGGGGAGGCCACGGTGTGCGAGGCGAGCGCCAGACCGGGAAGCTCGGTGCGCAGCTCCTCCATGATCTGGGTGTACGGCACGGAGGCACCGAGCCGGACCGTCTCCTCGCCCACCTCCCACTCGCGCAGCTCGACGATGCGGTTGAGGTCAAGCAGGTATTCCGGGCGGCGGTGGTCGAAGTTGATCTCGACCATCACGTCGGTGCCACCCGCAATCGGCACAGCCGTGGGGTGCTCGGCCTTGGCGGCGAGCGCCTCCTCCCAGCTGGCGGGGCGAAGGAAGTCCATGAGGCTCTCTTCTTCGTGTCGAGGGTCTTTCGCTTCGAGGGACCGGAAAATCCGAACCGGAGATTCCGAATCAGGGGATTCCGTTCAAGCCACTCGGGCCGTTGGTCCCTCGACTGCTCGTTCATGTGCTGTTAACGCGGAGTGGGGCAAGTACACCGCTCGCTCGTCCGATGGGGTCAGTCACCGAAACCATGAAGGAGTTGGCTGGCCAAGCCGCGCGTCTTGTAGATTCGTATGAAGAACGGGCCCCGGAAGCCTCGCGGGTTCCCCCCGAAACCCGGACCCACGCTGCGGCGCAGGGCTCCAGCGTTACAGAGCGCACATGTTTGTACACACCATTCGAGACAGATCGGCGGGCGACTCACCATGCGGCTGCGCGCACTCCTGGACACCGACGCGCTGGGCCTGCGGTTGCTCGGCGGCGAGGACGAGCTCGATCGCACCGTGCGCGGTGTGATGACCACGGACCTGCGGGACCCGAGCCGCTATCTGGCGGGCGGCGAGCTGGTCCTCACCGGCCTCGCCTGGCGCCACGACGCCTCGGACACCGAACCCTTCGTACGGATCCTCGCGAGCGCCGGCGTCGCGGCGCTGGCCGCCGGCGAGGCCGAGCTCGGCGACATCCCCGACGACATCGTTCAGGCCTGCGCCCGGCACCGGCTGCCGCTCTTCGCGGTCAACGAGTCGGTGGCCTTCGCGACCATCACCGAGCACGTGGTGCGGCAGGTCTCCGGCGAGCGCGCCGGGGACCTGGCCGCGGTGGTCGACCGGCACCGCCGCCTGATGACCTCGGGCCCCGCGGGCGGCGGCCCGGACGTCGTCCTCGACCTGCTCGGCACCGACCTGGACCTGCGGGCGTGGGTCCTCTCGCCCGCCGGCCGGGTGATCGCCGGGTCGGCCGCGGCGGGCACCGCCCTGCCCGGACCGCTCTGCGCACGCCTCGCCGGGGAGCACCTGGCGGCCGTCAGGACCGGCCGCCGGGGCCCGCACCGCGTGACGGTGGACTCGGTCACGTACTCGCTGTTCCCCATTCGGACCAGTGGGCGCGGAACAGCCGGCGCCTCGCGCGACGTGCGCGAGTCGGTGCTCTCGGACTGGGTGCTCGCCGTGGAGGCCGACGCGGGCGACTGGCCCGAGGAGCGCCTGGACCTGCTGCAGGGCGTGACGCAGCTGATCGCGGTGGAGCGGGACCGGCGCGACGCGTCCCGCACCGTGCGGCGCCGGCTCGCCCAGGAGGTCCTCGAGCTGGTGCAGACGGGCGCGGCGCCCGCGGAGATCGCGGCCCGGCTGCGCGTCGCCGCCCCGGTGCTGCTGCCCGGGCTCGGCACGGCGCCGCACTGGCAGGTCGTGGTGGCCCGGGTGGAGTGGGAGGGCGGCGAGATCGACGGCGGACCGGTCGCCCAGTCGCTCCTGGAGGAGATCCTCGTCGACCCGCTCTCCGCGGGCCCCGAGCCGTCCGACCGGATCGCGGTGGCGCACACCGGCGACGAGGCCATCGCGCTGGTGCCGCTGCCCGCGGTCCCCGGCGAGCACGACGGCGCGGAGCCGGGCCTGATCGCGGACTCGCTGCTCGCCTCCGTGCACGACCCGCTCTCGGCGGGCCTGGACGGCGACGGGCGCCTGACCCTGGGCGTCAGCGCTTCCGTGCACTCCGCGGAGGGGCTGCGCGGCGCCCTTGAGGAGGCGCGGCACGCCCGCCGGGTCGCCGCCGCCCGCCCGGGCCGGGTCTGCGCCGCCGGGCACCAGGAGCTGGCCTCGCACGTCCTGCTGCTGCCCTTCGTCCCGGACGACGTGCGCCGGGCGTTCACCGCGCGGCTCCTGGACCCGCTGCGCGAGTACGACTCGCGCCACCGCGCCGAACTCATCCCGACCCTGGAGGCGTTCCTCGACTGCGACGGCTCGTGGACGCGCTGCGCCGCCCGCCTGCACCTCCACGTCAACACCTTGCGCTACCGGGTGGGCCGCATCGAGCAGTTGACGGGCCGTGACCTCTCGCGCCTGGAGGACAAGCTCGACTTCTTCCTCGCGCTGCGCATGAGCTGAGGGAATGCCACGAGGGGCCGGCCGGGGGCGACAGGACGCCGGCCGGCCCCGACGCGTTTCCTTGCCCGCCCTTTGTGAATTCTTTCACCCAGCCTCTTGGCCCGGTGCCGCGATCCATGCTGAGATTCGCCCACGACTCAACAGCTCAATGGTGTGCTCGGGGAGGGCAACGTGGCGCATACCGCCATGTCTGGTACCGGAACGACCGCAGAGCACGATCCACTCCAGACCGCGGTATGGCGGCTGCGCTCACGCGGCTGCTGGACCGACGCCGCAGCGCTGCTCGCCTCGCGGGCGGGGGCCGCGGCGGCACTCCAGAGGACGGCGCTCCTCGTCGAGCGGTGCCTGTTCACCGGCGACGGCTGGGGTGAGGCCGAGGACGGCCTGCGGACCGCGGAGGCCATCGCCGAGGACGACGACGACCGCGGCGCCGCCGCCTGCGAGCGCGGCCAACTGGCGTACGCGTCCACCGTGTTGGGGGTACGGGACCGGGCCGACGAGGCACGGACGGCGCTCGGCCGGGCGGCAGCGCTGCTCGCCCCCAACGCGCCCGGACGGCCGCTCCTGGACTTCCGCAGGGGCCTGATCGCGGAACACATCTCCGACTCGCCACAGTCCGCGAAGGCCGCGTACCGCAGGGCGCACGCGGGCGCCACCGTCCACTCCGACCCACTGCTGCTCTCCTTCACCTGGCGCCATCTGGCCGGACTGGCCCTGCGCGAAGGGGAGTTGGCCGAGGCGCGGCACGGTTTCGCCGAGTCGCTGCGCATCCGCGAGGAGCTCGGCTACCTGGTCGGCACCGCGCCGGCGCTCGCCGCGCTCGCGGAGGCGGAGCCGGAGCCGGAGGCCACCCGGCTGCGCGCCGAGGCCACCCGGCTCTTCCGCCTCCTGGGCGGCGTACCGTCCTGGCTCGCCCACCATCTGCAACCGCCGGCCGCCGCGGTCTGACTCCTGGCCGGGACCCGGCTCCCGGCCATGGCCTCGGCTCCGGCCCGTCGCCCGAAGTCCCTTCCGCGGTCGCCCTGTTCGCCACCGGGGCGCCCGCGCAAGGGCCGTCGGCACGGTGCCGGGGCCTTCGTGACGAGGTTCAGCTCTCGGAGCCCGTGAAGTGCTCCTTGACCAGGGACGAGACCACGTCGAGCTCCTGGGCGGTGAGGGCTTCGAGGAGGGCCATGTGCTCGGCGGCGTCCGCGAGGAGGTCGGCACGGCGGCCCGCGACGGGGCCGCTGACCAGCGGCCACTGCGAGCGGCGGTGCAGGTCGTCCGCGACCTGCACCAGCTGCTGGTTGCCGGAGAGGGAGAGGACCGCGCCGTGGAAGGCGCGGTCGGACTCGGCGTAGTGCGCGAGGTCGCCGCTCGCCGCCGCGGCCGCGGTGGCCTCGGCCAGCGGACGCAGCGCGGCCCAGCGCTCCGTGGGCACCGTACGGGCCAGACGCAGCATCACCGGCACCTCCAGCAGGGCCCGTACCTCGGCCAGCTCCGCCAGCTCGCGCGTGCTGCGCTCGGTGACCCGGAACCCGCGGTTGGGGACGACCTCGACCGCGCCCTCGACGGCCAGCTGCTGCATCGCCTCGCGCACGGGGGTCGCGGAGACGCCGAAGCGCTCGGCGAGGGCCGGCGCCGAGTACACCTCGCCGGGCGCGAGCTCGCCGCCGACGAGGGCGTGCCGCAGGGCGGCGAGGATCTGGCCGCGCACGGAGGTGCGGCGGACCGGACGGCGGGGGCCCGGCACGGCGTGCGTCCGCTCCCGCGGAGCGGCGTCGCGCTCACCCGTCGCCTGGGCCGGCACCCGGACGATCGGCACCCCCGCCAGGGGCCGCCCGGCCGAGGGCTCCCCGGCCGGGGGCTCCCCCGCGCGTGCTCCGGTCTGCTCCACGACGTCCGTCCTGCCTGTGCCCGCTCCGAAAGGTCCGAGAGGCACCCTAGGCGGCCACGACCGGAGTTGAAACCTCGATCACGTCGGGTAAGGTAAGGCTAACCTGCTATCGATCGCGATTCGGTGGTCCTCCGCATGTCCGTCCCCACCTTGGCCGCACCCGCCCTGGGCGCCCCCAGTGCCGTAGCGGACTCCTACGCCCGCCTCTCCGAGGCGTACTCCGGACTGCGCGTGACCGAGCTCGCACCCGAGGAACGGACCCCACAGGGCGGCGGCTGGGTCTGTGCCGCCCGGCTCGCGGAGGGCGGGGCCGACCTCGACGCGTTCCTCGCCTGGGACAACGCCCAGGTCCTGAAGGACTACGGGACGCAGGCGCGGCCGGACGTGGTGGCGAGCTTCGGGCTGCACCGCTACGCCTGGCCGGCCACGCTGCTCATCACGGTCCCCTGGTTCCTGCACCGCCGCGTCCCGCGCTTCCCGGTCGCCAACGTCTCCTTCCAGCGGACGCTGGGCCGGATGGCGGTACGTACGGACTCTTTCGCGTGTCTTCCCGGCGACCCGGCCGCCGCGCTGCCCGGCGCCCGTGTCGTGCCCGACGAGGAGGCGCTGCGCGCGGAAGTGCGGGCCGCGGTCGCCGAGCACCTCGGGCCGCTCCTCGACGCCTTCGGCCCCCGGATGCGGCGCCGCTCGCGCGCCCTGTGGAGCCTCGCCACGGACGAGATCGTCGAGGGCCTCTGGTACGTCGCCCACCTCTTCGGCGAGGAGCAGCGCGCGGTGACGGAGCTGGAGCGGCTGCTGCCCGGAGCCACCAAGCCGTACGTCGGCACGGCCGGTTTCCGGGAGCTGACGGGACCCGACGGCGAGGCGCTGCCGACCCGGGACCGGGCGAGCTGCTGCATGTTCTACACGCTGCGCCCCGACGACACGTGCGTCACCTGCCCGCGCACCTGCGACGAGGAGCGCGTCGCACGGCTGAGCGCGGGCGCGGCGGCGAGCTGAGACGCCGGGTTCCTTCCCCTACCCGGCCGGTTTTCCCCGCCGGCCCGGTCGCCCGGCCATCGAACCGCTCCGGCCGCCACCGATGGGTGGTCCAGCACAGAGCGGTCGGCAGATGTGCCCGCCCTCGCGGAGCCGCCCCACCTGTCGGACACCTGTCGGTGCCGTCCTCCGCCTGTCGGTCGTCTGTAGGCCACCTGTCGCCGGACCCCGGGAGATTGAAACAGGTCGGAGTCGGTCGGCAACGCCACCGGACCGGCCTCGCATCGTCCCGGCCCACCGGCGCGGCACGCCCGGTGTGACCCGCCGCGTACCCGCCCCAGGGGCCACGGTCAGGAAGGAAGCCCTCATGACGCATGACATCACGATCATCGGCGCCGGACTCGGCGGCCTCACGCTCGCCCGCGTCCTGCACCTCAACGGCATACCGGCCGCGGTGTACGAGGCGGAGCCCTCCCCCGCCTCGCGCACCCAGGGCGGCATGCTCGACATCCACGACTACAACGGCCAACTCGCGCTCCAGGCAGCCGACTTGATGGACGAATTCCGCGAGCTCGTCCTGGAGGGCCGTCAGGCCATGCGGATCCTCGCCACCGACGGCACCGTCCTGCTCGACGAGGCGGACGACGGCACGGGCGGCCGTCCCGAGGTGCTGCGCGGCGAACTGCGGCAGACGCTGCTCGACTCGCTGCCGCCCGGCACCGTCCGGTGGGGCGCCAAGGTCACCGGCGCCCGCGCACTCGGCGGGGGCCGCCACGAGGTGGCCTTCGCCGACGGCACCACCCTCACCACCGGCCTGCTCGTCGGCGCGGACGGCGCCTGGTCCCGGGTGCGGCCGCTGCTGACGTCCGCCACCCCCGAGTACAGCGGCAAGTCCGTCGTCGAGACCTACCTGTTCGACTCCGACACCCGGCACCCGGCCACCGCCAAGACCGTCGGCGGCGGGTCGATGCTGGCGTACGCGCCGGACCGGGAGATCTTCGCGCACCGGGAGCGGGGCGACACCCTGCACGCGTACGTGGGGCTGACCCGCCCGGAAGACTGGTTCGACGCCGTCGACTTCGGCGACGGCGCCGCGGCCCGCGCGCGGATCGCCCGGGAGTTCGACGGCTGGGCGCCCGAACTCACCTCCCTGATCACCGACGCCGACCGCGCGCCGACCCTGCGCCGCCTCTACGCCCTGCCGGCCGGCCACCGCTGGGAGCGGGTGCCCGGGGTGACGCTGATCGGAGACGCCGCCCACCTGTCGATCCCGAACGGAGAGGGGGCCAACGTCGCCATGCACGACGGCGCCGAACTCGGCACGGCGCTCGCCGCCCGCCCCGACGACGTCGAGGCCGCCCTCGCCGCGTACGAGGAGGCCATGTTCCCGCGCAGCGCGGAGGCCGCCGCCTTCGGAGGACCCGACGGCCCCACGGGCGAGCCCGGGGAGCCGGTCCAGGACATGATCGCCGCGTTCTTCCAGCAGCAGTCCTGACCGGTCCACGCGAGCGGTTCACGCACCCGGTTCACGCAGCGCACGATTAATCGAACTCAACGCCCGGCTTTCCCCTGTGAGTTCGAGCAAAAGTGCGCCCTGCACGCTCCCTTGCACCCCCTTGGCTGCCTCTTGCCCCGAAACCCCCTGCGGGTCTTCGGGGTTGGGTCAATATGGCGCCCGTTACGCCCTACCGCAATGCAAGGGACCCCCAGATGAGACTGACCGATATATCGCTGGACTGGCTGCTCCCCGGCAGCGTCCTGCTCCTGGGCATGCTGGTGGCGGTGGCGGTGCTCACGCGCGGCAAGCGAGCCCACGACAAGACGGCCAAGGGGACCGCGGGCGACGACTCGTGGGAGCGCAGCGAGGAACGCCGCAGACGCAAGGAAGCCGTCTACGGAACCGCCTCCTATGTGCTGCTGTTCTGCTGCGCGGCCGTCGCCGCCGCGCTGTCGTTCCACGGCCTGGTCGGCTTCGGGCAGCAGAACCTCAGCCTCTCCGGGGGCTGGGAGTACCTGGTCCCGTTCGGCCTCGACGGCGCGGCGATGTTCTGCTCCGTCCTCGCCGTGCGCGAGGCCAGCCACGGCGACGCGGCGCTCGGCTCGCGCCTGCTGGTGTGGACGTTCGCGGGCGCGGCCGCCTGGTTCAACTGGGTGCATGCGCCACGGGGGTTGAGCCATGCCGGTGCCCCGCACTTCTTCGCGGGCATGTCGCTGTCGGCGGCGGTGCTCTTCGACCGCGCGCTCAAGCAGACCCGCAGGGCGGCGCTGCGCGAGCAGGGTCTCGTGCCGCGTCCGCTGCCGCAGATCCGCATCGTGCGGTGGCTGCGCGCGCCCCGGGAGACCTTCGCCGCCTGGTCGCTGATGCTCCTCGAAGGCGTCCGCACGCTGGACGAGGCCGTCGAGGAGGTGCGGGAGGACCGGCGCGAGAAGGAGCGCACCCGGCTGCGCAGGCGTGACCAGGAGAAGCTGGAGCGGGCGCAGCTCAAGGCGCTCAGCCGGGGTCACCGCACCTGGCAGGGCCGTGGCGGCGGCCGTCAGGTGGAGGTGCAGGCCGTCGCGTCGGCCGCCGGGTCCGCGCAGGTCGGCGCGGACCCTGCCATACCGGCGCAGGACCAGTTGCCGCTGCGCTCCCGACCCTCCCTCCAGGCCGTCAGGAACGGCCCTGACGGCACCGAACCCGTCGCCCCCGTCACCGTCGACCTGACGGCCGAGGACGACACCCAGGCGCTGCCCCGGCTCGACTCGCTGGAGCAGAAGCTGAAGGACCTGGAGCAGCAGTTCGGCTGACCGCGCCAGGACCACCTCGTCACCCGACGACGGCGGCGGCAGGGCTCACGCCGTGCCGCCGCCGTCCAGTTCGAACCACACCACCTTTCCCACGCCGTGCGCCCGTACGCCCCACGCGTCGGCGAGGGCCTGCACGAGGATCAGACCCCGGCCGTTCGTACCGCTGTCGGCGTCCGGTACCCGCGGCTCGGGGCGGCTCCCCACGAAGTCCCGCACCTCGACGCGCAGGCCGCGCGGGCCCACGGTCGCGGTGACGAACGCGTCGTGATCGGTGTGCACCAGTGCGTTGGTGACCAGTTCGCTGGTGAGGAGTTCGGCTGTCTCGGCGCGTCCCGGCTTCCCCCATGGCCGCAGGAACTCCCTCAGGGCCTTCCTCACCTCGGCCACCGCGCGCAGATCCGCCCTCCCCAGCCTGCGTGTGAACTGCTCACCGTCGGCTCCGCCACGCGTCGCGCCGGCTCTCTTGTCCCGTTCCTTCTGCGGGGTGGCCCCGATGCTCCCGGAGCCGCCCGCACGTGACTGGCTTGTCATGACCCCCGCCCACAAAGCGATGGCTCTGCCTCCTTGCTCGAACAACTTCACGGGATGCATGCCCCCCGCCAGGTGCGGCACGCTTGTCGAATCGTCAACCAATGGCGGGGGGTGCGCCCCGGGATCGGGGGGAAGTGAAGCGGAGAGCCCCACCTCCGAGCCTCCCGAGGAGCCCGAGTGCACGACGACCGACTGCTGGTGGAAGGCCGCCTGGAACGCGCGCTGCGCCAGTTCATCCGTCCCGCCCAGTACGCGCGGCGTACCCCGCTGACCCTCTCCGTCTGGCACGCGCCGGGCGAGCCGGTGCCCGTCGCGACCGCGCTGGAGGCGGCGTACGAGCCCTTTACGACCGGCACCGCATGGGGAAACCCCTGGTCCACCAGTTGGTTCAGGCTTCAAGGGCAGGTGCCCGACGAGTGGCGCGGGCGGCGGGTGGAGGTGGTGATCGATCCCGGCTTCAGCGAGGAGGGGCCGGGCTTCCAGGCGGAGGGCCTGGTGTACGACGCGACGGGCGTACCCCTGAAGGGTATTCACCCGCGCAATCGGCATATTCCGGTGGCCTCCCCCGCCCGGGGCGGCGAGGACGTGCACCTGCTCCTGGAGGCGGCGGCGAATCCTGCCGTTCTGCACGACTTCATGCCGACCCCGCTCGGTGACGTACTGACCGCAGGCAATGGTCCGATCTACCGATTCGCGTCTGCCGACCTCGCCGTACTGGACGAGGACGTATGGCGGTTGACCCTGGACATCGAGGTCCTCTCCGAGCTGATGCGCGAACTGGACGCCGACCGTCCGCGCCGCCACGAGATCCTGCGCGCCCTGGAGGACATGCTCGACGCACTCGACCTGCACGACGTCGCCGGGACCGCCGCCGCGGCCCGCGCCGAGCTCGCCGACGTCCTCGCGCGGCCCGCCCACGCCAGCGCGCACCGCGTCTCGGCGGCCGGGCACGCGCACATCGACTCGGCGTGGCTGTGGCCGCTGCGCGAGACGGTGCGCAAGGCCTCGCGCACCTTCGCCAATGTGACGGCGCTGGCCGAGGAGTATCCGGAGCTGGTCTTCGCCTGCTCGCAGGCCCAGCAGTACGCCTGGGTGAAGGAGCACCAGCCGCACATCTGGGAGCGCATCAAGAAGGCGGTCGCGGACGGCAACTGGGCCCCGGTGGGCTCGATGTGGGTCGAGTCGGACGCCAACATGCCGGGTGGTGAGGCGCTGGCCCGGCAGATCACGCACGGCATGCGGTTCTTCCGCGAGGAGCTGGGCGTCGAGACGGAGGAGATCTGGCTACCGGACTCCTTCGGCTACACGGCCGCCTTCCCGCAGCTGGCGAAGCTCGCAGGCGTGCGCTGGTTCCTCACCCAGAAGTTGAGCTGGAACCAGTCCAACAAGATGCCACACCACACCTTCTGGTGGGAGGGCATCGACGGCAGCCGCGTCTTCACCCACTTCCCGCCCGTGGACACCTACAACTCCCAGTTCCACGGCGCCGAACTCGCCCACGCAGAGCGGAACTTCACCGACAAGGGGCGGGCCTCGCGCTCCCTGGTGCCGTTCGGCTGGGGCGACGGCGGGGGCGGGCCCACCCGCGAGATGATGGAGCGGGCCAGGCGGCTGCGCTCCCTGGAGGGTTCGCCGCGCGTCGAGATCGAGAAGCCGTCGGCGTTCTTCGCGGCGGCCGAGGAGGAGTACGGGGCGCAGGCGCCCGTCTGGTCGGGCGAGCTGTATCTGGAGCTGCACCGCGCGACCTACACCACCCAGGCGGCCACCAAGCGCGGCAACCGCCGCAGCGAACACGCCCTGCGCGAGGCGGAGTTGTGGTGCACGGCGGCCGCGGTGCGCGATCCGGCGTACGTCTATCCCTACGACACCCTGGACCGGCTGTGGAAGACGGTGCTCCTGCACCAGTTCCACGACATCCTGCCGGGCTCGTCGATCGCCTGGGTGCACCGGGAGGCGCGCGAGACGTACGAGCGGGTCCTCGCCGAGCTCGACGAGCTGACCGCGGCGGCCGTCCGGTCGCTCGGCGCGGGCGGGCCCGCCGCGCTGAACGCCTCGCCGTACGCCCGCAGCGAGGTCGTCGACCCCGGCGACGGGACGCTGGTGCGCGTCGACGTCCCCGCGCTCGGCACCCGGAGCCTGGACGCCGCGCGGGACGCGGGCGCCGGGGCGGTGGCCCACACCACCGGCGAAACCATCCTGCTCACCAACGAGCACCTGAGCGTCACCGTCGACGCCGCCGGGCTCCTCACCTCGGTGACCGACCTGGACGCGAGGCGGGAGGTCCTCGCGGGCCCCGCCAACCTCCTCCAGCTGCACCCCGACCACCCCACGCACTACGACGCGTGGGACCTCGACCGGCACTACCGGCGCCGGCACACCGACCTCACCGACGCCGAGTCCGTCGAACTCGTCGAGGACGGGCCGCTGCGGGTCGCGGTACGCGTGGTGCGGTCCTTCGGGGCGTCGCGGATCACCCAGGAGATCCGCCTCGCGGCGGGCAGCCGGCGGGTGGACATTGTCACGGACGTCGACTGGCACGAGTCGGAGAAGGTCCTCAAGGCGGCCTTCCCGCTGGACGTGCACGCCGAACGGTCCGCCGCCGAGATCCAGTTCGGCCATGTGCACCGGCCGACGCACGCCAACACCGCCTGGGACGCGGCGCGTTACGAGATCTGCGCGCACCGCTGGCTGCGGGTGGCCGAGGAGGGGTACGGCGTCGCGGTGCTCAACGACTCCACGTACGGCCACGACGTGACGCGCACCGAGCACGACGGCGCCCTCGGCACCACCGTGCGGCTGACCCTGCTGCGGGCCCCGCACAGCCCGGACCCGGAGACCGATCAGGGCCCGCACCGCTTCCGTTACGCGCTGCTGCCCGGGGCGGACACCGGGGACGCCGTCGCGGAGGGGCTCGCGCTCAATCTGCCGCTGCGGGTGGCCGACGCGCCCGCCCTGGCGTCGCTGGTGAGCGTCGACCACCCGGCGGTCACCGTCGAGTCGGTGAAGCTCGCCGACGACCGCAGCGGCGATGTCGTCGTCCGTCTCTACGAGTCGCGCGGCGGGCGGGCGGCGGCCGTGCTCGGCACGTCGTTCCCGGTGGCCCGCGCGGAGGTGACGGATCTCCTGGAGCGGCCACTGCACGAGGCGGAGACCGCGGAGGCCGGACTCGCGCTGGCGCTGCGGCCGTTCCAGATCGTCACGCTGCGGCTGCGGCCCGCCTGAGCCGAGGCGACCCGGGTGCCGGGGCCGGTGTCACGGCCTCGGCACGTTCCGCAGGTTGGACCGGGCCATCTGCAGCATCCGGCCGACCCCGCCGTCGAGCACGATCTTGCTGGCGGAGAGGGCGAAGCCGGTCACCATGTCCGAGCTGATCCTGGGCGGGATGGAGAGGGCGTTCGGGTCGGTGACGATGTCGACGAGGGCGGGGCCCTTGTGCGCGAAGGCGTCCTTGAGGGCGCCCGCGAGCTGCTTGGGCTTCTCCACGCGCACGCCGTAGGCGCCCGCGGCGCGGGCGACGGCGGCGAAGTCCGGGTTGTGGTTGCCCGTCCCGTACGAGGGGAGACCGGCGACGAGCATCTCCAGCTCCACCATGCCCAGGGAGGAGTTGTTGAACAGCACCACCTTCACCGGCAGGTCGTGCTGGACGAGGCTGAGGAAGTCGCCCATCAGCATCGAGAAGCCGCCGTCGCCGGACATGGAGACGACCTGGCGCTTGCGGTCGGTGAACTGGGCGCCGATCGCCTGCGGCAGGGCGTTCGCCATCGAGCCGTGGCTGAAGGAACCGATGATGCGGCGCCTGCCGTTGGGCGTGAGGTAGCGGGCTCCCCAGACATTGCACATGCCGGTGTCGATGGTGAACACGGCATCGTCCGCGGCGAGTTCGTCGAGGACGGAGGCGACGTACTCGGGGTGGATCGGAACGTGCTTCTCGACCTTGCGCGTGTACGCCTTCACGACCCCTTCGAGGGCGTCCGCGTGCTTCTTCAGCATCTTGTCGAGGAACTTGCGGTTCGTCTTCGGCGTGACGCGCGGGGTCAGACAGCGCAGCGTCTCGCGCACGTCGCCCCAGACCGCGAGGTCCAGCTTGGAGCGCCGCCCGAGGTTCTCCGGCCGCACGTCCACCTGCGCGATCTTCACGTCGTCGGGCAGGAAGGCGTTGTACGGGAAGTCCGTGCCGAGCAGGATCAGCAGGTCGCACTCGTGGGTGGCCTCGTACGCGGCGCCGTAGCCGAGCAGGCCGCTCATGCCCACGTCGTACGGGTTGTCGTACTGGATCCACTCCTTGCCGCGCAGCGCGTGGCCCACCGGGGACTTGATCTTCTCGGCGAACTCCATCACCTCGGCGTGCGCGCCCGCCGTGCCGCTGCCGCAGAACAGGGTGACCTTGTCCGCCTCGTCGATCATCGCGGCGAGCCGCTCGATCTCCGTGTCGCCGGGGCGCACGGAGGGGCGCGAGGTGACCAGGGCGGTCTCGGGGGCCTTCTCCGGGGCGGGCTCGGCCGCGACGTCGCCGGGCAGCGACACGACGCTGACGCCGCTCCGGCCGACGGCGTGCTGGATGGCGGTCTGCAGCAGCCGCGGCATCTGCCGCGGCGTGGAGATCATCTCGCTGTAGTGGCTGCACTCGCGGAACAGCTGGTCCGGATGGGTCTCCTGGAAGAACCCGAGCCCGATCTCGCTCGACGGGATCTGCGCGGCGAGGGCGAGGACCGGGGCCATCGAGCGGTGCGCGTCGTAGAGACCGTTGATCAGGTGCAGGTTGCCGGGGCCGCAGGAGCCCGCGCAGGCGGCCAGCTTCCCGGTGATCTGCGCCTCCGCGCCGGCCGCAAAGGCGGCGGTCTCCTCGTGCCGCACCTGGATCCAGTCGATCCCCTTGGTGCGGCGGATGGCGTCCACGACCGGGTTGAGGCTGTCGCCGACGACTCCGTACAGGCGCTCGACGCCCGCGCGGACGAGGATGTCGACGAACTGCTCGGCGACGTTCTGCTTGGCCATGCTGTACGCACCTCTCGACGCCGGTGAGCCGTGGCTCACCCCATGTGACCCGTGGGACCGGTGTTCACTCGTGCCCCTGCCCGGTCGCTCCTCGGGTCCATGAAGTCACAGGTGCGGCGGTCATGCCTCCCAGACCGCGGCGGCGGTGCGGTCGTCGGCGTACCCCTTGACCCTTACCTGGATGTCGGCCAGGAACGCGGCGAGCCCCGGCGGACCGCTCTTCTCCCATCTGCGGGTGAGGTGTTCGGCCAGCTCGGGCTCGCCGCGCAGCGGTTCGGCGAGGCCTTCGCTGCACAGGACGAGGGCGTCACCCGGGCGGGCGACGGAGGCCCGGAACCGGAACGGCTCGCGAGGCGGCTCGGGCGCGGGTTCGTACGGGCTGGGCGGGGTGCTGATCCCGAGGTCCATGGTGAGGTGGTCGTCCTCGGGGAGCCGGCCTGGCGGCGAGCCGAAGCCGACCACGGCGTCGCCGGTGGCCTCGGCCACGCGGGGCTCGATGTCCTGCCACGCGCCGTCGCGCAGCCGGAAGAGGCCGCCGTCGCCGACACCGAAGAAGACCCGGGTGCGGCAGCGGGGGTCGGCCGGCAGGAGCAGGCAGCGCAGCGACGCGGCGTACTCCTCCGGCTCCAGGCCCAGGTCGGCGGCGCGGCCACGGAGTTTGCCGAGGCTGCGGTCGGTGAGCCGGTGCAGCCCCGACTTCAGGTCGCCGCGCCGGGCCGCCCTGAGGTCCTCGGCGAGCCGCAGGTGGCTGCGGCCCACGGCCCGGCCGATCCACCGGCACGCCTCGGCGGCGGCGCGGTGCGCTCCCGGGGTCGCGCGGGCGCCGGTGGCCATGGCGACGAGGACGAGGGCGTCCTCGCCGCTGCCGAACCGGGCGGTGAGCAGGGAGTCGCGCCGGGGCTCACCCCGGTACCGGGCGGAGTCCCCGCGCACGGAGGCGGCCCGCAGGACGCTGCTCCCGTACCGCGCCCCGTCGAGCACGGTGTCGGCGACAAGATCCCCGAGGTCGTCGGGGTCGGCGGCGGGCAACTCGGTGGGCTCGGCCTCGTAGGTGGGGGGTCCGTCCCCCACGTGCGGGAGCTGGGGGTCGAGGGGGGCGGGGGTGGGCCCGTCGGTACGGACTCCTCCGGTCGGGAAGGACACGGGGCCGACGGGGGCGGAGGGGGGCGGCGCCCAGGGTGCCGGGGCGGTGAAGGTGGGGACTCCCCTGCCCGAGCCCCGGCCCGGAGGTGAGGGCGGGGGTGGGGGTGGGGGTGCCTGCGGGGGTCGGGGCGGGTCCGGAGGCTCGGGCGGCACGGGTTCGGCGGGCGGCCCGAAGGACTCGGCCGGCGGGGCGGGCTCGGTGCGCGGGGCGGGTGGGAGGACAGGCTCGCCCGGCGCGGATCCGGCCCGCGGGGCGCCGGGCGGGCCGGGCTGCCCGCTCGACGGCTCCGGTACGTGCGGGGGTGCGGAGGGTGTGGACGCCGGGCGTCCCGCCTCCGGCGTCGAAGGCCCGGGCGGCTCGGTTCCCGGCGAGGCGAACCGCTCCGGTGGCGGGTCCGAGAGGGGTGCCGCACCCGCTTCGGGCGTCGCACCCACTTCGGGCTCCGCGCCCGCTGAGGGCGCCGCGCCCCGCCCCGGTGGCGCCCCCTCCGGTCGTGGCGCGGGGAGGGAGACGTCCGGCGCGGGGCACCCGACCGCGTCCGCCGCCGAGGCGAATCTGTCGTCGAGGGTGTCCCGCGCCGCCGCGGGCCCCGTGTCCGGCGCCGCGTCGTCGTACAGCTGTCCCCACCAGTCGTCGTCGCGATCGGTTGGCCTGTCCCCCTGCTGGCTCATGCCCCTAATTTTCCACCGCGAGGGCCGTACGAAAACGGTTCTTCCGGAAATTCCGGCCACCACGGAGACCGCCGGGCGGGCCCACCCCCCACGGGAGGACCGCCCGGCGGGGCCGGTGTGACTACCGCACGTCGTAGGCGCGGGCCACGGTCTGGGTGACGGAGTTCCCGCGGGCGTCCGTCAGCCGGGACTTCAGCCAGACCTGCTTGCCGGAGGCGCCCGCGTGGTCCACGGTCGCGCGCCATGTGCCGTCGTGCTCGGCGGTGGTGGCCGCCTGCCACGTCGTGCCCTCGTCGTACGAGTAGGACAGCTCCGCCTTCGTGAGCGGGCCCGGCCGGTAGCCCGCGTGCCCGGTGGCGCCGAGTTCAATCCGCAGACCGTCCTTCGCGGGCAGCGTCTTGAGGCCGTCCTCCGGGAGACGGTAGGTGGGGAAGAGCATCGGGATGCCCTGCGAGTAGGCGTCCTCGTCCAGGTGCGAGCGGAACGACCAGGTCGTCTCCGTCCCCTGCGAGCGGTGCCACACCCGCGAGCCGATCTTCTGCGTGGTGAGGGTCAGTTCGTACGCCGAGTCCTCCGCCGGTACCGTGAACACCCCGGACGGCCAGCCCGAATCGCCCACGATCTCGCCGTTCCGCTTGAGCTGTACGGAACCGATGTCGCCGAAGCTGCCCTGGATGCCCGCGTGTTCGGCGTCCGACCAGAAGCCGGGCGCGACCCCGATCAGGTTGCCCTGCCGCTCCCCGGCGAGGGCCGGCTCGCCCGCGGCGTCCCGCGGGGTGCCCGGCACGAGGACCCCGTCGTACCAGGTCTCCGCGCGCCGTTCGCCCTTCTCGTACGTACGCACCGGGTCGATCATGAACTCGCCGTACGGGAAGCTGCTGGAGACCTGGTGGCCCCAGCCGGTCGTGCCCGCCGAGTAGTACTCGGTGCGCTTGCCGGGTGCCGGGACGGACGCCAGGTCGGCGAAGTAGACCTCGACGCCGCTGGGGCGGACGGCCGACGGCAGGTCCACGTAGTCCGTGGCCTCCCCCATCGCCCGGTACGTCGCCTTGTTCGCGGCGAGGTCCCCGTCCCGCACCCGGTAGGTGCGGTCGTCGCGGATTTGGCCCGTTTCGGGGAACGCCAGGTTGTAGACGTAGGGGCTCTTGGCCGTCGCCTTCCACGTCAACTGGACCTGGCCCGAGTGGAGTCGGGCGAGCAGCGCGTCGGCCTCGGCCGTCGGGAGGCCGAGGACCGGCAGCGGGGAGCCGACGAAGCCGGCGGAGGGGTACCAGCGGCCGGCGGCCTTGCGGTGGGCGAGGACGGCGACCGCGCCCGCCTTCTTCGCGTCGTTCGCCACGCCCGCGGCGTCACCGCTGTCCGGGACCTCGACGAGGGCGATCTTGCCCTTGACCCCGGCGGCGGCGAGTTCGGCGGGGGTGCCGGACCTGGCGTCGACGAGGACCGCGCGCCCGCTGCCGTCCAGGTTGGCGGAGCCGGTCGACGCCGTCACCGGGTGCAGCGAGGGGCCGCCCGCGACGGCGAGCCGGGAGATCTGCGGCGCGGCGGCCCGCCAGTAGCTGCCGGACTCGAAGGTGCCCTGCGAGGGCCTGCCCTCGACGGACCGGTAGTAGGAGCGGACGGTGCGCGGCCCCGCGGCGGTGCCCGCGTGCAGCCAGTTGTCCCTGCCCCAGGTGCGCGAGAAGGCGAGGGTGGCGCCGCGTACTTCGGACGCCTTGTCGGTGCGGACCGTCAGCCGGTGCGCCGTGCGGGCGTCGAGCGTGATCGTCGTGTCCTTCTTGATCTCGACCTGGGGGCGGGCGAGATGGGTGAGGGAGTCGACGAGCTTCCCGTCGCCGTGCGCGTCGGGCGTCGCGATGAACCCCGTCAGGAAGTAGGCGCCGGGGCGCACTTGGTACGTCTGGTCGTCGGCGCCCTCGTTGAAGCGCCGTTCGCCGGTCGCCGTGTCGGTGCCGATGAGGTCCACGGACGACGCCCCGTCGGCGGGCCTGCCGTTGCGGTCGACGAGCTTCACGCGGAGGCTGACGGTCTCCGGCTGCACGTAGAGCGAGAAGGGCGTGGAGACGTGGCCGCCGCCGTCGGTCTCGGCGAGCACGCGGCCCGTGATGTCGCCGTACTGGGCGCGCTTGAGGTCCGCGTCGGGGCTGAGCTCGAGCGGCACCTGGACGGTGGCGCCGGCCGGGAGCGTCACGGAGCGCTTGCCGAGCCGCGCCACTTCGGAACCCACGGCCGAGCCGTCGTTGCCGGTCACTCCCGCCACCGACAGCTTCACCTTCACTGTCTTGTCGGTGGTGTTGGTGTAGGGGACGCGGACCGTGGTGCGGTCGGAGGCGTCCTGCGGCCAGCCGAAGCTGCCGCCCCGCACGGCGGGCGAGCCGAGCACCTGCTGGTCGATCGCGGCCTTGACGTCGAGCCGTCCGCCGCCGGTCTCGCGCGCGTCGCCGGGGACGCCGCTGTCGGCGGACGAGACGAGGGCCGCCTTGATCTGCTGGGCGCTCCAGTCGGGGTGGCGCTGCTTGACGAGGGCGGCGGCGCCCGCGACGTGCGGGGTCGCCATCGACGTACCGCTCATGGACTGGTACGCGTAGACGCCGCGCCCGCCGGCCGCCGCGGCGGAGATGCCGACACCGGGGGCGGCGATCTCCGGCTTGAGCGTGTGCGAACCGTACGCCGGGCCGCGGCTGGAGAAGGCGGCCGTGGTGTCGTCGCGGTCGACGGCGCCGACGGTCAGGACGCCGGGCGCGCAGCCGGGCGAGGAGACCGAGTTGAGGCTCGGGCCGGTGTTGCCCGCCGCGATGACGAAGAGGGTGTCCTTCGCGGACCGCGCGAGCTCCTCGGTCGCGGTGCTCATCGGGTCGGTGCAGTCGGTCTGCGCCGGGTTGCCGAGGCTCATCGAGACGACGTCGGCCTTCTGGCCGACGGCCCACTCCATGCCCGCGATGATCCAGGAAGTGGCCCCGGAACCACTGTCGTTCAGCACCTTGCCGTGCAGCAGCTCGGTGCCGGGCGCGACGCCCTTCTTCTTGCCTCCGCTCGCCGCGCCGGAGCCGCCGACGGTGGAGGTGGTGTGGGTGCCGTGGCCCTGGCGGTCGTCGTTGTCCGGGGAGTCCGTGAAGTTCTTCGTCGCGCCGAGGCGGCCCTCGAGGTCGGGGTGCCCGGCGTCCACTCCGGTGTCGAGCACGGCGACCTTGGTGCCCTTGCCGTCGTAGCCGGCGGCCCAGGCCTCGGGGGCGTGCACCTGCTTGGTCGACCTGTCGAGGGTGGCCTCGACCTTGGCGTCGAGCCAGAGCTTCCGCACGTCGGACGCGGCGCGTGACCTGGAGGACGTGATGTCCGCCCAGAAGGCCGCCGCCTTCTTCTTGTCGGCCTTCAGGGCGACGCCGTCGACGGGGTCGAGGACGAGTCCGCGTGTCGCGCCCCGCGGCATGACGGGCACCGCGCGCGCGACGTCGACGGACTTGTCGTACACCGCGATGAGCGGCAGCTGCTTGGCGTGCGCGTCGTCGTAGCCCTGGCGGACGAGCCCGGTGACGTTGAACAGTTGCTCGTCGACGAGGCCTTGGGAGAGGGCGTGTTCGGCGCCCTCGGGGTAGACGTACAGGTCCTTGCCGGACTGCCGGGTCTGGATCAGCGGCGCGGTGCCGTCGGCGCCGGGCAGCGCGACGGCGCCCGCTCTCCCCTTGCCGTCGGACGTCACGAGGATCCGGTCGCCGGTGACGAGCGTGACCACGGATCCGCCCCCGCCGCGTGCGGCGCCCTGGGGCACGCTCCCCGCCAACGGCGGTCGCTGCGACGACGGTTGTGGCTCGGCCACGGACGGGACGGCCGCGGTGACGGCGAGGACGACGGCGGACGCCGCCCCCCATGCCGTACGCGATATCGGGCGCATCGCTCTCCCAGGGTTGACGGTCGACGGGCACGCGGAACCACGGGCCGGTAGGACCCGAAGGCCGCACAACCGGCCACGGTTGGTGCTGCGGTGGCGTCACCTTGGCAGAGAGACGGGTGGTGCGGGGATGATGTCCCGGGGCGGGTTTACGCCGTGGCTCTTTCCCGCCACGACACCGTCCGAGCAGAGCCTTTTCGGAAACGGAGCCTGGGGAGGGACGTCGCCGCATGCTGGCAGCGATCGGTCTGGACGAGACGCACGAGTCGGCGTACCGGGCGCTGGTGTCGGTGGGCGCCGCCGACGTCGCCGACCTCGCGCGCCGGCTCGCCCTCGGCGAGCCGGAGACCGAGCGGACCCTGCGCCGCCTGGAGCGGCACGGCCTGGCCGCGCAGGCGTCCGGCCGGACCGGCCGCTGGGTGGCGGCGCCGCCCGGGGTCGCGCTCGGCGCGCTCCTCGCCCAGCAGCGCCACGAGCTGGAGAAGGCCGAACTGGCGGCCACCCTGCTCGCCGAGGAGTACCGCGCGCAGGCCGCGGAGCCCGCCGTCCACGACCTGGTCGAGGTGGTCACCGGGGCGGCCGCGGTCTCGCAGCGCTTCCTCCAGCTGCAACTGGGCGCGGGCGAGGAGGTGTGCGCCCTGGTGACCGGCAGTCCCGTGGCGATCACGGGCACCGAGAACAGCGCCGAAGAGCAGGCCGCGGGGCGCGGGGTGCGCTACCGGGTGGTCGTCGAGCGCGCCGTCCTCGACCTGCCGACGGGCATCGTCGAGCTGTCGACGGCGCTCGGCCGCGACGAGCAGGTGCGGGTGGTCGACCGCGTCCCGACCAAGCTGGTGATCGCCGACGGCTCGCTCGCGATGGTCCCGCTGACCTCGCGCACGGCCGAGCCCGCCGCGCTCGTCGTGCACGCCAGCGGCCTGCTCGAATCACTGTCGGGCCTCTTCGAGGCGGTCTGGTCCCAGGCGCTGCCGCTGCGCCTCGGCGAGGACGGCGGCACGCCCCGCGAGGTCGCCCCCGAGGGCCCGGACGGCACGGACCTGGAGATCCTCTCCCTGCTCCTGGCGGGTCTGACGGACGCGAGCGTCGCCAAACAGCTCGACCTGGGGCTGCGCACGGTGCAGCGCCGGGTGAAGCGCCTGATGGAGCTGACGGGCGTCACGACACGGCTCCAGCTGGGCTGGCACGCCTACGAGCGGGACTGGGTCTCACGGGGCGCCCGCCCGCCCCAGGACTGACCTGACCTGCGGCTTCGCCCTGTCTGGTGCAGGCTGGACAGATGGGAGCGTGGGAACTCCTGCTGGTCGGGGTGGTCATGCTGCTCGGCCTGTGCGGAGTGCTGGTACCCGGAGTGCCCGGCTCGTGGCTGGTGTGGGCCGCGGTGCTCTGGTGGACCCTGCACGACCCGAACGGCCTGGCCTGGGGCATCCTCGTCGGCGCGACCGTGGTGCTGCTCGCGGCCCAGGCCGTGCGCTGGCAGCTGCCGCCCCGCAGGCTGCGGGAGAGCGGCGCCACGCCCCGGATGGCGGTCTGCGCCGGTGCCGGGGCGCTGGTCGGCTTCTGCGTGGTGCCGGTGATCGGCGCGATCCCCGGCTTCATCGGCGGGATCTACGCGGGCGAGCGGCTGCGGCTCGGCCGGCACGGTGAGGCGGCGGCGTCGACGCGGAACGCGATGCGGATGGGCGGGAGCAGCGTGCTGACGGAGCTGTTCGCGTGCCTGCTGATCGTGGGGGCGTGGCTGGGGGCGCTGCTCTGGGGCTGAGGGCGTCCGGGCGGGGGGCTGAGGGCGTCCGGGCGGGGGCAGGCTCCGCTCCTGTGCGTGCCGCTTCCGGGGTCGGGTCAGCTGTCGGTGGGCGGCTGCCAGGTCAGGTGGCGCAGGGCGTACGAGCGCCAGGGGCGCCAGGCGTCGACGGCCGCCTCCGGCTCGCCGGGCAGCGCCACGTCGGGGTCGCCGAGGGCCCGCATGCGGATGAGGGCGACGGTCCGCGCGTCCAGGCCGGGCAGGGCACGCAGCGCCGCCTCCGCGTCGTCGCGGTCGGCACCCGCGTCGAGGCGCAGGGAGCCGTCGGCGAGGGCCGCGGCCAGCGCGCCCGGGGGGCCGGGTTCGCCGACCAGGTCGGCCGGGGCGGGGAAGACGTGGGTGAGCTCCCCGCACGCGGCGTCGAGCACCTTGCCGTACCGCGCCACGAGCCGTGCGGCCCCCGCGCGGCCGACGAGCGCGCGCATCGCGAACTCGTCCGGGTCGGCGGCGCCGGGCGAGCGCAGGCCCGGCCGGGCGGCGACGAGCGGGGCGAGCCGGGGATCGGCGCCGAGCCGCTCGTCCACGGCGTACGGGTCGGCGTCGAGGTCGAAAAGCCGGCGGAGCCGCTGGACGGCCGTGGTGAGGTCGCGCAGATCGGTCAGGTGCAGCCGGGCGTCGAGCCAGCCGCCGCGGTGCACGGCGTCGGTGCCCGACCCGCCGCCGGGCGCCGTCGCGGAGTCGTGCTGCGCTTCCTCGACGGCCACGATGCCGGTGCCGTACGGGAGCCGGAGCGTACGCCGGTAGGTGCGGGCGCCGCGCGCCCCGCCGATCTCCTCGATCCCGGGGACGGCCTCGTCGGCGAGCAGGTCGAAGACGGCGTCGGCGCGGTAGGGGCCCCGGTGGGCCAGGCGGAGTGGGATGCCGGCGGCGGGCGTGGGGCGCGCGGTGCCGCGCCGGGGGGCGGCGGCGCGCAGGGCGGTGGGCGTGAGCGCGTACACCGCCCTGATGGTGTCGTTGAACTGGCGGACGCTGGCGAATCCGGCGGCGAAGGCGATCTCCGTGATCGGCAGGTCGGTGGTCTGCAGCAGGACGCGGGCGGTGTGGGCGCGCTGGGCGCGGGCCAGGGCGACCGGGCCCGCGCCGAGCTCGGCGGTGAGCTGGCGCTGCACCTGCCGGGCGCTGTAGCCGAGCCGCAGGGCGAGGCCGGGCACGCCCTCACGGTCGACGACGCCGTCGCCGATCATGCGCATGGCGCGGCCGACGACGTCGGCCCGCACGTTCCAGTCGGCGGAGCCGGGGACGGCGTCCGGCCTGCACCGCCGGCAGGCCCGGAACCCGGAGGTCTGGGCGGCGGCCGCGGTGGTGTAGTAGCGGACGTTCTTCCGCTTGGGGGTGACGGCGGGGCAGCTGGGCCGGCAGTAGATGCCGGTGGTCCGGACGGCGAAGAAGAACTCCCCGTCGAACCGGGCGTCCCGGCTGCGGACGGCTTCGTACCTGGTGTCTTCATCGATCACACCACCATTGTGAGCGCGATACGGGGCATCGGCTGGCGGCTTTCGGACACGACGCTGGGAGCCCGGAGGGGGCGGGCGCCCCTTAGGGGCCGCAGGCCCCTAAGGGGCGCGGGGAACGGCGCGCCCAGCCACGACGAGCCCGCGGCTCCCCACACACCCCACCAGCCCCGCACCGCCAAACCGCCCAACCTCAGCGCACGCGCCCCCGCTTGAGGTCCAGAGCCGCCCGCCCCTCCGCGCCCCGCAACCGCCACTGCCGCCGCATCTCCGCGCGGGCCCGCGCGTCCGTCTTGGCGACGATGCGCTGATTCTCGCGGAGCAGCTTGCGATAGCTGTCGAGGCGGCGCTCGGACAGCGTGCCGTCCTCGACGGCGGCGAGCACCGCGCACCCCGGCTCCGCCGCATGCGCGCAGTCGTGGAACCGGCACCGCTGCGCCAGCTCCTCGATCTCCGAGAACACCTGCCCGACGCCGCTCTCGGCGTCCCACAGACCGACCCCGCGCAGCCCCGGCGTGTCGATGAGGACCCCGCCGCCGGGCAGCGGGATGAGGTTGCGGGTCGTCGTGGTGTGCCGGCCCTTGCCGTCGACGTCCCGGATCGCCCGGACCTCCATGACGTCGGCCCCGGCGAGCGCGTTGGCCAGCGTGGACTTGCCGGCGCCGGACTGCCCGAGCAGCACCGACGTGCCGCCGGAGACGACGGCGGCGAGGACGTCGACGCCGTCCCCGGAGGTGGCGCTGACCGGCAGCACCTGCACGCCGGGCGCCGTGGTCTCGACGTCCTCGACGAGATGGCCGAGGGTGACGGCGTCGGGCACGAGGTCGGCCTTGGTGAGCACGACGACGGGCTGCCCGCCCGACTCCCAGCCGAGCGCGAGGAACCGCTCGATGCGGGCGAGGTCGAGCTCGGCGGCGAGCGAGACCGCGATGATCGAGTGGTCGACGTTGGCGGCGAGGATCTGCCCCTCGGACCGCTTGGACGAGGTGGAGCGCACGAACGACGTACGCCGGGGCAAGTACGCCTGCACGTAACGGGGATCGCCGCCCGCGGGGTCCACGGCGACCCAGTCGCCGGTGCAGACGACCTTCAGCGGGTCGCGCGGCGTGACGAACTCGGTGTCGGCCCGTACGGTCCCGTCGGCGGTGAGGACGTCACACTGCCCGCGGTCGACCCGGACGACGCGTCCGGCGACCAGTCCTTGCGCGGCATACGGGGCGAACTCGGCCTCCCAGCCCGCGTCCCAGCCGTACGGGGCGAGGGGATGCGGGGCGGACGGGGCCCCGGAACCGCCCGCGAGGGAGGCGGAGAACGGAAGAGAAGAGGAGAAGGAAGAGGAGGAAGACAAGGGGTGACCCTTCACAGGGTGGCCCCGGCGTCCGCGCACGATCGGCGCGGGAGGAGAGTCAGGTCAGCCGGAGGCCACGGAGGTGGACTTGACGAACTTCCGGATGCGGGCAGCGCCCACCGCAGCGACAGCCATCGGTCACACCTCCAACTCCTGCTCGGCCGAACCGAGTCGCCGTACGGCGACTCGGGGAACACCAGAACCCTAACCACACCCCCACCCCGACACCACCGATTTATTTCGACGCCCTTTCCTGCCCTTCCCCCGGGCCCTCCCCCGCGTCCCGACCGGCCGAATCCGGTACCCGGAGGCCGGAAACCGTGCCCGTAAACCGACGTCGTGAGGGGCCGGCAACCCCGCGTGGGCGTCACGGCACCTCTCGCGAGCGGCGCCGCCGAGGGGTGCCCCGCCCCCCGACACCACCGCGCCGACCCGCAGATCCGGGGCCCACCACCCCCGCCCACCGCGGCCCCGCACCCGCCCCGTCAGCCATAGACGCAGGCAGGTTGCGCGGAGGGGGTGATTCCGGACAGATGTCCGGGCGCGGTGAACTGGCCGGTCTTGCGGTGGACGACATAGATGCCCCAGGCATCCAATGGGAAGGGAGATAAGCGAAGAACTGCGCTTGCGAGGTAGATCCATGACGGAGTCAATGGAAGCGACGGAAGCGACGGAGACCGTCGCCTTCCCCCAGGACCGCACCTGTCCCTACCACCCGCCGACCGCGTACGCCCCCCTGCGCGAGACCCGGCCGCTCTCCCGCGTCAGCCTCTTCGACGGCCGCTCCGTGTGGGTGGTCACCGGGCAGAAGGAGGCCCGCGAGCTGCTCATCGACCCACGCCTCTCCTCGGACCGCCAGCACGAGGCGTTCCCCGCGCCCACCGAACGCTTCGCCGGGCTCAACGACCGGCGCATCGCGCTGCTCGGCGTCGACGACCCGGAACACAACACCCAGCGCCGGATGCTGATCCCCAGCTTCTCCGTCAAGCGCATCGCGGCCATGCGCCCGCGCATCCAGCGGACGGTCGACGGGCTCCTGGACACGTTGATCGAACAGGGTCCACCCGCCGAGCTGGTCGGCGCCTTCGCGCTGCCCGTGCCGTCCATGGTGATCTGCGCCCTGCTCGGCGTGCCCTACGCCGACCACGAGTTCTTCGAGGAGAAGTCACGCCGCCTGCTGCGCGGCCCCACCGCCGACGACAGCCGGCAGGCGCGCGAGGAACTGGACGCCTATTTCCACGCGTTGATCGACCGCAAGCGTCGAAGCCCCGGTGAGGGGCTGCTCGACGAGCTCATCCAGCAGCAGCTCGCCGCCGGCGCCGTCGATCGGGAGGAGCTGGTCCGGCTGGCCTCGATCCTGCTGATCGCCGGGCACGAGACCACCGCGAACATGATCTCGCTGGGGACGTTCGCCCTGCTCCAGCACCCCGAACGGCTGGCCGAACTGCGCGCGGGGCTGCGGGCCGATCCGCCCCTGATGCCCGCCGCCGTCGAGGAGTTGCTGCGTTTCCTGTCCATCGCGGACGGTCTGCTGCGGGTGGCCACACAGGACTTCGAGTTCGCCGGGAACACCATCCGCGCCGACGACGGCATCGTCTTCGCCACCTCCCTCATCAACCGCGACGACGCCGCCTACCGGGCCCCCGAGGAGCTGGACTGGCACCGCCCCGACCGGCACCACGTGGCCTTCGGGTTCGGCATCCACCAGTGCCTGGGGCAGAACCTCGCGCGCGCCGAGATGGAGATCGCTCTGGGCACGCTCTTCGAGCGGCTGCCGGGGCTGCGGCTGGCCGTCCCCGCACAGGAGATCCCGTTCAAGCCGGGCGACACCATCCAGGGCATGCTCGAACTCCCCGTCACCTGGTAGGTGCTGTAGGTGTGGGGCAGCATACGAGCGGCAGTCAGGAGGAGTCGACCATGGCGAACACGATGATCCACGTCGAGAAGGACCGGTGCGTGGGCGCCGGCATGTGCGCGCTCACCGCGCCGAGCGTCTTCACCCAGGACGACGACGGCTTCAGCGAGGTGCTGCCCGGCCGTCAGGACGGCGGCGGCGATCCCCTGGTACGGGAAGCCGCGCGGGCGTGCCCGGTGCAGGCCATCAGCGTCGAGGAGGGCGACCTGGGCTGATGGGCCGTCAATCAGCCTGCGCAGGCGGGGGTTTCAGTGGTCGAGCGTGGCCGTGAAGCTCCTGCCGTACGCATGGTGCGTGTCGACCTCGACGCGGGTGCCGCCCGGCACCCGGTCCACCCGGACCCCCGGATCCGCGGTGACCTCGCGCAGCGGGCGGCCCCGGAGCAGCACCGTCACGGTGTCCCGGTCCATCGTCGGGTCGGACACCGCGAGCGAGAGCGGCGCGCCTCCCCGGCCGCGGCGGACGATGACCGAGGCGGGGCCGTGCACGCGCAGGCCCGCGACCTCGTGGCGGCCCCGCGAGAAGGTGTTGGCCGCCGTCAGGCCGAGGCCGGTGTGGGCGATGGCCTGCACATGGGCCGAGTTGGCGAGGACCGTGAGCGGCCCGTGGCGGTGGGCGCGCAACCGGTCCTCGTCGGCGTTCGGCAGCAGCGCGTACGCGAGCCGGGCAGGACGGCCGCCCGCGACCCCGTCGAGGGTGACGCCGAACACCGAACGGGTCACCGCCGTATCGGGGTTGGCGGTACGCACGACCCGGCGGCTGCGGGTGACCTCGTCCAGGGTGACGCGCACCGGCGGCCCTTCCAGGAACAGATAGCCGACGGCGGTGTCCCGGGTGGCGTTGGCGTAGCGCAGCCAGCGCAGGGCGGCGGTGCCGGGGCCGCTCCAGGGGCGGCCGTCGCGGCGCAGCCCGGTGAGGGTGACACGGTCGGCGGGGGCGGCGGTGCGGGCGTCGACGGTGGTGGTGACGGCCCGGCCCGCCGGGTCGCCGACGTCGGCGGCGAGCACCACGATCTCGTCGTCGAGCAGGAACCACGACTTCGTCGCCGTCGCGTTCCGGTAGGTCACGAAGTCGTCGGGCAGCAGCCGCCGGTCGCGGTGGGCGACGTCGTCGGACTGCACCATCCCCGCCGCGCCGTACGCGCCGAGGACGGCGCCGCCGGAGTAGCGGGCGGTGCCGCACGGGAAGTAGACGTAGGTGTTCTGCGACTCGGACGACGACGTGAAGTGCAGCGGGTGACCGGGGTTGTCGTAGTAGGGCTTGCCGTACAACTCCGGTACGGTGCGCCGCTGTTCGACCGGGGCGGTGACGCCCGCGAGGCCGTACGGCGAGACGGTGGTGAAGTAGTCGACGCCGTACGCCTGTGTCTGGTCCTGACCCGCGAGGTAGAGGTAGTGGGCGCCGTCGCCCTGGAACCAGGGCATGAGGTTCTCGCCGCTCATGTACTCGTACTTGCTGATCCGCGCGGAGCTGCGCGCGAGGGCGAAGGCGTAACCCGGCCTGCGGTGCACGGTGCGGTCCATGGCGTTGAAGGCGACGCTGCGCGCGGCGGGGTTGAGGTCGGCGGGCGGCACCGCCGCATCCCCCACGATGTCGGCGTAGCGCGCGATGCTGACCGGCGAGACGAAGCGCACCGGGTCCAGGGGCGCGCGCGAGGTGGCCCTGACGTGTTTGACGTAGCTCTTCAGCGCGGCGGCCCCGGCGCCCGTCGCGAGCGAGGAGAGGTCGACGACGGCCTCGACGACCACCGCCACGTCGGCGTACCCGGAGTCCGTGCGCGACACCGCCCGACCCTTGACGATCTCCATCATCCAGCCCTCGAAGATCAGCGGGGCGAATCCGTTCTTCACCCAGCCGGACACCGTGGGCACGAGCTGCTCGCCGTGCGCGAAGCCCGTGCCGTCGAGGATCTTGAGGGTCTGCACGACGCGGGTGAGCAGCCCCTTGCCGTACGAGCCGGTGTAGGCGACGGAGGCGTGCTGGAGGAACGAGCCGTCGGCGTAATGCCCGTCCGTCACCCGGTGGTTGAGGTGGTAGGGGTCGATGGTGGCGAAGACCGTCAGCTGGTCGGTGAGCGCCTTGCGGATGCGGGCCTCGCCCGGCTCGCCCAGGAGGGCGCCCTGCAGGATCCGATTGGTGGTGAGGTCGGCGAGGTTGGCGCCGGTGTGGAAGCGCGAGTCGAGGTTCACGTCGCCGCCGGTGCCGTTGCGCAGGTAGGCGTCCATCGAGGCGACGTAGGTGGCGATCAGCCCGGGGCGGTGGGCGGCGGCCTCCTCGGCGAGCAGGACCAGGGTCTTGCTGATGTGCTGGGAGATGCCGATCTCCCAATGGAACCAGTTTCCGTAGTAGCCCTTCGACTGGTCGCCGTAGTACCGCTCGTGCAGCCACGCCAGGCCGTCGACGACACGGCGCCGCACGGCCGCGTCGCCGTACAGGTCCGGGGCGGTGCCCGGCGTGCGGGTGGCGAGGGCGATCTCGTACAGGCGGCGGTAGGCGGTGTCCAGGTTGGTCTCGTCGGTGCCGAGGACCAGGCCGGCGAAGAGCTCGCCCTCGCGCGCGTCGTCCATCGCCTTCAGGCCGGCCCGCGCGGTCTTCTCCACGGCGGCGATCTTGGCGGCCGTCTCCGGGCGGGAGTTGGACGCGGTGGTCCCGGCGAAGACCGCCACGGTGTTGGCGAGCAGCCGGGCGCGGCCCTCGGCGGACGCGGCGGCGAAGGCGGCGGCGCCCGCGCGGCCCGCGGGCCCCGCCGTGAAGAGCGGGACGACCGGGACGGCCGTCAGGAGACCGGTGGCCGACAGGGCGGACAGCAGGCGTCTGCGGGTGATCTCCATGGCGGCCTCCAACGGCGACGTACGTGGCGTTCCGCGGGCGTTCGGCGAGCGGAGTCAAGCAGACACCCCCGGCGCCGACAAGGGTCCCGGGCCCCGGTCGCGCCCGGGCGGATTGATACCGTCCACTCCGATCATGGTGCCGTGCACGGGGGAAGGGGAGCGCCATGCCCGCAACGGGCGCGCCGCGTCGGCCGCGAAAGCGCACCTGGCCGGCGGCCGCGGTGGTGGTGACCCTGCTGGCCGCGTCGTCGGTGACCTGGGCCGCCTGGTCGCGGGCCGAGGAGCGCGAGGACCGGCTCGACGCCAATCGGGCCCTGGTGGCGCGGGGCTGCGCGGGCCTGCTCCGGGAGGAGCTGTACGCCTCCGTGCCGGACGACGAGCGGGCCGTCCTCGACGCGTTCGGGACGATGCTGCGGCCCCACCGGGAGAGCCGTGCGCTGCTCGACTGCACGCTGGCCTGGGCGGGTGACGGCGCGGCCTCGGGCGTACGGGCCCGGGTGCGGGCCGAGCCGGTGCGCGCCCGTACCGACCCCGACCCCCTGACCGGCGACTTCGGCCTGCCCCTGCCGCCGGGCGCGGTGGGCGGTGCCGGCTCCGCGGGACGGTGGGACGACAGCACGGTGTCGGCCTCCCTGCTCGTCGACTGCCCGAAGGGGCTGCACAGCCGTGGCGGGGCCGCACGGGATCTGCTGGTGTCGGTGCGGTTGCCGGCGGACGGCGACGCGTCCGTCGTACCGAAGGCCGACCGGCTCGCCGCCGCACGGACGGCGGCGAAGGTCACCAACTGGGTGACGCACCGGCAGGGTTGTGGCGGCGAGCCGCTGCGCACCGAGCCCGGCCGCGCCCCCGCGAAGACGCCGGAGCTCTGCGCCTGGCTCTCGCCGAAGGCGCTGCGGCTGACGCCGGGCAGGTGGCGGTCGACCGGGAACGAGCCGGTGTACAACCGGCGCCTCGGGGCGTGCGGCGGACAGTGGGACGACACCGCGGGCTCCCCCGGCCACCTCACGGTTCGGGCGGCCGGCGCGGAGAGCTGGTCGGGTGTCCTCGCGCGCGGCGCCTACGAGGCCTACGCACAGGACGCGTCGGTGCCCGACCCCGGGGCGCCGGCCCCGCACGAGAAGCCGGTGGCGGTCGAGGAGTCGGGCGACGACCCGCAGCTCGCCCTGTGGGCCAGATCGGTGTGCGTGGCGGGGCCGACGTACCACCGCGTGACGGTGACCCCCGCGTTCGACTTCGACCGGGGGCCGGAGAAGGGCCGCGTCGTGCTCCGACCGCAGGACCAGCAGCGCCTCTCGGGCCGGGCGCGCGCGGTGCTCGACCGCTATCTGGCGGCGCCCGGCGGATGGCCCCGGCGCTCGCACTGCGGCCGGACGAAGATCGTGGGAGAGGTGACTCAGTGGCGCGAGCGGGACTGACCTGGCGGACGCGGACGGGGCGCGTGGCTCTGTCCTCCCTCGGGGCGCTCGTCGTCCTGGCCCTGGTCGCGGGCGGTTTCTACTGGTGGGGCGGCCCGCGCGAGCGCCGCGCCGCGCAACAGGTGCTCGACGAGGCCTGCGACGGCGTACTGCCCTCGCGCGAGCTGCGGGACGTGCTCGGGGACGGGCCCTACGCGTCCGGGCCCGGCCGGCTCGACCTGCGGCCGGCGGAAGGGGGCGAGGGCGGCCACGGGGTGCGTACCGTCACGTGCGACGTGCGCGGCGACGGCGTGCGCGTGGCGGGCGGCGACGCGAACGGGGCCGAGGTCGAGGTCACCGTGCAGAGCGTGCCGCGGCACGGCGGCGACGTCACCGGGGACGCCGGGCGCGAGGAGGCCGGCCTCGACGAGGACCCGCCGTACCCCCGGCTGTCCCCCGAGCTGCCACCCGTGGCGCTCGGCGGCGGCTGGCGGGGCCTGTTCACGACTGGGGAGAGCCTCACGGACCGGCCCGGTACCGGTGCCGGCGCCCGTGCGGCGACCGCGGTGACGCTCCTCGACTGCGCCCGGGACCGCGGCGGACTGCTCGTCACCGTCGACGCGCAGGACGACGACGTCACGCTGGACGACCCGGAGCGCCGCACCGCCTTCGCGCGGATCGCCACCGCGACCGCCGCGAAGGCATCGCAAAAGTGGGGCTGCGACGCCGCGTTGGGGGCGCCGCCGCGCTCCGTGGCGCTGCCGGTGAACGTCGACGAGAGCGTGCCGCTCGCCGACGCGTCCGGGACCTGCCGGGGCGTGCCCGGCCGGGGCCGGCCGCTGTCCCGGGCGTGGGAGGGCGCGAGCGCCGGCAGCCCCGTCGAGGTGTGCGTCGTGGCGGGTGAGCGGCCCGAACTGCCGGGCCCCGACACGGCGTTCGGCGTACGGGGCTACCACCTCGTCGCGTCCTACGGGCCGTACGCGCAGACCGAGCGCCGCGCCTACGAGCGGCGGCACGGGAGGTACAGCGACACACCGGGCCCCGGCGAGGCGCCGGCCGGGCGGCTGGCGGACGGGGGCCTCTGGGCGAGCGCGGTCTGCCGGGACGGGAGCGGCCCCGCGCTGTACACGGTGCGGGACGAGGGGGCATGGAACCGGGACCGGTCCGGCACGTACGGCGAGCGCCCCACGAAGCCGTCCGCGGCCGACCGGGCGTACGAGCGGGCCGCGCTCACGCGGTTCGCGCGGCACTCGGCGCGGACCCACGGCTGCGAAGCGCCCCGACTGCCGTGAGCCCGCACGCGCCGGGCGCGGGGCCCCTCAGAGCCTGTCGTCGGACCCCTGCCGCGTTCCGCTCCGCCCCGCGATGTGCGGCGGCGGCGCGATGCCGGCGGGCAGCAGCGGGTCCGGCACCGGTGCGCCCCACATGGCGGTCAGCGGCAGATTCCCGGCCCAGACACCGAGCCCGGCGTCCGGGCCCGCGCCGTCCTCCGGCGGCCCCTCCGCCACCTTGACCGAGGCTTCCGTGAGGGAGAGGGCGAGCAGGGTGGTCGCGGCGAGTTCCTTGCGGCTGGGGCGGCGCGCGTAGTCCCACTGGCCGGGTGCCGCGTGCTCGGTGAGCAGGCGCAGGCCGCGCAGTTTCTCGTCGGGGTCGGTCACCCGGCGCGGCACCCCGTGGATCATCGCGCTGCGGTACGCGACGCCGTGCTCGAACACGGAACGGGCGAGTATCAGCCCGTCGACGTGGGTGACGGTGACGCAGACGGACGCCTCGGGGTCGGCCGCCAGACTGCGGCTGGCCACGGAGCCGTGCAGGTAGAGCCAGGCGTCGTCGCGGCCGTAGACCGTGGGCACGACCATCGGGTGGCCGTCGACAACGACACCGAGGTGGCAGACGAAGCCCGTGTCGAGGATCGCCTCCAGGTCGGCGCGGACCAGGCTGCCCTGCTCGCGCAGGCGGCGGTGGCGGGTGCGGTCGGTGACGGGCAGCGTGGCGGGCAGCGCGGCGTCGCCGTCACCGGCCGGCCCCCTCGCGGTCAACGGCTGTTCATGTCGTTCGTTCACACCTCGACAAGTTACCGATATCGCCAGATGGACGCCACGGTTCAACTGAATCCGCTGCACGACGCGTGCCACCGTACGAAATCCGCAGCATCCGTCCGTGGCGCCCGCACACCCGTCCAAGCCGGTCCCGAAGAATCCAACGACTCCCCGCCCGCGACGATGGCGTGCCCCCGCCCCCGCGCTGTCTGATGGAATCCATGGAGCTTCCCCACCACGAGGACGTGTCCCCCGGCACCGGCAGCCTTCCGCCCCGCGCGTGGTACGCGGCGTCCGACGCCGCCACCCTCTCCCTCAACGGCCGCTGGCGCTTCCGGCTCTCCCCCGGCGCCGACACCGAGGACGAGGCCTTCGCCGCCGACGGGTACGACGTCGCACGCGGCGGCTGGGACGAGATCGCGGTCCCCGGCCACTGGGTGCTGCAGGGCCACGGCGCGCCCCACTACACCAACCAGCTCTACCCGTTCCCGGTCGATCCGCCCCGCGTGCCCACCGAGAACCCCACCGGCGACCATCTGCGCGCCTTCGACCTGCCCGCCGGCTGGCCGCGCGACGGCGAGGCCGTGCTGCGCTTCGACGGCGTCGAGTCCTGCGCCCGCGTGTGGCTCAACGGCACGGAGCTCGGCGACTTCAAGGGCTCCCGGCTGCCGCACGAGTTCGCCGTCGGCGCGCTGCTGCGGCCCGAGCACAACGTCCTCGCGGTCCGCGTCCACCAGTGGTCCGCGGGCTCCTACCTGGAGGACCAGGACCAGTGGTGGCTGCCGGGCATCTTCCGCGATGTGACGCTGCTGCACCGGCCCGAGGGCTGTGCGGGCGACTTCTTCGTGCACGCCGGGTACGACCACCGCACGGGGACGGGCACCCTGCGCGTCGACTCCGACGTCCAAGGGCGCGTCACCGTACCCGAGTTGGGCGTCGACGTGCCGACCGGTGAGCAGGTCGCCCTGCCCGTGGAGCCGTGGACGGCGGAGACGCCGCGCCTGTACGACGCGGTCCTGGCCACCCCCGGCGAGCGGATCCCGCTCCGCGTCGGCTTCCGCACGGTCGCCCTGCGGGACGGCCGCATCACGGTGAACGGCCGCCCGATCCTCCTCCGGGGCGTCAACCGCCACGAGTTCCACCCGGAGACGGGCCGCACCCTGGACCCCGAAACCATGCGCGCCGACGTCCTGCTGATGAAGCGTCACAACATCAACGCCGTCCGCACCAGCCACTACCCGCCGCACCCCGCCTTCCTCGGCCTCTGCGACGAGCTCGGCCTGTGGGTGATCGACGAGTGCGACCTGGAGACCCACGGGTTCACCGCTGTGGGTTGGCGCGGCAACCCCGTCGACGACGACCGCTGGACGCCCGCGCTCCTGGACCGCGCGGCCCGGATGGTCGAGCGCGACAAGAACCACGCCTCGGTCATCCTCTGGTCGCTCGGCAACGAGTGCGGGACGGGACGCGGCCTGACCGCCATGGCCGAGTGGATCCGCGCCCGCGACGACAGCCGCCTGCTCCACTACGAGGGCGACCCCTCGTGCGCGGACACCGACGTCCACTCCCGGATGTACGCCGGCCACGCCGAGGTCGAACGCATCGGCCGCGGCGAGGACGACGGGCCGCCGGAGCGCGCTCGACTCCCTTTCATCCTCTGCGAGTACGCACACGCCATGGGCAACGGGCCGGGTGGCCTCAGCGAGTACCAGCGGCTCTTCGAGACGTACGACCGGCTCCAGGGCGGCTTCGTCTGGGAGTGGATCGACCACGGCATCGCGCACCCCGCGTACGGGTACGTGTACGGCGGCGACTTCGGCGAGGAGCCGCACGACGGGAACTTCGTCTGTGACGGGCTGCTCTTCCCCGACCGCACGCCCTCCCCCGGACTCGTCGAGTACAAGAAGGTGATCGAGCCGGTCCGGATCGACGGCGACGGGCGGGAGGGAACGGTCGGGATCAGCAATCTCCACGACTTCGCCGACCTCTCCCACCTCGCCTTCAACTGGTCGTTCGAGAAGGACGGCACGGCCGTCGCGGACGGCGTCCTCGCGGTGGGGCCGGTCGCCCCCGGCGAGCGTGTGGAGGTGAAGCTGCCGCCCCCGCCCCGCCGCGACCCGGACGCCGAGACCCGGTGGACGGTGCGGGCGGTGCTCGCCGAGGACACGGCGTGGGCGGCGCGGGGGCACGAGGTGGCGTGGGCCCAACTCCCGGTCGAATCCGGCATGTTCCTGCCGGTGCCGGGCGGTGTCGTCCCGGAACGGGAGACCGACGGGCGGCGGATCGCCCTCGGCGCCGCGACGTTCGACGCGCGCACCGGCGCGCTCCGGACCTTCCACGGCCGCGAGATCAAGGAGCTGCGGCTCGACGTGTGGCGGGCGCCCACCGACAACGACAACGGCATGCCGTGGCGCCCCGAGCCGGCCCTCGCCGCCCGCTGGCGCGCCCTCGGCCTCGACCGGATGCTGCACCGCGTCGACGCCGTCGAGACGAGCGCCGAAGGGCTCACCGTCCGCACCCGGGTCGCGCCCGCGGCGAGCGACGTGGCGCTGCGCACGGTCTACCACTGGGCGTCGGACGGCGTCAGGCTGCTGCTGCGGATGACCGTGACGCCGGAGGGCGAATGGAGCGTGCCGCTGCCGCGGATCGGCGTCCGCTTCGGGCTGCCGGGCGCGGGCGACCGGGTGCGATGGTTCGGCGGCGGCCCCGGCGAGGCCTACCCCGACACCGCGGCGGCCTCCCGGATCGGCGTGTGGGAGTCGGACGTCGCGGCCCTGCAGACCCCGTATGTGCGCCCGCAGGAGAACGGGGCGCGCGCGGACGTCCGGTGGGCCGAGGCCGGCGGCGTGCGGGTCGCGAGCGACGACCACCCGGCCTTCACGGCGCGGCGCTGGACGACCGAACAGCTCGACGCGGCCCGGCACCGCACCGACCTGGTGGCCGGCGACACCGTCTGGGTCAACCTCGACGTGGCCCGGCACGGCATCGGTTCCGGTTCGTGCGGCCCCGGCGTCCTGCCCCCGTACGAGCTGCGCGCCACCGGCACGACGACGTTCGGCTGCGTCTTCGCACCCGCCGCCGGGTGAGACGGCCCGGGTCAGCCCGCGGGGGCGGCGAGCCGCTCCCGCAGGAACGCCACGACCCGCTCCCGCGCGGCGTACGCGGGGTGCCCCGGCTCCTCGCGGACCTCCTCGGTGAGGACGGAGTGCGCCGACGCGGCGAACCCCGTCGCGTTGCCCGGCGACGAATCGAGCTCGATGACCTCGAACGCGTCGCCGAGGTGGCGGCGGAGCGTGGCGAAGCGGTCGCGCGGGGACAGCTTGTCCGCCGAGAAGCGCAGCCCGAGCGCGCACAGGCCCTCGTTCCTGGTCCGCGCCACGACCGTGTCGAACTCGGCGCGGGACATGCCCGCGTCCACCCGGCGGGCGCCGCTGACGGGCAGCGGCAGCGAGGGCTGGCTGAGCACCGGTGCGAGCACCGCGTCGTCCGTGGCGGCGGCCAGCGCGAAGCCGCCGGTGAAGCACATGCCGATGACGCCGACGCCCGGGGCCGGCGTGCGGGCCGCCAGGTCGCGGGCGAGGGCGCGCAGGTGGTCCGCGAAGGGGCGCCGGGCGTTGGTGGCGAAGGCGCGGAACTCGGCGGAGACACAGACCCGCGGCATGACCCCCAGCACGTACGGCGTGGAGACCGGGCGGCCCGGCTCACCGAAGGGCGACGGGATCGCGACCGTGAAGCCCTCCTTCACCAGGTGTTCGCCGAGACCCAGCACTCCCGGGTGCACCCCGGGGATTTCGGGAACCAGGACCACACCGGGGCCTGTCCCCTTCTCATAGACATCGTGCGTGAGACCCGCCCCCGTGAACGGGGCCCTGCTCCAGCCGGTGAGATCCGCTGTCGGTTCCGGACCGGGCACGGTGCTCACTCCCTTTCGTCACAAGTGTCATATGGGTAAGTGAAGTTCATGCCTACAGCACCCATGCGCGGAAGCACAGACCCCGCCGGGCCCCCCGGGCCGCCCGCCCCGCCGCCCGGGCCGCCGGCCGGGCGGATGGTGGCGTGGCTCGGCCGGTTCGGGCCCGTCGCCGTGGGCTACGCCGTGTTCCAGGCCCTGGTGGGCCTGCTCCCCGACGGTCTCTTCGGCGACACGGCCCGCTACTCGCTCGCCGTGGTCAGCGGCCTCGGTACGGGCATCTCCGCGTGGCTGGCCGGCGCGCTGCTGCGGGCCAGAGCGGCGGCGGGCGGGGGCGGGGACGACGGGGCGGACGACGGGAGCGGCGACCTGAACGGGGTGCCCTCGCCGCGCCGCCCGCGGGGACGCGCCACGGCACCGGGCGCGGGGGCCCCGGCGCCGGGGCCACTGCCGGGGCTCTCCGCCGCCACGTACACCGCCCTCACCGACCGTCTGACGGTCTTCGACGACCCGCTGCGGGGCCGTCTCGTCGGCTGGCCGCACGCCCTCGACGAGCAGCCGGAGCCGGTGCGGCCCACCCCGACGGGCACCGCGTACGGACTGCACACCGTCCTCGAACTCGGCATGCCCGACGGGCGGTTGCGCGCCTCCGAACTGGTGGAGACGCTCTGGCGGCTGCGGCTGCCCGAGGGCGGCTGGGCGGCCCGCTCGCAGGGCGCGGTGGGCCGCCCCGAGGTGACCGGCCTGGTGCTCGGCGCGCTCGCGCGGGCGGGCGCCGACCCGCGTCTCCTCGCCGCCGAGGCGGAGCGCTGCACCGAGCGGTTCAGCCGAGAACTGGAGCCCGCGGGGACGGAGTTGACCCATGTGGTCACCACCGTGCTGCGCGGTCTGCTGCGGGCCGCGCCCGACTCCCCCGCGCTGCCGCTGCTGCGCGACGCGTTGGTCGACGGCGCCGTCACCGATCCGGCGCGCGGCCACCGGCGCTGCTGGGGCACCCGGCTCACGCCGCCGCGCGGCCGGGCGGTGCCCCCGTCGGCGGTGCACACCGCGCAGGCCGTGGTCGCCCTCGACCGCGCGGCACGGGTACTCGGCGAGGACGCCAACGCCCGGGCCACCCGCGAGGAGGGCATCCGCTGGCTGCTCTCCTGCCCCGGCCCCGCGCACGACGGCTGCGAGGACCTGGAGAGCGGCCACGAGACGGTGCGCCGCCCGCACCCGGTCGACGCGTCGCGCCACGAGGTGCTGTCCGTGCGGCACTTCGCGGCGGCCTGGGTGGTGCGGGCACTGCTCACCCCCGACGCCCCGGCGGTCGCCGCGGACGAGGAGCGGGAAGCGGTCCGGCAGGAGACGCTGGCGGGCGCCGCCGCCTCGGTGTGGCGGCAGCAGGAGAACGGGATCTGGACGTGGGACGGGGTCGATCTCGCCTACCCGCTGTGGATGACCTATCAAGGCCTTTCGGCGCTGCGGGCACATGCCGTATGGATGTATCAGCCGGGCGGGTGAGCCCCCGGCGGTGCGGCGGACGAGGGGGAGAGTGCATTGGGCGGTCGGCACGTCCACGACGCCAGGCGGCTCCTCGCGGAGCGGCTGGACGGGCCGGCCGGGGACGAGCTGGTGCGGGCCGCCCGCGCGGCCGTCACCGAACTGGCCGCGCCGGGGCTCCTGTTGCCGCTGATCCGGGAGCTCGCGGCGGGCGCCGGCGACCCCTCGGGGTGCGCGCTCCTCTCCTACCGGCACGTCCTCGGCTTCGACAAGCTGCTGCTGATCGACGGCGGGCCGCGGCACATGCTCCGCGCCCACGTGTGGCACCCCGGCCGCGGCACGCAGGAGGACATCCACAACCACCGCTCGCCGCTGGCCTCGTGCGTGGTGCGGGGCGCCCTCGGCATGGAGCTGTACGAGCCCGCGGACGCCGCCGCCGCGGAGGGGCTCGACACGTCCTGGTACCGGGAGTCGCTCGCGGGCGAGGAGGCGGACTGGCTCCTGGAGCCAGCGGGCGCCGCCCGGCTGCGGCTGACCCAGACCGCGCGGTACGCGGCGGGGAGCGGGTACGCGCTGCCGCCGCACGTCCTGCACCGCGCCTGGTGCGCCTCGCCCGGCACGACGGTCACGCTGTTCCTGGAGACGGGGGCGGGGCGGCGGCGGTACACGGACGTGTTCGCCGGACCCGGCACGGAGGCGGTCCGGACGGAGGCGGCCCACACGGAGGCGGCCAGCACGGACCAGGTCGGGCGGGCGGTGGCGAAGAAGCCCCTGGAGGTGGGGGACTATCTGGCGGAGCTCTCGGCACTGGCCGAGCTGCTCGGCTGACGGCACCGGGCGGCGGTGCGGGGCGACGGTGCGGGGTGCGTGCGGGCCCGCTCCGGGCCAACGGCTCAGCCGAAGGCCTGGCGGACGATCTCGCGGTTGTAGGCGTCGATCTCGACCTCGCCGAGCTCGGCGGGGGCGAGCCAGCGGTGCGCCTGGTCGGGCAGCGGCAGCGCCACGTCGAAGGTGAGGGGGCGGACGAGGAAGTTGTCCTGCCAGTTCTTCACCTCGTGCCCGCGGTAGGTGCTGAGGAAGGAGGACTCGCCGACCTTGCGGAGCACCTGGCCGAGCAGGCCCGTCTCCTCCTTGAGCTCTCTGAGGACGCCGTCCCGGGGACTCTCGTCCGGCTCCAGCTTGCCGCACGGCACACCCCACACGCCGGGCAGGAACCGCTCGGTCTCACTGCGCCGCACGAGCAGCACGCGCCCGCGGTGCGCCACCACGGCCGCCGCGAGCCGGTTGTCGCCGGGATAGTCCATGCCTTCCAACGTAGCGGGGAATCAGGGGGCGTGACAGCCGGGCCCGCGGACCTCGGCCACCGTTTCGCGTTCCCGCTGGTCGCGGACGAGCGGAACATAGACGTCCGTCAACCGACTGCCGTAGGCCATCACCCACACGCGTCGACGCGGCCGGTGTCCGATTCCTTCAAGACCGGGCGCGGGGCCACTGCCTACGCTGCCGGACATGAACAGCACACCGACATCACCCACCCCCCGCTTCGACCTGATCGGTCTCGTCGTCTCCGATCTGACCGCCTCGCTCGCCTTCTACCGCAGGCTCGGCCTGGAGTTCCCCGACGGCGCCGAGAGCGCGCCGCACGTGGAGGCCGAGCTCCCCGGCGGGCTGCGCATCGCCCTCGACACCGAGGAGACCGTCCGGTCCTTCCACCCGGGCTGGCGGGCGCCCACGGGCGGGGGCCGGATCGGGCTCGCCTTCCACTGCGAATCGGCCGCCGGCGTCGACGCCGTGTACGAGGACCTGACGGCCGCCGGGTACGCGACCGAGCTCAAGCCGTTCGACGCGCCCTGGGGCCAGCGGTACGCCGTCGTGCTCGACCCGGACAGCAACGGCGTCGACCTCTTCGCGCCGCTCGGATCAGCCCCCGCCCAGTAGCTCGCCCAGCGCAAGCCCGGTGAACTCCTTGACGTCCCGGGCGAGATGGGCCTGGTCGGCGTAGCCCGCGACGGCCGCGGTCTGCGCGTACGGCAGCCCGTCGCGGGCCAGCGCGAGCGCCCGCTGGAGCCGCAGGACGCGGGCCAGCGTCTTGGCCCCGTACCCGAAGGCCGCCAGTGAACGGCGGTGCAGCAGACGCGCGTTGACGCCGACGTCCGCCGCGGTCCGGGCGACCGGGCGGCCCGCGCGCAGCGCTCCGACCACCTCGGCGATGAGCGGGTCGGGCGGTTCGGCGTCGGCGGCCCGCTCCAGCGCGAGCTCCTCCAGGGCGGCCACCGGGTCGCCGGCGCCGTCCATCCGTCCGGTGAGGCGGCGGGCCCGCGACGCGGTCCACAGGTCGGCCAACTCCACGCGCCGGTCGCGCAGTTCGTGGGCGGGCACGCCGAGCAGGGCGGGCGCGGTACCCGGGGAGAAGCGGATGCCGACGTAACGGGTGCCGGGTCCGGTGTCGTCCGGCAGGTACGCGCGGGTGTCCGGTCCCGCGACGAGGAGCCGCCCCCGGGCCCACAGCAGGTCCATGCACCCGTCGGGCAGCACCGGACGGGTGCCGTCGGGAGCGCCGACGGCATCGCGGGTCCACATGACGGCGCCGGGCAGCCGGGCGGGCCGCTCCCGGTAACCACCGCTCCCGCCGGTCCCGGGCACCTCCGGACTCTCGTGGGCGGCCATGGGAAAAGGCTACGCCGCGCGCGTGCGGTGGTCCTGCGGGCTGACCCCGTACACCCGCTTGAAGGCGCCGGACAGCGCGAACGCGCTCCCGTACCCGACCCGGCGGGCTATCGAGGCGATGGTCAGCTCGCTGTCGCGCAGCAGGTCCGCGGCGAGCGCGAGCCGCCAGTGGGTCAGGTACGTCATCGGGGGCTCCCCCACCAGCTCCGCGAACCGCCGGGCCAGCGCGGCCCGCGAGACGCCCGCCCCGGCGGCGAGGTCCGCGATGGTCCACGGGTGGGCCGGGTCGTCCTGGAGCAGCCGCAGGGCGCGGCCCACGACCGGGTCGCCCATCGCCCGGTACCAGGCGGGCGCGGCGGCCTCCGGGCGGGAGAACCAGGCGCGCAGCGCGGCGATCAGGAGCAGGTCGAGGAGCCGGTCGAGGACGACGGCCTGACCGGGCTCGTCCCTGCCCAGCTCCGCCGCGACCATCGGCGTCAGCGGGCACTCCCACACCTCGCCGGGCAGGACGAGCAGCGGCGGCAGCGCGTCGAGGAGCCGTCCGGTGATCTCGCCCCGCATCTGGTAGGTGCCGATCAGCATCTCGACCGAGCCGTCGGGCGACTCGCCCCAGGAGCGCAGGCCGAGGTCCCGGTAGCGGGCGACCGGCGCGCCGTCCAGCGGTACGCACTGCTCGCCCGGCCTGATCTCGGCGAACGGCGCCGTGCCGGGCTCGTCGGCGCAGGTGTAGTGGTCGGGGCCGCGGGCGATGGCGAGGTCGCCGGGGCGGATCCGCTGGGCCGGGGCCCCGTTCTCGGGGGTGATCCAGGCGCTGTCGCGGACCATGACCATGACCGACAGGGGTGCCTCGTCGGCGATCCGGACGGACCAGGGCGGGTCGAACAGGGCGCGGATCATGAACGCGCCGCGCGCGCGGGGACCCTCCAGGAGGCCTGCCAGTACGTCCATGGCGGCAGCGTAGACGCACGCGTATGGCCGTGAGCCGCTCGGCGATGGTCCGGTGACCTGCGGGCCGGTTCACTGAGGCCATGACGACGAACACGGCCGAGACGGCGGGCACGACGGACATGACGGTTCTGGTGACGGGCGCGACCGGGCGGGTCGGGCGCAGGGTGGTGGAGTCCGCGAAGGCGGCGGGGCTCACGGTGCGGGCGGCCTCGCGGTCGGGCGCGGTGCGGTTCGACTGGGCGGACCGGTCGACCTGGGCGGGGGCCCTGCGGGGCGCGGACGCGGCGCACCTCGCGTATCTGCCGGACGTCGGCGCGCCGGGCGCGGCCGGGACGGTCGGCGCGTTCGCCCGGCTCGCGGTCGAGCTGGGCGTGCGGCGGCTCACGCTGCTCTCGGCGCGCGGCGAACCCCAGGCGCACGCGACGGAGCAGGCGGTGCGGGAGGCGGGCGCACGGTGGACGGTGGTGCGGGCCGCGTGGTTCGCGCAGAACCTCAGCGAGGGGCCGCTCCTGGAGGGGATGCGCGGCGGGGAGCTGGTGTTCCCCGCCGGTGAGGTCCTCGAACCGTTCATCGACGCGCGGGACATCGCGGACGTGGTGGTGGCGGCGCTGACCGGCGGCGAGCGCTTCGCGGGGCGGACCCTCGACCTCACCGGCCCCCGGCTGCTGACGTTCCGGCAGGCGGTGGCGGAGGTCGCGGCGGCAGCGGGGCGGGAGATCGCGTACGTGCCGGTGTCGGCCCGCGACTACGGGGCCGCGCTCGCGGGGTTCGGGATACCGGCGGCGGAGGTGGAGTTCCTGGTCGACCTCTTCGAGACGAACCTGGACGGGCGCAACGCGAAGCTCTCCGAGGGGGTGCGGGAGGTACTGGGCCGGGACCCCAGGGATTTCGCCGCCTTCGCCGGGGAACTGGCCGAGGCCGGCACCTGGAAGAGGTAGGTCCGGCCCCCCCGGGGCGAGGTCTCGGGGCTCTGCCCCGGACCCCGCTCCTCAATCGCCGGAGGGGCTGTTCCCACCGTTTCCGCTGTCTCCCCCGCGCCCCGTGCCGTTGCGCTTCGCGTGCTTGGCCTGCTTCGTGGGCTTCGCGGGTTTCGCGGGCGTCCGCAGCCGGGACGACACGTCGTCCGGGGGCAGGAAGCGGGACCAGCGTTCGGGAAACTCGGAGGGCATCTCGGGGTCGTCGGGATCGTCGAGATCCGCGAGCGCCTCGCGGGCGGCGGCCGCGCGGGCCACCACCTCCGCGGCCTGCGCCTCCCTTATGCGGTCGTTGGCGGCGCGGGCCGCCGCCGTGGCGACGGACGGCCAGACCCGGTCGATGGCCGCGTTGACGGCGGCGCCGACGAGGACCGCGAACGCCGACACCCCGATCCACAGCAGCACGGCGACCGGGGCCGCGAGCGAGCCGTAGATGGTGGGCCCCTCCACGGTGCTGGTGAGGTAGATGCGCAGCAGGAAGCTGCCGAGCACCCACATGGCGAGCGCGATCAGCGCCCCCGGCATGTCCTCCACCCAGGGCGAACGCACCGGCACGGACACGTGGTACAGCGTGGTCAGGAAGACCACGGAGAGGATCACGACGACCGGCCAGTAAAGGATCTGGACGACCGTCGTGGAGCCCGGCAGCAGGTTCACCACCGCGTCCGGGCCCGCCACCATCAGCGGCAGCGCGACCGAGCCGATCAGCAGCGCGACGATGAACAGGCCGAAGGCGAGCATCCGGGTCTTGACGATGCCGCGCACGCCGTCCAGGCCGTACATCACAGTGATGGTGTCGATGAAGACGTTCACCGCGCGCGAGCCGGACCACAGGGCGAAGACGAAGCCGATGGAGATGACGTCGGGCCGGCCGACCCGCAGCACGTCGTCCAGTATCGGCTCCGCGATCTGGCTGACGCCCTTGTCGGAGAGGACCGTGCGGGACGCCTCGAGGATGTTGTTCTGGACGCTGGCGATCGTGTCCGCGCCCGTCCACCGGTCCACGTAGGCGAGCAGCCCGATGAGGCTGAGGAGCAGCGGCGGCACGGAGAGCAGCGTGAAGAACGCCGCCTCGGCCGCGAGCCCAAGGATGCGGTACTCGACGCACGAGTTGACGGTGTCCTTGAGCAGCAGCCAGGCGGTCCTGCGCTTGGAGACGTTCCGGTAGAGAGCGCGGGCCCGTTTCCAACGGCCCGACGGCCGCCCGGGTGTTTCTTTTGCCTGGTGCACCTCCTTACCGTAGCGGCATGGCAGCCAGCACCCACACAGTGACCAACCAGGCTCCGCCCCTGGTGGGATATGACGTATTCGCGTCCGACCGCGCCCTCGTGGAGGGCGTCGAGCGGCACCTGGATCCGGAGCTCCTCGATTCCGCATCCGCGGAGCTCTCCCTGCTCGGCCGCTCCGCGGGTTCCGCCCAGGCACAGAGGTGGGGGGACCAGGCCAACGACAATCCGCCCGTCCTGCGCACGCACGACCGTTACGGCCACCGGATCGACGAGGTCGACTTCCACCCGGCGTGGCACCGGCTGCTCGGCAAGGCCGTCTCCGGCGGGCTGACCGCGGCCTGGTCGCGGCCCGGCGGACATCTGCGGCGGGCCGCGGGCTTCCTGGTGTGGACGCAGGCCGAAGGGGGGCACGGCTGCCCGGTCTCGATGACGCACGCCGCGGTGCCCGCGCTGCGCGCCGACCCGGAGCTCGCCGCCGAGTGGGAGCCGCGCCTCACCTCGACGGTCTACGACGAGGGGCTGCGCCCGGCGTCGCAGAAGGCCGGCGTCCTCTTCGGGATGGGCATGACGGAGAAGCAGGGCGGCAGCGACGTGCGGGCCAACACGACGCGCGCGTCGGCCCTCTCGGAGGACGGGACGTACACGCTCACCGGCCACAAGTGGTTCTGTTCGGCGCCCATGTCGGACGGGTTCCTGGTGCTCGCCCAGGCCGAGCAGGGGCTGACCTGCTTCCTGGTGCCTCGGGTCCTGGAGGACGGCACGCGCAACGCCTTCGCCATCCAGCGCCTCAAGGACAAGCTCGGCAACAGGTCCAACGCCTCCAGCGAGGTCGAGTTCGACGGGACGTGGGCGCGCCGGGTGGGCGACGAGGGGCGCGGGGTGCGCACCATCATCGAGATGGTGGCGGCGACCCGGCTGGACTGTGTGATCGGGTCCGCCGCGCTGATGCGGCAGGCGGTGGTGCAGGCGGTGCACCACGCCACGTACCGGGAGGCGTTCGGCGGCAAGCTCGTCGACAAGCCGCTGATGCGCAACGTACTGGCCGATCTGGCCCTCGAGTCCGAGGCGGCCACGACGCTGGCGCTGCGGCTGGCGGCGGCCTACGACGACGGGAGCGAGCAGGAGCGGGCGTTCCTGCGGCTCGCGGTGCCGACCGCGAAGTACTGGGTGACCAAGCGCTGCACGCCGATGGTCGGCGAGGCCCTGGAGTGCCTGGGCGGCAACGGCTATGTGGAGGAGTCCGGGATGCCCCGGCTGCTGCGCGAGGCGCCGCTCAACTCCATCTGGGAGGGCTCGGGCAACGTGCAGGCCCTCGACGTGCTGCGGGCGCTGCAGCGCGAACCGCAGGCGCTCAACGCGTTCCTCCAGGAGGTCGGCCGGGCCCGCGGCGCCGACCACCGCCTGGACGGCGCGATCAAGAACCTGCTGACCGAACTGGCCGATCTGGACGGCATCGAGGGCCGGGCGCGGCGGCTCGTGGAGCGGATGGCACTGGTGCTCCAGGGCTCGCTGCTGGTGCGGTACGCGCCACCGGAGGTGGCCGACGCGTTCTGCGCCTCGCGGCTCGGCGGGGACTGGGGCGCGGCGTTCGGCACGCTGCCGCACAGTCTGGATCTGGCCGCCGTGGTGGCGCGGACCGCACCGTCGGTCTAGCCCGGCACCCTGGTGCCGGCACGGGGGTGGTGCTGCGCCGACACGGCACCACCCCCGCCTCTCGGGCCCCCTGAGGAGCGAGAACACCGCACGGGCGGTGTGCTGTCCACCCTCGGACAACGTCCGGTCCTTGACCAGAGTTGCAAGAGGTTGCAACGGTCGGGGCTATGTGAGGTCGCGCTGCTCGGGGACCACGACGCCGAAGCGGTCCTGGATCGTGGCGAGGGCGGACTCGTGCACCTGCCGGGCGGGGATGCCGCGCGGGTTGCCGTTGACCGGGAGCGGGCGGGTGGCCGAGGTGTCGCCGATCACGGTGGGGTGGTAGCCGTGGTAGACGGCGCCCTCGGCGGTGAAGAGGGTGCACATGTGGGTCATGAAGCCGGAGATGATGACGTTCTTGCGGCCGGTCTTCTTGAGTTCGGCGGCGAGGTCGGTGTCGTGGAAGCCGTTGGGGACGGCCTTTTCGACGACGGTCTCCCCCTTGGCCGGCTTGAGTGCCGGAATGATCTGGCCGGCCTTCGACGTGAGGTCGTAGCCCTTTTCCACGACGTGGATGACGGGCGTGTGCGCCGTGCGGGCCCGCTCCAGGAGGGTCTCGGTGTTCTTGACCGCCTCGCGCCAGCCGGTGAGCTCCATCGTGCCGCCGGTGTAGACGTTCTGGTAGTCGACGAGGACCAGCGTCGCGTCGGACAGCTTCGCGGGCGTCTCGTCCAGCTTCATCAACTGGCGCAGCGTCGTGGTGTTCTTGGCGTGGTTCTTCTCGTGGCGCCGGTCGCGGCTGTCGGTGCGCGTGGCGGCCTCGGAGGTTCCGCCGCAGGCGGTCAGGGTGGTGGCGAGCACGGCGGCGGCGCCCAGGGCGGCGGCCGAACGCAGCAGCGCGGTCTTCATCGGACGATCTCCTTGTGGCTGGGAACCACGACCCCGTACAGGTCGGCGATGGTGGCCAGCGCACTGTGGTGCACCTGTGAGGCGTCGATGTCGGTGCCCGCGACCGGGAGCGAGCGGGTAGCGGTGGCGTCGGCGACGACGGTGGGACGGTTGCCGTTGAGGAAGGCGCCCTGGGCGGTGAACGCCACGCACATGTGGGTCATCCAGCCCGCGATGACGACGTCCTGCCCCTCGGTGAGGTGGGTGGCCAGGTCGGTGCCCACGAAGGCGTTCGGGACCTGCTTGACGACGACCGGCTCGCCCTCCAGGGGGGCGACCTGGGGGTGGATGGCGCCGATCTCGGCACGGATGTCGTACGGGGTGCCCTCGCCGCCGTCGTTGATGACGTGCACGACGCGGGTCCCGGCCTCGCGGGCCCGTGCCAGCAGCTGCGCGGCGGCGTCCAGGGACTCCTCCCAGCCGTCGAGTTCCATGACGCCCCGGGTGTAGGTGTTCTGGAAGTCGATCAGGATCAGCGTCGAGCCGGTGAGCTTCGCGGGCTCCTGGTCGAAGCCGTTGAGCTCGCGCAGCGTCGTTCTGGACATGGGTGTACCGCCTTCGGTGAGGTGTGGGAGAGGTGCAGTTCGCGGTGGCCCGCCGCGCTGTGCCTCCCACGCTAGGACCGGGCCGGCGCGTCGGCAATGACATGTAATCTGCAGATCCAGACATGGTGCAGACAGGGTCCAGGCGCGGGCCGGACGTGGACCAGACCTGCCCGCAACCCGGCTGACCAGGGGGAGTTCCGTGCCGGACACCGCCGCCCGACGGCTCATCGTCATCGTGCTCTTCGAGGGCGTCGACCTGCTCGATGTCACCGGGCCGCCCGAGGTGTTCTCCCTCGCCCTGCGCGAGACGGACGAGGCGGCGGGCTACCGGGTCGTGCTCGCCGCCGCGCGCATGGACCCGGTCACCACCGGCGCGGGCGTGCGCATCCTGCCCGACCTCACCTTCGAGGAGGCCGCGCGCCGCAGCATCGACACCCTGCTGGTGCCCGGCGCCGTGGAGGTGGACGAGGAGCGCCGCGTCCACCCGCTGGTCGACCCCGATCTCGTCGCGTGGGTGAAGGTGCTCGCCGGGCGTTCTCACCGGATCACCTCCGTGTGCGTGGGCGCGCATCTGCTCGCCGCGGCAGGGCTGCTGGACGGCAAGCGGGCGACCACGCACTGGTCGACCGCGCAGCGACTGGCGGCCGACCACCCGGCGGTGGAGGTCGACGCCGACCCGATCTTCATCCGTGCGGACAACGTGTGGACCGGGGCCGGCATCAGCGCCTGCCTCGACCTCTCCCTGGCACTGATCGCCGACGATCTCGGTGAGGCGGTCGCGCTGCGGGTGGCCCGGCAGCTGGTGATGTACCTCAAACGCCCCAGCGGCCAGAGCCAGTTCAGCGTGCCGCTGACCCAGCTCTCCACGACGCGGCGCATCGAGGACCTGCGCCACCACATCCTGCGCCGCATCGCCGAGCCACTGACCGTCACCGAACTCGCCGAGTACGCGCATGTCAGCGACCGGCATCTGACGCGGCTGTTCAAGACAGAACTGGGCGTCACCCCGCACGCGTACATCGAGTCGGTGCGCGTGGAGAAGGCACGCCACGACCTGGAGTCCTCGGACGCCACCCTCGAACGGATCGCGTCCGCCTGCGGTTTCGGCACGGTGGACACGCTGGTCCGCGCGTTCCGGCGCCGCCTGAGCACGACGCCCGGTGAGTACCGGCGCAGGTTCCGGGTGCCGCAGATGCCCTGAGCCCCACCCGGAGGACGGCTCCCCCCGAGGGGTGGCCGGGTGGGGCCGCGGTCAGCGGGGCGGGCGGCTCCGGATCACGCGGCGGACGCCTTGTCGGCGATGAGCCGCTCCTCGCCCGCGGGGTGGGTCACGTGGTGCACGAGCGCCGCGATCACGCCGCCCACCAGGGGGGCCACGATGAACAGCCACAGTTGGGACAGCGCGGCTCCCCCGGCGAACAGGGCGGGGCCAAGGCTCCGGGCGGGGTTGACCGAGGTGCCGGTCAGCGGGATGCCGACCAGATGGATGACGGCCAGCGCGATGCCGATCGGCAGCCCGTCGAAGCCGGTCACCGCCACCCGGTGCGTCACGCCGAGGACGACGAAGACGAGGAGGAAGGTCAGGACCACTTCCGTGAGGAAGGCGCCGCCCAGGTTGATGCCGACCTCGGAGCGGTCGTCGTAGCCGTTGCTGCCGAATGCGCCGCTCGTCCTCAGGCCCGGCACCTGCTTGGCGAGCAGGAAGAGCAGGGCCGCGCCCGCGATGCCGCCGAGGAACTGCGCGATCCAGTAGGTGACGGCGGTGCGGCCGTCGATGCGACGCGCGACGAGCATGCCGAGCGTCACCGCCGGATTGATGTGGCAGCCGGAGATCGGGCCGAGGGTGTACGCGAGGGCCAGCAGCGTGAAGCCGAACGCCAGCGCGATGCCGAGCGTGCCGATGAACGCCGCGCCGAGCACCGCCGACCCCACGGCGAAGAAGACGAGGAGCAACGTTCCGAGGAACTCCGATATCACCGCTCTGCTCTGCACAGCGACCACCTCACAGGCTTGCCGGACCCCCCGGCCATCGTCCGCCCGCCCGCGCCTTCCCACCTGTTCTGCCGGGGCCGAAGCCCGTAACGTACGCCCATTCGAGTGAGGGACCGGCTGCGCAGCCCACCAGTCGGCGCGGCAGCGGGCAGCGGGTACGAGCCGTACGTCTTGTCACCGCGGACGCGGACGCGAGGGGGACGGCACCTGACGCACGGCCCGGGCACCCGCCACCATGGACACCTGCCCCCCCCACACTGGTCTGGCCGGAAAGGACCCTGTGGCCATGAACGCCCCGCCGACGATCGACCTCGCGCGGATATCCGCCATGGACCAAACCCAGGCCGCGCGGCTCCTCAAGGGGGTGCGCGACGCCACCCTCTCCGGGCGGCGGCCGCAGCTCCTGCCGCGCCCCGTGATCGGCGACTCGTGGGGGCGGATGCTGCACGGCGGGGTCGACCCGGACCACGACGTCCGGTCCAGACCGCTCGGCGAGGAGGAGGTGGCGGAGCGGCGCAGGGCGTCGCCGCTCGCGGACGTCCTGCCCGACCTGCGCGACATCCTGGTCTCGGTGGCGGACGCGGCGCAGCACATCATGGTCGTCGCCGACACCGACGGGCGCGTGCTGTGGCGGGAGGGCAGCGCCGCCGTGCTGCGCCGGGCGGACTCGCTCGGCTTCGAACTCGGCGCGGACTGGTCGGAGGACGTCGTCGGCACCAACGGGATCGGCACGCCGCTGGTGGTGCGCCGCCCCGTACAGGTCTTCTCCGCCGAGCACTTCGTGCAGACCCACCACGCCTGGACGTGCACGGGCGCGCCGGTGACGGATCCGCGCGACGGCCGACCGCTGGGCGTGGTCGACGTCAGCGGTCCGTTGCAGACCGTCCACCCGGCCACGGTCGCCCTGGTCGACTCGGTGGCGAGGCTCGCCGAGGCGCGGCTGCGGGACCGGCACGTGCGGGCCCTCGACCGGTTGCGCGCGGTGGCGGCCCCGGTGCTGGCCCGGCTCGACGGGCGGGCGCTCGCGGTCGACGTGCACGGGTGGACGGCCGCGGTGACGGGCATGCCGCGGGCCGACCGTCTCGCGCTGCCCAAGTCCTTCGGGGCGGGCCGCACCTGGCTGCCCTCGCTGGGGCCGTGCCTGGTGGAGCCGTTGCCCGGCGGCTGGCTGCTGCGCCCCGACGACCCCGGCGGGACGCCCCAGCCGGTCACCGCGACCCGGCTCGTCCTGGACGTGAGCAGCCCGCGCCGGTGGACGCTCTCGGTGCTCGGCGGCGCCCGGGACTGGACCCACGACCTGAGCCCGCGCCACGCCGAGCTGCTCTATCTGCTCTGCACCTCCCGCGCCGGGCGCACCGCGTCGGATCTCGCCGAGGACATGTTCGGCGACCCGGCGCGCCGGGTGACCGTCCGCGCCGAACTCTCCCGCGTGCGGCGCTACCTGGGCGGACTGCTCGCCCACCGCCCCTACCGCCTCCACGAGGACGTCGACGTCGACGTGATCATGCCGGAGCGGTCGGCGGATCTGCTGCCCCACTCGATGGCGCCGGCGGTGCGCGCGGCGCGGCAGGGGGCGGAGCCTTGAGCGGGGCCCGGACGCGGCGCGGGCCCCGGCCCGTGGTTCGCTGAGCCCCATGAGCATCACTGTCACCACTTGGTCCCTGGAGCAGACGTCCCCCCGGGACCTGCTGCCGGCCGCCGCGCCCGACGGCGACATCACGATCGCCCGCGCGGAAGTGCCCTCGCCCGAGTTCAGCCGGTTCCTGTACGCGTCCGTCGGCGGGGACATCCGCTGGACCGACCGGCTCTCCCTGACCCACGCCGAGTGGCAGAAGCTGCTCGACCGGCCGGGGGTGGAGACCTGGGTCGCGTACGACCGGGGCACGCCGGCCGGATACGTGGAGCTCGCGGCGCGCGGTGAGCAGGGGGACGCGGCGGAGGGTGTCGTGGAGATCGTCTACTTCGGGCTGCTCCCGGCCTTCCGGGGGCGGCGCATCGGCGGCCATCTGCTGTCGGTCGGCGTGGCGCGCGCCTGGGACCTGGCCGAGCGGTGGCCGGGGCTCGCGCCGACCGAGCGGGTCTGGCTGCACACCTGCTCCAAGGACGGCGAGCACGCGATGGACAACTACCTGCGGCGCGGCTTCACGCTCTTCGACACCACCGTGGAGCAGGAGGCGGACGAGCCGACGCCGGGCCCGTGGCCGGGAGCCGCGCGCGACTGACGCCGCACGCCCGGTGGGGAACGACGACTTGTGACCGACGACACCCTTGTCCACGATGCGGGACAAGGGTGTCCGCATTCTGGATAATGCTGGACTGGGTCGAAAGTCCCATGACACGCTTCCGGCATGGATCGCACTGGAACAGCCTTGGTGAGTCGACGTCACGTCGATCTCGGCCGCATGTCCAGCGCCATGTGTCCGGCTCGCTGATCGACTCAGCGCCGCCGCATCCCTGATCTCTGATCTTCCCCGCACCCCTCCCTGCGCAGCGCCGCGCGCACATTTCCGCATGTGCCCATCCCCGCAGGTCAGAGCCGCATTCCCGCTGCCCCGAAGGAAGTACCACTATGGCCGCCACGCCAGAAAAGCCTGCCCCAGCAACGCCCCGCCGCAAGGCGAGCCGTCACCGCGGCGAGGGCCAGTGGGCCGTCGGTCACTTCACGCCGCTCAACGGGAACGAGCAGTTCAAGAAGGACGACGACGGTCTCAATGTGCGGACACGCATTGAGACGATCTATTCGAAGCGTGGATTCGACTCCATCGACCCCAACGACCTGCGCGGGCGGATGCGCTGGTGGGGTCTCTACACCCAGCGCAAGCCCGGCATCGACGGCGGCAAGACCGCGGTCCTGGAGCCGGAGGAGCTGGACGACGAGTACTTCATGCTCCGGGTGCGCGTCGACGGCGGCCGGCTGACCACCGAGCAGCTGCGCGTCATCGGCGAGGTCTCCCAGGAGTTCGCGCGCGGCACCGCCGACCTCACCGACCGGCAGAACATCCAGTACCACTGGATCCGCATCGAGGACGTCCCCGAGATCTGGCGGCGCCTGGAGGGCGTCGGGCTCTCGACGACCGAGGCCTGCGGTGACACGCCCCGCGTCATCCTCGGCTCGCCCGTCGCCGGCGTCGCGGAGAACGAGATCATCGACGGCTCCCCCGCCATCGACGAGATACAGCGCCGCTTCATCGGCAACCCCGACTTCTCCAACCTGCCGCGCAAGTTCAAGACCGCGATCTCCGGATCGCCGCAGCTGGACGTCGCGCACGAGATCAACGACGTCGCCTTCGTCGGCGTCCACCACCCCGAGCACGGCCCCGGCTTCGACCTGTGGGTGGGCGGCGGCCTGTCCACCAACCCCAAGCTGGGCGTGCGCCTGGGCGCCTGGGTGCCGCTGGACGAGGTGCCGGACGTCTTCGGCGGCGTGATCGGCATCTTCCGCGACTACGGCTACCGCCGGCTGCGCACCCGCGCCCGGCTGAAGTTCCTCGTCGCCGACTGGGGCCCGGAGAAGTTCCGCCAGATCCTCGAGGACGAGTACCTGCGGCGCAAGCTCATTGACGGCCCCCCGCCCGAGCAGCCCCCGGGCACCTGGCGCGATCACCTCGGCGTCCACCGGCAGAAGGACGGCCGCTTCTACGTGGGGTTCGCCCCCCGCGTCGGACGGGTGGACGGCGCCACCCTCACCAAGATCGCCGAGGCCGCCGAGGCGCACGGCTCGGGCCGGCTGCGCACCACGGCCGAGCAAAAGATGATCGTGCTCGACGTCGAGCAGGACCAGGTCGACTCGCTCGTCTCCGCCTTGGAGGCACTCGACCTGCGGGTCAACGCCTCGCCGTTCCGGCGCGGCACCATGGCCTGCACCGGCATCGAGTTCTGCAAGCTCGCCATCGTCGAGACCAAGGCGCGCGGCGCCTCTCTCATCGACGAACTGGAGCGCCGCATCCCGGAGTTCGACGAGCCGCTCACCATCAACATCAACGGCTGCCCGAACGCCTGCGCCCGTATCCAGGTCGCCGACATCGGCCTCAAGGGCCAGCTCGTCCTGGACGACGACGGCAACCAGGTGGAGGGCTACCAGGTGCACCTGGGCGGGGCCCTCGGCCTCGACGCCGGCTTCGGGCGCAAGGTCCGCGGCCTGAAGGTCACCGCCACCGAGCTGCCCGACTACATCGAGCGCGTCCTGCGGCACTTCCAGGACGAGCGCGAGGACGGCGAGCGGTTCGCGACCTGGGCGGCCCGCGCAGCCGAGGAGGCCCTCAAGTGAGCGAGCGCGCGGCACCCTTCTACTGCCCCTACTGCGGCGACGAGGACCTGCGTCCGAACGAGGCCGGTCACGGCGCCTGGGAATGCGCGGCCTGCAACCGCGCCTTCTCGCTGAAGTTCCTCGGGCTGCTCGCCCGGGGCGTTCAGCACACCAGCGGTGGAGGGGACCAGATATGACGACTGCTCAGGACCAGCAGCAGCTCGACGACGAGGCGTTGAGGGATCTTGCCGAGCAGGCGGGACGCGACCTCGAGGACGCCTCCGCCCTGGAGATCCTCCAGTGGGCCGCCGACACCTTCGGCGGACGGTTCTGCGTGACCTCCTCGATGGAGGACGCGGTGGTCGCCCACCTCGCCGCGCGGGCCATGCCCGGCGTCGACGTCGTCTTCCTCGACACCGGCTACCACTTCCCGGAGACCATCGGCACCCGCGACGCCGTCGAGGCCGTGATGGACGTCAACGTCATCACCCTCACCCCGCGGCAGACCGTGGCCGAGCAGGACGCCGAGCACGGCCCGAGGCTGCACGACCGCAACCCCGACCTGTGCTGCGCGCTGCGCAAGGTGCGGCCCCTGGAGGACGGCCTCAAGGGGTACGCCGCCTGGGCCACCGGACTGCGCCGCGACGAGTCGCCGACCCGCGCGAACACCCCGGTCGTCGGCTGGGACGAGAAGCGCCGCAAGATCAAGATCTCGCCGATCGCCCGCTGGACGCAGGACGACGTCGACGCCTACGTCACCGAGCACGGCGTGCTCACCAACCCGCTCCTGATGGACGGCTACGGCTCGGTGGGCTGCGCCCCCTGCACCCGCCGCCTGCTGGAGGGCGAGGACGCGCGGGCCGGCCGCTGGGCCGGGAACGCCAAGACCGAGTGCGGGATCCACGGATGACCGCGCCGCACGAGACACCGCAGCAAGAAACCCGGGAGAACCACGTGACCACCGGAGCCACCGTCTGGCTCACCGGCCTGCCGAGCGCGGGCAAGACCACCATCGCCCACGAGCTCGCGGGCCGGCTGCGCACCGAGGGCCGCAGGGTGGAGGTGCTCGACGGCGACGAGATCCGCGAGTTCCTCTCGGCGGGCCTGGGCTTCAGCCGCGAGGACCGGCACACCAATGTGCAGCGCATCGGCTTCGTCGCCGAACTGCTCGCCCGCAACGGGGTGTTGACCCTGGTGCCGGTCATCGCGCCGTTCGCCGACAGCCGCGAGGCGGTCCGCAAGCGCCATCAGACGGCCGGGACCGGCTATCTGGAGGTGCACGTCGCGACGCCGGTCGAGGTGTGCTCCGTACGCGATGTGAAGGGGCTGTACGCCAAGCAGGCGGCGGGCGAGATATCCGGTCTCACCGGCGTCGACGACCCGTACGAGGCGCCCGCGTCGCCCGATCTGCGCATCGAGTCGCAGGACCAGACCGTGCAGGAGTCAGCGGCGGCCCTCCACGCGCTGCTCACCGAGAGGGGTCTCGCATGACGACCGTCGCAGGCGTCTCCGAGGAGACGGACAGCCCGTACGCGCTCAGCCACCTGGACGCCCTGGAGTCCGAGGCGGTGCACATCTTCCGCGAGGTGGCGGGGGAGTTCGAGCGGCCGGTGATCCTCTTCTCCGGCGGCAAGGACTCCATCCTCATGCTGCACCTGGCGCTGAAGGCCTTCGCCCCCGCGGCGATCCCCTTCTCGCTGCTGCACGTGGACACCGGGCACAACTTCCCCGAGGTCATCGCCTACCGCGACCGCGTCGTCGCCGAGCACGGGCTGCGCCTGCACGTGGCCTCCGTGCAGGAGTACATCGACGCCGGCAAGCTGCGCGAGCGCCCCGACGGCACCCGCAACCCGCTGCAGACCGTGCCCCTCACCGAGAAGATCCAGAGCGAGCGCTTCGACGCCGTCTTCGGCGGCGGACGCCGCGACGAGGAGAAGGCCCGGGCCAAGGAACGCGTGTTCTCGCTGCGCGACGAGTTCTCCCAGTGGGACCCCCGCCGCCAGCGCCCGGAGCTGTGGCAGCTCTACAACGGCCGCCACGCGCCCGGCGAGCACGTCCGCGTCTTCCCGCTCTCCAACTGGACCGAGCTGGACGTGTGGCAGTACATCGCCCGCGAGGACATCGACCTGCCGCAGATCTACTTCGCCCACGAGCGCGACGTCTTCCGGCGCTCCGGCATGTGGCTCACCGCCGGCGACTGGGGCGGCCCCAAGGAGGGCGAGACCGTCGAGAAGCGCCTGGTGCGCTACCGGACGGTCGGTGACATGTCCTGCACCGGCGCCGTCGACTCCGACGCCACGACGCTGGACGCCGTCATCACCGAGATCGCCGCCTCCCGGCTGACCGAGCGGGGCGCCACCCGCGCCGACGACAAGCTCTCCGAGGCCGCGATGGAAGACCGCAAGCGCGAGGGGTACTTCTAACCATGAGCAACAGCACCACCGAGCCGGTCCAGCCGCTCTCCACCGAGCAGCTCTCGGCCACCACCCTGCTGCGGTTCGCCACCGCCGGTTCCGTCGACGACGGCAAGTCCACCCTGGTGGGCCGCCTCCTGCACGACTCCAAGTCGGTCCTCACCGACCAGCTGGAGGCGGTGGAGCGGGTCTCGCAGGACCGCGGCCAGGAGGCCCCCGACCTCGCGCTGCTCACCGACGGCCTGCGCGCCGAGCGGGAGCAGGGCATCACCATCGACGTGGCGTACCGCTACTTCGCCACGCCCCGGCGCCGGTTCATCCTCGCCGACACCCCCGGCCATGTGCAGTACACCCGCAACATGGTCACCGGCGCCTCCACCGCGGACCTCGCCGTGGTCCTCGTCGACGCCCGCAACGGAGTCATCGAGCAGACCCGCCGGCACGCCGCGGTCGCCGCCCTGCTGCGCGTCCCGCACGTCGTCCTCGCCGTCAACAAGATGGACCTCGTCGACTACCGGGAGGGCGTCTTCGCCGCCATCGCCGAGGAGTTCACCGCCTACGCCGGCGAGCTGGGCGTCCCCGAGATCACCGCCATCCCGATCTCGGCGCTGGCCGGCGACAACGTGGTCGAGGCCTCCTCCAACATGGACTGGTACGGCGGCCCCACCGTCCTGGAACACCTGGAGACCGTCCCGGTCAGCCACGACCTGGCCTCCTGCCACGCGCGGCTGCCCGTGCAGTACGTGATCCGCCCGCAGACGCCCGAGCACCCCGACTACCGGGGCTATGCGGGCCAGATCGCGGCCGGCACGTTCCGCGTCGGCGAGTCCGTGACGGTGCTGCCGTCCGGCCGCACCTCGAAGATCGCCGGGATCGACCTGCTGGGCACGCCGGTGGACGTGGCCTGGACGCCGCAGTCCGTCACCCTGCTCCTGGCGGACGACATCGACATCTCGCGCGGCGACCTCATCGTGCCGAGCGGCGACACCCCGCCGACCACGCAGGACGTCGAGGCCACGGTCTGCCACGTCGCGGACTCCGCGCTCACCGTCGGCCAGCGGGTGCTGCTCAAGCACACCACCCGTACGGTCAAGGCGATCGTCAAGGACATCCCCTCGCGGCTCACCCTCGACGACCTCTCCCAGCACCCGGAGCCCGGGCAGCTCGTCGCCAACGACATCGGCCGCGTGAAGGTCCGCACCGCCGAGCCGCTCGCGCTCGACGCGTACGCCGACTCGCGCCGCACCGGCTCCTTCCTGCTGATCGACCCGGTGGACGGCACGACGCTCGCGGCCGGCATGGCGGGTGACGCGTTCGCCGCCCCCGCCGACGACGCCGAGCGGGCGAACACCCCCGCGGACGACGAGGGCTGGGACTTCTGACATGGGTTACGTCGACATATTCGCGACGTTCGCGAAGGAGGGCGGCCGCATCGGCAGCGGCGCCCTCGGCAGCGGGCAGGGCGGGGTCGCGCGATGTGTGAGGTGACGCCCCTGGCGTGGGCCGCGCACGCACACCGGCCGCGCGCCCACGCCCTGCCCGTACGACACCCGCGAAGACGAAGACCTGCCGATCTCCCGGCCACGACCTGACGGCGTGCGACCGGGCCAACGAGGGGACCACCTCCCGTGCCTGCTTCACGTACCCGCATCGCCGCCCTGGCGGCCCTGCCCCTGCTGGCCCTGGCGCTGAGCGCCTGCGGCTACGGCTCCGAGTCCGACGACACCGACGACGGCTCCAAGGTCGCGGCCGGCGCCAAGAAGATCGACGATCTGGACAGCGTGAAGATCGGGTATTTCCCGAACCTCACCCACGCCACCGCCCTGGTGGGCAACCAGGAAGGCCTCTTCCAGAAGGAGCTCGGCGGCACGGAGGCGAAGTACTCCCAGTTCAACGCCGGCCCCTCGGAGATCGAGGCGCTCAACGCCGGCTCGATCGACATCGGCTGGATCGGCCCCTCCCCCGCCATCAACGGATACACCAAGTCGCAGGGCAAGAACCTGCGGATCATCGGCGGTTCGGCCTCCGGCGGCGTGAAGCTGGTGGTGAACCCCGACAAGATCAAGTCCCTGGACGACGTCAAGGGCAAGAAGATCGCGACGCCGCAGCTCGGCAACACCCAGGACGTGGCCTTCCTCAACTGGATCGCCGAGAAGGGCTGGGACGTCGACGCGCAGAGCGGCAAGGGTGACGTGTCGGTGCTCCGCACCGACAACAAGATCACCCCGGACGCCTACAAGTCCGGTTCCCTGGACGGCGCCTGGGTGCCGGAGCCGACCGCGTCCAAGCTGGTCGCCCAGGGCGGCAAGGTGCTGCTCGACGAGGCCGACCTGTGGCCGGACAAGAAGTTCGTGATCACCAACATCATCGTGCGGCAGGAGTTCCTGAAGGAGCACCCGAAGGTCGTCGAGGCCGTGCTGCGCGGCTCGGTGAAGACCAACGCCTGGATCGCGAAGAACCCCGAGAAGGCGAAGGCAGCCGCCAACGCCCGGCTGAAGGCGGACACCGGCAAGCCGCTGCCCGCCGAGGTGCTCGACCCCGCGTGGAAGTCCATCACCACGACCGACGACCCGCTGGCCGCCACCCTCGACGCGGAGGCGGACCACGCGGTCAAGGCCGGGCTCCTGGACAAGCCCGACCTCAAGGGAATCTACGACCTGCGCCCGCTGAACAAGGTCCTCGAGGCCGCGGGGAAGTCCCCGGTCGACGACGCCGGTCTCGGCGTCAAGTAACCCCGGATCCAGCCGAGTTCCCAGGAGGTGACGACCATGGCAACCACTCTCGCCAAGGCCGCGGAGGGCATCCGCACCACGGCCGCGCACGCCGCACGGATCGAGCACGTCTCGAAGTCCTTCAACGGGCCCGCCGGGCCCCAGTTGGTCCTGGACGACATCACGCTCGATGTCGCGCCGGGCGAGTTCGTCACCCTCCTGGGCGCCTCGGGCTGCGGCAAGTCGACGCTGCTCAATCTGGTCGCCGGCCTCGACAAGCCGTCCGCGGGCACCATCGCGACGGACGGGCGCCCGGCTCTGATGTTCCAGGACCACGCGCTCTTCCCGTGGCTGACCGCGGGCAAGAACATCGAGCTGGCCCTCAAACTGCGCGGCGTGCCGAAGCCGGAGCGCCGCCCGAAGGCCGAGGAGCTGCTCGAACTCGTCCGGCTGCGGGGCGCGTTCGGCAAGCGCGTGCACGAGCTGTCCGGCGGCATGCGCCAGCGCGTCGCGCTGGCCCGCGCGCTCGCCCAGGACAGCCGGCTGCTCCTGATGGACGAGCCGTTCGCGGCGCTCGACGCGATCACCCGTGACGTGCTGCACGACGAGCTGACCCGGATCTGGCGGGAGACGGACGTCTCCGTCCTCTTCGTCACGCACAACGTCCGCGAGGCCGTGCGCCTGGCGCAGCGCGTCGTGCTCCTCTCGTCGCGCCCCGGCCGGGTGGCGCACGAGTGGCGGGTCGACATCGACCACCCGCGCCGCATCGAGGACACCGCCGTGGCGGAACTGTCCGTCGAGATCACCGAACAACTGCGTGGGGAGATCCGCCGTCATGGCAAGGACTGAGACGACCCGCCCGGCGAAGGAGGCCGGGGACGGCCAGGACCTCGCCGGCCTGGAGGCGGGCCTGGACGCGCTGGAGACGCACGCGGGCCCCACCCGGCCGCCCGTCCGTGAGGTTCTTCTCCAGAAGGTGCTGCCGCCGGTCACCGCCGTACTGCTCGTCCTGCTGGTCTGGCAGGCGCTGGTCTCCTTCAAGATCGTCGACGACCCGACCAAGCTGCCGGCGCCGTCCGCGGTCTGGGACGAGGCCCGCGAGGCCTGGCTCGCGGGCACGCTCCTCGACTACATCTGGACCTCCGTCTCGCGCGGGCTGCTCGGCTTCCTGCTCGCCCTGGTGATCGGCACACCGCTCGGCCTGGTCGTCGCGCGGGTGCGCTTCATCAGGGCCGCGATCGGCCCGATCCTCTCCGGTCTGCAGTCGCTGCCGTCGGTCGCCTGGGTGCCGCCGGCCGTGATCTGGCTGGGCCTGGACAACCGGATGATGTACGCGGTGATCCTGCTCGGCGCCGTGCCGTCCATCGCCAACGGCCTGGTCTCGGGCGTCGACCAGGTGCCCCCGCTGTTCCTGCGCGCGGGCCGCACGCTCGGCGCGACCGGGATGCGGCACACCTGGCACATCGTGCTCCCCGCGGCACTGCCCGGCTATCTCGCGGGCCTCAAGCAGGGCTGGGCGTTCTCCTGGCGCTCGCTGATGGCCGCGGAGATCATCGCGTCCTCGCCCGACCTCGGCGTGGGCCTCGGCAAGCTCCTGGAGAACGGCCGCAACGCCAGCTCCATGCAGATGGTCTTCCTCGCCATCTTCCTCATCCTGATCGTCGGCATCGCCATCGATCTGCTCATCTTCAGCCCGCTGGAGCGGCGCGTCCTGCGCAGCCGCGGCCTCCTGGTGAGGAGCTGAACCACCGTGCACACCCCGCAACGTCCCGCCGCGCCCCGTCCCGTCCTCCTCGTCGTCGCCCACGGCAGCCGCGATCCGCGGCACGCCGCGACCGTGCGCGCCCTGGTGCGCCAGGTGCGCGCGCTGCGCCCGGGGCTGCGGGTGGAGACCGGTTTCCTGGACTTCGACGCCCCGACCGTTTCCGGGGTGTTGGAGCGGCTGGACGCCGAGGGGGTACGGGACGTGGTGGTGCTGCCGCTGCTGCTGACCCGGGCCTTCCACGCCAAGTCGGACATCCCGGCGGTGCTGCGCGCGGCGCCGGCCCGGCTCCGCGTCACCCAGGCCGCGGTCCTCGGCCCCTCGCCGCTGCTCCTTGCCGCCCTGGAGCGGCGGCTGTACGAGGCGGGGCTCGATCCCGCCGACAAGTCCTCGACCGGGGTCGTGCTGGCCTCGGCGGGGTCGTCCGACCCGGAGGCGATCGCAGTGATCGCTGACATCGCGCGGGAGTGGCGGCACACCGGTTGGTGCGCCGTGCGGCCTGCGTTCGCCTCCGCCTCACTGCCCCGCACGGAGGACGCCGTGCGGGCACTGCGGGCCACCGCCGGGGTGCGGCGGGTGGCCGTGGCGCCCTACGTCATCGCCCCGGGCTTCCTGCCGGACCGGATCGCGCAGGGCGCGGCCGGCGCGGACCTGCTCGCGGAGGTGCTCGGCGAGGCCCCGGAAGTGGCCCGGCTGCTGCTGCGGCGCCATGACGAGGCGTATGCGCCTGGCACCTGCCCCGTTGCTCCCCTGGCGCGGATTCCCGCACTGGCCTAGCTTGTGGGGTCATGACCCCGAGCCGATCCCGCACACTGTGGCTGCGGACCGAACCCCTGCACGCGGTGGTCTACTTCGAGGAGCGTTGCCGCGGTCTCGGCCGGGCGGTGGGGCTCAAGGGCTTCTGGATGGGGTACTTCGCCGCCCGTACCGCCCCGATGGGCCGGGTCGGCCCGGGCGTCGCGGCCGCGGCACTCGGTGTCTTCGCCCCGGGGATGGTGGCCCGGTCCCTGCCCTCGGCCTGGGAGTACGCCTCCCCCGACCGGGTCGTGGAGGAGCGCGCCCGGCTGACCGCCACCGCCCTGCGCCATCTGGTGCCCTCCGTCGACGCGCTGGCGGCCGCCGTGAACGGGCCGCTGACGGCCATGGTCGAGGACGCGCCGGCGCTCGCCCGCCCGCTGTTCGCCGCCAACCGGGATCTGGCGCGCCGCGCGGATCCGGTGGAGCAGCTGTGGCAACTGGTCACGTGCGTCAGGGAGTTCCGGGGAGACGCGCATGTGGCGGTCCTCGCCGACCACGGTCTCGACGCCCGGGAGAGTCTCGTCCTGGCCGCCGTGACCGACCGGGTGGATCCGGCCGGCATCCGGCAGGACCGGGGCTGGAGCGAGGAGGAGTGGGCGGTGGCCGTGGACCGGATGCGCGCCGCCGGTCTGCTCGACGCGTCGGGGCGGGTCACCGAAAGCGGCGTCACCGAGCGGGAGTTGATCGAGGACGACACGGACCGCCTCGCGGAACGGCTGCTGCGTCCGCTGTCCAAGGGTGAGGTGGACGAGCTCCTCGCGGCCCTGGAACCGGCGGCCCGCCACATCCTCGGCACCCGCCTGATGCCGTTCCCCAATCCCATCGGTCTGCCGCGCCCGGTGGGGTGAGCGGGCCGCCGGACCGCAGCACGGTGAAAACGCTTGCAGTACGAGGGGCCGTCCCTTTACCGTCACGCGGATGACTCCTGAACTGCGGTCCGAACGCCTTGTCCTCTCGCCCTACGTCGCCGCCGACGAGGCGGACTTCGTCGCGCTCTTCCAGGACGAGCCGGTGGGCCGCTGGTTCGGCGACGGCATGCAGAGCGCGGCGGAGGACCGCGCCCTGTTCGGCCGGATATTCACCCTGATCTACGCGGAGGAACGCTTCCCCGTCTGGGCGGTCCGGTACGAGGGGCGCTATGTCGGGCACGCCGAGATCAAGCCCTCCCCCGAGTCCTGGCTCGACGGCCACGAGATCGTCTACGGCCTGAACCGGGCGAGCTGGGGCCTCGGGCTCGGCACCGAGCTCGCCCGGCTCCTCACCGCGTACGGCCACGAGAGCCTCGGTCTGGCCGAGGTGCACGCGACGGTGGACTCGGAGAACGCCCCTTCCCTCTCCGTACTCAAGCGCCTCGGGTACACGCAGGGCCGCCAGATCACCGACGAGGACGGCCGCGTCACCCTGCAGCTCACCTCGCGGCTGCCCGCGCCGCCCGCCGAATCCTGAGTCCGCGGCCGGCGACGTCAGGCGGCGTCAGGAGAAGTCGAGCCCGCCGGTGCGGGTGCGCTTGAGCTCGAAGAAGTCCGCGTGGCCCGCGAGGACACGGAAGCTGTCGAAGAGCCGGGCGGCCTCCTCGCCGCGCGGGATCGCCCGGAGCACCGGCCCGAACCAGACGGTGCCGTCGACGTGGATCGTCGGCGTGCCCACATAGCCGTCGGCCTCGGGGTCCTTGCCCGCGTCGTGGCTGCGGCGCAGCAGCACGTCGTACGAGGCGTCGTGCGCGGCGTCGGCGAGGTCGGCCGGCAGACCGAGTTCGGCCAGGGCCGCGGCGCCGACCTCGTCGAAGTCCTCGTTCTTCTCCTGGTGGACCCGGGTGCCGAAGGCGGTGTACAGGTCGCGCAGGACGCCCTCGCCCAGCCGGTCCGCGGCGGCCGCGGCGATGCGGGTGAGGGTCAGCGAGCGGTCGACCAGGTCCCGGTACCAGTCGGGCAGGTCGTTGCCCTCGTTGTGGAAGTACAGGCTCATCACGTGGAAGCGGACGTCGAGGTCGCGGTGGCGTTCGACCTCCAGGATCCAGCGCGAGGTGATCCAGGCGAACGGGCAGGCCGGGTCGAAGTAGAAGTCGACCCGGGTCGGGGCGGGTGCGGGTGCGGGGGCCTGTGCGGGGGTGTCGGGTGCTGCGGCCGGCGTCGTCATGCGTCCACACTATCCAGCCGGTGGCACCCGCTCGTGGGCCATTGGCACGGCGCCGGCATGGGCCACTTCGCCGTCGCAGCGCGGGTGTTCAGGAGCGGTCCCGGGCCGCTTCGCCGACCTCGCGCACGAGCTCGGCCACCGTCATGGATCCGGCGGGGCGGCGCTCGCGCGCCAGCCTGTTCGCCACCCGCCGCAGGGCGTCGTTCACCGGTGTCGGCACCCCGTGCACCCGTCCGAGCAGGGAGATCTCGCCGTTGAGGTAGTCGGCCTCGATGCTGCCCGTGCCGCGGTCCAGGCTCTGCCAGGAGGAGCCTCCGCCGCGCGGCGAGCCGTCGAGGGGCTCGAGGCGGATGCGGTCGCCGCGGACCTCCCGCTGCTCCGCCTCGCCCGCCCAGGCGATCCCGGCCGCGGTGAAGGCGGCCTCGCCCTCGGCGCGGGCCCGCGCGTACACGCCCTTGGCCCGTTCGTCGGTGATCGGCCCGGTGGCCGCCTCGACGGCGTTGGCCAGGTTGGCCAGGAGCTTCGCGTACTTCCAGCGCATCACGTCGGGGACGACGGGGGCGAGGATCCCGGACTTCTCCAGGTCGGCGGCGATCCGGGCCGCGGTCCCGTCGGTGCCCGCGGGGTAGCGGCCCAGGTGCAGGATGCCGGTCCAGGGGGCGCAGGGCGCGGAGACCGCGCCCGGTTCGGTGTGGGACGAGGGCAGCCAGACGCAGACGCCGTAGACGTGCCGGAAGCGGCGCAGGGCGATCCGTTCGCTCTCGACGCCGTTCTGCGCGCAGAGCAGCGGGAGCGTCTCGGCCGCGGTGCCGCCGTCGGCCACCAGGTGGCCGCCCCAGGCATCGAGGGCGGCCACCGCGTCCTGCGTCTTGACGGCCAGGAACAGCACGTCGTCGGCGCGCAACTCCCTCAGTTCCTCGGGGTGTTCGACGACGGGGACACGGTGGACGGCGATGCCCTCGGGGGTGTGCAGGCGCAGCCCGCCGTCGCGCAGCGCCGCCGCGTGGGCCCCTCGCGCGACGAGCACCACGTCGTGTCCGGCCTCGGTGAGCCGCCCGCCCACACTGCCGCCGACCGCCCCTGCCCCGATGATGATGTAGCGCACGGGTCCGAGCCTCGCACATCGGGGGCACCGCTGACCAGGAACGTCAGTCGTCGTGGAAGAGCGTGCCCTGATGGAACCAGAGCCGCCAGCCGTCCTCCGTACGCCGCCACAGCGAACTGCGGTGCGCCCGGCGGCCGTTGTCGTCCGTGTCGAAGGTCAGCTGCACCAGGTCGTCGGCGAGCTGGACACCCCGCATCCGGGAGGTCGTGGTGGGGCTGCCGACGGGGTCCGCCGTGAGGACCTCGATGACCGAGGTGCGGTCCCATCGCCTGCCGGAGGCGCCGATCTCGGTGAACTCGGGGTGCAGCAGCGCCCCGAAGAGCTCGGGCGAGGCCCGCACGCCGGGGTCGAGGAGGCGCAGTTCGCCCTCGATGGCCGCCTCGACGGCGGGGGTGCGGGTGGGGTCCGTGGGCGCGCGGTCAGTCACGGGTCATCTCCACGAGCCGGGTGACGGTGTTCCAGTTGCGGCTGGTGGCGACGATGCCTTTGTTCAGGCCGGGCCTGGCCAACTGCTCGGCGAGCTTGGAGCGGCCGAGGCCGTCGGGTGCGTACAGGTAGAGGACGCGGTCGCCGAGCTTGAACTCCTCGGGCAGATAGGCCGTTTGGTCCAGGGAAGCGAAGCGGCCGGGGTCGACGGGGGCGGAGAAGTAGGTGGCGTGCAGTTGCTTGGCCGCCAGGTCGGCGGCGGGGAACGGACAGGCGTCCACCACCGCCCGCAGGTACGCGCCGTCGCGCACCAGCACGTCGACGGCGAAGCCGAAGCTCTCCTCGATCGCCGCCCGGATCCCGGCGGCCAGCGACTCCTCGTCGCCGTGGTCCGCGGTGAAGACGGCGTTGCCGCTCTGCAGATACGTCCGCACGCCGCCGTGGCCGAGGCCTTCCAGAAGGGTCCGCAGCTGGGCCATCGGCACCTTCTTGTGGCCGCCCACATTGATGCCGCGCAGCAGCGCCGTGTATGTCTTGATCGCCATGCGGACACGATAGAGCGGCCGTCGTGCCCCGTGGGGGTGGGCACGACGGCCGCGGCTCAGCGGGTCGCGAGGACTACTCGACGACCTTCAGGAGCTTGTTGGGCGTGCCCTCGCTCGGGTTGGAGATCTTGTCCGGGGTGGCGCCGTCGGTCAGCGCCTTGGCGACGTCCGCGGGCTTGGCGTCCGGGTGGCCCGCGACGTAGACGGCGGCGGCGCCCACGACGTGCGGAGTGGCCATCGAGGTGCCGGAGATGGTGTTCGTGGCGTCGTCGCCGGTGTTCCAGTCGGACGTGATGTCCGAGCCGGGGGCGTAGATGTCCACGACGGAGCCGTAGTTGGAGAAGTCCGACTGCTCGTCGTCCTTGGTGGAGGAGGCGACGGTGATGGCGTCCTTCACGCGGGCCGGGGAGCCCTGCGAGGCGTCGGTCGACTCGTTGCCCGCGGCCACCGCGAAGGTGACGCCCGCGTCGATCGCCTTCTGGACGGCCGCGTCGAGCGCCTCGTCCGCGCCGCCGCCGAGGCTCATGTTGGCGACGGAGGGGCCCTTGTGGTTCTTGGTGACCCAGTCGATGCCCGCGACGACCTGCTCGGTGGTGCCGGAGCCCTGGTCGTCCAGGACGCGGACGGCGACGATCTTCGCCTTCTTGGCGACGCCGTGCGCCTCACCGGCGATGGTGCCGGCGACGTGCGTGCCGTGGCCGTTGCCGTCGTCGGCGTTGTCGTCGTTGTCGATGGCGTCGAATCCGGAGGTGGCGCGCCCGCCGAAGTCCTTGTGGCTGATCCGGACACCGGTGTCGATGACGTACGCGGTGGCGCCCTCGCCCGCGGCGTCGGGGTAGGTGTACTTCTTGTCGCCCGCAGTGTCCGCCTGGTCGATGCGGTCGAGGCCCCAGGACGGCGGGTTGTCCTGAGTGGCGTCGATGGAGAACTTCTTCGACTGGACGACCTTGCCGACGGCCGGGTCGGCGGCGAGGCGCTTGGCCTCGGTCTCACTCAGGCCCTTGGCGGAGAAGCCGTTGATGGCGGAGGAGTAGTTGCGCTTGAGCGAGCCCCCGTACTCCTCGGCCAGGTCGGACTTGGCGTCCTTGTCGGCCTTCTCGTCGAGCATCACGATGTAGCTGCCGGCGACCGCGCCCTTGGCGTCGGCACCGAAGACCTTGCCCTCGGCGGGGGTGGCCGCGCCGGCGAAGGAGGTGGCGAAGACGGTCACGCCGACCGCGGTGGTGGCGGTGGCTATCGCCGCGGTGAGCTTCATCGTGCGGGCACGCTTGTGAGTTGCCATGAAGAGGGGTCTCCTCGTGGTGAATGTGGGGGGATGTGGGGGGTATTCAGCTGTTGTGCCAAAGGTTCGCCGCGGCAACAACTTCCTCGCGACGCCCCTTGACGACCGGAAGATCTCCGGGTGTTGGGACGAAACCCTGTCTGATTGACGGGCGCAGATCAATACCTACATACAGCTGTGACTTGTTCAACAAGGTTCCGTAATAACAAACCGGATCTGTCGCACCGGAAGTGGACATCCCGCCCCACAAACCCCCCAACTCCCGGTAACAGCAGGCGTCTTGCGCCCCACACGCACCACGGGCGGGCCGGAGAATTCCGGCCCGCCCGTGGTGCGTGTGACGCCGCTCAGGCCGCGGTGACGACCTGCTGCTCCGCCTCGAAGGAGTCGATGGTCCGGGTGAAATCCCGGGTCGAAAGCAACAGCTTGTAGATGATGGCGAGTTCGAAGACCAGAAGGAGCGCGCCGGAGACGATCGTCGCGGGCATCACCACGTCGAAGAGCGGGCCGATCATGAAAACGCCCATCTGGAATTCGATGCCGCTCACCAGGTGCGCGCGGATACGGTGGCGCAGCAGGAAGGAGCGGGCCCGCAGATACGCGGGGAACTTCCGGCGGAACTCCTGGTGCAGGTCGATCACCTGCGGCTTGGGGGCAGGCGCCGGCTCACCCTCGACCGCCGCCCCCTCGACCGCCTCGCCGGGCCGCCCGTAGGACGTCCCGTCCGGCTGCCCGTACGCGGCCTCGCCCGGCTGCGCGTACGGCGCCTCGCCCGCGGCACGCTGCAGGTCCTGCTCGATGTCCGCCGACGGGTTGTCCCGCAGCAGGTCCTCCATGAAGGCGAGCTCGGCCTGGTTCTGCGCGCGGCGCGCGGCGCGCATGCGGGCCTTGATCTGCTTGCGCATGGTGTGCCGGATCTTGAAGATCTCCAGCGAGTTGATGTAGCGCAGGGTGTCGAGCGCGACGACGGCGAGCGCGAGCCAGATGTAGAGGGTGTCACCGGTGCGGTCGTACTGGCCCCACATCAGGGCGACCCCGCACACCATGACGCGGATCCGGTCGAAGACGAAGTCCAGCCACGCACCGAAGACGGAGCCCTGCCCGGTGAGCCGGGCGAGCTTGCCGTCCATGCAGTCGAAGATGAAGCTGAAGTGGTAGACGACCGCGCCGAGCGCGAGCCACTTCCAGTCGCCGAGGGCGAAGCACGCCGCCGAGCCGAGGCCGAGAAGGAACGCTCCCCAGGTGATCTGGTTGGGCGTGACCCGCGTCCGCATCGCGGTGAACCGCACGAGCGGCGTGGCGACCGGATCGACGAGCAACACGGTCCACCACGCGTCGCGCTTCTTCTCGGTGATGCGGCGCACCTCGGCGAGGGGCGGTATGTCTCGGCGCATGGGGGTCAACTTCCTGGCGTTCGGCGAAAGTTCATCTCACGCTAGGGAAGGCTTTGCCCAAGGAACAAGATCTGGCCCGTGCAACCTTTGACCGGGGGTAACGGTCAACCTTTCAGGACGAGTCAATGGCTCTCTCAGCTTGATGCCGCGTTACCTGAGCGTTATGGAATGACCGGGGCGTTACCTAAAAGCCTCACTGAGCGTTACTTGGTGCCCCTTCGGGCAGCCGCCCGGTCAACGGCCCCTGCCCTCCCCGGGCGCCTGGCTACTGTTCCCCCGAAACCGCACCCTCACCGGCCTCGGCCGCCTCGTTGTAACGCAGCAGGTATCCGGCGAAGCGCGCCAGATCCTCCTCGCTCCATCCCCCGAGCCGATCACGGAACGCGACGCGACGGGCGGCACCGACCTGCGCCAGAACCTCGTCGCCGCGGTCGGTGAGGTGCAGCACGTGCACCCGGTGATCGGCCGGATCCAGCCGTCGTTCGACCAGGCCGGCCTTCTCCAGCGCCCCCACCTGACGGCTGATCGTCGACTTGTCGAGCGTGTAGTGCGCGGCCAGGTCCGTGGCCCGGCAGCCTCCCCGGTCCTCCAGGTGGCTGAGCAGCGTGAAGGACACCAGCGAGAGCTCGGGGTGCATACGGGCGGCGGTGGCGCGCGCCCGCCGGGCGAAGGCGGTCATCTCCCGCTGGATGACGTCGACGACGTCGTCCCGCTCCGCGGGTCGGGCCCCGTCTCGATCGCTCACGATTTCTCCCTTTTCCAGAATGGTTGTAGAGTACAACATCGAAAAGAGTTGTATATGCCAACCATATCGGCGACGCCGCCCCGCAGACCGGGCCCGCCGCCCCTCGAACCACCGGAGTGCCCCATGTCCGCCCCCGCGGAACCCGCCCCCCGACTGCGTGACGCCCTGCGCCACGTCCTGCTCCACCTGGTCACGCCCCTGCTGATGTGCCTCGGCATGGGCCTCGCCTACATGGGCGCCTTCGTCACGCCCGAGCCGAACGACATGCCGGTCGCCGTCGTCGGGTCGGGTCCGCAGACCCAGGTACTCGCCCAGACCGTCAAGGACAAGGCGGGCGACGCCCTGGACGTGCGCACCCTCACCTCCCGCGCCCAGGCCGTCGACGCGCTCGCCTCACAGGACATCGCGGGCGCCTTCGTGCCGGACGCGAAGTCGCCCGAGCTGCTCGTCGCCACCGCCGGGTCCGACATGAGCGCGACCGCCGCCCAGAAGATCTTCACGCCGGTCGCCACCGGTCAGGGCGTACCGCTCAAGGTCACCGACGTGGCGCCGCCGGTCGAGGACGACCCCACGGGGCAGGGCCTCTTCTTCCTGCTCGTCGCCGTGAGCATCGGCAGTTACGCGTCGGTGGCGGTGCTCGGCGCGGCGGGCGCGGGGCTGCGGATGCGGGCCAGGGCCGGCCTCGTCGTGGGGGTCTCCTTCGCCGTCAGCCTGATCGGGGCGGCGCTCGCGGGACCGATCTTCCACCTGGTGCACCAGGGCCTGTGGGGCGTATGGGCCATGGCGTGGCTGTACGCGGCCGGCATCCTCTTCATCGGCGTCGGGCTGCACACCTTCCTGAAGCGGTGGACGACGCTGGCCATGATGGTCCTCTTCGTGATGCTCAACTTCACGACGTCCGGCGGCCTCTTCCGGCCCGAGCTGCAGAACGGCTTCTTCGGCTCCTTGCACGCGTTCTGGAACGGCGCGGGCTTCGTCGAGGGCATCCGCAGCCACCTCTACTTCGGCGGTCACGGCCTCGCCCCGCACGTCTGGACGCTGGCCGGCTGGCTGGCCGTCGGGCTCCTGGCCGTCGGTGTCGCGGGGCTGTGGGAGCGGCGCCCGCGGAAGACCGGCGCCGAGCGCGACACCCCCGCGGAGCGGGCCACCGGCGCCGAACGGGCGGCCGGGGAAGAGGAGATGGAGGAGTCGGTGGCGGTCTGACCACCCCGCGCCGCGACCGCCGCGCCAGGGGCCGACTTGTCGAATATCGATATGCTCCCCTACGGTGGGCATATCGAAAATCGATGGGGAGGAACATCATGGACACCCGGCTCACGAGGACTCTGGCCTCGGTCACCTTCGCGCTGGCGGTGCTCTGCGGGCTCGCGGGCCTCGGCAAGGCGGTCACGCATCTGCTCGACGACGGAGCGGTCTGCGTGAAGACGGACTTCTGGGCCAACGCCCCCCTCGCCGACCGCCTGCCCGTCGCCCACGGGGTGACGGCCGACGGCAGCACCACCCGCCTCTGCCAGGACGACCCCTCCACGGGTCAGCGGATCGCCGAACTCGGGGACGCGGTGCCCTGGCTGCTGTTCGGCGCCCTCGCGCTGCTGCTCTTCTCCGTACTCCTGAGGACCGTGCTGCGGCAGGGGCCGTTCACCGAAGCGGTCGCGTACCGGCTCTCCCTGCTCGGCTGGTTCGTCGCCGTGGGCACGCCGCTGTGCGGGCTCGTCGTCGGCTGGTCCCGGTCCTGGCTCGTCGGGAGCATGGCGCCGACCGTGGGCTCCGGGCCGACGGTCGCCGGGTCGATGGTGCTCGTCCTCGCGGGTCTCGCCGCGGTGATCATGGGGAAGGTCATGCGCGAGGGCGTGCGCATGCGGGAGGACCTCGAAGGGACCATCTGATGCCCGATGAGGAACTCCACGCCATCCGGATCCACCTCGACCGGCTGCTCGCCGAGCGCGGCATGACGCTGACCGAACTGTCCGCGCAGGTCGGCATCACCGTCGTGAACCTCTCCGTGCTCAAGAACGGGCGGGCCAAGGCCATCCGGTTCTCGACCCTGTCGAGGATCTGCGAGGTCCTGGGGTGCCAGCCGGGAGAGCTGATCACGCACGACCCCGAAGGCCCCACGTGAGCGGCCCGGGTAGCGCGCGGCCGGCCTGATCCGGCGGGAAAGCCCTACCGCTGGTACCTCGCGAGCACCAGATTGCCGTCCTTCACCAGCCGTTCGCGCAGCTCGCCGAGGTCGATCGCGCCGCTGTAGTACTCCTGCAGCGCCGGCGTCGCGACCTTGTCCTTCCACTCCGGGTAGCCCCGCACGGTCTGCGCGGGGGCCGGGCGGAGGTTCGCGGCGAGGGCGGTGCCCACGGCCCAGTCGTCCTTCCCGGTGCGCAGGGCCGGGTCCTTCAGCGCCTCCTCGCCGGTCGGCAGCATCCAGTCGCCGCGCGCGAGCTTCACCATGTTCTTCGGCCGCAGGAAGAAGTCGATGAACTCGACGGCCTCCTTCTTGTGCGGGCTGTCCTCGGCGACGGACAGGGTCTGCGGGCTGACGCCCTGCGCGGGTCCGTCCTCGCCGGCCGGCGCCGGGAGCACCTGCCAGTCGAATCCCTCGGGCGCCTGCTGGACGATCTGCTGGCGGTACGAGAACCCGAGCGGGACCATCGCGTACTTGCCGCCGAAGAAGCCGGGCAGGGTGTCGGCGCCGCCCATGCCGAGCGTGGTTCCGGAGGCGCTTTTGTCGGTGTTGACCTGGTCGTGGACCGTGCGCGGCATGACCTGGTCGGCCGCGTCGAAGCGCACGTCGACCTTGCCGTCCGCGCCCCGGTGGAACATCCGGCCACCGGTCGACATCGAGAGGTTGAGCGTCGCGGAGACCGGCTCCTTGAGCGGCCAGGCGACGCCGTACTTACCGTCCTCGCCGTCGCCCAGCTCCTTGGCGACGGTCCGGAACTCCCGCCAGCTCCACGGCTTCTTGGGCGTCGGGATGCGCACCCCCGACTTCTTCAGCCACGTCGAGTTGGCGATCAGGACGCGCGGCTCCTGGAGGAACGGCACGCCGTAGACCCCGTCGTCGAACGTCGCCGTCTCCCAGCTCCGCCCGGGGATGTCGGACTTCAGCCGCTCGGGCAGCAGGTCGCCGATGTCCGCGAGGTATCCGCCGTACGCGAAGTCGGCGAGGTCGTCGGAGGCGTCATGGATGATGTCCGGCGCCTCGCCGCCCTCGAAGGAGGTGAGCAGCTGGTCGTGGACGCTGTCCCAACTGCCCTGGATGAGCTCGACCTTGACGTCGGGATGGGTGGCGTTCCACTCCGCGACGAGCTTCTTGTTGGCGTCGACGGACTCCTTCTGCCAGGCCAGCGACTGGAACTGGAGGGTGATCTTTCCGTCGTCGTCGCCGGAGTCGCCGCCGCAGCCGGCGAGCAGCAGGGCGAGGGCCGCGGCCGCGGCGGTCACCAGGCGGGGGCGCGTACGCATCAGGCCTTCACCGCCCCGGCCAGCATGCCGCCGGTGATCCGCTTCTGGATGATCGCGAAGATGACCAGCGAGGGGAGGGTGGCGAGGAACGCGGCGGCGGCGAGCGGGCCGAGGTCGGCGACGCCCTCCGTGCCGATGAAGCGGTTGAGGATGACCGGCAAGGTCTGCTTCTCCGGGGTCTTGAGCAGGACGAGGGCGAAGAAGAACTCGTTCCAGGCGGTGATGAAGGAGAACATCACGGTGGCCACGATGCCGGGCGCGAGCAGCGGCGCGACGACCGAGACGAAGGTCCGCGTCTTGCTCGCGCCGTCCACCGCCGCGGCCTCCTCCAGCTCGGCGGGGACCGCGCGGACGTAGCCGACGAGCATCCACAGCGCGAAGGGCAGCGACCACACCACGTACACCAGGATCAGTCCGGCCAGCGAGTTGATCAGGTGCAGGTTCTTCAGGACCAGGAAGAGCGGAATGATGATGAGGACGAACGGGAACGCCTGGCTGATCACCACCCAGCCCGTCGCGGCCTTCGCGACGCGGCTGCGGTGCCTCGCGATCACGTAGGCCATGGGGGTCGCGATGACGACCGCGATCAGGGCGGCGCTGAGGGCGGCGATCAGGGAGTTGCCCGCGGCCCGCAGGAGCGGCTGCTCGTCGAAGGCCTGCCGGAAGTTCTCCAGCGTCGGGTCCTTCGGGATCCAGGTCGGGTGCAGACTGCCCAGTTCCCGCGCGGGCTTGAAGGCCGTGGAGATCAGCCAGAGGAACGGGAAGGCGAGGAAGACGAGATAGCCGGCGAGCGCCAGGTACTGCGCGGCGCGCGTCGACTTCTTGGTGCGCATCATGCCTCGTCGCCTCCCTTCAGGCGGCCCACGAGATAGACGGCGAGGATCACCGAGATCACCGCGACCATGACGCAGCCCATCGCCGCCGCGTAACCGAACTGGCCGTAGCGGAAGGCCTCTTCGTAGGCGAAGAGCATGGGAAGCCGGGTGCGGCCACCGGGACCGCCCTGGGTGAGCACGTAGACCAGGGCGAAGGAATTGAAGTTCCAGATGAAGTTGAGCGCCGTGATGGCGAGGGCGACCGGTTTGATCGCGGGCCAGGTGACGGTGCGAAAGCGCCGCCAGGCGCCCGCGCCGTCCATCGCGGCGGCCTCGTGCAGCTCCCGCGGGGTGTTCTGCAGACCGGCGAGGAGCGCGACGGTGGTCTGCGGCATGCCGGCCCACACCCCGACGACGATCACCGCGAGGAGTGCGGTGCCCGTGCCGGTCAGCCAGTCCTTGCCGTCGCCGAGGCCGAGGCTGCCGAGGGTCTCGTTCAGGACACCCGCGTCCGGGTGGTAGACGAGCCGCCACATGATGCCGACGACGACCTCGGGCATGGCCCACGGGATGATCGCCAGTGCCCGCGCCAGCCAGCGCAGCCGGAGCTCCTGGTTGAGCAGCAGCGCGAGGCCGAGCGCGAGCAGGAACTGCGGCACGGTGACGCCGAACGCCCAGATCAGCCCGATCCGGAACGAGTCCCAGAAGAGCGTGTCGTGCAGCAGGTCCTGGAAGTTGAGGACACCGACCCACTGGGTGGGCCGGGTGCGGCCCGACTGGGAGTCGGTGAAGGCCAGCGCGATGCCGTAGAGCAGCGGTCCGACGCTGAGGACGAGGATCGGGATCAGCGCGGGCAGCACGAGGAACCAGGCGCCGTGATCCGCGGCCTTGCGTCCCGGCGCGCCTCTCGATGACCGCTTCGTCGCGGTCGCCACTGTCACGTGAATCGGCTCCTTCGGGCGGCACGGCTGGGTTCGGCCGCCCGGGCGGCCTCCGTCATCGTGCTGATGTGCTCTTGATACGTCAAGCAGCTGCGCGCCCGCGCACACCGGTTGGCCTGTGCGAATGGGAGACTGTCGGCCGGACAGGGCACCAGGTGCGGGAGGCACGGGATGGATGAGGCGCGGGCGCGGGACGTGCTGGCTGCGGCGGGGCTGACGGGGCCGGCGGGCGGGGCGCGGTTGCTGGCCCTCGGCGAGAACGCGGTGTTCGCCCTCGACAACCTCGTCGTCAAGGTCGGCCGCGCCGCCCCCGAGCTCCTCGCCCGGGCACGGCGCGAACTGGCCGTCGCCGACTGGCTGGAGCAGGCCGGCGTCCCCGCGGTGCGGGCCGCCGAGTCCGGGGCCCGGCTGGTCGACGGTCACCCGGTGACGCTCTGGCACCGGCTCCCGGAGGCCGTGCGCCCCGCCGAGCCGCGCGATCTCGCCGCGCTGATCCGCCGGGTGCACGCACTGGACTCCCCCTCCTTCGCCCTGCCGCGCCGCGAACTGCTCGGCGGCGTGGAGCGGTGGCTGCGGCTCGCGGGTGACGCGATCGACCCGGCCGACGCGGAGTATCTGCGCACGCGCAGGGACGGGTTCGCGGCGGCCGCGGCCGCGCTGACCCCGCACCTCGCGCCGGGCCCCATCCACGGTGACGCGCTGCCCCGCAACGTCCTGATCGGCCCGGACGGGCCGGTCCTCGTCGACCTGGAGACCTTCTCCGCCGATCTGCGCGAGCACGACCTGGTCGTCATGGCGCTCTCCCGCGACCGGTACGGACTCGCGCCCGAGGCGTACGACGGGTTCGTGTCGGTCTACGGGTGGGACGTGCGGGAGTGGGAGGGGTGCGCGGTGCTGCGGGGTGCCCGGGAGACGGCCAGCTGCGCGTGGGTCGCCCAGCACGCGCCGTCCAACCCCAAGGCGCTGACCGAGTTCCGGCGCCGGGTGGCGTCCCTGCGGGACGGTGACGCGACGGTCCGGTGGTGCCCCTTCTGAAGGTTCCGGCGGTTCCGACGGTTCTGACGCTTCTGACGGCCGCCTACCCGGTGGCCGCCGCTCACGGGTGCCTGAGCGGCCACACCCCGTCCACCACCGCGTCCGCGTTCCCCTTCTTGCGCAGGAAGTTCTGGAAGTCCGCCGCCCAGGCCGCGTACCACTCGATCTGACGGCGGTGCAGCTCCGCCGGGCCGAGGGAGGCGACCTTCGGGTGGCGGTCGGCTATCGCGCCGGCGAGCCGGGCCGCGGCCTGCGCGTCGGACGCGGCGTCATGGGCCGACTCCAGGGCCACGCCGTACTCCGTGCAAACCGCCTCCAGGTTCCGCTTGCCCCTGCGGTAGCGGTCCACGGAGCGGTCGATGGTGTACGGATCGATCACCGGGGCGGGGTCGGCGCCGCCCAGGCGGCTGCGCAGGGACGGCAGGCCGTGCCGGCGCAGCTCCGCGGAGAGCAGGCTCAGGTCGAAGACCGCGTTGTACGCCACGACCGGGACGCCCGCCTGCCAGTACGAGGTGAGGACGTCCGCGAGCGCGTCCGCCACCTCGGCGGCGGGCCGGCCCTCGGCCGCCGCCCGCTCGCCGGTGATGCCGTGCACGGCGACCGCCTCGGCCGGGATCGGGATGCCCGGATCCGCCAGCCAGGTGCGGTGCCCCAGCGTCTCGCCGGCCTTGACCTCGATCACCGCGCCGGTGACGATGCGTGCCTCGCTCGGGTCCGTCCCCGTGGTCTCCAGGTCGAAACCGATCAGCAGCTCCTGGTGCCAGCCCATGGCCCGCCCCCTTCTTCGTGGTGCTTTCCCCCAGTGACCACCACGATCCCACGCGCCACTGACAATCCGGCCGCGGCCTTCGGAGCCCGTCTCTCAGGAGACCGGACGCGAGTCCGCCCAGGCCAGCTCGAACTCCTCGCGGTATGTCGTGAAAAGACCGCCCTCGCCCGGATCTCCCGACTTGACCACCCGGCTGCCGCCCCGCAGCACGAGCACCGGCGCCTCCATCCCGCGCGTCCCGCGCAGATACGACTGGACGACCGCGATGCCGTCCGCGCCGTCCCCGTCGACCAGGTAGGCGGTGAAGCGCGGCGTCTCGTCGAAGACCTGGATCTCGAAGGCGTCCGGGTCGCGAAGGCGCGCCCTGACCCGGCGCATGTGCAGGATGTTCATCTCCACCGAGCGGCTCAACTCGCCCTTCTTGAGCCCCAGTTCCCGCTCCCGGCGCTTGACCGCGCTGCTCGCCGGGTTGATGAAGAGCAGCCGCACCCGGCACCCGGATTCGGCGAGCCGGACCAGCCGGCGCCCGGAGAAGTTCTGCACCAGGAGGTTGAGGCCTATGCCGATGGCGTCGAGGCGGCGGGCGCCGCCGAAGATGTCCTCGGCGGGGAACTGCCGCAGCAGCCGCACCCGGTCCGGGTGCACGCCCACCACGTCCGCGTACCGGTCGCCGACCAGGTCCTCGACGGCGTCGACGGGCAGCCGCCGCGCGGAGGGCGTGTCGGTACCGGAGCCGAGCATGTCCAGGAGCCGGGCCGAGGCCCGCTCGGCCTGGGCGAGGACCGCCTGGGACAGGGCGCGGTTGCGGGAGACGACGTTCCGGGTGACCTCCAGCTCGTCCAGGGCCAGCTCCACGTCGCGCCGGTCGTCCAGGTACGGCTCGAAGCACGGCCAGTGCTGCACCATCAGCTCGCGCAGCTGCGGCAGCGTGAGGAAGCTGAGGACGTTGTCGTCGGCCGGGTCGAGGAGATAGCCCTTGCGGCGGCTCACCTCGCGCACGGCGACGGCCCGCTGGACCCACTCCTGGCCGGCCGGGCCCGCGGCGGCGACCACCCAGTCGTCGGCGTGGACCGGTTCGTAGACGGGACGCAGTACAGCGGCCACGACCGCGCGCAGCCGCTGTTCCACCAGATTCAGCCAGATGTAGGCCCGCCCGGCACGCTGTGCGCGCGTACGGACCTCGCGCCAGGCGTCGGCGTCCCAGTCCAGTTCGGGTCCGATCTGAGATCCCATCTCCATCGGCCGCGCCAGAGACACCGCTCCGGGAGGTATGTCGGCGGAGCTCCCCTCGTGACCGTCGTCACCAGGGGGCAGCTCCCGACCACCCGAGCTCACCCGCGCACCGCCTTCCGCCCCCGGACTCTCCCCCAGTCAACGATCAAGGAAGGGTACTCCGGGAGCGGCGGGCGGTGCAGCCCGATGGGCAGGGTGGTTTCTCAACCGCCCAGCGGCGGCTGGCCGTTCTGGTCGGCCAGGTCCTGCGGAGTGAGCGGGCTCATGGCGGTGACGTCCCGCGCGGCCAGCGAGAAGCCCTGCCAGTGGACCGGCATGGGCTGCTGGTCCTCGTCCCGCGCGATGTGGTGGAAGCCGATGTGCACCCAGGTGACCGGGTGGTCCATCGCCTGGCCGTTCACCCACTTGTCGACGCTGGTCGGTGTGCCGTTCGGGCACCCCGGGTTGTTGCTCGCGTACTGCTCGCACGCCTTGTACTGGGTGAAGTACACGTCGTGCTTGGTGAACTCGCGGCCGGCGTGCTTGTTGCTGGGGCCGGGCACGATCTCGTACGAGCGCGGGTGTCCGTCCTTGTTCTTGCCGGTGTTGCTGACCACGCGCCACCAGCGCATGTCCTTGTGGTCGCCGGTGAGCTCCTTGGTGACCTTGGTACGGGTGGTCTTCGTGGTGGGGCTCCCGTCGCCGGTGGGCGGGGTGACCGTGGAGTCGTACTGCTCGACCTTGGCCTTCGGGGAGCCGTCCAAGCCGAAGTTGAGCCGCCAGAAGACGTTGTGGGCGTGGCTCTCGGCCTTGGCCTGGTCGCCCTTGCCGATGGGCCAGCCGCGGCTGTCGCCGCCGTCGTAGTCGTACGGCGAGAGGCTGCCGGTCGCGCCGACGTTGGACGTGATGGTGCCGTCGGAGGAGAACCGCCACTCGGTGATGTACTCGTACCAGGAGGCCTTGTTCACCGTGTAGACGAGCAGGTCCTTGCCCTGGCCCGTGTAGAGCTTGCCGTTGCCGCCGGTGCTCTGGTCGTCGTTCAGGCGGTACGCGTGCCCACGCGCGCGCGTGGTGGCGCACAGGCCCTTCACGTCGCCCCGGTGCGGGACCTTGACGGTCTTGATGGTGCCGCCGGGACACTCGCCCGGGTTGAGGTTCTGCAGCGCCTGGCCGAAGTCGGTGCCGGTGACGTCGTCGTACTCGGCCTGGCCGTCGTCGTAGGGGACGTGCACCTGGGCGAGGCGCGCGCTGGTCAGCACGGGTATCGGCTTCGGCTCGCCCTTCGGCTGGTAGCTGATCTTGTCGAGGATCAGCCCGGAGAGCGTGTTGTAGTGCCAGCACATGCGCCAGGTCGTGCCGCCGTCGACGGTCTGCTCGATCTTGTAGGCGTCACTGCAGTCGGCCGCGGCCGCGGGAGCGGCGGGCGGTGCCTGGGGCGTGGCGGAGGCGGACGGGGCGACGGCCATGACACCGCCGAGGAGCGCGGGGACCGCGAGGGCCGTGACGGCTCGTCTGCGGGCGCGCGAGACTCTGTTGACGTGCATTGCGGAGTGAACTCCCTCGTACGAGGAGAAGCTGGTGTGTGGTGTCGTGCGCGGGCGGCCGGATCAGCCGAGGCGGCCCACGGTGCGGGTGCTCAGGTCGACGACGAGGGCCCGGGTGTCGATCCACGGACCGTTCTTGACCTTGGTGACGACCTGCAGACACCGGTGCTCGCCGCACTCGCCGAGGTCGGACGGCACCCGCTTCACGGTCTCCTTGCGGAAGACCATGCCGCTCAGCTGGAGCTGTTGCGGGCCGGTCAGCGCCTTGCCCGTGGCGTGCTTGAAGTCCTTCTTCAGGCCCTTGCCGAGCGGGTCGGCGATCAGCAGCCTGGCGCCCTCGGCGAGCTCGTCCTGGCTGGGCGGGGGCTGCACGTTCCGCGTGGTGACGGTGTCGTCCACCGTGCCGCTCTTCAGGTCGACGGTCTTGGTGATGACCGCGTCCTTCTTGTAGTCGTAGTAGACGACCTCGGCCCGGCGCGGCGGCGCGGCGCCGCTGTCGGCCGGCTCCGGCTCACTGAGGTTGGTGGACAGCAGCTGCGGGCCGCGGTCCCCTTCGACGTCCCGGGCGCTGGAGCGCATCTGGCCCGAAACCGATGCCTTCTCCGCGCGCGCTATCTCGGCGTCGGTCAGCGGGTCGCTGCCGACTCCGTTCGTGCCCTCCTCGGGCGCGGCTTCCACGACGCCGTCCTTGGCCACGGCGTCCTGTTGTGCCGCCGCGGCGTTGGCCTGGCGGTCCCCCGAGCCGCCCGACCCCGGCAGAGCGACGCCCACCAGCACGGCGGTGGCGGCCGCCGCGACCGCCGCGCCCGCCACCACCTTCCCCAGATGGCGTCTGACTGTCTCTCGCACTTACTCCCCCTACTCCCCTGGCGCCCCACCGCGGGGCATGCCGAGTATGTGGTCGGACGGTTAGACGGGTACAACTCCGGGGTGGTTGCCCCACTTTCGGGCAGACTCTGGCCAAAGTGGCCCCGAGTCGAGGGGGCGTGAGTGGAAGAGTCGTATACATGCAGGTCTGGCCTGGGCAGGCGTATCCCTTAGGTGCCACCTACGACGGAGCCGGTACGAATTTCGCGGTCTTCTCCGAGGCCGCAGAGCGCGTGGAGCTGTGTCTGCTGCACGACGACGGCTCGGAGACAGCCATCGAGCTGCGCGAGTCCGACGCGTTTGTGCGGCACGCGTATCTGCCCGGCATCATGCCGGGACAGCGCTACGGCTTCCGGGTGCACGGCCCCTACGCACCGGAGCAGGGGCACCGTTGCAACTCCGCGAAGCTGCTGCTCGATCCGTACGCGCGCGCGGTCAGCGGGCGCATCGACTGGGGAGAGGAGGTGTACGGCTACCACTTCGACGAGCCCGGCGCGCGCAACGACCTGGACTCGGCGCCGCACATGATGACGTCGGTCGTGGTCAATCCGTACTTCGACTGGGGCGACGACCGCCCGCCGCGCACGCCGTACCACGAGACGGTGATCTACGAGGCCCATGTGAAGGGCCTGACCATGCTGCATCCGGACCTCCCGGACGAGCTGCGCGGGTCGTACGCGGCGCTCGGCCACCCGGCGATCGTCGAGCACCTCTCGGAACTGGGCGTCACGGCATTGGAGTTGATGCCGGTCCACCAGTTCGTGAACGACCACCGCCTGGTGGACATGGGCCTCAACAACTACTGGGGCTACAACACCATCGGCTTCTTCGCCCCGCACAACGCGTACGCCTCCTGGGGCGACCGGGGCGAGCAGGTCCTGGAGTTCAAGCAGGCCGTGAAGGCGCTGCACGAGGCGAACATCGAGGTGATCCTCGACGTGGTCTACAACCACACGGCCGAGGGCAACCACCTGGGCCCGACGCTCTCCTACAAGGGCCTCGACAACGCCTCGTACTACCGCCTCACCGACGATCCCCGCTACTACATGGACACCACGGGGACCGGCAACTCCCTGCTGATGCGCTCGCCGCACGTGCTGCAAATGATCATGGATTCGCTGCGGCACTGGGTGACGGACATGCATGTGGACGGATTCCGCTTCGATCTCGCGGCGACGCTGGCGCGGCAGTTCCACGAGGTGGACCGGCTCTCGTCGTTCTTCGACCTGGTGCAGCAGGATCCGGTGGTCAGCCAGGTGAAGCTGATCGCCGAGCCCTGGGACGTCGGTGAGGGCGGCTACCAGGTGGGCAACTTCCCGCCGCTGTGGACCGAGTGGAACGGCATGTACCGGGACACGGTGCGCGATCTGTGGCGGGGCGAGCCGCGCACCCTGGCGGAGTTCGCGTCCCGGCTCACCGGCTCGTCCGACCTCTACCAGGACGACGGCCGGCGCCCCCTGGCCTCCATCAACTTCACCACCTGCCACGACGGGTTCACGCTGCACGACCTCGTCTCGTACAACGAGAAGCGCAACGCGGCCAACGGCGAGGACAACCGGGACGGCGAGAGCCACAACCGGTCGTGGAACTGCGGGGCCGAGGGCGAGACGGAGGACGAGGACGTCCTGGCCCTGCGGGCCCGGCAGATGCGCAACTTCATCGCCACCCTGATGCTCTCCCAAGGGGTGCCGATGCTCAGCCACGGGGATGAGTTCGCGCGCACCCAGGGCGGCAACAACAACGCCTACTGCCAGGACAACGAACTGGCGTGGGTGCGCTGGCCGGACGGCGAGACCTCGCTGCTCGCCTTCACCCGGACCATGGCGATGCTGCGGCGCGACCATCCGGTCTTCCGCAGGCGCCGGTTCTTCCACGGGCGCCCGGTGCAGGGCACCCGCGACGAACTGTCCGACATCGCGTGGTTCACGCCCGAGGGCACCGAGATGGAGCAGAGCGACTGGGACTCCTCGCAGGCGCGGGCGCTCAGCGTGTTCATGAACGGCAACGCCATCTCGGAGCCGAGCCCGCGCGGTGAGCGGATCTCCGACGACTCGTTCCTGCTGTTGTTCAACGCGTCGCCGGAGCCCACGGAGTTCGTGGTGCCGGTCAACCACGGCCGGCAGTGGCAGATCGTCGTCGACACGGCGCTGGAGGAGGGGGTGCCGGTGGGCGGGGGCCCGAAGGTGGGGGCCGGCGACCGGCTCACGCTGGCGGACCGGAGCCTCACGGTGTTGCAGCGTCCGGCGTGACGGCGGCGCGGGGCGGCTGAGCGGGGGCCGTGGCGATGGGCGGGGCGTCGTGCGGCGTTCCGCCCCCGCCCGGCTCCTGGCGGGGTGTTTCGTGGCGGGGCGTCTCGTGGCGGGCGATCAGGGCCACCACGAACGCCACCGCCGCGGCCGCGCTGCCGAGGGCGAAGGCCGCCCCCGCGCCGTGCGACTCCGCGAGCCGCCCCGCCACGGCCAGCGTCACCGCCTGGCCGCCGACGAAGGCGCTCGCCGCGAAGGTCATGCCCTCGGCCAGCCGCCGGGTGGGCACCGCGCGCTCGGTCAGCGCGAAGCCCGTGATGAGGTTCGGGGCGTAGATCGCGCCGAAGAGCGTGACCACTACGTAGAGGCCCGCCAGGCTGTCGGTCCACACCAGGGGCAACGACAGGAGCGTCGCGGCGGCCGTCGCCACCCGCCACCGCGCGAGCAGCCCGAACCGCTCGGGCACCGCCGCCATGGAGAGCCCCACCACGGCGCTCATGACGCCCATCGCCGCGTAGACGAGCCCGGCCTGCCCCGGCTGCCCCAACTCCTCGGTGAGCGCGGTGATCCCCGCCCCGCAGGCGCCAAGCAGCACGCCCAGGAAGAGCAGGCCGACCCGCACCACGTACACCGAGCGCGGCAGCCGCGGGCGGTCGCCCCGCGCGCGGGTGGGCGCGTCGGCCGCGGCCTTGGCCGTACGGCCGGTCGGGTGGAGTGCGAAGGCGGTGCCGCAGCAGGCGACCAGGAGCGCGGCGAACCCGAACGCGTACGCCGGATGGCCCGCCACCGACGCGAGGCCCACCAGGGCGGGCCCGAGCACGAAGGACAGCTCGTCCATGGTGCTCTCCAGGGACAGGACGGTGCTCGCGAGCCGGTCGTCGCCGCCCTCGGCGCGGACCAGCGGGACGACACGGGCCCGGGCCAGCGGGCCGATCCCCGGGATCGTCGCGCCCGCGAGGAAGCCCAGGACGACGAGGGCGGGCGTGGGCAGGTCGGCGACGGCGCCCAGGGTGTACGCGGCGATCGCCACGGCGTTGAGGAGCGAGAAGGCGAGGACGACGGGCCGCTGGCCCCGCCGGTCGGCGAGCCGGCCGACGAGCGGGCCGAGCGTCACCTGGCCGAGCGCCAGCGCGCAGGCGACGATCCCGCCGGTGGCCAACGATCCGCTCGTCTCGGTCACCAGGAGCACACTGCCGAACTGGATCATCGCCACGGGCAGCCTGCCGAAGAAGGACACCACGGGCAGCAGCGGCCCCGTCATGCGAAGCACCGTGCGGTACGCGTCCCGCGTGTTCTCAGCCATCGTCCGACGCTAACGACGCGGTGGCGCGCACACGCATGAGTCGATGACACGAAAGCCGTCGACGGGGGTACGTACGTTCACATGACGCGTATGACGCCGGAACGTCCCGGGGTCGCGGTCCCGCCGCCGCCCACCGCCACCTACCGCCTCCAGCTGCAGCCGGACTTCCCCTTCGCCGCCGCCGAGGCGGCCGTCCCCTACCTGGCCTCCCTCGGCGTCTCGCACCTGCACCTGTCGCCGGTGCTGGAGGCGGTCCCGGGGTCGACGCACGGATACGACGTGGTGGACCACGCGCGCGTGCGCGGCGAGCTGGGCGGCGAGGAGGGGCTGCGGTCGCTCTCCCGCACCGCCCGCGGCGCCGGGCTCGGACTCGTCGTGGACATCGTGCCGAACCACATGGCGGCCGTCCCGCGGTACAACCGCGCGCTCTGGGAGGTGCTGCGCGAGGGGCCCGCGTCGCCGTACGCCCACTGGTTCGACATCGACTGGCAGGCGGGCGACGGGCGGGTCCTGCTGCCCGTCCTCGGCGGGCGGCTCGGCGACGAGCTCGACCACTTCCGGGTCGACGGGACCACCCTGCGCTACCACGACCACGAGTTCCCCCTGCGGGACGGCACCGAGAAGCTGCCGCTCCCCGAGCTCCTCGACGCGCAGTGGTACCGCCCCGCCTGGTGGCGTCTTGCCCGTACGGAACTCAACTACCGGCGCTTCTTCACCATCTCGGACCTCATCGGGGTGCGCGTCGAGGAACCGGACGTCTTCGAGGCCACCCACGCCACGATCCTGCGGCTGCTCGACGAGGGCGTCGTCGAGGGCCTCAGGATCGACCATCCCGACGGCCTCGCGGACCCCGGCGCGTACCTCCGGCGGCTGCACGAGGCGACCGGCGGACGCTGGACGGTGGTGGAGAAGATCCTCGCCGACGGCGAACACCTGCCCGCCGCCTGGCCCGTGGCGGGCACCACCGGCTACGACGCGCTGCGCCACCTCGACGGCGTCCTCGCCGACCCGGCGGGCGCCGGTGAACTCCTCGGCCAGTACCGGCGCTTCGCCGCGGCCCCGGCCGACCGGGGCGGCGACTGGGACGCCACGGTGCGCCGCGCCGCGTACAAGGTCGTCACGCACGAACTGGCCGCCGAGGTCGAGCGCCTCACGCGGGTGGCCGCCGCGGTCTGCGCGGCCGAGCCCGCCCTGCGCGACCACGCCCCGTGGACACTGCGCACCGCGCTCAGGGAACTGCTCGTCCGGCTCCCCGTCTACCGGCCCTACGTCTCCGGTGGCGACGCCCCGGAGACGGTCCTCACCCCGCGGGCCGCCGAGGAGGCCAGGGCGGCCTTCTCGGTGCCGGAGGAGGCCGACGCGGTCGACGTCGTACGGGAGCTGGCCCTCGGGCGGCTGGGCGCCGCGCGGTCCCGTCCCGCACGGGAGGGCATGGCGGAGTTCCGGGTGCGGTTCGCGCAGACCGCGTCGGCGCTGCGCGCCAAGGCCGTCGAGGACACCGCGTTCTACCGGCACGCGCCGCTCCTGTCGGCGGCGGAGGTGGGCGGCGCGCCCGAGCGCCCCGCGGTGCCGGTGGCGGAGTTCCACGCGTACTGCGCGCGCGTACAGCGCGACTGGCCCTACTCGGGGACGGTCCTGACGACCCACGACACCAAGCGCAGCGCCGACGTGCGGGCGGGCATCTCCGTCCTGACCCAGTGCCCCGACCGGTGGGCCGACCTGCTCGCCGAGGTGACCGAGCGGACCGCACGGGCGGGCGGCACCGGCGCGCCCGACCCCCAGCTGGCCTGGGCGGCCTGGCAGACGGCCGTCGGCTTCGGTCCCCCCGACGAGACGCGGTTGGCGAACGCGCTCCTGAAGCACGTGCGCGAGGCGGGCCTGCACACCAGCTGGACCGAGCCCGACGAGGCGTACGAGAAGGCGGTGGCCGCCTTCGTGGCGGCGGGGCCGTGCGGGCCCCCGCAGGACGCGGTGGCGGCCCTCGCGCGGGAGCTCGGCCCGCATGTGCGGGCCAACGTCCTGGGGGCGGCGCTCCTGCAGCTGACGATGCCGGGGGTGCCCGACGTCTATCAGGGCTCCGAGGTCGAGTACCGCGCACTGGTCGATCCGGACAACCGGCTGCCCGCGCGCTTCGAGCCGGACGCCCTGGAGCGGCTCGAATCCGATCGGGAGCGCCGGGACCTCTCGGCGGAGAAGCTGGCGCTCACCTCGGCGGCGCTGTGGCTGCGTGGCCGGCGCCCCGAGGTGTTCGGGGGCGCGGCGACGTACGAGCCGCTGGCCGCGGAGGGCCCCGGCGCCGCGCACTGCGTGGCGTTCGCCCGGTCCGGCGAGGTCGTGGCGGCGGCGACACGGCTGTCCCTGCGGCTCGCCGACGCGGGCGGCTGGCGGGACACCGAGCTGGCGCTCCCGGCGGGCCGGTGGTCCGATCTGCTCGCACCTGAGCGGGAGTTCGAGGGGCACGCGCGCGTGGCGGAGCTCTTCGCCGAGTCGCCCGTGGCGCTCCTGGAAAGGGTGCCCGCGGCTCCGGACGAGCGGCCCGCCGGGGCGTGACCGGCCGGCCCAGGTGGCTCACCCGGGACGTACCAGCAGTGTCCGCGGGCCGCGGGTCAGCAGCCCCCGGGGTTCCGGCCGGAACCCCGGGGCCCAGCCCATCCCGGGCAGGGCGTCGAGCAGGGCCCGCAGCCCGTACTCGGCGATGTGGCAGGCGAGTGCGGCGCCGAGGCACGCGTGGCGCCCGGTGCCGTGGGCGAGGTGGCCCGGGTCCGCGCGCAGCACGTCGTAACGGTCGGGGTCGGCGAACCGCGCGGGGTCGCGGCCCGCAGCACCGACCAGACAGGCCACGACCGCCCCGGCGGGCAGCGGTGTGCCCGCCACGGTGACCGGGCGCACCGCGCGGCGCAGCACGACGGGGGCGGGCGGGTCGCGGCGCAGGGACTCCGCCCAGGCCGCGGGGATCAGCTCGGGACGCTCGCGGACCAGCGCCAGTTGGCCGGGGTGGTCCAGGAGGTTGGCGAGGAAGGAGGCGAGCGCGAGGGCGGTGGCGTCGCCGCCCCCGCCGAGCAGCGCGCCGACGAGCCCGGTCACGGCCTCGTCCGACAGCGGGCGGCCCCCGACCTCGGCGGCACACAGCACGGAGAGCAGGTCGTCACCGGGGCGGGCGCGCCGGCGCACCAGATGGGGCCGCAGCCGGGCGTCCAGCGCGTGATGGTGGCCCACGAGGTGGGTGAGGCCGCCCCGGCACCACTCCTGGACGTACGCGGCGTCCTCGGGCGGCAGGCCGAGAGCGGTGACCACGGCGGCGGCCGGCAGCCACCGGCAGAACTCGGCGACGAGGTCGGCCTCCGGGCGGGCGGCGATGCGGCGGGCGAGCACATGGGCGGTGCGCGAGGTCCCCGCGGCCAGGGCGGCCAGCGCGTCGCCGCGCAGCCCCGGCTCGACCAGGGCACGGTGCGCCTGGTGCGTGGCGCCCTCCATGTGGGTGAGGGTGCGGCCAGGAGGCGGCGCCACGAGCCACGGCCGCGCCAGCGCGTCGCGCACGTCCTCGTACCGGCTGACCAGCCACGCGCCGAGGAGCTCGTCACGCACCAGGGGGTGGCGCTCGCGCAGGACGCGGAAGACGGGGTGGGGGTCGCGCGCCACCGCGGGCGACACGAGACTCGGCGGCGCCGGGCGGCGCCGACCGGCGGACGCGACGGGCTCGCACGGCGCCCGGGACGCCGTGGCCGGGGCGGGACCGCCCCCTCCGGCCGGCGTGCACCGACCGGGCGACGGCCGCGCGGCAGGCTCCGCGGGGGGCGCGGAGAAGGCCGGTTCCGCGGCCGGTATCGGGCCGTCGGACGGGACGGACGGGCAGCGCACCACGGGCTCCGACCTGTGCTTCGGCGCGGCGAGCGGCCGCGCGGGTGTGTTCAGCGGACCACCGGCAGGCCCGCGGCGCAGTCCGCGTGCGGCCGGACGGGTGACGCCGGGTGGGGCGGGATCGCACGTATGTGTTCTTGACACCTTCTCCCTGGCGTGGCGTACTGCGATTGCCTCAGTGGTGGACCGGGACGGGGGGCCAACCGGCGGTGCGGCACTATCCCAGCGTTCCTGAACTCGTCCTTGCCGCCTCTCAGTTGGCGGCCCACCGGCCCGAGCTGAGCACCCTGCGCGAAGTGGGGCTCTCGCGCGGGGGGCGGCCGTTGCACCTGCTCTCCGTGGGGCGCTCGCCGCAGGCGGTCCTCGTCGTCGCGGGGGCGCACGCCAACGAGCCGACCGGCGGCTCCACGCTGCTGCACCTCGCCGAGCGGACCCTGCGCGACGCCCGGCTGCGCGACGCCGCGTCCTGGCACTTCCTGCTCTGCGCGGACCCGGACGGCGCGAGCCTGCACCGCACGCCCGCGCCGCGCACGCTCCTGGAGTACCACCGGAACTTCTTCCGCCCGGCCGGCCCCGAGCAGCCGGAGTGGTCGCCCTCCGTGCTGCCGCCCGACCGGCTGCCGCCCGAGACGCGCGCGCTGACCGCCGTCATCGACGAACTCCGGCCGTATCTCCAGGTGTCCCTGCACGGCACGGACCTGGGCGGCAGCTGGGTGCAGCTGACCAAGGACATCCCCGGGCTCGCGGAACCGTTCGCCAAGTCGGCGGCGGAGCTGCACATTCCGGTGGAGACGGGGGCGTCGGACGCGGCCGGCTGGCTGGTCTCAGGACCCGGCGTCCACGTGCTGCCGGGCCCCGGCACGCGAGCGGCGTACCCGAGCCTGCCCGAGGACGCCCGGCTCACCACCTGGCACCGCACCCACCGCTACGGCGGGCGTACCGCGATCGTCGAGGTGCCCATGTGGGCGAGCGACCTGGTCGACGACCCGGCGGTGCACCCCGCGCCGGTCCGCGCGATGCGGGCGCTGGCGCGGCGGCTGCGGCGGGACGCGCGGCTCGTGGAGGAGATCCTCGCCGACGCGCTGCCGCGGCTGCCGCACGCCGAGGGCCCGCTGCTGCGTGCGGCGTGCTGGGCGCTCGCCCTGGTGCCGGGGCTCGCCGACGACTGGTGGCGGCTGCCGCCCGCGGGCACGTCGATGGCGTACATCGGGAGCGTCGACGCCTTCGGCAGGCGGCTGCCGCTGCGGTCGGCCGCGATGCTGCTGCGGGTGCTCGACGCGGCGGGCGACCGGGCGGCGCCGCGCCTGGAGCGCCTGGTGACCCAGTGGAGCGAGGCGTTCGCGGAACGGTTCAGGGCGCGCTGGGTGCCTCTGGAGGACCAGGTGGAGCATCAGTCCCGGACGACGGTCGCGGCCGCGCTGCACGCGCGCGTACAGAGCGACGCCGACCGCGCGGGGCGGTGACTCAGCTCGTGGCGAGGCGGAACGACATCCGGCCGAAGCTCACCAGGTCGCCGTCCTGGACGAGGGCGGCACCGGTCACCCTGCGGCCGTTGACGGACGTGCCGTTGGTGGAGCCGAGGTCGCGCAGCACCCACATGCCGCCCTGCCGGCCCAGCTCGGCGTGCACCCGGGAGACCGTGTCGTGACTGAGCCGCAGGCCGTTGGCGGGGTCGCGGCCTATCCGCAGCGGGTAGGGGCTGTCGGGCGAGGGCAGCAGCAGCTTCGGGAGCCGCTCGGCCTGCCAGGCCCTGCGCAGTTTCATCGTGAACCCGGAGACCGCGCCGACGCCGTCGAGCACCCGGCGCGTCCAGCGGCCCTCGGTCCGCAGATCCGCGGTGAGCACAGCCAGCTCGTCGGGCCTGCGGGCGGCGAACACCAGCTCCATGCGCCGCACGAACGTGTCGTGGGAGAGCCTGCCCGCGGCCGCGCCCTCCTTGAGTGCGTCCAACGCCCGGTCCCGCTCGACGTCCGTCACCCTCGCGGGGTACGTGGAGAACTCGAAAGAGGATGTCACCAGGCGATTGTCGGGCAATCGCGCCCCGGGTGTCCAGAACGGCGGGAGCGAGGTGCGATCGGCCGCTTCCCCTACGCACGGCCGGTTTCTGACGCACCATAGGACGCACGTGTGCGGACAGCGGGTGTGGCGGACAGCGGACGAAGGGGAACCGTCGGTGAGGTTCGAAGTGTGGGCGCCGGAGGCCGAGCGGGTCGTACTGGAGTGTGCGGGCGCGTCGCACACACTGGAGCGCGACGGCGACCGCGCGGGATGGTGGTCGGGCGAGGCCCCGGCCGAGGACGGGACGCGGTACGGCTTCTCCGTGGACGGCGGTCCGCTCCTGCCCGACCCGCGCTCGCGGCGCCAGCCCGACGGCCCCGACGGCCTCAGCGCGGTCGTCGACCACGGCCGCTACGCGTGGCGTACGCCCTGGCCCGGGCGCGGGGTGCGGGACGCCGTCCTGTACGAGCTGCACGTGGGCACGTACACGCGCGAGGGCACCCTCGACGCGGCGGCGGACCGGCTCGGGCACCTCGCGGACCTCGGCGTCACCCACGTGGAGCTGATGCCGCTGTGTCCCTTCCCCGGGCGGCACGGCTGGGGGTACGAGGGGGTGTCACTGTGGGCGGTGCACGAACCGTACGGCGGGCCCGAGGCGTTGAAGCGCTTCGTCGACGCGGCGCACGCGCACGGCATCGGCGTCGTCCTGGACGTGGTCCACAACCACCTCGGCCCGTCCGGCAATTATCTGCCCGCCTTCGGCCCCTACTTCACGGAAACCCATCAGACGCCCTGGGGCGCCGCGGTCAACCTGGACGCGCCCGGCTCGGACGAGGTACGGGCGTATCTGCTCGGCAGTGCGCTGGCCTGGCTGCGCGACTACCGGCTCGACGGCCTGCGGCTCGACGCGGTGCACGCGCTGGTGGACACGCGCGCGTGCCACATCCTGGAGGAACTCTCCACGGCCGTCGACGCGTTGGCGGACGAACTCGGCAGGCCGCTGTCCCTGATCGCCGAGTCCGACCTCGGCGATCCACGCACCGTCACCCCGCGCGCGAGCGGTGGACTCGGTCTGCACGCGCAGTGGAACGACGACTTCCACCACGCGCTGCACACCGCGCTCACCGGTGAGGCGCAGGGGTACTACGCGGATTTCGCGCGCGCCCCGCTGGCCGCGCTCGCCAAGACGATGACCCGCGCGTTCTTCCACGACGGGACGTACTCGACGTTCCGGGGCCGCGCCCACGGCCGCCCCGTGGACCGCGCGCGGACGCCCGCGTACCGCTTCCTGGGGTACAGCCAGACGCACGACCAGATCGGCAACCGCGCGCAGGGCGACCGGCTTGCGGCCGCCCTCTCCCCCGGTCTGCTCGCCTGCGCGGCGGCGCTCACCCTCACCGGCCCCTTCACGCCGATGCTGTTCATGGGCGAGGAATGGGGCGCGTCCACGCCGTGGCAGTTCTTCACCGACCACACCGACCCCGACCTCGCCGAGGCCGTACGCCGCGGCCGGCGGCGGGAGTTCGCGGCGCACGGGTGGGCCGAGGAGGACATCCCCGACCCGCAGGACCACGGCACCCGGGACCGCTCCTGCCTCGACTGGTCCGAGCCCACGGACGGCCACCACGCCCGCCTGCTCGCCTGGTACCGCGAGCTGATCGCCCTGCGGCGCACCCGCGGCGATCTGACCGACCCCGACCTGGCGGCGGTGCGGGTCGCGTTCGACGAGGGGGCGCGCTGGTTCGCGTTCCGGCGCGGGGACCTGCGGATCGCGGTGAACCTCGGCAAGGAGCCCGTCGTCCTGCCGCTCGACGGGCGCCACGCGCGCGTGCTCGCCGCCTGGGAGCCGGTGGCCGCGCCCGGGGCGGACGGTGTGGTGCGGGTGCCCGCGGAGTCGTGCGTGATCCTGGCGGCCTCGTAGCGCGCCCCGACCGGCCGCGGGCCGGCCCGGGCGCTCGCTCAGTCGACGACGGCCATCTCGCGGGCGGTGGTGTTCAGCCGCCGCCCGCCTTCCTCGGTGACCGTCACGATGTCCTCGATGCGCACCCCGAAGCGGCCCGGCAGATAGATGCCTGGTTCCACGGAGAAGCACATGCCGGGCACCAGCGGCTGCTCCTCGCCCTCGATCATGTAGGGCGGTTCATGGGTGGTGACGCCGATGCCGTGACCGGTGCGGTGGATGAACCGCTCGCCGTAGCCGAACTCCGTGATCACGGCGCGGGCCGCGCGGTCGACGTCCTGGCAGGCGGCGCCGGGCCGCACCGCCGCGCACCCCGCCGCCTGCGCCTCGCGCACCACGTCGTGGACGCGCTGCTCCTCCGCCGTCGGGTCGCCCACGTGCACCGTGCGGGAGGTGTCCGAGCCGTAGCCGTGCAGCAGGCCGCCGAAGTCGAGGACGACCATGTCGCCGTGCTCGATGACCCGGCCGCCCGCCTCGTGGTGCGGGTTGGCGCCGTTGGGGCCCGATCCGACGACGGTGAAGTCGACCTGGGAGTGCCCGAACTGCCGCAGCAGGTCGGCGAGATCGGCGGCGACGTCCGTCTCCTTGCGCCCGGCGAAGCGGACCTTCTGGATCTCCTCGTACGTCGCGTCGGCCGCGGCCCCCGCCGCGGCGAGGCGCTCCAGCTCGGCGGCGTCCTTGACGGCGCGGAGCATCGGCAGCCCCTCGGTGAGGGACACGTACGAGGTGCCGGGCAGCGTGCGCTGGAAGCCGAGCAGATGCATCGCCCAGGCGTTGTCGCTCACCCCGAAACGGCCGGCAGCGTCGAGGAGCGGGGCGGTGACGGCGTACGGGTCCTTGCCGTCGGTCCAGTCCCGCAGGGTGAGGGCGGGCGCGCCCGCCGCGCGCTCGGCGTCCGGCGCCTCCAGGGTGGGCACGACGAGGACGGGGTCCTGCCCGGCGGCGAGCACGAGCATCGTCAGGCGCTCGGTCGCCGCGGTCGGCCGATAGCCGGTGAGCCACACGAGATCGGGCCCCGGCGCCACGAGCAGCCCGGCGAGCCCCGCTTCGGCGGCCTGGGCGGCGGCCCGCTCCATGCGGGCCCGGTAGTCGTCGCTGGTGAAGGGCGCGGGGACGGGGGCGGCGTCGGGCACGGGGCTCATGAGGACCTCCTGTTGGCTACGCCTGCATCTTGCCCCTGGCGGGGGGCGACCGCGAACGCGTTGTCGGCCGGGGGCGGGGGTGTTCTGCGGCTCGGGGGGGGCGTCACGTCACGATGCCCGGCCTGGTGGTCAGGGTCTGGCGGGTGCCGCTCGCGTGGCGCACCGTCAGGGCGACCTCCTTGCCGGTACGGGCGGCGCGGACCGCCGTGGCGAGCTCGGCCGCGGAGTCGAGGTGCCTCCTGCCGAAGGTGAGCACGGTGTCGCCGCGGACCAGGCCCGCGGTGTAGCCGGGGCCGGGGATGTGCACGCCGACGAGCAGGGCGCCCGCGCCGCCGGGGGCGTCGACGGCCTCGACGCCGAGGGTGGCGGTCCTGGCCGGGGCCGCGGGGTCCGCGTGCGGCGCGGGAGCGGTTGGGGGCTTCGCGGGGGCGGGGGCGGGGGCGCCCGGCGGGGTGGGGCCGGCGGCGGATACTCCTGGTGCGTTCGGGGCGACGTGCGGGCCGGCGTTCGGGGCGGTGTTCGGGGCGGTGTTCGGGGCGGTGTTCGAGGCACCCGGCGCCTTGGGCCCACCGGTGCCCCGCCCCGCCGCCTTCTGCATCTCGGCCAGCTTGCTCATGCCGATGACGGTGGCGCCCACCGTGCCGAGGCCGACGCCCGCGAGGACCAGGACGGCCGCGAGGACCAGCCCCGACAGCAACGTCATCAGGCGGCGACCCCGACGGCGCGCGGCATGCGGCCGGTGGCCTCGGCCCGGCTGCCTGCCCGACTGCCCGCTCGGGCGTTCGCCTGCTGTGCCGTTGCCCTGACGTGGGCCCTGACCGTGACTTGGGCCCTGGCCCTGGCTCGGGTCCTGACCCGGCTTCCGGTCGGACGGCCCGCCGGGACGTCGCCCCGGCATCGGCTTGGGACGCAACGTGGTCTGATCCATGGCTCGCCTCCGGCCACAGCCCTACCCTGTGCCACCCCGCGGCGACGCCTCACGAACGGGTGACGTCCAGCTGTGCGGCCAGCGCCGCCGCGGGCCCGCGCAGGGTGCCCGCGTGGAGCAGTTCGGTGCGGTGGACCACGCGGGGCGCGGTCAGCGGCACGGCGACGGTGCCGGGCGCCTCCCCGGCCGCGGACCGGGGCAGCAGGGCGAGGCCGTGCCCCGCGGCGGCCAGCGCGGCGAGGGTACGCAGGTCCGTGCCGTCGTAGCGCAGCGCGGTCCGGAACCCCGACGCGCCGGTGGCCGCGCGGAGTTGGGCCGTCGGAAGGCCGGTGCCCGGCGCGTCGAGCCACCGCGCGTCGACGAGATCGGCAAGGCGCAGGCCGGCTCGCCGGCTCAGCGGGTGGTTCTCGGGGAGCAGCACGGAGACGGGTTCCTCGGCGACGCCGCGCGCGGTCAGCGGCGCGACGTCCGGCAGCCGCAGCGGGTCGCTGGGCGCCGCGAGGCCGTCGACGAGGCCGAGGTCGGCGGCGCCGGTCGCGACGGCGGCAGGGATCTCCTCGCGGGGCAGCACGGTCAGGGTGACGCCCGTCGCGGGCAGGGCCCGGATCGCGCGCCGGGTCAGCGCGGTCGGCGCGGCGGCGAGCGTCAGGGTCTGCTCGGGGCCGGCGGCGGCCATGCGGACGACCTCGGCGCGGGCCGCGTCCAGGCGCAGCAGCAGGGGCGCCGCGTGTTCCAGGAGGCGGGCGCCCGCCGGCGTGGGCGCCACCGGGCGGCGGGTCAACAGGGCGGCGCCGAGGTCCTGTTCGAGGGCGGCGATGTGCTGGGACACGGCGGACTGGGTGTAGCCGAGCTCGCGGGCGGCCGCGGAGAACGAGGCGAGGCGGGCCACCGTCACATACGTGCGCAGGAGGTGCGGGTCCATGGCCCCAGGGTGGCGCACCCCATCAGAGACGCTTATGGCGGGTGCAGGTTTCATCGTTGGACGTGAACCTCGAGGCGCGGTCAGGATGACCGGCATGACGACCGACGCCCCCGCGGCCCCGCATTCGCCCTCCCCCACCGCCCGCCTCGCCCTGATCGGCGACCGCTCGCCGAACGTGACCGCCCACACCCGCATCCCCCTCCTCCTGGACGCCCTCGCCGCCCGGGAACACCTCGTCCTCGACGCGTACTGGATCCCGACCACGGACGCCGAAGAGCCGGACGCCGTACGCGGCTTCGACGCGGTCTGGGTGGTGCCGGGCAGCCCGTACCGCAGCGAGGCGGGCGCGCTGGCCGCGATCCGCACGGCGCGCGAGGACGGCGTGCCCTTCCTCGGCACCTGCGGCGGCTTCCAGCACACGCTCCTGGAGTACGCGCGGAACGTGTGCGGGCTGACCGGTGTCGCGCACGCCGAGAACGACCCCGACGCCGACGATCTGCTCATCGCGCCGCTCGCCTGCTCCCTGGTCGGCCACGAGGGCACGGTGACGATCACGCCGGGTTCGCTCGCGGAGTCGGTGCTGGGCGCCGACCGGACCGTGGAGCGCTACCACTGCTCGTACGGCCCGAACGCCCACCTCGACACGCTGCGCGCGCACGGACTGCGGTTCACCGGTCAGGACGAGGCCGGTCAGGTGCGGGTGGCCGAACTCCCCGGCCATCCGTTCTTCCTGGCCACCCTCTTCCAGCCCGAACTGTCCGCCGACGGCTCGCGGCCGCACCCGATCGTGCGCGCCCTGGCCCGGGCCGCCGTCCGGCACGCGACGGTGCCCGCCGCCTAGCCTGTGTGGCCCCCGTGACCCTCGTGACCCGTGCCGTGGTCGAACTTGAGGGCCTCCTTCGGCATCACGACGAAGGGCCGCATCATGCCCATGTCCTCGTGCTCCAGCAAGTGGCAGTGGTACATGAACCGGCCGTACGCCCCGTCGAATCGGCCCATCACGCGCAGCAGCTGACCGCCGGGGACCCGGAAGACGTCCTTCCAGCCGCGCTCGTTCGGAGCCAGGGGAATCGGCCGCCGCGGATCGGGGGCGACCGGGGCGCGGGTGCCGCCGATCGTGACGTCGAAGCCCGAGACGTCGTACGTCTCGCGGCCGAGGAGCTGGAAGTCCGCCAAGTGGATGTGCATGGGATGGGTCACCGGCGGGTTCACGGCGAGGTTCAGGAAGCTCCACTGTTCGTGGCTTCCCTCGGCGATGGTGATGCCGAGGCCGTCGTTGAAGGTGCGGGCGATCCGGCGGTACGTGGTGACCTTGCCGTCCGCGCCGCGCAGCTGGATGATCCCCTCGGTCGGGACCTGGATGTCGACCGGCTCCTCGACCTGGGCCATCTCCCAGATCTCCGGGTGTCCGCCGCCGCCCTTGGTGGCGGGCGGGGTCAGCACGATCAGCCGGTGGCCGTGCTCCACGTCGTGGGTGAGGGGGCGGAACGAACCCGAGAGGATCTCCGGCAGCTCGAATCCGTCCGGCTCACCGCACTCGCCCACCCGGAACTCCATGACCTGCGGATAGCGCACGTCGCCCGGCACGTCGGGCACGCCGGGCGGCTGGCCGCGCCCCTTGTTGACCAGCCGCAGCCGGCGCCCGGCGAGCCCCCTGAAGTCGATGAGCAGGTCCATGCGCTCGGCGGGCGCGACCGTGAGGGTGGTGAGCTCGCCGTCGAAGTCGACCGGCACCGGGCGCGGCAGGAGGCCGCCGTCGCTGCCGATCTGGTGGAGCACGCCCGGCACGGGACGGTCGTCCTCGTCGATCAGCACGAGGTCGTAGATGCGCGCGTTCGACGCGTTGAGCAGCCGGAAGCGGTACCACGCCGCGTCCACGTCCGCGTACGGCCAGATGCGGCCGTTGACCGTGGTGTACGGGCCCGTGAAGGGCAGCGTGACCGGCTTGCCCGTCTCGGCGTTCTTGGGGTCGATGATGGTGGTCTTGTGCAGGAGGCGGCCGTTCAGCCGGTCGTCGCCCTCCTCGGTGTCCAGATTGCGGTCGGCGATGATCAGCGGGATCTCCCGCTCCCCGCACGGGAGTTGAAGGGCGTCCTCCTCGTCGTCACGGATCAGGTAGGTGCCGTGGAGACCCGCCATCACGTTCCACCGCGTGATGTTCATGGCGTGGTCGTGGTACCACCACTGGACCGCCTGGTGGTCGTTCGGGTACTCGGAGAGCTGGGCGTCGCCGTACCCCACGGCGTTGTCCGCCCAGCCGTCGTTGCCGCCGCCGGTCTGCGCGCCGTGCAGGTGCGTCACCGCCCAGGCGGGCAGGTCCGCCACGTCCTTGTCGGGCTCGACACCCCCGCGGCCGGGCTCGGTGCTGGGCGGCGGGTCCCGCCGCGGGTCGCCGAGCGGGACCTCGACGGCCGTGACGGGATACTCGCCGCGCGGGATGCGGTTGGTCCAGGCGATGCGGATCCGCTGCCCGCGCCGCACCTCGATGGTGGGCCCCGGCACACAGCCGTCGTACCCCCACATCAGGGTCGGCGGAAGCTGCGGGTGCAGGCGCACCCAGGTCGGCCGCAGCGCGATCTCCGTCTCCTCGCGCACGTCAGCGGAGTCGGGCCGCAGGACGGGCGGGACGGTCAACGGGGCGACGAACGGGGTCAGTTCCCCCTCCGCGGGCGCCGTGCCCGCAGGCGCCCGCGCCTCGGACGCCTCGGCCGCCGCCCCTTCCCCCGCCAGTTGTTCCGTGATGCGCTCAATGATGTCGGTCACGATCGAACACCCCCGTGTTCATCCCCCGTGTCACGGCCGGGTCGGCGGCCGCCTTCACTTCAGATGACTCCCGGCGCCTCAGCGAAGTTCCACGAACCCAGCATTCCGGATGAAACCATCCGAAGGGGTGATCCCTGCGGGCACCCTCGACGCCTGGTCGGGCACGAAGCCGTGGGTGCGCCGGGCCAGGTCCGCCGCGCCGTAACGCCGGCACTCCCGGTGCCAGTTCACGATGCCCGCCATCCAGTTCCGCAGGTCCTCGACGTAACCGTCCAACGCCGTCCGCGCCTCCCGGGAAAGCCCGAAGTCCCGGTACAGGGCGGGGAACTCATGCGCGGCGACGTGCTCGAACTGCTGCATGCGCTGCGTGGTCAGGTCGTGGATGACGCGCAGGGCGTCGGCGTAGTCGCAGCCGAAGAAGTTCTGCACCACCAGGATGCCGTTGTGGATCTCGCCCTCGTACTCGATCTCCTTCTGGTACGAGAAGATGTCGTTCACGAGCATCCCGTAGTCGATGGCCGCGTTCTCCAGGGAGCGCACGGGGCCGCTGCGGTAGATCTCGGGCGGCACGGAGGGGCCGTGGCCCATCCGGCACAGGCTCAGGGTGAGGTCGGAGCCGAAGGTGGCGCGGCGCATCTCCAGGTAGTCGACGGGGTCGGGGACGCGGTTGTGCAGCTGGTTGAAGACCTCCCACACCCAGCTCTCCACCATGACGCGCACGGCCTGCCGCAGCGGCTCGCGCTGCTCGCCCGTCATCGCGCGGGTCGTGCGCGCCCAGAGGTCGACGAGGCCGCGCTCCATGGCGTTCGCGGGCACCTGGGCCGGCGCGCCCTCCAGCGGCATGCATGCGACGAGCCGCTCCGTGCTGAGCCGTGCCGCGGCGAGGTCGCGCCGGTGACCGAAGACGAGGGGGTAGTAGTCGTCTCCGTAGGTGCCCCAGGCCAGCCACTGCGAGCTGAGCTCCAGGGCCTCCTGGGTGCCGTCCGGATCGAGTCCGGCGGAGCACAGCGGGAGGTCGTTCGCGGCGAGCTTGTCCTCGTCCCAGACGCCCTCCGAGAGAATGCCCATCGCGTGCGTCCAGCCGACGAGCTGCTCGCGCGCGGCGTCCAGGCCGGGGTTGAGCCGCAGCGGGAACGGCATGTAGAGGTCGGGGATCCGGGACGGGCCCACCTTCTGGAAGGGCACGTGGGTGAAGGCCCGCAGCCGGTCCGCCCCGGCGGAGGCGAGCAGCGCGCTGACGTCCGCGCCGGACGTCCCGATCCCGGTCGGACCGGTCAGCGGCGAGGCGTCGAGCGCCCCCTCGTTCATGTAGCGGCTGGAGCGCAGATGCCAGGCGTGGCCGCCGGACTGCCAGTCCTGAAGCCCCTGGGTGTACGCGGCGACGGCGGCGACCTCGGGCGGCGTGAGGCCCTTCTCCAGGGCGAGGGCGGGCACTTCGGTGGCCGCGGTGTGCTCGAACTGGTGCAGCCGTGAGGTCAGGACGTCGTTGACGGTGTCGGCGGCCTCCTGGGTGGTGCAGTCGAAAAAGGTCTCCAGGACGAGCACCCCATTGCTGAGCTCCCCCTCCTCCTGGACCTCGCGCTGATACGAGAACAGGTCGTTCCTGAGGTGGACGCCGTCGGCGAACGTCTCCATGAGGACGCGCAGCGGCCTCGACTCGGCCGCGACGGCGGGCACTTCGGCGGTCGCGTACTCGATGAGCCCCGCCGACCAGGGGGCGCCGCCCACCTTGCGGCGCATCTCGATGTACTCGACGGGGTTGGCGATCCGCCCTTCGTTGATGTTGGAGAGCTCCCACATCGACTCGTTGAGCAGATGCTCCGTCGACCGCGCGAAGCGGCGGCGCCAGTCGAGGGACATCGCGGGCACGGTGCGGGCCCACAGGTCGGCCAGGCCCGCCTCCACGGGGTTCTGCGGCTCGGGCACGGGGGTCGCCAGGTCCATCGGCATGAAGAGCGGCAGACGGTCCAGGTGGGCCTTGCCGGCCGCGCGGTCCTGGGTGCGTTTGTACATGTCCAGGAAGTGGTCGTCGAAGAAGAAGACCCACACGTACCAGTCGGTGATCAGCGACAGCGCGGGGCCGTCGCAGTCCGGGTGGGTGTACGCGCACAGCAGGCCGTAGTCGTGCGCGTCGAGGTCGCCCTTTTCCCAGATGCCGGAACCTTCCAGCATGCCCATGTCCCGCGCCCACCGCGCGGAGTGCGTGCGGGCCTCCTCCAGGTGAGGGTTGAGCCGCGCGGTGTACGGCATGTAGAAGTGCGGCAGTTCGAACGGCTTCGTCATGGCCCGGCCCTACCCGGGGCCTCCGACCGCCATCCGCGGCGGGGCACATGATCGCACCATCGCGTGAATCGGGGGCGCGACGGGGAGTGCAGGGGGGCGCGTGGAGGTATGGCACCCGGACCGCCCGCGACGCCCGTGGTGGGGCCCGGGGGGCGGGGGGCGGTCCGGGGCCGCGCCCCAGGACCATGCCCCGGCTCCGTGCCCTGATCCGCGCCCCTGATCCGCGCCCTGGATCGCCCGCACGGAATCACCGGTTTCCCCGCGTGCGCACGACGCGCGGCTCTAGGCTGCCGTCCACGCCCCCGGAAGGAAGCATCTTCATGACCGATGCGTATGCGCTGCCGCGCGCGGTGCGGATCCTGGACCGTGCGGCCTCCCCGGCCTCCGCGGGCCCGCGTCAGCCGCGGGTCGCCGCGTTGGCCCGGCCCGGCGCCCCGGCACACGGGTGTCCGGACCTTGACGAGACCGCCGGCTGACCGCCGACCGGAGGACGCGGCGGACCGACTGCCGCGGAACGGGGGCTGACTGTGACTGCGCAGACCGCGCGTGCGGGCGATACGGGTGGCACGCGTGAGACGGGTGCCTCGGGTGAGGTGGACGGGCTGACCCGTGCCGAACAGGCGTGCGTCGATGGGGAGTCCGCGCTGGAGCGCGGGGACACGGCGGCCGCGGAACGGCACTTCGGCATGGCCTTGAGGTTGGTTCCGGGGGCGGGGTCGGGGTCAGGGGCGGCGTCCTTGTCGACGGGCGAGCACGGGCCTGTGGAACGCGACGTGCATGGCGCGGGTGGGGCGCGCGGCGGTGAGGCCGCGGAGGGTGGGGCGCGCGGCGGTGAGGCCGCGGAGGGTGGGGCGCGCGTGGTCGCGCGGGCGCGGACCGGCGCGGGGCGGGTGCTCCTCGCGCGTGGGGACATCGGCGCGGCCGAGGCGGAGTTCGCGCGGGCGAGCGAGGTGCGTCCGTCGGCGGCGGGGCCGTTGCACTGGCTGGGCTGCGCGGCCGCGCACCGCGGTGACTTCGGTACGGCCGAGCGCCACTTCACGGCGGCGCTCGCCTGCGCCGTGCCGCACCGCCGCAGCCGCGTACAGCGCGCGTACGTCCGTGCCCGCGCGGGCGACGCGGAGGCCGCGTTGGACGACCTGCGCGCGGCGGCCCTGACCGGCCCCCTGGACGACGATGCCCGCTGGGTCCTGGCAGCCCTGTCGGCCCGCTCCCCGCGCGAGGTGTCCCTACGACTGCGAAGGGCGGCCCTCACCGCGCTGTCGGGCCTGACGTCGGACGGGCCGGGCAGTGGGGAGTGGGAGCGGGCGGCGGAGTTGATCGAGGCTGCGTTGGTGGTCGAGGGGGCCGCTGAGGTCGAAGGTGCCGTCACGGATGAAGGGCCTGGTGGGGTCGCGGCGCCTGCTGGGGTCGAGAGGGCGGTTGGGGTCGAGAGGGTAGTTGGGGGCGGGGAATCACACGGAGCCGACCCCGCTCAGCGCTCCGACCGCTCAGGTCAGGCCGACTCCCACGGCGCCTACGAAGTCGACGCCACGCAGCGGAGCCGCGGCTCGGGCCGGGCGGGGCAGGCTCCGGTTGCGGGGAGCGCACACGACGCGTACGGCAGTGATGCCACCCAGCGTCTCCACGGCCAGGCCCTGGCCGACGACGCACGAGCAGCCGGTAATGCAGCAAGGTCCCACGCCTCAGGCGGAGTTGACGGCATACCCGAAACCGCCGACACACTCGGCACCCAGAGCACACCGGGAGCCGGGGGCGTCCCTGGGCCTGAGGGAGCCGATGCGGGGCGCGCCCCGCGCGAAGCTCCCGGCCCGCACGAGGGTGACCGTACGCACGGTGACGTCGGCGGCGCCGCATCGGCGGGCCGTGGCGGGCTTCCGGGCGGTCGTCCCCGTACGAGCGGACGCGCCGAGTCGGGCGCAAGCGCCCCGGTGAGCGGACGCGCCCCGGCGCGCGGGCAGGATCCGGTGCGCGGGCGGGCTCCGGGTGGCCTCGACCGGGAGGTCTGGGACTTCGCCCCGCTCTACGCCGTCGCCCTGGTACGCGGCGCGCGGCGCGCCGCCGCCGTCGCGTTGCTCGGGGACGCCGTACGGCACGACCCCGCCGACCACCGCGTCACCCACGCCCTCGCCCTCGCCCTTCTCCACTCCCCCTTCCACTCCCCCGCGGCGGAGCCGGCCGCCGCGGACGGGCCGGACCCGGCCACGTGCCCCGAGGGCTCCGAGGGCTCCGAGGGCTCCGAGGGCTCCGCGAACGCCGCGCCCACGCCGACGGCCTCGGTCGCGGAGCCGTCCGCCCCCTCCCCCGACTGGGCCGGGTACGTCGCCGCCTGGGCCGCCCTGCTCCACGACGACAGATTCTGGACGCACGTCCTGGACGGCGCCGGCGGGCGGTACGGCGTTGCCGTGGGGGGCGACCTCGTGCCCGCGCTCCGGGCCGGGCTGCGCGAGGTGCTGGAGCGGCGCATGCCCGGTGACGACGCCGGTATGCGCGTCGCGCCCGGCCCGCTGCTCCAGCGTGAGGCCGACGCCGCGAAGCTGCTCGCGGCCGTCGGCGGCTTCCCCGTTCCCGGCCGAGCAGGGGAAGGGAAGGCGGACGGGGTCGTGCCACTGGTCTGCGGGCCCCTCCGCATCGCCCGGCTCGGCCGGACCGCCGAGTTCGGCGCCTTCGCCGCCGCGCAGGACACCGCCTCCCCGCACCCCTCCCTCACGTACGCCTTCTCCGAACTCGGCTTCGCCCAACTCCTGTTGGGACAGCACAAGGCGCCGGACGCCCTCGCCGCCCTCAGCGAGCTGCGCTGCTCCGGGTGCCGGGCCGCGCGCGGTGGCCCCGGGGCGGCGGCCGTGTGCGAGCCGGGATGTGCCCGCTTCGACGAGCTGAACCCCGGGTACGCCGGGCTCCCCGACAAACATCGCCGACTCGCCCTGGACGCGCGAGGGCTCGCCCTGGAGGCGCGGCTCAGCATGGGGATCGCCGAACTGACCGCCGCACGGCCCGACTTCGCGGCCGCCGCCGCGTACTGGTGTCGCGCGCTGGTGCACAGCAGGGAGCTCGACCGGTACCGCGAGACCCAGACCGCCATCGTCGACATGGCGCTCGGCGCCGCGCGCGCGGCGCACCGGCAGGGGCTGCTGAGCCTCGCCGTGTCGACGCTCGACGCGACCCGCTCGGTCATCGGGGCCAATGAACGACCACGCCTGGAGGGCCAGTTGGCGCGCGTCCTCGCCGATCGCGGGATCTCGGTGGCCAACGACGAGGAGGCGTTGCTCGACCAGCCCGCCGAGGATCTGCGCCGTTCCGTCGCGTTCAACCCGCACCTGCTGCGGACGCAGGTCAGTCTCGGCGTCGTGCTGCGCGGGCTCGCCGCGGCCCGCTGGAGTTCCGGCAGCCTGTCGGGGGCCGCCGCGCTCCTGCGGGAGGCCGTCGACCAACTCACCGCCGCCCTCGCGCACTTCCCCGACGACCCCGACCTCGAGGAGCAGCGGGAGGCCGCCGTCGCCGACCTCAACCACGTCATGTGGCAGCCCGACGAGAGCGAGCAGTGACGCCTGTGCTCGCCTACGAGGAGCTGCGCATCCGGATCCGCCGCGTCGGTGCGGCCCGCTATCTGATGACCGCCAACGGCCCGGCCTGCGCGGCAGAGGTGATCGCGGTCGGCTCGGAGCCCGCCGCCTTCCGCGACCAGTGGGACCGGTTGATCGCGACGGAGCTCGGATACGGGCCCCCGGAGGGGCCGTCGGACGGGCCGCACGCCACTGTGCCCCGGCTGCGGGCGCTCGGGCGTGACGTCTTCCGGCTGCTGTTCGGCGACGGGCGGCCGGCGGAGGAGGGCGACGCCGACCGGACCGGCGAGGGGGGCCGCGAGGGGATCGGGTCGCGTGTCGGCGTGTGCGTCGACGCCGCGTTCGACCGGGCCCAGCGGATGAGCCCGGCCCGCGGGCTGCGGATCCGCTTCGACCTGCCGCCCGAACTGCGGGATCTGCCGCTGGAGTCGCTGTGCGCGCCGGCGGACAGCCCGCAGCAGACGTTCGCCCTCAACCGCGGCTATTCGCTGGTCCGTTCACTGGCGGGCGGGCCCTTGGGGCAACGACTGCCGGAAGCCACCGACGAGCCCAGCGTGATCCGGCTCGTGGTGGCCTGCGCCTCGCCCCGCGGGCTCGAACGGCTGCGGGCCGCCGAGGAGGTGGCGACGCTCCGCCGCGACCTGTCCGAAGTGGCCGTACACCTGACGGTGTTGGAACGGACGACGCGGGCGCGCCTCGACCGGGCCCTCGGCACCCATCCCGACCTGCCCACCGCCGTCCTGCTGATCGCGCACGGGACGTACGACCATGAGATCGACAAGGGCGTGGTGGCCCTGGAGACGGAGAGCGGCGCCATCGACCGGGTGCCCTCGGATCTGCTCAGCTCCACCCTGCTGAACGCCCGACGGCTCAGGCTCGTGGTCCTCAACCTCTGCGCCGGTGCGGACAGTTCGCACCTCGAACCCTTCTCGGGGCTCGCCCAGTCCCTCATCGGCGGCGGGGTGCCCGCCGTGGTGGCGATGCGGGGGCGGGTCAGTGACGTGTCGGCGGGCGCGTTCAGTCCCGAGCTCCTGAAGGGCATCGCGGCGAACAAGACCGTCGACGAGGCCATGGCCGCGGCGCGGCTGCGCATCTACAACCAGCCGCAGCACACGGCGGTCGAGTGGGCGACCCCCACGCTGTTCCTGCACGAGGAGTGCCGGCAGGGCTGGCTGTTCAAGGCCCGCGAGGTGCGGGACGACTCCTTCGAGGCGCAGGACGCCGACGGCGGGGGCCGTGCGGTGGCGGATCCGCTGCGGGAGGGCGCGGAGGCGCTGCGGACCCTGAAGAGCCCTGTCGGACACGTCCGTTCGGCGGATCTGATCGGTGCGGCCCGCTTCGAGCGGGACCTCGGGCGCTGGGAACAGGTCCGGCGGATCCTGATGGCGCCCACTCAAGTCTACGCGGACGAGCGGCGCCGGATGCGGGCCGAGGCGGCCTTCGAGCAGGCCTGGCCCGAGCTGGACAAGCTGTGCGCGCTGCTCGCCGGCGAGCGGGACGCGCGCGGCGCGGCGGCGCAGCTCGACGTGGTGCGCGAGCGGCTGCCGGACGCGCTGCCCGGCGCGCTGGAGGCGGAGGTGGACGGGCTGCGGCGGCTCGTCGCGCTCGTCGACGAGGCGCGGGCGGCGGAGGCGGTGGCCGACTGGCCGACGGCGATCGACCGCTACGAGGACGTGCTGGCCGCCCGCCCCGGGGGCCTGCGGGACGTGGCCGAGCGGCTCGCCGCGGCGCGCGACGAGCTGCACGTCGCACGGACCTGCGAGGCCGCGGAGTCGGCGCGGCGGGCGGGCGACTGGGCCACGGCGGCCCAGTCGTACGCGGCGGTCCTGGCCCTGCGCCCGGGCCACCGGGCGGCGACGGCGTGGGTCTCCTACGTGGCCGGAAGAACCGCCGAGGCGAGCGAGGACTGGCCGGCGGCGCAGGCCGCGTACGCCGCGTGCGCGGAGGTCGAGGGCGCGGCGCGGCGAGCGGCGTACGCGCGGGGCCGGGCTGCCGCGGAGTCGGGGGCGTGGGCGGCGGCGCGGGATGCGTTTGCGGAGGCGGGGGGTGTGGGTGGGGACGGAGGTGGGTGTGGGTGTGGGAGTGGGGATGGCGGTGGCGGTGAAGTAGGGCGTGGATGCGAGGTCGCGGGCGGGGTCGGGGTCGGGGTCGGCTGCGGGGGCGTGGCCGGGGCCGGGGGCGAGGGCGAGCTTAGGGCCGAGATCGGTCACGGGAGTTGGTCCGAGGCCGGCGGTGGGCCTGAGGTCGGGTCCGGGGCCGGACTCACAGGCGACCGCGAGTCCGGGGCCGGTGCCGCGACCGAGTTCGGGTCCGGGTCCGGGGCCCGACTCACAGGCGACCGCGAGTTCGGGGCCGGTACCGGTGCCGAAATCCGGCCTGGGGCCGGAGTCGCGGGCGCGCTCGGGCCCGACGCCGGGTCCGAGGCCGGGACCAGGGTCGAAGTCGGGTCCGAGGCTGATTGCCGGAACTGGTACGGGTACTGCGCGGGCCGGGCCGCCGACGCGGCGGGGCTGTGGGATGCGGCGGTGGCGGGGTACGCGGCGGCGGGCGGTTTCGAGGACAGCGCGGTGCGGCTGCTGTACGCGCGCGGCCGGGGTGCGGCGGAGGCGGGCCGCTTCGCCGAGGCTCTGACGGACTTGGCGGCGGCGGCCGCGCGGGAGTGGGACACGGAACCGTTCCTCGGCGAGCTGCGGCGGCGCGTGTACGAGGCGGCGCTGACCGCCACGGAGGCGGCCGACTGGCCGGTCGCCCTCACCCATCTGACCCCGCTCCCCGAGGACTACCGCGCGGTGTGTGCGCTGCGGCGGTACGCGGAGGGGAAGTTGGCAGCGGGGGCGGGCGAGTGGGGGACGGCCGCGGAGGCTTTCGGGAGGTGTGTGGGCGCGGGGGGCGGCGAGGGCGGAACCAAGACCGTCGGCGAGGCCCCGCCCGGGAAGAACGGAACCGGACCCCACGGAGCCGACGCCGGAGCCGAGCGCGACGCCGGGGTCGCGCCCGCGGACGACACCGCACCCACGAACGGAGCCGAGCCCCACGCCGAGCCTGCACCCGCCGACGACGGCCCGCCCGGGAACGACTCCCACACCCCCACCGGGACCCGAACCAGGACCCCCGACAAAGCCCCGCCCCTGAACGGGACCGACCCCCGCACCGGCACAGACACCGGCACCAGCGAGGTCGACGCCACCAGCACCAGCACCACCCAAGCCCCCAGCCACACCTCCAGCACCGGAACCGCCCCCGCCGCCCCGTACGGCCCCCGGCGCGCGGACGCCGACCGCGTGCGGGCCGCCGCAGCCCCAGGCTCGCCTCAGCCGCACCCCGGACATCCCCCCGCCCTGGGCGGCGACCGTGCCGCCGGCGTGGTCGATCGCGTACTCGCGGACGCGGCGGACTTGTGGCGGTACGCCCGCGGGCGGCTGTGTCAGGCGCGGGGGCAGTGGGACGACGCACTCGCCCTGTTCGTGGGGCTGCCGTCCGAGGTCGCCGACGTGCCCGACCGTGTGCTGTACACGCGGGGGCGGGCCGCGGACACGCGGGGCGAGTGGAACGGCGTCATCGACGGGTTCGGCCGGCTGCCCGACGCCTACGCGGACGGCGAGGTGGGCGTCCGCCGCCTGTACGCACGCGCGCGCGTGGCCGCCGATCTGCGCGGCGACTGGCCCGCGGTCCTCAGCCTCCTCACCGGCGTACCGGACGAGGCTCGCGAGGGAGCGGTGGGCGCCCTGCGCCGCAAGGCGGCGGGCCGCCGCGCGGAGGCGACCGGCGACTGGGCCGCGGCCTGCGAGATCTACGCCCGCGCCTTCCCCGACGGCCCCCCGCCCACACCGGCCCAGGCCCCGGGCCAATCCCCGGCGCCCGACCGTACGCCCGCCCCGCCCCACGACGCGAAGCCCCGGACCAATCCCATCGGCCCCGCCGACCCGGCCGGACCCACCGGACCCACCGGACCCACCCCCACGGCCGCGAGCCCTGCCCCCCTCACACCCCACCCTGGCCCCCACACCGACCCCCACCCCCACTCTCACCCTGACTCCGACCCCGAAGCCCTCCCCCTCTACCGCTACGCCCTCGCCCGCTCCCACGAAGCGTGTGGGCAATGGCAAGACGCGCTCAGCCTCTACCTGCACCTGGACGACGCGTGGAGCGACGTCCCGCTGCGGCGGCGCTACGTGCGGGCCCGCGTCGAGGAAGAGCGCGCCGAGGGGCGCGAGGCCTGGCAGCGCGTCGCCGAGGCCTACGCCGCGCTGGACCGGGACCACCCGCGGGCGGACGGCGCGGACTCCGACGTCGCCGCCCGCGCGCGCTACGCCCGCGTGCGCGCCGCCGAGGCCGACGCCGACTGGGCCGGGGTCGCCGCCGAGGCCGACGCGCTCGGCCCGCACCGGGACGCCCCCGCCGTCGCCGCCTACGCGCGCGGGCGTCTCGCCGACGCGCACCAGGAGTGGCAGCGGGCCGCCGACGCGTTCCGGCAGTGTCCCGGCCACCGGGACGCCGACGCCCATCTGGCGTACGCCGAGGGCAGGTTGCTGGAGGCGGCGGGCCGCTGGAGCGCCGCCGTCGCCGCGTACGAGCGGGCGGGCGGCGCCCTCGACCGGGCCGACGTGCGCTGCCGCCGGCTGCGGCGGCTCATCGGGCTGCTGCCGTGGGCGGACGGCCTCATCGCCGCCCCGCTCGTCGCCGACCCCTTCGCCGTGCGGGACCAGGCGTTCCCCTACCTCGCCCTGCGGGACGCGGGCGTCGACCCGGGTGCCTCCATGGACGTGGTCAAGAACGCCTCGTACGCCCTGTTGGAGCGCGGCACCATGTCGTGGCACGAGCGTGTCGCGCTGGAGCGGCTGCGGCTGCCGGGCCGGCGCCTCCAGCTCGACGCGCTGCTCTACCGCTGGCACGCCCCCGACGCCCTGCGCGAGGCCCTCGCCTCCCTCTCGCCGGACGAAGGGCCCGGCCTCCTGGACGCCCTGTGCGCCCGCTCCCCGCAGGACGCGCCGCTGCTCCTCCTGCTCGCCCGGGACCGCGAGACGGCCGCCGCCGAGTGGGAGCGGCGGCTGAAGGAGGCGCCCGGCGACATGGCCGTGGTGCACGGGCTCGCCGCCGCCCGGCTGTGGCAGGCGCAGGAGCTGGAGCAGAGCGGGGCGTGGGAACACGCGGTGCGGGCCTGGGAGTCGGCGCTCGCGTACTGGGCGACACTCCTCAGCGACGACGAGTACTGGGACGGATGGCGGGCGGAGCGGGCCGCGGCGTATCGGCGCGATCTGACGCACGACGACATGGCCTCGCTGCGCTGGGAGCTCAGCCAGCACCTCTTCGAGCAGCTGTCGGCCTACGAGCAGCGCCACTCCGAACAGGACCGCCCGCAACAGGCGGCCTCCTACCAGGAGTTGGGGGCGCTGCTGGAGTCCGAGCTGGGGGGCGCCCGGGTGCTGAAGGACGTCGGCGGCCTGCCGTCCGTGCCGGGCGCGGGCGCCACGCTCGCCTGCGGACCGCGCTATCTGCGGCTGCTCTGCCTCCAGGAGCCGTTCGCCGCGCTGGCCGCCGAACTCGACGGGGCGGCCCAGAAGGGCAAGGACCCGGGCGAGTACGCCGTACGCGAACTGCGCTGGGCCTTCTCGGAGTTGGCGCGGAGCTTCGCCCTCTGCGAGGTGCGCAAGTTCGGGTCCGCGTTGCGCGCGCTGCCCGCCTTCCGCACGCTGACCACGCTGCCGGACGACTGCGCGGGGCCGGCCGGCGAGGCGGGCCACGCCGAGGAGTGCGGACACTGCCAGGACTTCCTGCGCCGCAACCCCGCCTACGTGCGGCTGCCCAGGCGCCACGCCCGGCTGCTCCAGGACGGCGTCGAGCTCGCCGTGCACATCCGCCTCGCGCTGGCCAAGACGGCGCTGACGCGCGGCGACGGCGGGCTCGGCGAGGCCCTGGAGCAGTGGGGCGAGCTGGTGAAGGTGTCCCGCAACGCCGGGATGCAGGCCCGCTCCAAGAAGGCGGTGATCCGCACCGTGCTCGGCCGGGTCGAGGCGCTCACCGACGAGGACGGCGTGCACCTCGGCGGCTGCCTGGACGAGGCGGTCACGCTCGTCGAGTCGGTCATCGAGGTGCTGCACCCGCTCGACCGTGAACTCTTCAGCCAACTCAACGCCAAGCTCTCGGCGTTGCTCTCCATGCGCGGCGTGTGGCGCGGCTACACCCGCACCAAGCACGGCATGTGGTCCGACATGCACGGCGCCGAGGCCGATCTGCGGCGCGCCCTCGCCCTCAACCCGGAGTCGAGCCACGCCCGGGACAATCTGGCCCGCGCCCTCGTCTTCACGCTCGACGAGCGGACCCGCGAGGTGCCCACCCGGCTGAAGCTCCTCCACGAGGCGCTCGGCCTCCTCGACGTGGGCCTGGGCCAGGCGCTGACGCACCGGTACCGCGAGACGCTCGGCGAGGCGCTCGACGAGCTGGAGAAGCTGATCACCCGGCACCTCGGAGTGGCGGGCATGGGCGACCTGATCCGCAGCGACGGGCAGGAGACCCCGCCGGACGACGACGATCTGCCCACCTGGGCGGCGGAGTTGACCGGGCGCGCCGAACGGGCGCTGCTCGGCGGCGACATCCTGTGGGCGCTGCACCACCTGATCCGCGCCACCCGCGCGGAGCCCACCGACCACCGCATCAGACGGGCCCTGCTCGGCGCGGCACACCGCTGGCTCGCCGAACTCCAGCCCGGCACCACGGCACCCCGGAACCAACAAGGAGGCGGCGTCGCGTGATCAAGGACCCCTGCGCGGACGGGGACGGACCACTTCCCTACGATGTGCTCGCCCCGGCGGGCGTGACTCCCTGGACGACCCACCGGGACATGCAGGACGTCTCCTTCGAGCTGCTGGCCCGGCATCTGATGACGCCCGCCACCCAGCAGGCGTGGGACGCGCTGCGCAGTGTGCGCCGCAGAATCCTGGTCGACCTGCTCCTGTACGACGTGGACCTCGCGGCCGAACTCCCGGCGGCCCTCGCGGACGTCGACCGTGCGCTGGCGGCCGTGCCCGCACCGCAGGACCCGCCGCCGAGCACGCTCCCGGAGGCCTCGGTGCGGCTCCTGGACGACCTGATCCGGTTCGATGTCTGACCCCACGGCCCGGCTCGCCTACGAGCACGCCCGCGCGCTCGCCGCACGTGACGCGGCCCACCAGGCTCTCACCGAACGGCTGTTGCTGCGCTGCGCCGACGCCCTCGACTCGTTCGACCGGCTCCTCGCCGACGGTGCGGCGAGCGATGTGGAGACGTACCGCGGGAGCCTGGCCCTGATCGCCGGGCAGCTGGAGCGGGACCTGGCCGAGGAGGGCCTCGAACGCGTCGGTGTGGTCGGCGAGCGGGCCGAACCCGCCACGCACCACATCGCCGAGGTGCGCCCCGCGCCGCCCGGTGGGCGCGGCGACGAGGTCCTCGCGGTGCTGCGGCGCGGATACCGGTACCGGGGGCACCTGCTGCGCGCCGCCCGGGTGGCCGTCGCCGTGGAGGACGGCACGGAACAGCACGGCACGGAACAACGCGGCACGGAACAAGGGACGGAGCGGGAATGAAGGCCATCGGCATCGACCTCGGCACCACCAACAGCGTGGTCGCCGCCCACGATCCGCACCGCGCGGACATCGCGGTGCTGACCAACAGCAAGGGCGAGCGGCTCACCCCGTCCGTCGTCGGCGTCGTGCACCGCGACGGCAAGGACCAGCCGCTGGTCGGTGAGGACGCGCTGAACTGGGCGGTCCGCCAGCCCAAGGAGACCATCGTCTCCGTGAAGCGGCTGATGGGCCGGGACTTCGCGGACGCGCCGGTGGCCAAGGCGCGCGACCGGATGAGCTACGACATCGTGGAGGGCCCCGACGAGGACCCGCGCGCGTACGTGCTGCTCGGCGGGCGGGCCCGCACCCCGGCGGAGATCTCCAGCGTGATCCTGGACAAGCTGGTCAGGGACGCCTCCCGGGTGCTCGGCGAGCCGGTGACGCACGCCGTGATCACCGTGCCCGCGTACTTCCGGGACGCCCAGCGCGCCGCCACCCGGGAGGCCGCCGAGAAGGCCGGTCTGGTGGTGAAGAAGATCGTCGACGAGCCGACGGCCGCCGCGGTCGCCTTCGGCCTGCACAAGCCGGGCGGCGAGCGCAGCCGGGTGCTCGTGTACGACCTGGGCGGCGGCACCTTCGACATCTCGATCCTCAACACGGTCAAGGACAAGGAGGGCCGCAGCCAGTTCCAGGTGCTGCGCGCGGCCGGTGACATCTGGCTGGGCGGCGACGACTTCGACCTGGCCATCGTGGAGCGGATCATCGCGTGGATGCGCGAGGAGCACCACGTCGACCCGGCCGGCGACAAGGCGTTCCTGTTCCAGGCGAAGAAGGCCGCCGAGCGCGCCAAGCGGGAACTGAACGACCTGCCCGAGACGTACATCGTGATCCCGGCCGCGTACCGCAGCGAGAACGGCGTCCTCGACGTCGAGATGAAGCTGACCCGCGGCGAGTTCCAGTCGATGATCGCGCCGCTGGTGACGCAGACGATGGAGCTGGTCCAGGAGTCGCTGGCCCGCTACGAGCTGTCCACGGACGACATCTCCGACGTGTTGCTCGTGGGCGGCGGCACGCTCACCCGGCCCGTGTACGAGGCGGTCGAGGCGTTCTTCGGCGCCGCGAAGGTGCGCAGGAACATCAACCCCATGGAGTGCGTGGCCTTCGGCGCGGGCGTGCTCGCCGAGACGCTGCGCGGCGTCGAGTGCTCGGATGCGGAGTGCGCGAAGGTCAACGAGTACGGGGCGGACTCCTGTACGGCCTGTGGCCGCAGCCTGGCCGACGGGCGGTCCAAGGGCGACACGGGCCTGTACGAGTCGACGCCGATGGCGATGGGCATCGCCGCGATCAAGGGCAGCCAGCGCGACGTGTTCGTCGAGATCATCGAGGCGGGCTCGCCGTACCCGCTCTCCGAGCCGCGCCGGCGCACCTTCCACGCCACGGACAGCCGGCGCATCCGCGTCCCGGTCTACGAGGGCGACAGCAAGGTGGCGAGCGAGAACCACGAGCAGGGCGTGGTCGAGTTCGAACTGCCGCAGGAGATCGAGATCAACCGCCAGGTGGACGTCTCCTTCAACTACTCGGCGGACCGCATCATCACGGTGAAGATCTCGGTGCGCGGCACCGACATGGTCCTGGAGGCCACGCCCAACCGGGAGAAGCCGCGCACGCCCCCGCCGGAGCCGGTGGAGGAGCTCGACAGCGCGGTGCTGCGCGAGCAGCTGGGCTACGCCGAGCGAGAGGCCGACCACTTCCTCAAACGGTACGGGCCCTACATCGAGCCGGTGCAGGCGATGAAGGTGCGGCGCGACATCGAGCAGGCGCAGCGGGCGGCGGCGATGGGCGACAGCGGCGAGTACAAGCGCCTCACCGAACTGCTGCTCGACGACATGTACCGGCAGTGCGGTCTGGCGAGCCAGTTCCGCCAGGCCGAGCTCGCCTCGGAGGGCGCGCCGCCGGAGACCGTCCGGCAGATCAACGAGGCGGTCGAGTTCGTCAAGCAGGCCCACCGGCAGGGCAACCGGGTGACCACCGCCCAGCAGGCCCGCAACCTGGTCAACCTGGTGGCGGTCGCCCAGTCGGAGCGCGCCGTGCCCGCCCTGCCGGACCGGCCGGACTACGAGGGCATCCTGCGGTTCGCCGAAGAGACGGCCGGCGGATGACGCGACCGCGGCAGGCGGACCGGCCCGCGCCGGGGCCGGGCGCGGAACCGGGTGCGGGGCCGGGTGCCCGGGCGACACCGGTCAGCCTCGGCATCGACTTCGGCGCCACGGGCATCCGCGCCCTCTACGCCGCGCAGGACGGCGCCGCGCACCGCCTCGCGGCGGAGTGGGGCGACGGGCCGTGGCTGCTGTGCGAGCCGGCCGACACCGGCGAGCTGCCGGTGACCTTCCCGAGCCTCAAGAGCCGCCTGGGCAGCGGCCGTCCGGTGCATCTCGGGGGCAAGCCGGTGGACGCGGACCGGATCGTGGCGCGGCTGCTGCGGTCGGTGCGCGAGCGGGTGGAGGAGGTGGCGCCGGGGCGGGTGGCGCAGACCGTGATCAGCGTGCCCGCGTACTTCGGTTCGGCGCAGCGGGCCGCGCTGCGCGACGCGGCGCGCGAGGCGGGTCTGGAACCCGCCCGGCTCGTCAACGACTCCATGGCCGCGGTGATCGGCCACATGACGGAGCGGGACAGCGGCACGTGCCTGGTCTACGGCATGGGGTACGAGGGGTTCGAGCTCGGTCTGATCCGCAGCGTGCGCGGGCACTTCCGCTCGCTCGGCTACGAGGGCGGGGCGACGTCGGGGGGCCGTTCCTTCGACGCGGAGACGCTCTCGTCGGCGGTCCGGTTGCTGCGCAGACACCGCGGGGCGGCCTCGGTCATCGGGGTGGACGCCGCGGTGTGGCAGGAGCTGCGGGCGCGCGGGCAGGAGGCACGGGAGGCGCTCGGCGCGCCGGACGGGCCCGCGGCGGCCGTGCTCGACCTGCGGCTCGGCGCCGGGCCCGCGCTGTGGGTGCGCATCGCGCGGCACGACCTCGACGCCTATCTGGAGCGCCATGTGGGGCGCACCGTGGACCGGGCCCGGTCGCTGCTCGACCAGTCGGGCATGACGCCGATGGACGTCGACACGGTCCTGCTGGTGGGCGGCAACACCCGTATGGAGCAGGTGCGTTCGCGAGTGGCGGTGCTCGGCGCGCGGAGCGTGCAGGCGCCGCCGGAGGTCCTCGCGCTCGGCGCGCTGCGGCACGCGGTGCGGCTGGCGGGCGGCGCGGCGTCCTCGGGCCCCGCCGCCCTGGAGGAGGGCCCGCTGGAGCCGGACTCGTCGGCGCACGACACCCTCTCGGACGCCCCGCCGCTCGCGGCGACACTGGTGGGCGCGGAGGAGGAACGGGACGCGGGCGGTGCGGTACGGGAGGGGGGCGGCGGACACCGGCCGGGCCGCGCCCCCGATCCGCGGGCCACACCACCCGGCACGGCCCTCATCCCCGGCGCGCCCGCTTCCGGCACCGCGCTCCCTTCCGGCATCGCGACCGGATCCGTCACTTCACCCGGCTCCCTGCCCGATCCCCGCGGCGCGGACGACGGTGGCGTGGCGGAGCGCGGGGTGGCGCACGCCCGGCGGCTGGCCCGGCAGGGGCGTGAGGGCGAGGCGGTCACGCTGCTGCGCGAGATCATCGCCGAGGCCCAGGAACTGCTCGACGCCCTGTACCGTCCGGCGCCCCCGCCCGGCCGCCGTCCGGCCGAGCGCGCGGTGCCGGACGCCGCGGGGTCCGCCGTGGGGTCGGATGGGCGGTCGGGCGTGCGACCGGACGGGAACCAGCCTCCCGAGCCCAACCCCGCGTCGGCCCTGGACCACGCGTCGCGGCGCCAACTCGAGCGCGCCCAGGCCTTGTTGTCCCTCGGCCGGTACGACCACGCCGTGCAGGCCGCGCACATCGCCTGGCAGGACGCGGCGACCCGGCCGACCGGCGCCGACATGCTGGACGCGATGATCGACGTGCACTGCGCCGCCGCGATGGCCGACATGGCGCCCGAACACTTCGCCGACGCCGAACGGTGGCTCAACTGCGCCTACGGCCACGATCCGACGAACGTGCGCGTCCGCGGCCTGCTCGCCGAACGCACCTACCGCCACGCGGTCGAACTCGACCTGCGCGGGGAGCGGAATGAGGCGATTGAGGCCCTGCGGAAGTGCCTGACGTGGGATCCTGAACACGCCGAGGCGGGGGCCCTGTTGCGGCGTCTCGCCCGTGGCGGCAGGAACCGGCGCGGCAGGGGGGACGTCCTCGGGCAGAGACCCCTCGAACCGCCCCCGTGAGGCACCCCGCAAGCCAGGGAGGGAACCGCTTGACGCCCGCACAACTGCTCGACAAGGCCTTGATCGTCAAGGAGTTGCGGCGCCTTGCGGCCTTGCCCGCGCTCACCCCCCGCTCCGCCGAACTGACCGTGTTGCAGCAGGACTTGGCCGCGTCGAACCAGCTCGACCGGTGGGCGGAGATCGACCTCGTACAGACCTACGTACGACCCGAGAGCGTGCGGGCGGTCGGCGGCCGGCCGTCGGGGCGGCACGACCGGCTCCTGGAGGCGGCGCTCGGGGTGCTGGTCTTCGTGCCGCTCCTGATCACCTGGTTCGGGCTGCGCGAGGCCGTGCGCGCGTACGGGGAGCTCGCGAAGGAGGATCCCGACCAGGCGACCCGGCCCTTTCTGCAGCAGTGGCAGACGGGGTTCGGCGGGCATCTGTCGTCGTTCGGACGGTTCGAGAACGTGGCCCTGATGGCGGTGCTCCTCATCGCCCTGCTCGTGGCGCTCTCGGTGTGGCACGGGCGGGTGCGGGTGCGCACCGAACAGCACGAGGAGACCCAGGAGGCGGAGGCGGAGAAGCTCCTCGCGGAGCTCGCTTCGGCGCTGACCCGCACCCAGATGCTCCTCGCCTCGCACCGCGCCGCCTCCCCGCAGCAGTTCACCGCCGAACTCACCAAGGCCGCCCAGAAGATGCAGCTGGTGACGCAGAAGGCGGAGCAGAGCCACAAGGCGCTCAGCGGGGCCACGGCATCGGTGAGCCAGGCCATCGACGCGCTCCGCCAGGCGACCCAGTCCCTCACCACCGAGGTGCCGAAGCTCGGCGACGCGGCGAACCGCATCGACACCACCCTGCGCGACGGCACCCAGGAGACCGTCAAGGCGGGCCAGGCCAACGCGCGGGCGGCCCGCGGGATCGCCGACCACGTCAAAGCGGCGGGCGACACCGTCGAGGCCTCGCTGAAGGCCCTCGTCGCCGCCCAGCAGTCGCTCGTACTGAAGTCGGAGTCGGTGGCGAAGGCGACCGAACAGGCCTCCCAGGCCCTGGTGTCGAGCACGGGCCGCACCGGCGACGCGGTGGACGGCATGCGCGAGGCCACGGAGCGCTGGGACGCGGCGGCCGCCCACTGGCAGGACGCGGCGGCCCGCCTCGACGCCCGCATGGACACACTGGCGGGCGCGCTCCCCGCGCTCGCGCCCCTGACGCCGCGCCCGCGGACCGAGAGCTACGACCCCGGTGGCGCCCACGCGGCGTACGGGGGCACGAACGGCGGGGCGTACGGGCCACCGAACGGGGCCGCGTACGGGGCGGGCGCAGGTGCACCGGGCGCGGGCGGCGGGGCGTACGGAGCCGGCACCGGGACGGCCGCCCACGGCGCCAACGGCGGCCCCGCCGAGGGAAGTTCCCTCCCCGGGCCGAGCCGGCCCGTCGACCCGCCCCTCGACCCCGCCCTCGACACACCGCTCGACGCGCCGACGACCCGGCTGCCGCCGCCCGGACCCAGGGACGGGGGCGCCGCGTGAGCCGAGGCCGCGCCCTGCGCCGGCGCGGCGGACGGATGGGGGTCGTCGTGCTCGCCGGGTGGCTCTTCGCGGACCTGCTGCTCGTACTCGCCCTGGTGTCGATGGGCGACCGCCCCGACCCGAAGATCCCGGAGCACCCCAAGCCCAGCCCGTCGACGGGCAGTTCACCGAGCCACCCGCCCACGGCCCCGCGCTCCGTGGACCGCCACCCCCAGGAGTTCGAGGTGGCGGGCGACGACAAGGGCGACCTGGTGGAGCAGATCGCCAAGGACACCCGCAAGTGGTCCGGGCGCGAGGCGGCGCTCGTCCTCACCTTCGGCGGCAGCTCCAACGGCACCGTCTACGCCCACCGCGTCAACCGCCTGCTCGGCGCGGCCCGCCCGAAGATGTTCACCGCGAAGACGGCCACGGACGACTACCACAGCCTCGGCCGGCGCGCGGAGACCGCCGTGGTCCGCGTGTACTTCTACACGGCGCCGGGCGACTAGGCGATGGCGGTCCTGCGTCCGGGCGAGCACCCGGGAACGAGCGGCTCCCGCGCCCCGCTGCCGGCCCTGCCGCGCTGCCCCGGCCTGCGCGGGTACCGCCAACTCCACGACGCGATCCGGCAGCTGCGCTTCCGGCACGCCGCGGACGTGCTCCGCCCGCCGGCCCCCGCACCCGCCCACGACACCGTCTTCGGCACCCTCCCCCGGGCCGACACCGACGACGGCTTCCGGATCCTGGACGGGCTCTGGTTCCCCGGCCGCGGCGGGATCTGGCAGCGCGTCGACCTGGCCCACGTCCGGCAGGCGCGCGGCCGGTGGCTGTCCTCGTCCGATCCGCGCTCGGGCACCGCGGCGGCCCTGGTGGACACCCTGGAGACGCTGATCAGGGACGACGCCATGGGGCTGCGGCGCCTGGTGCTGTGGGAGGTGTGCTGTCTGCTGCGGGACGGCGACGAGCGGCCCGGCGAGGCCGACGCCGTCGCGCTCGGCGTGCACCGCGCGGAGGCGGGGCTGCTCGCCTCGGCCGTCGCCGCGGGGTTCCCCGCGACCGGTCCCGCCCGGCACGCCGCCGAGACCCTCAACGACATCTGGCCGGGCGTCCGGCTGCGCGAGGCGGAACGGGTCGTGGCGCGGCTCCCGCGCGCCTCCGCCTACGCCGACGGCCCCGACGACCACCGCCTCGCCGCGCTCGTCGACGCCGTCCGCGCACGGGCCGCGGAGGTCGCGCGGCTCACCGCGGCCGCCGGCACCGCCGAGTCCACCGGCGCGCTGCGCGTCGCCGCCGACGCCTGGCTCGGCGCGCTGCGCCTGGCCAGGGACGACCCGCCGGCCCAGGCGGGCCTGCTCCGGGTGGCCGCGCTGCTCGCCGACGACCCGTTCACCCCGGCGAGCGCCGAGGTGACGGCGGTGACCGACGAACGCGCCGTACGGCTGTCCTGGTGCGCGCCCGGACGGCCGGTCACCGGCGTGTCGTACCGGGTCCTGCGCTTCCCGGACGGCGCGCCGGAGTTGGCGGTCGAGACGGCGGCGGACGGGACCGGACTCACCGTCGTCGACACGGACGCGCCCGTCGGCCGTCCCCTCCGGTACGCCGTCGTCCCGCTGCGCCGCGACCGCGTCGCCGGGGTGCCGCGGGTGACCGCGCCGGTGCTGCTCACCCCGGTCGTCACGGAGCTGCGCCGCACCGTCGTGCCCGGCGGGGTGCGGCTGTCCTGGCGGCCCGACCCGGCGGCGGCCGAGCTGCGCGTCACCCGCTCGGGGACGGCGGCGGACAGCGCGGGCTGGGGCGGGACGTCGCTCGTGCGGGTGCCCTGCGCGCGCGACGGGGTGCTCGACGTGCCGCTCGCCCCGGGCACGTACACCTACGAAGTGCGCTGCGGCTACCGGGATCCGGACGGCGGACTGGTGTGGTCGCGCGGTGTGACGGTGGCCGCCGTCGCCGAGCAGTGGCCGTCGCCGGTGGAGGAGCTGGCGGTGCGCGAGGGCCCGGACGGCGGGCGGGTGACCCTCGCGTGGCGGCCGCCCGAGCTGGGCGACGGGGTGCTGCTGCCGTGGACCGCGGGCCCGGTCGAACCGGGCGCCGACGTCTCGGCCGTGGTCGGCCTGGTGGACCGGATCCCGGCGACGGTCGCGGGCGCCGAGTCGCGCGTGGAGCTGACGCCGCCGCCCGAGCGGCGGGTCCGGGTCACCGCGGTGAGCGTGCTCGGCGAGCGGGCCGTGTCCGGTCCGAGCCTGCTCATCGAACACCCGGCCGCCATAAGCGAGTTGCGGGTCCGAAGGGTCGCCGACGACCGTGCCGAGCTGGACTTCGACTGGCCGGAGCCCGCCGTCCTGGTGCACGCGACATGGACGGACGGGCTGCGCGGCGGCGAGCGGCGCGTGCCCCGCAGCGCGCACCGGGCCGGGCGGGGCGTCGGCCTCCCCGTGTCCGCCGCCGAGTGTGTCGTCACCGTGGCCCCGCTGCCCCGCCCCGACGCGGTGGCGATCCCCACCGAGCCGGCCCGCGCGGTCCTGCCCGCGGCGCCGCCACCGCCGCCGCCCCCGGTGCCGCCGGCCCCGACGCGGTGGGGCGGCTGGTGGCGGCGCTGGCGCCGCTGGTGGACCTGACCGGCCCGCACCGGCGCGCCCGCCGCCCCGCCGGCGTCACTCCTTGACCACGGCCTCCGTCCCGCCGCCGAACTCGATGAGCAGCCCCGACCGCAGCGCGATCGTCTTTCCGGGGTCCACGTCGCGCACCGTCCCGTCGTCCTTGCGGGCCGTCCACACCGTCGAGGTGCGGTTGGTCAGGCCGAACCGGCCGCGCTGCTGCGGGTGTTCGGTGACCTCGCCGACCACGGCGGAGAAGTCGTGCCGCTCGGGGTCCTCGCGCAGGTGGTGGGCGTAGACGCGGGCGCTGGGAGCGAGCCGGATGCCGCGCCGGGTGCGCAGCGTGCCGGTGCCGGTGACCAGTTCGAGGCGGGGCGGCAGCTTCAGGGTGGTGCGGCACTTCCAGCAGTTGGGGGGCGCGCCGTCGGGCTGGGTCAGGTTCTGCTTGCCGCAGGCGCCGCACTGGGTGATGGCGTCCAGGACCTGGCTGAGGGCCTCGCGCCACTGCGACTCGCGCACCCGCAGCTTGGGGCTGCGCAGGCCGTCGGTGAACGTCCGGATGAACAGGTCGCGCAGGATCTGCGGCAGCGCGCCCCAGGTCGCCTCGACGGTCGGCTGCTCGCCGGGGACCGGGCGGTTGCGGGTGTCGGCCGGGTCGTAGACGAAGACCGGGTCGGTGCCGTACAGCTTGCGCTTGGCGGCCTCGTCCATGCAGCGGATGTTCAGCGCGAGCGCGCCGTTGAACGGGTGGTCGTTCATCAGCAGCAGGAAGAGCAGCACGGCCAGGGAGTGCAGGTCGCTCTGGGTGCCGGGCTGGGTGCCCTTGTCGCCGCGGACCAGCTCGGGCGCCATGAAGTCCATGGTGCCGGCGACGGCGGCCTCCGCGCCCTCCACGACCGCGTTGTCGTTGTCGCAGACCAGGACGTCGCCGGTGACCGGGTCGAAGAAGATGTTGCCCCAGTTGATGTCGCGGTAGGCGATGCCGCGGGAGTGCAGGGCGCGGTAGGCCTCGACGGTGTGCAGGGCCACGGTGACCAGGGTGCGCATCGTCGCGGAGGCCACCGAGGGGTCGCGGCGGAACAGCGCGGGCAGGTCGCAGAAGCGTGCGGGCCGTACGTCCATGAGGTAGCCGAAGCCGGGCTGCTTGCCCTCGGGGTCCATCACGATGGAGCGGGGCCACAGGAAGCGGGGGTCGTCCCAGCCCTTGGCGATGAGGCCTTCGAGGATCTCCCGCTGGCGGCCGTCGGCGAGCTGGGGGTAGTACCACTTGACCGCCCGGTCGCCGGTCGGGGTCAGGACGCGGTAGACCTCGCCCTGGCCGCCGGAGCCGAAGAGCTCGGCGACCTTCAGCTTCTCCCCCGACTCGGCCACCAGGGTCTTTCCGGCGGCGAGCATGCCGTTCACCATTCTGTTCCTCTCTGCCCTTCACGGTTCGCTGCGCTGTGCTCACGGTGCACTGCGCGGTGCGGGCACCGTTATGGCGCCCACGAGGGTGGTGTCGTCCCCGGAGTACGTGGCGGCCCGCCCGAGCCAGTCCGGGAGCTGGGCCTGTACCGCCGCGACGCCCTGTTCGGCGGCGCGGCCGCCGAGGCCGGTGGCGAAGTCCAGGAACCCCTGGTGGTCGGCGAAGCTCTTGGAGAGCCCATCGGTGGAGAGCAGCACGCACGGGGGCGCGCCGCCGGTGAAGGGCTGCCAGTGCGAGCGCGTCTTGCGCCAGGGTTCGCTCTCGCAGAGCGAGTCGGTCTCGTCGCCCATGTCGGGGCCGGTGGAGAGCGGGGTGTGCGGGGTGCCGTCGGCGTCGACGATCACGATGTCGCCGTCGCCCAACTGCCAGCAGAACAGCATGTGTTCGGTGAGCACGGCGCCGATGAGGGTGCTTCCGTAGGCGGCGAGATCCGGTCCTTCGGGGTGCTCGCGGGGCTTCGTGCGGTCCGCCGCGGGAAGCCAACGGGAGCCGTGCGCGGGTGCGTTGGCCTCGCGCAGCAGGGCGCAGCCGTGCCAGCGGTGGCCCACCTGCTGCGGCAGCCGGCGGGCCTCCTCGCGCAGGGCGGGCCAGCCCGCCGCGTCGTCGCCGATGCGGGCGGCCTCGTGCGCGAACGGCGTGGCGCACGCCGTGAACTCCTCGACCGCCCAGCTCGCCCCGAGGTCGCTGCGGAAGTGCGCGGCGCTGCCGTGTCCGTCGGCGACCGCGAGGACGACCGCGCGGCCCCCGGCGACCAGCCGCGCCGCGCTGCGGTCCTGGCTGTACTTCTTCGCCACCCCGCGGACCGCGCCGTCGAGCAGCGCCCAGGGCGCGGTCCGCGCCGCCGCCGGCCTGGTCGTCGTCTCCGGCCCGGTCACCAGATGTCGTCTTCGCCCTTGGTCATCGAGGGCACGTCGAGCGGCGTCGCGGGTTTGGCGCCGTCGTCGACCTTCGGGGTCGAGGCGTCCTTGACGACCGCGGTGGACATCCAGCGGATGGCGGCGGCGAGCTGGCGCGGGTTCTTCGCCTGCAGCGGCTCCAGTTCGGGGTTGCCGAGGAACTCCTTGAGCATGCTCTTGTCCGCGTCGTCGCCGATGGCCACGGCGACGCGCACGGCGCGCTTGCCCCACGGGGTGGCGTCGATGGCGCGCAGCCCGGCCCGCCAGTCGTCGGTGGGCTGGCCGTCGGAGGCGAGCGCGAGCACGGGCGGCAGGGCGCGCTGCGGCATCGGCGGCGTCTGCAGCGCGCCGGCCGCCAGCTTGAAGGCGGCGCCCATGTCCGTGCCGCCGTAGATGTGCACGTCCTCCCAGGAGAACTGGTCGACGGGGGTGGGCTCGCTGACGTGCCAGCTCGCGCCGCTGGCGAAGGTGATGGCGCGGACGAGGAGGGAGGCGGCGGGGTTGGACTGGGCGGCCTGCTGCATCTCGGGGATGGCCTCGCGGATGGCGAAGTTCAGCTGGCCGATCTTGCCGTTCATGCCCATGGAGCCCGAGCAGTCGAGCATCCAGATGAAGTGCACGGGGCGGCTGGCCATACTGCCGCCCGGGAAGTTGTCGACGATGGTCTGGGTGGTGTCGCTCACGCTGGTCCTTTCGTGGGAAGTCGGTGGTGGGGCGGCGCGGGGGTGGTGCCCCGGGCGCGCCCCGGGTGGTGGCCGGTCAGCTCTGCCGCTGGGCGACCTGCTGACGCCATGCCGTCCACTCCTGCAGGCCCTGCCCCTCCCGCTCGAAGACGGTGGCGACCTGCCCGAGCCGGCGGTGGTCGAGGCGTTCGAGGACGGGTTCGAGGGCGTGGGCGAGGAGCTCCTCGGCGACGGCGTGCCAGTGGGCGGTGACGCCGTGCCGCCGACGGCGCCGCCAGAGGTAGAAGTACGCGGCCAACTCCGAGGGTTTGTCGGGCAGTTCACGGACCATGCGGTCGACCTGGGCGGGGTCGAGGAGGTGTGCGCGGTAGGTGTTCAGGAGGTCGGGGCCCGCGGCGACGAGGATGCGCAGCCCGTGCGCCTCGCACATGTCGAGCGGGTTGGCCCCCGCGAGGGCGCGGCCCACCCGCTCCTCGATGCCCTTGCGGAGCACCGGGCCGAGCGGCGGCGCCTTGCGGCCCAGCTCCTCCAGGAGGTCGATGGCGGCCTTGCCGATGGCCAGCCGGCCGTCGAGGAGGTCCTGGGCGGCCACGAGGAGTCTCGCGGTGGTGCGTTCGTGGGAGCCCAGCTTGCCGTCCTCGCGCATCTCCCGTGCGAAGTCGACCAGTTCGCGGTCGCAGCGGTCGGGTTCCTTGAGCCAGCCCATGATGCGCCGGCCGAGGTCGGCCTCGACGATCAGGCGGGGCGTGCAGGCGCGGGCCACCCAGGCCTGGTCCTCGGGGTCCGGCGGAGTGTTGCGCCACACGATGTGCCACAACAGGCGCAGCGTCGCGACGTCCTCGACCTTCGGCCCCGAGAGGAGTTCGGTGAGCCGGTCGAAGAGCTGGGCACCGCTCAGGTGGTCGGGTGGGCCGCTCAGGTACGCGGCGGCCGCGGCGAGGCGGACGGTGAGCGGCGCGTCCTCGATGTTGCGCCGCAGCCATTCGCCCTGCGCGGAGTTGGCGAGGGCGCGCAGCCGGTCCAGTTTGCGTACGGTGAAGTCGACGACGAGCAGCCTGAGCACCCGGCGGGTGAAGGCGACGTGGTCGACCTCGGTGAGGACGCGGACGGCCTGTGCGCACTCGCGCCGCTCGGGGTGCAGCAGGGCTTCCGCGAGCCGGTCCATGGCCTCGGCGAGGCCGGGCCCGCCGTCGGCTCCCACGGCGAGGGCGAGGCGCAGCGGCTCGGTCCAGCCGGTGACGGGGCCGCGGAGCCGGGCACGCAGGGCGTCGTCGGCGCGCTCGCCGTACTCCTCGCGCAGCTCCCGCCAGGCGTCCTCGCCGAGCGGAAGGCCCTCGAAGGCGGTGAGGTCGGGCAGGGCCCCGCGGCCGCGCGTGGCGTCGAGCCGGTGCTTGACGAGGGCGAGGGCGAGGGGGCGGGCCGCCGGGGCGCGGTCGCCGTCGAGCCCGCGGCAGAGCCGGTCGAGCTCGTCGAGGGTGTGCGGACCGGCCTCGCCGCGGCGCACGGACCGGGCGAGGGCCTCGCACACGACGTGCAGGGATTCCCCGCTCAGCCCGGCGAGTTCGGCGCCGGAAAGGGTGCTCGCGCCGCCGTCGCCGGTCTCCTCCCGGCCGGCGCCGGAGACCAGCGGCAGGAGCGCGAAGGGGCCCTCCGGGTGCGTCGCCGCGCCGGGCGCGGGGCGCGGCGGGTTGCCGGCCAGCCACCGCTCGGCGGTCAGCCGGGCCCAGGCGTCGGGTTCGGCGGGCGGCGGGCTCTCCGGTCCGCCCGTGCTGTCGTACACCCGGTACAGATAGGTGGCCGTCGCCTCGTCGGAGCGGTCGAACGCGACGTCCGGGCCGATGCCGATGATGTGCTGCGGGGCGCGGTACGGGTCGGCGGTCCAGGTCGTGAAGGTCAGCGCGGGGACGTACGCCTCGGGCAGGGAGGCACAGGCCAGCGCGACCCAGCGGGCCACGGTCCCGGGCTCCTCCTCGACCAGGACGATCTGGCGCCCCGCGGGGTCGCCGAAGAGCCGGCGCACATCGGTGAGGAAGGGCGCGACGCGGCCGGCGTGCTCCCGCGCGAACTCCACGAGCACCGATTGGTCCAAGTGGGGCTCGGCGAGCGGCAGTTCGGACTCGACGAACCCCGCGCCGAGGGTGTCGCCGGCGTCCGGTTCCCAGGCGGTGGAGCGCCAGGTGTCGATCGGCCAGACGGGGCCGGGGCCGGGGGTGTCGGCGCTCACGTGCAGCGCCTCGACGCGCTGCCCGGGGAGGGCGGCGCACAGGAGTCGGGCGCCGTCCGGGAGCAGGCTGTAGCTCAGCTCCGTACGGGCGCCGGTGATCCGCTCGACGACGGAGTCCAACACGTCCGCTTCCCCGTGCTCTCCGGGCCTCTCGTGCTCCCCACGCCTCTCGTGCTCCCCGTGTTCCTCGCGTTCCCCGCGTTCCCCGCGGTCCTCGTACTCCCCGTGTTCCTCGTGCCCCTCGCGCTCCTCGCGCGGTTGCTGCGGCCCGGGCCCGGCCTGCTCCACGGGGATCAGGCGGGGGGCTCCGGTGTCCGGCTCCTGGTCGAGCCGGTAGCTGCGGCGACGGATGGCCATGCCACATTCTGACCAACCGCGGCGCCGCCCCGCAGGCCGTCCGCCAAGTTCATCCCCCGCCCCGGTGTGCGCCCCCCGCACCCGCTGTCGAACACGTGACGCGGCGCGGGCACCCTTGCGCGGTACGGGGGTTGGGGACACCGTGGTCACGGCCCCGCACCCGTACGCCGGGGCCGCCCGTACCCGGGGCCGCCCGGACCCGCCGGCGATCGGAGTCGCAGTGACCTCCTTCCCGCTCCCCCACACCCTGCTCGGCGAAGGCCCCCACAAGGTGGTCGCGGTGCACGGCTGGTTCGCCGACCGCACGGCGTACGAGCCGGTGCTCGCGGACCTCGACGGCGGCGCGTTCCAGTACGCGGTGGTGGACCTGCGCGGCTACGGCGAGGCCCGGGACGCCGTCGGCGCGTACACCACGAGCGAGGGCGCCGCCGATGTGCTCGACCTCGCCGACCGGCTCGGCTGGGAGCGGTTCTCGCTCGTGGGGCACTCCATGGGCGGCAGCGTGGCGCAGCGCGTCCTCGCCGCGGCCCCGCACCGGGTGCGGCGGCTCGTCGGAGTGTCGCCCGTACCGGCCGAGGGGCTCCACCTTCCGCCCGAGCAGTGGGAGTTGTTCGCCGGTGCCGCGCACCTCCCGGAGAACCGGCGCGCCATCATCGACGTCACCACGGGCGGGGTGCGCCCGCGCGCCTGGCTGGACCGGATGGTGCGCCGCTCGCTCGCGGTCAGCGACGCGAAGGCGTTCCGTGCCTGGCTGGACTCGTGGGCGTGCGAGGACTTCCACACCGAGATCGACGGTTCGCCCGTCGCCGCGCTCGCCGTCACCGGGGCGCTCGACCCGGCCCTGCCCGCCGACCTGATGCGCACCACCTGGCTGCGGTCCTTCCCGCAGGGCGAGCTGGCGGAGCTGCCGGGGGCAGGGCACTACGCGATGGACGAGGTGCCGCTGGAGCTGATCCGTACGGTGGAGGACTTCCTGCGCGCCGAGAACGATCTCGGCGAGGGGCTGGACGGTGACGCGCGCGGGGGCGGAGGCGGGTACGCCGACGGATCGCAGGACGGCCTCGCGTGAACCTGGACGACGCGCCGCCCGGGACACCGCGGGAACCGCCCCGCGGCACACCGCAGGAGCCACCACACGGAGCTCCTTGCGGCCCCCGCCCCGGTACCCCGCCCGTGCCCGACGTCTTCGACCCCCGGCTCTACGCGGAGGGCGTCCCGTACGGGCGCTACCGCGTGCTGCGCGACCACCACCCGGTGGCGTGGCAGGAGGAGCGGGCGGTGCTCGGCTGGCCCGCGGGGCCGGGGTTCTGGGCGGTCACCCGGCACGCCGACGTCGTCCGCGTACTCAAGGACCCGGTGACGTACTCCTCCTACCTGGGCGCCACCCAGATCCGCGATCCCGCGCCGGACGACCTGCCGTTCATCCGCCGCATGATGCTGAACCAGGACCCGGCGGCGGGGGCCGGGGGCGGGCCGTCCGGTGGGGCGGGGGCGGCCGATCACGGCAGGCTGCGCAGGCTGGTCAGCCGCGCGTTCACGCCCCGGCGGATCGAGCGGTTCGAGGCGGCGGTGCGCGAGCGGGCCCGCACGCTGATCGAGGCCGCGGTGGGGCAGGCCGGGGCCGGTGACGGCACCGTCGACATCGTCGCGGCCGTCACCGACGACTACGCCCTGCTCAACCTCGCCGACCTGCTCGGCGTCCCGGCCGCCGACCGCGGTCTGCTGCTGCACTGGACGCAGCGCGTCATCGGCTACCAGGACCCCGACGAGGCGGCCGCACCCGTCCTCGGCCCCGACGGCGCTCCGCTCGACCCGCGCTCGCCCGCGATGCTGCGCGACATGTTCGAGTACGCGGGGACGCTGGCGGCGCACAAGCGCGCGCACCCCGGCGACGACGTGCTGACGACGCTCGCCGGCGACCCCGAACTCGGCGCCGCCGAACTGGAGATGTTCTTCTTCCTGCTCACCGTCGCGGGCAACGACACCGTGCGCAGCGCGGCGCCGGGCGGGCTGCTGGAGCTCTCCCGGAGCCCGCGCGAGTACGAGCGGCTGCGCGCGGGCGCGACCCCCGTGGCCACCGCGGTCGAGGAACTGCTGCGCGCACACCCCCCGGTGCTCAGCTTCCGGCGCACCGCGACCCGGGACACCGAGCTGGCGGGGACGCGCATCGCGGCCGGGGACAAGGTCGTCGTCTTCCACGCGTCCGCCCACCACGACGAGCGCGTCTTCGCCGACCCGCACCGCCTCGACCTGACCCGCTCGCCCAACCCGCACGTGGCGTTCGGCGACGGCCCGCACGTCTGCCTGGGCGCGCACTTCGCCCGGCTCCAACTGCGCGTGTTCCACGAGGAGGTGGCGCGCGCCCTGCCGGTGCTGCGGCTCGCGGCGCCACCGCGCCGGCTCGTCTCGCACTTCATCAACGGCCTGAAGTCGCTGCGCGTCGAGATGCCCGCGTAAGGTGCAAGATCGCGAATTCCGGCGCGGCGCCCGAGCGGAGATCCTCATGCACGACGAACACACAGAGCCCACCGGCCCCGCGGGTCACATAGACCCTGCGGAGCACGTAGACCCCGCAGGGCACACAGACCCCGCAGGCCTCGCAGAGCACGCGGACGAGTACCACGACGAGATCTTCCCCGACGTCCCCGCGCCGGAGGACGGGAGTTCCTGGCAGGCGCCCGCCGATCTGGAGGAGCACCTGTACGAGCTGTGCCAGGAGGACGACGCGTACGGCTATCTGCGGGCGCTGGCCGTCGAGGGGCTGTACCGTCCGGTCCGGCTCGACGGGGACGCGACGAACGAGGCGGCCGGGCGGGGCGAGGGCCCCGAAGAGGACGGCCCGGCCAGCGAGTTGCTCACCTTCGACCTGCCGGACGGCAGGAAGATCGCGCAGGTGTACACGGCGGGCTTCCTGCCCCGCCCGCACCCCGAACTCGTCTACGAGTACGTCACGCTGGACGCGCTCGCCGCGGGCTGCCCGGACGACGTCGACCTGCTCGTCGTGAACGCGGCGACGCCCTGTCAGCAGTTCTATCTGACGACCGACGACGAGCGGGAGGTCTGGTCGGACCTGCACGCCCGCCACCACCGCCCCGGCAACCTCGCCCACCGCGTCGAGACCCGCCGCACGGGGGCGCCCGCACCCGGCAGCCCGGTCCTGCACGGCCTGGCCTGCGGCGCGCATCTGTGCTTCGCCAACGGTGACGCCTGGAACACCCTCGACTGGCACGGCGCCGGCCACCACAACGAGATCGACCGGCTGCGGGAGTGGTGGGGCGTCGACGACCGCGACGACTGGCTGGCCCTGCAGGAGCGCCTGCTGACCCGGGACGTCAGCCCCTGGTACTGGGACTTCGTCCTGGACGTCCGTGCCGCGCTGATCGAGCGGTACGGCCCGCGGGTCGACCCGGAGCTGTGGCGCGAGCGGACCGAGGCCACGCTGCGCCACCGCGTGTCGCAGACCTCGGGCCCGGGCGCCCCGCACCGCCCCGGCGAGGACGCCGACCTGGACGGCTTCGCCGGTCACCTGCGCGCCCTGGTCGGCGAGGTGCTCCGCTACGAGTCCCGCTTCCGCGCCGACGGCCTGCTGCCGCCCGGTGGCCGCGTCGACACGGTCGCGGCCTGGGACATCGGCCGCGCCTCGAAGATGGCCCGCTGGGGCGTGGGCGCCCGCTACGCCACGCGCGCGGAACTGCTCAAGGCCCTGGAACGCGCCTCGGAGGCGGCCCGTGCCGCGTACACCTCGTGGGAGTCGTTCTCCGCGGGCTACATCCTGGGCCGCTGCCTCCACTTCGACGAGGAACAGTTCGGCACCTGGTACACGGACGCGCTCCGCGCCCACCGCGCCCTGACCACCGACCTCGACAGCCCCTGGCTGACGGTGGAGTTCCGGGGGGCGTAGCGGCGCCCACTCGTCGGGATGCCCTACCGCTCCGACGCGGGCGCCCCACATCACGATCGGATCTCACGCCCCCGCCACCCCTTGCCACGCCCTCGTGTAATCGTTTCCAATCCTCCGTGTAATCGATTCCACGAGGAGGTGGACCGACGATGGCGACCAGTTCCGTGGGGATCAAGGACGTCGCGGCCGAGGCCGGGGTGTCCGTCGCCACCGTGTCGCGCGTGCTCAACGGGCACCCCTCCGTCAGCCCCGCGTCCCGCGGTCGCGTGCTCGCCGCCGTCGAGGCGCTCGGTTACCGGCCCAACGCCGTCGCCCGCTCCCTGCGCACCGACCAGACCCGCACCCTCGGGCTCGTCATCAGCGACGTGCTCAACCCGTACTTCACCGAGCTGGCACGGTCCGTCGAGGAGGCCGCCCGCGCGCTCGGCTACAGCGTGATCATCGGCAACGCCGACGAGCGGCCCGACCTGCAGGACCACCACGTGCGCACCCTGCTCGACCGGCGGATCGACGGGCTCCTCGTCTCCCCCGCCGACGGCGGCTCGCCGCTGATGCTGGACGCCGTGCGGGGCGGCACCCCGATGGTCTTCGTGGACCGCTGGATCCCCGGCGTCGACGTCCCCGTCGTCCGCTCCGACGGGCGCCGCGCCGTCCGCGACCTCGTCGCCCACCTGCACGGACTCGGCCACCGCAGGCTCGCCATCATCGCGGGCCCGGCCGCCACCACCACCGGCAGCGAGCGCGTCGAGGCCTTCCGCGAGGCGCTGCACGAGCAGGGCATCGCCCTGCCCGACGCCTACATCGGGCAGGGCGACTTCCAGGCCGACAGCGGCCGCCGCGCCACGACGCGCTTCCTCGCCCTGCCCGAGCCGCCCGACGTCGTCTTCGCCGCCGACAACCTGATGGCACTCGGCGCCCTCGACGCGATCCGCGCGCACGGCCTGCGCGTCCCGCACGACATCGGGCTCGCGGCCTTCGACGACATCCCGTGGTTCGTGCACACCGACCCGCCGGTCACCGCGATCGCCCAGCCGACCGCCGACCTCGGCCGGGCCGCCGTGCGCGCGCTGACCGACCTCATCGAGGGCAGACGCCCGCAGTCCGTGACCCTGCCCGCCCGCCTCGTGGTCCGCCGCTCCTGCGGTGAGCCGGCCGATGCGGACACCTCCGTACGAAGGAGCAATCCGTGAGCAGCCAGAACGAGTTGCTGCGCATCGAAGGCATACGCAAGACGTTCCCCGGCGTCGTCGCGCTCGACTCCGTCGACTTCGATCTGCGCCGCGGCGAGGTGCACGTCCTGCTCGGCGAGAACGGCGCGGGCAAGAGCACGCTGATCAAGATGCTTTCCGGCGCCTACCGCCCCGACAGCGGCCGCGTGTTCGCCGAGGGGCGCGAGGTGCGCATCCACGGCGCGCAGGACGCCGAGCGGCTCGGCATCGCCACGATCTACCAGGAGTTCAACCTCGTCCCCGACCTCACCATCGCCGAGAACATCTTCCTCGGGCGCCAGCCCCGCCGCTTCGGTCTCGTCGACCGCAAGAAGATGGAGGCCGACGCCGAGGAGCTGCTGAAGCGGGTCGGGGTGCGGGTGTCGCCGCGCGCGAAGGTGCGCGAACTGGGCATCGCCCGGCTGCAGATGGTCGAGATCGCCAAGGCGCTGAGCCTGGACGCACGCGTGCTCATCATGGACGAGCCCACCGCCGTCCTCACCTCCGAGGAGGTCGACAAGCTCTTCGCGATCGTGCGCACGCTGCGCGAGGACGGCGTCGGCATCGTCTTCATCACCCACCACCTGGAGGAGATCGCGGCGCTCGGCGACCGCGTCACCGTCCTGCGGGACGGCCGCAGCGTCGCCCAGGTGCCCGCGTCGACGGACGAGGAAGAGCTCGTCCGGCTGATGGTGGGGCGCAGCATCGAGCAGCAGTATCCGCGTGAACGCCCGGACACGGGGCCCCCGTTGCTCTCCGTCGCCGGGCTCACCCGCGACGGCGCCTTCCACGACGTCAGCTTCGAGGTGCGGGCCGGTGAGGTCGTGGGCCTCGCGGGCCTGGTCGGCGCGGGCCGCACCGAGGTGGCGCGCGCCGTCTTCGGCGCCGATCCGTACGACGCGGGCACCGTGCGCGTACAGGGCGAGCGGCTGCCCCGGCACGACGTGAACGCGGCGATGGGCGCGGGCGTCGGCCTGGTCCCCGAGGACCGCAAGGGGCAGGGGCTCGTCCTCGACGCCTCCGTACGGGAGAACCTCGGTCTGGTGACGCTGCGTTCGGCCACCCGGGCCGGGCTTGTGGACCTCAAGGGGCAGCAGCGGGCGGCCGCCCGGATCGCCGAGCAGCTCGGGGTGCGGATGGCCGGGCTCGGCCAGCACGTGCGCACCCTGTCCGGCGGCAACCAGCAGAAGGTCGTCATCGGCAAGTGGCTGCTCGCCGACATCAAGGTCCTGATCCTCGACGAGCCGACCCGCGGCATCGACGTGGGCGCGAAGGTCGAGATCTACCAGCTGATCAACGAGTTGACGGCCTCCGGGCACGCGGTCCTGATGATCTCCAGCGATCTGCCCGAGGTGCTCGGCATGAGCGACCGGGTGCTCGTCATGGCGCAGGGCCGGATCGCCGGCGAGCTCACCGCCGAAGAGGCGAGCCAGGACGCGGTGATGGCGCTCGCGGTCAGCAGCGCAGCCGCCGCCGACGGCACCGACATCCCGCAAACCGACATACCGCAAGCGCAAGACAAGACAGCGGAGGGCACCCGTGGCCACTGAAACCCTGAAGCGCGACGCGGGTGGCGCACCGACGCTCCGCCGCGTGCTGCTCGACAACGGCGCGCTGAGCGCCCTGATCGTCCTGGTCGTGGGGATGTCGCTGCTGTCCGGCGACTTCCTGACCACGCAGAACCTGCTCAACGTGGGCGTGCAGGCCGCGGTCACCGCGATCCTGGCGTTCGGCGTCACCTTCGTGATCGTCTCGGCGGGCATCGACCTGTCGGTCGGCTCGGTGGCCGCGCTCTCGGCCACCGTCCTCGCCTGGACGGCGACGTCGCAGGGCCTTCCGGTGTGGCTCGCGGTGGTCATGGCCGTCGCGACCGGCGTGGCCTGCGGGTTCGTCAACGGCGTTCTCGTCTCGTACGGGAAGCTCCCGCCGTTCATCGCGACGCTCGCGATGCTGTCGGTGGCGCGCGGCCTCTCCCTGGTGATCTCGCAGGGCAGCCCGATCGCCTTCCCCGACTCGGTCTCGCACCTCGGTGACACGGTCGGCGGCTGGCTGCCGGTGCCGGTGCTCGTGATGGTCGCGATGGGCCTGGTCACGGCGCTGGTCCTCGGGCGTACGTTCATCGGCCGCTCCATGTACGCGATCGGCGGCAACGAAGAGGCCGCGCGCCTCTCCGGCCTGCGGGTCAAGCGCCAGAAGCTGGTGATCTACGCGCTCTCCGGACTCTTCGCCGCCGTCGCCGGCATCGTGCTCGCCTCCCGTCTGGTCTCCGCGCAGCCGCAGGCCGCGCAGGGCTACGAGCTGGACGCCATCGCCGCGGTCGTCATCGGCGGCGCGAGCCTGGCGGGCGGGGTCGGCAAGGCGTCCGGCACGCTGATCGGCGCGCTGATCCTCGCGGTGCTGCGCAACGGCCTCAACCTCCTCTCCGTGTCGGCCTTCTGGCAGCAGGTCGTGATCGGTGTCGTCATCGCGCTCGCGGTGCTCCTGGACACGCTGCGGCGGCGGGCCGGGGCGACGCCCGCGGCCTCGTCGGGGGCGTCCGGCGGGGTGCGGGGCAAGGGGCCGCAGGCGGTGAAGTACGCGGTGGCCGCCGTGGTCGTGGCGGCCGTCGTCGGCGCGGTCTCCTTCGTGAACTCCGGCTCGTCCGGCACCTCGACGAAGATCGGGATGTCGCTGTCCACGCTCAACAACCCCTTCTTCGTGCAGATGAAGGAGGGCGCGCAGGCCGAGGCCGAGAAGTCGGGCATCGACCTGACCGTCACCGACGCGCAGAACGACGCGTCCCAGCAGTCCAACCAGCTGCAGAACTTCACCGGCGAGGGCGTGAAGTCCATCATCGTGAACCCGGTGGACTCCGACGCGGCGGGCCCCGCCGTGCGCGGCGCCAACAAGCAGGACATCCCGGTGGTCGCCGCGGACCGCGGCGTGAACAAGGCCGAGACCGCGACGCTGGTCGCCTCCGACAACGTCGCGGGCGGCAGACTGGCGGCGAAGACGCTCGCCGAGAAGCTGGGCGGCAAGGGCAAGGTGATCGTCCTGCAGGGCACGGCCGGCACCTCCGCGAGCCGTGAGCGCGGCCAGGGCTTCGCCGAGGGCATCAAGGCCTACCCCGGGATCGACGTCGTCGCCCGGCAGCCCGCGGACTTCGACCGCACCAAGGGCCTGGACGTCATGACCAACCTCCTCCAGTCCCACAAGGGCGTGAACGGCGTCTTCGCCGAGAACGACGAGATGGCGCTCGGCGCGGTCAAGGCGCTCGGCGACAAGGCGGGCACGTCGGTGCCCGTGGTCGGCTTCGACGGCACACCCGACGGCCTCAAGGCGGTCGGTGCGGGCACGCTGTACGCGTCCGTGGCCCAGCAGCCCAAGGAGCTCGGGAAGATCGCGGTGCGCAACGCGGTGCGGTCGGCACAGGGCAAGAAGGTCCACGAGACGGTGAAGGTGCCGGTGAAGGTCGTCACGGCGAAGAACGTGAAGGACTTCTCCTGAGGTGAGGTACTTCTCCTGAGCGCCTGAGCCCCGGGCGCCGGCCGACGGCCGACGGCCGTTCCGAGTACCGTCACCACCGCACCTCATCGCACGAAAGCAGGAACAAGCAGACATGAACGACGACTACGAGCTCCTTGTCGTGGGTTCCGCCAACGCCGATCTGGTGGTCGGCGTGGAGCGGCGCCCCGCGCCGGGCGAGACGGTCCTCGGCTCCGACCTGGCCGTCCACCCGGGCGGCAAGGGCGGCAACCAGGCGGTCGCCGCCGCCCGGCTCGGCGCCCGCACCGCGCTCCTCGCCCGGGTCGGCGACGACGCCCACGGACGGCTCCTCCTGGACGCGCAGCGCGCGGCGGGGGTGGACACCGACGGCGTCCTGGAGGGCGGCGCGCCCACCGGCGTGGCGCTGATCACCGTCGACCCGTCGGGCGACAACAGCATCGTCGTCTCGCCCGGCGCCAACGCCCGGCTGACCCCGCAGGACATCCGGGCCGCGGGCGGCCTGCTCGCGGCGGCCCGGGTGGTCTCCAGCCAGCTGGAGATCCCGCTGGACACGGTGGCGGAGGTGGTGCGCACGCTGCGGCCCGGGGCCCGTTTCGTCCTGAACCCCTCCCCGCCGGCCCCGCTGCCCGACGAGGTGCTCGCCGCCTGCGACCCGCTGGTGGTCAACGAGCACGAGGCGCGGGTGATCCTCGGCGAGGACGCGGGCGACGCCCCCGAGGAGTGGGCGCGCGGCCTGCTCGCGCTCGGCCCGCGCTCGGTGGTGATCACGCTGGGCGCCGAGGGCGCGCTCACCGCGCAGGCCCCGGACTGCGCGTGTGTACGGGTGCCGAGCCCGCGGGTCGACGCGGTGGACACGACGGGGGCGGGCGACGCCTTCACCGCGGCGCTCGGCTGGCGGCTCGGCCTCGGCGAGGACCTGCCGACGGCGGCGGCGTACGCGGTACGGGTGGGGGCGGCGGCGGTCACCCGCAAGGGGGCGCAGGACTCGTACCCGACCGCCTCGGAGCTTCCCGAGGCTCCTGAGTCCACCGAGGCTCCCGCGGCCCCGGAGGTCCCGTCCCGGTGAAGAAGTCGGGGATACTCAACCGTCATCTCGCGGGCGCACTGGCCGAGTTGGGGCACGGGGACACGGTGCTCGTCTGCGACGCGGGCATGCCGGTCCCGGCGGGCCCGCGCGTGGTCGACCTGGCGTTCCGCGCCGGGGTCCCGTCCTTCGCGGAGGTCCTCGACGGGCTCCTCGCCGAGCTGGTGGTGGAGGGCGGCACGGCTGCGCGGGAGGTGCGGGAGGCCAATCCGGCGGCGGCGCGGCTGCTGCGGGAGAGCCTGCCCGCGCTGGAGTTCGTCGCGCACGAGGAGGTCAAGCGCCGCTCGGCGGCGGCCCGCCTGGTCGTCCGCACCGGCGAGGCGCGCCCGTACGCGAACGTGCTGCTGCGGTGCGGGGTCTTCTTCTGACGGCGACCTGAGACGGGGGTGGTCCGCCGGCTCGGCGAGAGCGGAACATGGGCGGAAGACGGGGCGCCATCTATCACACGGGTCCGCTATACGAACGCGGCTGACCGCATTGTGACCGGATTCCGCTCTTGACGGTGGATCGTCAAGACCTCAACATCAGGCAACGCACCAGCTCCAAAGGCGCCCCGCGGCACCCGCGTCGCAGGGCGCCTCGCACGTTCCGTCCCTCTCGCCGTTCGGAATCCGGAGCCCCACATGAACCTGTACAGACGTGCGGCCGTCGGTGCCGCCACCCTGGCCATCGGCGGCCTGCTCGCCACCGCCGCCCCGTCGGCCGCCGCCGCCCCGTCGGCCACCGCCCCCTCGCCCACCTTCGCGGCGCCCGACATCCCGCTCGCCAACGTCAAGGCGCACCTCACCCAGCTGCAGTCCATAGCCTCGGCCAACGGCGGCAACCGCGCCCACGGTCGCCCCGGCTACAAGGCCTCCCTCGACTATGTGAAGGGCAAGCTGGACGCGGCCGGATTCACCACCCGCATCCAGCAGTTCACGTCCAGCGGCGCCACCGGCTACAACCTGATAGCCGACTGGCCGGGCGGCAACGCCGACCAGGTCGTGATGGCGGGCGCGCACCTCGACAGCGTCTCGGCGGGCCCCGGCATCAACGACAACGGCTCGGGCTCGGCCGGCATCCTGGAGACCGCGCTCGCCGTGTCGCGCGCACAGCTCAAGCCGGACAAGCACCTGCGGTTCGCCTGGTGGGGAGCCGAGGAGCTGGGCATGGTCGGCTCGCGGTACTACGTCAACAACCTGCCCTCCACGGACCGTTCGAAGATCAGCGGCTATCTGAACTTCGACATGATCGCCTCGCCGAACCCGGGCTACTTCGTCTACGACGACGACCCCACGATCGAGAAGACGTTCAAGGACTACTACGCGGGCCTGAACGTACCCACCGAGATCGAGACCGAGGGTGACGGCCGCTCCGACCACGCCCCCTTCGACAGCGCGGGCATCCCGGTCGGCGGTCTGTTCAGCGGCGCCGAGCGCACCAAGTCCAGCGCGCAGGCGCAGAAGTGGGGCGGTACCGCGGGCCAGGCCTTCGACCGCTGCTACCACTCGTCCTGCGACACCACGTCGAACATCAACGACACGGCCCTCGACCGCAACAGCGACGCCATCGCGTACGCGATCTGGACCCTCGCGGCGGGCGACACGCCCGTACCGCCCGGCGACGCCTACGAGAACACCACCGACGTCGCCATCCCGGACAACGGCGCCGCGGTGACCTCGACGGTGAACGTCACCGGCCGCACCGGCAACGCCCCCGCCACCCTCAAGGTGGACGTCGACATCCGGCACACCTGGCGCGGCGACGTGGTCGTCGACCTGGTCGCGCCGGACGGCACCGCGTACCGCCTGAAGAACTCCAGCAGCAGCGACTCGGCGGACAACGTCGTGGCGTCGTACACGGTCAACGCGTCGAGCGAGCCCGCGAACGGCGCATGGAAACTCCGCGTCCAGGACGTGGCCGCCCAGGACACCGGCTACATCAACAGCTGGAAGCTGACGTTCTGACCGGTTGAGCGGGCCCGGACCTGGGCGGCGCCGCGAGCCGGCTCCGCATAGCTCTCCGGAATCAGCCGGGCCCGCTCCCCAGGCATCACGGCGCCCAGCGGGTGCCCGAGCCCGACTGGTCCGCAGCGACTGTCGAGCCCGGTCGCGCAGCGACACCCCTGTGCCGCCTCCGCCGGACCCGCGCGATCGATGTCCGCTCGTCCGCGCACTCCGCCCGGCCCTCAGAGCCAGGTCTGGACCGCAATTATCCGGTCACCTTGTGGACGTTTCTGTGTGCGCAGGGCGCAACGGCGGCTCGAAACACGCCACTTGAGGTCACTTTTGTAGGCCTTCTTCCGATGATAGGGAGGGGCTAGTTCCGGCCCGTGTGGAACGGGTGTTCGGGGGAAGCGCGCCGCGATCTGTGGAGGTCGTGTGGCAACTTGTGTGCGCCTCGTGACCACTGGGGTCTGCGAGAAGTGTCTTCCTGTGGGGGGAAGCCTTGATGCAACGCACTCGTGGTGCGCGTGTTTCGCGTGCCCGCAAGAGAACCAGCCTCGCCACGGCGGCCGTTCTGGCCACCGGAGCCCTGACCTTGTCCCTGTTGCCGGCCGCGGGCGCGTCCGCGGCCGACGAGCCGGGCTCGGTGTGGGGCAAGGACGCACCCAACTTCACGATGCCCGCGGTGAAGGCCGGGGCGAACAAGCCCGTCGCGCCGCAGGCCGAGCGCACGCCGTCCGACGAGGTCGCCGCTTGGCGGGCGCAGCAGAAGCAGCGCGCCAACAGCGGTGAGACGGCATCCGTGTCAGCTCGCGCCGGCGGGGCAGCCGTGGACACGTACGTGCCCGAGGGGCAGGGTGACGTGCCGTGGCACCGGATCAGCAATTTCGCGGTCACGGATGCGCTGACGGCCCGGATCGACTACTCGACCGGCAATCTGATGCTCACGGCGACGGACTTCTCCATCGCCGGAGTGGGCCAGCAGCTCACCCTGGCGCGGACGTACAACTCCCTGGACGCGCCGTGGGGCAAGGTGTCCCAGCGGTGGTGGCAGCAGTACGAGCGCTACCTGCAGCTCTTCGACAGCGAGGTAGTGCTCTACGACGCCTCCGGCGACACCCTGCGCTTCGAGAAGGGCTCGGACGGCTCCTTCACCACGCCGAAGGGTTACTCCAAGGAGCTGAAGAAGAACGCCGACGGCACGTACACGGTCAGCGACTGGAAGTCGCACACCAAGGACACCTACGACGAGCACGGCACGCTCACCAAGGTGACCGACAAGAACAAGGGCACTATCACGGTCGACCAGCACGACAAGGACGGCGAGAACAAGGGCTTCAAGCTGACCGAGACCCGCTCGGGCCGCTGGATCGACCTGGTCAAGACCGACGCCTCGCAGTGGCAGGCCAAGGACAACTCCGGCCGCACGGCCGTCTTCGACCTCGACCCGGCAGGCAACCTGAGCAGGACCACGGACGCCGAGGGCAAGACCACCACCTTCGGCTACGACTCCTCCCGCCGCCTGGAGAAGATCACCACGGCCGAGGGCCGCGTCACCGTCTTCACCTACGACGACGCCAACCGCGTCACCTCGATGCTGCGCGCCACCGAGCTCAACGGCTCCGGCCACACCGGGCCGACGTGGACGTACGAGTACGACGCCACCTCGCCCACCGCGGGCGGTACGACGAAGGTCACCGACCCCGAAGCGCACGTGACGCGCTATGAGCACGACGGTGACGGCCAGGTGGAGAAGGTCACCGACGCGCTCGGTCACAAGCGGTCGACGAAGTTCGACGCGAACCACAACGTCGACACCGCCACCGACGCCATGGGTTCGGGTTCCACGCCCGGCAACGTGTCCGACTACGGCTTCAACACACGCAACAACCTGGAGTCGGTGAAGTCCCCGACCGGCGGTAAGTCGACCACCAGCTGGCAGACGATCGCGGGCGGCGACAAGCCCAAGGACTCCACCAACGCCGACGGCGAGAAGACGTCGTACACGTATGACACGGCCGGCAACACCAAGTCGGTGGCGCAGACCGGCACCGGCGGCGGGAACGTCTCCTACACCTACAACCCCGCCACCCCCGACTGCGGCGGCTTCGAGGGCCAGCGGTGCACCGCCCAGACGAAGATGTCCGCGTCCAAGACGGTGAAGACGTCGTTCACCTACGACGGCAAGGGCAACCTCACCAAGGTGACCCCGCCCAAGCCGCTGGGTGAAACCACCTACACCTACGACGCGTTGGGCCGCACCGAGACGCTCACCGACGGCCGGGGCATCAAGAAGGTCTTCACCTACGACCACCTCGACCGCATCAAGACGGTCTCCACCACCAACGACACGGTCCGCTACCACTACGACGGTGACGGCAACCTGCGCCAGCGCGACGACTCCACCGGCACCGTCAAGTACGCCTTCGACCCGCTCCAGCGCGAAACCGTCCGCACCCTGCAGGACGGCTCGCAGACCCTGCTGGCCTACACCCCGGCGGGCAACGTCGACTTCTACCAGGACCCGGCCGGCACCACCGACTACACCTGGAACGAGGTCAACAAGCTCAAGGAGTTCAAGGACCCCCGCGGCAAGGTCACCACGTACAAGTACAACAACAACGACGTGCGCACCCAGACCTCCTACCCGGGCGGCACCGTGCAGACCGTTGATGTGGACAACTCCAGCCGGCCGGAGAAGATCAAGGCGATCTCCCCCAAGGGCACCCTGGTCGACCTGGCCTACACCTACGGCTACGGCACGGACGCCAAGACCGACGGCGACAAGATCCGCACCAAGACCGACGCGGTCACGGGCATGAAGACCAGCTACACCTACGACGGCGCGGGGCGCTTCTCCTACGCCGAGGAGAAGAAGGGCTCCACGCTGAACGAGTCCTGGCAGTACTGCTACGACCTCGCCGGGAACCTCACCAGCCAGGGCACCGCCAAGGACTGCCCGCGCGGCACCACCTACACCATCAACGACGCCCAGCAGATCACCGCCAAGAACGGCTCCACCACCAACTGGTCCTACGACACCGAAGGCCACGAAACCGCCGGTGCGTCCACGCCGGAAGGCACCCGCACGGCCGAGAAGTGGTCGGATCACAGCCAGTTGACCTCGCTGACGGTGGGCGGCAAGACCTACGCGGGCCAGTACGGCTCCACAGATCAGAGCGAGCGCATCAAGCTGGGAGACACCTACTTCCACAACGGCCCGCTCGGCCTGTCGGCGACCTCAACTGCCGGTGTGGACACGGGCTTCAACCGCGAGCCCGGGGGCACGCTGAACTCCATGACCCGGGACGGGAAGACCTACTTCTACCTCACCGACGCACTCGGCTCCGTCGTGGCCGTAGCCGACGAGGCCGGCGAGAAGGTCAACACGTACTCCTACAGCCCACGCGGCGTGGAGCGGTCGACCACCTCGGAGAAGGCCACCCAGCCCTACCGCTTCGCCGGCGGCTACCAGGACCCGACGGGCATGTACCACTTCGCGGCCCGCTACTACGACCCCAGCATCGGCCGCTTCACCCAGCGTGACCCTTCTGGGCAGGAGAAGAACCCCTACCTTTACGCAGAGGGTGACCCCGTCAATCGCATCGACCCCAGCGGCCTGCTCTCGCTCGGTGATGTCGTCGGAGCCGCCGCCGGCGCGGTAGCGAGCGCTGCCCTCGACGGGGTCTTGGGGCCCGTGGCAGGAGGCGCGGTCGGCGGCTGTATCGGAGGAGGAATCACAGCGGCGATCGATGGGGAGGGCCTTGGCGGAGTGGGCAAATCCTGCCTGGAACAGGGAGCACTCGGAGCCGCAACCGCTGGTCTCGGTGCGGCGACGAAGGTGGGAATGAAGGCGATCAAAAAGTAGTCGCAATGACACGTTCGCGTGCGGGGAACGGCCCATTCCCCGCACGCGGAGCACCGAATGAGAGGACGTACGGTGAAAAGTCACGCCAGTAGGCTGGGAGTGTTTCTGGCCGGTCTCATCGTCTTCGGTCTTGTCGCCGTTGCCATCCTCATGGCGATGAGCGGTACGCCGAGGACGGTCGTCGGTGCCGTGGCCCTGGTGGCCCTCGTCCCGCTCTTCGTATGGGGCGGCGCTTGGGTGAACAAGGGCTCTCAAGCAGCATCCCGGTGAGCGGTCCGGCCCACCGGTCCGTCCCAAACGCCCTGGCCGGCCTTCCGTGTCCCCGGAAAGTCGCCGCCGTGAAGGGCTGATGCCCCTCAGCCCTCGTCCGCCGCCAGCCGCAGCGAAACGCTGTTGATGCAGTACCGCTGATCCGTGGGCGTGGGGTAGCCCTCGCCCTCGAAGACATGGCCGAGGTGCGACCCGCAGCGCGCGCACCGCACCTCGGTGCGCACCATGCCGTGCGAGGTGTCCTGCACCAGCTCGACCGCGTCCGTGTCCTTGGGGTCGTAGAAGCTCGGCCAGCCGCAGTGCGACTCGAACTTCTCGCCCGAGGTGAACAGCTCCGCGCCGCACGCGCGGCAGGAGTAGACGCCCTTGGTCTTGGTGTCGGTGTACTCGCCCACGAAGGCGGGCTCCGTGCCGGCCTGGCGCAGGACCGCGTACTCGGACGGGGTCAGCTCCGCCCGCCACTGCTCGTCCGGCTTCTCGACGTCGTACGACATGGGTGCCATCCCCTTTGCTTCGAAAGCTCCGCTACTTGGCCGGCTCGGTCAGCTCGGCCAGGATCTGCGGGCCGAGGTCCGTGACGTCGCCCGCTCCCATGGTGAGAACGAGATCGCCGGGCTTCGCCATTCCCGCGATCATCCGCACGGCCGCCGCCTTGTCGGACGCGGCGGTCACCTCGGCGCCCGCCGCGCGGGCCGCGTCGATGATCAGGGCGCTGGTGATGCCGGGGATCGGGTCCTCGCGGGCCGGGTAGATGTCGAGGACCACCGAGGAGTCGGCGAGGGCGAGGGCCTGGCCCATCTCCGTGCCCAGCTCCTGGGTGCGCGAGAAGAGGTGGGGCTGGAAGAGGACGAGGATGCGCGCGTCGCCCGCGGCGGAGCGCATCGCCTCCAGGTCGGCCGTCATCTCGGTGGGGTGGTGGGCGTAGGAGTCGATGACCTGGACCCCGGCAGCCTCGCCCTTGAGCTGGAGGCGGCGCTTGACGCCGGTGTACGACTTCAGGGCGCCGGCGAGGTTCCGGGACGGGATGCCGAGCGCGATGCCCGCGGCGAGGGCCGCGACCGCGTTGTTCGCGTAGTGCCGGCCGGGCACCGAGACCGTGAAGGTCAGCAGCTTGCCGTCCAGGAGGACGGTGACCTCGCTGGTCAGACCGCGCGCGGTGATCTTGTGGATGCGCAGGTCGGCGCCCTCGGACTCGCCGTACGTGACGACCTTGAGCCCTCCGAGGTCGCGGATGCGCTTGGTCAGCTCGACGGCGCCCGGCTGGTCCGCCGAGATGACCAGGGTGCCGCCGGGGACGACCTTGCCGGCGAAGATCTCGAAGGACTCGTAGATCTCGTCCATCGACGCGTAGTTGGCGTGGTGGTCGAGCTCCACGTTGAGGACGATGGCGACCTCGGGGGCGTACTTGTGGAAGCTGCGGTCGCTCTCGTCGGCCTCGGCCACGAAGATGTCGCCGTCGCCGTGCAGCGCGTTGGAGCCGGGCACGTCCAGGTCGCCGCCGATCGCGTACGACGGGCCGAGGCCGAGCGTGGCGAGGGTGACGGCGAGCATCGACGTCGTCGTGGTCTTGCCGTGCGTGCCGGCCACCGCGATCGGACGCAGGCCCTCCATCAGGGCGGCCAGCGCGTCCGAGCGGTGCACGACCGGAATGCCGAGCTCGGCGGCGCGGGCCAGCTCGGGGTTGTCGGCGCGGATCGCGGAGGAGACGACGACGCAGGTCGCGTCGGAGGCGAGGTGCGCGGCGTCGTGGCCGATGTGGACCGTGGCGCCGAGCGCGCGCAGCGCCTCGGCGGTGGCGGACTCCCGGGCGTCGCTGCCCGCGACCTCGGCGCCGCGCTGGGCCAGGATCTTGGCGATGCCCGACATTCCGGCGCCGCCGATGCCGATGAAGTGCGGTCGGTCCATGTCGGCGATGGAACGGGGCAGGCCGGGTGCCATGCGTGTGTCTCCCCTGGTGGTGCGACGGGTGTCACGTCGTGGGCCGGGGCGTCACCCCGTACGACGTCTGAGCAGACCCCAGCCTATTGCCTCCGCCGCGGGCTCCTACGCCTCCTCCGCCGTACTGTGCGAGAAGAGCTTGAGGACCGGCACGCCCACCTTGTGCCGGGCCCGCGAGGCCCAGTCCCGGTGGAAGAACTCCTCCACGTAGTGCGGGTCGGTCAGGACGATCACCTCATCGGCCCCGGCCTCGTCGACCAGGGTCTTGAGCGCGTCCAGCGGGTGGTCCTCGATCAGCCGCCCCTGTGCCGCGCAGCCCGCCGCCCGCAGCGCCCGCAGGGAGACGTCCAGTGCCTGCTCGCCGAGGTGGGTCGCCTCCTGCCCCTCCGGGGTCTCGCCCTCGCGCGCCGCCTCGTCCAGCTCGCCGAGGGCGACGTCGTCGATGGCCCGCAGCAGGCGGTCCGCCTGGTCGCCCCTGGGCTGGAGCAGCACGTGGAAGGCGACCGGCTCGTCGCCGTGCAAGGTGGTGACGAATTCAACGTCGGCGGACGTCAGGGCTTTCTCGATCATCAATACGCTTGTGAACACGCCAGGCGCCCTTCTCATCCGTGGGCCGGCTTTCAGCCCTTGCGGAAACCATCCTGCCCCGTTACCGCACGGGGACTGCGAGATCTAGTGTGCCCAGCCGAAGCCAAACGGAACGGCTGATTCCGCCGATTGTCAGGTTCGACGGTATCGGGTGAAGAGGAACCCGGCCTCTTCCAGCACGGACGTCAGTGCGAAGCGCTCGGGGACCGCGAGCGCGGAGCCGCCCGCGATCCGCTGGGCGTCCCCCGCGGTGAGCATCGGCGACACCGTCAGACAGAGCTCGTCCAGCGCCCCCGCGGCCACGAACTGACCGAGGAGGCGGGGCCCGCCCTCGGTGAGCAGCCGGGTCAGCCCCCGCTCGGCCAGTGCCGGAGCAACCCGCTCCGGTTCCACGGTCGCGCCCTCGCCGGCGATCAGCACGACGGCGCCCGCCTTCTCCGCCGCCGCGATCCGCTCCGCGGGCGCGGCGGCCCCCGTCACCACGAGGGTGGGCGTCAGGGGCGCCGTGAAGAGCGGAAGCGAGAAGTCCAGATCGAGACCGGCGCTGACCACGGCGACGGCGGGCGCCGGCGACTGGCCGGCCGCCGCCCTGCGCTCCTCGAAGGCCGCCCGCGCCTTCGCCGGGCGGTAGCCCTCCTTGCGGACGGTCTCGGCGCCGACGACCACGACATCGGCGAGGCTCCGCAGGGTGCCGAAGATCCGCATGTCGGTGTCGCCGGAGATCGGGTGCGAGCGGCCGTCGTGGTGGGCCGCGCCGTCGAGCGTGGAGACCATGTTGGCGCGCAGCCAGGTCGCCTCCCCCGCGGGGTAGGCGTAGGCGTCGGCGAGCTCGTCGAGTCCCCACTCCCGGTCGGCGGTCTCATCCGCCCGCCGGGGGGCCCGGTCGGGATTCCGGTCCTCCGCACGGATGTCCGGCCGGTCGGCTGTCGGGTCGGTCACAGGGAACAGGCGTCGCATATCCGCAGTCTCGCACGCCCCTTAAGCTGGGGAACCGTGTCGTCCTCCACCTCAGCCCCCGGGCACCGCCGCACAGCCGAAGTCACTCCGCTGTCCCTGTGCGCCCGCGAGCCCCACGTCCCCGCCGACCGCCTGGTCGCCGAGATGGTGCCGCCGCCGCGCTTCGACTCGGTCCGCTTCGACACCTACATCCCGGACCCCGGCCAGCCCAGCCAGACCGAGGCGGTCCGGGTGCTGAGCGGCTTCGCCGCGGGCCTCGGCGGGGCGCACGCCTCCGGGTCGGGCAGGAAGAGGTGGTTCGGACGCGCCAAGGCCGCCGCTCCGGCGGGCCCGCGCGGCATCTACCTCGACGGCGGCTACGGCGTGGGCAAGACCCACCTCCTGGCCTCCCTGTGGCACGCGACGCCCGCCGCGCCCGAGCAGAAGGCGTTCGGCACCTTCGTGGAGCTCACCAACCTGGTCGGCGCGCTCGGCTTCCAGCAGACCGTGCGCACCCTCAGTGCTCACCGGCTGCTCTGCATCGACGAGTTCGAGCTCGACGACCCGGGCGACACGGTGCTGGTGTCGTCGCTGCTGAGCAAGCTCGTCGAGCAGGGCGTGGCGCTGGCCGCGACGTCGAACACGCTGCCCGGCAAGCTCGGTGAGGGCCGGTTCGCGGCCACCGACTTCCTGCGGGAGATCCAGGGCCTCTCGGCGCACTTCAAGGCGTTGCGGATCGACGGCGAGGACTACCGCCACCGCGGTCTGCCGCAGGCTCCGGCCCCGTACTCCGAGGAGCAGGTCACCAAGACGGCCTACGCGACCGACGGCGCCTCGCTCGACGACTTCCCGCATCTGCTGGCCCACCTCGCCAAGGTGCACCCCAGCCGGTACGGCGCGCTGACCGACGAGCTCGCCGCCGTCTGCCTGACCGATGTGACGCCGGTGCCCGACCAGTCGACCGCGCTGCGCCTTGTGGTGCTCGCCGACCGGCTGTACGACCGAGAGGTACCGGTGCTCGCCTCCGGGGTGCCCTTCGACAAGCTCTTCAGCGAGGACATGCTGAACGGCGGGTACCGGAAGAAGTACTTCCGCGCCATATCGCGGCTCACGGCGCTCGCACGGGACGCCAAGGGGCTCGTGGGCGAGTAGGCCCGCGGGCGGCCTCGGCGGGGCGCGGCGCGGGACGGCGCGCGCAACGGAAGCTACGCGCGTGGTTCCCGTGCCCCTAGGCGCGTGGTACACACATCCGGTCACATTCCTGTCCGCCAGCAGGAGGTCGCCCATCATGACTGCCACACGACGTCAGGTTCTCGCCCGCTCCGGTGCGCTGGGCGCGGGGATCGCCTTCACCGGCGCACTCTCGGAACTCTTCGCGGGCACCGCCGCCGCGCACGGGAAGGCCGGTTACGGCCCCCTCGTCCCCGACCCCAAGGGCCTGCTCGACCTGCCCAAGGGCTTCCGCTACACGGTTCTCTCCCGCGAGGGCGACGAGCTGCGCTCCGGCGAGGGCAAGGTCCCCAGCAACCACGACGGCATGGCCGCCTTCCGTGGCCGGAACGGCGGCACGAACCTCGTGCGCAACCACGAGAACCGTGCCGACGGCCGGGTTCCGGTGCCGACCGTCAAGGGACTCACGTACGACCCGATGGGCAAGGGCGGCTGTACGGCGCTCGCCCTCGACCGGCACAACCGCGTCCTGAGCGAGCGCGTCGCGATCGCCGGGACCGCCGTCAACTGCGCGGGCGGGCCCACCCCGTGGGGCACCTGGCTCACCTGCGAGGAGACCGAGGACAAGGCCGGCACGAACGGCTACACCAAGGACCACGGCTTCATCTTCGAGGTCGACCCGGTCGACCCGCACCGCACCGGCGCGGTGCCGCTGACCGCGATGGGCCGCTTCCAGCACGAGGCGATCGCCGTCGATCCGCACCGCGGGATCGTCTACGAGACCGAGGACGCCTTCGACAAGCCCTTCGGCCTCTTCTACCGCTTCCTGCCCAAGAAGCCCGAGGGCGGCCGGGGTTCGCTGCGCGCGGGCGGCCGGCTCCAGGCCATGCGGGTGCCCGGGGTGCCCGACCTCTCCTCGGTCAAGGAGACCGGCGCGACCTTCGACGGCATCGAATGGGTCGACGTACCGGACCCGCTTGCCGCCCAAACACCCATCCGCTTCCAGGACTTCGGCAAGAAGGGCATCACGCACGCCCAGAAGCTGGAGGGCTGCTACTGGGGCGGCTCGTCCGTCTACTTCGTCTCGTCCTTCGCGCACAGCGCGGCGGGCTCGGCGGGCGACCACTACGGCCAGATCTGGCGCTACGACCCGTCCCGGCGCCGCCTCGCCCTCGTCGTCCTCTTCGGCCCGAGCACCGACATCCAGCTGCCCGGCGAGTCCCCCGACAACATCTGCCTCGCGCCCAGCGGCGGCCTGATGGTGTGCGAGGACGGCGGCGGCGCCCAGCACGTGTTCGGCCTCACGCGCGGCGGCGAGGTCTACGCGATGGCGCGCGGCCGGCAGAACATCGGCACCCCCGACAAGCCCGAGTGGGGCGAGTTCGCGGGCGTCACGTTCTCGCCGGACCACGACACGATGTTCGTGAACTGCTACACGCCCGGCACGACGTTCGCGGTGACCGGCCCCTGGCACAAGTAGCGCGGCGCTCCGTGGCCCTCGTCCCCGCGGACGAGGGCCACGCCCCCTCAGTACGCCGTGACGGGATAGTGGTCCGACAGGTTCGTGTACGTGTAGTCCCTGCCCCAGCTCGACACCGTCCAGGGCGCGCTCCGCTCCCTGACGACGTGGTTGGTCCAGGTGGCGGGCCGGGCATGGCCCTTGCGGTGCAGGACGTGGTCGAGGTCCTCGCGCGGGTCGTCCGGGTAGCGGTCGGCGGCGATCGAGTTGTCCGCCGTGTCGAAGGAGTACGGGTGGCCGGTGCGGGCGTCGGCCGGGACGAAGTCTCCGGCGGCGAGCATCGAGGCGTACTCGGCGCTGCGTGAGTCGACGTTGAAGTCGCCCGCCACGACGACCTGTTCGGCCGCCGGGATGTTCTTGGCGTCCAGGAAGGCGTCCATCTCCTTGAGCTGCGCGGCGCGGGTGGCCGCGGCCTCGCCGTCGGCGCAGCCGGAGTCGGTGGACTGGGTGTGCGTCCCGACGACGTGCGTCCGGACGCCGTTCACATCGAGGACGGCGTAGACGAAGCCCTTGTTGGAGTACGCGTCGGAGCCGCACGCCTCCTTGTAGACGTACTGCTCCTTGCGCACGATCGGCCACTTGCTCAGGACCGTCACCCCGCCGTCCTCCGGCGTCACCGAGGAGTACGCGCCGCCGGTGGCGTCCCAGCCGCCCTTGCCGCGGCCCATCACCGGGGTCTGGTGCGGGTACTCCGCCGCGGCGTACGACTTCAGCGCGTCGGACGCGGAGTTGTCGAACGCCTCCTGCAGCACGACGACGTCCTGGCCCCGGAAGAAGCCGGCGGCCGGTATCGCCCGGGCCCGGTGGTCCTGGCCCCAGTTCGGGTACAGCGTCTTGCTGAAGAGGAACGTGTTGTACGTGAGCACCTTGAGCGGGGGCGGGGCGGCGGCGCCTGCCGCGGTCGCGGACGGGGCGGCGGCGACGAGCGTGGCGGCGGCGAGCACCGAGGTGATCGCCGCGGTGTGGGTCCTGCGCGGCGCTGAGTGCGGCACGGTAACTCCAGGGGTCCGGGGGCCGGTTGGAAGCCCGCACATCCAACCAGCGGGAACTACTTCTGGGGATACGTCGCGTGAACACGATCCCCGCCCAGGCCCGTAAAAGGCCCGCCGGCGCGGCTCGGAACACCCCCGCGCCGGGCCTCGGCGGGCCCGCGGGCGGTTCTTGGGGGCGGGACGTGCGGGCGGGGCTCGCCGCCCGCACGCGGGGCGCGCATACGGCCGCGGACGCCCTTCGCGGCCCCGCCGCAGCCCCGCACGCAGCAGCTCTGACCTGGGCCGATGAGGTGTGCGCGGCCTACCATCAGGCTCTGCGAAAGGGGACTTGATGGACCGCAGCGTACGCACGATCGACGACGTGATGAAGCTTATGGACGGCCTCTTCGAGCCGGCGGCCGACCGGTGGTCGGCGGACGGGGCGGCGTGGTGGGACGGCTTCTACGCCGACCGCTCGAAGCCGGTGCCGTTCTTCGCGGACAAGCCCGACGAAAGCCTCGTCTCGTACGGGGAGCGAGGTCTGCTCACTCCGGGGCGTGCCCTCGACCTGGGCTGCGGCCCGGGGCGCAACGCCCTGCACCTCGCCTCGCTCGGCTTCGCGGTGGACGCCGTCGACCTGTCGCAGGGCGCCCTCGCCTGGGCGGCGGACCGGGCCCGCGCGGCGGGGGCCGAGGTGCGCTTCCACCACGGTGACGCCTTCGCGCTCGCGCGGGCGGAGCTGAGCGGCCCGTACGACCTGATCCACGACTCCGGCTGCTTCCACCATCTGCCGCCGCACCGCCGCGTCAGCTATCTCGCCCTCCTCGACCGCCTCCTGGCCCCCGGCGGCCACTTCTCCCTCGGCTGCTTCGCGGCGGGCGAGGCGGGCGAGGCGGGCATGGGGTCCGAGCTCTCCGACGCGGACTTCTACCGGCAGGGCGGGCTGCACGGCGGCCTGGCGTACACGGCGGAGGCGCTGCGCGGAATCTTCGCCGGCCTGACGGAGGTCGAGATGCGCCGGATGCGCGACGAGCCGCCCGACTCCCCGCGCTTCGGCGAACCGTTCCTCTGGGCGGCCCTGTTCCGCCGGGACGACGCGGGCGCGCTGGGTGGGCGGGCCTAAGAGGTCGTCATCTGTTTCCGCGACTGCCGCGGCGGCTGGCTCAGGGGCACGACGATCTTGGTGCCGAACGTGCCCGTCTCCGCCTCGTCCAGCAGCAGGGCCGCCAGCGTGACGCGGGAGATACGGGGCGGCAGCAGGGGCGCCGCAGCTCCGCCAACGGCCACTTCCCCGACCTGGGGGCGCTGATCCAGCACGTGCTGCGGCTGCGTTACGAGGAGCCGGCACGACTGATGGACGACACCGCCCGGCCCGCCCCGGACCCGCTGTCCGACCTCGTGGCCCGGTGCGCGGCCTATGTGCGCCGGGGAGTCGGCCGACCCGGCCACTCCCGCACGCTCTTCGGCGGACGGATGCCGGACGACCTCGTCCCCGGCTCGGCACACGGCGCCGGGGCTGAACCGCTGGAGGCCGTGGTGGTCTCCCTGGCGGCCGTCACCGGCGCCGAGACCACGGCGGACCGACAGTGGCAGGCCGGCCTGCTCCTCTGGACCGCGCTGCACGGCCTGGTCAGCCTCTCCAACGACCACGGGAACATGCCCTGGCCGCCCCTGGACGACTTGATCACCGACCTGCTCAGCCTGCACACCGGCCGCCCGGCGGCCGAGATCGCGCCTCTCCTGCCGCCGCGGGAGGACGACCCGTCTTCCGCCGGCACTCCGCCTCCTTCGTCCGGCCTCTGACGCGCTCCCGCGCCACGGTCACCGGGAGCGCCCGGAGCCGTGCGGCGCAAGGATCGTTTACGTGCGATCAGGCTGTCCATGAACGGTCTGGAACGTCCCCGCCGCGGTGAACGCGTCGGTGATCGGCGCGATGAGCGAGGCGAAGCGACGGGCACCCGTGGTGCCGATCGGGGCCCATAGCGCGGCGCAGTGCTCGTCCGTTTCCACCTCGATGCGCTCGCGCGCCGTACTGCCGGGGTCGGTGATCATGCCGTGGGAGTCGAGCCAGCCGCGCGCGACCAGGCGTGCTGTCGCCGCGTCCCACTCCTCGTCGTCCCACTGACGGGTCGCTCGCGCGAGAGCTGTCGGGAGGCGGCCGGTCGCGGCGTGCAGAACGAGAGAGTCGCATGGCCCGAGGCCGTTGTCGGCGAGTACGACGAGATGGGCGTCGCCGCGCCACTCGCGCGCCACCGTGATCTGCTGCCACAGCGCGACAAGAGGATCGGACGGAAGCGTGACCGAGGCGTTCGCGGCGGCCAGCACCTTGCCGGCGTAGTCGGCACCCGCGATGACCGGGTCGATCAGCGAGCGCGCCTCGGCGAGGTGGTCGTCCGTGAGGTGTAGGTCGACCCGCCGCATCGCCCGTCCGGCGGCCAGGAAACGGGCGGCCTGCCACCGCTCGGGCGGCGCGGCGTCCCACACGCCCGCCATGGCCCTCACTGCCCGCGGGCTGAAGTTGTAGAAGGCCGCCAGCGTGACGGGCCACGGGACCGCGCCCATCGCGGCCGACCGGAAGGCCAGATACGCCGGTCCGCGGTCGGTCACGCCGAGCGCGGCCGCCTCTTCGGAGCTCTCGGGGGCCAGGTAGATGAACAAGTGGGCGGCGCTGACGGCGCGGCTGACGTCACGGACGGCTTTGAGGTCCATGGGGCCGTCGCCGGTGCGGGCGGAATCGGAAAGGGCGTCGAGGTGCATCACGGTGGTGCCTCCGGGAGTCGGGCGGCGCTGTCGGACGGGTGTTTCGGCGGTGGCGGTCAACACGGCCCGGGCCGCCGGGGGAAGGGGGGCGAAGGGTCGCCGGCCCGCACAGCCGTCGTCCCGTCCGGACGAGACCGTCTTCGCAGGTTACTGAATCGACCGTAACACGAATAATCGATTATCCAGTGGATCGTCTAGGATGGCCGCATGACTCGGACGGCACACTCCTCGACCCCGCCGGGAAAGCAGATGCTTTCCGAGCAGGTCTACACACACCTGCGGGACGCGATCATGCGCGGGGACCACTCCCCTGGCGCCCCCCTCAAGCCGCAGGATCTCGCCAAGGAGCAGGGCGTGAGCCTGGCCGTGGTGCGTGAGGCGCTCGTGCGGGTGGTCGGCGAGGGGCTCGCCGACCGGCTGCCCAACCGCGGCTTCGCCGTCCCGTCCTACTCCGACCGCCGCTGGCAGGAGATCGCCGAAGCCCGCAGGACGGTCGAACCGGTCGTACTGCGCATGTCCATCGAGCGCGGCGACGTCGACTGGGAGGCCCGCGTGCGGGCCTCCCACCACCGTTTGGTGCGCACCCCGGCCTACGCGCCGGAGGAGGGCGATCACTACACCGGCGCGTGGGCCGAAGCTCACAGGGCCTTCCACCGCACGTTGCTGGAAGGGTGCGGCAACCGCGCGCTCCTGGAGACCTTCGACCGGTTGTGGACCGCGAGCGAGCTGGCCCGCCGTTGGTCGGCGCACCGCAACCCCGACCGGGACGGCGCCGAGGAACACCGCAGGCTGGAGGAGGCGGTGCTGGCCCGCGACGCCGACACCGCAGTCGCGGTCCTGGTCAAGCACCTCACCTTGACCGCGGCTGCTCTGAGCGACGATGCAGGTCAGGCCATCCAGGCCTCCGTCTAAGGCCTGGCCCCGCCGCCCCCGCGGACCAACCGCACCTTGTCGACGCCCAGCAGCCCCGCCAGCGGCACCTTCGCGGTGGTCTGCCGGGGGTCGACCGTCACGCCCTCGGCGCGCAGGATGTCGAGGAGCATGCCGGCCAGCGGCATCACCATGTGCCGTCCCCAGCAGCGCTCGGAGACGTGGCCGAAGGGGAGGTAGCCCGGGTGGTCGTCGGGGTCGAGCGTGTCCCAGCGTTCGGGGCGGAAGTCGTCCGGGTCGTCCCAGAGGGCCGGGTCGCGGTGGCTGAGCAGTGGCAGGAGCAGTACGTCGTCGCCGGGGCCGATGCGGTCGTCGAGGGCGGGGTACTCGGGGCCGGCGTTGCGCAGGAGGTTCCAGGACGGCGGCAGCAGCCGCATGGACTCGTACAGGATGTGCTCGTTGGGCGTGTCGTCGTCGAAGGGCGCTCCGAGCCAGTACGCGTTGGCGACGAGCGTGGAGACGGTGAAGCAGACGGGCGCGGCGGCGCGCCGGTACATGCCCATGGCGTAGCGGCGTTCGTTGTAGTTCGCGGCGTTCGCGGTCAGGCCCGCGATGCTGGTGGCGGGCGCGCCGGGGCGGAGCCTGCCGGGCAGGGCGGCGCCGGTGGCGATGACCGCCCAGGTCAGCTTGGGCGTCAGCTCCAGGGTGCGGTCCATGAGGATGCGCAGCCGGTACGGGTCGGCGCCCAGGATCAGGTCGCGCAGGTGGACGTGGCCGACGTGCGGCCACTGCCCCGTGAGGTCGAGGCGGCCGGGCACCGGCTTCTTCAGCGCGGTGCGCACGTCGCGGCCGATGGCCTGCATGACGGCGGCGGCCTCCGTACGCGGGATGGAACGCCCCTGCAGCGGTTTGAAGGTGGGGCGTTCGCGCTCGGTGGCCGGCCGGGCGGCCAGGATCCGGTCGGTCAGGGCGGGTCCTGCGACGCCGACGGTGTCGGCGTCCAGGCGGAACACGTCCTCGCCGCGGTGGTCGCGCAGCAGGGCGTCGAGCCGGGGCGTGAGGACGGTGGTCCGTGCGAGGCCGGCGGTACCGGATATGGACATCGGGAGTCTCCAGGAGCGGGAGGCCCGCACCCGGCGGCCGGTTCACGGCACACCGGACGCGGGCCTCGACGGCGCGTTGCGTCCCTACGGAATGTGCGTCCGCGCGGGATGCGCGCGGTGTCCTGCCTGCGGTCTAGTACCAGATGTACCAGGCGTAGGACTTGAGGCTCTTCTCTCCGGTGACCTTCTTCTTGAGGGAGCGGACAACCTTCATGTGCATACCTCCGGTCGTTTCCGTTCGTCCGTGCCGGACACGGACCTGCGGAGGATCTCCGTCCCCGATCAACAGCCGATAAACGGCCAGGTGATGGGCTATGACGGGCATATCCGGAGTGTGTCGGTGAGGGCCGTGGGCGAGGCGCGTGAGCGGAACGTCGGCGTCACGCGCGCGGGGACCCGTGCCGTGGAGGAAGAGGGACGGGGGCGGTGTTCCGTTCCCGTCCACCCGGTCGGCGGGGGCGGGCCCGCTCCTGATACCAAGATCCGTGGAGACCGTCCGGCCGCCCGCGGGGTACGCGGGCACGCGGAGAGAGGCACCACGATGCAGCTGCACACCCACGAGTGGGGGACCGGCGACCGGATCGCCCTGTTGGTCCACGGGATGATGTCGGACCACCGCACCTGGCGGCGCGTGGGGCCCGCCCTCGCCGAACGGGGGTACCGCGTGATCGCCGTCGACCTGCGCGGCCACGGCGCGAGCGGACGCGGCGCGTACGGCGCGCGGCTCTTCGCCGACGACCTCGTCGACACGCTGCCGGCCGGCGCGGACCTCGCGCTCGGGCACTCGCTCGGCGGTCTCGCGCTGGCCCTCGCGGCCGAGCGGCTCGCGCCCGCGCGGGCCGTCTACTGCGATCCGGCGTGGGCGCTCGGCCCCCGCGGCGCGGTCGACCCCGCCGCGTTCGTGGCGTTCCAGCGGCTGTCGCGGCAGGTGATAGCGAAGTTCAACCCGCGCTGGGAGGCGGCCGACGTGGACGTCGAGGTCGCCACGCTGGCCGCGTGGGACCCGGACTCCGCCCTGTCGCTGTCCGGCGCGCACGCCGCCGACCACACCCCCGCCGCCCCGGTCGTGCGCTCGCTCGTCCAGGTCGCGGACCCCAGCCCCGTCGTCGACGCGGCGCTCAAGGAGGAGCTGGCGCGGCGCGGCTTCGAGGTGCGGACGGTCCGGGGTGCGGGACACACCATCCACCGCGACGACTTCGACGCGTTCATGGGCTCGCTGGAGGGGTGGCTCTGAGAGGACCGGGCCACCTGCGCGACGCCCCGGCGCCCCCGTACGGCGCACGGCGCCGGCGGCGCGGGCGTGGCGGCGGAGTGAGACCTCGCGCCCCCTCGGACCTGTTGTCCTATTTGACGTATTAATGCCTATATCGTCGCGCGGGTGATCACTCTCGTACGGAGATGCGCCGCGCTCTGCGCCCTCGGCTCCCTGACCGTCGCCCTCGCCGGCTGCGGCGCCGACACCGCCACGTCCGGTCACGCGGGCCGCACCGCCCGCCCCGCGCCGACCGCCCCCTCGTCGTCCGCTCCCCCGACCCTCGCGCCGGGCCCCGCCGGGATCACCCCCGTGTTCACCAACGGGTCCCGCAAGCACGGCCGTACCGTCGCCCTCACCTTCGACGCCGACATGACCGCGGACCAGGGTCCGCGCGCGGCGGCGGGTGAGCGGTTCGACAATCCGGCCCTGGTCGCCACGCTGCGGCGGCTGAAGGTGCCCGCCACGTTCTTCATGACGGGCCGGTGGGCCGAGGAGTACCCGAAGCAGGCCAAGGACATCGGCCGCGACCCGCTCTTCGAGGTCGCCAACCACTCCTACAGCCACCATGCCTTCACCGGCGACTGCTACGGACTGCCGACCGTGCCCGCGGCCCGGATGCGCGCCGACATGGACCGCGCCTTCGCGGCCTTCCGCACGGCGGGCGTCGAGCGCCGCGTGCCGTACTTCCGCTTCCCCGGCGGCTGTTACGACCGGCAGGCCCTGCGGGCGCTGGCGCCCGGCGGCGTGACCGCGGTGCAGTGGGACGTCGTCAGCGGCGACGCCTTCGCCACGGACTCCTCGGCGGTCGCCCGGCAGGTGCTCGACGGGGTGCGGCCGGGCTCCGTCGTCGTCATGCACTGCACGCGCAGCGCGGCGCCCACGACGGAGCGCGCCCTGCGCACGGTCGTCCCCGAGCTGCGCGAGCGCGGGTACCGGTTCGTCCGGGTCTCGGAGCAGATCCGCTCGTCCGGGGCGCCGGGCACGACGGGAGCGACGCCCCGGGCGACGGGCGCGGCGGACTCCGCGGACTCGGCGGGGCGGGACGCGTCCGACAAGTCCTGAACGGGCCTGGTCCGGCCTGAACCGTCGGGATCCCCTGAACTAGGCTGGTCCGCATGCCGGATGACGATCACCGCGCGGCGGCCCCGCCGGAGCCCCGGCCGGACGAGCCGTTCGCCGAGTGCGTGCTCTGTCGCGCGCCCACCGAGTACCCCGAGTCCCGGCGGGGCGTCACGCTCTGCCCGGTGTGCGAGTGGCAGGAGGCACAGCGCTCGGCCTGTTCGGGCTGAGCGGGACCGGGGACCGGCGTCCGTCGACAGGCAGACCGGCGGATGGGCCACCAGGCCGACAGGCGGATGGGCCGACAGGTCGATCCGTCGACCATCGGGCCGTCGCTCCGTCAGCCGCGCCGCGAGCTGAGCGCGCACGCCCCCCACAGCGCCGCCGCCGTGACGGCCAGCGCCGCCGCGAGAGCGCCCAGCGGGGCGGGCACCGCGCCCTCCCGCGACCCGGTGGTCAGGTCCGTCAGGACCGACTTGGCCGGGGAGCCCGTGGTCACCAGCAGGAACAGCGCGCCGAGCAGCAGCGCGGGCACGGCGCGGCCCGCGGAGCGCAGGATCGGCCAGCCGGCGAGCGCCCCGAGCGCGGTGCCGAGCAACGCGCTGACCAGCATCGCGAGGAGTCCGGCCGCGCCCGCGGGGAGCCGCTCCACCGGCACCCGGGCGTTCGTGCTCGCCGCGTCGCTGATGACCGTCACGACGCACACCGCCGCGGCGCCGAGCGCGGCGGCGGTGAGCAGTGCGGCCAGCAGTGAGGCGAGGTGGGCCCGGCCGGGGCCGATGGCCGCGGCGGAGCAACTGCGCGCCGCGGGCGGCTCGTTGGACACACAGATGCGGACGAGCCAGGCCGCCACGGGCAGCAGGCCCCCGGCGGCGTAGGCGAGCGAGTCCAGGATGGGCTGCCCGCCCTGTACGCCGACGCCGAGGAACACGGCGTACAGGATCACGGGCGGAAGCCAGCGCTGGGACCGCACCAGCAGGGCGGTCTGATAGCGCAGCGCGGCACGCATCACCGCACCTCCTCGTCCGTGGCCGCCCCTACCTCGCCACAGACGCGGGCGTCCGCGGCGTGCACCCGCACCACGTGCCACGGCGGCCGTGCCGTCAGAAGCTCCCGCAGGACCCGGTCCGAATGGGGCTCGGGCACGGTGAGCCGCAGCAGGCCGGGCGCGGCCCCCTGCGCGCGGGCCACGACCGACGCGGCGACCGACGGCGGGAGCCCCGCCCCCCGCGCCCCCTCGGGCCCCTGCGTCTCGATGAGCACCGCGGGCCCCTCCCACTCCCGCGAAGTCCCTTGTTCCGTGCGGCGGTTCAACGTCGAGCCCGTCACCGCGTACGTCGCGTGCGCCAGGCCCCGCAGCCTCAGCGGGTCGTGGTCGACGAAGACCACGGAGCCGCCCGCCGCGGTGCGTTCGGCCACCGCGCGGTCGAGCTCGGCGCGGGCGGGCGCGTCCAGGCCGGTCCACGCTTCGTCGAGGACGAGGAGTTCGGGGTCGGCCAGCAGGGCCTGCGCCACGGCGACCTTCTGGCTGCTGCCCTTGGAGAGCTCCGCCAGCGGAGTCCGCGCGTACCCGTCGGCGCCGAAGCGCTCCAGCCACTCCGCCGCGCGGCGCCGGGCAGCCCCGCGCCCGAGTCCGTGGACGCGGCCCATGTGCGTGAGATAGCCGACCGCGGTGAACGGCAGCGCGGCGGGGAACCGTTCGGGCACGAACGCGGTGCGCGGACGCCCGGTCAGCCGCCCCTCGGAGGGCGCGTCGATCCCGGCCAGCAGCCTCAACAGGGTCGACTTTCCTGTTCCGTTGCCGCCCTCGACGCGCACCAGGGCGCCCGCCGGTATGCCGAGGTCGACCTCGCGCAGCACCCAGGGGCCGCGCACGCCGTAGCGGCGTCCCACCTTGTCGAGCCGTACGGCGTGCTCACGTTCCATGCGGGTCATTCTGACGCACACGCCGGGGCGGACACGATCCACGGACGGGCCGGGGCCGGGCCCGGTCCGCCGGCCGGGCGGCTGGCAGACTTGCCGCGTGAGCAGCGAACAGACGACCACCCCCGACAGCGCCCCCGACCGCGCCCCCGCGCAGGACAGCCCGTTCCGGCACGAGATCACCGCGCGCGACGAGGCGCCGCAGTTCGTGCTGCCCCTCGTCGTCCGCATCGAGCGCGCCGCTCCCCCGGCCCGCACGGACGCCCTGGAGACCGCGGCCCGCGCCGTCCTGGTGATGCTGAGCGACGCGCGTTCCCTCGGCGACGGCGAGTGGGCGCAGGCCGTGCGGGACTGGCAGGACGCCCGTATCCGCAAGGTGGTGCGCCGGGCCAGGGGCGCCGAGTGGCGCAAGGCCGAGGCGCTGCCCGGCATCACGGTCACCGGCAAGTCGGCGGAGGTCCGCGTCTTCCCTCCCGTACCACTCGACGGCTGGCCCAAGGAGCTGGCGCGGCTCCAGGTCTCCGGCACCGAACTCGACGACCCCGAGCCGCCGGCCGGCGCCGACCCGACGCACCCCGTGCTCTGGCTGAACCCGCACGTGGAGATGACGGCGGGCAAGACGATGGCCCAGGCCGGCCACGGCGCCCACCTCGCCTGGTGGGAACTCACCGGCGAGGAGCGCGCCGCCTGGCGGGACGCGGGCTTCCCGCTCTCCGTGCGGACCGCCGACTCCGACCACTGGCGCGCGGTGTGCGCCGGCGACAACCCGGTGGTCCGCGACGCGGGCTTCACGGAGATCGCCCCGGGGCCGACCGTCGCGGTCGAGGGCGTGAACCGCATCGGCCTCCTCGGCCCCTGAGGGCTCAGGTGCTGCCTGAGGGCTCAGGTGCTGATCGACGTGACGGCCTCGACGCCGTAGGTGCGGGCGTAGCCGTTCTCGGTGCCGACCAGGAGGTCGACGACCTCGAAGTAGCGGTCCCAGAACGGGGTTTCGCGCAGGGCGTCGACGAGGCGCTGGTAGGCGTCGTGGTCGACGGCCTCCCAGACCCAGACGTCGGTGACCCGGGTGGAGTAGAACTCGGTGTCGTAGAAGCGCGACCGGACGCCGGTGGTCCTGGCCTCGACGGCGGGGACGACCTGCGTGGTGAACGCCTCCACCCGCTCCTGCGGGGTCATGGCGAGCCATTCGGGCGTGGTCTTGACGAGCATGAACGCGGTGACGGGCAGGGTGGTTTCCGGTACGGACATGGGACGGGCCTCCGGGAGGTGTGTCGATGACGGGGTGCGGGTCACGGATACGGGTCGGGTCGTGGGGAAGGCTCAGGCGGCGGCCGAGGACTCGACGGCGGGCCTGAGCACCCGGTCGCACCACTGCTCGAACGTGGTGGGCGTGGCGTTGCCCGGCGTGCGGGTGACGCCGGCGTCCAGGCCCGCGTCCTTGGCCCGCTTCATGTCGCGGACGCCCCGCGCGAACGTCTCGTCGAGCCCGTAGCCGACCAGGGTGCTGTACAGCTCGTCGAACGCCTGGCGCTCGTACCGCACGGGCCGGCCGAGCCGCTCCGTCATGATGCGGGCCAGGTCGTTCGGGGACAGGTCCTGCGGCCCGAGGACCGGAACGCTGTCGACGCCGGACCACGTGCGGTCGAGGAGCAGCCCGGCGGCGACGGCCGCGATGTCGGCGACGGCGACGAGAGGGGCCCTGCGGTCGGGGTCGACGACGTCCGTGAAGACGCCCTTGTCCCGGATCTCCGCGGCGTCCTCCAGGAAGTTCTCGAAGTACGAGGGGTTGGCCAGCGCCCGGTAGGCGACGCCGGTCCCGGCGATGAGGTCGTCCATGGCGAGCGAGGCCGTGACCAGTCCGGCCCGGTCGGCGACGGGCGTGCCGCGGCCGAGCGCGGAGACGCCGACCACATGAGGGACGCCGTGCGTGACGAGGGCCTGTGCGGCGGGACGCGTGAAGCCCCGGAAGCCCTCGTCCGGCGTCCGCGAGGAGTCCGGCGGTACGAGCCAGAACACGGCGTCCGCGCCGGCGAAGGCCCGGTCGACGACGTCGGCGTCGCCGTGCGAGCCGACGACCACCTCGACCCGTTCGCGGACCGCGTCGGGAAGGCGGGCCGGGTCGCGCACCACGACGCGCAGGCGCTCGTCGTGGGCGGGGGCGGACTCCAGGAGCAGGGGCAGCAGATGGCGGCCGATGTTCCCGGTGGGAGCGGTGATGACGATCATGAAAACCTCGTGGGCTGGTGCGGTTCCGGTACGCCCTCATCCTGTTGACCGCACAGTCATTGCGACAAGAGGAACTTCGGCACGGGATCATTGCCGGAAGTGGAATGACCGGGTTGAGCAGCGTCGATGACGGCACTTCGATGGCACCATGACCACCACGGCGGCCGTCGCCCGCCGCGCGCGCCCGGATACCGGGGCGCGAGCACGGACGCGCCCGGCCGGAAGCGAGGCCGGGCGCAGAGCCAGGAGCAGGGGTACACACATGCAGGCGAGAACGGAACGCGAACGCGCGGCGGCCGTCCGGCACCGGGGGCGGTCGTGAGCGGCGGCGCCGCGGGGACCGGCGGGCGCCTGGACGGCCGGGTCGAGCGCGGCAACCAGACCCGCCGCCTCGTGCTGCGCCGCACTGTCGACATCGCCTCCGTCGAGGGGCTCGACGCCCTGTCGCTGGGGCGCATCGCCGCCGAGCTGGACCTCAGCAAGAGCGGGGTGTTCGCGCTCTTCGGCTCGAAGGAGGAGCTGCAGCTGGCGACCATCAGGGCGGCGGGGCGCATCTTCCTCGACACGGTGGTGGAGCCCGCGCGCGAGGAGCCGCCCGGCCTCGGACAGGTGGGCCGGCTCTGCGCGAACTGGCTGGCGTACTCGGAGCGCCGGGTCTTCCCCGGTGGCTGCTTCTTCTACGGGGCGATGGCCGAGTACGACGCGCGTGAAGGTACCGTGCACGACGCCGTCGCCGACGCGGGCCGCAGCTGGACCGGGCAGGTGGAGCGCTGCCTCGGCGAGGCGCGCGACGCCGGCGACCTGCGGGCGGACACGGACATCGGGCAGCTCGCCTTCGAACTCGTCGCCCTCATGGAGACGGCCAACGCGCACTCGGTGCTGCACGGCGCGCCGGACGCGTACCGACTGGCCGGCGCGGGCATCACGGCGCGGCTGCGGGCGGCGGCCACGGATCCGGCGTCGGCGCCCCACCTCCCGTAGGGATGAGGCTTCCGTCTCTCGCGCGACGGCCCGCCTTCCTTCACTAGCACGACCGTTCGTTTAGTTTTATGCTTGCCGCATGCCTTCGACGGCTTCCCGCCCCACCCGGAACCCCGACCCGGAAAGCAGGCACACCGTGACCGATCCCGTCGCCCTCGACCGCGCCGCCGTCCAGACCTCCCTCCACGTCCTGTCCTTCGCCCGCGACGCGGCGGACTGGGAGCGCCCCACCCCGTGCGCGGGCTGGACCCTGCGCCGTCTCGTGACCCATATGACCGCCCAGCACCACGGCTTCGCGGCGGCCGCGCGCGGGGCCGGCGACGACCGCACGTGCTGGATCGAACTCGACCTCGGCAGCGACCCGTCGGCCCGCTACGAGGAGTCGGTGCGGCACGTCCTGGCCGCCTTCGCCGAGTACGGAGCGGAGTACGAACAGGACGGCAGGGAGCGGCAGTTCGTGCTGCCGGAGCTCGGCGGCAGCTTCTCCGGACGTACCGCCGTCGGGTTCCACCTCCTCGACTACGTGGTGCACGCGTGGGACGTGGCCGTCACGCTGGACGTTCCGGTCACCTTCCCGGACGAGGTGCTCGCCGCCGCGCTCGCGGTGGCCCGCCGGGTGCCCGCCACCCCCGAACGCCGGGGCCCCGGCGCCGCGTTCGCGCCCGCGCTGCCCGCCCCGCCCGACGCCTCCGTCCTGGACCAGGTGCTGACCCACCTGGGCCGCTCCCCCGTACCGTTCGCGTCCGACATCTCGCGCGGTTGAACGCCCCGCCCGTATCTTCCGTACTCCCCGGTATCACCGGCGACACCGGAGCACCACGGGAGGCACCTTGCGGCGCGTCAACGGCACGGCTCTGATCATCGCGGCACTCGTCGCCACGCTGGGGGCGATCGCGTTCCCCGTGTGGTCCTACGCCGACCGGTCCGGCACGGGCCAGGCCAATCTGGCCGCGGGGTCCGTCGCCACCCGGTGGGGGCCGCTCTCCACGGCCGACCGGGACCTGCTGGTGAAGGTGCGGCTCGCCGGGCTGTGGGAGATACCCGCGGGCCAGCAGGCCGTCGAGCGGGCGCCGACCAAGGCGGTCAAGGAGGCCGGGGACCATCTGATCGTCGGCCACACCGATCTCGACCGCCGGGTGCGCGGGGTCGCCGCGCAGCTCGGTGTCGAGCTGCCCAACCAGCCCACCGAGCAACAGCAGGGCTGGCTGGACGAGTTGACCGCGGCGAGCGGCGAGGAGTACCAGCGCAAGTTCGCGAATCTGCTGCGCGCCTCGCACGGCAAGGTCTTCGGCGCGATCGCGCTGGTCCGCGACAGCACCCGCAACTCGCTCGTGCGCCAGCTCGCCACCGACGCCAACCAGACCGTCCTCGACCACATCACGATGCTGGAGGCCACCGGCCAGGTCGACTTCGACGGGATCGCGAACGGCGCCGCGTCGACCGCGACCGCCAGCCCCACCGGACCTCCGCCGCCGTCCGGCGCCACGCCCCCGCAGCCACCGCCCGCCGGGCCCAGCGGCGACGTGTCGGCCACGTCCCGTCCCTCGCCCGCGCCGCCCGGCCAGGTCAACACGGACCGGCCGGAACCTCAAATGTAGCTCTGAACGTCCTCCCCCGAGGGTTCGCCCGCCCCCGTCCCGGTGATGTCCTGGGCACGGAAGGGCCGGGGGTACGGGGGCCCGCGGGACGAAGGGGGAGCGCATGACGCGTCAGGAGAGGCACCTGGGACGGCCGGCACGACTGGGGACGGGCATCGGCTGGCGGCCGGAGATCGCCGGTGCCGTGGAGGCGATGCCCGGCATCGACTGGGTCGAGGCCGTCGCCGAGAACCTCTGCCCGGGTCATCTGCCCGACTCCCTGCTGCGGCTGCGCGAGCGCGGGGTGACCGTCGTGCCGCACGGCGTCTCGCTGGGGCTCGGCGGCGCGGACCGCCCCGACGAGGGGCGCCTGGCGGCGCTCGCCGAGCGTGCGGAGGCCCTCGGCTCGCCGCTGGTCACCGAGCACATCGCGTTCGTACGGGCCGGCGGTACCCTCACCGCGACCCAGCCGCTGGAGGCCGGGCACCTGCTGCCCGTGCCGCGCACCCGCGACGCGCTCGACGTGCTCTGCGAGAACGTCCGCGCCGCACAGGACGCGCTGCCCGTGCCGCTCGCCGTGGAGAACATCGCGGCGCTGGTCTCCTGGCCCGGCGAGGAGATGACGGAGGGGCAGTTCCTGTACGAGCTCGTCGAGCGGACGGGCGTACGGCTGCTCATCGACGTCGCCAACCTGCACACCAACCACGTCAACCGCGGCGAGGACCCGGCCAGGGCCCTGGACGAACTGCCCGTCGAGGCCATCGCGTACGTCCATGTGGCGGGCGGCTTCGAGCGGGACGGCGTCTGGCACGACAGCCACGCGCACCCGGTGCCCGAGCCGGTCCTCGCGATCCTCGCCGACCTGGCGTCGCGGGTGTCCCCGCCGGGCGTGCTCCTGGAGCGCGACGAGAACTTCCCCGAACCCGCCGAGCTGGAAGGCGAGTTGGACGCCATCCGGGCCACGGTGAAGGTGGCGGGCGAGCTGCCCGCGCCGGAGTCCGCCGCCCGGCGCGAGGTGCCGCCCGCCTCCCCGGCCGCCCGGCAGCGGACCGCGCTCGCCCAGACCGCGCTGCTCTCCGCGCTCGTCGCGGGCACCCCGGCGCCCGAGGGCTTCGACCACGCGCGGCTGAAGGTGCAGAGCCACGCCCTGGCCGCCAAGCGGGCCGACGTCGTGGCGAAGGTCGCCCCGGAGCTGCCCGGCATCCTGGGCGCCGGGTACCGCGGCCACTTCCTGGCATACGCCCGCTCCCGCCCCATGACGGCCGGCTACCGCCACGACGCGCTGCACTTCGCCGCCCACCTGCTGTCCACCGGGCAGCCGGCGGCCCCGGACGCCCGAGCCGAACTGAGGACCTGGTGGCGGGAGCGCTCGGGCCCGGCCCCGCTGTCCCGCCGCCCCGCCGCCCGCCTGCGCCACGCCACCCGCCGGGTGCTCCTGCGGAGGTGACGAGGGCGGGGGGTCAGGTTGCGCAGGCGGGGGTCCGCCGTCTGCGGGCGCCCTGCGCGCCAGGCAACCCGGCCTTCGCATAAGGCAGTTGACGTACTCCCCGCCGTATCGGGCCGCGCCCCGCCCGGCGCGCACTAACGTGCGGTGCCGCAACAGGAGGCGTCATGCGATCCCGAACCATCAACGGCACCGGCCTCATCGTGGCGGGCCTCGTCGCGACCCTGGCCGCGCTGATCTTTCCGCTCTGGTCCTACGAGGACCGCTCGGGTACCGAACTCGACCGGCTCGACGCCGAGGCCGTGTCGACCGGCTTCGGGCCGCTGTCCGCCCAGGACCGGGAGTTCGTCACCAAGGTGCGCCTCGCCGGGCTGTGGGAGTTGCCGGCCGGACAGCAGGCCGAGGAGCGCGGCACCACCCAGGCCGTGCGCACGGCGGGCGAGCACCTCGTCCAGGGGCACACCTTCCTGGACGCGCGCGTACGCGAGGTCGCGGCCCGGCTCCGCCTGGAGCTGCCCAGTCAGCCAAATCCCCAACAGCGCGACTGGCTGGCGGAGTTGAGCGGCGCCCGCGGCGCGACGTACGACGAGCGGTTCGCGAACATCCTGCGGCGCGCCCACGGCAAGGTCTTCTCCCTGGTGGCCCTGGTCCGCGCGAACACCCGCAACTCCCTGGTGCGCGCCCTGGCCGACGACGCCAACACGACCGTCCTCGACCACATCGAGGTCCTGGAGAGCACCGGCCTCGTCGACTTCGACGGCCTGGCGAAGGACGCGGCGACGTCCGGGCCCGCGGGACCGGCCACCCGGACACCACCGCCGCCCGGCCCGGCCGACTCCCCCGCGCCGGCCACGCCCGTCACCCCGTCGCCCGCCTTCCCGCTGCCCCCGGCCGTCTCCCGGCCCGCGCCCGCCGCCCCGTGACCGGGAGCGACGGAAAACGGAACGTTACCTACCCGTCACCGGTTGTCCGCATGGTGAATAAGCCATGGCGGAATGCGGCGCCTTCGCATAGAAAACCGCCATGTTCTGGGTCCCTCTGTTCCTCCTCGCCTGGGCCGCCGCCGGACTGTCCTGCGGCCGGCTCTGCCTCGCCGCGAGCCGCGCCGCCACACAGGAGAAGACCGCGGCCCGCGGACACGAACTCACCCTCTACGAGACGGCGTTCCTGTCCGGCGGCCCCTCCCGCGTCGCCGACGTGACGCTCGTCGCGATGGCCGGGGCGCGCCGGCTGCTGATCGCGCACACCGGCTGGGCGACCGTCGTCGACCCGGTCGGCCGCGACGACATGGAGCGCTCGGTGCTCGGCGCGATCGGCCCGGCCGGGCAGTCGCGGATAGCGAAGATACGCCGGGCCGCGGCCGCCGCCGACCCGGTGCGGGCGCTCGCGGACCGACTCGTCACGGCCGGGCTCGCCGTCCCGCAGGGCGCGGAGGCGGGCGTCGCGGCCGCGGTGCGCCAGGTGCGGGCCGCCACCGCGGCGGTGCTCGCCCTCGGCGCCGTCGCGGTGCTGCTGCCGGGGCAGGGCCCCGGCGTCTCCGGGCAGGTGCCCGTCGCGGTCTGGTTCGCGCTGCCGCTGCTCGTGTGCACGGGCTGTCTGCTCATCGCCCGCGTCGAGATCCATCCGTACACGCGGTGGGCGTCCCCGGCCGGGCAGCGGCTCCTCGGTGCGCTGCCGAGGCGCGGCGACGGGCTCACCGCCGTCGCGGTGCGCGGGGTCCGTGCCACCGGGGACCCCGGACTGCGGGCCGCCTTCTCACCGCGGCCGCACCGGGGTGCGGGGCAACGGGGTCATTGAGCCGACACCGGCGGGCCGGTGCTTTACTTCGTCGATTACCACACGAATCATCCCTTTTGTTCGAGTACCTCCCGCACGCACAACCGAACACAAGGGGTATGCACGCGCGATGAGAGCAGCAGCCGTCCGCTACGGAACCGCCGGATCCCTGGTCCTGACCGCCCTCGTCGCCGCCCCCGCGGGGAGCGCGAGCGGCGCCCCGCCCTCCCCCGAGACCTTCGGCACCACCGTCGCCGCCCAGCGCGCCGAGGCCGCCGGGATCCACTGGGGCACCTGCGCCAAGGCCGAGGGCCTTCCGCCGTCCATCAAGTGCGGCACGGTCTCCGTGCCGCTCGACTACGCCCGCCCCGGCGGCGAGCAGATCAGACTGACCGTCAGCCGCACCAAGGCCACCGGCAGGGCGACCGACAAGGCGGCGGGCAAGAAAGCCGCCCGGCAGGGCTCCCTCGTCTACAACCCCGGCGGGCCCGGCGCCTCCGGCACGTACTTCCCGATGGTCGGCATGATGCCCGAGTGGAAGCGCATCGCCGCGGCCTACGACCTGGTCGGCTACGCCCCGCGCGGGGTGGGCCGCTCGGCGCCGCTGTCCTGCGAGGACCCGAAGGCGTACATCAAGGCGCCCACGCAGTCGCCGACCCACCCCGACGAGGCGTACAAGCGCCAGCGTGTCGCGCGGGCCAAGGCGTACGCGCGCGGCTGCGCGGCCCGCAATCCCGGCCTGCGCCACTACACGACCCTGAACAACGCGCGCGACCTGGACGTGCTGCGGGCGGCCCTCGGCGAGCGGAAGCTGACGTTCATGGGCGCCTCGTACGGCACGTACTTCGGGGCGGTCTACGCCACGCTCTTCCCCTCGCACGTGCGCCGCATGGTCTTCGACTCGGCGGTCAACCCCGACCCGCGGCAGATCTGGTACGGCAACAACCTCGACCAGTCGGCGGCCTTCGAGCGGCGCTGGGCGGACTTCCGCGCCTGGGTGGCCAAGCACGACAAGACCTACCACCTGGGCGACACGCCCGAGCGGGTGCTGCGCAGCTACGAGAAGGTCCGCGCCGAGCTGGTCCGGAGGCCGGCGGGCGGCAAGGTCGGCCCCGGTCAGCTGCAGGGCGCCTACCTGAAGGCCGGGTACTACGACGACTACTGGCCGATGCGCGCGGCGGCGCTCTCCGCGTATCTGAAGGGCGACCCGAAGCCGCTGATCGAGCAGGCCGCGCCGGAGCCGAAGTCGGCCGCGGAGGAGGAGAACGGCAACGCCGTCTACACGGCCGTGGAGTGCAACGACGCGGACTGGCCCACCGACTTCGCCACCTGGGACCACGACAACACCCGGCTCGCGCGCGTCGCGCCCTTCGAGACGTGGGACAACGCCTGGATGAACCTGCCGTGCGCCTACTGGAAGGCGCCCCGGCAGCAGCCCGTGGACGTGCGCGCGGCCGGCGGCGAGCTGCCGCCGACGCTGATCCTGGCCGCCGAGCGCGACGCGGCGACGCCCTACGAGGGGGCGCGGGAGCTGAACCGCCGCCTGGAGGGGTCGGTCCTGGTCACCGAGCGGGGCGCGGGCACACACGGCATCGGCGGCGGCCCCAACCAGTGCGTCAACGGGCACCTGGACGCGTATCTCCTGCGCGGCGAGCTCCCCGTGCGGCGCGCGGCGTGCGCACCGCACAAGGAGCCGTCGCCGACGTCCGGGGTCCGCGCCGCGGAACTGCCCCGGGAGCGCTGACCCGCTACGCCAGGCCCGCCACCAGGTCCGCCACGGACTTGCGGCGGCCGGTGTAGAACGGCACCTCTTCACGGACGTGCATCCGGGCCTCGGAGGCACGCAGGTGACGCATGAGGTCGACGATGCGGTAGAGCTCGTCGGCCTCGAAGGCGAGGAGCCACTCGTAGTCGCCGAGCGAGAACGAGGCGACCGTGTTGGCGCGCACGTCGGGGTAGCCGCGGGCCATCATGCCGTGGTCCTTGAGCATGCGGCGGCGGTCCTCGTCGGGCAGCAGGTACCAGTCGTAGGAGCGCACGAAGGGGTAGACGCTGACGTAGTTGCGCGGCGTCTCGTCGGCCAGGAACGCCGGGATGTGCGACTTGTTGAACTCGGCGGGGCGGTGCAGCGCCATGTTCGACCAGACCGGCTCCAGGGCGCGGCCGAGCTTCGTGCGGCGGAAGAGGTTGTAGGCCTCCTGCAGCTCGTCGGACGTCTCGGCGTGCCACCAGATCATGACGTCGGCGTCGGCGCGCAGGCCGGAGACGTCGTAGGTGCCGCGGACGGTGATGTCCTTGGCGGCGAGCCGGTCGAAGAGTTCCTGGACCTCGTCGGCGTAGCCCGCGCGGTCCGTGCCGTCGTCGGGGAGCACGTCTCGCAGCTTGAAGACGGACCACAGGGTGTAGCGGATGACCTCGTTGAGGTCCTTGGCCTTCTTGCCCGCGTTGGGCGTCTTGGCGGGGGCGTCGTCACTCATGGGGCTATTCTCCTCCGCCGCCGTGCAGGCTCTGCACCGGGTCGCGGGTGAGCTCCTCCACACCGGTGAGGTCCCCGGCCAGCTGGTCGACGGCGGCGTGGGCGCTCGCGATGCAGGCCGGGATGCCCACTCCGTCGTAGGCGGCGCCGCACACCGCGAGGCCGGGCAGGGCGGCGACGTGGGCGCGGATGCGGGCCACGCGCGCGTGGTGGCCCACCGGGTACTGCGGCAGGCCGTCGTTCCAGCGGGTGACGCGGGTGGCGACCGGCTCGGCGTCCAGGCCGGTGGCCTCGCGCAGGTCGTGCCGGGAGAGGGCGACGAGTTCGGCGTCGTCACGCTCCAGGATCTCCGTCTCGCGGTGGCGCCCGACGGAGGTGCGCAGGACGAGCAGCTCCGGGTCCTGCCGGTCGATCCAGCCCCACTTGCGGCCGGCGAAGGTGGACGCCTTGATGGTGTGCCCGTCGACGGGCGGCACGAGGAAGCCGCTGCCCTCGGGCAGGTCGGTCTCGCCGCGGCGGTAGGCGAGGGTCATCAGGGCCATGGAGGCGTACTCGACGGCACGCAGCTCGGCCGCGGCGGCGGGCGACTCGGTGTCCAGGAGCTTCGCGGCGGCGGGCGCGGGCAGCGCGACGACGACCGCGTCGGCCTCGTGCCGGCCGTGCTCGGTACTCACGCGCCACCCGTCGGCGGTCCGCCGCACCTCGGTGACCGGTGAGTCGGTGAGGATCTCGGCGCCTCGCGCGCGCAGCGACGCGGCGACGGCGAGCGGCAGTTGCCCGATGCCGCCGTCGATGCCCATGAAGACGGGCCCGGTCTGCCGGCCGCGCGCGGCGCGCGCCTGGATCTCGCGGACGCCCTCGGTGAGGGAGGCGTGGGCGCGGGCCGCCGCGAAGAGCTGCGGGACGGCCGAGCGCATGGAGATGCGGTACGCGTCCCCGGCGTACACCCCGCCGAGCAGCGGCTCCACCAGCCGGTCGACGACCTCGCGGCCGAGGCGCGCGGCGACGTACTCGCCGACGGCGACGTCGTCGCCGACCTCGGTGGGCGGCAGTTCGGCGTCCCGCCCGATGCGGCGCAGGCCTTCCTCGGAGAGGACGCCGGCCAGCGCGGACGCGTCGCCGGGCACGCCCATGACGTGGCCCTTGGGCATGGGGCGCAGGGCGCCGCGGGTCCAGATCGCCGCGGTCGCGGTGGCGGGCGGCTCCAGCAGGCCGCCGAGGCCCACCTCGCGGGCGAGGGCGACGGCTTCGGGGCGGCGGGCGAGCATCGACTCGGCGCCGAGGTCGACGCGGACGCCGGCGATCTCGTCGGCGTGCAGCTTGCCGCCGAGCCGCCCGGAGGCCTCCAGGAGGGTGACCCGGCGCCCGGGGGCCGCGGTGAGCCACCGGTGCGCGGCGGCAAGACCGGCGATCCCGCCCCCGATGACGACGGCGTGGCCCAAACCCGTACGTGTGTCCGCTGCGCGCATGCCCCCACTCTCTCAGACCGGCGAGTCCCGACCGTGACCGCATCGGGACCGGTCGGCAACCACCGTTCCGGCCCTCCGCGACGTCAAAGGAGCATCAGTCACCACGTCCCTCGGGGGGTACGCCGATGCACGCGTCCAGCAGGTCCCTGTCCCGCACTCGTTCCCGTCCTCATTCCCGTCCTCGCAGGGTCCGGGCGCTCTCCGGCCTCCTGTTGGCGGTCGCGCTCGCCGTCACCGGGTGCAGCGCCGGCGGCGACAGCGGGGACAGCGGGGGCGACACGGACGGCAAGGCGGGAGCCTCGGCCGGCGGCAGGAAGGGGGCCGGCGCGCAGCAGGGCCCCGGCGGCGACCGGGCGACGGCCGCGCCCGCCGGCACCCACATCATCCGCACCGCGCGGCTCACCGTCCGGGTCGAGGACGTCCCCCGGGCGCTGGACACGGCACGTAGCGCCGCGGCGGACGCCGGCGGCCTCGTGGGCGACGAGAACACCACCCGCGACGGCAGGGGCCGCGAGCGCTCCCGTGTCGTCCTGCGCGTCCCGCAGGACGAGTACGAGGAGGTCCTCGACGCGCTCTCCGGCACCGGCAGGCTGATCGGCCGCGAGGCGAAGGCGCAGGACGTCACGGACCGGGTCGTCGACGTGGAGAGCCGCGTCGCGTCGCAGCGGGCGAGCGTGGCCCGGGTGCGGAAGCTGATGGACAAGGCGACGAAGCTGAGTGACGTGGTCGCCCTGGAGGGCGAGCTGAGCACCCGCCAGTCCGACCTGGAGGCGCTGCTCGCCCAGCGCTCCTCCCTGAAGGACCGCACGACCATGGCGACCATCACGCTCTCGCTCACCGAGAACGCGGCGGCGAAGGGGGCCGCCGAGGACGACGACCCGTCGTTCACGGACGCCCTCGCGGGCGGCTGGGACGCGTTCGTCACGACGCTGCGGTGGATCGGCGTCGTGCTGGCCGCGGTGCTGCCGTTCACGGCCGTCGCCGCGCTGCTGCTCCTGTTGTGGCTGCGGGTGGTCCGCCCGCGCCTGCCGCGCCGGGCGACGGCGGCCCCGGCTCCCGTCGGTGCGCCGGCTCCCCCCGCCCCGCCGGCGCCGCGGGCCGCCACCGGCCGTCGCGACGACGGGGATTGAGCGCCGTGCCGCCCGCCCCCGCGCCGTAGCGTGTCCGTATGAGCAGCACACGGGAACGACTGGTGATCATCGGGGGCGACGCGGCGGGCATGTCCGCCGCGTCGCAGGCGCGCAGGCTCAAGGGCCCCGACGAGCTGGAGATCGTGGCGTTCGAGCGGGGCCACTTCACCTCGTACTCCGCCTGCGGCATCCCCTACTGGGTGGGCGGCGACGTGGCGGAGCGGGACGACCTCGTCGCGCGCTCGCCCGAGCAGCACCGCGAGCGGGCGATCGATCTGCGGATGCGCACGGAGGTGGTGCGGCTCGACGTGCCGGGCCGCCGCGTCCTCGCCCGTGACCTGGACGCGGGCGAGGAGTACTGGACCGCGTACGACAAGCTCGTCATCGCCACCGGCGCGCGTCCCGTCCGCCCGCCGCTGCCCGGCATCGACGCGCCCGGCGTGCACGGGGTGCAGACCCTGGACGACGGCCAGGCCCTGCTCGACACGCTGGCCGGCACCTCCGGGCGGCGGGCGGTGGTGATCGGCGCGGGGTACATCGGCGTCGAGATGGCCGAGGCGCTGATCAAGCGCGGTTACGAGGTGACGGTCGTCAACCGCGGCAAGGAGCCCATGTCGACGCTCGACCCGGACATGGGGTGCCTGGTGCACGACGCCATGACGGGTCTGGGCATCACCATGGTGAACGGCGCCGAGGTCACCAAGATCCTCACCGGTGACGACGGTCGCGTCGCCGCGGTCGCCACGCAGGACGCCGAGTACCCGGCGGACGTGGTGGTGCTCGGCATCGGCGTGCGCCCCGAGACCACGCTCGCCCGCGAGGCGGGGCTGCCGCTCGGCGCGTACGGCGGGCTGCTCACCGACCTGGCGATGCGGGTGCGGGGGTACGACGACATCTGGGCGGGCGGGGACTGCGTCGAGGTCCTCGACCTGGTGTCGGGGCGCGAGCGGCACATCGCCCTCGGCACCCACGCCAACAAGCACGGCCAGGTCATCGGCTCGAACGCGGGCGGCGGTTACGCGACCTTCCCCGGCGTCGTCGGCACGGCCGTCAGCAAGGTGTGCGACCTGGAGATCGCCCGCACCGGACTGCGCGAGAAGGACGCGGCGGCCGCCGGACTGCGGTTCGTCACGGTGACCGTCGAGTCGACGAGCCGGGCCGGTTACTACCCGGGCGCGGCCCTGATGACGGTGAAGATGCTCGCCGAGCGGCGCACCGGGCGGCTCCTCGGCGTGCAGATCGTCGGCCGCGAGGGGGCGGGCAAGCGCGTCGACGTGGCGGCCGTCGCGCTCACGGCGCAGATGACGGTCGAGCAGATGACGGCGCTCGACCTCGGGTACGCGCCGCCGTTCTCCCCCGTGTGGGACCCGGTCCTGGTGGCGGCGCGCAAGGCGGTGGCGGCGGTGCGCTCCGAGCGCTGAGCAGCGCGGTGCGCTGCGACCGCCGAGCCCGGAAAGGGTCCCCGCCCACCTGGGCAGGGACCCTTTTCGGACATCTTTTGGACGGGCTCCGTTCAGACGGCCGTGCGCGTGTGCACGTAGTCCACGAGGCGGGTCAGCGCCTCCGGGTCCGTCGTCGGCAGGACGCCGTGCCCGAGGTTGAAGATGTGCCCCTCGAGCCCCTTCGCGGCGGCGAGCACCTCGTCGGTCCTGGTCTCGACGGCCTCGCGGGTGGAGAAGAGGACGGCCGGGTCGAGGTTGCCCTGGATCGCCTTGCCGGGCCCGACGCGGCGCGCGGCCTCGTCCAGCGGCACCCGCCAGTCGGCGCCCACCACATCGGCGCCGGCCTCGCCCATCAGACCGAGCAGCTCGCCCGTGCCGACGCCGAAGTGGATGCGGGGCACGCCGTAGGAGGCGACGGCGTCGAAGACCTTGACGGACGCGGGCATCACCGAGCGGCGGTAGTCGGCGGGCGACAGCGCGCCCACCCACGAGTCGAAGAGCTGCACGGCGCTCGCGCCCGCCTCGATCTGCACCTTCAGGAAGGCGGCGGTGATCTCCGCGAGCCGGTCGAGCAGGTCGGCCCAGAGCTGCGGGTCGCCGTACATGAGCGCCTTGGTGTGCTCGTGGTTGCGGCTGGGGCCGCCCTCGACGAGGTAGCTCGCGAGGGTGAAGGGCGCGCCGGCGAACCCGATGAGCGGCGTCGCGCCGAGCTCGGCGGTGAGCATCCCCATCGCCTCGGTGACGTAGTGGACGTCGTCGGGCGTGAGGTCCCGCAGCTGCGCGAGGTCGGCGCGGGTGCGGATCGGTTTCTCGACGACGGGGCCGACGCCCGGCTTGATGTCGAGGTCGATGCCGATCGCCTTGAGCGGGACGACGATGTCGCTGAAGTAGATCGCGGCGTCCACGTTGTGGCGGCGCACCGGCTGCAGCGTGATCTCGGTGACGAGGTCGGGGCGCATGCAGGACTCCAGCATGGCGGTGCCCTCGCGCACCTTGCGGTACTCGGGAAGTGAGCGCCCCGCCTGCCGCATGAACCAGACCGGCGTGTGCGGCACGGCCTCGCGCCTGCACGCCTTCATGAAGGGGGAGTCGTACGTCGCTGCGTTCTGCCGGCCCTCGGGGCCTCGGCTGTCATTGGCACTCACGCGGAAAGTCTCGCACGTTGACCGAGAACGCCCTCACGGGTGTCTCTCCCTGCGCGAAGGCGCCGTTCCCCTTAACCTTCCCCGCATGGCTGCGGCTCAGGGACAACGGTCGGACGGCGCTGGCGAGATGGAGAGTTCGGAGGAGAAGGTGGCGGATTCTGCTCCGCCGCCCTTTCGCGCGGCGGTCGAGGCGCTGCGGGGGGCACGGCTTCGGCCGGAGATCGAGATCGATCCGACCCGGCCGCCGAAGCGGCTCGCGCCGTACGCGTACGCGGTGGAGGCGGCGGTCGTCGAGGACGAGGAGGACCTCGCGGACGGGCGGCTCGTGCTGCTGCACGATCCGGCGGGGCACGACGCCTGGAAGGGAACTTTCCGCCTGGTCACGCTGGTGCGGGCGGAGCTCGAACCGGAGATGGCGGCGGATCCGCTGCTGCCGGAGGTGTGCTGGTCGTGGCTGACCGGAGCGCTGCAGGCGCGCGGGCTCGCTGCGGGCGAGGCGAGCGGCACGGTGACCCGGGCGGGCTCGCACTACTTCGGCGGTCTGTCGGAGCGGCCGCCCGCCTCGCAGATCGAGATCCGCGCCTCGTGGACGCCGCGGGAGGCGGCGGGCGGGGTGCCGGACACCGGCGCCCATCTGGCGGCGTGGTGCGATCTGCTCTGCCAGATCGCGGGGCTGCCGCCGGTGGGGCCGGGCGGCGACGGTTCGGTGGTCTCGCTGCCCCAGCGACGCGGGCCGCTCTCCCCCTGAAGCCCCGTCATCCGTCTTCCTCTCCCCGCGGCCTCGTGCCGCGGGGTTTGTCCGCGTGGGGGTCACCCGTAAGAGGGCGTGTTCGGTTTGATCTTCGGATGATCGAGCGCGTGTCCGAATTGCCCCAATTCTCTCTCACCAAATCGTGATCATTCCCTAAAGGCGGATGCGATTGGTGCCGAAGAGGTTTGTGACCTTGAAAGCACGGTTCGTCCCGGCTTCATCCCCGAGCCGGCCCCTCCCGTCCCCCCACCCAGGAGGCCTGGTGTCCGTTCTCCTCGAGCAGCCCGCAAGCCTGGTCGCCTACCGCCCGAACAAGCCGACCGCCATGGTCGTCGTGGCCGACCCCCGCGTCCGTTCCACCGTCACCCGCCACCTGTGGGCGCTCGGTGTACGCGACGTCATCGAGGCCTCGTCGATCGCGGAGGCTCGTCCCCGCATCGGCAACCCCCGGGACATCTGCGTCGCAGACGTCCACCTCCCCGACGGCTCCGGCCTCACGCTCCTCTCCGAAACCCGTGCCGCGGGCTGGCCGAACGGCCTCGCCCTCTCCGCCGCCGACGACATCGGCGCCGTGCGCAACGCCCTCGCGGGCGGCGTCAAGGGCTATGTCGTCACCGGCACCCGTACGAACGTCGGACTCCCCACCCGCCCCGGCGCGGCTCCGATCGGCTCGGCCGCCGCCCGTATGCACCGCCGCCCTCCGGGCGCCCCGAGCCACCCCGGCGGCTACCGCGAGCTCTCCGGCCGCGAGGTCGAGGTGCTGCGGCTGGTCGCCGAGGGCCAGTCCAACAAGGCCATCGGCGTCTCGATGGGCCTGTCCGCCCTGACCGTGAAGAGCCACCTCGCGAGGATCGCGCGCAAGCTCGGCACGGGTGACAGAGCCGGGATGGTGGCGGTGGCGCTGCGTACCGGCATCATCCACTGACTCATTTACACCCCTCAGGCGCCCGTCGACGGAACGTTCCGTCGACGGGCGCTGTCCATACACAGATACCCTTGACAGGTGACCGACGCCCAAGAGACCGCAGCAGACAGCTCACTGCGCACCACCGGAGGCGCCCCTCCGGACGACGACGGCCTCTCTTCCGAAGGGTTGCCGATCCCCCTCCTCGAGCCGCGTGACGGCATTCCGCCGGTGATCGCCGACGAGGAGTCCCTCGCCGCGACGGTGGCCGCCTTCGCGGCGGGCACCGGCCCCGTGGCCGTCGACGCCGAGCGCGCGTCCGGCTACCGGTACGGCCAGCGCGCCTATCTCGTCCAGCTCCGCCGGGAGGGCGCGGGCACCGCTCTCGTCGACCCTGTCGCCTGCCCCGACCTCTCCGCCCTCGGCGCGGCCCTCGCCGACACCGAGTGGGTGCTGCACGCCGCCACCCAGGACCTGCCGTGCCTGCGGGAGATAGGCATGGTTCCGTCGCGGATCTTCGACACGGAGCTCGCGGGCCGGCTCGCCGGGTTCCCGCGGGTGGGGCTCGGCGCGATGGTCGAGGGCGTCCTCGGCTACGTCCTGGAGAAGGGCCACTCCGCCGTCGACTGGTCGACCCGGCCGCTCCCCGAGCCCTGGCTGCGGTACGCCGCGCTCGACGTGGAGCTCCTCGTCGACCTGCGCGACGCCCTGGAGAAGGAGCTCGACCGGCAGGGGAAGCTGGAGTGGGCCCGCGAGGAGTTCGACGCCATCGCCTCCGCGCCGCCCGCGCCGCCCCGCAAGGACCCCTGGCGCCGCACGTCCGGCATGCACAAGGTGCGCAGGCGCCGGCAGATGGCGGTCGTCCGTGAACTGTGGACCGCCCGCGACCGGATCGCGCAGCGCCGTGACGTGTCGCCCGGCAAGGTGCTCGGCGACGGGGCGATCGTCGAGGCCGCGCTCGCGCTGCCGCCCAACGTGCACGCCCTCGCCGGGCTCGCCGGCTTCGGGCACCGCATGGGGCGGCGCCAGCTGGAGCAGTGGCAGGCCGCCGTCGACCGCGCCAAGGAGCTGCCGGACGCGGAGCTTCCGCAGCCGGGCCAGGCGGTCACCGGACCGCCGCCGCCCCGGTCCTGGGCGGATCGCGACCCGGCCGCCGCGGCGCGGCTCTCCGCGGCGCGGGCGGCGATCTCGGCGCTCGCCGAGAGCCTGAACATGCCGCAGGAGAACCTGATCACTCCGGACACGGTCCGCCGCGTCTGCTGGGAGCCGCCGGCCCGGCTGGATGAGGAGTCCGTGGCCGCGGCCCTCGCGGGCCACGGCGCCCGCCGCTGGCAGATCGCCCAGGTCGCCCCGGCCCTGGTGGAGGCGCTCGGCTGACGCGGCCCGGTCCCGCCCACCTGTCCCGCCGCGCGGCGGAGCACGCACACCCACCCGCCCCGTTCACCCCGCACCGCCGGGGGAACGAGGCGGGTGGGTGTTTCCGTGTGCGCTCCACCGAGCGGCGCGGCGCTCCCTCCCCCCGCTCGGGCACCCGGCGGGCAAGTGTGACCTTCGCCTCGCGAGACCGGCCCTTGGCCACATAGTTACCGACAAGTAGCATGACCTGAGGAAGCGCGCCGCAGGTGTGGCGCAACCGCACCCTGGAGGAGAGCCATCGTGCCTCGTACCGTCAGGGACGTCGTCTTCGTGGATGGCGTCCGCACCCCGTTCGGCAAGGCGGGCCCGAAGGGCATCTACCACGAGACCCGTGCTGATGACCTCGTCGTGAAGGCCATCCGGGAGCTGCTGCGCCGGAACCCTGACCTCGACCCCGCCAAGATCGACGAGGTCGCCATCGCCGCGACCACGCAGATCGGCGACCAGGGTCTGACGATCGGCCGCACCGCCGGCATCCTGGCCGGGCTGCCGCAGTCCGTGCCCGGCTACTCCATCGACCGCATGTGCGCCGGCGCGCTGACCGCCGTGACCTCGGTCGCGGGCAGCGTCGCCTTCGGCGCGTACGACATCGCCGTGGCCGGCGGCGTCGAGCACATGGGCCGCCACCCCATGGGTGAGGGCGTCGACCCCAACCCGCGGTTCGTGAGCGAGAAGCTCGTCGACGAGTCCGCCCTGTTCATGGGCATGACCGCCGAGAACCTGCACGACCGCTACCCGAGCATCACCAAGCAGCGCGCCGACGAGTACGCCGTGCGCTCCCAGGAGAAGGCCGCCAAGGCGTACGCCGACGGCAAGATCCAGGCCGACCTGGTGCCGATCTCCGTGCGGCGCACCAACGAGGAGGCCGGCGAGACCGGCTGGGGCCTCGCCACCGCCGACGAGCCGATGCGTCCGGGCACCACCCTGGAGAGCCTCGCCGGGCTGAAGACGCCGTTCCGTACCCACGGCCGCGTCACCGCGGGCAACGCCGCCGGTCTCAACGACGGCGCCACCGCCTCCCTCATCGCCTCCGAGGAGTTCGCGCGGGAGAACGGCCTGCCGGTCAAGATGCGGCTCGTGTCGTACTCCTTCGCGGGTGTCGAGCCGGAGGTCATGGGCTACGGCCCGATCCCGGCCACGGAGAAGGCGCTCGCCAAGGCGGGCCTGGCCATCTCCGACATCGGTCTCTTCGAGATCAACGAGGCCTTCGCCGTGCAGGTGCTCGCCTTCCTGGAGCACTACGGCATCGCCGACGACGACGCGCGCGTCAACCAGTACGGCGGCGCCATCGCGTTCGGCCACCCGCTCGCCTCCTCGGGCGTGCGCCTGATGACGCAGCTGGCGCGGCAGTTCGAGGAGCAGCCGGAGGTCCGCTACGGCCTCACGACCATGTGTGTCGGCTTCGGCATGGGCGCCACGGTCATCTGGGAGAACCCGAACCACAAGGACGCCGGAGGCGACAAGTGAGCACCACCACCGCTGAGCTTCTGAAGGGTGCGGCCGAGCTGTTCCCGGACGAGGTCGTCACGCAGGCGCACGTACGCCACCTCGACCTCCCCCACGGTGCGGGCCGCTTCGCCCTCATCACCCTGGACAACGGCTTCGACCACACCAAGCCGACCACCTTCGGGCCCGGCTCGCTGGCGAACCTCAACGCCGCGATCGACCAGGTCGAGAAGGAGGCCTCCGAGGGCACGATCGTCGGCGTCGGGATCACCGGCAAGCCGTTCATCTTCGCCGTCGGCGCCGACCTCAAGGGCGTCGAGCTGCTGAAGCACCACGAGGACGCGCTGGCCATCGGCAAGGGCGGCCATGAGGTCTTCAAGCGCCTCTCCGGCCTCGCCGTGCCGACCTTCGCGTACTACAACGGCGCGGCGATGGGCGGTGGCGTCGAGGTCGGTCTGCACTGCTCCTACCGCACCGTCTCCAAGGCGCTGCCCGCGTTCTCGCTGCCCGAGGTCTTCCTCGGCCTGGTCCCCGGCTGGGGCGGCTGCGCGCTGCTGCCGAACCTGATCGGCGCCGACAAGGCCGTCTCGGTCATCATCGAGAACTCGCTCAACCAGAACCGTCAGCTCAAGGGCAAGCAGGTCTTCGAGCTCGGCATCGCCGACGCGCTCTTCGAGGGCGCGGACTTCCTGGAGCAGTCGCTGATCTGGACGGCCTCCGTCCTGAACGGCTCGGTCACGGTGGAGCGCCCCGAGATCGACCGCGGCGAGGGCTGGGACGCCGCCGTGGCGCGCGGCCGTGCCATCGCGGACTCCAAGGTGCACGGCGCCGCCCCGGCCGCCTACCGCGCCCTGGAGATCATCGCGGCCGCCAAGGACGGCGACCTGCAGCAGGGCTTCGACGCCGAGGACGTCGCGCTCGCCGACCTCATCATGGGCGGTGAACTGCGCGCGGGCATCTACTCGTTCAACCTGGTGCAGAAGCGCGCCAAGCGCCCCGCCGGCGCCCCGGACAAGAACCTGGCGCGCCCGGTCACCAAGGTCGGCGTCGTCGGCGCCGGTCTGATGGCCTCGCAGCTGGCCCTGCTCTTCCTGCGCCGCCTGGAGGTGCCGGTCGTGCTGACCGACATCGACCAGGAGCGCGTCGACAAGGGCGTGGGCTACGTCCACGAGGAGATCGACAAGCTGCTCCTCAAGGGCCGGATCAACCAGGACAAGGCCAACCGTCTCAAGGCGCTGGTCTCCGGTGTCCTGGACAAGGCCGAGGGCTTCTCCGACGCCGACTTCATCATCGAGGCGGTCTTCGAGGAGATCGGCGTCAAGCAGCAGGTGTTCGCCGAGGTCGAGGCGGTCGCCCCGGCGCACGCGATCCTCGCGACGAACACCTCCTCGCTCTCGGTGTCCGAGATGGCGTCGAAGCTGAAGCACCCCGAGCGGGTCGTCGGCTTCCACTTCTTCAACCCGGTCGCGATCCTGCCGCTCCTGGAGATCGTGCGCGGCGAGCGGACCGACGACGCGTCGCTGGCCACGGCCTTCGGTGTCGCCAAGAAGCTGAAGAAGACCGCGGTGCTGGTGAAGGACGCCCCGGCGTTCGTCGTGAACCGCATCCTCACCCGCTTCATGGGCGAGATCCAGAACGTCATCGACGAGGGCACCCCGGTCGCCGTCGCCGAGAAGGCCGTCGAGCCGCTCGGTCTGCCGATGTCGCCGCTGGTCCTGCTGGAGCTGGTCGGCCCGGCCATCGGTCTGCACGTCTCGGAGACCCTCAACCGGTCCTTCCCCGACCGCTTCACCGTCTCGCCGAATCTCGCGGCCGTCGTCAAGGCGGGCAAGCGTGGCTTCTACGTGTACGACAGCGGCAAGCCGGAGCTCGACCCCGAGGTCGCCGCGCTCCTCAAGCAGGGCGACTCCGTCCTGACCGAGGAGCAGGTCCGCGACCGCGTGCTCGACGCGGTGGCGCAGGAGATCGGGCTCATGCTCGACGAGGGTGTCGTCGCCGAGGCACAGGACATCGACCTCTGCCTGATCACCGGCGCGGGCTGGCCCTTCCACCTGGGCGGCATCACGCCGTACCTGGACCGTGAGGGCGTCAGCGAGCGCGTCAACGGCAAGCGTTTCCTGGCGCCGGGCGTGGCGAGCGTCCCGGCGTAACCTGCGCCGCACGCCTCAACGGCAGTGGGCCGTACGGGAGTTGTCCCGTACGGCCCACTGCCGTCTGGTCACACCCGGGTCCACGCCTCCAGCGCCAGGCCCGGCTCCGTCTTCTGGCGGGCGAGGCGCAGCGTGCCGTCGAGGCCGATCGCCGCCATGACCACCCGGCCGCGCGCGTCGAGCGCCAACGACGGGGCGCCCAGGCACGGTTCGCCGGTCTCGGCCCACCACAGGCCCGCCCCCTCGTCCTCCGTGGGGAACGCCGCGAGCGCCGGGCGCCCGCCGGCCGTGCGGTGCGCGAGGACGGTGCAGTCGTGGCCGTCGACGGTGGTCCGCACGGCCGCCGTGGGGCCGGTGCCGGGCGCGCCGCCGAGCGGCACCGCGGCGCCGCCGTCCGCCGGGCGGTGGGCGAGGACGCCGTCGCCGAGGGCGTCGGCCGCGTAGTACGTGAGGCGGTCGGGGCCGGTCTCCAGGACGGTGCCGGAGCCGGGGACCGGGGCCAGGGGGACGTCGGCGGCGCGCTCCAGCTCGCCGCCCTGGCTCTGCTGGGCCCAGCGCAGGGTGGCCTTGCCGGACGGGGCGAGGAGCTCCACGCGGCCCGTCGACGTGGCGAGCGCGGCGATGCCGTCCAGGGTGTCGCGGACCTTGAGGTCCTTCCACCCCTCCCACTTGCCGCCCTTGCCCTCGCGGCGCGTCCGGACGCTGCCGATCGCGTCCCGCACGAAGACGTGGACGGTGCCGGCGGCGTCCACCGCGGCGGCGGGGGCGCCGAGCGACGGGGCGCGGTCGAGGCGCTTGGTGTGCGGGTTGCCGAGCGAGCGCCAGTCCATGAGCGGCCGGCCCGACTGGTACTGGATGGAGTGCATGATCTCGACGACGGGCTCCCCCGCCGCCTCCCGCCGCTCCCTGCGGCCCAGGAAGTGCACGTACCCGTCGTCGCCCTGGGCGAGGGTGAGACAGGTCAGGTCGGGCGCCTCGAAGAAGTCGGGGCCGCTCCAGCCGGGGCCGCCGGGCCGCTCCTCCGTCCAGCGCAGCAGCCCTCCCCCGGCCCGGGCGTAGGCGGCCAGCCGGCCGTCCCGGCCGCGCAGCAGCCAGCGGGCGGTGTCCGGGGCACCGGTGCTGGTGGACCTCGACGGCATGGTTCGGCGCCTCCCCTTCCACGATCACGCCCACGGTCACGGACGCACAGCGTTTTGCCTATTAGTTTACGTTTGCCGCATGAGAACTCTCGTCGTCGTCGATGCAGCGAACGTCGTCGGATCCGTGCCCGACGGCTGGTGGAAGGACCGCCGCGGGGCGGCCGAGCGGCTGCGGGACTCGCTCGTCCCGTACGCCGCGGACGGGCTGCCCGGACACCCGGGCCCGGTGGACCTGGTGCTCGTCGTCGAGGGGGCGGCCCGGGATGTGGAGTCGGTGCCCGGCGTACGGGTGGAGAGCGCCTCCGGCAGCGGTGACGACCGCATCGTGGAGGTGGCGGCAGGGGCGGCGGGCCGGCCGTGCGTGGTGGTCACGGCCGACCGCGAGCTGCGCCGCAGGGTCGGTGAGGTGGGCGCAGAATGCACGGGCCCAAGGGCGGTCCGCGCCCCGTGAGGGGCGCGGGGAACTGCGCGACCGGCCCCCACCGGCCCGCAGCCGGTGAACCGCCCGCCCGGCGAAGCGCTAAAGTCGCTTCGCGCTGCGCAGCGTGGAGGCGTAGTAGCCGTTGCCGTCCAGGCGCGACGTGCCGCCCTTGTCGCCGATCGTCGGCCCGTTGACCTCCTCGCGGCTGGAGATGAAGATCTTGTGGCCGTCCGCGTCGTGGCCGAGGAAGATGCCGACGTGGTCGAGGCGCTGCTTGGTGCGGGCGTCGAGCTTGAAGAAGAGCAGGTCGCCGGGTTGCACCACGTCGATCGACTTGGGGCGGTCGGCCGTGCTGATCCCCTTGAGCGGGATGACGTCCGTGCCCGCCTTGCCGCGCGCCATGCCGTTGGCGGTGCGGGGCAGGCCGTCGCCCGCCTGGTCGTTGGCCATCAGGGGGTAGCGGGCGCGGTAGCCGAAGACGGTGCGGACGAAGCCGGAGCAGTCCATGGACCGGGCCCGGGCCTTCTCCGGCTGCATGGTCGTGCCGTTGCGGAAGGTGTACGGGATGCCGAGGTAGTCGAAGAAGTCGGACTGCTCCAGGCGCAGGTCGTTGCCCGAGCTGCCTTCGGGGTTGAGCGGGCCGAAGTTGGCGTCGCCGGCGTAGGCGATGCCCTCGTCGTCCTTCTTGGTCGGAGCGCCCTCGATGTACTGGAAGGCCATCGCGAAGATGTCGTCCTCCTCGCTGCCGGAGAACTCCTTGTACCAGTCCTTGAACCACTTCTCCTTCTCCGCGCCCTCGCGCCAGTTCTCCGGCATCAGCCGCACCCAGTCGTTGGTCACGACCCGGGACTTGGTGTTGGCGGGCTCGGAGAAGGTGCGGCTCGGGCCGGTCAGGGTCGCGGTGCGGGCGCCGTCGGTGAACGTGGCGAGGACCTTGCCGCTCTCGGTGCGCAGCACGGAGCGGTCGGGGCCCTTCAGGCGCTCCCACTTCTGCTTCCCGCCGCTCTGCCCGGTGCTGCTGTGCAGCCCGGGGGTGTCGGTGACGGCCTGCACCTTCGGCGCCTTGGCCTCCTCGTCCTTGCGCAGTTCCACGGTCAGGTAGGCGCTGCCCGCCAGCAGGGCGAGCACGGTCGCCGCGTGCACGACGGGACGCTTCTTCTTGGGCGGCATGAATGGCTCCTGCGAATCAGGCGGACGGCATGAAGCCGAGGAGGATCCCGGCGGTGAGGACGACGTAGGCCATGAGGGTCACCGAGCCCGTGGCGAGCAGGGTGGGGCCCTTGGGCTGGCGGACCAGCTGGTAGGCGATCAGGCCCGGGACGATGAAGCCGAGGGTCTGGTTGCTGTACATCAGCGGGAACTCGAGCGAGAGCACGATCATCACGGTGGCCTGGAGCACCACACCGGTCAGCACGACCGCGGCGAACAGGCGCTTGCCGTAGAGGATCACGAAACGCTGCATCAGGAGCGTGCAGAGGTAGGTGAGGACGGTGACGCCCACGACCATGGCGGCGCGCTGGAGGTCCTCGACGAGGGTCAGCGCGAGCCAGCCCGGCGTGATCATGCCGCCGGGCGAGAGGTTGGTCGTCAGATAACAGACCAGGGAGAAGAGCAGCCCGAGCGCGATGCCGACCGCGGCGATCTCAGGAGTGAGGACGGAGGGAATCAACGGGGCTCTCCTGGGCTGTGCCACTGCGGGGTGTCGTCTGCGGCGGGCGGTACGGGCGGTACGCGCGGCTCGAACAGGCCGCGGGGCGCGGGGGGCTGGGGGTGCGGTTCCTGGGGCGCGTGGCCCTCGTGGGACACGTACTGCTGGTGCTGTTGGTACGGCTCGTACTGCTGGTACGGCTCGTACTGCTGCTCCTGGTACTGCTGCTCATGGTGCTGCTGGTGCTCGTACTGCTGGTACTCGTACGGCTGCTGGACCACGGGGATCGGCTGGGTGTGGGCCGGCGCGTACCGCGTCTCGTACGCCTCCGGGTAGTGCTGGTACGGGTCGACGTGCGGCTCGTAGAACGGGGCGGGCTCCTCGGCCGCCTGCTCCTCGCTCTCGTCCGGCGGCAGTTCGGCGAGGTGCTCCAGGAGCAGCTCGCCCTGGCCGTGGATGTTGCCGATCGCGACGAGCGAGGAGTCGGCGCCGAGCTGCGCCAGCATGTCGCGCATGAACTCCTCGGGGTCGCGCCGGTCGCCGCCGAGGTCGACGGCGCGCGAGCGCCAGTCGGCGGGGATGGCGTCGATGGCGGACTTGGCCGGGTGGCCGATGACGAAGACCTTCTCCGGCCGGAGGTCGGGGATGATCTCGCCCATCTGGCCGTTGCGCTCGACGCGGTCGGGGCGGCAGTTGATGACCACGTGGAGCGGGCGGTGGATGGCGCCGAGGTCGAGCAGCTGGTTGATGTTCATCAGCGTCGACTCGGGGTCGTTGGCCGCGAAGACGTTGGCGAAGCGGAGCTTCTTGCCGTCCTCGGTGGCGTACCGCTCGACGGAGAGGACACCGGGGTCCGGCGGCGCGTCGTACATGCCCTGGAGGGCGACCTCGCGGCCGACGCCGACGAGCTCGGCGACCTTGAGCGCGATCGCCACGTTCTCCTTGAAGGTGAACCAGCTGAAGCCGCGCAGCTCGTCGTCGGTCACCGTCTCCGGGTCGGCGTAGATGAGCTCGCAGTTCCGCGCGTCGGCCTCCTCCTTGAGGATGTCGAAGCGGTCCTGCTCGGCGGTGACGCAGATGCCGCCCTCCGGCATGGAACGGGAGAGCGAGCGCGCCACGTCGTCGAGGGTCGGGCCCATCTCGGCGAGGTGGTCCTCGCGGACGTTGCAGAGCACGCCGATGGTGGAGCGGATCAGCTTGGACTGGTTGATCTCCTGGAGTGCCGGCATGACCGCCATGCACTCGATGACCAGGGCGTCCGGGTCGTAGGTGGCGGCGCGCCGCACGATGCCGATCTGCTCGACGACGTTGGCGATGCCGAACTTGCGGTAGACGGGCTCCTCGGTGGCGTCGGGGTGGATGAACCGGGCCGCGGTGCCGGTGGTCTTGGCGACCGTGGTGAGCCCGCCGCCGCGCAGGGCGCCCGCGCACAGCCGGGTGATGGAGGACTTGCCGCGGATGCCGTTGACGAGGACCCGGGTGGGGATGTGCTCCAGACTGGCGAAGTGCCGCCGCTGTTCGACGACGCCGGCGGCCAGCAGGATCGCGCAGCACACCACGAGCACGGTGTAGAGGAAGAGCACGGGGTTCAGTTCCTTCCGGCGAGGCCGGCCGTGACGCCGTCCCGCTTGCGCTGCGTGCCCGTCGGCAGCTGCTGCCTGATGAGTTCGAGGCTGCGGGTGACGGCGCCGACCTCGTCGTGGTGACGCGGGTACAGGACGGTGCGGCGGTCCCCGTCGGCGAGCGCCTCCGCCTGGTCGGCGAGGTGGCGCAGCGGCCGTACGACGACGATGTGCAGCCAGCCGAGGCAGGCCGCCGCCGCGGTGATGCCGAGCAGACCGGCGAGGACCGTGCGGTTCTGGTAGCTGTAGGCGGGGATGGCGAGCCCGGAGGCGGGCTGCCAGCTGACGACGGTCCAGCCCAGCGCGCCGGCCGCGCCGCCGCCGACGAACGGGGCCGCGGCGGCGATCTGGATGTCGTCGCCGTCGCGGTAGAGGACGCCGCTCGGGCGGGGGCTGAGCCCGACCTTCTGCCCGGTGCCCTCGGCGAGGGCGTTGAGACGGCCCCCCGGCAGGCTCTCGAACTCGCGGTAGCCGGTGTTGGCGCCGATCACCCGGCGCTTGTCGTCGACGACGCGGACCTCACCGAGGCCGGGCCGCTTGAGCAGGGAGTTGAGGAAGTCGATGCGGAACTCGCCGACGACGGCGGCTCCTTCCAGGCCCGGCACCTCGGCCGTACCGATGATCACCGGTTCCTTGCCGCCCTCGTCGATGACGCGGATGGGCTTGGTTGAGGGTCCCTTGCCCGAGGGGCTGCGGGGGTCGTGGCCCGCCTCGGCGAGGATCTTGCCGTCGGCGTCGAGCACGTACAGGGACTGGTAGCGCCCGTGCTGGTTCAGGGTGCTCTCCAGGACCTTGGCCATGTCCGAGGGTTCGGTGCGGTCCCCCATCAGGGTGGCGACCGAGGTGAGGTCGGCCTGGCCCTCGTTGAGGGCGCGGCGGACCCGGTCGGTGAGGGTGTCGGTGCGCTCGCGCTGGTCGTTGACCATCTGCTGCGGGATGACGACGGTGTCGCCCGCCCTGTTGAGCAACAGCAGCAGCGGCGCGGACCAGGCGAGCAGCAGCACGGCGCAGACGGCGATCAGGGTGCGGGTGCCGAACCTGCGGCGCCGGGTCCTGTCCTCGGGGGCGGCGGGTTCGCCGGTGAGCTGGCGGCGCAGCCGTTCCAGGGCGGTGCCGATGCGGGCGGCCTCGCCGTGCCGCGGCACGGAGACCGGCCGGTCGACGTCGCCGCGGGTGAGACGGCGGCCCTCCAGGAAGAGCTGGATCAGCGGTCGCTGCACGGTCCGCAGGAGCACGAATACGGTGAGTCCGCCGATCAGCAGCAGGGCCCCGGCCGCGATCAGCCCGAAGGCGGAGTCGCTCTTGGCCGTCGGGTCCTCGGCGACCGGGACCATGGCGACGACGGTCAGGCCGAGCCGGGTGGCCACGGTGGACTCGCCCGGCTCGGGGCCCGCCATGTTCGCGTACCCGGCGACGGCGCGCTCACCGAGGTAGCGCTCGCCGGTGAGGTGGCCGCTGATGCCGAGGAAGCCGCCGGAGCCGGGCTCCTTGGACATCAGCGGATGGCCCCTGGTCTTCTTGGCGGCCGCCTCGGCGAACGACTTGAGCTGCTTGTTGGACTGCTTGACCTCGTCGCGCTGGAGGTCGGTGAGGACCTGTTCGGGCTCGGGGATGCCGTCGGTGCTCAGGACCTCGCCGTCCTGGCCGACGACGGCGATGGAGCGGAACTTGCCGAGGCTGATGCCGGGGAAGCGCAGGCTGCTGGAGGCGATCAGGAGCTGCTGCGGCTGGCCCTTCCAGGTGAGCAGGGCGAAGGAGAGCAGGCGGGTCTCGCCGTTCTCCAGGCGCACCATGCGCGGGGCGAGACCGTCCTTGCCGGCCAGCTCGCCGCGGTCGACGGCGGTCAGCGGGAGGTTCTCGCCGCGGGCGGCGAGCAGCTTGCCCGAGGTGATCTCGACGACCGCCGTGCCCATCCACTTCTGGTAGACGCTGCCGGTCTTGTCGAGGACGGCGTCGGCGGGCACCGGGTCGCCGGCGCTGAAGAGCTCGGCGGTCCGGGTCAGGTCGGTGACGGACTCGTCGATGGAGGCGCGCAGCGCGATGGCGCCGTCCTCGGCGAAGTGCTGCTGGGACGACTTGACGGCTTTGGGTACGGCTTCCTGGCCGACCCTGCCGAGCGACAGCGCGGTGATGCCCGCGAGGGCGAGGAGCAGGACCGACAGCACTGCGATGGGCGGGCGTATGCCGCCCAGCAGTGACATGTCGGTCCTTCGGCGGACCTTGTGCCGCCGCTTCGAACGCGAAGCGGCCAAGGGAGGCTCCTCTCCTGGAGTGACGCGGGGGGTCGAACACGCAAAGTGATGCGTTCCGGAGAGGTCTGACCCGCGTCACGCCGGGAGGGATGTACGAGCGGCCGCAAATGTGAGCTAGATCGCGTCAAGAAGGTGTTTGGGCCAAAAAACGACCATGATCGTTCCACTTTTACTCGGCCGGGCCCGGTCGGGCTCAGTCGGGCAGCCCCTGGAGCGGTACGAGCCCGTCCTGGCTCGCGCCCCGGTTCAGCAGCGTGCCCTGGGTGCGCTCGAAGGCGAGCCGGTAGCGGGAGCGCTGCTGCTCACTGAGGTCCTCGTCGTCCCGCAGCGCGGTGGCGACATCGACGAGCCGGTGGTCCTCGACCGCGTTCTTCGGCAGGGCGCCGGTCTCGTCGGGGTCCGGCGGGATGTCCACGAACGTGGGGACGTACTTGGCGTCGACGTCCCACTTCCCGCCGCGCTTGACGAACTCGAACCAGCCGATGACGCCTTCCTCGGTCAGTCCGTTGGGCACGTCGTGCCGGGCGATCTGGTTGCCGAGCCCGTACGCGATCCAGGTGCCGTCGACCTTCTCCATCGGCTGGACGACGTGCGCGTGGTGGCCGATGACCAGGTTGATGCCGGTCTCCCGAGCGATCCTGCGGGCCAGCTTCAGCTGCGGGCCGCTGGCGTTGGGCTGGTTCTCACGGCCCCAGTGGATGCTGAGGATCACCACCTCGGCGCCCGCCGCGCGCGCCTTCTTCTCGGCGGCGGCGATCGCGTCGAAGTCGTTCTGGTTGGCGATCCACGGCTTGTCCCTGGGGACCTCGCGACCGTTGAACCCGAAGGCGAAGGCGATCTGCGCCACCTTCACGCCCTTCACCTCGGTGATCAGCGGCTTCGCCGCCTCGGCCGCGCTGCGCGCCGAACCGGTGTGCCGCAGGCCCGCCTCGTCCAGCGTGTCCAGGGTGCGGGTGACCCCGGCGGGGCCGTGGTCGAGCGTGTGGTTGGACACCGTCGAGCACTGGTCGTAGCCGACGTCCTTGACCGCCGTGGCGATCTGGGGCGGGACGAGGAAGTCGGGGTAGCTCCGGAACGGTCCGCCGGGCTTGCCGACCACCGGCTCGAAGTGGCAGATGCCCAGGTCGGCCTTGCTGATGACCGGCTTGACGCCCGCCATCATCGGCCGGAAGTCCAGGCCCTTCTCCCCCTGGCCCGTCTTCTTGGCGTCCTTGCGCGCCTGTTCGGTCAGCTGGGGGTGGATGAGGATGTCGCCCGCGGCGGCGACGGTGAACGAGGGGCCGTCGGCTGCGGGCTTGTCGTCGCCGCCGAAGGGGCCGCAGGCGGTGCCGGCCAGCAGGAGCGAGGAGGCTGCACAGGTCACGAGATGCCTGCGAAGGGGACGTGTCATCACAGGGCTATCTTTATACAACCATGAAGATCTCCCGCACCCGGCCGCAAGCGATCGCACGGAAGGCCCGCGTTCTCGGCCTGGTCACCGCAGCCGTTCTCAGCCTCGCGCAGTGCGGCGCGGGCTCCTCCCCGGACGACGACGAGTCCGGGCGCGAAGAGAGCCACGCCCCCTCGAAGCCCGGCGGCGGCGAGAACGGTACGGAGGGTCAGGACGGCGAGGACCTCACCGAAATGATCACCTCGTACACCGACGGGTTCCACGAGGACAGCGGGTACCGCCACCCCTCGCGCACCGACCGGGACACCGTCGCCGAGGGCGTCGCGCTGCTCCTCGACCACCGCCGCCCGCAGGCCGAACGGCGCCTGGCGGACGTGGATCTCGCGGTGCGCACGGTCACCGACAAGGGCACGGGGCGGCGGTACGCGGAGATCGCCGACCGCTCCGAGGACGGCGCGGCACCGCGTGGCTGGGGCCGCGTCTACCTCGACCTCGACGCCCCGGTCCGCTGGTCCGTGCAGGTCCCGCACCCGGTGGCCGACCGGAACACCGAACGGCTCGGCGCGGAGTTGATGCGCCGCTCCCCCGGCGGCGTGCTCGTGCTCGCGGGCGCGCACCGCGACGCCGGACGCGGGGACGAGGCGGACGTCGCCCACCGCAGGGACACCGTGTTCCACGCCGTCTGCGACGAACTTCTCCGGCGCGGCCTGCCCGGCGTCCAACTCCACGGAATGGCCGACGACTCGGCGCCGCGGCACGACGTCGTCGCCTCCACCGGCCGCGGCCGGGAGGCCGTCACCGAGGGCCGCGCCCTCGCCGACGCCCTGCGCGGGCGGGGCTGGGACGTCTGCCGCGCCTGGGCCAGGTCCTGCCCGCTCGCGGGCCGCTCCAACATGCAGGGACGGGCCGCGTCGGCGCGCGATGTGCCGTTCCTGCACGTCGAGTTCGGGCCCCGGATCCGCGAGGACGCCGGGCACGCACGGGAGGTGGTGGGCGAGCTGGCCGAGGTCACGCGCGGGTGGAACCGGCACACCCGGCCCCGTTCGTAGCGCGCCCCCGCAGCCGCACCGCCCCGCCCCTCACCGCCCCACCCGCACGTACACCACCGCCCCCTCCACCCGCGCCACCGGCGCGTACCCCACCGAGAGGATCCGTCGCAGCGACGGCACCCGGTCCGGACCGAACGGCTTGCCCCGGGAGTCGTCGACCACGACCGCCGGCGGGGTGCGCCGCAGTTCCTGGCGGAAGACCGGCCAGGCGCCCTCGACCGCGTACTTCTCGCCCACCTGGGGCCCGTCCCTGCCCCCGCTGTAGTTGGTGAGCAGCCCGGCCGTGAGGTAGCGGCTCGCGGGGGCGCGGCCGGCCAGCCAGTACGCCTCCGGATGTATCCCCCAGAACAGCACCCGGTCGCGCGGGCCGGTGTCGGCCCTGACCGCCTGCGCCAGGCGGGTGGCGTGCGCCAGTTCGGGGCGCGGCGCGAGCAGCCCCCAGGCGAGGAACACGGCGCACGCGCACCCGGAGGTGACGAGGGCCCGCACCGTCCGCTCGCGCGGCAGGATCTGGAGCGCAGCCGCGCCCAACAGGGCCAGGGGCGGCATGAGTTGGAGGTAGTAGTGGCCGAAGAAGTGGAAGCCGAGCAGGACCGCGGCCACCGAGGAGGCCAGCCAGAGCCACAGCTCCGCCGCGCCGGTGCGGGCGATGCGCAGCACCCGTACGACCGGTGGAAGGATGCCCGCGCAGGCCGCCGCGAGGAGCGCCGCGTTGGCCAACCCGCGGGCCAGGACGTGGAGTTCGGAGCCGGTGAAGGAGGCGTACGCGCCGGAGCCCGTGACCGTCCAGAACAGGAACCCGGCGGGCGTCGTCAGGAGTGCGGCGGCCAGCACCGGCGACACGAGGCCTGCCGTGAGGCGCCCGGCGCCCCGCCGGTCCGCCCCGCCGTGCCACAGCAGCCAGCCGACCGGCAGCAGTACCGCCCCGCCGGTCTGCTTGGCCAGGAAGGCGCAGGCCACGGCGGCGCCCGCGGTGACCCATCTGCGGCGGTCCGCGCACCACATGGCGGCCGCCGTGCACGGCAGCATGAAGACCTCGAAGGTGGCCGCCTGGGCGTCCTCCGGGTTGAGGCCCACGGAGATCAGCAGATACAGCACCCCCGCCGTGCGGCCGGCGCCGTCCCCCCAGCGGCGCCGGGCCAGCGAGACCAGGAGCACCGCCGTGAGGAGCTGCGCGGCGAGGGCGAGGAGCTTCAGGGGCAGCAGGGAGTCGTCGCCGAAGAGCGCGAACGCGCCCGCGTACAGCCAGGGGACGAGCGGCGGCTTGCGGTCGACGACCGTCTCGTAGAGCTCGCCGCCGTCCGCCAACATCCGTGCCTGGACGGCGAGATAGCCCTCGTCCGGGCTCCACAGCGGCCACCGGAAGGAGGGCAGCCGCGTCACGCACGCCAGGGCGGCGAGCAGCGGGAGCAGACGTGCCCAGTACGCGGCCCGGGCTCCCCTTCCGGGGGCGGGCTCGGTACGCGGGCCCGGCACCCGGAGGGCGGGCACGGAGCGTGGTGACACGGAGGGCGGGGCGAGCATACCGGCACGCTAACGGCCCCGCACGCCCCGACGGATCGGGACATACGGGGCCGGAGCGTAATGCCTGCCGAACGGCGGGTGACTACCGTGCGTCGTCGGCGTGCCGGTCACGGACGTGCAGCCGGCTGTGCGAACGCCCGTACGCGAAGTAGATGACGACGCCGAGCACCATCCAGACGCCGAACCGCAGCCAGGTCTCGGCCGGCAGGTTCAGCATCAGCCACAGCGACGCGAGCACCGAGAGGATCGGCACGAACGGCACCAGCGGGGTACGGAAGGCGCGCGGCAGGTCGGGGCGCTGCCTGCGGAGCAGGATGACGCCGAGGGCGACGACGACGAAGGCGAACAGCGTGCCGATGTTGACCAGTTCGGCCAGCTCGTCGATGGAGGTGAAGCCCGCGACGACCGCCACGATCGCGCCGAGCAGGAGCGTCGAGCGGTACGGCGTGCCGAACTTGGGGTGGACCTTGGAGAAGGTCTTCGGCAGCAGCCCGTCACGGCTCATCGCGAAGAAGACCCGGGTCTGGCCGAGCAGCAGGATCATGCAGACGGAGGTGAGGCCGACGGCGGCGCCGAAGCTGATCACGCCCGCCCAGAACGGGTGCCCGACGGCCTTGAAGGCGTCCGCGAGCGGCGCGTCCGTGGAGAGCTCGCTGTACTTCTGCATGCCGGTCACCACGACGGAGACCGCGACGTACAGGACCGTGCAGATGAGCAGCGAGCCGAGGATGCCGCGGGGCACGTCGCGCTGCGGGTTGCGGGTCTCCTCGGCGGCGGTCGCGACGATGTCGAAGCCGATGAAGGCGAAGAACACGACGGCCGCCGCGGTGAAGATGCCCATCACGCCGAAGTCACCCGGGGTGAACCCGAAGATCAGCTGGACCAGCGGCGCGGTGATGCCGCCGCCGCCCTCGACCTGCTTGCTCGGCGGGACGAACGGGTCGTAGTTGGAGCCGGTGATGAAGAAGGCGCCCACGATGATGACGAGGACGACCACGGTGACCTTGACCGCGACGATGACGTTGGTGACCCGCGAGGACAGCTTCATCCCGGCGACGAGGATGCCGGTCAGGATCAGCACGAGCACCGCGGCCAGCAGGTCGAAGCCGAACTTCCCCTCGTGCGTGCCGCTCAGCGCCTGCGGCAGGTGCACGCCCGCGGTGTCGAGGAGCGAGCGGAGGTAGCCGGACCAGCCGACCGCCACCACCGCGCAGCCGAGCGCGAGCTCGAGGACCAGGTCCCAGCCGATGATCCAGGCCGGGAACTCGCCGAGCGAGGCGTACGAGAAGGTGTACGCGGACCCGGCGACCGGCACGGTCGAGGCGAACTCGGCGTAGCAGAGCGCCGCGAGGGCGCAGACGAGTCCGGCGACGACGAAGGCCAGGGCCACCGAGGGCCCGGCCGTCTCCTTGGCGATTTTTCCGGTCAGTACGAAGATTCCGGTACCGATGATGACGCCGACGCCGAAGACCGTGAGGTCGAGGGCGGACAGCGACTTCTTGAGCGCGTGCTCCGGTTCCTCGGTGTCCTGGATGGACTGCTCTACGCTCTTCGTCCTGAAGAGGGTGTTGCTCACGGGCGTACCTCCACGCTTGGTCGTCCCCGACATGATCGAGAGACCGAGTACCCCGAAAGCCCCGGCGCGGGCCGATTCACGCGAATGGGCCGGTTCCACCACCCGTACAGGGTGCTGGAACCGGCCCTTCGGCGGTGCGCGTTGACGTCAGTCGCGGGCGGGCTCCACCGAGTCGACCGCGGCGGCGGTGTTCCGCTCGTACTTGCCGTCGAGCTTGGCGACCAGGCCGGTGACCTGCCGGGCGATGTCCGGGGCGGTCAGCCCGATCTCCGCCATGATCTCCTTGCGCGATGCGTGGTCGAGGAAGCGCGGCGGGATGCCGAAGTCGCGCAGCGGGACGTCGACGCCGGCGTCGCGCAGCGCCTGGGCGATGGCCGAACCGACGCCGCCCGCGCGGGAGTTGTCCTCGACGGTGACGACGACGCGGTGCTTCTCGGCGAGCGGGGCCATCGCCTCGTCGACCGGCTTGACCCAGCGCGGGTCGACGACGGTCGTGGTGATGCCCTGCTTGTCGAGCAGGCCGGCGATCTCCAGGCACATCGGCGCGAGCGCGCCCACGGAGACCAGCAGCACGTCCGGCTTGTCGGCGGACGCCTCGCGCAGCACGTCCATCGAACCGACCTTGCCGACGGCCTTGACCGCCGGGCCGACCGCGCCCTTGGAGTAGCGCACCACGGTCGGCGCGTCGTCGACCTCGACGGCCTCGCGCAGCTGCATGCGGACCTGGTCGGCGTCGCGCGGCGCGGCGATCCGGAGGGTCGGCACGCACTGCAGGATCGACATGTCCCACATGCCGTTGTGCGAGGCGCCGTCCGTGCCGGTGACGCCGGCGCGGTCCAGGACGAAGGTGACGCCGCACTTGTGCAGCGCCACGTCCATCAGGAGCTGGTCGAAGGCGCGGTTGAGGAAGGTCGCGTAGACCGCGAAGACGGGGTGCAGTCCACCGCTGGCCAGGCCCGCCGCGGAGACCGCCGCGTGCTGCTCGGCGATACCGACGTCGTAGACCCGGTCGGGGAACTCCTCGGCGAACTTCTTCAGGCCGACCGGCTGGAGCATGGCGGCCGTGATGGCGACGATGTCCTCGCGCTCCCGGCCGAGCTCGACCATCTCCTCGCCGAAGACGGACGTCCAGTCCATGCCGGAGGCGGCAATGGGCAGGCCCGTGTCGGGGTGGATGACGCCGACGGCGTGGAAGTGGTCGGCCTCGTCCTCCAGGGCGGGCTTGTAGCCGCGGCCCTTCTCGGTGATGCAGTGCACGATGACCGGGCCGCCGAAGCGCTTGGCACGCTGCAGGGCGGACTCCAGGGCCTCGACGTCGTGGCCGTCGATCGGGCCGACGTACTTCAGTCCGAGGTCCTCGAACATGCCCTGGGGGGCGATGAAGTCCTTGAGGCCCTTCTTGGCGCCGTGCAGGGTCTCGTAGAGCGGCTTGCCGACGACCGGCGTGCGCTCCAGGAGGTCCTTCCCGCGGGCCAGGAACCGCTCGTAGCCGTCGGTCGTGCGCAGGGTCGCCAGGTGGTCGGCGAGGCCGCCGATCGTGGGCGCGTAGGAGCGCTCGTTGTCGTTGACGACGATGACGATCGGGCGGTCCTTGGCGGCGGCGATGTTGTTCAGCGCCTCCCAGGCCATGCCGCCGGTGAGCGCGCCGTCCCCGATGACGGCGACGACGTGGTCGTCCTTGCCGCGCACCTGGTTGGCCTTGGCGAGGCCGTCGGCCCAGCCGAGGACCGTGGAGGCGTGGCTGTTCTCGATCACGTCGTGCTCGGACTCGGCGCGCGAGGGGTAGCCGGAGAGGCCGCCCTTGCTGCGCAGCCTGTCGAAGTCCTGGCGGCCGGTGAGCAGCTTGTGCACATAGCTCTGGTGGCCGGTGTCGAAGAGGACCTTGTCCCTGGGGGACTCGAAGACGCGGTGCAGGGCGATGGTGAGCTCGACCACGCCGAGGTTGGGGCCGAGGTGGCCGCCGGTCTTGGAGACTGCGTCGACGAGGAAGCCGCGGATCTCTCCGGCCAGCTGGTTCAGCTCCTCGGGAGTGAGCCGGTCAAGATCGCGCGGTCCCGTGATGCGGGTCAGCAGCGGCACCCGTGCCTCCTTGCAGTAGAGCTGAGATGTGCTGTTCGAGCGTTGCCGGGTCTGTCGAGTCTAATGTTCCGCAACCGGCGACGGCGTCCGGGAGGCGTTTTCCGGGTCACACGAACAGCGGAACCCCGCGCCCCGTGAAGGGGACGCGGGGTCCGGCGTGCCCCGTAAGGGGCGCGGGGAACTGCGCGCTCAGCCAGGGACGGCCGGCAGTCACAAGACCTGGGGGAACCACCCCAGGCCCGAGGGGGGCACCCTTAGGCGCGCCCCGCCGATTTCTGGGTCCGCCGCGAAATAGAGTCAATGACCACCGCCGCGAGCAGCACCGCACCCGTGATCATGAACTGGATCTCGCTCGCCATGCCGAGCATGTTCAGGCCCTGCTGGATCGACTGGATCACGAGCATGCCGAGCAGCGCGGACCACACCTTGCCGCGGCCGCCGAAGAGGCTGGTGCCGCCGATGACCGCCGCGGCGATCACCATCATCAGCGTGTTGCCGCCGCCCAGGCTCTTCGTGGCACCGCCCGAGAGGCTGGCGATGAAAAGGCCGCCGAAGGCGGCGAGCATGCCGGAGATGGCGAAGACGGTGATCCGGACCCGGTCGACGTTGATGCCGGCCCGGCGCGCGGCCTCCGCGTTGCCGCCGACCGCGAAGACCTGGCGGCCGAAGGTGGTGCGCCGCGCCACGAAGTCCGCGATCACCAGGACGGCGAGGAAGAGCACCAGGGCCAGCGGCAGACCGCGGGCGCCGACCGGCTCGTTCAGCTCGTACGCCGCGCCGCCCGCGAGGACGGCCACGACGACCGTGCGCAGCACGATCTCGCTGACCGGCCGGGACGGCAGCCCGGCGGCCCTGCGGCGCTTGCTGTCGAGCAGCAGGGAGGCCGCGTACGCGATGATCGCGACGGCCGCGAGACCGTAGGCCGCGCCCTTCTCCGCGAAGAAGTGCCCGGTGAGGTCCTCGACGACGCTGCCCTCGGGCGTGTTGATGCTGCCCTCGCCGCCCATCAGCCAGATCTGTACGCCGCTCCAGCCGAGGAAGCCCGCGAGGGTGACCACGAAGGCCGGCACGCCGATCTTGGCGAAGAAGAAGCCGTGCAGGGCGCCGATGACCATGCCGGTCAGGACGGCGATGAGCACCGACAGCCAGTCGTTCATCTCGTGCGTGACGTTCAGCACGGCCCAGACCGCCGCGCCCATGCCGGCCACGGAACCGACCGACAGGTCGATCTCGCCGAGCAGCAGGACGAAGACGATGCCGACGGCCATGATGCCGAGGCCGGAGGTGAAGACCGCGATGTTCGCGAGGCTGCTCGCGTCCAGGAAGTGCTCGTTCTTCAGCTGGAAGACGATCGCGATGATGATCAGGCCCACGACCACGGGCAGCGAGCCGAGCTCGCCGCCGCGCATCTTGCGCTTGAACTCGGTCCAGTAGCCGGCCAGGCCCTCCTCGCGGACGAGCAGCCGGGGGTCGACGGCCGGGACCGGCGCGGCCGACTTCTCCGCCTGGGCCGGCACGGTGCCGGTGCCCGCGGCGGGCGCGTCCGTGGCGGGGGCGTCCGCGGCGGGCTTCGGGTTCTTGGCGAGGTCGCTCACTTCGCGTCCTCCTTCGTGACCGAGGCCGAGCGCGCCGAGCGGCGGGTCACGGCGTTGTCCGTGGCGCCGGTGATGGCGGCGATGATCTCTTCGTTGGTGGTGTCCGCGACGGAGAAGGTGCCGTTGTTCCGGCCGAGCCGCAGCACCGCGACCCGGTCGGCGACGGCCTTCACGTCGGCCATGTTGTGGCTGATCAGGATCACGCCGTGGCCGCGCTCGCGCAGCCGCTCCACCAGGTCGAGGACCTGGGCGGTCTGCTCGACGCCGAGGGCGGCGGTGGGCTCGTCGAGGATGACGACCTTGGGGTCGCCGACCAGCGCGCGGGCGATGGCGACGACCTGGCGCTGACCGCCGGAGAGCGCCGCGACCGGGATGCGGACGCTGGGGATGCGGATGGAGAGGGTGTCGAGGAGCTCCTTGGCCCGCTTCTCCATCTTGATCTCGTCCAGGACGGACGCGGTCCTCAGCTCGCTGCCGAGGAAGAGGTTGGCCACCACGTCGAGGTTGTCGCAGAGCGCGAGGTCCTGGTAGACGGTGGCGACGCCGAGGTTCTGGGCGTCGTGCGGGCGCCCGATGCGGACCCCCTTGCCCTCCCACTCGATGGTGCCGTCGTCGATCGGGTGGACGCCCGAGATCGTCTTGACGAGCGTGGACTTGCCGGCGCCGTTGTCGCCGACGAGGGCGACCACCTCACCGGTGTGGATTTCGAGGTCTACGTCCGTGAGCGCCTGGACGGCGCCGAACCGCTTGGAGACCCCGCGCAACGCCAGCACGGGCGTAGCGGACACGTGAATCAGCTCCTTCGCCGCCTGACCGGCGGGGATGGTGGTGCAGCAAGGACAGTGCCCGGTGAGCGGTGCTCCATGAGCAGAGCGGTGCTCCGCGGGCGAGTCCGGCACCCGCCCCCCGTTTGCGGGGCGGTGTGATGGGGCGGGCACCGGACCGGTACCGGGGTTCCCTTCCGTACGGGCCCGGGGAGCGCTCTCACGCGCCACCGGGCCCCACTTCGTACGAACGGGCTTACCGCGGACGGGCGTTACTTGATACCCGCGGCGTCGCAGGCCTTCTTGTACTGGGCCGTGCAGATCTCGCTGACCTTGTAGACCTTGTCCTTGATGAGCGTGTCGGCGACCTGGTCCTTGGTGATCGCCTGCGCGTCGTACAGCTTGGCCGGGATGCCCTTGAAGTCGCCGCTGAGCGAGTCGACCTTGCGGTCGGCGAGGGCGTCGATGTCCTTGCCCTGGAGCAGGCGCACGGCGATCTCGGCGGTGGTCTCGGCCTCCGGCTTGATCTGCTTGTAGATCGTGTAGTCCTGGGTGCCGCTCAACAGGCGCTGCACGCCCGCGAGTTCGGCGTCCTGGCCGCCGACGGGGACCTTGATGCCGCGCCCCTTGAGGGCGGTGATGGCGGCGCCCGCCATCGAGTCGTTGCCGGCGTAGACGCCCTGGATGCCGTCCTTGCCGAGCTTGTCGATCGCGGAGGACATCTTGCGGCTCGCCTCGTCCGGCGACCAGTCCGGGATGTCCTGCTCGTACGCGATCTTCTTGACCTTCTTGTCGAGCACCGAGTGGGCGCCCTTCTTGAAGAAGGGGGCGTTCGGGTCGGTCGGCGAGCCGTTGAGCATGACAACGTTGGCGTCCTTGGCCTTCGAGCCGAGGGCCTTGACCATGGCCCCGCCCTGCAGGCGGCCGATCTTCTCGTTGTCGTAGCTCACGTACGCGGCGAGCGGGCCCTCGGCGAGGCGGTCGTACGCCACGACCTTCACGCCCTGCTTGTCGGCCTGCTTGACCCACGACTTGGTCGACTTGTAGTCGACCGCGTCCAGGATGATGACCTTGATGCCCTGGGTGACGAGCGCGTCGAACTGCTTCTTCTGCGTCTCGATGTCCTGCGCGGCGTTGTTGTACTTGACCTTGCAGTCCGAGCAGAGTTCCTCGATCTTCGCCTGCATGAAGGGGCGGTCGAAGGTCTCGTAACGCGTGGTCTTGTTCTCGGGGAGCAGCAGACCGATGGTCTTGTTGTCGCCGCCGCTGCCCTTGTCGTCGTCGTCGCCGGCCTTGCCGCACGCGGTCATGGCCAGTGCCATCGAAACCGCTGCGGTGCCTATGACGACGCGACGCGTCATTGCGTTCATTGGGGTGCCTCCCTGACGAGGCCGCGACGTTGCGGCCGAGGTGGCTCGAAGTCAACTCGGCCGCCACACCAGCGTCAAGGAGTAAATCCTTAACGAGATGACAACGGTGCCATGCGTTATCTAAGTGAAGGCAGGTGCCTGCACGGGGAGGCTTCCGTCCAAAAGGGTGGAATCCCCCATCTCGCTGAGCGCGAGGGCCAGCGCCCCCAGCACCTCGGCCCGCCCGCCGAGCGCCCCCGGCAGGACGGACAGCTGCCGCGCCGCGCTGGGGATGGCGTACCGCCCGACCGACTCCCGGATGGGACCGAGCACGAGCTCGCCGGCCTCCGCGAGGTCGCCGCCGAGCACGACACGGGAGGGGTTGAGGAGGTTGCAGAGGTTCGCGACGCCGCTGCCGATGTGCCGGCCCACGTCGGCGATCACCCGCCGGCACCCCGGGTCGCCGTCCCGCGCGAGCTGGACCACCCGCTCCATGGTCAGGTCGGTGCCGTGGCTGGACTGCAGCAGCGGCAGCACGTACCGGGCGGCGGCGAAGGTCTCCAGGCAGCCGCGGTTGCCGCAGCGGCAGACCGGGCCCGACTCGTCGAGCGTGATGTGCCCGATCTCCCCCGCGGTGCCGCCCGGCCCCCGGTAGATCCGCCCGCTGATCACGAGCCCGGCGCCGACGCCGCTCGCGACCTTGATGTACGCGAGGTCCTTGACGCCCCGGCCGCTGCCCCAGACCAGTTCGCCGAGGGCACCGAGGTTGGCGTCGTTGTCGACGTGCACGGGCACCCCGAGGCGGCCCCCCAGCTCCTCCGCGGGCTTGGTGCCGGTCCAGCCCGGCAGGATCGACGTCGAGCCGAGGGTGCCGGACTCCACGTCGATGGGTCCGGGCACGCCGAGGCCGACCCCGGCGATCTTCGTACGGTCCACTCCGGTGGCCTCGATCAGCCGGCTGACCAGCTGCTCGGCCCGGTCGAAGCCCTGCGCGGCGGACGCGTCGACGTCCAGCGGCTCGGACTCCTCGGCGAGCACCTGGTGGGCGAGGTTGCCGATCGCCACGCGCAGGTGGGTGTGGCCGAAGTCGACCCCGATGACGATGCCGGCGTCCCCGCTGAGCGAGACGCTGCGGGCCCGCCTGCCACCCGCCGAGGTGGGCGTGACCTCGACGGTCCCGCCGTCCTTGAGCTCCCGGACGATGTTGGAGACGGTCGCGGCCGACAGGCCCGTCGTCCTCGCGATCTCCGCCTGCGTGAGCGACCCGGCGAGCCGCACGGCGCGCACGACCCGTTCGAGATTGGCCCGGTGCAGAGACGACTGCGACCCCGGAGTCTCCATTGACTCTCACCCTTTGCCCTCTTCCGGGCGGCCCGTGGACCACCCGCGACACCGGCCTCGGAAACGCCTACCGGGCCATGTACAAGTTATGAACTCCAAACTCTGCTGAAGGACTCGCTGTAGTCAAGTCGTTGAGGGAAATCCGGACCCTCCGCCCAGCGAATGCCGGAAACGGCCGCCCCGTGACAGGAACGGCCGCCTCCGGACGCCTTCGGACGGGCCGCACGCCCGTCCTCCCGCCTATTTCACCGACCCCGCCGTGAGCCCGCTCACCACATGCCGCTCGATGAACGCGAACAGCACGACGACCGGCACGATGGCGACCACCGACGCGGCGAAGAGATAGTTCCACTGCACCGTGTAGTTGCCGATGAAGTTGTTGATGCCGACCGTCAGCGGCTGCTTCTCCGGCTCCGTCGTGAGGGTCAGGCCCATCACGAACTCGTTCCACGAGGTGATGAAGGTGAAGATCACGGCCGTGACCACGCCCGGCAGGGCCAGCGGCAGGGTCACCTTGATCATGGCGCCGAAGCGGCTGGTGCCGTCCACCATGGCGGCCTCCTCCAGCTCCGGCGGGATGGAGCTGATGTAGGCCGTCAGGATCCACACCGCGAAGGCGAGGTTGAACGCCGCGTTGGTGAGGATCAGGGTCCAGACCGAGTTCAGCATGTCCAGCTGGTGGAACTCCCGGTAGAGGCCGACCAGCAGGGCGGTGGGCTGGAACATCTGGGTGACCAGGACGAGCAGCAGGAAGAGCTTGCGGCCGCGGTAGCGCATGCGGGCCGTGTAGTACGCGGCGGGCAGCGAGACGAGCAGCACCAGGAGCGTGGCGCCGCCCGCGACCAGCAGGGTCACCTGGAGGTTCTGGCCGAGCTCGGACTCCTTCCAGACGTCGATGAAGTTGGCCCACTCCAGCTGGTCGGGCAGGTACGTGCGGTCGCGCAGCTCCTCCTTGGGGCGCAGCGCGGTGACGACCATCTCCAGGTACGGCGCGAGGAAGACCGCGGCGAGCAGCCAGGCGCAGGCCGTGACGACCAGGGTGCGGGGCCGGAAGGCGCGCCGGGCCTTCGCGGGACCGCCGTCCTTGTGGGGCGCGGGGCGGGTCGCCGTCGCGGTGGCCATCAGTCCTCCTCGTTCCACCGGCTGACCTTCAGGAAGATCAGCACGAGCACCACGACCATCAGGAAGTTGACGACCGACATGGCCGCGGACTCGCCGATGTCGGTCTCCTTCAGCTTGTACATGAACACCATCGACGTGGAGGTGTCGTAGCCCGGACCGCCCTGGGTCATGGCCCAGATGATCGGGAAGGAGTTGAAGACGTTGATGAGGTTGATGACCACACCGACGAGGAAGGCGGGCCGCAGCATCGGGAGCGTGATGTGGCGGTACGTCTGCCAGGGGCCCGCGCCGTCGATGCGCGAGGCCTCGTAGACGTCCTGGGGGATGGTCTGCAGGCCGGCCAGGAGCGTGTACGTGGTGAAGGGCAGGGAGACGAAGACGGCGACCGCCATCATCCACGGCCAGGCGGTCTCCGGCTTGCCCAGCCAGTCCTTGGAGTCGTCGATCAGACCGAGGTCGAGCATGAGCGTGTTGAGCACGCCCGCGGTCTGGTTGAGCATCCACTTGAAGCCGATGGCGGTCATCAGCACGGACGCCGCCCACGGGGCGATGAGCGCCCAGCGGGTGATGCGGCGGCCGGGGAACTTCTGGTTGAAGAGCTGGGCCAGGGCCAGCGAGAGCAGCATCGTCGCGGTGACGACGACGACCGTCCACAGCACCGTCCAGAGCAGGACGGACCCGAAGTCGCTCTCCTCGAAGAGCTTCTTGAACTTGTCGGTCCCGGCGCTGCCGCGCACCTTGCCGGCGATGGAGATGTTGAGGAACGAGGTGCGGATCAGCTCGACGACGGGCCAGACGACCACGGCGAGGATCAGCAGGATGACGGGCGCTATCCAGGGCAGCGGACCGAGCCGGGCCAGACCGCTGCGGCGGCTCACCGGCCTGGGTGCGCGCCCGCTCCGTCCCCGGCCGGACTCGGCCGGGGACGGAGGGGCCTTCAGGGACACAAGGACTCCTTGCGAACGGGGTGACGTGGGTGAAGAGGGCGTGCCGGGGCGCTACTTGGACTCGGCCGCCGCCGACTCCGCCTTCTTCTGCAGGTCGCCGAGGACCTGCTTGGGGTCGTCGGAGACGGCCTTGCCGCCGGTCTTCTTGATCTCGGCCGAGACGACGTCCCAGGTGGTGTCACCCAGCGGGTAGAACTTGGCGTTCGGCAGCACCTGGAAGAACGGCACCAGGTCCTCGTGTTTGCCGTTGCCCTGCATCGTCTTGAGGGCGTCCTGGGTGACCGGCATCAGGTTGTACATCTCGTCGAACGCCAGCATCTTCTTGGAGTACGTGAAGTCCAGGAACTTCTTCACGCCCTCCTTCTCCGCGCCGCCGTCCTTGAACGCCATCATCCAGTCGGCCACGCCGAGGGTGGACTTCAGCGGACCTTCCTTGCCGGGGATGGGCGCGACGCCGTAGTCGACCTTGCCCTCCTTGGCCATCTGGATGAGGCTCGGGTGGCCGTTGAGCATGCCGACCTTGCCGGCCGCGAAGTCGGCGAAGGCCGTCTTGCGGTCGGTGGAGGCGGGGTTGGCGTACGTCAGGCCGGGCTTGACCAGGTTGGTCTTGAGCCAGTCGAAGGTCTCGACGTTCTTGGCGCTGTCGATCGTGTACTTGCCGCTCGCGTCGGTGTAGCCCCCGCCGTTGCCGAGCTCCCACATCATCGACTCGCCCTGTGTCTCCTCGGGACCCAGCGGCAGCGCGTAGGGGGTCTCGGCGGCCTTCTTCGCCTTGATCTTCTTCGCCGCGTCGGCCAGTTCGTCCCAGGTCTTCGGCGGGCTCTTGATGCCGGCCTTCTTGAAGACGGACTTGTTGTAGAACATCACGCGGCTGGAGGAGACCCACGGGATGCCGTACTGGGTGCCGTCGACCTCGCCGGCCTTGGCGAAGGTGGGGATGAGGTTGTCGCGCGTCTTCGGCGACATCACCTCGTCCGCCTTGTAGAGCAGGTCGTCGGCGACCTTGTCGGCGTAGCCGCCGGTCTGGAGCAGGTCGGGCTCGTTGCCCGCCTGGACCATGTTCTTGACGGACTTGTCGATCTCGTTCCAGTTGATGACCTGGACGTCGACCTTGTAGCCCTTGTTGGCCTTCTCGAATTCCTTCTTGACCTGGTTCCAGTACACCTTGGAGGCGTTGGAGGCCTTGTCGCCGTAGTCGGCGGCGACGAGCTTGATGGTCTTGCCGTCCCCGCTGTCGCTGTCACCCCCGCAGGCGGTAAGACTCAGCGCCATGGCGAGCGTTGCCGCACCGGTGGCGACTATTCGATTCCTCATGATGGTTCAACCCTTCGACATCGGTGTCGACTTGAGCGCGTCCAGTCGCCCCCCGCGGCCCGTGGCGCCGACACTACTCACGGCCCGATTCGCCTCGACAGGCCTAGACCACTTTCGTGGCCAAGCTGAAATCACCCGCCTCACCAGGTCACTTGATGGCCCCTGCGGTGAGACCGGCCTGTACCTGTCGCTGGAAGACCGCGTAGACGACGAGGACCGGGAGCATCGCGATGGTCAGGCCCGCGAAGAGCGCGCCCCAGTCGCCGCGGTAGCCCTGCGAGACGGCGAGCGAGGCGAGCCCCTGCGGCAGCACGTAGCTCTGCTCGTCCTCGTTGTTGAGCAGCAGCGGGAGCAGGTACTGGTTCCACTGGCCGAGGAAGTTGAAGATGCCGATGCTGACCAGGCCGGGCTTGGCCATCGGCAGCATGATCTGGAAGAACGTCCGGGTGTGCGAGGCCCCGTCGACCATCGCCGCCTCCTGCACGCCGGTCGGCAGCGTGCGGAAGAAGGAGGTCAGGAAGAAGGTGGTGAACGGCAGCGAGTACGCGATGTAGGCGATCATCAGGCCGGGCCGGGTGTCCAGGAGCCCGAAGTTCTCCATCACCGCGAAGAGCGGCACCAGGGCGAGGATGACCGGGAACATCATGCCGCCCGCGAACAGCATGAAGACGAGGCGGTTGCCGGGGAAGGTGAAGCGGGCGATCACATAGGCCGCCATCGAGCCGAGCAGCATCGTGCCGGTCAGCGAACCCGCCAGGATGATCAGCGAGTTGAGGGTGTACTGGCCGATGCTCGCCTTGCTCCACGCGTTGGAGAAGTTCTCCCAGTGGAAGGAGGCCGGCCAGCCCATCGGATCGCTGAGGATCTCCGCCGAGGGGCGGAACGCGGTGAGCGCGACCCAGATCAGCGGTCCGGCGGCCAGGATGACCCACAGGACGAGGAAGGCGTGCGAGAAGACGTTGAGGGTGGCGCCGCCCGTCTCCCTTTCGCGGCGGGGCGCGGCGGCGGTCTCGGGGCGCGGCGCGGCGGTGGTGGTCGTGGTCATGATGCTGGCTCCCGCGGTCTCAGTATTCGATCCGGTCGCGGTTCCCGACCCGCATGACGATCAGGGAGAACGCCATGCTCAGGAAGAGAAGGACGACGCCGATGGAGGTGGCGTAGCCGTACTGGCCGTCCCGGAACCGCTCGTAGAGGAAGACCGGGGTCACCTTCAGTACGTGCGGGGGGACCATGACCAGGCAGATCGCGAAGGTGTCCAGGGCCTGGATGCCCATGTAGATCCAGCCGGTGCGCACCGTGTCCCAGATCAGCGGGAGCGTCACGTTGAAGAAGGTGCGGGCGCGGCCCGCGCCGTCCAGGAGCGCGGCCTCGTAGATGTCCTTGGGGATCGCGCCCATCGCGGCGGAGAACAGCACGACGTAGAAGCCGATGAAGCTCCAGCTGATCACCGTGAGCAGCGAGATGATGCCGAGGGTCTCGTCGCCGCCCAGCCAGGCGGGCCCGTCGATGCCGGCCTTGTCGAGGCCGCCGTTGATCAGGCCGCTGTTGGTGTTGAAGACGCGGCCCCACACCACGGCGATGATGGCGACGGAGAGCACCTGCGGGAAGAAGTAGACGACCTTGTAGACCGACGATCCGGCGACGCCCGCGATGGCCTGTCCCCTGCGGTGCCGCCCGCCCGAGGTGATCATGTAGGCGAAGAACATGCCGAGGACCAGGGTGATCACGGGGGCGATGAGCAGCAGGAGGGCGCTCACCTGGAGGGAGTCCCAGAAGCGTTCGTCGTTCCACATCTTCAGGTAGTTGTCGAACCCGACGAAGTGCGCGACGGGACCGCCGGACCAGTCGGTGAACGAGTAGTAGATCGCCTGCACGAAGGGCGAGATGACGAACAGCGCGTAGAACGCCAGCGGCACGGCCAGGAAGCCGACGATGAACCGGTACTTGTCGAGCGTGCGGTAGCGCCGGTCGTAGCGCACCCGTTCGGGGGTGAAGCGGGGCGGCAGCACCACCGCCAGGAGGAACAACAGCAGGCCGGGTGCGCCCGGTGCGGGGCTCGGGCCGCTCTTCTGCTTCTTCGGAGGTGGGGAGTTCTCCACCAGGGTGTCGGTCTTCACGCTGCTCAGCCCCGCCGCTCTTTCACATGCCTACGTGCTCGGTTGCGTGCCCGGGTCCGGGGCCGCGCGGCCCCGGACCCCCAGGAGGATCACGAGGATCGGGAAGGCCGGGTCCGTCCGGACCCGTCAGGCCTTCTTGATCTTCGTGATGTCGGGGTCGTTCTTGATCCGGTCGGTGGCCTTCTGCATGGTGTCCATCGCCTGCCGGGCGCCGATCTGGCCCTGCATGAACTTGTGGATCATGTTGTTGAAGTCCTCGCGGAACAGCTCGTTGTACCAGTCCATGAACTGGGGGATGACCACGTTCTCGCCGGCCGCCTTGATCGCCGCCTGGGCGCTCGCCGCGCCCGGGGGGAGCTGCTTCAGACCCTCGAGGACGCCCTTGACGACGGGCAACGAGCCGACCTCCTTGAAGAGGTTGACGGCAGCCTCCCTGCTGTACATCATCCGCATCCACTCCAGGCCGCCCTGTACGTTCTTGGCCTTGGCGGGGACGATGAAGGGCTCACCGGCCGGGGCGTAGAGCGTGCCGAACGGCATCTTGTCGTCCGAGTCGAGCGACGGGGTCGCGCCCACCGCCATCCGGAAGTCCTTCGGCGTGGTGTCCTTGGCCTCGTTCTCCACCCAGGAGCCATTGGGCACGAAGAGGCACTTGCCCTCCTTCGTCCACGCGGTCTGCATCTCGGTGTGCGCCTCGGTGCCGTCGAAGCCGGTCAGCACGTACTTCTTGGCGACCAGCTCCTCCCAGGCCTCGAAGACGTCCTTGACCGCGTCGTGCTTCCAGGCGTCCGGCTCCAGGTAGTCCATCGCCGTGGTGACCTCGCGGCCGCCGCGCTGGGCGAACATCGCGTACATGCTGAAGAACATGTAGCGGGGGTGGCCCCCGGGGTAACTCCAGCCGTGGATGCCCTTGGCCTTGGCCTTCTTGCAGACCGCGAGCATCTCGTCCCAGGTCTTCGGATACTCCGCCTCCAGGCCCTCCTCCAGGAGCTTCTGGGAGTACCAGTTGCCGTACACCGTCATCGTGATGTTGAGCTGGTAGCACTCCTTGCCGCCGAAGCGGCCCATCTGCTCGACGACCGGCACCAGGGTCTCGCGCACGGTGACCTTCGGGTCGTCCCAGGAGGGGGACGCGAGCATCTCGTTGAAGTCGGCGACCTGCTTGTTGTGGACGAGCTTGCCGATGTTCATCTGGTCGGCGCCGGAGTTGTTGACGACGTCCGCCGTGGGCTTGCCCCGGACGATCTTCGGCTGGACCTGGGTGGCGATCTTCTCGGTGGGCTTCTGGTCCGTGTCGGCCTTGGGGTACTTCTTGCCGTACATATCCGTGACGAACTGGGCGTACTTGTCGCCGTACCCACCGTTGAAGATGTAGACCGTCAGCCCCGCGTCCTCCTTGACGCCGAGCGGGTTCTTCTTGGTCTTCTCGCCCTTTTCGGCCTTGTTCTCGTCGCCGCCCCCGCTGGCGCAGGAGCTCAGTGCCCCCACGGCCGGCACCGCGAGCAGACCGGCGGCAGCCGTCCGCTTCATGACATCACGACGGTTGACGCTGGTGGATCCCATGCTCAAGTCCTCGCCTTCTCCAGGACTCAGGCGGTGAACCGGACCCTCCCCGGCACCGCGGTGGTGTGAAGCTGGGGTCATGCGGATACATCGGTGAAGCAGCAGGATGCGGTCGACCGGGTCCGCGACCGGCCGGACGGCCCGCGCGGACGCCGACAGGTATAGTCCACTTGCGGTCGGCTGGGCAAGATCGAATACAGCATTGCTCCGCAGCCTTTTCCGAGTTGAGACCTGCGGTGATCCCTGGTGAGAACCTCTCGCAGATCGTTGCCGCAACCCCTGGACTTTCGCGCCGGTTTCCATGGACTTTCCCGCAAGGTACCGGCGGCGGTACGGGTGGCGGTCCCGCGACACGGCCCCGCTCGTACGACTCACGACACCCGTCAACAACCTTGACACCCATCACCACTTGACGCCCTACTAGACCTTGCGCAGCGATCGTGACAACGTTGTCCAACCCGCAAGGAGGGGCTCGGGGATGCCGTACACGGCACGCAGACCTCGTCATAGACACCACCGTCCGCTCGGACCGGTCCCCCGTTCGGCCGCGGCCGTCGGGGCGCTGGCGCTCTCGCTCGTCGCGGCGGCACAGGGGGCCGCCGTCGCCGGGCCCGGGCGGCAACCACCTCGCTCGGAGCGGGAGTTCTCCTCCTCCTTCGAGAAGGGGGAAGCGCAACCCGACTGGCTGAACACCGTCGAGACCGGCCCCGACGGCAGGAAGAAGGCCGCCGGGGTGAACGGCGCGTTCAGCTCCGGTCTGCCGGGCAGCGTCAACGACCACGTCACCGAGGTCCGCGCGAGCGGCGAGAACAGCGGCTCGGGCGAGGTCGCGGCGAACCTCGTCGACGGCGAGGCGACGAGCAAATGGCTGACGTTCGCCAAAAACGGCTGGGCCGAGTTCGACCTGGACGAGCCGGCGAAGGTCGTGACGTACGCGCTGACCTCCGCCAACGACCACGCGGAGCGCGACCCCAAGGACTGGACCCTGAAGGGCTCGACGGACGGCAAGGACTGGAAGGTCCTCGACGAGCGCAAGGGCGAGACGTTCGACGGCCGCCACAAGACCAAGAAGTACGACATCGACAACACCACGGCGTACGCGCACTACCGCCTGGACGTCACCGCGAACAACGGCGCGGACGACGCCCTGCAACTGGCCGACGTGCAGTTGTCGGTGGGCGGCACGGAGGCCCCGGTCCCCGAGGACATGCTGAGCCTGGTGGACCGCGGCCCCAGCGGCTCCCCCACCGCCAAGTCCCGCGCCGGGTTCACCGGGAAGCAGGCGCTGCGCTACGCGGGCAGCCACACGGCGGACGGCCGCGGTTACTCGTACAACAAGGTCTTCGACGTCGACGTCGAGGTGGACCGGAACACCGAGCTCGGCTACCGGATCTTCCCCGCCATGGCCGAGGGCGACCGTGACTACGCCGCCACGAACGTCTCCGTCGACCTCGCCTTCACCGACGGCACCTACCTCAGCGACCTCAAGGCCGTCGACCAGCACGGCTTCCCGCTGACCCCGCGGGGCCAGGGCGCGTCCAAGGCGCTCTACGTCAACCAGTGGAACGACGTGGCGGCGCGGATCGGGCAGGTGGCCGGGGGCAAGACGGTCGACCGGATCCTGGTGGCGTACGACTCCCCCAAGGGTCCGGCCAAGTTCCGCGGGTGGCTCGACGACGTGTCCCTGAAGGAGAAGGCGCCGGCGAAGCCGAAGGCTCACCTCTCCGACTACGCCGACACGACGCGCGGCACCAACTCCAGCGGCGGCTTCTCGCGCGGCAACACCTTCCCGGCCACGGCGGTCCCGCACGGCTTCAACTTCTGGACGCCGGTGACCAACGCGGGGTCGCTCAGCTGGTTGTACGACTACGCGCGCGGCAACAACGACGACAACCTGCCGACGATGCAGGCGTTCAGCGCGAGCCACGAGCCGAGCCCGTGGATGGGCGACCGGCAGACGTTCCAGCTGATGCCGTCGGTCGCCAAGGGCACCCCGGACGCCTCGCGGACCAAGCGGGCGCTGCCCTTCCGGCACGACAAGGAGACGGCGCGCCCGCACCACTACGGCGTGACCTTCGAGAACGGCCTGAAGGCCGAGATGGCGCCGACCGACCACGCCGCGATGATGAGGTTCACCTATCCCGGTGACGACGCGAGCGTCATATTCGACAACGTCTCGGAGAAGGGTGGCCTGACCCTCGACGAGGACAAGGGTGTCGTCTCCGGCTTCTCCGACGTCAAGTCGGGCCTGTCGACGGGCGCGACGCGGCTCTTCGTGTACGGGGTCTTCGACGCGCCGGTCACCGCGGGCGGCAAGCTGGAGGGCGGCGGTGGCGGGGACGTCACCGGCTACCTCCGCTTCAAGCCGGGACAGGACCGCACGGTCAATCTGCGGCTCGCCACCTCGCTGATCAGCCTGGACCAGGCGAAGGCCAACCTCGCCCAGGAGATCCCGTCCGGCACCTCCTTCGACCGCGTCGAGGACCGCGCCCAAAAGGCGTGGGACGACATCCTCGGCAAGGTGGAGGTCGAGGGCGCGAGCGAGGGGCAGCGCACGAGTCTGTACTCCTCCCTCTACCGCTTGTACCTCTACCCCAACTCGGGCTTCGAGAAGGTGCGTTCGGCGAGCGGCAAGTCGACGTACAAGTACGCCTCCCCCTTCTCGCCGCAGACGGGTCCGGACACCCCGACCCACACCGGCGCGAAGATCGTCGAGGGCAAGCCGTACGTCAACAACGGTTTCTGGGACACCTATCGGACCACGTGGCCGGCCTACTCCCTGCTCACCCCGAAAAAGGCGGGCGAGCTGGTCGACGGCTTCGTCCAGCAGTACAAGGACGGCGGCTGGACCTCGCGCTGGTCCTCGCCGGGCTACGCGGACCTGATGACGGGCACCTCGTCGGACGTCGCGTTCGCCGACGCGTACGTCAAGGGCGTGAAGTTCGACGCGGAGGACGCCTACGACGCCGCGCTGAAGAACGCGACGGTGGTGCCGCCGAGTTCGGGCGTCGGCCGCAAGGGCATGGAGACCTCGCCGTTCCTCGGCTACACGCCGAGCGAGACACACGAGGGCCTGTCGTGGGCCCTTGAGGGTTACCTCAACGACTACGGCATCTCCCGGATGGGCGCCGCCCTCTACAAGAAGACGGGCAAGAAGCACTACAAGGAGGAGTCGGAGTACTTCCTCAACCGCGCCCGTGACTACGTGAACCTCTTCGACGACAAGGCGGCGGGCGCCGGCACCTCCCCCGGCTTCTTCCAGGGCAAGGACGCCAAGGGCGACTGGCGGGTGGACTCCTCGAAGTTCGACCCGCGCGTGTGGGGCTACGACTACACGGAGACCAATGCCTGGGGTTACGCCTTCACCGCCCCGCAGGACTCGCGCGGGTTGGCGAACCTGTACGGCGGGCGGAAGGGACTCGGCGACAAGCTCGACACGTACTTCGCCACCCCCGAGACCGGCTCCGCGGAGTTCGCGGGCTCGTACGGCGGTGTCATCCACGAGATGACCGAGGCGCGCGACGTGCGCATGGGCATGTACGGCCACTCCAACCAGGTCGCCCACCACGTGGCGTACATGTACGACGCGGCCGGGCAACCGTGGAAGACCCAGGAGAAGGTCCGCGAGGTCCTCTCCCGCCTCTACACCGGCAGTGAGATCGGCCAGGGCTACCACGGCGACGAGGACAACGGCGAGCAGTCGGCCTGGTACCTCTTCTCCTCGCTCGGCTTCTACCCCCTGGTCATGGGCAGCGGTGAATACGCCATCGGGTCACCGCAGTTCACGAAGATGACCCTGCACCTGGACAACGGCCGCGACCTGGTCGTCAAGGCGCCGAAGAACAGCGCGAAGAACGTGTACGTGCAGGGGCTCAAGGTCAACGGCAAGGCGTGGAAGTCGACGGCGCTGCCGCACGAGATCGTGGCGCGCGGCGGGGTCCTGGAGTTCGACATGGGCCCGAAGCCGTCGGCGTGGGGCTCCGGCAAGAACGCGCAGCCGGCGTCGGTCACGAAGGACGACAAGGTGCCGTCGCCGCGGAAGGACTCCCTGAAGACAGGGGGTGCACTCTTCGACAACACGTCGTCGACGCAGGCCACTTCGGACACCCCGGTGACCCTGCCGGTGCAGAGCAAGACCAAGGCGGTGCAGTACACGCTGACGTCGTCGTCCGACAAGGCGAAGGCGCCGCGCGGCTGGACGCTGCAGGGCTCCAAGGACGGTACGAAGTGGCGGACGTTGGACCGGCGTTCGGGCGAGACGTTCGCCTGGGACCACCAGACCCGCGCCTTCACGGTGGCCCGGCCCGGTGCGTACGCGCACTACCGGCTCGTGCCGACCGGCTCGGCGACGCTGGCGGAGGTGGAACTCCTGAGCTGAGCCGGGCGGGGTCGCCTGACCGGGCCGTGCGGTGCCGTGACATTCCCGGCGCCGCACGGCCCCTTCACGTACGGGGTGCGGGGCGCCCGCCCGTCACTCCTCCGTGCTGAACTCGCACCACACCACCTTGCCGGGGTCCCGCTCGCCGACGCCCCACGTGTCGGCCAGTGCCGCCACGATCAGGAGCCCGCGCCCCGACTCGGCGTCGCCGTCCTCGCGCAGGTCGAGGACGGGCCGGCCGCCTCCGCTGTCGTGCACCTCGACGCGGACGGTGCCGCCCGCGTGGCGCAGGTGCAGCCGGAATCCGCGGCCGGGCGGGACGCCGTGCAGCAGGGCATTGGTCGCCAGCTCGTCGACACAGAGGGTGATGTCGTCGCCGCGCTCGCCGTCGATCCCCCAGTCGGCGAGGGCGGCGGCCGTGAAGGCGCGGGCCACGGGGACGGACCGCCGCTCGCGCCGGTAGAAGCGTTCACGCGGGGCGTGGGGGGTGAGGGGGGTGTCGGGGGTGTGGGGGGTGTCGGGGGTGTGGGGGGTGTCGGGGGTGTGGGGTGGAGTTTCGTCGTTCACGTGACGAGAGTCACGCTCCGTGGCCATGATGAGGCAGTACGTGAACCCGTACGTCTGAGCTGTACGGGTTCACGGTGTGAAGGCACGGCTTCTGGTGGGGAGTTGGACCGTATGAACAGCCCTAGGCGACGGTCTCGCAGGAACGCGTCGGCGATGAAGATGGTGGGAGCGCTGCTCGCCGTCCACCGGGAGGCGGCGGGGTTCACCCAGCGGTCGCTGGCGGAGCGGTTCGTCGTGAGTGAGGAGCAGATCGCCTCCATCGAGCAGGGGCGGCGGCCGTTGAAGATGGACCTGGCGGTGCAGTTGGACGACCTGCTGTGCACCCATGGCACGTTGGAGACTGCGGTCGCCAATATGCCGGAGGTGGATCTGGTTCCTCGGTGGGCTGAGGAGTACCTGGATTGTGAGCGGGAGGCTATTGCGATCTCCCTCTACGCCAACCAGGTCTTGCCCGGACAGCTGCAGACCGAGGCCTACGCACGGGCGGTGTTCCGCAGTCGCGTACCGGTCTTCGACGAGGACGAAATCGAGCAGTTCGTGGCGGCACGAGTGCAACGTCAGGAGATCTTGCATCGCAAGGTCCCCCCGACCACCAGCTTCGTCATCTGGGAGGCCGTGCTGCGTGATCACCTCGGCGGTCAACAGGTCTTCCACGAGCAGCTCCGCCGCTTGCGAGAGTATGCCGAGCTACCCGGACTCGCTCTGCAGATCCTGCCTTTCGGGCGCACGACTCATGCGGCGCTCGACGGCCCCTTCGTACTCCTGGAGACGCCTGATCATCAACGCCTCGCGTACACGGAAACCCAGCGCGGAAGTCAGCTGATCGCTGACCCGGACGAGGTGGCGATCCTGACGCAGAAATGTGCGATGCTGCGAACACAGGCCCTCAACGCCGAGCTCACGAGGGCCGAGTTGGACCGTCTGCTAGGAGATCAATGAGCGGCACCGCGCTTACGTGGTTCAAGTCGACCTATAGCGGCAGCGAGGGCGGCGAATGCCTCGAAGTCGCGTACGCCTGGCGCAAGACCAGCTACAGCAGCGGCGAAGGCGGCCAATGCCTGGAGGTCTCCGCCCACCCCGCCGCCATCCACATCCGCGACTCCAAGAACCCGGCGGGCCCCCACTTCACGGTCTCCCCGACCACCTGGACCGCGTTCCTGTCCCTGCCCCGGGACGAGGCCCGCGCCTGACGCACCCGAAGGGGGGCACCCGGCAAGCGCCGGGCGCCCCACCCCGACCGGCTCAGGCCGTGTGCAGCGTGAGCCCGTACCGTTGCAGGATCTCGTTCACCGGCTGGAACCACGTCTCGCCGCCGCCGGAACAGTCGCCCCAGCCGCCGGACGTCACGCCCTGGGCCTGGTCGCCGCTGATGAACGAGCCGCCCGAGTCGCCGGGTTCGGCGCAGACACTGGTCTTGGTCAGCTGGTACACCGTTCTGCCGTCCGAGTAGTTGACGGTCTCGTTCTTGGCGAGGAGCTGGCCGCAGTGCCAGTGCGAGGTGGACCCGGAGCGGCAGATGGACGCCCCGACGGGCGCTTCGGCCGAGCCGCGGACCAGCTGGTCGGAGACCGTGCCCCAGCCGAGGACGACCGGAACGGTCCACCAGCCGTTGCCGACGGACACCCAGGCGTAGTCGTCGCCGGGGAACGACGAGCCCTGGAACGAGCCGACGGCGGAGTTGTCCCAGCCGCGCACCGCCTGGCCCGCGCCGCCGCAGTGTCCGGCCGTGACGAAGCCGCCGTACACGGAGAAGCCGATGGAGCAGCGGACGTTGCCGGTGTAGTACGGGTCGCCGCCCACCGTTCCGGCGGCGAAGGTGCTGGGCCGGGCGGCGACCGTCCCGACCTGCACGGGCCCGGCGGCGCGGGCGCGGCGCAGGAAGGTGCTGACATCGTTGTCGGAACGGTGGCCCGCGACCACGTCCACGACGACGCGGTTCTTGCGGGCGTCGACACGCCAACTGGCCACGTCCGCCGGGGCCTTGATCCTGTCGATCCGCTTCTTCGCCGCGTCCAGCGCGCGGGCGCTGTGCTCGACGAGACGGACGTCGGCGCCGGTCGCGCGGACATTGGCGGCGGCGGTCCGCTTGGTCACGGCGACGGTCAGCCGGCCGGGACCGGCGTCGAACCAGGACCCGGCGTAGGCCGCGCCCGCGACTTTGCGCGCCGCGCGCTCGGTCTTGGTGGCCCGGCGCTCGTCGGCGAGCCGGTCACGCGCGGCGGCGGGGGTCAGTCCGAGGTCACGCTGCATGGCCTGCAACTGGGCGCTGGTGGCGGGGGCTTGGGCCGTGGCGCCGGGTACGGGGGCGGGGCTCGCGGCGGCGGGGGTGAAGCCGGTGCCGACACAGGCGGCGGCGACCAGCAGGGCGGAGAGTCCGAGACTCGTACGGGTCTTGCGTCTCACAGGGGGTCCTCTCGTCGTACCAGCGGGGGTGGTGGAACGGAGTCGTGTGCGTGAGAGCGCTCTCAGGTGCCGCGGGGAAGCGTAGGGATCCTCGCGGGACAAGTCCAGACCTGCCGCGCGACCTCCGGCCGGACGGTTCGACTTCTGTCGCCGCGCCGCACCCCGCCAGTCAACTCCGCTGTGCCGGACGGGCTTTAGGGGCGGACACGCAGGGAACCCGAGGCGTCACACCCCGGACGCACCCGCTGCGTACGGGCCGGACGGAGACGTGAAGTGGACACGGAGAGGATCTGACGTCGTGGGCAACGTGGGCCCCGTAGAACTGGTCATCATGCTCGTGCTCCTCCTCATCGTCGCCATTCCGCTCGCGGTGGTCTTCCGCGGCGTGCGACGCCGCGGCAGGTAGCCCACCCGGCGGGGGGGGCTCGACGTATGGGGAGCGCCGTGGCTATGATCCACGGCGACATCGCGTGCCGGTCACCGGCTGGGTGAGGCATGGAGGTGTCAGGAGATGCCTTCTGGAGGCATTCCTTGTCCGTCGAGTTGAACCACACCATCATTCACGCCCGGGACAACCGGGAGTCCGCCGAGTTTCTCTCGGGCATTCTGGGGCTCGAAATCACCTCTGAGTGGGGGCCGTTCGTCGCGGTCCAGTTGGGCAACGGCGTCACCCTGGACTTCGCCGCCATCCCCGCCGAGAAGATCACCCCGCAGCACTACGCGTTCCTGATCTCGGAGCCCGAGTTCGACGCGGCCTTCGCGCGGATCCGGGAACGTGGGCTCACGTACTACGCCGACCCGCACGGCAAGCAGCCCGGCGAGATCAACCGCAACGACGGCGGCCGTGGGCTGTACTTCATGGATCCGGCCGGGCACGGCATGGAGATCATCACGGTGCCGTACGGGGGCTTCCCCGGCTCCCCCGAGTAGCGCGCGCCCCGACCGCCCGCGCGGTTCAAGAAGGGCAGCTCTTCGCCCCCTCCCCCCGGTACGTCCGGTACAGCGGCAACTCCCCCTTGCCGTCGTCCTGGTGGCGTACCGGGGGGAACTCGATCACCGGGACCGGCTTGCACACGGCCCACTGGTCGTTGACGCCAGGGCCCGTGAAGCCGAACGTGCCGCTCGACCCGGCCAGGCATCCCAGGCACTCGCTGCCGTTGACCGTCGACGTCGTCAGCGTGCTGTAGATGTCCTTCGTGGTCGGCAGCTTCGCCGGGTCCGGGGTCGTCTTGCCGCCCTCGTTGACCTCGCTGTACGTGCGGTCCACCGCGTCCGTGAGGAGGGCGAAACCGTCGTGGTACAGGGACGCGTAACCGTCGTCCAGGGGCTTCGCGCCGAGCGGGTGGGCGCTCGCGAGCTTCTTGAAGCGCGCCAGGAACTCCGCCGACCCCTGGGGCGGCGCGTTCCTGCCCTTCGCCCACTGGGGGTCGTACGCCGCCGCGTCGACGATCGTCGCGTTGGCGGTGCGCAGGCTGCGCTCCGCGTCGGCGGTGGTGAGCGTCGGCTCCAGGCCGATGGCCACCTTCATGATCCGCAGCTTGCGGCCCCGGTCGCAACCCGCCTCGTCCGCGAGGCGGTTGACGAAGGCCGGCAGGTCCTGGTCGCGGCCCGCGTAGAAGACCGTGTCGACCCGGTCGCGGCAGATCTTCGCCACCGCGTCGGCGAACCGCTGCGGGATGCCCTGGTCGTTTCCGGACGAGCCGATGTAGTGGGAGGTGTGGTCGCGGAGGTCGTACTTCTCGCCGAAGTGCCGCTCGAAGACCTCGCGGAGATTCTTCGAGTACACGTCGCCCTCACGGCTGTCCCAGAGCAGCAGGCCCTTGCCCTGCTGCGGATAGCGGTCGAGGTAGCGGGTCAGGGCGCGGGCGAACTCCTCGTTGTTGGGCGAGGTCTTGAAGAGGTAGCGGGAGTTCATGGAGGCGGCGGTGAGGACGGGGCCGACCGTGGGGATGCCCCGCGCGGACAGCTCGGCGACCATGGCGCGGGTCTCCTCCGTACTGCTGGGGAGCCCGGTCACCCCGACCAGCGGCGCCTCGGTGTCCTTCGTCAGGCCTTCGAGGCGGTCGACGACGGTCTTCCACTGCCCGAGGTCGCGGCCGTCGGGCGCGAACAGCAGCTGGTAGTGCGGCCCGCTCGCGCTGTTCGCCTCCTGCTGCGCCGCCAGCGAACCCGCGAGCGCCCGCCGGATCATGTCCGCGGTCATCACGCTCGACTCGTCGGACGTGAACGGCATCATCAGCGCGATGCGTACGTACGGGATGCGGTGCCCGTTGCCCTTGGGGTTCTTCCAGTCCCGCTCGACCCGGGCGTTCTCGTCCGCCACGGCCGCCATCAGGGACGTGATGCCGTCGTCCGCGTCGAAGGCGTGGTCGGCGACGCCGACGCACTCGCCGTTGATCTTTGACAGACCGTCACCGCACGGCCCGGGGCGGGAGGTGAACCAGACCAGGGAGCCCGCCACCAGCGCGGCCGCCACCACCGCGGCCACCAGCCATTCGAGCGGACCCCACTCCTTGGGCGGGTGGTTGAACATCAGGACCCCTCACTGGCGGGGACGGGCAGGACCTGGCGCTTGCGGGCGGCGGCGGGCCAGTCGCGGGCGGCCCTGCCGAGGGCGGCGTACCAGGCGGGATGGCGCCGGGACAGGAAGCCCAGCTCGTCGCCGACCGCCTGGCAGAGGGTCTCGGCGTCCGGATCGATGGCCGGGTCGGCGTACGGCTCGGACAGGTACCACAGGGCGTGCAGGAGCCGGTTGACGCAGCGGCCCGCCTCGTCGAGGTGGGTGTAGCGGGAGGCGTGCTCACCGAGGGCCGTCTCCACCCGCTGGTCGCTCCACCCCTCGCCGTCGCCCCCGTAGAACGCGCCCGCCGGGGTGCTGCCCACCGGCGGGGTCGGCGCGGTCGCGCAGTGGCGCAGGCAGACCAGCCAGTGCTCGATGCTCTGCTCGGCCTCCTCGGCGCCGAACTCGTCGGCCAGCATGTCCACCACCTGCGCCGCGTTGCCGGTGGCCAGGCTGTGCCGCAGCGCGTCCGCCTCCTCGGTGTCGGCGCGCTGGACGTGGTGCAGATGCAGGAAGCGGTGGATCTGGTACCAGCTGTGCGGGTCGTCGGCGGGCGGCGAGGTGCGCCGCGCCTCGTGCACGAGCAGCGTCTGCAGCAGCCGGTTCGCCACCAGCGGCGCGTCCACGGGCACGGCTCGCTGCCACTGGCGCTCCACCAGGTACTGGGCCGCCGCGTTCGCGGGCAGCTGCTCGGGCCCGTCGAGACGCAGGTCCTCGGCGAGCGCCTCGGCGGCCGCGCCGTCCCGCGCCAGGCACAGCACGACGAGCCGGTCGCGCTGGCGCCGGTCGGGCAGCAGGTCCTCCAGGAGTACTTGGGTGACGGGCCGGCCCGCGGCGGTGGGCAGGTCGAGGAGGTCCTTGGGGGTGACCGCGCGGTTCTGGCCCGCGGCGTGCACCACGGCGTCGCACAGCACGGTGCTGGCCGACGGGTGTCCCCCGGTCAGCGCGTGCAGCGCGGTCGCCAGGTGGGGGTGGAGCAGCCGGGCGGAGGCCCGGTCGAGCAGGGAGAGGATGTCGTCGCGGCCCAGCGGGGTGAGCGGCACGACGAGCAGCCCGGCGGACGGGTCGTGCCCGGCGCGCTCCCACAGCGGGGCCGCGTCCTTGCGGTGCGCGCCGCCGACGGCGGGCAGCAGGTCGGCGAGTTCGCGGCGGACCGCGTGCGGGGCCTCGTCCGGCGGCAGGTCGCCGAGGCGGGTGGCGACGACGGTGATCCGGTCCCGGCCGGGCCGCCGCGCGGTGGCGCGGTGCTCCAGGAGCAGTTCGAGGAAGCGCCGTCCGGCGGGGGTGTGCGCGTCGTCGAGGAGGATCAGCGGCCAGGGCTCACGGTTCCAGCGGCGCACCCGGCCGTAGGCGGCGCTCACTTCGGCGAGGAAGGCGGCCATGAGGGTGTTCTCCACGGCGTGCTGGTAGTCGCCGCCCCGGTGGAATCGGCGGCCGAGCTCCAGCAGGGCGTCGGGCTCGGTGGTGGCGCCGGCGGGGGCGGTGTGCCGCTGCCCGTACCAGTTCCGGGCCGGATCGAGGGAGCGCAGGGACTGCAGTTCGCGCAGGATCGCCGCGGTGACCGGCTGCGAGCCGTCGTCGTCCTGCATCTCGATCCCGGCGGCGGCCGCGCCCGCGGCCTCCTCGATGGAGGCCTCGACCCGCTCCGACCACTGCCGCGCCACGTCGCGCTCGGTCCCCCGCAACAGGCCGCAGCCGATGAGGAGCCGGGCGTGCCGGGCGCAGACGGCGTCCCGCCCGTCGGCGTCGTCCAGGTACCAGCCGGAGACCGCGAACAGGCCGGGCAGCAGGACGGGGAAGTGGCCGAGCCCGGGTGCGAACGCGCACACCAGGCGCTCCAGGATCTGCACCAGGTCGGCGGCCGGCGCGGCGGGCACCCCGCCGGGCGGTGCGTCGGGGTCGGGCGCCCCGGCCGCCGCGACACGGATGTGGGCGAGCGGCAGCCTCGTGTCGTAGGCGCGCGCGAGGGCGTCGAGGACGGCGCTGCGGCCGAGGCCGTGCTGGCCGGTGAGCAGGACGACCGGCGGGTCGTCGCCGAACTCCCGTTTCCTGCGCGCCCGTTCCTCGTAGGCCAGGCCGGTGAGGGACGGGATGAGCGAGCCCACCAGGGGGTCGCGTCCGTACAGCAGTGGCGCTTGCGGCCTGCCCATCCGACGACGTCCCGCTTCCCTGGCGATCCTCGGCCGCGTCCGGCCGCTGGCTGTGTGCGTCAACTCCTCTACGGACGGCAGAACTTACCTGCGCATCTCGCCTCCCGCCAGCGGAACAAGGGGGTCAGGGGTGCGGATATATCTCCAGGTCCACCCCGTGCGGAAGATCGGACGCCCCCTGGACCTCTCCGGGATACGCGAGCCTGACCCGCCGCAGCCCGGTGAGCCCCTTCAGCGAGCGGAGGTGGATGTCGGTGCCCTGGGTGAGGTGGATCTCCTCGAGTCCCGGCAGCCGTCCGGCGATCCGCCGCAGCGTCACGGGGGCGCCCGGCTTGGCGTACACGTACAAGTGCTTGACCTGCGGGATTCCGGTGCTGGGGCCGAAGAAGAGCAGCATGCTCAGCTGTTCGGGCGAGAGGGTCAGCGTGTGCAGCGCGGGCAGCTTCGGCTCGCCGCCCTCGCGCGCGGCGAGCAGGGCCGCCCAGTGGTCCGGCATCAGGCGCTCACCGGCGTCGTGCAGGCGCAGCTCCTCCAGGGCCGCGCAGCGGGTGATCTCCGCCATCTCGACGGTCCCGGGCGGCAGGGCGAGGACGCGCAGCCGCTCGGGGGCCGGCAGGTCGGCGAGGCCCCGCCAGGGCACCTGCGCGCCCAGGTGCAGCTCGGTCAGGCGCGGGCAGTCGGCGAGCTGGGCGAACGGTTCGAACTGCGGCAGGTCTTCCGTGACGAGGGTGCGCAGGGCGGGCAGGCGGGTGAGCGGCGCGGGGTCCTTGAGGTTGCGGCAGCCCTGCAGGGTGAGGCTCTCCAGACGGTCGAAGTCCGCGAGCAGGCCGAGGTCGTCCAGCCGGAGGGCGCCGCGCAGCCGCAGTTCGCGCAGCCGGCGCGGGTCGAGGGCGGCGCGCAGGGCCACCGGGTCGAAGTCGCCGTGGATGCCGACCCGTTCGCAGCCGGGCAGCGCGGCGAGGGCGTCGAGCTCGGCGCGTGAGCGCACCGTGACGGGTTCGGTGGGGTCGGCGGCGAGCAGCGGCCCGATGATCTCGTCGGCGTAGACCCGGGTGTCGAACCGGTCCCAGTGGCCGAGGAGTTGGGCCCGTACGACGGACTGGCGGGTGTCGAGGAACTCGCGCAGCCGGGGTATCGCCGCGTCCCCGCCGATCTGGCAGATCGCGTGCACGGTCGCCAGCTCCTCGTCGCCCTCCAGCTCGCCCGCGTGGGGCAGCATCTGGAGCAGCAGCGGGCCGGTGCGGGCGAGCACCCGGGCCTGGCGCAGGCTGCGCGGCGGCAGCATGCGGGCGGCCTCGGTCTCGATGGTCCTGCGCACGGCGGGGTCCAGGCGGGTGGCCTGTTCCAGGGAGGCGAGGGCGAGCAGGCGCAGGCGGGCCTGGACGGTCGGGTCCTTCTCGCGGTTGCCGCGGTCGCTGAGTCGCATGAGCAGGTCGGCGCGTCCGTTGTGGTCGCTCTGTGCCACGGCCATCTGCACCACATCTTCCCACTGGTCGACATGTGCGTTCTTCACCAGGATGCCGAAGTCCCGTTCCTCGAGCACGGCCTTGGCCCCGAGATAATCCTGGAACGTGCGGTGGACGAAGTCCACGGCGCCCACGGCGGGTTCGCGGAGCAGACCGGAGCGTTCCAGGAGGTACTGCAGGGCGTCCTCGGGCTCCCCCAGCTGCTGGAGGCTCGGGACCTGGGGCTGGAGCCTGCGCACCACGTCGACGGCGTCGGCGCGCTCGATCTGGGTGCGTTCGTTGCGGATCAGCCAGTACGCGAGGCGCTTGAGGGGTTCGGTGGCGGCCTCCTCGTCCAGCTCGGCGTGGCCGCCGCGGCCGAACAACTCCCTTTCCATGTCCCGTCGTTCGAGCAGCATCGACAGGGCCGCCTTGTAGAGGGCGGCGCGGCCCCGGGGCAGGAAGCCGCGGCGTTCGCGGTGCAGGGCGCAGATCAGGCTGCACATCAGCGGGTTGGTGGCGAGCCTGCTCAGCTCCGGGCTGGCGCGCAGCGCCTGGGTCAGCTCCTCGCCGAGCCCCTCGCGCGCGCCGGCCGCGGTGTGCCAGCGCTGGATGAAGACGCGCAGGTCGTCGGGGCGCAGTGCGTTCAGGGTGAACTCGTGGAAGCCTTCGCGGGCCAGCCAGCCGGGGTCGAGCGCGGAGGGGCGGGTGGTGGCGAGCCACAGGTTGCCGGGGAAGGCGGAGAGGAGTCCGCGCAGCCAGACGCGGGTGCGGGTGCGGTCGCCCTTGGGGATCTCGTCGAGCCCGTCGATGAGGAGGAGTCCGCGCCCGTTCTGCAGTACGCGCGCGGCCCAGCCGTCGGGTTCGGTGCCCACCAGCGGGCAGCCCATCCAGCGCAGGAAGTCCTGGGGCAGCGGGAGTTCGGTGCCTTCCCGGGCGAGGGTGCGCAGCGGCAGGACGAAGGGGACGCGGCCGAGGAGCTGGGGCAGATGGGCCGGGACCGTCTCCTGCCGGGCGGCGGTGATCGCCAGCCACTGCACGAGGGTCGTCTTGCCGGTGCCGGCGAGCCCGTGCAGCAGCACCCGGCCGCGGCCGGCCAGGGCGGTCTCGACGCTCTCCTCCAGCTCCGGGTCCCGGACCGCCTCCACGGCGTCGGACTCCTCGACGGCCGCGGCGGGGGCGGCGACGGCCCGCGGACTCAGGTAGGCGCTCTCCAGGGACCACTCCTGGCCGCCGGGGTCGCGCAGGTCGACGCCGTAGATGGTGAGGCTGCCGTGCCGCTCGACGACGTAGTGCGCGTAGCTCTCCTCGAAGCGGGCGTCGGCCGTCGTCCGGTCGTCGCCGGAGACGCGCCGCAGGATGACCTCCAACTGCTCGCTCTGTTCCCGCATTTCGCGCAGCCCCTCCAGTTGGGCGCGGGCGGCGAAGCCGGGGCGCTGGGTGAAGAACCGGACGAGGTGCACGCAGGCCGTCCGCAGGAGCCGGTCGTGGAAGAGCGCGGCGTCGCGGGTGAGGAGCCTGCGGGTGTCGGGCCCGGCCTCCTGGGACAGCCGGGCGGCGAGCCGTTCGGGCCCGAGCACGAAGACCTGCACGTCGTCCATGTCGAGCTCGCCGAGCGCGAAGAGGGTACGGGTCAGCGCCTGGCCGACGGCGTCGTGCTCGTCGTCCTCGATGGGCCGCTCGCCGGGGCCCGCGGCCCGCACGGCGCGGCGCACCAGTTCGCTCGCGAGCCGGTGCATGTCGTCCTTGCTGAGCGCGGGATGGTCCCCGGCGAAGGACAGCAACCCCGTGATGCGCACGGGCCGTTCACCGAATTCGGCGCCGGGCGCCTTGGGCGGCGGGAGGACCAGCCGCTTGAGCAGCGGCACGACCACCGAGGACGCGACCTTGAGCCCCACCGCTCCCACGTCCACGCGCAGCCTCCCGCTCTCCCGCACCCGTACCCGGCACCCAAAGCGTAGGGCCCGCACCCCCCGGTACAGGGAGCGCGGGCCCAACTGGCCTTGGCGGGCCGCCTACTGGCGGCTCACGGGTCTACTTCCGGATCAGCGAGCGCAGCACGTACTGCATGATGCCGCCGTTGCGGTAGTAGTCCGCCTCGCCGGGGGTGTCGATGCGGACGACCGCGTCGAACTCCACACCGGTGTCGGTGGTGACCTTGACCGTGCGCGGCGTGATGCCGTCGTTCAGCTCGGTCACGCCGGAGAAGGAGAAGGTCTCCTCGCCGGTGAGGCCGAGCGAGGACGCGGTCTGGCCCTCCGGGTACTGGAGCGGCAGGACGCCCATGCCGATGAGGTTCGAGCGGTGGATGCGCTCGTAGGACTCGGCGATGACGGCCTTCACGCCGAGGAGCGCGGTGCCCTTGGCGGCCCAGTCGCGGGACGAGCCGGAGCCGTACTCCTTGCCGGCCAGGACGACCAGCGGGATGCCCTGGTCGATGTAGTTGCGCGAGGCGTCGTAGATGAACGAGACCGGCGCGTCCTCCTGCGTGAAGTCACGCGTGAAGCCGCCCTCGGTGCCCGGCGCGATCTGGTTGCGCAGGCGGATGTTGGCGAACGTGCCACGGATCATGACCTCGTGGTTGCCGCGGCGCGAACCGTAGCTGTTGAAGTCGCGGCGCTGCACGCCGTGCTCCGTGAGGTACTTGCCGGCCGGGGTGTCGGCCTTGATCGCACCGGCCGGGGAGATGTGGTCGGTGGTGACCGAGTCGCCCAGCTTGGCGAGGACCCGGGCGCCGGTGATGTCCTCGACCGGGGCGGGCTCGTGCGCCATGCCCTCGAAGTACGGGGGCTTGCGGACGTACGTCGACTCGGGGTCCCACTCGAAGGTGTTGCCGGTCGGGATCGAGAGCGCCTGCCACTGGGCGTCGCCCGCGAAGACGTCCTCGTAGGACTTGTTGAACATGTCCTCGCCGATGGAGTTGGCGACGACGTCGTTCACCTCGGCCTCGGAGGGCCAGATGTCCTTGAGGTGGACCGGGTTGCCGTCCTGGTCGACGCCGAGGGCCTCGGTGGTGATGTCGATCTTCATCGAGCCGGCCAGGGCGTACGCGACGACCAGCGGCGGGGACGCCAGGTAGTTCATCTTGACGTCGGGGTTGATGCGGCCCTCGAAGTTGCGGTTGCCGGAGAGGACCGAGGTGACCGCGAGGTCGTGGTCGTTGACGGCCTTCGAGACCTCCTCGGGCAGCGGGCCCGAGTTGCCGATGCAGGTGGTGCAGCCGTAGCCGACGAGGTTGAAGCCGACCTTGTCGAGGTACGGGGTCAGACCCGCCTTGTCGAAGTAGTCGGTGACGACCTTGGAGCCCGGGGCGAGGGTGGTCTTGACCCACGGCTTGCGGGTCAGGCCCTTCTCGACGGCCTTCTTCGCGACGAGCGCGGCGGCGACCATCACGTACGGGTTCGAGGTGTTGGTGCAGGAGGTGATCGCGGCGACGGTGACGGCGCCGTGGTCCAGCTCGTACGTCGAACCGTCGGGGGCGGTCACCTGGACCGGGTTCGACGGGACGCCGTTGGTGGTGGCCGGGGCGTCGGAGGCCGGGAAGGACTCCTTGCCCGCCTCGTCGACGCTGTCCACGTAGTTGCGCACGTCGATCTTGAACTGCTCGGCGGCGTTGGCGAGGACGATGCGGTCCTGCGGGCGCTTGGGGCCGGCGATGGAGGGCACGACCGTGGAGAGGTCGAGCTCCAGCTTCTCGGAGAAGTCCGGCTCGGCGGCCGGGTCCAGCCAGAGGCCCTGCTCCTTGGCGTACGCCTCGACGAGCGCGACCTGCTGCGCGTCGCGGCCCGTCAGCTTCAGGTACTTCAGCGTCTCGTCGTCGATCGGGAAGATCGCGGCGGTGGAGCCGAACTCCGGCGACATGTTGCCGATGGTGGCGCGGTTGGCGAGGCTCGTGGCCGCCACACCCTCGCCGTAGAACTCGACGAACTTGCCGACGACGCCGTGCTTGCGCAGCATCTCGGTGATGGTGAGCACCAGGTCGGTGGCGGTGGTGCCGGCGGGCAGCTCACCGGTCAGCTTGAAGCCGACCACGCGCGGGATGAGCATGGAGACCGGCTGGCCGAGCATCGCGGCCTCGGCCTCGATGCCGCCGACGCCCCAGCCGAGGACGCCCAGGCCGTTGACCATCGTGGTGTGCGAGTCGGTGCCGACCAGGGTGTCGGGGTAGGCCTGGCCGTTACGAACCATGACCGTACGGGCCAGCTTCTCGATGTTGACCTGGTGGACGATGCCGGTGCCCGGGGGGACGACCTTGAAGTCGTCGAAGGCGGTCTGGCCCCAGCGCAGGAACTGGTAGCGCTCCTTGTTGCGGCCGTACTCCAGCTCCACGTTCTGACCGAACGCGTCGGCGGTGCCGAACTTGTCGGCGATGACGGAGTGGTCGATGACCAGCTCGGCCGGGGAGAGCGGGTTGACCTTGTCCGCGTCGCCACCGAGCTCCTTGACGGCCTCACGCATGGTGGCGAGGTCGACGACACAGGGCACACCGGTGAAGTCCTGCATGATCACGCGGGCCGGCGTGAACTGGATCTCCTGCGAGGGCTGGGCCTGGGAGTCCCAGTCACCGATCGCACGGATGTGGTCGGCGGTGATGTTCGCGCCGTCCTCGGTACGGAGCAGGTTCTCCAACAGCACCTTCAGGCTGTAAGGAAGGCGGGCGGAGCCCTCGACCTTGTCCAGCTTGAAGATCTCGTACGACTCGTCGCCCACGCGCAGCGTGCTGCGGGCGTCGAAGCTGTTCGCCGACACGACAGTCTCCTTCATATTTGTGCGCGTTCGCTCACATCCTGCCGCCACGACTCCTCGTCGATCCGCTAAGGTAAGGCTTAGTTAGGTAACCCTTACCGAGTGGCGGCTCCTGGTGCGCCTCGGCAGATATCTCGATGTCGAGATAACTCTAGTACATGACCCGCACGTACGACGAGGCGCGCCCGCATGCCCTCGGTCACGTGCGCTCCGCCGCCACCGCCACCGTCACGTACCGCATCGTGAAGCCGCCGCCCATCGCGTCCACGGCCGCCCCGACCGCGGCCATGACGTGCGACTGCGCCGTGGGCGCCAGGCGGGTGAGCGCGCCCTGGGTCGGGAGCTGGTCCAGCCAGGTGTCCCGGGTGTACGCGCACTCCCAGTCGAAGCGCCACTCCTCCGGCTCCGCGAAGCCGCCCGCCCGCCGGATTCCGTCGGCCGCCTTGCCGAGGATGAGCCGGTAGGCGTCCTCGGTCACGGTCGCCGTCGCCCGGGCGGCGATCGGTGAGTCGGGCGCCGCCTCCCGGTAGGCCGCGGCGAACGCCTCCGCCACGGGGGCAGGCGGTTCGTGCACGTTCCAGAACACGGCGAGCCGGCCGCCGGGGCGCAGTACCCGCGCCGCCTTGGCCGCCCCCGCGACCGGGTCCACCCAGTGCCAGGCCTGGCCCGCGACCACCGCGTCGAAGCGCCGGCCCGCAGGCTCCCACTCCTCGACCGTCGCCACCTCCGTCTCGACGCCCAGCCGCCGCGCCAGCTCGGCCATCCGCCCGTCGGGCTCGACGCCGAGCACCTCGCAGCCCGCGGCCCGCAGCTGGCGGGCGGCGATGCCGGTGCCGCAGCCGACGTCGAGCACGGCGGGCGGCGGGCCGTCGCCGACGATCCGACGGATCAGGGCGTCCGGATAGCGGGGCCGGGTCCTGTCGTACCGTTCGGCGTCCACGCCGAAGGACTCGGCGATGCCGCGCTGTCGATGGGGTTCGCTCTCCGGGATAGTGGGCATGCGCCCACTCTGAGTGGGCACGTGCCCACTCGTCAACGGGTGGGGCACGATCAACGCGTACGGTCGGCGGACAGGCGGACCGTCGAAGGGCTGGAGGAGAAGCAATGGCGCCGACCGGGGTGGCCCTCCGCGATGTGCGCGAGCAGCTGTTCGGCGCCGCCGAACGCGTCCTGCTCAGCGCCGGGCCGAACGCGCTGACCAGCCGCGCGGTGACCACCGAGGCGGGCTGCGCCAAAGGCGTCCTGCACCGGCACTTCGCCGACTTCGACGCCTTCCTCGCGGAGTTGGTGCTCGACCGCATCGGCAGGCTCGACGCGTACGGCGCCGCCCTGTGTGCCGCCGCCGGGACCGGCACCGTCACCGGCCGGCTCACCGCCGCGCTCACGGACCTTCTCGGGCCCGTCGCCCTCGGCATCCTCGGCCTGGTCACCTCGCGGGACGCGCTGCGGGCGCGGCTGCGCCGCACCACGCCGGCCGGTGTGCCGCTCCTGACGGAGGCCGCCGCCGTCCTCACCGTCTACCTGACGGCCGAGCGCGACCTCGGCAGGCTCGTCCCGGACGCCGACGCCGACACCCTCGCGCTCACCCTGATCGGCGGCGGGCACCTGCTCTTCGCCGGGCGCGAGGGCGAGCCGCCGGACCCCGAGGCGGTCCGCAAGGTCGTGGTCTCGGTGGTCGGCGGGGCCGTTCGCGAGGGGTGAGCCCCGGGACACGTCCGTCCGCTCAGGGTGCCGCCGGCTCCGCGGCCGAGGACGCGCGGACCACGAGTCCGGCGGGTACGACGACCGGGCCGGCGCCTGGCGTGCCGGTGCCCTCGACGAGGTCGACGAGGGCGGCCACGGCGGTGCGGGCCGCCCGCTCCGGGTCGAGCGTCACCGTGGTCACCGGGGGGTTCGTCGTCGCGTAGGCCGGGTCCTCGCTCGCGCACGCCACCCGCAGGTCGTCCGGGACGCGCAGGCCGTGCCGGGCCGCCGCGGCCAGGAGCTGGCGGCCGCCGGGGTCGTACGCCGCGTAGACCGCGTCGGCGCGGCTCGGGCCCGACAGGAGCGCGTCGAAGGTGTGCCCCCGGTCGTCTGCGGGGTCGAAGGGCACGATCAGCGGGGCGGCGGCGCGCTCGGCGCACCACTGCGTATAGGCCGCCGTCACCGCGCGGGCGTAGTGCTCGTCGCCGTTGCCCGCCTGGAGGGCCGGGCGGCGGGCGCCGCCGGCGGCGAGGTGGTCGAGGACCGTGCGGGTGGTCGCCTCGTGGTCGTTGTCGACCCAGAGGTCGCCGGGGCGCGGGTCGCCGGGGAGGCCGTCGAAGACGAGCGGGATGCCGCGGGCGCGCAGGGCGCGGACCATGGGGTCGCCGCGCGGGCTGTCCATGATCAGCATGCCGTCGACGGCCAGGCCGTGCCAGGAGTCGTCGGCGGCGCGGTCGGCGGGGAGCGTGGTGAGGGCGTAGCCGCGGGCGTGGGCCGCCGAGGTGGCCGCGGTGACGGCACGGGAGAAGTAGGCGACCTCGGTGTAGTTCCAGGCGGCGGGGAACGTGGTGACAGCGACGCCCAGGATGCGGCTGCGCGGAGGTCGCGGTGTGCCGTAGCCGAGCCGGGTCGCGGTGTCGCGGACCCGGCGGCGGGTGGCGTCGGCGATCCGGCCGGTGCCGTTGAGGGCGTGCGAGACGGTCGCCGTCGAAACCTCCGCGGCGCGGGCTATGTCGGCGAGAGTCGGCCCTGGCACGCGGCTCATCGTACGGAATCCGTGGCCCGCGGCGGGTTCTGGTTAACGGCTTACTCGCCGAGGGTTTCCTCCACTCGCTTCCCCTACGCGTTGGAGTGTGGCCATGTCCCAGTCGTCCGTCCCCCCGCTCTCCCGGCGCGGTCTCCTCGCCGCGGGAGCCGCAGGAGCCGCGGGGGCCGCCGGGCTCGTCGGCGCGGCGGGATCCGCAACCGCCGCGCCGGTGCCCGCCTCCGCGCGCCGGAGGTCCGCCGCCCTCGTCGTGCACAACGCCCGTGTCTTCACCGGCACTTCGGGCCACGGCAGGCCCGACGCGGTGGCCGTGGGCCGGGACGGGCGGATCCTCGCCGTCGGCACCGACGCCGTCGTCAAGCGCTTCGCCGGACGCGACACCGAGGTCGTCGACGCCCGGGGCGGCACCCTCATGAGCGGCGTCCACGACGGGCACGCCCACCCGATGGACGCCGCGAACCGCTCGCTGCGGCCCTCCCTCGCGGGCGCCGAGCAGACCGTGGAGGAGCTGCGGAAGACACTGACCGGGTTCCTGGAGGACTCCGCGGAGCAGGAGCCGGACGGCTGGCTGGTGGTGGAGGACTGGAACCCGGTCGGGCTGCTCCCCCGCGGCACGGCCCCGCACCACGTGCTGCTCGACGCCCTGCCGACCCGGCGCCCCATCGCCCTGCGCGGCGGCGACGGCCACAACCTCTGGGCCAACCGGCGCGCCCTCGACATCGCGAAGATCACCGCGGCCACCCCCGACCCTGTCGGCGGCACGATCGTCAAGGGCGCGGACGGCGAGCCCACCGGGGTGCTCAAGGACGACGCCCAGCCGCTCGTCTCCCGGCACATCCCCGAGCCGGACGCGACCCGCCTCGCGGACGCCGCCGCGAAGATCTTCGCCGAGGCCGCCGCGTCCGGGATCACCACGTTCATGGAGGCCGTGGTGGGCCGCGACGAGCTGAAGGTCTATCAGCGGCTCGCCGAGTCCGGCCGGCTGCCCCAGCGCATCGTGCCCGCCCTGCGCATCGGGACCGAGCTGACGAAGGACCCGGCCGCGGCGCTCGCGTACGCGAAGGAGCTGCGGGCGGACTTCAAGGGCGTACGCGGACTGCGCTTCGGCACGGTCAAGGTCTTCCTCGACGGCGTCATCGAGTACCCGGCCCAGACCGCCGCGCTCCTTCGGCCCTATCTGGACGAGGAGGGCAGGCCGACCGGCCACCGCGGCGAGCTGTACGTGTCGTCCGCCGACTACGGCCGGCTCAGCGCCGCCTTCAACGCCGAGGGGTGGCAGATGCACGCCCACGCCATCGGCGACCGCGCCGTGCGCACCTCCCTCGACGGATACGCGTACGCCCTGCGCGAGACCGGCCGCCGCGATCTGCGCAACACCACCGCCCACCTCCAACTGGTCGACCCCGCCGACCTCCCCCGCTTCGCCGCCCTCGGCGTCGTCGCCTGCATGCAGCTCCAGTGGGCCACCCGCAACGCCTGGACGATGGACGCGCTGCGGCCCTACATCGGCGCGGCGCGCCACCGATGGCTGTATCCGGCGCGCAGTCTGCGCGAGCGGCGCGCGGCGCTCTCCGGTGGCTCGGACTGGCCGGTCGACCCTCTCCAGGTGTGGAACCAGATCCGCACCGCGACCGACCGCGAGGGCATGGAGGGCGAGGGCGACCTCTACCGTGCCCAGGAAGGCATCAGCCGGACGTCCTCCCTGCTCATGCACACCTTGGGCACCGCGCGGCAACTGCGCTCCGAGCACCTCACCGGCACCGTGGAGAGGGGAAAAGCGGCCGATCTCGTGCTCCTCGACCGCGATGTGACGCGGTGTCCGGTGGCCGATATCAGCTCTGTCGACGTGCGCCTGACACTGGTGGGAGGCACAGTGGTGCACGACGCGCAGTCGTCGGCAGGACGCGCGGCCGCCGCCCGGGTGACGCGGGCGGCGGCGGGGCCCCGGCCCACGTCGTACGCGTCGGTGCACGGCGGCCGGCACGCCTCGTGCGGGTGCGGCTGACCGCTCCGGGCGCCACGCTCGCGGGTGGGTGCGGCCGAACTGCCGGGCGCGGGACGGTCCGGGGGAACACCCACCGGACGGCCGATCCCCATATGGCCTACCCCGACGCGCTCTTCATCTCATATCTGAGATAGCCTGCGACGCATGGCAGACGACTACCTCGTACGCATCGGCAAGCTCATCCGTGACGCCCGGCAGCACCGGGGCTGGACACAGACGCAGCTCGCCGAGGCGCTCTCCACCAGTCAGAGCGCCGTGAACCGCATCGAGCGCGGCAACCAGAACATCAGCCTTGAGATGATCGCCCGGATCGGCGAGGCGCTCGACAGCGAGATCGTGTCGCTCGGCTACGCCGGGCCGATGCACCTGCGGGTGGTCGGCGGCCGCCGGCTCTCCGGCTCCATCGACGTCAAGACGAGCAAGAACGCGTGCGTGGCGCTGCTCTGCGCGTCCCTCCTCAACAAGGGCCGCACGGTGCTGCGCCGCGTCGCCCGCATCGAGGAGGTCTACCGCCTCCTGGAGGTGCTCAACTCCATCGGGGTGCGCACCCGTTGGATCAACGACGGCGTCGACCTGGAGATCGTGCCGCCCGCCAAGCTGGAGATGGACGCGATCGACGCGGAGGCCGCGCGCCGCACCCGCTCCATCATCATGTTCCTCGGGCCGCTGCTGCACCGCCTCGACCACTTCAAACTGCCCTACGCGGGCGGCTGCGACCTGGGCACCCGCACGATCGAGCCACACATGATCGCGCTGCGCCGGTTCGGCCTGGAGATCGCGGCGACCGAGGGGCTGTATCACGCCGAGGTGGCGCGCGACGTCAGCCCCGACCGCCCCATCGTCCTCACCGAGCGCGGGGACACCGTCACCGAGAACGCGCTGCTCGCCGCGGCACGCAGCGCGGGCACCACCGTCATCCGCAACGCCTCGTCGAACTACATGGTCCAGGACCTGTGCTTCTTCCTGGAGGCGCTCGGCGTCGAGGTCGAGGGCATCGGCACGACCACGCTGACCGTGCACGGCGTCCCCACCATCGACGTGGACGTGGACTACTCCCCCTCCGAGGACCCGGTCGAGGCGATGAGCCTGCTGGCCGCCGCGGTCGTCACGGAGTCCGAGCTGACGGTCCGCCGGGTGCCGATCGAGTTCCTGGAGATCGAGCTCGCGGTCCTGGAGGAGATGGGCCTGGACCACGACCGCACCGCGGAGTACCCCGCGGACAACGGCCGTACGCGCCTGATCGACCTCACGGTGCGGCCCTCCAAGCTGGAGGCGCCGATCGACAAGATCCACCCGATGCCGTTCCCCGGCCTGAACATCGACAACGTCCCCTTCTTCGCGGCCATCGCGGCGGCGGCGCAGGGCAAGACGCTGATCCACGACTGGGTCTACGACAACCGGGCGATCTACCTCACCGACCTCAACCGCCTCGGCGGCCGCCTCCAGCTCCTCGACCCGCACCGGGTCCTGGTGGAGGGCCCCACCCGCTGGCGCGCCGCCGAGATGATGTGCCCGCCGGCGCTGCGCCCCGCCGTGGTCGTCCTGCTCGCGATGATGGCGGCCGAGGGCACGTCCGTGCTGCGCAACGTGTACGTGATCAACCGCGGCTACGAGGACCTGGCGGAGCGTCTGAACTCGGTGGGGGCGCAGATCGAGACGTTCCGGGACATCTGATCCGCGCTCACCCGTCCTGCAGCTGGCGTTCCCACTTGGCGGCACCGGGGGGCCAGCCGTAGGTGGGGCGGCCCGTGCTGCCGCTGGTGCGGAACGGCTTGCTCTGGTCGTCGACGCGGGTCACGCCGTGCCGTTCGCCGCTGGACCACTCCAGTTCCAGGTACCAACGGACGTCGTGCGCCGCGGCGTTGGCGCTGATGTAGAAGACCTCGGGGTCGTTCTCGCTGATCTTGTACGGGAAGTCGCGCTGGCCGTGCTCGGGGACGGCGCGCGGCGCCGGGTCGTCGAGGTCGACGGCGAAGGACCTGGTGGACACGTCGCCGCCGCAGCCGGTGTGCATCTGGTAGTTGTTCCAGGCGAGCGGGGCGCCGCTGCTCTGCACGCGGACGTTCATGCGCTCCAGGACGACCGGCTTCCCGCCCACGCCCTGCACGGTGACCTCGATGAACTGGTCGCGGGACGAGACGGCGCCGAGGTCGCCGACCCAGCCGGGCGCGTCCTGGTCGGCGGCGGGTGGCTGCGGCATGTCGCCGGGGGCGCGGTTGACCAGGAAGTCCTTGGCGCAGGGGTCTTCGTAGGCGTACGGCTTGGTGCGCGTCGTCACCGGTTCCGGCCCGCCGCGCACTCCGCCGGGCGCGGCGGCCGTCCCGGGGTTCCGCGAGGCGCCGGGCGACGGGGCCTGCTCGTCGGCGGGCGGGGCGGTGGTGGCGCCCTTCTTCTTCCCCGCGTCGCCCTTCCCGTCCCCCTTGCCGTGCCCCGTGCCGGGCGACCGGACGACGGTCGCGTCCGAGGAGACGGCGGACCGTCCGGTGTCGCGCCGCTGTCCTTCACCCGCGCCGCCGTGCAGGACGAGCGCGGCGGAAGCGATACCGACGACCCCGGCCACGGCGGCCGCGAGGGCGAGGGTCCGCCGTCTGCGGGAGAGGAACGGGGCCGGCCCGGCGGTCACGCGGCCCGGGCCCGAGGGCGTTCCGGTCCCGGCCGCCGACCCGGACTCCGAGCCGGGCTGCGGGCCGTGTTCGGGCAGGCGGGTGGAGTTCGGGGTGGGGGTTGGGACGGGGGTCGGTGTCGGGCCCGGGGTGGCTGAACTCGATGGCTCTGCACCGTGGTTGGCGGGTGTGCGGGCTGGCGCGGCGCTGGACGTGCCGGACGCGGCGCGTCCCGGCTTCCGTCCGCGGTCGGCGTCCGCCAGGATCCACCGCCGGTGCACCTCCACCAGCTCCTCCGGCGTCGCCCTGCACAGGCGGGCGAGCCGTTGCACGGGGGCGAACTCGGTGGGCACCGCGTCCCCGTTGCAGTACCGGTGCAACGTGGACGTACTCATGTGCAGCCGCTTGGCCAGCACCCCGTAACTGAGCCCGGACCGCTCCTTGAGCTCCCCGAGCAGCTCCGCGAGCGACGCCATGCCCACCCGCTCCCTTCCCGTCGGACGTTCCTCGAAGGCGGCGGCACTCACGTGTGGGCGCTGAGCACATCGGCGGACCCCAGCACGACGGACACGCGGTCGGCGTCGGCACCGGGGGCGTCGGGTGTGACGCCGTCGCCGATGGAGCGGGTGATGACGGCGCCGGCCTTGCCGTCCGGTCCCGTGTCGTCGTCACCGCCGGTCTGGCAGGCGGTCAGCGCGAGCACCGCGGCGGCCGCGACGGCGAGCAGCGAGGCGGAACGGACGGGACCGCGCGAACGGCGAGTGGTCATGACGGGAATCCCCCCACGGGTGATCGGGATGCGGTTCCGGCGCCTGCTCCCCGCAGACGGCGGGCCGGATCTGCTGTTGGCTGCACCCCGTCAGATGGCGCCCGTGCGGGAATTGTTCACCGGTTTCTGTCCGCACTTGGTAACAAGGGACGTGCCCGGAGAGGCGGAAGGGAACGTGCGCGTCCGGGCAGGCGAACGCGGCGCCGACCCTCCTCGGATCGCCGCCGCGTCGCTGAACATCGTGGGGTCGGAGCACCCCGACTACTGCCCCGATGCCGCCAGTTCCTTGAGGTCCACCGTCTCGCCCTTGCCCGGCGTCGCGGGCTTCACGGGCTTGTTGTAGTCGGTGAACGTGGCCTCGTTCGGCTTGTCGCCGCCCTTCACGGAGCTGCGCAGGATGTACGGCTTGCCCTCGGTGGCGACGTACAGGGTGTGCGTCTCGCCGCCGGAGGCCTTCTTCGTCAGCATGATGGCCTCCTTCCCGTCGACGGACGTCGTGTCACCCTTCTTCATGCCCTTGCGGCTGGACTTGTCCTCGTCCATCGACGCCACCAGGCCCTGCTTGTCGCACATGCCGGAGGTCTGCGCGTCGTCCGCGGGCATCTTGACCCACTTGTCGACCACCTTCGCCCGCACCTTCTCCGAACCGGGCTGGTTCTTCAGCGCGTTCTTCCAGTACTGCTCGTCGCCGCGCACGTACAGCGTCCCGTTGGTGTGACGCAGCTCGGCCTTGCTCCCCGCGGTGTCGACGGTCCCCTGACAGTTCTTCTCCTGGTCGACCGCGAGGTCCAGGCTCACCGACTTGCCGTCGGGCTGCTTCATGTCGCCCTTGAGGCGCATCGAGTCGGCGCCCTTGGTGGCCGCCACCGCCTTGGCCGCGATCTGGTCGGCGCTGTCCTTGGCGAACGGCTTGGAGTCGCCTCCGTCGTCGCTGTCGCCGCAGCCCGTCAGCAGAGCCGCGGCAAGTCCGACCATGCCGATAACGCCCGTAACCTTGCTCGCACGCACGTGGTCACCCCTCCTGCGGAACGTCTTCCCGTCCCGTTCCCCACGACCCCATTGGCCGCGGTCGTGATCCAGTACCCCGTGATCTGCCGCCCTCACCCGGTGGCGGTCATTCCGCCTTGCGCGCTCGCACGCACGGCCGACTCGCACGGCCGGCTCGCACGCACGACCGGCACAGCGGCCGCGTCTCCTCCGTCACCGCACCGCCCCTCACTCCAGTACGGCCACGCCGTCCAGCTCCACCAGCGCCTGCTCGTCCCAGAGCCGGACCGCGCCGATCACCGCCATCGCGGGGTAGTCACGGCCCGCCAACCTCTTCCATACGCGCCCCAGTTCGGCCGCGTGGGCGCGGTAGTCGGCGACGTCCGTGGCGTAGACGGTGACGCGGGCCAGGTCTGCGGGGGTGCCGCCGGCGTGGCGCAGGGCCGTGAGGAGGTTGGTGAGGGCGCGTTCGAACTGCTCGGGCAGGGTCGCCCCGGTGACCTCGCCCTCGCTGTCCAGTGCGGTCTGCCCGGCGAGGAAGACGAGGCGGGAGCCGGTCGCGGTGACGGCGTGCGAGAAGCCGGTGGGCGGGGAGAGTTCGGCGGGGTTGACGCGGTGCAGGCTGCTCATGCGGACGGCTCCTCGCGGGGTGTCGGGGCAGGGGTAGAGGTAGGGGCGGCTGTCGGATCGGATGGCGGGGTGGGGTGGGCCCGGGACGCGTACAACTCCTTGGCGATGACAGTGCGTTGGACCTCGCTCGCGCCCTCGTAGATGCGCGGCGCGCGCACCTCGCGGTAGAGGTGTTCCAGGAGGTGGCCGCGGCGCAGGGCGCGGGCGCCGTGGAGTTGGACGGCCGCGTCGACGACGTACTGCGCGGTCTCGGTGGCGAGGAGTTTGGCCATGGCGGCGCGCCGGGCGATGCCGTCGCCCCGGGGGCCCTCGCGGTCGTACGCCGCGGCCGCCGCGTACACCATCAGGCGGGCCGCCTCGGTGCGCGTGGCCATCTCGGCGACCTGATGGGCGACGGCCTGGAGGTCCTTCAACTTCGCCCCGAAAGCGTCCCGTTCGGCCGTGTGGGCCAGCGTGGCGTCGAGGGCGGACTGCGCCATGCCGACCGCGAACGCGCCGACGCTCGGCCGGAACCGGTTGAGCGTGGTCATCGCGACCCGGAAGCCGCGGTCCACCTCGCCGAGCACGTCGTCCCCGCCGACCCGCACCCCGTCGAAGCCGAGGGCGCCGATCGGGTGCGGGGAGAGCATGTCGAGCGGGGTGCCGGTGAGGCCGGCGCGGTCCGCGGGGACCAGGAACGCGGTGACGCCGCGGGAGCCCGCGCCCGGGGCCGTACGGGCGAAGACCGTGTAGAAGTCGGCCTCGGGGGCGTTGGAGATCCAGCACTTCTCGCCGGTGAGGCGCCAGCCGTCGGATCCGTCGGGCTCCGCCGCGAGGTCGAGCGCCGCCGCGTCCGACCCGGCGCCCGGCTCGGAGAGCGCGAAGGCGGCGACGGCCCGCCCGGCGCGCACGAGCGGCAGCCAGCGCTCCCGCTGCGCCCGCGTGCCGTGCGCGTGCACGGGGTGGGCGCCCAGGCCTTGCAGGGCGAGGGCGGTCTCCGCCTCCGTACAGGCGTACGCGAGGGACTCGCGCATCAGACAGAGGTCGAGGGCGCCGGAGCCGGCCCCACCCGCTCTCCCGCGCTCCTCGAACAGGGCGTCCAGCAGGCCCAGTTCGCCCAGCGCGGCCACCAGCGGCCGGTTCACGCGGCCGGGCTCGCCCTTCTCCGCCAGTGGGCGCAGCCGCTCGGCGGCCAGCCCGCGCACCTCCGCACACCGGGTGGTTTGTGCCGGATCGAGCGAGAATGCCGTCATCCCGGGCCCCTCCTTTATCGCGCACCGTTGACTGTCGTCACCATCACGATACGCTCGTCCCGCGAGCCCACCACAGCGCCCGACCGGCAGGCAAGGGGGCAGAGCCGCCATGGACTCCACCGGCAACCCAGCGATGAGTGCGTCCGGCCACGTCGACACGTTCACCCGGGACCACCTCCCGCCGCGCGAACAGTGGCCCGTGCTGGTGCACGACCGCCCCGAGCTGCGCTACCCCGACCGCCTCAACTGCGGAGCCGAGCTCCTGGACCGCTCCCTGAGACGGTTCGGCGCCGAACGCCCCGCCTTCCACGCCGCCTCCGGCGAGACGTGGACGTACGAAGAGCTGCGGCGGCACGTCGACCGCGTCGCGCACGTGCTGAGCGACGAGCTCGGCGTGCGCCCCGGCGAGCGCGTCCTGCTGCGCGGGGCCACCACGCCGTGGCTCGCGGCCTGCTGGCTCGCCGTGATGAAGGCGGGCGCGGTCGCCGTCACCGTACTGGCCCAGCAGCGGGCGCAGGAGCTGGCCACCCTGTGCGAGATCGCCGAGGTGCGGCACGCGCTGTGCGACATCCGGGTGGTGGACGACCTGATCAAGGCCGGGGTGCCGGGGCTGAGCATCACCACGTACGGCGGCGGGGGCCCCGACGACCTGCTGGTGCGCGCCGCTCGCGGCCCCGACCGGTACGAGGCGGTGGACACGGCCGCCGACGACGTCGCGCTGATCGCGTTCACCTCCGGCACGACCGGCCGCCCCAAGGGCTGCATGCACTTCCACCGCGACGTGCTCGCCATCGCCGACACCTTCGCCCGGCACATCCTCAAGCCGGTGCCCGACGACGTGTTCGCGGGCAGCCCCCCGCTCGGCTTCACCTTCGGCCTCGGCGGCCTCGTCGTCTTCCCACTGCGCTTCGGCGCCTCCTCGGTCCTGCTCGAACAGGCCGGCCCCAAGCTCCTGTTGCCCGCCATCGCGCGCCACCGGATCTCGGTGCTCTTCACCGCGCCGACCGCGTACCGCACGATGCTCGACCAGCTCGACGGCCACGACGTCTCCTCGCTGCGCCGCTGCGTGTCGGCCGGCGAGAACCTGCCCGCGGCCACCTGGCGGGCCTGGCACGAGCGCACCGGCCACCGCGTCATCAACGGCATCGGCGCCACCGAGCTCCTGCACATCTTCGTCTCCGCGGCCGACGACGCGATCCGGCCCGGCACCACCGGGCGGGCCGTGCCGGGGTGGCAGGCGCGCGTGGTCGACGCGTCCGGCGCCCCGGTGCCGGACGGCGAGCCCGGGCTGCTCGCCGTGCGCGGCCCGGTGGGCTGCCGCTACCTCGCCGACGACCGCCAGCGGCAGTACGTACGGCACGGCTGGAACGTCACCGGCGACACCTACGTCCGGGACGCCGACGGCTACTTCCGCTATGTCTCGCGCGCGGACGACATGATCATCTCGGCCGGGTACAACATAGCGGGCGCCGAGGTGGAGGAGGCCCTGCTCCGCCACCCCGACGTCGCCGAGACGGCGGTCGTGGGCCGCCCCGACGCGCTGCGCGGCCAGGTGGCGGTGGCGTTCGTGGTGCCGCGCGCGGGGGCGGGGCGGGACGCGGAGCAGGCCGCGCGGCTGCGCGCGTTCGTCAAGGCGGAGCTCGTGCCGTACAAGTGCCCCCGCGAGATCGTCTTCCTGGACGCGCTGCCGAGGACGGCGACGGGGAAGCTGCAGCGGTTCCGGCTGCGCGCCGGGCAGCCGGACCGGCCGGAGCCGTAGAGTGATCACGTGTCCGAGCAGCACACTCCACGGTCCCTGATCGTCACCTTCTACGGCGCCTACGGGCGGGCCGCGCCCGGCCCGGTCCCGGTGGCCGAGCTGGTGCGCCTCCTCGCGCCGGTCGGGGTGGACGCCCCGTCGGTCCGCTCGTCGGTGTCCCGGCTGAAGCGGCGCGGACTCCTCGTGCCCGCGCGGACCGCGGCGGGCGCGGCGGGGTACGCGCTCTCGCCGGACGCCCGCCAGCTCCTGGAGGACGGCGACCGCCGCATCTACGGCACCGAGGCCGCGCGGGAGCGGGGCGGCTGGGTCCTCGCCGTCTTCTCCGTGCCCGAGTCGGAGCGCAACAAGCGGCACGTGCTGCGCTCACGCCTCGCGGGCCTCGGCTTCGGCACGGCGGCCCCGGGCGTCTGGATCGCCCCCGCCCACCTCTACGAGGAGACCCGGCACACCCTGGAGCGGCTGCACCTCTCCTCGTACGTCGACCTGTTCCGCGGCGAGCACCTGGGGTTCGCCGCGACGGCCGAGGCGGTGGCACGCTGGTGGGACCTGTCGTCCCTGGCCAAGCAGCACGAGGCGTTCCTGGACCGCCACGAACCGGTGCTGCGCTCCTGGGAGTCCCGTGCGGGCGAGCCCGCGCGCCCGGAGGAGGCCTACCGCGACTACCTCCTCGCGCTGGACTCCTGGCGCCAACTCCCCTACGCCGACCCGGGCCTGCCCGCGGAGCTGCTGCCCGCCGACTGGCCCGGCGCCCACTCCGCCGCGGTGTTCGCGGCGCTGGACGAGCGGCTGCGGGCGGCCGGCGCCCGGTTCGCGCACCCGGAGGCCTGACCGCCGCCGGGCGTCGGCCCCGGATGCCGGCCCGGCTCAACCGCCCAGCGTGAGCCGGGGTTTGGGCGCGTCCGTGCGTCCGGTCTGGGGGCGCCGGCTGCCCGCGCGGTACTGCCGCGGCCAGGTGACGCCCGGCCCCGTGTAGCCCTGTTCGGCGGCGGCGTGCAGGGTCCAGTGCGGGTCGTACAGGTGCGGGCGGGCCAGCGCGCACAGGTCCGCGCGTCCGGCGAGCAGCAGGGAGTTGACGTCGTCCCAGGAGGAGACGGCGCCGACCGTGATGACGGGGATGCCGGTCAGGTTGCGGATGCGGTCGGCGTACGGCGTCTGGTACGAGCGGCCGTACGCGGGGCGTTCGTCGGAGACCACCTGGCCCGTCGAGACGTCGATGGCGTCGGCGCCGTGGGCCGCGAAGGCGCGGGCGATCTCGACGGCGTCCTCGGCGGTGGTGCCGCCCTCGGCCCAGTCGGTGGCGGAGATGCGGACCGTCATGGGCTTGCCTGCCGGCCACACCTCCCGTACCGCGTCGAAGACTTCGAGGGGGTAGCGCAGCCGTCCCGGCAGGTCGCCGCCGTAGGCGTCCGTGCGCCGGTTGGTGAGCGGGGAGAGGAAGCCGGAGAGCAAGTAGCCGTGGGCGCAGTGCAGTTCGAGCAGGTCGAAGCCGGCCTGCTCGGCGCGTCGGGTGGCCGCGACGAACTGGTCGCGGATCGCGGTCAGTCCGGCGCGGGAGAGCTCGCGCGGGGTCTGGCCGCCCGGCTTGTACGGGAGCGGGGACGCGGCGTCCAGCGGCCAGTTGCCGTCGGGCAGCGGATCGTCGATGCCCTCCCACATCAGCTTGGTGGAGCCCTTGCGGCCCGAGTGGCCCAGTTGCAGGCCGAGAGCCGTGCCGGGCGCCTGGGCGTGCGCGAAGTCCGTGACGCGGCGCCAGGCCTCGGCCTGCGCGTCGGTGTAGAGCCCGGCGCAGCCCGGGGTGATGCGGCCGCGTTCACTGACGCAGACCATCTCGGTCATCACCAGTCCCGCCCCACCGAGCGCCCGTGCGCCGAGGTGGACCAGGTGGAAGTCGCCGGGGACGCCGTCGACGGCCGAGTACATGTCCATCGGGGAGACGACGACGCGGTTGCGCAGCGTCAGCTCGCGCAGGCGCAGGGGCGTGAACATCGGGGGCGTGCCGTCCGGGCAGCCGAACTCGCGCTCGACGGCGCGGGTGAAGCCCGCGTCGCGCAGCCGGAGGTTGTCGTGGGTGACGCGGCGGCTGCGGGTGAGCAGGTTGAACGCGAACTGCAGCGGCGGCTGACCGAGGTGGTCCGGCAGCCGCTCGAACCACTCCAGGCTGGCGCGGGCGGCGCGCTGGGTGGAGGCGACGACGGGGCGGCGCTCCTCCTCGTACGCGCGCAGCGCGGCCGGGACGTCCGGCTGCTCCTGAAGGCAGGCGGCGAGGGCCAGGGCGTCCTCGACGGCGAGCTTGGTGCCGGAGCCGATGGAGAAGTGCGCGGTGTGCGCCGCGTCACCGAGCAGGACCGTGTTGCCGTGCGACCAGCGGGAGTTGACGACGGTGCGGAAGTTGATCCAGGAGGACTTGTTGGAGCGCAGCGGGCGGCCGCCGAGCGCGTCCGCGAAGATCTTGGCACAGCGTTCGGTGGAACCCTGCTCGTCGAGGTCGGCGAAGCCCGCGGCCTCCCAGACCTCCTCGCGCATCTCGACGATGACGGTGGAGGCGCCGGTGCCGGCCGCCGAGAAGGGGTAGCCGTGCAGCTGCATCACGCCGTGCTCGGTCTCGGCGATCTCGAAGCGGAAGGCGTCGAAGGCGAAGTCGGCGGCGAGCCAGATGTAGCGGCAGCGGTGGGTGGTCAGGCTCGGCCCGAAGACGTCGGCGTGCGCCTCGCGGGTGAGGCTGTGCACGCCGTCCGCGGCGACGACCAGGTCGTACGAGGCGGCGAGCTCGGCGGCGGGCGGCGCCTCGGTGCGAAAGCGCAGCTCGACGCCGAGGCCGCGGCAGCGCCCGTGCAGGATCTCCAGGAGCCTGCGCCGGCCGAGGGCGGCGAAGCCGTGGCCGCCGGAGGTGTGGCGCCGGTCGCCGTGCACGATGTCGATGTCGTCCCAGCGCACGAACTCGGCCTGGAGTGCGGCGTAGACGGCCGGGTCGGCGTGTTCGATGCCGCCGAGGGTCTCGTCGGAGAGGACGACGCCGAAGCCGAAGGTGTCGTCGGGGGCGTTGCGCTCCCAGACGGTGACCTCGCGGGCCGGGTCGAGGCGCTTGAGCAGGGCGGCGGCGTAGAGGCCGCCGGGGCCGCCGCCGATGACGGCGATCCGGTGGGCCGGGGCGGGGCCCCCGGCGGGCGGCGCGGCGGTCATCGTCGTCACCGTCCCTGCCATTTCGGCGGGCGCTTCTCCGTGAACGCGGCGTGGAACTCGGCGTAGTCCGCGCCGTTCATGAGCAGTGCCTGGGTCGAGGCGTCGAGCTCGACGGAGGCGGCGAGCGGCATGTCCAGTTCGGCGGTGAGCAGCGCCTTGGTCTGGGCGTACGCGAGGGCGGGTCCGTCGGCGAGGCGGCGGGCGAGGCTCCGCGCGGCCTCGCCGGCCTTGCCCTCCTCGGTCAGCTCGCTGATGAGGCCGATCCGTTCGGCCTCGGGGGCGCGCACCGGCTCGCCCAGCATGAGCAGCCGGGTGGCGTGGCCGAGCCCGACGACGCGCGGCAGGAGGTAGGCGGCGCCCATGTCGCCGCCGGAGAGGCCCACCCGGGTGAAGAGGAAGGAGAACCGGGCGGAGGGGTCGGCGACGCGGAAGTCGGCGGCGAGCGCGAGCACCGCCCCGGCACCGGCGGCCACCCCGTGCACGGCGGCGATCACCGGGAAGGGGCACTCGCGGACGGCCCGCACGACCTGTCCGGTCATCCGGTTGAAGTCGAGGAGCTGGGCGGTGTCCATGGCGAGCGTGGCGCCGATGATCTCGTCGACGTCGCCGCCGGAGCAGAAGCCGCGCCCCTCGCCGCCCAGCACGAGCGCGCGCACGGACTTGTCGCGGGAGAGCTCGGCGAGCAGGTCGCGCAGGTCGGCGTAGGCGCCGAAGGTGAGCGCGTTGAGCTTGTCCGGGCGGGCCAGGGTGACCGTGGCGACCCCCGCGTCGACGGTGAGGCGCAGATGCCGCCAGTCGGGGGTGCGGGTCGCGGAGCCGGTGAAGGGACTCATGACGTGCGGCCTCCTCGGCCTGGGCGCTGGAGTTCGCTGGCGTGGACTGCCCCACGAAGTTATCACTGTTCCGTGACTGTCGTCAGGAGTACGCGATACACCTGCGGCACGGAAGTCCCGACATGGGTGTCGTGTCTCCCGCGCCGCCACAGAGGCGGACGTCCCGGACATGCCCGACCGTCGCCCCTGTCGACACGGCGCTTAAGATTCGTACGGTTGAAAGCAGGACCGCCGCCTGCTGCTGTGAACGGACCCGCCTTGTACGAACCTTCCTCCCCCGCCTCGTGGCGCATCGCGCTGCCGCACACCACGGCAGCCGTGCCCGTCGCGCGCGCGCTGGTCCGTACGGCCCTCACCGACATCGAGTTCTCCGCCGACTCCGACACCGCCGAGCTGCTCACCGCGGAACTGGTGGCCAACGCCGTCGAGCACACCGGCGGGCAGGAGCCCATAGAGCTGGTGATCGAGCTCCTGCCGACCGGCTGCCAGGTCGAGGTGCACGACTCCAACCCGCTGCCGCCCGGCGACCTCACCGACCCGTGCCCCGCCGAGCCGGACCCCTGGCAGGAGCACGGCCGCGGCCTGCTCCTGATCCGCACCCTCAGCTCCTCGTGCGGCCATCGCCCCACCGCCTCCGGCAAGGCCGTCTGGTTCACGCTTCCCGCGATGCCCCCGCACCGGCACTGACGGGGTCCTCGCCCCGCCCGAGCCGGGAGTGGCCGCGGCCGTAGAGCGCGTAGACCACGGCGCCCACCACGAGGAACACGGCGAACTGCAGCCACGTCGTCCACCCCGTGCCCCAGATCAGATACAGGCAGAAGCCCACGCCGAGGAGCGGGCTGACGGGGAAGAGGGGCACCCGGAAGGTGCGGCGCAGCTCCGGGCAGGAGCGGCGCAGCGCGATGACCGCGACGTTCACCACCGTCATGATCGCCAGCGTGCCGATGGTGGTGAGATTGACGACCACGTCGAGCGAGGAGAAGGCGGCGGGCACGGCGACGACCGCCGCGACGATCCAGGTGCCCGCGGCCGGGGTCGCGGTGCGCGGCGAGATCCTCTCGAAGACGCGCGGCATCAGGCCGTCCCGGGACATCGACATCAGGATGCGGGTCTGGCCGTACATCACGGCGAGCACCACGGAGGCGATGGCGACGACCGCGCCGAAGGCGATGATGCCGCCGCCGACGGTGGAGTCGGTCACCTGGTCGACGATGAGCGAGAGCGCGGCGGGCTTGTCGGCGACCGCGTCCGGGCCGAGCGCGCCGATCGCCGCGAGGGCCACGGCGACGTAGAGCAGCGTGACGACGCCGATGCAGATCAGGATCGCGAGCGGGATGTTGCGCCGCGGGTCGCGCACCTCTTCGCCCGCCGTGGTGACCGCGTCGAAGCCGATGAAGGAGAAGAAGGCCAGCGAGGCTCCGGCGGTGATGCCCGAGACGCCCGCGCCCGCGAACGGCGTGAGGTGGCCGTCCTCGAAGGCGGTGAACGCGATGGCCAGGAAGAACAGCAGGATGGCGATCTTCAGCACGGCCATGGCCGCCGTGGCGCCCGCGCTCTCCCGGATGCCGCGCACCAGGAGCACGGCGGCGAGCAGGATGACGAGGACGGCGGGCAGGTTCACCGCGCCGCCCTCCCCCGGCCCCGCGGAGAGCGCGGCGGGCAGCTCCCAGCCGGTGAGGCTGTGCAGCAGCTGGTTCAGGTACTGGCTCCAGCCGACCGCGACGGCGGAGACCGAGACGCCGTACTCCAGGAGCAGACACCAGCCGACGAGAAAGGCGGTCCGCTCGCCCAGGGAGGCGTACGCGAAGGAGTACGAGCTGCCGGAGACCGGGATCGCGCCGCCCAGCTCGGCGAACGAGAACGCGGTGAAGACGCAGGTCACGGCCGCGAGGACATAGGAGACCGCGACGGCCGGCCCGGCCTTCGCGACCGAGTCGGAGAGCCCGACGAAGATGCCGGTGCCGACGATCGCTCCGACGCCGAAGCAGACCAGCTGGAAGAGCCCCATGCTGCGCCGGAGGCCGTGGCCCTCCAGGTCGGCGCCCGACTCGGCGACGAGCCGGTCGGGGGACTTGATGCGAAGCCCGGAGGTGCGCGAAGGGCTCATGAGGTGGTTCTCGTTTCTGGTGGTGCTGGTGCGGCTGGGGGTGGGCCGCGTACCGGTGGGGCCGGATGTGGTGTTCCGGTCCCACCAGTCTGTGCCGGTGGAGCGGGTACGGCAGGTCAGGCGAGCGTGGCGACCAGGACCGCCTTGATGGTGTGCAGCCGGTTCTCCGCCTCGTCGAAGACGACGGAGTGCGCCGACTCGAAGACCTCGTCGGTGACCTCCAGGGAGTCCAGGCCGTATCTCGCGTGGATGTCCCGGGAGACCTGGGTGTCCAGGTCGTGGAAGGCGGGGAGGCAGTGCAGGAACTTCACGTCGGCGTTGCCGGTGGCGCGCAGCACGTCCATGGTCACCGCGTACGGCGCGAGGGCCGCTATCCGCTCGGCCCAGACCTCCTCCGGCTCCCCCATCGACACCCAGACGTCGGTGCCGACGAAGTCGGCGCCCCGGACGCCCTCGGCGATGTCCTCGGTGAGGGTGAGGCGGGCGCCGCTCGACTCGGCCAGCGCACGGGCGCGGGCGACGACCTCGTCGGCGGGCCAGTAGGCACGGGGCGCGACGATACGGACGTCCATGCCGAGCAGCGCCCCGGTGACCAGGTAGGAGTTGCCCATGTTGAAGCGGGCGTCCCCGAGGTAGGCGAAGGCGGTCTCGGGGAGCGGCTTGGTGGTGTGCTCGGTCATCGTGAGCACGTCGGCCAGCATCTGGGTGGGGTGCCAGTCATTGGTCAGGCCGTTGTAGACGGGCACGCCCGCGTGGGCCGCGAGTGTCTCGACCGTCTCCTGGGCGTCCCCGCGGAACTCGATGGCGTCGAACATCCGCCCGAGCACCCGGGCGGTGTCCTTGGGGGACTCCTTCTTGCCGATGTGCGAGCCGGACGGGTCGATGTACGTCGTGGAGGCGCCCTGGTCGGCGGCGGCCACCTCGAACGCGCAGCGGGTCCGCGTCGAGCTCTTCTCGAAGATCAGCGCGATGTTCCTGCCGCGCAGCCGCCGCGTCTCGGCCCCGGCCTTCTTGGCCGCCTTCAGCTCGGCGGCCAGCTCGACCAGGCCGCGGAACTCGTCGGCGGTGAAGTCCAGCTCCTTGAGGAAGTGGCGGCCGGTGAGGTCTGTGGCCATGAGGCGCTCCAGGGATGCGGAGGGGTGGGCGGGCAGGGGTCACCCCACGGGGTGACCTTGAAACTATATACGACCCTCCACATTTATATACAGACCCCCGGGCGCGGGCCGGTCCGCGTCCGCCTACCCGCCTACCCGCCTACCCGCCTACCCGCCTACCCGCCTACCCGCCTACCCGCCGGCCACCGCGTCCCGCTGCACCGGGCAGCTCATGCACCGCGGACCGCCCCGGCCCCGCCCCAGCTCGCTCCCCAGGATCTCGATCACCTCGATGCCCTGCTTGCGCAGGAAGGTGTTGGTGGTGGAGTTGCGCTCGTACGCGACGACGACGCCGGGCTCGACCGCCAGGACGTTGCACCCGTCGTCCCACTGCTCGCGCTCGGCGGCGTGCACGTCCTGGGTGGCCGTGAGCACCCGGATCGCGTCGAGGCCGAGCGCGGCGGCGATGGCCCGGTGCATGTTCTCCGGCGGATGGTCGGTGACCTTCAACTCCCGGTCACCGACGCCCGGTTCGATGGTGTACGAGCGGAGCATGCCGAGGCCCGCGTACTGCGTGAAGGTGTCGCCGTCGACCATCGTCATGACCGTGTCCAGATGCATGAAGGCACGGCGCTTGGGCATGTCGAGGGCCACGATCGTCTGCGCCGAGCCCGCCGCGAACAGCTTGTGCGCGAGCATCTCCACGGCCTGCGGAGTGGTGCGCTCGCTCATCCCGATGAGCACCGCGCCCTTGCCGATCACCAGGACGTCGCCGCCCTCGATGGTCGAGGGGTAGTCCGCCTGGCCCTGGGACCAGACGTTGAAGTCCTCGTCCCGGAAGAGCGGGTGGTGGCGGTAGATCGCCTCGAAGTGCACGGTCTCGCGCTGCCTGGCCGGCCAGCGCATCGCGTTGATGGAGACCCCGTCGTAGATCCAGGCGGAGGTGTCCCGGGTGAAGAGGTGGTTGGGCAGCGGGCCGAGCAGGAAGTCGTCCAGGTCCATGCAGTGGAAGCGCACGGACGTCGGCTCGGGGTGCGCCGCCAGGAACTCCCGCTTGGTCATGCCGCCCACCAGCGCCTCGGCGAGCTCCACCGACGGCATGGTCTCGAACGCGGCCCGCAGGTGGTCGGTGGCGAGCGGCCCGTACTCCTTCTCGTCGAAGACGCGGTCCAGGACGAGGAGGCGGGCCGCGGGCACGTCCAGAGTTTCGGTCAGCAGGTCCCCGAAGAGGTGGACCGCCACCCCGCGGTCGCGCAGCACGTCCGCGAACCCGTCGTGCTCCTGACGGGCCCTGCGCACCCACAGGACGTCGTCGAAGAGCAGGGCGTTCTTGTTGCTCGGAGTCAGCCGCTTGAGCTCCAGATCGGGGCGGTGCAGTATGACGCGGCGCAGCCGCCCGGCCTCGGAGTCGACATGGAATCCCATGGAGTCCATCTTTCCCCGGCCGGACGGCCGACGCCCGTCATTGCGGGCAATGGCCCGACGGGTCGGAGCCGCGGGTCCACCGGCTCCGACTCCGACTCCAGGGTGGCGAGGACGGCGAGGACCGCCTCGTGCACGCGCCGCAGCGGCTCGCCGTCCGCGAGCCGGTCCAGCGCCTCCAGGCCGAGCGCGGACTCGCGGACGGCGAGCGAGCCCTTGTGGCCGAGGGAGCGCTCGCGCAGCCGCGCCAGGTTCTCCGGTCGCGTGTACTCCGGGCCGTAGACGATCCGCAGGCACTCGCGGCCCCGGCACTTGATGCCCGGCTTGATGCCCGGCTGGACGAACCGCCCCTGCCCGTTTCCGACCAGCGCCCCGACCGGCTTGACGACCATGCCCTCACCGCCGCGTCCGGTCATCTCCGGTCACCCGTCGGTGCCGGCCCGCACGGACGACTCGTCGCCGGTGCCCACGTACAGGCGGCGGGTGGTCTGCAGCAGGTCGCGGGCCTGGCCGCCGTCGTGCTCCACCATGCGGTCGATCAGGGCCAGTTGCCGCTCGTGCGGCAGGCCGGCGAGGCTGCGGCCCTGGACGGCCAGGATCTGGAACGGCGCGAGCCGCACGCCCTCCAGGCCGTCGGTGGGCCGGCAGCGGCGGCGGTAGGCCTCGGTGAACGCGGCGGCGTCCGCGGCCCGGCCGCGCTGCCCGCGCAGCGGGTCACCGGCGGCGTACTGGGTGCGGAGCAGCCCGGAGGCCTTCAGCGACCATGGCATCAGCTCCGCGTCGAGCAGCAGCCAGTCCGTGGCCGGCTCCTCCCACAGCCCCGCCTCGGTGACCACGGCGGCCGACTCGATCTCCTCGACGCCCGGCAGGCCGTGCACCTTCCGGAACCCCTCGCGCTCCAAGTGGCGCAGTGAGCGGCGCAGTTCGCGCCGGTGGCGCTGGATGACGCGGCGCGGGACCCAGCCCGGTCCGCGCGCGCCGCGTTGTGCTCGGCGCACACCTCCTCGGGCACGTCGAGCACGATGGCGATGGGCAGCACGTCGTGCGCCCTGGCCGGCCCGATCAGCCGCTTGCGGCGCGCTGCCGACCGTCGCCGCGTTCGCCGCCCAGCGCCACGTCCCGTCCACCGTGCCGCACAGCACGCCGTGCGAGGAGATCCAGCCCGCCGCCGACATCACCGACCGGCCGGTGACCGCGCAGGCTGTCCTTTGAGAGGTGATCTTGACCGATTGACAAGCGATCTCGACCAGCCAATGTGACCGCCGCTCCGGCCAAGACGTCCCCGGCGAGGTCGGTGTGTTAGGTCCTGCTCGGCACTACACGCACGTTGTCGAGGTGCAGGCGCCGCGCGCCGTCGACCGGGCATAGCAGTCCGACCGACAGGCGGCTGACCTGGCCGTCCGCGGCAAGGGCGTATGCGGCCGCCGCCTGGAACACGTCGTGCCCGTTTGGACACGTGTTGTCGGCCGACGTACGCAAGGTTTTGCCCAGCCCGGGGAGTGAAGGAGCGGATATCGCGAGCTCCCAGGTGGATCCGCCTGCGCAGACAACTCCGTCCGCGATGCCGAGGGGCAGGCAACAGCCCACACAGAAGCACTCGTCCGCGGCCACTTCGAACTGGTCCCAGTCGCACCACCGGCAGACGAGCGGCGTGATCACGATCCGCCCGTGCTGCTCCGGGACAGCAGCCTGGCGCAGCAGTGACAGCAAGTCGCCGCCCCCCGTCAGCGCCTCGCCCGCCACTCCGGCATCCCACGCGTCTCTTCCTGTCACGGTCGGGATCCTTGCACGGCCCGGGATGGGGCAATCCTGCGGGCCCCGCCTCCACCATGACCGGTCAAGATCAAGTGACAGAAACCCGGCGACCGTCAAGATCCCTTGGCAAACGGTCGAGCTCTCATGTCAAGGGAGACCGGCGCTCGCCCCGCGCGATCACGGACCGGACGACTAGACTCGAACATGTGAACGAACCGCGTCCGCCGACCCGTCTCGACCTGCTGCGCTTCCTGGAGCGCGTGCAGCTCGGCGACCTGGAGCGCACGCGCGGCTGGATCGCCGCCGAGGAGCGGCGCGAGGCCGAACGGCTGCGCGGCGCACAGGCCAGGCCGCCCGTCCCCGACTGGGTGATCGAGCAGGGCCTCGGCGGCCGTGCCCCGGTGTACGTGCACGTCGGCGGCTGTCACATGGCCGGCAAACGCTGGCGCGGCGTCGCCCGCGAGCAGGCGCGCCGCGCCCTGGCCGAGAACGTCGACCCGTGCCCGCACTGCCGCCCCGACACCGAGCTGGGCGTACTGGACTGACGGCACGGGAGCGCACCGCGCGGCCGTCCGGGCGCGACGCCACCGATTACCCGCCGCTACTCGCGCGTCAGCATCCCCGCCCGCAGCCGCGCCAGCGTACGGGCGAGCAGCCGGGAGACGTGCATCTGCGAGATGCCGAGGACGAGGCCGATGTCGGCCTGCGTCATCTCCTGACCGAAGCGGAGCTCGATGATGCGGCGCTCCCGTTCGTCCAGCTCCGCGAGGAGCGGTGCCAGGGAGTGGAGCTGTTCGACGACCTCGATGGCGGGGTCCACATCGCCCATCACCTCGGCCAGCGAACGCCCGCTCCGGTGCGCCTCGCCGTCGCCGCCCGCCTCGTGCGGGGCGTCCAGGGAGCCCGCCGCGTAGCCGTTGGCGGCCACGATCCCCTCCAGGACCTGCTCCTCGCTCACCTTCAGATCGGCCGCGAGCTCCTTGACCGTGGGCTCGCGGCCGAGCACGGAGGAGAGCCGCTCCTGGGCCCTGGCCAGTTCGGTGCGGAGTTCCTGGAGTCGGCGCGGGACGTGCACGGCCCAGCTGGTGTCGCGGAAGTACCGCTTGATCTCACCGAGGATGCAGGGGACGGCGAACGAGACGAACTCGAAGCCGCGATTCATGTCGAACCGGTCGATCGCCTTGATCAGCCCCACGGTCCCCACCTGGACGATGTCCTCCAGCTGGCCGTTGCCGCGGTTGCGGAAGCGGCCCGCCACGTAGTGCACCAGGGAGAGGTTCATCTCGATGAGGGTGTCGCGCGTGTACATGTGCTCCGGCGACCCCTCCTCCAGCGTCCGGAGCTGCTCGAAGAACAGCTTCGACAGCTCCCGGGCGTCCTTCGGCGCGACCTGGTCCGCCGCGATCCGCGGCAGCGTGCCGGCTCCGTCCGGCGGTGTGCCGGACCCCTTCCGCGACGCCCCCACCGCCTCGCCGGGCGGAAACGCCACGACCTCGCCGCGCAGGAACTCGACGGCCTCGGCACGCCGGGGCGCGACCATCTCGTTCCGCGGGAGGCCGACGGTCTCGGCGCGCGTCCCCTCGTTCGGCTCAGCGGCCTCGTCCACGCCGACTGCCCGAAGAAACATCGTCCAACCCCTCTTAGTGTGTGCGTCTCTCTGCGTCTCGCCGCGCCTTCGCGTCGACGCGTGCTGTCCGTCCGAGTCGCGCCGCGCGTCCGGCTCGCGCCGTGCGCCGGGTACTCGTACGCGCCGTGCTCCTCGGTGCCCGGCCCGCCCTTTCAGGTGGCGACGACCGTGAAGGGGATGCCTTCGCGGTCGCCCAGCACGGCCTCCCGGCGGGAGGGCGGTCCGCTCGGCGGCGCGATCACCCGGCCGCCCCGGTCGAGGGCCGCGGCGGCGGCCGCGTCGACGTCGGCCACCCGGAAGGCCGGGTGCCAGCGGTGGCGACCCGCGGAGCCCGGCGCCGGCCCGCCCCGCAGGGCGGCGACCCGGTGCCGGCCGTCGAGGACCGCTATCCGGTCGTCGACGTACTCCACGTCGCAGCCGGCCTCCGGGTCGCCGGCCCAGCCCAGGACGCCCCCGTAGAAGAGGGCCGCCGCGAAGATGTCCCCGGTGTGCAGTTCGAGCCGGGCCGTCGGGCCCTGTCCCACGCTCCAGCGCAGATCGGGGGCCTTCTGGCGGACGCCGAACACCGCGTCCTCCGGGCCCGCCACCACGGCGACCCGGCCGGCTCCGGTGGTCAGCGGCCCGACCGCCACGGTGGCGCCGCGTTCGCGGAGCCGGGCGACGGCGGTGTCCACGTCGCGCACGAGGAAGTACGGCATCCAGCTCGCGTAACCGCCCAGGTCACCGGTGGTCTCGCTGAGGGTCCCCACCGGCGCCCCGCCCTTCAGCGCCAGCGAGCGGGCCCGGCCCGCCGAGCCGAGCAGCGGCACGTGGCACCAGCCGAGGACCCGGCCGTAGAACTCCTCGGCGGCCCGGATGTCACGGGTGACCAGGCTCAGCCAGCAGGGCGCGCCCGGCGTCCGGCCCGCGCCGCCCGGTGGCGGGGCGTCCGCGCTGCCGGGGGCCGCGGGCCCGCGTTCGCCGGGCGGGACCAGGCGCAGCGCCCTGGTCTTCCAGAACCTCCTGCGCAGGGCCCGCGGGCGCCGCACCGCCTGCTGCCCCGCCGTCGGCGCGTGGGGCGCCGCCTCCTCCCGCCGTGCCGTCCGCTCCCGTTCGTTGCCCACACTCATGTCCCGTGGCACAGCCTTCTCCCTCATCCGGTTCCGGGCGTCAGCCGTGTGGTTCCGCAGAAGGAACCCCCCATACCGGGACCTTCCGCACTCACCTGAGGGACAAAGGTCCTCAGGTGGGCCGGGGCCGTCGTCCGGAGCGGGAGCGGAGGGTGACCCGGCCGTTCTCGCGGACGGCGAGCACCCGGATGCCGTCGGGCTTCCGCTCGATCCAGCCCGCGGGGAAGTCACGCCGGTCGCTGAGTCTCGCCGGCATGGGTGCGGCGGCGAGCTCGACGCCGGGCGCCGCGTCGCGCAGCCGCCCGGCCGCCTCGGCCGTCAGCGTGTCGAGGCGGCTCGTCACCCCTTCCCACCGGCGCCGGGCTCCCATCCGGGGGCGTCCGGGGCCTCGGCGACCTGGCGCAGGGTGCGGCCGCTGCGGGCGGAGCGGGCCCGCCGCGGGTCGGGGGTGCCGCCGCTCTTGGCGCCCGCGGACCCGGCCCGCACGAGCAGCCAGGTCGGCTTGGCGGAGCCGCCGTCCTGCTCCTCGCGGCCGTGGAACCGGGTGAGCGCGTACGGGCCGCGCAGTTTCTCGCCGTGCAGGTCGAAGGTGGCGTGGCCGTGCTCCAGGGCCTCGCCGAACGGTACGGGCCGCTGCTGCTTGTCGTGGCTGGTCGGGGTGTAGGTGCCGCGGTCCCAGACGATGACGGTGCCGCCGCCGTACTCGCCCTCGGGGATCACCCCTTCGAAGTCCCGGTAGTCCATGGGGTGGTCCTCGGTGGGGATGGCGAGCCGCTTGTCGTGCGGGTCGGTGGACGGGCCCTTGGGGACCGACCAGGACTTGAGCACGCCGTCGACCTCCAGCCGGAAGTCGAAGTGCAGGGTGCTCGCGTCATGGATCTGCACCACGAAGACGGGTTCGTCGTCCCGCCCGGCGCGCTCGCCGCCGGGCTCGTCGCCGCGGTCGCCGCTCGGCTCCCGCGTGCGGTCGAAGTGCCGCTTCCCCCGGTAGGTCCGCAGTCGGTCCTTCTCGCTCACGGAGGCTCCTTTCCATCGGGTCACCGATCCGCCCGCGCTGGTACCCCTGGCCCGCCTCCGCCACGCATCACCAGGTCACGGGCGTGCGCAGGCGGGCATGCGCCCTGGAAGCGACGGTACGGGAGAGCGGCGGAGTCGGCACGGCGCCCGTGCGGGGGCCCATCGGCCGCCGGGCGACGGGCTCCTGTCCGCCGGGGAGGAGTGAGCGGCGCCCTTCCGGGGTACCTTCGAAAGCGACCGCGAGACGACCGGGACGTGCCGGTAAACGTCCGCGTTGATTCGTCGGCAATCGTTTGTTGATCGGTTCTGGTCACCCTGCCCCTGTCGCTATTCGGGGGAAGACAGGGAACTTCAGTGTCCGATACACGCATATCGGTGGCCGTGCACGCCGCCGACCCCCTCAGCCGGGCCGGAGTGATCAGTCATCTCCGGCACGAACCGACCGTCGAACTGGTGGACAGGGCCGGAGACGGCCCGCCGGCCCCCGAACCGGCCCGCTCCCCCGCGTCCGCACCGGACCGGGTCGCCGTCATGCTCGTGGACCGGCTCGACGACACGGCGGGCGCCGAGCTGCGGCGCCTGACCCGCTCCACCGAACAGCGCGTCGTCCTCATCGCGAGCGAACTGCGCGAGCCCGAACTCCTCTCGGTCGTCGAGTACGGCGTGCGCGCCATCCTCTGGCGGCACCAGGCGACCCCGCAGAAGCTGCTGCGCGCCGTGCACAGCGCGGCGCGCGGCGAGGGCGAGCTGCCGCCCGACCTCATCAACCGGCTCATGACCCAGCTGGGCCGCCTGCGGCTCTCCGCGCTCGACGGCCCGCCCTCCGGCGCCGGGACCCTCGTGCCCACCCTGGGCATGGCACCCCGCGAGGTGGACGTGGTGCGGCTGATCGCGGAGGGTCTGGACACCAAGCAGATCTCGGAGAAGCTCGCCTACTCCGAACGCACCGTCAAGAACGTCCTGCACGCGCTGATGACGCGCCTGCAGCTGCAGAACCGCGCGCATGCCGTCGCGTACGCGCTGCGGGAGGGATACATCTGATGCGACCGAACCAGCCTCCTCACCGCGCCCCCCGGCGCGGACTTCCCGTCCGAGGAGTCCGGCCGTGATCCACGAAGTCGACGAGGCGCTGCGCGGACTGCTGCGCGGCGCGCTCCCCGAAGGCACCGGCGAGGTCGTCTTCGAGGCCCCGACCCGCGACTGGGCCGCGCGCCGCAACGCCCCGACGCTCAACTCCTACCTGTACGACATCCGGGAGGACGTGGCCCGGCGCGAGCGCGGCGCCTACGCCGAGCGCGGTCCTGACGGCACGGTGCTGCGCAGGCGGCAGCCGCCGCGCTGGTTCCGGCTCTCCTACCTGCTCACCGCGTGGACCAACCGCCCCGAGGACGAGCACCGGCTCCTCTCGGCGGCCCTCGGCACCCTGCTCGCGCACGAGCTGCTGCCGCCGGAGAACCTGCCCGACGCGCTCGCCGCGCTGCGCGCCACCCTGCCGCTGACCGTCGCGGTGCCGCCGCCCGAGTCCCGCTCCATCGCGGACATCTGGTCGGCGCTCGGCGGTGAGCTCAAACCGTCCCTGGACGTGGTCATCACCGTGCCCTTCCCGGTCTCGCCGACGTACGACGTGGCGCCGCCGGTCACCGAGGGCGCGGTCGTGGGCGTCCGCGGCATCGACGGCGTGCCCGGCGACGCGAAGCCCCGGATGCTGCGCACCCAGCGGGGCGACGGGGCGGGGCCGCGGTGAGCGCCGCCGAGGCGATGCTGGCGCGCCTGGACGCACTGCGCGGCCGGGTGGCCGAGCTCGTGGAGCGGCGCGGGGCCGCCGACCCCACGGCCGCGGATCCGCTGCGCGGCCTGTACGTGACGCGCGAGACGGCCCAGCGGCTCGCCACCGCTCCCGCGCCGGAGCCGCCGCGGCCCGCGGACGCGGACGGTGACGACGCGCACGATCCGCTGGCGGAACTGGCGCGGCGCTTCGGACTCGGCGCGCTCGACCGGGAGATCCTCCTGGCCGCCCTCGCGCCCGACGTCGACCGCCGCTTCGAGCCGCTGTACGGCTACCTCAACGACGACGTCGGGCGGCGCAGGGCCACCGTCGCGCTGGCCCTCGACCTCGCGGGCACCGGGCCGCACGACCCGCTCGCCCGCACCCGCTTCCACCCGCGGGCGCCGCTGCGCGCCGGTGGCCTGATCGTCGTCGAGGACGAGGACCGGCCGCTGCCGGGGCGCGCCCTGCGCGTACCGGAACGGGTGGTCGCGCAGCTGCTCGGCGACGACGCCCTCGACCCCGAACTGGTCGGACACGACGTCGAGTTGCTGGCCTGCGGGGAGGCGGAGGCGCCCGCGCACCCGTCGGCCGCCCGGATCGCGGAGCTCGCCGCCGAACGGCCGCTCCTGGTCCATCTGCGCGAGCGCAGGGAGGGCACCGCCGCCGGTCCGGTGACCGAGGCGCTGCGGGCGGCCGGGCTGCCCGTGCTCCGGTACTGCCCGCCGGCCCGCACCGGGGACGGCGGGTCCGGGACGGCCGCCGCCACCGCGCTCGTCCGCGAGGCGCGGCTGCGGCGGGCGGCCCTGGTCGTCGGACCGCTCCCCGCCGACGCGGGGCCGCTGGTGCGGTCCCTGGCCACCGGCGACGTACCGGTGGTCTTCTTCGGCGGTGAGCCGTACGACCCGGGGTGGGCGCCGGACGCCGGGCTGCTCGCGCTGGACGCGCCGCAGGACGGCGTCGACGCGGCCGGTGCCTGGCACGGCGAACTCGCCCGGCACACCCCCGCCTACGCGCCGGACTTCGACCTCGGCGAGGCCGTCGCGCCGTACCGGCTCAGCGGCGCGCAGATCCGGCGCGCGGCGCGCGGCGCCGCGGAGCACGCCGCGTTCGACGGGACCGCGCCGACCGCGGCCCATCTGCAGCACAACGCCCGGCTGCAGTCCGCGCCGCTGCTCGACAAGCACGCCCGGCGGATCCGGCCCGAGGTCGGCTTCGGCGATCTGGTCCTGCCGGACGAACCACTCGGCCTGCTCCACGAGTTGGCGCTGCGCGCGCGGCACCGCGACAAGGTGCTCGGCGAGTGGCGGCTGCGCACCGGCGGCGGGCGCGGGCGCGGGGTGATCGCGCTGTTCGCCGGCGACTCCGGCACCGGCAAGACGCTGTCGGCGGAGGTGGTGGCCGGTGAACTCGGCCTGGACCTCTACGTGGTGGACCTGTCGGCGGTCGTCGACAAGTACGTCGGCGAGACGGAGAAGAACCTGGAGCGGATCTTCGTGGAGGCGGACCGCACGGACGCGGTGCTGCTCTTCGACGAGGCCGACGCCGTCTTCGGCAAGCGCTCCGAGGTCAAGAGCTCGCACGACCGGTACGCCAACCTGGAGAGCGCGTATCTGCTGCAGCGCCTGGAGGCGTTCGACGGGATCGCGGTGCTGACCACGAACCTGCGGGCCAACATCGACGACGCGTTCACGCGCCGGCTCGACCTGGTGGTCGACTTCCCGTTCCCGGACATCGAGCAGCGCCTGGCGCTGTGGCGGACCAGCCTCGCCGACACGCCCTGCGCGCCGGACATCGAGGACGAACTCGCGCGCTGCGCCAAGGAGTTCGAGCTGGCCGGCGGCGCCATCCGGTCGGCCGCCGTGACGGCCGCGTATCTGGCGGCGGGGCACGGGGGCCCGGTCTCGGGTGACGACGTGCGGGCCGGGGCGCGGCGGGAGTACCGCAAGATGGGACGGCTCGAACCCGGTGCGGCACTGCCCTGGCAGTGACCCACCGGGGCCGAACGGCCGGATGGCAGGGGCCGGAACGGCCGGATGCGGGCGGTGCCTTCTCGGCACCGCCCGCATCCGCCGTTCCGGCCCCGCGCCCTTACTCGGGCCAGTCGGAGATCGTCCAGCCCATGCTCTTGCGGTCGTCGCACTTCCAGGTGACGGCGCTCGTGTCGTTCTGCATGTCGACGAGGCACTCGCCGTTGCCGACGCCGACGATCCGCGTCAGGCCGTCGTCGCGCCGCTCCAGCTTCCACTTCTGGTTGTCCGGCAGCCGCCCGGTCCTGATGTTCTCCGGCGGCGCGTGGAAGATCTGGGCGATGTTGGTGTTGATCTTCTGGTCCAGGACGGTGCCCGGGGCGTTGGCGGGCTCCAGGGCGTACGTGTCGGACTCCGGGTAGTGGTGCAGGATCCACTCCTGGTTCTTGCCGAACTCGTCCGTCTGGCTGGGGTTCTGTCCGACGTAGGTGCCGTCGGCCTTCTCGCCCTTCTTGACCTCCAGGTACCAGCCGCTGCCCTCGTCGCTGCGGATGGTGTGCGTCTTGGGGCCCTTGGGCTTGTCGTCCTTCTCCCCGCCGCCGCCCGGCTTGGCCGGGGGCGCGTCGTCCTTGGCGTTGTCCGCGGGCGGGGGCTTCTCCTCCTTCTTCTTCTCCTCGCTCGGCGACGGGCTCGGCGCCTTCTTCATGCCGTCGTCGTGCGGGAGCACCTCCTGCCGCCCCGGCTTCTCCCTGGCCGCCGTGGCCATGGTCGGCTTGTGCTGGAACCACACCACGGCGAAGGCCACGGCCGCCGCGACGAGGACCGAGAGCACCGCCATCACCCAGCGCGGGATCACCGAGGGCTGGACGTAGGTACCGCGCAGCTCGACCGGCTCGGGCACCCCGGCCCGCAGCACGGAGACGGTGAACGGGTGCTTGCGGGTGCCGCCGACCCAGCTCACCGCGCCGGGCTTGATGCGCAGGTCCGCGAAGCCGGCGCGGCCCGGGGCCACCTGGACGGAGCCCGGCTCCGCCTCGACCTCCAGCTCCTCGCCGTTCTCCCGCCCGGACAGGGACGCCGTCAGCTGCTGGTTGCCGAGGTTGTCGACGGCCACCGACGCCTTGGCGCTCAGCCGGCCGCGCACGATCAACGGCAGGAGCTCCGAGCGGAGTTCGGCGAACGGGCCCACGGTGACCTGGCCCTCGGCCACGCCGGCCGTCTGCGGGTTCTCCCGGGGCATGACCCGGACGCCGAACGGCGTGGGACCGGCCACCGCGTCCGAGGTCCGGGGCGGCGCGAACGACACCTCGGCGGTGCCCTCGGCCCCCGGGTACAGGCGCAGCACGTCGGGCTGCACGCGGGACCAGCCCGCGGCGGCGCCGACGACCTGGAGGCGGTACTCCTCCACCGTGTCGCCGGTGTTGCGCACGCGCAGCCGTACGCTCGCGGTGGAGCCGGGGTCCACGGAGGTCGCGGACGGTTCCAGTGAGGTCCACATGCCGCTCACCGCCCCGCCACGCCGGGGTTGTTGACGCTGCCGCCGACGAGCGCCCGCAAGGTGGCGCTGTCGGCGGTGCCGGTCGCCGGAAGGCCGACGGACACCTGGTACTCCTTGATGTGGGTGGCGGTATTGCTGCTGTAACGGGCGGTCGTGGGGGGTGTGCGATCGTTCTCGAAGTAGGCGACGCCGTGTTCGGCGTACTCCCGGTCGCGGTCCAGGTCCTTGTCGCTGATGCCGGCCTGTGAGGCCCACCAGAACGCGGCCTGCAACTGCACGACCTCCCAGCCCTCGGCGCCGGAACGGACGTCGTCGGGGCGGATGCCCTGGGCCCACAGGGAGGTCAGGGTGGCCCGGCCGAGCGTGCCTTCCGGGTCGGTCTCGAAGATCTGCGCGGTGTTGCGCCCTGAGTCGCGTCCGCTGCGGACGACGGCCTTCTGGTAACAGATGAGTTTGGCCTCGGTGTTGGCGTCGATCACACCGGGCGAGAAGTGCCCGGTGAGGGTGCAGGGGTTGCTGGAGCCGAGGGCGGCGAGGCGGCGCTGGGCGTACTCGACCACCACGTCCGCCCGGTAGCCGCGCCGCCACGGCGGGCCGGAACGGCGTTCCGCGCCGCGGGCCGGCCCGGCCTTCGTGTCCGCGCCGTCACCGCCGCCGCCCCCTGCGGACGCGTCGTCCGAGGAGCCGGCCGCGTCCGCGCCGGCGGGGCCCGCGCCGATGCCGCTGCCGCCCGCTCCCCCGTCGCCGTGGCCGCCGCCCTTGCCGCCCTTGTTCTTGGCGTCCTTCGGTGCGTCCGCCGGCTCGTCCTTCTCACCGCCCTGCGGTACGGCGGCGGGCGCGGCCCCGGCCTGGTTCTCGCGCGTCGACCCGGTGAAGTCGGGCGCGTAGGAGAACCAGGCCACGAGGAACGCGGCGCAGAGCGCCGCGACGACGCCGCCGAGCGCGAGCAGCGGCCGGGACAGGACCGGCCGCTGCTCGAAGCTGCCGGGCAGCTCGTGGGCCTGTTCGTCACCGGAGCGGCGGACCGCGACGGTGAGCGGGTGCGGCTGCGCGGTCCCCGTCCACAGCACCCGCTGCGGGCGCACGGTGAGGCGCGCGAACGCGGCCCGGCCGGGGGCCGCCCGGATGGCCGCCGGAGTGGCCTCGCAGATCAGCCGTCCTGCGTCGTCGCGGACGGAGAGGGTCGCGGTCAGCGGGGTGTTGCCGAGGTTGTCGACGGCGACCGAGGCACGGCCGCGCAGGCGTCCGACGATGGTGGGCGGCAGCAGTTCGGCCCGTATCTCCGAGAACGGCGCGACGGTGACCTGGCCTTCGACGACGTCGCGGGCCTCGGGGTTCTCCCGGGGCTCGACGCGGATGCCGTACGGGGTGGGTCCGGCCGGCGCGTCCGGTGAGCGGGGCGGCGCGAACGAGATCTCGGCCGTGCCCTCGCTGCCCGGGTAGAGCCGCAGCACGTCCGGTTCGACGCGGGCCCATCCCGACGTGGCGCCGACCACCGCGAGCCGGTACTCCTCGACGGTGTCTCCCGTGTTGCGTACGCGGAACCGTACGGTCGCGCGGCCACCGGCATCAACGGTCACCGCGGCCGGGTCAAGGGAGTTCCACCACGTCATACGGGCACGGTAGAGCGCGCCCCCAGGCGTCGCCTTGTACGAAAGGGCGACGTCAGGGGCAGCCCGTCCTGCCCTCCCGTACGGCCCCCGCGGTCACCCCACGCAACGGCGGTGTGTGCGGGGCGGGTTCAAGGGCGCACGAAGGGGACATCCCGCCCGTGCGTACACCGTAGGCCGGGCCTCGCGCCGCGGTTCACCGGTGGGCCGACAGGGCGGGGCTCGGGGCGTCGGGGCAGGGTGGCCCGCCGGACAGGAATGCGGCGATCTCGGTGGCCTCCAGGGCACCGCGCCGGTCCATGCCGCGGTGGGCGATCCGCAGCGCGGCCCTGGCCCGGTCGAGGTCGCCGAGGGCGAGCAGCGCGCGGCCGCGGGCGGCCATCGCCAGCGCGTGGCAGAACGCGTCGCCCAGTTCGGCCTCCACCGCGAGCGCCGTGTCCGCGCACTCCATGGCCTCGACGGGTCTGTCCTGCTCCAGTTCGCAGGAGGCGAGGCGGGCCCAGCACAGCGCCTCCCAGCGCGGGTTGCGCGCGCTGCCGTGCAGCCGCTGTGCCTCGCGCAGCCGGTCCGCCGCCGCACCGGCGCGGCCGTCCCGCAGCAGGGTGCAGCCCGCTTGGTAGAGGACGTGCGCGAGCGTGGACGTGGAGTCCGATCCGCGCGCCTGGCGCTCGGCCGCGACGACGGCGGTGTCCGCCTCCGCCCGCCGGCCGAGGCCGATGTACGCCCGGGCCATGTGGGACAGGATGCGGATCCGGTCGCCGTGGCCGCCGAGCGCGCCGAACCGCGCGTACGAGAGCCGCAGTTGCTCCAGCGCCTCCTCGTGGCGGCCCATGCTGATCAGGACGATGCCCAGCTCGTGGCTGCCCTCCGCGCCGACCAGCGGGTCGCCCGCGGACGCGGCGAGGCGCAGACTCTCGCGCAGCGCGCGCTCGGCGCGGCCGTAGGTCTCGGTGCCGTAGTGCGGGGCGCCGAGCAGGCGGAGCGCGCGGGCCGCGGACCGGTCGTCGCCGTGGGCGCGCGCGGTGCGCAGCGCCAGTTCGGCGAGGGGTTCGAGGTCGCGGTGGCGGGCGGTGCCCGCCACCAGGTGGGACCAGGCGGTGAGCAGGTCGACGGTGGGGCGCAGGCCGGGCGGTCCGTCCGGCGCCGGGGCGTGCGCGGTCCCGGCGCCCGGGGTCCCGGCCTCGGCGTCCACCGCGTCCGGCACGTGCAGCAGCGCGTTCTCCGCGGCGGCGCACAGCCGGGAGTGCGCCACGACCAGCCAGTCGTGCGCGGCGGCCTCGTCCGGCAGCGGCTTGCCCGCGGAGGCCGGCACGTGCAGCAGCTGCGGCAGCACGCTGTGCGGCTTGGTGCGGCGGATCGCGGTGATGACGGTGGCCAGCACGTAGTCGAGGAAGCGGAGCCGGGCGGCGGCGCGCTCCCGGGCGCTCTCGCGGCGCTCGCACTGACGGCGCGCGAAGAGCCGCACGAGGTCGTGGAAGCGGTAGCGGTCCTCGCCGTGCAGCTCCATGAGCCCCGCGTCGACGAGGCGTTCCACCGCGATCTCCGCCTCCTCGTCGCTCACGTCGAGGAGCGCGCCCGCCGCGCCCCGGCAGAAGGACGGCATGTAGCAGAGCGAGACCAGGCGGAAGGCGCGGGCGAGGCCCGGTTCCAGCGCCTCGTAGCCGAGCCGGAAGCTCGCCTCGACATTCAGGTCGTCCACCCGCAGCTCGTCCAGCCTGCGGTGCTCGTCGCGCAGCCGCGCGGCGAGGTCGGCGACGGAGCGGCCCGGCCGGGCGGCCAGGCGGGCGGCGGCGATCCGGACGGCCAGCGGCAATCCGCCGCAGGTGGCGACCAGTTCGCGGGCGGCGGCCGGTTCGGCGGACACGCGCTCGGCGCCGGCCATGGCGGAGAGCAGGCCGAGGCCCTGTGCCTCGTCCATCGTCTCGACGTCGAGCAGGCGCGCGCCGGGCAGCGTGATGGTCCGCGAGCGGCTGGTCACCAGGACCGCGCAGCCCGGCGTGCCGGGCAGCAGCGGCCGCACCTGCGCGGTGTCGCGGGCGTTGTCGAGGAGCACGAGCACCCGGCGCCCGGCGAGCAGCGAGCGGTACAGCGCGGTCTGCTGGTCGAGGCCGTCCGGCACGGCGCTCTCGGGCACGCCGAGGGCGCGCAGGAACCCGGTGAGCGCCCTGCCGCTGTCCACGCCGGGCGCCGGGTCCGCGCCGCGCAGGTCCACATACAGCTGCCCGTCGGGGAACTCACCCCGTAAGGCGTGCGCGACGTGCACCGCGAGCGCGGTCTTGCCGACGCCACCGAGGCCGGTGAGGGTGGCGACGGCCATCGCGCTGCCGGACGCGGCGGCGCTCAGCGTCTCGGTCAGCAGCCGCGCCTCGGCCTCGCGCCCGGTGAAGTCCGGTACGTCGGGCAGGAGTTGGGCGGGGGTGAGCGGCGCGGGGGCCGGGGCGCGCAGGGCGTGCAGGCGGGGGAGGTCGAGGTGGCGGTCGGGCTCGGCGCGCACGGGGGCCGGGGCGGTGGTGACGGTACGGTCCGGGGCGGTGACGGCCGTGGGGTGCGGGGCCGGACGGCTCGTGGCCGTACGGTCCGCTGCCGCGCGGGCCGCGGAACCGACGCCGGGGGCACCGCCCGTCGGGGTGGCGCCGCTCGGGGTCTCGCCCCGCCGCGCCACCGCCAGGTGCCCGTACGCACGGGGCCCGGCGCCCCGCAGGCCGGTGGCCGACTCCTGAGGGGCGAGGGCGCTTCCGGCCCGGCGCGGCCCGGACATGTGTCCGCGCTGCTCGCCGACGCGGGGCGGCGACAGGGCGTGCGGCGCCGCGCGCAGACCGGGCCGCGGGGCGCCGGCCGCCGGGAGCGGCGCCCCCTTCAGCAGCCCCTCGTACAGGGAGGTGAGTTCCCTGCCCGGGTCGACGCCGAGCTCGGCGGCGAGCCTGCGGCGCGTGGCCTCGTACACGGCGAGCGCGTCGGCGCGCCGGCCGCCCCGGTGCAGGGCGAGCATCAGCAGGGCCTGGGCGCGCTCGCGCAGCGGGTGCTCGGCCGCGAAGACGCTCAGCGGCGCGGTCGTCTCGCCGTGCCGGCCCAGTTCCAGCGCGCAGCCGAAGTACTCCTCCTGGGCGGCGACGGACAGTTCGGTGAGCCGGTCCCGCTGGCGCCGGGCGTACGGGCCGGGCAGGCCGGCCAGCGGGGCGCCGTCCGACAGGGCGAGGGCCGCGGTCAACTCGGCGTGGGCTTCCGCGTGTTCGTCGGCCGCGTGCAGCGCGCGCGCCGCGGCCACCCGGTCCTCCAGCTCACAGGCGTCGAGCGAGGCGCGCGGCACCCGCAGGGCGTAGCCGTCGCCCGCCGACACCAGGAGCCGGGCGGGCCTGCGGGCGCGCCGGTCCGGTTCGAGGAGGGCGCGCAGCCGGGAGACGTAGGTGCGCAGCGTGCCGACCGCGCGCAGCGGCGGCTGCTCGCCCCACAGCGCGTCGACCAGTTCGGCCGCCGACACCGGGTGTCCGTCGCGCAGCAGCAGCGCCGCGAGGGTGGCGCGCTGCTGCGGCGGGCCGAGCGTGAGGGGCTGACCGTCCCGCCAGGCGCGCACCGGCCCGAGGACCTGGAACCAGAGCGTCCCGCCCAGGTCGTCCGGGTCGCTTCCGCTGTCGCCGTCACGGCCAGGACCGCCACCCGCGTGATCCGCGTCGCCCCGCATTGTCAGCCCGCGCTCCTTGCCCCGTGACGCACTTCGACGTGCCCTTTCGTACTGGCCACGGATGGCCATCCGCACCAAACGTTACGTCAGCCACAGACGTCGTCCCGCATCGTGTGGTTCCCGTACGGCCATGTTGACCAGGTGTTGACGCCACGGACACGCGGTGCGAGGCATATGCGCCATCGAGCGGCCACATCCAGCCGCCGACGGGCACGCGCCCCGCGCCGCGCCTCCGCTCCGTGCCCGAATCCGGTGACCGGAAGGGCAACGGGCGGCGGTCCGCCGCGCCGCATCCAGGTTCCGGCGCGCGGATTCTGGCCGGAAGGTGTCGGCGGGCGTCTGAACGGGCAGTGGCATCTGCCCTCGTTGACGTCCGTCCGTCTCTACGCTCCGGTGCGCGCGTGGGACATCGTCGACACGGTACGAACCCGTGCCGGCTGTGCGCCGGTCCCGCTCGCCCTCGAACCTTGGAGCACAGCAGCATGCCCAACTACCTGTCCCCCGGCGTCTACATCGAGGAAGTCGCCAGCGGTTCGCGCCCCATCGAAGGGGTCGGCACCTCCGTGGCGGCCTTCGTCGGTCTCGCGCCGCGGGGACCGCTCAACGAGCCGACGCTGGTGACCAACTGGTCGCAGTACGTGGCCGCGTTCGGCGAGTTCACGGACGGGTACTACCTGGCGCACTCCGTGTACGGCTTCTTCAACAACGGCGGTTCCGCGGCGTACGTGGTGCGCGTCGGCGGCACGGACGGCGACGAGCCGCAAGCGCAGGCCGCTCCCGCGCAGGACCGGTCCCCCAAGGAGCTCACCGCCGGGACGCCCGCGGCGCTCGGCACCTTCACGGTGTCGGCGATCACCTCGGGCAGCACCGACGGCGGCGCGCTCACCGTCGAGGTGCAGGACGGCGAGGGCGAGGGCGCGGCGGACCGCTTCAAGCTGATCGTCAAGGACGGCGAGAAGGTCGTCGAGAGCTTCGACGTCAGCGCGAAGAAGACCGCGCGCAACTACGTCGTCACCCAGGTCAAGCAGCGCTCCAAGACCATCGTCCTGGAGGAGGCCACGGCGGCCGCGCAGCTCGCCAAGCCCGAGGCGCAGACCGTGACCCTCGCGCCGCCCGCCCCCGCGGCCCCCGCCGTGCCCGCCTCGAACGGCGCCGTGTCCCGCGTGGAGACCGCCCAGTTCATCGGCGACTCCGCGGACCGCACCGGCTTCGGCGGCCTGGAGGCCCTCGACGAGGTCAACATGGTCGCGGTGCCCGACCTGATGGCCGCCTACCAGCAGGGCCTGATCGACGAGGAGCAGGTCAAGGCGGTCCAGCTCGGCCTCATCTCGCACTGCGAGCTGATGGGCGACCGGATGGCCATCATCGACCCGCCGCCGTCGCTGAACGCCCGCCAGGTCCGGCAGTGGCGTCAGGAGCTGGCCGGCTACGACTCGCGCTACGCCGCCCTGTACTACCCGTGGATCAAGTCCTTCGACCCGGCCTCCGGGCAGTCGGTGGTCGTGCCGCCGTCCGGTCACATGGCGGGCATCTGGGCACGCAACGACGCCGAGCGCGGTGTGCACAAGGCGCCGGCCAACGAGATCGTGCGCGGCGCCGTGGACCTGGAGCTGCAGATCACCCGCGGTGAGCAGGACCTGCTCAACCCGGTCGGCGTGAACTGCATCCGCGCCTTCCCCGGGCGCGGCATCCGGGTGTGGGGCGCGCGCACCATGGCGTCCGACCCGGCCTGGCGCTACCTGAACGTGCGCCGCTACTTCAACTACCTCGAGGAGTCGATCCTGATCGGCACCCAGTGGGTGGTCTTCGAGCCGAACGACCACGCGCTGTGGGCCCGCATCCGGCGCAACGTCTCCGCGTTCCTGGTCAACGAGTGGCGCTCGGGAGCCCTGTTCGGCTCGCGCCCCGAGGACGCCTTCTACGTGAAGTGTGACGAGGAGACCAACCCCGCCGAGTCGGTCGACCTCGGCCGGGTCGTCTGCGAGATCGGCATCGCGCCGGTCAAGCCCGCCGAGTTCGTGGTCTTCCGGCTCGCGCAGTTCTCCGGCGGGGGCGGCGAGCTGGAGGAGTAAGCACGCCCGTACGAACCGCCCTTCAGCCACCCGCAAGAACCGTTTCAGGAGTGAACTCCCTTGTCCCTTCAGCCCGGTGACGCCCTCACTACCCACAATTTCGGCCTGCAGATCGACGGCGTCATGGTCGAGTACCTGCAGGAGGTCAGCGGCCTCTCGATGGAGCAGGACGTCATCGAGTACCAGCAGGTCTCGGCGGACGGCAAGCCCGTCGTGAAGAAGATGCCCGGCGTGAAGAAGGCCGGCGAGTGCACCGTCACCCGCGGCATGACGCAGAGCCCGGTCTTCAGCGAGTGGATCAACAAGTCCATCGCGGGCGACATGGGTTCGGCGCGCAAGAACGCCACGATCATGATGATGGACTACCAGAACAGCCCGGTGAAGCGGTACAACCTGCGCAACGCCTGGTGCAGCAAGGTGGAGACCAGCGGGGTCAAGGCCGGCGACGCCGCCGCCCTGACCGAGCAGGTCACCATCGTCTTCGAAGAGCTGGTCATCGAATAATGCGGCGCGAAGGCCCGGCGGGGGTGGCGGCACCCGGCATGACGGCCGCCCCCGGAGCGACGGTGGCGCCCGGAGCGGCGGCGGTGGCTCAGGCACACGAACCGCTGCGCACGGAGTTCGAGTTCGAGCTTCCGCGTGGCTTCGTCGACGAGTCCGGCACCGTGCACCGCAACGGCGCGATGCGGCTGGCGACGGCGCGTGACGAGCTCGTCCCGCTGCGGGACGTGCGGGTGCGCGAGAACCCGGCGTACCTGTCCGTCGTGCTGCTCGGCCGGGTCATCACCCGGCTGGGCACGCTCGGCTCCGTCCACGACGGCACGGTGGAGAACATGTTCGCCTCCGACCTGGCCTTCCTGCAGGACTTCTACCGGCAGATCAACGCGGAGGGCCACACCCGCGCGGCGGTGGCCTGCCCGCACTGCTCGGAGTCCTTCGAGGTGGAGCTCGCCGGGAGCCGCCTGGGGGAATCGTGACGTACGCGGCCGACCGCATCGAGGAGGAAGTCGCGTACCTCGCCTACCACTTCCACTGGGGCATGAACGACATCCTCGACCTCGAACACGCGGACCGGCGCGCGTACGTGGCCCGGACCGCCACGTTGGTGGAACAGGCGGAGGCGAGGCAGTGACAGGTCGGTGAGGCGGGCAGTCGGTCGGTGAGTCGAGGTAAGTGATGGGCTTGTTCAGGTGGCGGCGGGGGTCGCGGGGCGATGGCCTCGCGGTGCCGGGTACGGAGGTTTCCGGCGTGCCGGAGCCGGGGTCGGACCCGGCGGATCCGGGCACGGCGGGCCCCGGCACGGCGGGCCCGGACGCTCCGGCTGCGGGCCCGGCGCCCGTCGGTGCCGGTGGCGGTACCCGTGGCGGTGGCGGCGGGTGGATCGGCATGCCGCCGGTCCAGCGTGTGCTCGCGGCGCCCCGGACGGTCGCCGAGTACGGCTTCGGCGCGATGCTCGCGACGCACCAGAACCCGTCCTTCGGGGGCGAGTTGGGGCACGCGGTGCGGTCCTCGGCGCCCGGCGGCCTGCTGCGTGACGTCCTCACTCCGGTGGCAGGCAGCCCGGGCAGCCTCGACCTGCCGTCGCTGCGGTTGCCCGTACGGGGGCGGACGGACGGGGCGGGACCGGAGGAGCCGGGGGCGGAGACCGCGCCCGCGTTTCTTCCGTCACGCCCGTCGCGCTCGTCACGCCCGTCGTCGCCGTCTTCCCCGTCGTCCCCGGCGGGTCCGTCGGCGTCGGCTCCGTCGACTTCGGCTTCCCGCTCGTCGGCGGCGGGGCCTTCCGGTACGTCGCGTTCGGCGTCCGGGGGGCACCCCTCGCCGACGGGCACATCGTCCGCCGGTGCGTCGACAGCCGGTCCTTCGCCGGCCACCGCCGCGCCGAGCGGTGCCTCGTCGCCCGGCTCCACCTCGACCGGTTCCACCTCGTCCGGTTCGACCTCGACTGGTGGGTCGCCGTCGGGTCCCGCGGTTCAGCGTGCGGCGGCCTCACCGCCGTCCGGAGGTTCGCCTTCCGGTCCCCGCGGGGCGTCGGCCGATGCGCCGCCGACCGGCACCCCCTCATCGAGTGCGAGCTCCGCCGCACGACGTGCTGGGAGCTCGTCGACTCCGCCGACCGGTGCGTCGCCGTCGGGCTCGCCGGCCCCGCGTGCCGGTGACGCTCGGTCCGACGCCGCCCCGTCGGCCGGCACCGCACCGCTGAGTTCCTCGGCCGACCGCGCCGCCGCCACACCGCCGTCCGGTGACTCCGCCGCAACGGCTCGGCCCTCCACGGCTCGGCCCTCCGGTGACTCCTCGCCCGGTGACTCAGCCACTGGGTCCGCCCCGTCGGGCCCCACGGTGCGGCGCGCCCCCGGCTCGCCCTCCGACCCCACGGCTCGGAAGTCCGGCGACTCACGGTCCGGCGCCTCGGCCGCCGGCGCCGCGCCGTCCGGCCCCGCGGTCCAGCGCGCCGCAGCTCCGTCCGGTGACTCGACGGCCGGCGCTGCCCCGTCGGGTTCGACGGCCCGGCGCTCCGCAGGCTCGCGACCCGACGCCTCGACCGCCGGCGCCGCCCCTTCGGGTCCCGCGGTTCAGCGCGCCGCCACACCGCCCGGTGGCTCGTCGTCCGGTAACTCGCCGTCCGGCGTCTCACGGTCCAGCGCCTCGACGACCGGTGCCGCGCCGTCGGACCCGGCGGTTCAGCGCACCAGCACCTCCCCGGCCGGCAGCACACCCACCGGCCCCACGACCGGTCGGTCCCGAGACACGCGATCCGACACCCCGTCGACCGGCACCGCCCCCTTGAGTTCCGCAGCCGAACGCGCCGCCGCCACACCCCCCGGCAGCGCACCCGCCACGAGCCGGCCCTCCAACGACTCCGCACCCGAGGGTGCGACCCCCGCAGCACCCCCGACTCGGCGCACCAGCACCTCCCCGACCGGCACCACACCCACCGGCCCCACGACCCGACAGCCCCGAGACGCGCGATCCGACACCCCGTCGACCGGCACCGCCCCCTTGAGTTCCGCAGCCGAACGCGCCGCCGCCACACCCCCCGGCAGCGCACCCGCCACGAGCC
>NZ_JBVIYQ010000002.1:0-304290 GCF_055592445.1 Streptomyces sp. NPDC041122 | reverse complement strand
CCGGCCCTCCAACGACTCCGCACCCCACGCCTCACCCAAGGGCGCGACCCCCACAGGACCGGCGGTTCAGCGCACCAGCACCTCCCCGACCGGCACCACACCCACCGGCCCCACGACCGGTCGGTCCCGAGACGCGCGATCCGACGCCCCGTCGGCCGGTACCGCACCGTCAGGCCCCGCCGTTCAGCGCGCCGCCACGGCGCCGTCCGGCACGCGGCCCTCCGGTGGCCCGCCGTCAGGCTCCACCGCGCCCTCTCCCTCTCCGGCTTCCGCTCCGGGGAGCGACCGGCCCGTACAGCGCGCGGCCTCGCGAGCCGCGCGCGGTGGTGACTCGGCGGCATCCGCCGCCCCCGGCAACCGTACGGACGCGTCCGCGACCAAGCCCTTGACCGGAGCCTCAACTCCGCTCACCGGTACGGAGGTTCAACCCCCCGCCGGGCAGCCGTCACAGGGCGCCCCGGGCGACCGCTCACCCGCGGCGCCCGCTCCGGGAGCGCAGTCCGCCGTGCCCGTGGTCCAGCGGTCGCGGACGGCCCGGTCCCCGCTCGTGTCGGCGGTCCCGGCCGTCGTGCCGCAGCGGAAACTCTTCCCCGTCGGGACAACCCCCCGTACCACCCCCGCACCCGACGCCACGGCCACTCCCGCCTCCACCGCCACCGCCGCCCCCGCGCCGGACGCCGGCACAAGCGGCGGCCGGCCCACCGACGTCCCCGGGTCGGCTTCCCCCGCCGGCCCGGGGACTCCCACCGCCTCCGCGGCCCCCGACTCCGCCGCTGTACGGCCGGATTCCCCCGTTCAACCCGTACAGCGACGGCCTCACGTCCGCAGGGTCCGGCGCGCGCAGGACAACGGCCCGACCTCGGCCGGCGCCCCCCGCACGGGCCTCGGCCGGCCGGTGAGCCAGCCCCTGAGCCAGCCCGTGGACCCGCCCTCCCCCGCGGTTCCGCCCGTCCCGGCGCCGCAGGGCCGGCCGCGCCGTACGCCGATCGGCGCGCCCATCACCCCCGTACAGAAGGCGGCCGGCGGCACGCCCGCCCCCGCCCCCGCTCCCGCCGCGACACCCGTTCCCGCACCCGAGCCCGTCGAGGCCCCTACGCCCACCCCGGCCCCCACACCCGAGCCGCAGAAGCAGCCACCGACGCAGGCGCACCCGCAGCCGCTCCCCGTCGTCCCGGTCAACCGCCGTATCGCACCCGGCAGTTACCGGCCCGCCGCCCCTGGAGCCACGCATCCGCGCCCCCTCGCCCCTTCCCGGGGACTCTCCGTGCCCGGCCCGGCGACGGGCTCACCGGCACCCGGGTCCGCCACCGCTCCCGCCCCCGCCACACCCGCCCCGCAGGGGCGTCCCTCGGCGGCCACCCCGGCGCCCGCCCCGGGCAGCGTTCCGGCGGCCGCCCCCGCACCCGTACCCCTGCAGCGGTCCGCGCGCGCCGCCTCCGCCTCGGCCGCGCCGGTCGTCGTGCCGCTCGCGCAGCCGGCCGGTCCGGCGGCCCGCCGCACGCAGGCCGCCACGCCGGCTCCCGTACCCGTACGCCGTACCGCCCCGGCCGCCCCCGTCCAGCGGACAGCGGCAGCCGCCCCCGCGCCCCCGGCGCCCGCACCCGCGCCCGCTCCCGCGCCGCAGAAGCAGCCCGTCACCGTCGCCCGCAGCGGCGGTGGATCCGGGACCGCGCCGGGCACCGCCGCCAAGACCTCAGCCCCGGCCGCGCAGACCACCGCCCCGCAGGCCACCGCCGACTCGGCGGCCGCCCCGGAGTCGACCCCCGCCGACCTCGACGACCTGGCCCGGCGACTGCTGGCGCCCCTGTCGCGGCTGCTCCGCGCGGAGCTCCGCAGCGACCGTGAGCGGATCGGGCGGCTCCGCGACCACGGCCGCTGAGCCGCCCCCGACACCGACCCCGACCGCATCCGACGCCACCGCCACCGCCACCGCCACCGCCCAAGAACCCAGGAAGTCATCCCATGCCCTCGCCCCTGGACCCAGGCTCGACCGTCTTCTTCAAGCTCACCATCGACGGCCAGGACCTCGGCCTGTTCAACGGCTGCGAGGGCCTGGCCTCCGAGGTGGAGGTCGAGCAGCGGCAGGAGGGCGGCAACAACGGATTCGTCTGGCAGCTGCCCACCCGCGTCACCTTCTCGACCATCCGGCTCACCCGGCCGCTGACCAAGGACACCTCGCGCGTGGCGTCCTGGATCTCGTCCATCGCGACCGGGATCACGCGGCCCACCGCACAGATCGCGGCCCTGCGCGCGGACGGTTCCATCGTCGCGCAGTGGGGTCTGGTGGAGGTGCTTCCGGTGCGCTGGCAGGGGCCGAGTCTCAGTCCGGACAGCCCGGCCGTGGCGACGGAGACCCTGGAGATCGCGCACCACGGCTTCACCGACGCGGGAGGTGCCTGAGATGGCCGCCCCGACCGGCGGCCGCGCCGGTGCGAGCCTGGTGCGTGCCGCGCTCGCCATCCACCAGCCACCGACCGACCTCGGCGGGTCCATGGGCGGGCGGATCGGCGAGGTGGAGTTCCAGTTCAACCCGACGCAGCTGCAGATGGGCCGCTCGGCCGAGTGGCGCACGCAGCACGCCGTCGCCTACACCCGCGGCGCGCCGCCCAAGTTCACCGGCGCCGCCCCCGCCACCCTCCAGCTCGAGGTCTTCCTCGACTCCTCCGGCACCCCCAACTCGGGGAAGGTGCAAAAGCAGGTGGAGCTGCTGCTCTCCTGCTGCGAGGTGACACCGCAGAGCCTCACCTCCAAGCGGCCCTCGCCGCCCTGGGTGCGGTTCTCCTGGGGGTCGTTCAACACCGTGCAGTTCGTCGCGTACGTGACCAACGTCAGCGCCACGTACACCCTGTTCAACCCGACCGGCGAGCCGATCCGCGCCACCTGCTCGCTGTCGCTGACCGAGGTGGCGATGCCCACCAAGGGGCAGAACCCGACCTCCGGCGCCCTCTCCGCCCGCCGCGTGCACCGCACCGTCGCCGGTGACTCGCTGGCGTCGCTGGCCTGGCAGGAGTACGGCGACGCGACCCGCTGGCGGCTGATCGCCGAGGCCAACGAGATCGACGACCCGATGCGGCTGAGACCCGGCACCGAGCTGCTGCTGCCCGCCGCCGACGAGGCCCACCCCGTCCCCGCCACCGCGCACGTGGAGTCCGCATGACCGAGAAGACGTACACGAGCGTCCTGCACGCCGAGATCGGCGGGTCCGTCCTGCCCGACAAGCTCGCCATGCTGCTCGTCGAGGGCTGGGTGGACTCCAGCGTCAACGTGCCGTCCGCCTTCCAGCTGACCTTCGCCGACACCGGCGGGGACATCCTGGAGAAGTTCCCCCAGATCAAGGTGGGCGCCAAGGCGGTGCTCTCGCCGTTCACCGACGGAGTGCGCGGCAAGCCGATGCTCACCGGCGAGGTGACCGCCCTGGAGGTGGACGCCGACGGGGGCGGCAAGTCGCTGGTCGTCCGCGGCTACGACCCCGGTCACCGGCTGCTGCGCAACCGCCGTGTGCAGGGCTACAAGAACATGACGGCCTCCGACATCGTGCGCCGCGTCGCCTCCCTGAACAGCCTCCAGCTCGGCAGGATCGAGTCGACGCCGACGGTCTACGAACTGGCCACCCAGCCCGGCATCACCGACTGGGACTTCCTCTCCCGGCTCGCCCAGGAGAACGACACCCATCTGTCGTTCGACGAGAAGGGCAAGCTCTGCTTCGCCAAGCTCAAGCCCGCCGCGGGCGCGCCGGCCGACTCCACGCCGGCCGCGCAGAGCCCGTACGTGCTGGAGTTCGGGCACAACGCGCTGCACAGCCGGGTCGCGGTGACCGCCGCCGGGCAGGTCGCCAAGGCCGGGGTGCGCGGCTGGGACATGCGGGCCAAGCGCGCCCTGTCCGCCCAGTCGCCGGCCGTCACCAGCAAGGACATCGTCGCCGACATCACCCCCGCGCAGCTCTCCAAGCCGTTCGGCAAGGCCGAGCTGACGGAGACCCGCACGCCGTACACCACCCAGGCCCAGGTGACGCACGCGGCCAAGGCGTTGGCCGACGACGTGGCGGGATCCTTCGCGGAGGTCGAGGTCGCGGTCACCGGCAACCCCGATCTGCGGCCGGGGCAACCGGTGGCGCTGAAGGGCGCCGGGTTCCCCTTCGAGGGCAAGTACACGGCGACCGGCGTCCGCCATCTCTTCGAGTCCGGGCGGCAGTTCATGACCTGGCTGACCGTGTCGGGACGGCAGTTCCGTTCGCTGTACGGTCTCGCCTCCGGCGGCGCGGACGCCGCGCCGCCGATGCCGGGCGTCGCCATGGCGCTGGTCAGCAACGCCAAGGACCCGCTGAAGCTGAACCGGGTCAAGCTGCGCTTCCCCTGGCTCTCGGACACCTATGAGAGCGACTGGTGCCGGATCGCCCAGATGGGCGGCGTACGCGGGGGCGGGCTGATGATGCCGGAGGTGGGGGACGAGGTGCTCGTCGCCTTCGACCGGGGCTCGCTGGAGCACCCGTACGTCCTGGCCGGGCTGTACAACGGCAGGGACAAGCCGACGCCCAGCACCGACGGGCTGCAGCCGATCGACCCGACGAGCGGCCGGGTCAACTGGCGGTCCATCTCCTCACGCAGCGGCCACACCATGGAACTCGTGGACGCCAAGTCCCGGATGAAGAGCGGGATCCGGCTGCAGACCGGCAACGGCCGGCTCACCGTCCACATGGACGAGACGCGCACCAGCGTGACGATCCGCAGCGACGGCTCGGTGTCCATCTCCGGGACGCGCAACGTCAGCATCCGGGCGGGCGGCAACCTGTCGCTGACCGCGGGCGGTTCGCTGACGATGAGCGCGGGCGGCGCGGTCGACATCAAGGCCGGCGCCAAGTTCGGGGTCGCGGCGGGCGCCATGGCGGACATCAACGCGACCGGCGCCGTCAGCCTCAAGTCGGCCGGCGCGGTCGCCGTCAACGCGGTCGGCGCCGTCTCCGTCACCGCGGCCGGCGCGGTCGCGGTCAACGCGGGCGCCGCGGCGGCCATCACCTCGCCGGCCACGGTCGCGCTGACAGCACCCGCCGTCCTGCGCAACGGCATCCCGTTCTAGCGGACTTGAGGGAGTGGAGCGACATGTGCCTCAAGGGGGTCACCGGAGATGAGTGAGCAGTTCGTCGGCGCGGGCTGGACGTTCCCGCTGCGCACGGACGCGGGCGGCGGCATCGCGCTGGCCCGGCGCGAGCGGGAGATCGAGGAGTCGATCCGGCTCGTGCTCGCCACCGCGCCGGGCGAGCGGCCGATGCGGCCCGAATTCGGCTGCGCCGTCCACGACATGGTGTTCGCGCCGGTCAACGAGGCGACGGCGGGCCGCATCCGGTACGAGGTGCGGTCCTCGCTGGACCGCTGGGAGCCGCGCATCGACGTCCTCGACGTCGAGGTCAGCCCGGCGCCCGACGATCCGTCCGTCCTGTTCATCGACGTGAGCTACAGCGTGCGCGGCACCAACAATCCGCGCAGTCTCGTCTTCCCCTTCTATGTGATCCCGTCCACGGAATCAGAGAGCGGAGTCTGAAGTCCGATGGCCCTGCCCGCCCCTCACCTCGACGACCGACGCTTCCAGCAGTTCGTCGACGACGCCAAGCGCTACATCCAGCAGCGCTGCCCGGAGTGGACCGATCACAACGTCTCCGACCCGGGTGTCACCCTCGTCGAGGCGGTCGCGCACATGGCGGACCAGATCGTCTACCGCCTCAACCGCGTGCCGGAGAAGAACCACCTGGCCTTCCTGGACCTGCTCGGCGTCACCCTCTTCCCCCCGTCGGCGGCCCGCGCCGATGTCACCTTCTGGCTGTCGGCGCCACAGCCGGAGCCGGTGGTGCTGCCCGCCGGGACGGAGGTGGCGACCAGCCGCACCGAGACCGAGGAGGCGGTGGCCTTCGCGACGGAGGGCGACCTGACCGTCATCCCCTGCGAACTGGACGCCGTGCTGCGCCAGGAGGAGGGCGGCACCCCGTCGGACTGCGGACAGGACGTGTTCGGCGGCCGTGACGTGGCGGTCTTCGCGACCTCGCCGCGCCCCGGCGACACCCTGCTCCTCGGGCTCAGCGCCGCGGTGCCGCACTGCGCGGCCGTCCTCCAGCTGGACAGCCGGGTGGACGGCGTCGGCGTCGACCCGCGCCAGCCGCCGCTGGTGTGGGAGGCGTGGACCGCGGAGGGCTGGACCGAGTGCGAGGTGGACTCCGACTCCACCGGTGGCCTCAACCGTCCCGGCGAGGTCGTCCTGCACATCCCGGCCGGACACATCGTCTCCCGCATCGGGCGGCAGGACGCGGGCTGGGTGCGCTGCCGGGTGGTCGAGGCCGTCAAGGGCCAGCCATTCTACAGCGCGTCGCCGACCGTGCGCTCCGCGGCCGCGTTCACCATCGGCGGCACCACCGCCGTCGCCCACGCGGACGTGGTGCGCGACGAGATGCTCGGCGACTCCACGGGCGTGCCCGGACAGCGCGTCCGGCTCGCCCAGGCGCCGGTGGTCGCCGACCGGCCGCCGCTGGTCCTGGAGGTCTCCGACGGCGAGGACTCGGGCTGGCACGCCTGGCAGGTCGTGGAGCACTTCGCTGCCTCCGGCCCCTACGACCCGCACGTCACGCTGGACGCGACGACCGGGGAGATCGCCTTCGGGCCCGCGGTGCGCGAACCGGACGGCACACTGCGGCAGTTCGGCGCGGTGCCGGCCAAGGGCTCGGCGATCCGCGCGACCCGCTACCGCACCGGTGGCGGCCGCGCGGGCAACGTGGCCCGCGGCGCGATCCAGGTGCTGCGCAGCTCCATCCCGTACGTCGCCCGGGTGGAGAACCGGGAGGCGGCGCGCGGCGGCGTGGACGGCGAGACCGTGCAGGAGGCCAAGGTCCGCGCGCCCATCGCGCTGCGCGCGCAGGAACGGGCGGTGACCGCACGCGACTACGAGGAGCTGGCCCGCAGGGCGGCCCCCGAGACGGCCCGGATCCACTGTCTGGCCGCGGAGTCCGCGGAGGTCGGCGAGAACGCGGTCCGTGTCCTCGTCGTCCCCCAGGCCGTGGCGGACCGGGGCGGCCGGCTCCGCTTCGAGCAGCTGGTGCCGGGACAGGAACTCCTCTCCCGCGTCACCGACTTCCTCGACGAGCGCCGGCCCCTGGGCACCCGCCTGTCGGTCGGACCGCCCTACTACCAGGGCGTCACGGTCGTCGCCACGCTGCACTCCTTCCGCGCCGCGCAGGCCGAGCGGGTGCGCGCCGAGGCGCTCGACGCGCTGTACGCCTACCTCGACCCGCTGACCGGCGGGGCGCACGGCGAGGGCTGGCCGTTCGGCCGTCCGCTGCGGGCCGGTGAGATCTTCGCGGCGCTCCAGCGGGTGCCCGGCGTGGAGCTGGTCGACGAGGTCCTGCTGCACCCCGCCGACCCGCTCACCGGCCGCCGCGGCGACGCCACCGACCGGATCGAACTCGCGCCGTCCGCCCTGCTCTTCTCCTTCGACCACCGCGTCCGCGTCATCGAGGCACGATGACAGCCGGCACCGAAGGGCCGAGCACCGACCGGGTGCGCACCGAGAAGGTGGGTCTGCGCAAGCCGGGCCCGTCGGCGGAGTCGTCGGGCTCGCGCCGCGGGTCGTTGGCGACGCTCGGTTCGGCCCATCCGCTCGCGGAACAGCTGCCCGGCGTCTTCGCCGACGACGACTTCATCCTGCGCTTCGTCTCGGGCCTGGACGTGGTGCTCGCGCCGGTCTTCACGGTCCTCGACTGCCTGGAGGCGTACTTCACGCCCGCCCTGGCGCCCGAGGACTTCGTCGGCTGGCTGACGGACTGGGTCGGTACGGAGCTCGACGGCACGGAGCCGTCGGCGATGCGCCGCCACGCCGTGGCCTCCGCCGTCGCCCTGCACCGGGTCCGCGGCACCCGGCGCGGTCTGTCCGCCGCCGTCGAACTCGCCTTCGGCATCCGCCCGGAGATCACCGAGAGCGGCGGCGCGACCTGGTCCGCGCGGCCGTTGGGCGCCTTCCCCGGCACCCCGCGCCCCGGACTGCACGTGGCCCTGCGCGTGCACGACCCGGCGACGGTCGACCCGCACCGCCTGCGGGCCGTCGTCGCCGCGGCCCGCCCCGCCCACCTCCCCTTCACGGCCGAGGTGACCGCCACGCCTTCCCCTGAAGGGACCTAGCAATGCCCGAGCAGCCCGAGATGGACGGAATGTCGAACTCCCCCGCCACCACACCCCTGTGCCCCGAGTGCGGCACCCCGGCCCGCCAGCACGGCCAGTCCTTCTGCGACTCCTGCGGCGCCTTCCTGCGCTGGGACACCCCGGCCACACCGGTCGGCCCGTCGAGCGCCCCCGACGCCGCGGCGCCCGGCGCACGCCCGACACCTCCCACGGGCCGGCCCCACGGCAGCGGCAGCGGCGGCCACAACAGTGGCGGCAACCGTCCGGCCCCGGCCGCCGACCCCCGTGTGCAGCACGGTTCGTCGGGCCCGGGCCAGGCGGGCTCCACGGACACCACCGTGCCGCTCCCGTCGAGCGGCCCCCAGGAGCCGCCCGCCACCCCGCCGTCGGCCGCCACCACCAACGTGCCCTCGCCCGCCCCCTCCTCGTCGTCGCCGTCCGACACGGCGATACGGTCCCTGCTCGTGCCGGTGCCGGACGCCGCCGAGCCCGCCGCGCCGGAGACCCCGGGCGGCGTGCTGCCGGGCAGGCCCGAGGCGGCCCGGCCGCGCGTGCGCCAGGCCGCCGTGCCCGCCGAGCCGGAGAGCGGCCCGCCGTGCCCGAGCTGCCGGACGCCCAACGCGCCCCGCCGGCACTTCTGCCGCAGCTGCGCGAGCCCCCTCAAGGACTCCATGGCCCCGGCCGCCGAGGGTCCCTACGCCGGTCAGCGGCCGCGGCTGCACCGGGACCGCACCCGCTGGATCGCCCGTGCCGTGGGCGTCGCGGTGGTGGCGGGCCTGATCGTCGGCGGGATCTTCGGCGGGCCCCCGGCCGCGCGGGCGATCCAGGACCACTTCGCCAAGCGGGTCCCGGTCCACCCCGACGACTACAGCGCGTCGCACGCCGCCCCCAAGCAGGCGGCCGAGCTCGCCTTCGACGGCTACTCCAACACGTGGTGGGGCACCGGCTACGCCGGCGACGCGGCGGGCCAGTGGGTGCAGGCCGACTTCGACCAGCCCACCGACCTGCTCAACCTGCTGATCACGCCCGGCACTTCACCGCGCAGCGCGCAGGCGGCCGAGCAGGCCCGGCCCATGGAGTTCGACCTGGTGGTCAGCGACTCCTCCGGCAAGCAGCACACGATGCACCGCCGGATCAACGACGGCGGCGTGCAGCGGGTCGACGTGCGCGTACGGGACGCGGTCAATGTCCGGCTCGTGCTGCGCTCCGCCTACGGCGCGGGCAAGGACCGCCAGGTGGCCATCGCCGAGCTGGAGTTCTTCGGCCGGTCGACCGGCCAGTAGCCGACCGGACCGCGGGAGAAGTGGCCGCCGGGCACCGGAGGGGTGAGCCCGGCGGCCACGCACGAGGGCCGGTCACGGACGAGACCTGGCCGCGTACGAGGCGGCCGTCGCCCGTGCGGCTAGGACAGCTGCGACTGCACCTGCGAGGAGATGAGCTCCAGGTGGTCCAGGTCGGCCAGGTCCAGGCACTGGAGGTAGACACGGCTCGCGCCGATCGCCTCGTACCGCCCGATCTTGTCGACGACCTCGGCGGGCGAGCCCGCCAGGCCGTTGGCCTTCAGCTCGTCCACGTCACGGCCGATGGCCGCGGCACGCCGCGCCACCTCCGCGTCGTCCTTGCCCACGCAGACCACCAGCGCGCTGGAGTACACCAGGTCGTCGCCCCGGCGGCCGGCCTGCTCGGCGGCCGCGCGGACCCTCCCGAACTGCCGCTCGCTGTCCTCGATGGAGGCGAAGGGGATGTTGAACTCGTCGGCATACTGAGCGGCGAGGCGCGGGGTGCGGGTCGCGCCGTGGCCGCCGATCAGGACCGGCACCTTCGCCTGGGCGGGCTTGGGCAGCGCCGGGGAATCGGTGAGCTGGTAGTGCTTGCCGTCGTGGCTGAAGGTCTGGCCGACCTCCGTCGACCACAGCCCGGTGACGATCTTCAGCTGCTCCTCGAGGCGGCCGAACTTCTCCTTGGGGAAGGGAATGCCGTACGCCCGGTGCTCGTCCTCGAACCAGCCTGCTCCCAGACCCAGTTCGACCCGGCCGCCCGACATCTGGTCGACCTGCGCCACCTGGATCGCGAGGACACCCGGCAGCCGGAACGTGCCCGCGGTCATCAGGGTGCCGAGCCTGATCCGCTTCGTCTCGCGGGCGAGGCCGGCCAGCGTGATCCATGCGTCCGTGGGCCCCGGCAGGCCGTCGGCCGTGCCCATGCGGAGGTAGTGGTCCGAGCGGAAGAAGGCGTCGAAGCCGAGGTCTTCGGTGGCTTTGGCGACGGTGAGCAGGGTGTCGTAGGTGGCCCCTTGCTGGGGCTCGGTGAAGATTCGAAGATCCATGGCTCCATCCTGCACGCTCGAACGCCCGTCAACCCCGCCGGTCCCGCCGGTCCGGCACCGCCCCGGTCGGGTGAAAATCCGTCAACACGGCGGGGGCCCGCGCCCGCCCCCAGTGACCCCGTCCGCCGGGAGATCGTTGGCTCGGGCGGAGCCGGACCGCCCGGCACCCGCGCCGGCGGCCGCTGCCGGTGCGTCGTCCGCGTCACCTGCTCTCCCCCGCCGGGAGGGCGAGGGCCGAGGAGGCCGTGATGTCCCAGGAAGCCGAGCCCGACCCGGAGGCCGCCGCGCACCGAGCGCCGACGCCCGCGCAGCAGGGCGCGCCCAAGGGCCTGCTGCAGCAGATGGAGGAGCTGATGGCGGCGCTCAACGCGGATCTGACCCGGCTCGACGCCGATCTGCAGCAGTCCACGTCCCCCGACACGCCGTCCCAGGGCGCCCCCGCGACGCCCTCCACGGACACGGCCGGACCCATCACCAGCACCAGCACCAGCACCAGCACCAGCACCAGCACCAGCACCGCAGGCTCCTCGGTCACCGGCGTCCGTCCGCCGGGCGGCGACGGCCCCGGCCTCTTCTGACGCCACCGGCCCCCTCATGACGGCCCCGCCGTCGAGTCCGCCCCGGGCAGGCTCCCCTCCCGCACCGCGAGTCTGCGCAGCATCTCCAGCACCCGGTCCCGGGCCTCGTCGGCGGCGTCGATCGCCTCCATGCACTGCCAGTACACCCCCTCCTCGTCGGCGCCCATGGCCACGCCCACGAGCGCGATGCCGACCTCTCCCAGGAGCCGGTCGAGTCCGGCCAGGACCCGCTGCGCGTCACCGGTCTCGGTGAGCCGCGCCGCCCGTATCTCCTCCGTGCCGAGGCGCGGGGCGTCCAGCACCTCGCAGGACCTGCCGCCGACCTCGCTCAGGCCCAGCGCCTCCCCCCGTAACTCCGGCGGTCCCGCCACCGCGAGGCGGCCGCCGATCGCCTGCGCGAGAGCCTGCGACTGCCAGACCTCCACGACGATGTCCGCGGGCTCCTGACTGCTCGCCAGAGCGCGGCGGTTCGCCTCGATGAGCCGCATCGCGTCCATGCCGGCCCCCTCCATCCCGCGCGCACGCGCCGCCCGATTGCCCGAACTCCCCTGTCCACTACCCAGAGTGATACTCATCCGGGCGAAAAGCCAGGGGAAGCCGGAAATCTGTGGACAACCGGTCCGGTTTGGCCAAGCCATCCACTCCGGAGAGTGACGAAATGATCGGAATCGGAGGTTCCGAGTGCCGAGCGTCCGGTTCGATGCGCCCGGCTCAGGGCCTCTCGGGCGCCGGGAAGCGCCGTTCGTTCCGCTCGATCTTCGCGGCGAGCGCCGCCAGCACGTCGATGTCCAGGACCTCGCAGAACTGGAGCAGATAGGCGAGGACGTCGGCGACCTCGTCCGCCACCCGGGGCGCCGTGTCCGGGTCCGCCATCACCCGCGCCGACTCCTCCGGTGTCAACCACTGGAAGATCTCGACGAGTTCGGACGCCTCCACGCTGAGCGCCGCGGCCAGGTTCTTCGGGGTGTGGTACTGCTCCCAGTCGCGGGCCGCCGCGAACTCGGCCAGCCTGCGCTGCAGCACCGCCACATCAAGTCGTTCCGTCACGGCTCCAGGTCTACCACCGAGGCGCCCGTGGCGACGGGGGCCCAGGACGCGTCCCCCACCACCCCCACCAGACGGATGTGCCCGCGCTCGCAGGTGCGCGCCGCCAGTTCGCCGAGGGCGCGGGCCTGCCGGGCGTCCAGGCGCCGGTCCAGGCCGTCGGCGAGGACCGTGAGGGTCTGGTAGGCCTGCGGCACCTCGGCCACCGGGTCGACGGCGAGCACGCCGGGCCCGGTGAGCAGGACGAGCGCCAGCGCCAGATACCGCAACTCGCCGTCCCCGAGGCGTCCGAGCGGCGTGCGCACCCCGGCGCCCCGGTCGATGAAGGCGTGCACCGCGCCGTCCGCCACCTCCTCGGCCCGCACGTCGGCGACCGGCCCGGCGCACCCGGTCCGCACCGCCGAGACGAGCATCCCGTGCCGCACCGCGCACTCCGAACGGGTACGCCACAGCACCTCGGCGAGGTTGTCGCAGCCGCCGTGCAGCCGGCCCGACCCGATCAGCCCCGCCGGGACCGGCGCGCGCATCCGGCTGGGCCGCGGGTCGCAGGCGAACGCCGAGCGCAGCGCGACCACGACCTGCTCCGCCGCCGCGAGCACCAGCCGCTGCCCCTCGGTCTTCCCGGCCACCCGCAGCGGGACGAGCGCCGTGCCGAGCCGGTCGTCCGGCATCGGGGCGCGCGTCACGGGCGCCGAGCCCGCGGTGTGCCAGGCGGCCTGGACCACGCGCCGGCCGGGGTCGCGCAGCGCGGTCTCCAGCAGGACGAGGCCGTCCCTGGTCAGCCGCTCGCCCACGACGCGCAGTTCGGGCTCGGCCTGTACGGCGAGGTCGAGGCGGACCGCCCCGGCGGGCCCGTCGACCGTGCAGCCGATGCGGAAGCCACGCCGTCGCTGCCGGTCGGCGCGGGCGCGTTCGGGCACGCACGCGACGGGGTCGGTGAAGACCTCGGCGAGCTCCTCCCCCGCGCAGAGCCGCGCCAGCGCCTCGTACGCCCCGAGGGCGCTGGACTTGCCGCTGCCGCTGGGCCCGGTGAGCAGGGTCAGCGGGCCGAGCGGGAGCACCGTGGCGCGGTGCCCGGCGAAGGCGGACAGGCGCAGCTCGGTGACCTGCGGCCGGTCCTGGCCCGTCGGTGGCCTTGGGACCGACACCCGGGAATGCACCGTCATGTCCGGACGGTAAGCGGCGGCGAAGGCGGCGAACCGTTACGCCCAACCGACCTTCCCACGATCGGGGGATTCCCCCGGAACGTGTGCCCGCCACGGCCGGCGAACGGCTACCGGCCGACTGCCGTGGTGTGTGCGGTGGTTGACCGGGGCGGGTGGGGGCCAGCCCCCGGGGCCGCCCTGGGGCCAGCACGTCGGCGCTGCTGGGGGCAGCCGGATGGGCCGTTTCCCGCCGGGCTGGTGAGGTGGTCGCCGAACGTCGTCTCTCTTAGCCGAGGAGCCCATCATGCTGGTGGCGTCACGCGATCGACGGGTGCTGGTGCGCCTGGGCGGACTGGTCGGGGCCCTGCTCGCCGTGTCCACCGGGGTGACGGCCACCGCGAGGGCGGAGCCGGGACCGGGGCCGGCGGATGTACTGCAACGGGAGGTGGAGGCGATTCACCGCACCGGGGCCGTCGGCGTGGCCGCCGACGTGACCTCGGCGGGCGGACACGACGCGGCGCGCGCCGGAACGGCCGAGGCGGGCGGCCCGGAAGCGATGCCGCGCGACGGCCGCTTCCGTATCGGCAGCACGACGAAGACGTTCACGGCCGCGGTGGTGCTGCGCCTCGTCGGTGAGGGACGTCTGTCGCTGGACGACACCGTGGAGCGGTGGCTGCCGGGCGTGGTCCGGGGCAACGGCTGGGACGGCGGACGCATCACCGTACGGCAGTTGCTGCGGCACACCAGCGGCATCGCCGACCCTCCGCCGCCGCCCGCCCTGCGGAGCGCGGAAGGGTATCGGGCCGAGCGGTTCCGCACGTACCGGCCCCGGCAGATGGTGGAGATGGCGCTGCGGGAGTCGCGCCCCGCGCCGGGGGTGCCCGACTGGGCGTACTCCAACACCAACTACGTGCTCGCCGCGATGATCGTCGAGAAGGTCACCGGCCGGAGCTGGGAACACGAGGTGGAGAAGCGGATCATCCACCCCCTGGGGCTGCGCGACACCCGCGTCCCGCGCACCTGTCCGTTCCTGGCGGGGCGGCACGCGGCCGCGTACGCCACCTTCGACGACGGCCCCTCCGGTGACGGCACCGGCACCGACGTCACCGTGCTCAACCCGAGCATGGCCGTCGGCTCCGGCTCGATCGTCAGCACCGCCCACGACCTGAACCGCTTCTACGCGGCGCTGCTCGGCGGCCGGCTGCTGGAGCCCGCGCAGCTCGCCGCGATGAAGTCCACCGTGGACGCGCCCGCGCTGAACGCGAAGTACGGGCTCGGGCTGGCCGAGATCCCGCTGTCGTGCGGCGGGAGTTACTTCGGCCACCGGGGCGAACTGCTCGGCTACGTCACCTGGGCCGGCACCACCCGGGACGGGGACCGCACCGCAGTGGTGTACGTCACCCGCAACGGCGGCCAGGACACCGAGCAGGCCATGACCGCGCTGGTGGACCGGGAACTGTGCCGGTCCCGTGCCTGACGGGCCCGGCCTGGTCCGGACGAGAGTCCCTAGGGCTGCGCGACGGCCTCCACCAGGCCCTGCACCTCCGTGCCGGGCGGCGCGAGGAGGAAGACGTTCTTGTCGACCCGGTGCATGCCGCAGCCGAGGCCGAGGACCACGCCGCTGCTGAAGTCCAGTACCCGCTTGGCGACTTCCGTCTCCGCCCCGGTCAGGTCCAGCAGGACCGGGATCTGGGCCATCACGGTCTCGGCGACCTCGCGGGCGTCCGCGAAGACGTTCACCCGCATCACGACGAAGCGGCGCCGCGTCTCGGTCTCCGCGTCGGGCAGCGCGCGGTGCCCCGGCCACGAGGGCCATTCGTTGCGGCTGCGCAGCGGTACGACCTGGGCGAGCCCTTCCCACTGTTCATCGGTGACGTCGTGGCGCTGACTACTGCTCACTTGCCCACCCCGTCCTGGCTCGCACTTGTTCTCTGCACCGGCCAATTCTTACGCCAAGTCACCCGTTCAGCCCAACAGCGACACGGTCGGCGCCGTCGTCATCGGCCCGGAAACGGGGCCGGGACAGGGGTGTGGGCCGCGTTTCGGGGCTTCCGGCGCCGTGAGGTTCGCCACCTTCGGTCAGGGGGCCGGCAGGCGTACCGGGCCGTCCGCGAGGGCCCCGCGCCAACACGCGTAGTCGTGGCCGCCGTTGCACTCGGTGCGGGTCACGGACTGTGGTGGCGGCCCGGACTGCCGTACGCCGTACCGCAGTCGATGCCCGCCGGTCGGACGCCGTGGCCGGCCGAGCGCTTCGCCGAGGCGGCCCGGCCCCCACCCCTGCGGGTCCACCTCGACGTCGGGCTGGACGCGGGACGGCACCCCGGGCCACCGGAGGACGCGGCCGGTGAACGCACGGGCGGGCAGGGGTGGAAGCGCCGGCGGAGGTCACCGCGGCGCCAAGTCACTGCGTCTCGGTCGCGGCGGCCGGATGGCCGGGCCCCAGAAAGAGCACCGGCCCCCGGCCCTCCTCCCCGGGATGGGTCACCTGGTGCCAGCCCACGCGCCGGTAGAAGCGCACCGCGGCGGCGGCCTGCGGTGAGGTCAGCAGCCAGCAGCGGCCGTCGGGCGCACCGCCGGTCACCGCGGCGAGCAGCGCGCGGCCGACGCCCAGGCCGTGCGCGGACGGCCGGACGGCGAGTTCGTCGACCTGGAGGGCGCCGTCGAGCCACTCCCGCGTGCGGCGGGCGCCGAGGGCGGCGGTGACGAGCGGGTAGGAGCGCGTGTCGGGCAGCGGGTACCCGGTCGTCCACGCGGACGCGAAGCCGAGCACGCGGGGTTCCCGGTCACCCGGTCCCGACCCCCGGCCCTCGGTGCCGTCCAGCGCGACCGCCGCCGTGAAGCCGGCGTACCGGGCCTCGACCGCGAGGCGTTCGAGATAGCGGCCGGCCGCGGCCGGTTCCTCGTTCCAGGGCGGCCGGCCGAACGCCTCGGCGTACACCGCGCGCACGCCCTCGGCGTACCCGAGCAGTCCGGCACCGGTCAGCCCGTGCCGGACGCGTAACCCCGTCCCCGCCCTCACGCGGCCACGCCCCGGCCCGCACCGGCCGCCGCACGCGCACCGAACGCCCCCACCGGATGGAGCGACGCGAACTCCAACGGCGCCGACGGGTCGATGGAGACGTCCAGCGGGGCGGGCTCCGCGCCCGCGCGCACCAGCAGGTCGCCGACGGCCGCGATCATCGCGCCGTTGTCCGTGCACAGCCGCAGCGGCGGGACCCGCAGGGCGATGCCGGCCTCCCGGCAGCGCTCCTCGGCGAGCGCCCGCACCCGGGAGTTGGCCGCGACGCCGCCGACGACGACCAGCGTGCCGACGCCGTGCGCGCGGCAGGCCGCCACCGCCTTGCGGGTCAGCACGTCGGCGACGGCCTCCTGGAGCGAGGCCGCCCCGTCGGCGACCGGCAGTTCGCGCCCCGCGTGGCTCTCGGCCCAGCGGGCGGCGGCCGTCTTGAGGCCGGAGAAGGAGAAGTCGTACGGGGCGTCGCGCGGCCCGGTGAGCGGGCGCGGGAAGGACACGGCGGCCGGGTCCCCGTCCCGGGCGGCCCGGTCGACGGCCGGGCCGCCCGGGTAGGGAAGGCCGAAGACCCGCGCCACCTTGTCGAAGCACTCTCCCGCGGCGTCGTCGAGGGTGTCGCCGAGGTGGACGATCGGGTCGCGCGCCAGATCCGTCACGAGCAGGAGTGAGGTGTGGCCGCCGGACACGATCAGGACCATGCAGGGATCGGGCAGCGGGCCGTGCTCCAGGGTGTCGGCGGCGACGTGCCCGGCCAGGTGGTGCACGCCGTACAGCGGGACGCCGAGGCCGTACGCGAGGCTCTTCGCGCCGGCGAGGCCGACCTGGAGGGCGCCGGAGAGGCCCGGTCCGGTGGTCACGGCGACGGCGCCGATGTCGGACATCCGCAGGCCCGCCCCGTCGAGCGCCCGGCGGACCACCGGGGTGAAGGAGTGGAGGTGGGCGCGGGCGGCGATCTCCGGGACGACCCCGCCGTAGCGGGCGTGCTCGTCCATGCTCGACGCGACCGCGTGGCCGAGCAGCCGGCCCTCGCGGACCAGGCCCGCGCCCGTCTCGTCGCAGGACGACTCGATGCCGAGCACCACCGGAGAGCCCATCGCACAGCGGCCTTTCTGCCCAGGGGGCCGCGCGGGACGGCCGCACGGCTTATTGCAAGTAGTTCGCAATAAGGGTACGCCGCCCGGTCACCAGTAGAGTGCGGCTGCGCAGCTTCTTCCCGAACCCCGAGGTCAGGTACCCGCAGTGACCCCCGCACCCCCCGCAGACATACCGGCCGTGACCGTCGTCGGGATCGGGGCCGACGGCTGGCAGGGGCTGCCGGACGCCTCGCGCGCGGCGCTGCGTGCCGCCGAGGTCCTGATCGGCGGCCCGCGCCAGCTCGATCTGCTGCCCGCCGACCGCTGCGCGGGCGAGCGCGTCGCCTGGCCCTCGCCGCTGCGGCCGGCCGTGCCCGGTCTGCTCGCCGCCCACGCGGGGCGCCGCGTCGCCGTCCTGGCCAGCGGCGACCCGATGTTCTACGGCATCGGGCGGGCCCTGAGCGAGGAGCTCGGCGCCGCCGCGCTGCGCGTCCTGCCGCACCCGTCCTCCGTCTCCCTCGCCTGCGCGCGCCTCGGCTGGCCCGTGGAGGACACCGAGGTGATCACCGTCGTCGGCCGTCCTGCCGCGCGGCTCGCCGCCGCGCTGCACGACGGGCGCCGCCTCCTGGTGCTCAGCGCGAACGCGGCCACGCCCGGTGAGATCGCCGCCCTGCTGCGCGAGCGCGGCTTCGGCCCGAGCCGGCTGCGGGTCCTCGAACAGCTCGGCGGGGCGGGCGAGTCGACGTACGACGGACACGCCGACACCTGGTCGCGCCCGCCCGGCGACGCGCTGAACGTCGTCGCCGTCGAGTGCCGCCGCTCCCCCGACGCGCTGCGGCTCGGCGTGGTGCCCGGCCTGCCCGACGCCGCGTACGAGAACGACGGCCAGCTCACCAAGCGGTACGTGCGCGCCGCCACGCTCGCCGCCCTCGCGCCCGCCCCCGGCGAGCTGCTCTGGGACATCGGCGGCGGCTCCGGATCGATCGCCGTGGAGTGGCTGCGGGCGCACCCGTCGTGCCGTGCCGTCACCGTCGAGAAGAACCCCGTGCGCGCCGAGCGGATCACCCGCAACGCCGAACGCCTCGGTGTGCCCGCGCTGCGCGTCATCACCGGCGCCGCGCCCGCCGCGCTCGCCGGACTCCCCACGCCGGACGCCGTGTTCATCGGCGGCGGCCTCACCGCGCCCGGCCTCCTCGACGGCGCGTTCGCCGCGCTGCCGCCCGGCGGGCGCCTGGTCGCCAACACCGTCACGCTGGAGTCGGAGGCGCTGCTCACCGAGTGGTACCGGCGCCACGGCGGCGAGCTGGTGCGGCTCGCCGTCGCGCAGGCCGTCCCCGTGGGCGGCTTCACCGGCTGGCGGCAGGCCATGCCGGTCACCCAATGGTCCGTCACCAAGTCTGGAGAGCAAGAACGATGACCGTGTACTTCATCGGCGCGGGTCCCGGCGCCGCCGACCTGATCACGGTCCGCGGCGCGCGGCGGATCGCCGCCTGCCAGGTCTGCCTGTACGCGGGCAGCCTGGTCCCGCGCGAACTGCTCGCCGAGTGCCCGGACGGCGCACAGCTCGTGGACACCGCTCAGCTCACCCTCGACCAGATCACCGAGAAGCTGGTGCACGCGCACGAGCGGGGTCTCGACGTGGCACGGCTGCACTCGGGCGACCCCTCGGTGTTCAGCGCGGTCGCCGAGCAGATGCGGCGGCTCGACGCGGCCGGGGTGCCGTACGAAGTGGTACCGGGCGTCCCGGCGTTCGCCGCGGCGGCGGCCGCGCTGAAGCGGGAGCTGACGGTGCCGACCGTCGGCCAGACCGTCATCCTCACCCGGATCGCCCAGCGCGCGACCGCCATGCCGGAGGGCGAGGACCTGGCCACGCTCGGCCGCAGCGGCGCGCTGCTCGTGCTGCACCTGGCCACGGGGTACGTCGACCGCGTGGTCGAGGAGCTCCTGCCGCACTACGGCGCCGACTGCCCCGCCGCCGTGGTCGCCCTCGCGAGCCGTCCCGACGAGGTGATCCTGCGGGGCACGCTGGAGTCCATCGCGGGGCAGGTCAAGGAGGCGGGGATCGTACGGACCGCCGTCATCATGGTGGGCCGGACGCTGGGCGCCTCGCAGTTCCGCGACAGCCATCTGTACTCGGCGGAGCGGGACCGGCACGCGTGCTGAGCGCGGGCTTGCGGGGGATTGTCGTCCGTGACCGCGGCTCGTCCGGGGCTGGGTGCGCAGCTCCCCGCGCCCCTTACGCAGCACCCCGCGTCTTCCCGGGCACGGCCGTTCGCAGAGCCGCGGTCCGTCCGTGGCCGGGCGCGCAGTTCCCCGCGCCCCTCACTTAGCAACCCGCACCTCTCACGGGGCGCGGACCCCGCTGCGGCCCACCACCGTGCCCGCGCGGTCGATGCAGATGACGTCCACCCGGACCGGGGCGCCCCGCAGCACCGCGAGCGCCTCGTCGCGGGCGGTCTCGGCGACCAGATCCCCGAGCGGCACGCCCGCCGCCGCGCACAACTGGAGTGCGGCGAGGCCCGTGTTGGCGTCGGCGACCCGAGCGGCCAGGCCGTCGTCGGCGCCGCCCCGGCGGGCGAGCTCTGCCAGGAAGCCCTTGTCGACCTGGGAGCGGGCCGAGTGCAGGTCCAGGTGGCCCGCCGCGAGCTTCGACAGCTTGGCGAAGCCGCCGCAGACGGTGAGGCGGTCGACGGGGTGGCGGCGCACGTACTTCAGGACCGCGCCCGCGAAGTCCCCCATGTCCAGGAGCGCGTCCTCCGGCAGGCCGTACTCGGCGACGACGGTCCGCTCCGACGTCGACCCCGTGCACCCGGCGAGATGGGTGCGCCCGGCCGCCCGCGCCACGTCCACGCCGCGCCGGATGGAGTCGATCCACGCCGAGCAGGAGTAGGGGACGACGACGCCGGTCGTGCCGAGGACCGACAGGCCGCCGAGGATGCCGAGGCGCGGGTTCCAGGTGGAGCGGGCGATCTCCTCGCCGTGGTCGACGGAGACGGTGATCTCGACGTCGCCGGTGCCGCCGTGCGCCGCGGCGACCGCCGCCACGTGGTCGCGCATCAGCTGTCGGGGCACGGGGTTGATCGCGGGCTCGCCCACGTCCAGGGGCAGGCCGGGCCGGGTGACGGTGCCCACTCCCGGGCCCGCCTTGAAGACGACGCCCGCGCCGGGGGGCAGCAGCCGTACCGTGGCCCGCAGCAGTGCGCCGTGCGTGACGTCGGGGTCGTCGCCGGCGTCCTTGACGACGCCCGCCATGGCGTACGTGTCGCGGGGGTGCGGTGCGGTCGGCCCCTCGGTCGGTTCCCCGACCAGCTCCTCCGCGGCGAGCGCGAAGGCCGGGGTCTGGCCCTTGGGCAGCGTGATGGTGACCGGGTCGGGGAAGTTGCCGGTCAGCAGCGCCGTGTACGCGGCGGTGGTGGCAGCGGTCGCACAGGCGCCGGTCGTCCAGCCGGGCCGCAGGCCGGTGTGCTTGAGTTGGGCGCCGCGTCCGCCCTTGGGCTCGCTCGCCGCACTCGGCTCGCCGGCCGCATGTGCCTCACTCATGAAGGAAACCGAACTCCGTGCACGTACTGATTCTGGGTGGGACGACCGAAGCGCGCCGGCTGGCGGAGCTCCTCGTGGGCGAGGCGGGGCTGCGGGTGACCAGCTCCCTGGCGGGGCGGGTGGCCGCGCCCCGGCTGCCGCCCGGTGAGGTCCGCGTCGGCGGCTTCGGCGGGGCGCAGGGGCTGGCGGCGTGGCTCAGCGAGCACCACGTGGACGCGCTCATCGACGCCACCCATCCTTTCGCCGGGACGATCTCGTTCAACGCGGCGACGGCCGCCGCCACCGCCCATGTTCCCCTGCTCGCCCTGCGGCGGCCCGGGTGGGTCGCCGGTGCCGGGGACGACTGGCATCCGGTCGACTCCCTGGAGCAGGCGGCACGGGTGCTTCCCGCGCTCGGTGAGCGGGTGTTCCTGACCACGGGGCGGATGGGGCTCGCGGCGTTCTCCGGGGCCGCCGCTCTGGACGCGCTGTGGTTCCTCGTACGGTCCGTCGACGCGCCCGAGGCGCCGGGCCCGGCCCGGATGGAGGTCCTCCTCGACCGGGGGCCGTTCACGCTGGACGGGGAGCGGGAGCTGTTGCGCAGGCACCGGATCGATGTGGTGGTGACGAAGGACAGCGGGGGTTCGGCGACGGCGCCGAAACTGGTTGCTGCGCGGGAGGTAGGGGTGCCGGTGGTGGTGGTCCGGCGGCCCCCCGTCGTGCCGGGGGTGGAGGTGGTGGCCGCCTCGCCGCAGGAGGCGGCGGACTGGGTCCGCCACCTCTTGGGGGGTGGGGTCCGGGGGGTGTAGCGCGGACTTGTCTGCGGGTGGGTGGGGGCGGGTCGCGCAGTTCCCCGCGCCCCTGAGGTAGTCCCGACCGGCGCCCGCACGACAGCGACCGCCAGCCTCCGCTGGCCCCGTACGGCTGACCGCCCGTGGGGGCTTGGCGCGCAGTTCCCCGCGCCCCTGAGGTAGTCCGCGTCGGCGCCCTATCCGGCGGGCGACCGCCACCCGGCGTGAGGCGCGTATGGCTGACCGCCCGTGGGGGCTTGGCGCGCCGTTCCCCGCGCCCCTGAGGTAGTCCCAGCCGGCGCCCGCACGACAGCGACCGCCAGCCTCCGCTGGCCCCCGTGGGGCTGACCGGGCGTCGTGGCTTGGCGCGCGGTTCCCCGCGCCCCTGGGGTAGTCCTCGTCGGCGCCCCGCTCGGTAGGTGACCGGCGGCGTCTACCCCGGGTTCGGTTCCGGGTAGCGTCTTGGGGTCCAGACGATCTGGTCCTTGCCGCCGCGGCGGCGGACCCATTGGGTCTGTGAGGAGCCGACGATCAGGAGCGTGCGCATGTCGACGTCCGCCGGGTCCAGGTCGCCCAGGCGGACGATGCGGACGCTCTCCTCGGGGCCGCCCACGTCCCGGCCGAGCACCACCGGGGTGTCCGGGGTGCGGTGTTCCAGGAGGAGTTCGCGGGCCTTGCCCACCTGCCAGGTGCGGCTGCGCGAGCCGGGGTTGTAGAGGGCCAGCACCAGGTCCGCCGCTGCCGCCGCCGCCAGGCGCTCCGCGATGACCTCCCAGGGCTTGAGGCGGTCGGAGAGGGAGAGCGTGGCGTAGTCGTGGCCGAGCGGGGCGCCCGCGCGGGCCGCCGCCGCGTTGGCGGCGGTCACCCCGGGGAGCACCCGTACGGGGACGTCCTCGTACGCGTCCTGCGAGGCGACCTCGAGGACCGCCGTGGCCATCGCGAAGACGCCGGGGTCGCCGCCCGAGACGACGGCGACCCGTCGCCCGCGCCGCGCCAACTCCAGTGCGTACTCCGCGCGTTCGGACTCCACGCGGTTGTCGGAACCGTGCCGGCGCTGGCCGGGGCGGTGCGGCACCCGGTCGACGTACGTGGTGTAGCCGACCAGGTCGTCCGCGGCGGCGAGCGCGCCGCGCGTCTCGGGGGTCAGCCACAGCGGGCCCGCCGGGCCGGTGCCTACGACCACGACCTCGCCGTGTCCCGGCGCATCGACCGGCTCGGGCGCGGGGCCGCCCGTCAGCGGCGCCACCCGGCTCGGCAGCACCGCCACGGAGAAGTACGGGACCGAATCCGGGTCGACGTCGGCCAGCCGGCCGGTGCGTTCGCCGGTCATGGTGGCCCGCTCCACATAGCGCGCCTCGTCGAGGCGGCCCGCGCTCTCCAGCGCGCCGCGCACCTTGCCGAACGTGCGGCCCAGCTTCATGACGACCGCCGAGTCCGTCGCCGCGAGGCGCGCCGCGAGCTCCTCCTCCGGGAGCGTGCCGGGCAGGATCGTGAGCACCTCCTCGGCCTCCACCAGCGGCTCGCCGAGGCGGGCCGCCGCCGCGCTCACCGAGGTGACGCCGGGGACGACCTCGGTCGGGTAACGGTGCGCGAGGCGCTTGTGCATGTGCTGGTAGGAGCCGTAGAAGAGCGGGTCGCCCTCGGCGAGGACGGCGACCGTGCGGCCCGCGTCGAGGTGGGCGGCGAGGCGGGCGGCGGCCTCCTCGTAGAACGCGTCGAGCGCGCCCCGGTAGCCGCCGGGGTGGTCGGTCCGCTCCGTGGTGACGGGGTAGACCAGCGCCTCCTCGATGTGGTCGGCGCGCAGGTGCGCGGCCGCGATCGAGCGGGCGATGGAACGGCCGTGCCGCGCCGAGTGGTACGCGACGACATCGGCCGCCGCGATCACCTCGGCCGCGCGCAGGGTCATCAGCGACGGGTCGCCGGGGCCGAGGCCGACCCCGTACAGCTTGCCCTGAGTGGTCTCGGTGTTCACTCCGCCTCGCTCGCAATCGCGTTGATCGCCGCCGCGGCCATCGCGCTGCCGCCGCGACGTCCCCGTACGACCAGGTGCTCCAGGCCCGAGTGGTGGGCCGCGAGCGCGTCCTTGGACTCGGCCGCGCCGACGAAGCCGACCGGGATGCCGAGGACGGCGGCCGGGCGCGGCGCGCCCTCCTCGATCATCTCCAGGAGGCGGAAGAGGGCGGTGGGCGCGTTGCCGATGGCGACGACCGAACCTTCGAGGCGGTCGCGCCAGAGTTCGAGGGCGGCGGCGCTGCGGGTGGTGCCGAGGCGCGCCGCGAGGTCCGGCACGGACGGGTCGGCGAGGGTGCAGACCACGTCGTTGTCGGCGGGCAGCCGCTTGCGCGTGACGCCGCTCGCGACCATGTTCGCGTCGCACAGGATCGGCGCGCCGTCGCGGAGCGCCTTGCGGGCGTCGGCGATCACCCGCGGGCTGAAGGCGAGATCCTTCACGAGGTCCACCATCCCGCAGGCGTGGATCATCCGGACCGCGACCTGGCTGACGTCGGCGGGCAGGCCACCGAGGTCCGCCTCCGCGCGGATGGTGGCAAAGGACTCGCGGTAGATCGCCGCGCCGTCCTTCTCGTAGTCGAACACTGTGCTCTCGCTCATCTCGTGGCCGTGGTTTTCGTGGTGGTACGTGCGGTGGTGACCGTCTCGGTCAGGGTCCTGCCCGTGACGTGCGCGGGTTCCTCGCCGGGGGCGTGCACCGTGACCTCGTACCGTCCTTCGCCGGTGGCGAGCACGTCGACCCAGGCGCCGTGCGGGTGCCCGCAGCGCCGTTCGCAGCCGGACCAGTGGACGGGAAGCCCGCCGGGGCCCGGGACGACGTCCGCGCGGACGTCGGCGCGGGACTTGGCGCAGCCGGGGCGGCCGGTGCAGGCGCCGACACCGAGCCAGGGCGAGTCGGGGGTGGTGAGGTATCCGGCGTCGCCGAGCGCGGCCAGCCGTTGCCGGGCGGCGTCCTCGTCGGCGAAGCCGGGCAGCACGAAGCCGCGCCAGGGGGTGACCCGGAGTTCGTCGCCGGGCAGCGGCAGGAGGGCCCGCCAGGCGGCGACGCTCACGCGGCCGAGGGGGGCGTTGACGACGACCGCGCGCCCGTGGACACCGGGGACGGGCCCACCGGTGCCGGGCGGGCCCGGGGCGGCGACCGGAGCCCCCGGCACGGCAGTCGGCACCGGCGTCGCCGCGATCCCCGCCCCCGCCAGCGCCCCCGCCACCTCCACGGTCCGCCCCACCGGCAGCTCGCGCACCCGCCACGCGCCGTTGCCCGCCTCGCGGGCCTCGTCCAGGAAGGCACCGGCGGCGGCGAGGGCCGCGCGCGGGGCGTCGGAGGCGGCGACCCGGAGGGCGCGCGCCCCGACCTGTACGAGCGCCGTCCCGCCCAATTCTGCGATCAAGGTCACATCGCCGCCGAGTCCGGTCACGTCGCCGCGGCCGTCGTCCAGGGCGAACAGGAAGCGGCCGGAGAGCTCCGTCGTCCACTCCTCGGCGCACAGCAGCACGTCCAGCTCACGGACCCACAACTGCACGTCGGCGTGGCCGAGTCCGTCGGTTCCCGCCAGTGGGGACGCCACGATGTTGCGGACGCGCTCGTGCCGCTCGGAGGGCAGCAGACCCGCCTCGGCGAGCAGTCGGGAGAGTTCGCCGCCGCAGGCCTCGCCGAGGCCGCGCAACTCGATGTTGCCGCGCGAGGTGACGCTGAGGCCGCCGTCCGCCAGGCGCTCCGCCACGTCACCGAGCACCGCGACCTGATGACTCGTCAAGAGGCCGCCGGGCAGCCGGAGTCGGGCCAGGCGGCCGTCGTCGGCGAGGTGCAGGCGGAGGGCTCCGGGGCAGGCGTCACCCCGGTCACGTATGGGGGATTCGCCCTGGTCTGGGGAGGGTGTTCGGGTGGGCGGCATGGCGGCGAGCATACCCACGCCGATCCGGCCGGTCGCCTCCCGAGACGGGCCGTCCCGGCAGGTGGCCGCCCCGCTCGCGGCGGGCAGGACTTACTATGCAGGCGGCGGGCTGCCAAGTCCGTCGACGCCAGCGACGGCGTGGGTCCACCAGGACCCGGGGGAGGAAGCCCGGTGCGAATCCGGCGCGGTCCCGCCACTGTGAGCCCCACCCGCGTGGGGTGAGCCAGGAACTCCCGCCGTCCATACGACCACCCGGGGCGCGGACACCCCGAGGAAGGCCTGCGCCCGCATGCTTCTGCTGTTGTCGACCTCCGACACCGACCTGCTCAGCGCCCGCGCGGCGGGAGGCCCGGTCGACTACCGGTTCGCCAACCCCTCGCGCCTGGACCTCGACGGGCTGCCCGCCCTGCTCGACGGCGTCGACCTCGTCGTCGTACGCCTCCTCGGCGGCGTCCGCGCCTGGCAGGACGGCCTCGACCAGCTCCTCGCGAGCGGCCTGCCGGTCGTCGTGCTCACCGGGGAACAGGCACCCGACGCCCAGCTGATGGCGTCCTCCACCGTGCCGGTCGGCATCGCCGCCGAGGCGCACGCCTACCTGGCGCACGGCGGCCCGGCCAACCTGGAGCAGCTGGCCCGCTTCCTCTCCGACACCGTGCTGCTCACCGGCCACGGCTTCGAGCCGCCCGCGCCCGCCCCGTCCTGGGGACCGCTGGAGCGCACCGCCCGCGCCCACGTCGAGGGCCCGACCGTCGCCGTGCTCTACTACCGCGCCCACCACATGAGCGGCAACACCGCGTTCGTGGACGCGCTGTGCGGCGCCATCGAGGACGCCGGGGCCCGCCCGCTGCCGCTGTACGTGGCCTCGCTGCGCGCCCCCGAGCCCGAGCTGATCGACGCGCTGCGTGCCGCCGACACCATCGTGACGACGGTCCTCGCGGCCGGCGGCACCAGGCCCGCCGAGGCCTCCGCGGGCGGCGACGACGAGTCGTGGGACGCGGGCGCGCTCTCCGGCCTGGACGTGCCGATCCTCCAGGCGCTCTGCCTGACCGGTTCGCGGTCGTCCTGGGAGGAGAACGACGAGGGCGTCTCGCCGCTGGACGCCGCGAGCCAGATCGCGGTGCCGGAGTTCGACGGGCGCCTCATCACGGTCCCGTTCTCCTTCAAGGAGATCGACGAGGACGGGCTTCCCGCGTACGTGGCCGACGCCGAGCGCGCGGCCCGCGTCGCCGGCATCGCCGTGCGCCACGCCCGCCTGAAGCACATCCCGGCCGCCGACAAGCGCCTCGCGCTGGTCCTGTCCGCGTACCCGACCAAGCACTCCCGCATCGGCAACGCGGTCGGCCTCGACACCCCGGCGTCCGCCGTGGCGCTGCTGCGCCGGCTGCGCGCCGAGGGCTACGACTTCGGGCCCGAGGCCGACATCCCCGGCCTGGTCTCCGGTGACGGCGACGAGCTGATCCGCGCGCTGATCGACGCGGGCGGCCACGACCAGGAGTGGCTGACCGAGGAGCAGCTCGCCGCGAACCCGGTGCGCATCCCGGCCGCCGACTACAAGCGGTGGTACGCGACGCTCCCCGCGGAGCTGCGCGAGTCCGTCGAGGGGCACTGGGGCCCGCCGCCCGGCGAGATGTTCCTGGACACGTCCCGGGTGGGCGACGGCGGCGACCCGGAGGGCGACATCGTGCTCGCCGCCCTGCGCCGCGGCAACCTGCTGATCCTCATCCAGCCGCCGCGCGGCTTCGGCGAGAACCCGATCGCGATCTACCACGACCCGGATCTGCCGCCGTCGCACCACTACTTGGCGGCCTACCGCTGGATCGCGGCCTCCGCGTCCGACGGCGGCTTCGGCGCCGACGCGATGATCCACCTCGGCAAGCACGGCAACCTGGAGTGGCTGCCCGGCAAGAACGCCGGCCTCTCCGCCGCCTGCGGCCCGGACGCCGCGCTCGGCGACCTGCCGCTGATCTACCCGTTCCTGGTCAACGACCCGGGCGAGGGCACGCAGGCCAAGCGCCGCGTGCACGCCACGCTCATCGACCACCTGGTGCCGCCGATGGCGCGCGCCGACTCCTACGGCGACATCGCGCGCCTGGAGCAACTCCTCGACGAGTACGCCCAGATCAGCTCCATGGACCCGGCGAAGCTGCCCGCGATCCGCGCGCAGATCTGGACGCTCATCCAGGCCGCGAAGCTCGACCACGACCTGGGGCTCGAGGACCGGCCGGACGACGACGGCTTCGACGACTTCCTGCTGCACGTCGACGGCTGGCTCTGCGAGATCAAGGACATGCAGATCCGCGACGGTCTGCATGTGCTGGGCGCGGCCCCGGCCGGCGCCGACCGGGTCAATCTGGTCCTCGCGATCCTGCGGGCCCGCCAGATCTGGGGCGGCACCACCGCGCTGCCGGGTCTGCGCGAGGCCCTCGGTCTCGACGAGTCCGCGGCGACCCGCACCGGCGCCGACGAGGCCGAGGAGAAGGCCCGCGCACTGGTCCAGGCGATGGACGACGCGGACTGGGACCTCGCGGCGCTCCCCACCGACCAGGGTGAACAGGTCGCCGCCGTCCTGGAGTTCGCGGCCCGCGAGGTCGTGCCGCGGCTGGCCGGCACCACCGCCGAGCTCGACCACGCGGTGCACGCCCTGAACGGCGGCTTCGTCCCCGCGGGCCCCTCGGGTTCGCCGCTGCGCGGCCTGGTCAACGTCCTGCCGACCGGCCGCAACTTCTACTCGGTCGACCCCAAGGCCGTCCCGTCCCGCCTCGCGTGGGAGACCGGCCAGGCGCTGGCCGACTCCCTGCTGGAGCGGTACAAGTCCGACAACGGCGCGTACCCCACCTCCGTCGGCCTGTCCCTGTGGGGCACGAGCGCGATGCGCACCGCGGGCGACGATGTCGCGGAGGCCATGGCGCTGCTCGGCGTCCGCCCCGTCTGGGACGACGCATCGCGCCGCGTCACGGGCCTCGAAGCCATCCCGTACGAGGAGTTGGGCCGCCCGCGCATCGACGTGACGCTGCGCATCTCGGGCTTCTTCCGCGACGCGTTCCCGCACACCATCGGCCTGCTCGACGACGCGGTACGGCTCGCGGCCTCCCTGGAGGAGCCCGCCGAGCACAATCACGTACGCGCCCACGCCCAGGCGGACCTGGCCGAGCACGGCGACGAGCGCCGGGCCACCACCCGCATCTTCGGCTCCCGCCCCGGCACGTACGGCGCCGGTCTGCTCCAGCTCATCGACTCCCGCGACTGGCGCACCGACGCCGACCTCGCCGAGGTCTACACGGTGTGGGGCGGCTACGCGTACGGCCGCGGGCTCGAAGGGCGCCCGGCGCGCGCCGAGATGGAGACCGCGTACCAGCGCATCGCGGTGGCGGCCAAGAACACGGACACCCGCGAGCACGACATCGCGGACTCGGACGACTACTTCCAGTACCACGGCGGCATGGTGGCGACCGTGCGCGCGCTGCGGGGCACCGCCCCGGAGGCGTACATCGGCGACTCCACCCGCCCGGAGACGGTCCGCACCCGCACCCTGGTGGAGGAGACGAGCCGCGTCTTCCGCGCCCGCGTCGTCAACCCCAAGTGGATCGAGGCGATGCGCCGCCACGGCTACAAGGGCGCCTTCGAACTCGCCGCCACCGTGGACTACTTGTTCGGCTACGACGCCACGACGGGCGTCGTCGCCGACTGGATGTACGACAAGCTCACCGAGACGTACGTCCTGGACCCGACGAACCGTCAGTTCCTCCAGGAGAACAACCCCTGGGCGCTGCACGGCATCGCGGAGCGCCTCCTGGAGGCGGAGTCGCGCGGCATGTGGGCGAAGCCGGACCCGGCGGTGCTCGAAGCGCTGCGCCAGGCCTACCTGGAGACCGAGGGCGACCTGGAGGACGAGGGCTGAGTCCCTCGCCCTCCGGCGGTGGCCGGCCGGCCCTCAGGGTGCCGTCCGGCCGCCGTCGAGCCAGGCCAGCGCGGCCGTCGTCAGTGCGGTGACGCCGGTGGTGAGTGTGGGCTCGACCAGCGGCGCGAAGAACGGCGAGTGGTTCGAGGGGATGTCCCGCTCGAACGTGCCCGCGCGCTGCGCGGCGATCACCGCCTCGGCGTCGGCGCCGCCGAACAGCCAGTAGCAGAGCGGGACTTCGCCCTCCGCCGCGGTGGCGAGGATCCCGACGTCCTCGCTGCCGGTGACCTGTCCCGGGTCGATGACCCGCTCCGCGCCGATGACGGCGCCGATCGCGGCCATCGTCCGGTCGACGGCGTCCGCGTCGTTCGTGACGACGGGGAAGGTGTCGATCTCCGTGATCTCCGGCTCCTTCTCCGCCCCGGCCGTGGCCGCCTCGCCCTTGATGATCCGCTCGACGGCGGCGAGGACGCGGGTGCGGACCTCGGGCGTGTAGGTGCGGATGTTGAGCTGGAGTTCGGCCTCGTCGGGGATGATGTTGTGCTGCGTGCCCGCCCGCATCGAGCCGACGGTGACCACGGCCGTCTCGCCGCCCGCGATCTCCCGGGACACGACCGTCTGGAGCCGCATCACGGTGGACGCGGCCAGCACGACGGGATCGATGGTCGTCTCCGGGCGTGAGCCGTGCCCGCCCTTGCCGAACAGCCGCACCCGCAGCGCGTCGGTGGCCGCGAAGGCCGCGCCCGGGTGGGCGCCGATCATCCCGGCGGGCAGCGGCGCGACGTGCTGGCCGAGCACGACGTCGGGCGTGCCGAACCGCTCGTAGAAGCGGTCGTCGACCATCTTCTGCGCGCCCTGCCCGGCCTCCTCGGCGGGCTGGAAGACCGCGACGATCCGACCGGACCAGTCGGCGCGGGCGTCGGCCAGCAGTTTCAGCGCGCCCAGCAGACAGGTGACGTGCATGTCGTGGCCGCAGGCGTGCATGACGCCGTCGGTGCGGGAGGCGTACGGCAGCCCGGTGCTCTCGGTGACCGGGAGCGCGTCCATGTCGGCGCGGAGCAGGACGGTGGGGGCGCCGTCCTCCCGCAGGCCGCCGTTGTCGAGGACGGCGACCACGCCGGTGCCGCCGACGCCGGTGGTGACCTCGTAGCCGTACGAGGCGGCGCGGCGGGCGGCCTCGGCGGCGGTGCGGTGTTCCTCGAAGGAGAGCTCCGGGTGGGCGTGCAGATCGCGGTAGAGGCCGGCCAGGTCGTCCCTGATGGCGTCGAGGCCGCGCAGGGCGGCGGGTCGCGATGTGCTGTCGAGCTCGCCGGTGGCGGCGGGATGGGGTCCGGCTGCCGTCTTCGGTTCGGCGGCGGACTTCGGTTCGGCGGCGGTCATGTCACGCTCCTCGTCTGTGGCGCTCCCGCCGTCCAACGTACGGGTTCGTGATCGCGCCGGGGCCGTACGACGCCGGCCGGCCGCGGCGTCCGGTCCATGGCCGCGGCCCACGCCCGGCCCCGCCCCGCCCGCAGGAACCGGACCGCGGGCTCGCGGCGTCCCCTCGCTTGCCCGCCACCGGAGATCGAAAGGGACCGCGCCCCCCATGACCACGCCCCAGGCCGCACCCGCCACCCCCACCGCCGCCCGCCACCTCTACATCGCCCGGCACGCCGAGGCCACGCCCGACGAGAGCGGCCTGACCGAGGCGGGCCTGCGCCAGGCGGTGCTGCTCGGCGAACGGCTCAGGGACATACCGCTCGCGGCGGTCCACCACGGCCCGCTCCCCCGGGCCGCGCAGACCGCCCAGCTGATCGGCGAGCGCCTCGCGGGCGTGCCCCTGCACCGCTCGGAGCCGGCCGGCGACTACATCCCGTACCTGCCCGCGCGGGACGAACTGCCGCCGGAGACGGCACAGGCCACGCTGGCGCGGCTCGCCGCGTTCCCCGAGGCGGAGCGCTCGGGCGGCCCGGCCCTGGCCCGCGAGGCCGTCGCCCGCTTCACCGGCCCCGTCGCGGGGACCGCACCGCGGCACGAACTCCTCGTCACCCACAACTTCCTGATCGGCTGGCTGGTCCGGGCCGCGCTCGACGCCCCGCCCGCGCGCTGGCTGGGCCTGAACCACTGCAACGCGGCGCTGACCCTGCTGCGTTACACCCCCGGCCGCCCCGCCACGGTGGTCTTCTTCAACGACATGCGCCACCTGCCGAAGGAGCTGCGCTGGACGGGGTTCCCGCCGGAGCTCCGCGGCTGAACGGGCCGCGTACGCGAGCTCGTCGGCCGACTTCTGTCTGATCACCCCTCGGCGGGGAACACGGCGGACAGCGGGATCCCCCGCGCATCCCCGTCCCCCGGCAGGAGAAGACAGATGCTTGCAATCGCGGCAGCCGTGCTTTTCGTCATCGCCTTCGTCATCAACGCCACCGAGACGTCGACCGACGCCGTCTTCAGCCCGACGAGCCTCATGCTCGTCGGACTCGCACTCCTCGCCCTGCACTCGGCGGGCCTCGGATCCGGCTGGTCCGCGGGCCGCGGACGCCGGCGCTGAACCACGGCCGCGGGCCGTCCGCCCGGCGTGCCCCCGGAAAGGGAGCGGAGCGTCACCGGACGGGGGCTCGCGGCGAGTCCCCGTGCCCCGCGGCCCGGGCGGTGCCTTCCGAAGCGGCCGCCATGAGCGGCGCCGCCTCCTGTTCGGTCGTGTCCGGCGGCACGACCAGCAGATCCCAGCGCCCCCGGCCCGGAGCGAGCAGGAGGACGGTGTGCGGGAGAGGCGCCGTCGGGTTGCGGTGCACCTGGACGACCTGGTTGGCCACGAACATCCGGCCCGGCGCGTCGGACCACATCGGCCCGTTGACGGTGACGGAGCTGACATCGCCCCACGAGTGGGGCAACCCCGCCAACAGGTGCGGGAGTTCGGCGAGCACGTCGTACGAGCGCGGCCACCATGCGCCGTCGATGGCCCGGGGCAGCGTGCCGCGGGGTGCCAGACTCAGCCGGAGGACGGGATCGGTGGGCGGGAAGAGGGGTTCCGGGGCGAGGACCATGATGCGCCTGCCAACTTTCTTACGGGGGTGGGCGGTTGGGTTCAGCGGCGCCGGGCCTAGGCCCGGGCGGGGGCCGGCCGGTGGACGTCGTGCACCCGGCCGCCACGGGTGCGGCGCTTCGGGGTGTCCGACAGGAAAGGTGACGTCCCGTCACGCAGAAAGGGTGACGACCCGTCACGTGTCCCGGATGTGTCGCGGTCCGGCGTGTCGCGGTCCCGGGGGACGGCCGTCGTGTGGGTGCCGGATACGAGAGTCATGACGGGGCTCCTCGGCCTCGGCTCGGTGCGAATGGCGCGGCCGGGGTCACGGGCTGCCCCTGTGGAGGGAGTTGCGCGGGCGGGCGGGCCGGGAACGACGTCGCGGGCCCTCGCCCTCTCCACCGTACTCCCGCGCGTCCGAAAGCGGAGCGGCCCGGATCGGCCGACCTCCGCGTTGACACGGACCGTGGCCGGACGTTGACTGACAACAGCCCGGCGGGACGACCAGCTCTCCGCAGGGCCGGACACGAGCCGTGCACACCATCGATCACGCCCGCACGCCGGGCACCGATCATCCCTACCTGCGGAACGGAAACGGCACCTGATGTACGACCAGACACGCGCCCAGCAGCCCGCGGACCAGCCAGGGGGCCGTGCGGAACGCCCCGCGGCCGGCCCGGAGCCGCTGCTCCCGTCGGACGAACGGGACAGGATCACCCGGCGCCTCGGCCACTCGGTCAACACCTTCGCGGACACCCCGCGCGAGGCGCTGGAGGAGGCCGACGCCCTGCTGGAGGAGACGTCCGCCAAGTTGCTGGAGGCCATCGCGGAGCGGCGGCGTGCCCTGCGCGCGGGCTGGCAGGAGCAGGACCTCGACACGGAGTCCGCCGAGGCCCGGCTCGCGCTGCGCCAGTACCGGGAGACCATCCAGCGGTTGACCCGTCTCTGATCATCCGGCCGCGGGGACCGGCCCGCCGCACGCGGCCGGTCCCCGGAGTACTGTGGAAGGTACCGAGGGCATTTCGCACACCGGCCTCCGAGCCGGGTCGTCCTCGGTGAGCGATGAACCCCGGGCCGGTCGCAGCGGCCGACCCGGAGACGGGTCCGCGCCATGTCGGCGACCTTGTACCCACTCCTGCCGCCCGTCGAGCCCGACGCGGCCCCTGCCGTGCGTCTCACGCTCAAGAGCGGCGGCGCGCACCGAGGACTGCTGGACGGCGCCTGGTGGCCCCGCTCCCGGGACCTGCTGAGCGAACTGCCCGCGCTGACCGCGGCGTTGGAACCGGCGTGGGGCCGTATCACCCGCGTCGCCGTCAATCCGAAGTACTGGCCGGTCATCCCGCGCAAGGTCCCCGTGGACGGTCACGTCGTCAGGGTCGGCTGGTTCACCCCGGAGATCGACCCGCACAAGCTGCTCCTGCTCTCGTACGGCGTGGGCCGCTGGGACCTGCTGGTCGTCCCGCCCGGGACGGGGGCCGAGGCGGCGGCCCGTCTCATGGCGGCCGCGTCCGACCAGGAGGGCCCGGAGCTGACCGCGAGCGCGCTCATGGCCGCGGACGCGGCCCGGCACGGCGCCCACGCGCCGGCCGAGCCCCTGAGCCTGGACCAGGCGTGGGAGTACGAGGGCGGGGCCTCGGCGGTGTCGGCGGTGGTCGACGACCGGGGAGGCAGCCCGGCCGGCGTCCGGTGAGGGTCGCCGTGAACGCCCCGCGGTCGGCCGCTGCATAGAATCTGCCTCATGTCGAAGCCTGACGAACTGCTCGTTGACGTCGCCGCCCTGGTGGAGTCCGGGCAGAGCAACCAGATGTCCCTGACCGTGGTCACCGGCGGCGCCGTGATCACCGGCCGACTGGCTCCCGAAGCGGTGTGGAGGCAGCGGGTGTCCGAGGTCCTGACGGACTCGGTCCGCCTGGGCGCGTTCTCCGCCGTGTTCGACACCTCCACGAAGGACGGGCCTCCCACCCATCTGCACTTCCACGTCGCCCGGATCCTGCAGGGCACGGTGGGGATCCCCGAGACGGGTGGGATGTACCGCGTGGCGATCGACGACGTCAGCGCCTGGAGCATGGGCGACTTCAGCTACTCCGACCACTGAGCCCGCACTCCGACGACCGCGCACGACGACCGCGCACGGCGCCCGGGTCAGCCGGCCCGCTGCTCCCGCAGGGGCCGGCCGGCCCGGTGCAGGCTCCTGAGCGCCTGGGCGTAGGACGCGACGAGCGAGGTCTGGAGGTACGTCACCCCCAGCTCGTCGCAGTAGCGGTGGACCAGGAGCTGCGCCCTGCGCAGGTTCGGCGAGGGCATGCTGGGGAACAGGTGGTGCTCGATCTGGTGGTTGAGCCCGCCCAGCACGACGTCCGTGAACCAGTTGCCGCGCACGTTGCGCGAGGTGAGCACCTGGCGGCGCAGGAAGTCGGGCCGGTCGTCGCCGGTGAGCATCGGCATGCCCTTGTGGTTCGGGGCGAAGATGGCGCCCAGATAGAGGCCGAACAGGCACTGGTGCACGACGATGAACAGCACCGCCTTGCCCGGCGAGAGCGTCAGGAACAGGGCCGAGAGGTACAGGACGAAGTGGGCGGCCAGCAGCGTCCCTTCGAGCCGGCGCCGCTTGAGCGACCGGTCCGCCAGGGCGCGCACCCCCGCGACGTGGAGGTTGAAGCCCTCCAGCGCCAGGAGCGGGAAGAACAGGTACGCCTGCGCCCTCCCGATCAGCCGGGGCAGACCGCCGGCCGCCCGGGCCTGTGCCTGGCTCCAGACCAGGATGTCGGGGGCCACGTCGGGGTCGAGCTCCTCGTGGTTGGGGTTCGCGTGGTGGCGCGAGTGCTTGTCCTGCCACCAGCCGTACCCCATGCCGATGCCGAGGTTGCCGGCGAGTCGTCCGGCCAGCGCGCTGGAACGGGTCCTGCGGAACACCTGGCGGTGGCCGACGTCGTGGGCGAGGAGCGCGACCTGTCCGAAGACGAGCGCCAGGAACGCGCCGACGGCCAGCGTCCACCAGCTGTCGCCGATGGCCGCGAAGGCTGTCCAGCCGCCCGCGAAGGCCGCTGTCACCAGGGCCATCCGCACGGCGTAGTAGAACGGCCTGCGCCGCATCAGCCCGGCGTTCTTGATCTCCTTCGCCAGCCGCGCGAAGTCGCTGCCCTGCCGTCGGGCGGGACCCTCCCGGGCCGTCGTGGGAGGGCGGAGGGTGGTCGACATGGGTCGCCTCGTTTCGCGCCGCGAGCCGGATCGCTGTCGACGTCGCGGGGACGTCGGGGCGGCGCCGGGGCGGGGCGGTAGGAATGAGATCAGTCACGCAGCCGCGGTGGCGTGGTGGACGGATCGGGCCCGCGCGGTCCCGGCGCGTCGTCCTTGTCGGCCCGCGTCTCGGGGGCGAGGAGGGGGCCGGTGCGCCGTCCCGGGCCGGAGGCCGGAAAGGGGAGCCGAGGGCTGGGGCGTCCTCGCCTCAGCGTACACAGGGCCACATTCGCGCGGCGTAAGGCCATACCCGGCGTCACACGCCCCGAGGCCATGGCAGGATCGCCTCATGGCTACAAACGTTTTCTTCGACATCACCATTGACGGCGACGCCGCGGGCCGGATCGTCTTCAAGCTGTACGACGACGTCGTCCCCAAGACGGCGCAGAACTTCCGTGAGCTGGCCACCGGCCAGCACGGCTTCGGATACGAGGGCTCGGGCTTCCACCGCGTCATCCCGGAGTTCATGCTCCAGGGCGGCGACTTCACCCGCGGTGACGGCACCGGCGGCAAGAGCATCTACGGCGAGAAGTTCGCCGACGAGAACTTCAAGCTCAAGCACGACAAGCCGTTCCTGCTCTCGATGGCGAACGCGGGCCCGAACACCAACGGCTCGCAGTTCTTCGTCACCACGGTGCTCACCCCGTGGCTGGACGGCAAGCACGTGGTCTTCGGCGAGGTCGTCGAGGGCGAGGACCTGGTGAAGAAGATCGAGTCCCTGGGCTCGGGCTCCGGTGCCACGAAGGCGAAGATCGTCATCGCGTCCTCGGGCGTCGTGGGCGAGTAACACCTGGTTCCCGCACCACCACGTCTCGGACCGCGAGGGCCGGCGTCGACACCTGTCGCGCCGGCCCTCGTCCGTCCCTCCCCCTCCCCCCTTCCGACCATCCCTTTTGGCGTTGCCGATCTTGGGCACTCGTGGACGCGTGATCTTCGTTGTCGTCCACCGGGTCCGTCGTGACCATCGTTGAGGGAGGGGATGACCGTGCCCGCGCGCCCGGTTCGCCGCACGGATCGTGAGCGGCGGTTCGATCTGCGGACGACCGCCCTGTTCTTCGTCCTCGTGGCCGTCGCCCTGTGCGGCACGGTGTTCCTGCTCCGGACCGCCGCGCGGATGGCCGAGAGCAGGCCGCTGTGGACCGGCGCGCTCGCCGTCGTGGCTTTCTCTGCCGCCTGTCTGGGAGGTTCCAGGTGGCGGCGCTTCTCCGCGGCACGGTACGCGCGGCGCGCCGCCGAGGTGCTGGAGGAGGCGGCCGAGCGGGCCTCCGCCAGCCTCGACGCCGCGGCGCCGGCGGGGGCGGTGCCCGCCGTCGCCGGAGCGCCGGACCTGCGCGGGGCCGGTGGCTGGGCCCCCACGGAGCCGGCCCCGGTGACGCCCACCGCGGTCGCGGAGCCCGCGTTCGACGCGGGCCATGCCGACGAGGTCTACGTCGCCGAGACCACGTACACCGTGTCCGACACGCTCGTGCTGGACGACGAGGCGGAGGCGACGACGACCGTCGTCCTCGACGCCCCGGTGGACTACGCCGCCCTCGACCCCGACGGCTTCGAGCAGGCCATAGCCGACCTGTGCGCCCGCGACGCCTGCCGGGACGCCCAAGTCGTGGGCGGCGCCTGCGACTTGGGCGCGGATGTCCTCGCGGTGACCCCCGACGGCCGCCGGATCGTCATCCAGTGCAAGCGGTACGGCGCCGACAACAAGGTGGGCTCCCAGGACCTGCAGCGCTTCGGGGGCACGTGCTACACCGTCCACGAGGCGGACGTCGCCGCCCTCGTGACGACGAGCGACTTCACCGCGCCCGCCCTGGAGTACGCGGAACAGTGCGGCATAGTCTGCGTGAACGGCGCGGACCTCCAGGCGTGGTGCGACGGCACCGGCCCGAGCCCTTGGGAACTGGTGCCGGTCGAGGCCTGAGTCTCGGTCGGGCCCGAGCCTTCCGGTGCCGGGGCTCCCGGGTGACCGCGGTCCTCAGGCGCCCGGAACCACGCCCGGGGCGGGCGGGGCGTCGTCCGGGAGGACGCCGAGCAGGGCCGTGGCGACCAGGGCCACCGCCGGGTCGGGGTCGTGGGTCAGGCCGCGCAGGGCCTCGCGCGCCGGGGCGTCCCCGATCTCCACCAGCGCCTGGGTGAGGCGGATCCGGGTCGCGGAGTCCGCGGACGGCGCGGCCAGCTCGCCGGCCAGGGCGCTCGTGATCCGGCGCGCGCTCTCCGGGTCGCCGGACAGCGTGCCGAGCACCTCCGCCGCGTCCACGTCGTTGACGCCCTCGACCACCATGTCGACGAGGACCGGCACGGCCGCCGGCGCGGTGGCGGCCGCGCCGTGCCGTCCCAGCGCCAGCGCGGCCCGTCGGCGCACCGTCGTGTCCGCGTCGCCGAGCGCGTCCGCGAGCACCGCGGTGGCGCCCGGGGCCCCCGGCATCTCGGCGAGCGTCAGCACCGCGCGCCGCCGGACGTCGACGTCCGGGTCGTGCGCCCCGGCGGCCAGCGCCGCCACCCCGTCCTCCCCCGCCCGGGCCAGCGCCCAGCGCAGCGCGCCCGCCACGTGCGGGTCGGACTCGGCGAGGACCGCTGCGGCCAGCACCTCGGCGGGCACCGGCGCGCCCTCCGGCCGGGCCAGGACCGCCTGCTGACGGCGCGCGGCACTGGCCGAGTCGAGCTCCCGCATCAGCTCGACGACGCGCAGCACGTCCTGCCAGCCGGCCGGCGCCGACGCGTCGATCGCGCGGAGCCTTTCGAGCAATTCCCGCTCCCGTGCCAAGCGGTCCTCGGTCCACCGGACGAGGTCGCCGACCAGGGCGGACGGCGTGAAGTCCGGGTCCTTCAGGGCGCGCCCGATCTGCTTGAGCGAGAGCCCGAGGGACCGCAGGCTCTCCACGTGGAAGATCCTGCGGATGTCCTCGGCGGAGTACTCGCGGTAGCCGCCGACCGTACGGCCCGTCGGCCGCACCAGGCCCAGCGCGTCGTAGTGCCGGAGCATGCGGGCGCTCACCCCGGAGCGCCGCGCCACCTCACCGATCAGCAATCCACCGCCTCCGCACTCCCTGGCACCGTCTCGGCCGCCCGTGCCGCGTCGGCCGCCCGTTCCGGGCCCAGCGCGACCAGCCGCTTCGCCTCTTCGACGGCCGCGTCGAATCCCCTCTCGGGGTCCTGCCGGAGCAGCTCCGTGGCGCGGGCGTGCGCGGCCACCTCGGGGTCGGGGTCCGCCGCGGCCTCCTCCAGTACGGGCTGGACCCCTTCCCCCAGTTCCCCCAGATCGACGAACGCGCGGCTCAGGCTCAGCCGCACCTCGCGGTCGCCGCGGGCGAGCTGCCGGGCCAGCTCCTCGGCGAGGCCGCGCTGCTCCCCCTCGCCCTCCGCCCCGCCCCGGGGCACGAGGGCCACCGCCACCCGCCACGCGGTGCGCGCCACCTCGTCGTCGGCGTCGCGGAGCAGGTCACGGGTGATCCAGGACCGGGCCGCGCCGTCACCGATCTTGGAGAGCGTGTGCAGCGCCTGGCTTCGGGCCTGCGGGCGTTCCGCGTCCAACTCCCGGCGGATCCGGGGCAGGGCGGCCTCCGGCGGGAGACGGGTGAGCGCCCACGACAGCATGTCCCGTACGAAGAAGTCCGGCTCGACCGCGCACCGCTCGACGAGCGGCTCCAGGAACACCGGGTCCGGCCGCGAGCCCACCGCGAGGGCCGCCTGAAGTCGCAGGGATGAGTCGTCGGCGCCCAAGGCGTCGATCACGCGGGCGTGTTGCGGGGTCACCTGGGTCGAGTGGGTCGAGTCGTTGATCGGGACCACCTCCTGCGCCCAAGGGGAGACCTTAACACCGTGTCAAGGTCAAGCCCGGGATCGGAGGGGCGGCTGAACGCGCAGGTCAGACGGCATACGGCAGCCCCGAGGCGCCGGGTGCTCCGGGCGGCCCCGCGTACCGCGCGAGCGGCGACCACCGGTGCGACACTGACCGCGTGACGGAGAGCGAACGGCGGGACGAGCGGCGGAAGGGGCCGGACGGCGACGACCGGTCCGCGACGGACCAGCGGCTGGAGCGGGCCATCCTGGACCTCCTGGAACGCCGTGACCCGAGCGCGTCGATCTGTCCCTCCGACGCCGCGCGGGCGGTCCACCCGGCGGACGACGACGGCTGGCGCGCGCTCATGGAGCCGGCCCGCCGGGCGGCCCGGCGCCTGGTCGCCGCGGGCAAGGTGGAGATCACCCAGGGCGGCGAGCCCGTCGACCCCGCGCGGGCCCGCGGCCCGATCCGCATCCGCCGCGCCCGCTGAGGACCCGCCGGCCCCCGCCGGCCGCTCACCGGCGGCCCGTACGCGTGTCACCGCCGCCGTACGCGTGTCTCCGTCAACCCCCATGAGCGCGTGTTGACTTCCGCGACTAGTGCAGATTCACTAGACCGCGACTGATGCCCTCGCACTATGGGGTGGGGATGTCGTGGCTGACCACAAGGGGCCCCTCCGCGGGAAGGGCTCACGGGACCCCGCAGCGCTGCTACGCGCCGCACGTGACCACGGAGAGGCTCGGGACACTGTGACCGTTCATCCGTTCACGACGCAGACAGACGTCCGTTCGGACATCGCCCGGGTGACCTTCACCGGCGAACTCGACCTGGACAGCGCCCCGCACGTCCGGGACGCCGTCGCCGCCTGTCTGGTACGGCGGCCGACGACCCTCTTCCTCGATCTCACCGGCATCTCCTTCTGCGACTGCGCCGGGCTGAACTCCCTCCTGAAGGCGCGCAACACGGCCCTCTGGGCCGGCGTGGAGCTCCATGTCGAGGGGATCGGCCCGCAGTTGTCGCGGCTGATCGCCCTGATCGGGGCCGCGCACCTGTTCCCCGGCGCCGCGCCCCGGGCCACTCCCGCGACGACCACCGCCGGGTCGCCGCTCCGCGACCTCCTGGCATGATCGTGCGGTCCGCCACCTGCGAGGATGCCTCCATGCCTGCACCGTCCCCGAAGAGCCGCCCGGTAAGGGTCCTGCTGGTGGAGGACCACGACATGGTGGCCGAGGCGATCCGCCTCGCCCTGGAGCGGTCGCCCGATCTGCGGATCGTGGGGCACTCGGCATCGGTGGCCGCCGCCCTGGCCGACGCGGCACGGTGCGAGCCCGACGTCGTCCTCATGGACCGGCGCCTCCCGGACGGTGACGGCATCGCCGCCATCGCCGACCTGGTGGCCCTCATACCGGACGTCCGCGTCCTGGTCCTGACCGGCGAGGGGAGCGGATCGGTGGCCGCCCGCGTCGCCGAGTCGGGCGGGGCCGGGCTGATCCTGAAGGCCCGCGGGCTGAACGAACTGGAGGAAGCCGTACGCCGGGTGGCGGCCGGCGAGGTGGTGTTCAGCCCGGACCTGCTGGGCGACGTGCTGGAGCGGCTGAGCGGCAGGGCCCCGGGCATCGGCGCCAACCTCACCCCGCGGGAGCGCGAGGTCCTCGGCCTCCTCGGCGAGGGGCGCACCACCGCGCAGATCAGCGAGCGGCTGGGGGTCGCGCTCAACACCGGGCGCAACCACGTCCAGCGGGTGCTGGAGAAGCTGGGCGCGCGCTCGCAGCTGGAGGCCGTGACGATCGCCCGGCGCGAGGGGCTCCTGACGTGACGCCGGAGCCGTGGGACGAGCGGCAGCCGCGCAGGCAGGCGGCGCCGATGTCGGAGGCCGCCTTCACGCTGCTGGTCCAAGGGGTGCTGGACTACGGCATCTTCATGCTCGACCCGCAGGGCTACATCATCAGCTGGAACGCCGGGGCGGAGCGGATCAAGGGCTACCGCGCCGAGGACATCGTCGGCCGGCACTTCTCCGTCTTCTACCCGCCGGAGGACCAGGCCTCCGGCAAGCCGCAGTGGGAGCTGGAGACCGCCGTGGCCGACGGCCGCCTGGAGGACGAGGGGTGGCGCGTCCGCAAGGACGGCTCCCGGTTCTGGGCGAACGTCGTCATCACCGCGCTGTGGAACGACGAGGGCGTGCTGCAGGGGTTCGGCAAGGTCACCCGCGACATGTCCGAGCGGCGGGCCGCGCAGCACGCGCTCAGTGAGCGCCGGCGCCTCTTCCACCACCTGGTCCAGGCGCAGGAGACGGAGCGGCGCCGCATCGCCTGGGACGTCCACGACGACTCGATCCAGGCGATGGTCGCCGTCGGGATGCGGCTGGAGCTGCTGGCGGACCGGGTGCCGGAGGCGTACGCGGCCGAACTGACGCGGCTCGACACGTCGGTGCGCGAGGCGATCACCCGCCTGCGCAGCCTGACCTTCCGGCTGCACCCGCCCGGCATCGACCGGCACGGCCTGGTCGAGGGCCTCTCCAGCCACCTGGAGGACGTGGTCGGCTCCTCGTGGGAGATGGCCTACTCGTTCACGCACGAACTGGAGCACGAGCCGTCCCCCGAGACAGCCGTCACCATCTTCCGTATCGTCCAGGAAGCACTCCTGAACGTGCACAAGCACGCGCGCGCCGGCCGGGTCGACGTGCGGCTCGCGTCGGCCGACGGGGGCATCGTGACGCGGGTCGTGGACGACGGCACCGGCACGCCGGTGTCGCGGGACGGGGTCCGCGACCACTTCGGGGTGATCGAGATGCGGGAGAGGGCCGAGACGGCCGGAGGATGGTGGTCCATGCACAGCCGCCCCGGGACGGGGACGACCGTCGAGTTCTGGGTGCCGAACCCGCCCCCCGCCGTGCCGGCCGCCGGACCGGAGCCGAAGAGCGACATGCCGTGACCGCTGCGGCCGAGGACGGCTCCCCCCGTTCACCCTTCTCGGTGCTCCTGTGCGACGACAACGCCCTGCTCCTGGAGACGCTGGACGAGGTCGTGCGGTCCCAGCCCGACCTGATGGTCGTCGGCACCGCGCGCGACGGCGAGGAGGCGCTCCGGCTCGCGGCGCTGCACCGGCCGGACCTCGTCGTCCTCGACGTCCGCTTCCCCGGCGGCGGCCCCACCGTCGCCCGGGGCATCGCCGACTGCTCGCCCACCAGTCGCGTCGTGGCGTTCTCCGCCTACGACGACAAGGGCTCCGTGGAGCAGATGACGAACGCGGGCGTCCGCGAGTACGTGCTCAAGGGAGCGAGCAACCGCACCCTCCTCGCGGCCCTGCGCCGGGCGGCGGAGGCGGCCTAGTCACCGGACCGGCGACTGGTACTCCGCGATGGAGTACCAGTACGGAGGGTGGACACCCCGGCGACGGAACGTGACGATGGCCGGGTCGGGAGTGGAGCGCGGGGCAGGCGTACGGGAGGTGTCCGCGCATGACGGACGGTACGGGCGGCAGGGGCGGTACGGGTGGTTGGTCCGGCGGGAGCGAGCCGGAGGTGTCGGACAGCCTCAGGACGTTCGGCGAGGTCTTCAAGGCCTTCCGCAAGCGGGCGGGCCTGACCCAGGAGGAGTTCGCCGAACTGGTCCCGTACTCGGTGCAGACCGTCGCCAAGATCGAGCAGGGCCGCCGCTTCCCCCAGCCGGACTTCGTGGAGCGGGCCGAGGAGGTCCTGGACGGGTTCGGGGCGCTGCGGGGCGCGGCGCGGCATCTGTCCCGGCAGCCGGGGCTGGCGAGCTGGTTCCGGCGGTGGGCGCAGTTCGAGGCGGACGCGGTGAGCCTGAACACGTACGAATGCCGGGTGGCACCGGGCCTGTTGCAGACGCAGGCGTACGCGCGGGCGGTGTCGTTCAGCGTGCCGCCGCTGCCGGACGAGGAGCAGTTGAGCGAGCGCATCAGCGCCCGGCTCGCGCGGCAGGACCTGCTGGCCACGAACCGCAAACCGCCGACGTCGTTCAGCTTCATCGTGGAGCAGGCGGTCCTCGAACGGCGCACGGGCGGCGACGAGGTGACACGGGAACTCTTGGACCATCTGCTCGGCGTGATCGACCGGCACTGGAACGTGGAGTTCCAGCTGATGCCGCTGCGCCAGCCGAAGCACGCGGGGCTCGATGGTCCGCTCCAGCTCGCGGAGACGCCGGACCACCGGTGGTTCGGCTACTCGGAGGGGCAGGAGAACGGACGGCTGATCCAGGACCCGAAAGAGATCAGCCGTCTCCAGCAGCGCTATGCCAAGATGCGCTCACAGGCCCTGACCCCCGAGGGCTCCCTGGGCCTGCTGGAGCGGATGCGAGGAGCGCTATGAGCACGTCCGAACTGGCCTGGTTCAAGAGCAGTTACAGCGGCTCGCAGGGTGACAGCTGTGTCGAGGTGGCGCTGTCCGGAGCGGCCACGACGCCCGAAGGGGCCGTCCACGTACGGGACTCGAAGCTGGCGCGGAGTCCGCGGCTCGCGGTGGCGCCCGAGGCATGGCTCCGCTTCCTCTCGTACGCGACACGCGACTGACCCCGTCACACCCGCCACAACACCCGAGGGCCCCGCCGGTTTCAACTCCGTTGCGGGGCCCTCCATTTGTGGCCAAGCGACGCGAATAAGCCTTTCCAGCGGCCGGTCGGCAAGCCTGAGCACAAATTCCACACATCCCCTCTCCATAGCGGGCTCGATGGTCTAGATTGACCGTGCTTCAGCTGTTCAGAACTGAAGCGACCGGTTCCTGGAACCCGAGAGGGGTCCTTGGGTGTGGGGAGCACCCGAGGTTGAGACGGGTTCCCGTGTGCGCACAAAGCCGGCAGGGACTGCGCGTTCGCTGTCGCCTGCGTGAATCACATCCAGTAACGCGGCAGGGGCCAGTACGTCATGCGCGGAAGGCCGAGCCTTCCGCGGGGGGAAGAACAGCGCGGAGCGGGAGGCTGGGGTGCCTTCCGGGGCACCAGTGCGAGTTGAACACGAACCACTGCAGACCTGGGGGGTCCTGTGCAGCAGGGGGAATTAGTCAACCCGTTTCCGTCGGCGCGGGGGCGTCTGGCGAACGGGACCATCAGCCGGCCCGCGATGGAGTGGGAGCAGCGGTACCGCCGCATCGTGATCACCAGCGATACGGTCGCCACTGCCTTCGTCGTGGCATCGATCGGCGGGTTCTTCGGAGTCAGAGACGCCGCCAACTGGCACGAGAAGTGGAGGATTCTCGCCTTCGGCACCGAACTGCTGGTGCTGGTGGCGCTCGCGATGAGCCGGGCGTGGGCACCGGCCGTGCTCGGCCAGGGCGCGGAGGAGTTCCGCAGGCTCGGGCGCTCACTGTTCACGGCGGCCGTCGTGCTGTCGCTCGGCGGGATCGCCCTGGCCTCCCGCAACATCAAGCTCTGGATATTCGTCGCCATCCCGGCCATCGCGCTCGTCACCATGACCGAGCGGTATCTGCTCCGGCTCTGGCTGCACAAACAGCGCAAAGAGGGGCGGTGCCTGCGCCCGGTGCTCGCCGCCGGGAGCCCGGCCACCGTGCGCGACCTGATCGCCAGGACCCGCAAGTTCCCGCACCTCGGCTGGCGCGTGGAGGCGGTGTGCACACCGGACGACCACGGCATCGACAGCGACCACGTGGACGGCGTGCCGGTCGTCGGGCGGCTGGCGGACGTCGCGGGCCACGTGCGCGGCGACGGCTACCGGGTCGTCGCGGTCACCCCGGACCCGCACTGGTCACCGGACCGGCTGCAACGCCTTGCCTGGAACCTGGAGGGCAGCGACGCCGAGATGGTCGTCGCCCCCGTCCTGATGGAGGTGGCGGGGCCGCGGCTGCACGTCGACGCGGTGCTCGGGATCCCGCTGCTGCGGGTCAGCATGCCCACCTTCACCGGCGGGCGCCGGGTGGTGAAGGGAGTCGTCGACCGGCTGGGCGCCGCGCTCCTGCTGCTGCTCTTCGCGCCGCTCATGGTGGTCGTCGCGCTGCTCGTCATGGCGGACAGCCGCGGCGGAGCGCTCTACCGCCAGCGAAGAGTGGGCAAGGACGGCTGCGAGTTCACCATCTTCAAGTTCCGCACCATGGTCACCGGCGCCCACACGGCACGGGCCGCGCTGGCCGACCACAACGAAGGCGCCGGGCTGCTGTTCAAGCTCCGCCAGGACCCGCGGGTCACCCGAGTGGGCACGGTGCTGCGCCGGTACTCGATCGACGAGCTCCCGCAGCTGTTCAACGTACTCACCGGGTCGATGTCGCTCGTCGGCCCGCGGCCCCCGCTGCCCGAGGAGTCCGCCGCGTACGGCCCGGACATCCGGCGCCGGCTGCTGGTCAAGCCCGGGCTCACCGGGCTGTGGCAGATCAGCGGACGCAGCGACCTGCCGTGGGAGGAGGCGGTCCGGCTCGACCTGCGGTACGTGGAGGACTGGTCGCTCGCGCTCGACTCGGTGATCTTGTGGAAGACGCTGCGGGCCGTGCTCAAGGGCCAGGGGGCCTACTGATGTCCGGGGGCCATTGATGTTCGGGGGGCGCCGCATCACCGGCGCAGGAAGCGCGGGCCGACAGGGCCCGCCTGGGGGGAGGAGAGCGTCATGAGAGTCAGCGTCTTAGGGCTCGGATACGTGGGCTGCGTGTCGGCCGCGTGCCTGGCGGGACAGGGTCACCAGGTCATCGGGGTCGACGTCAACCAGGCCAAGGTCGACCTGGTCAACGCCGGCAAGGCCCCGGTGGTCGAGGAGAGGATCGGCGAACTCGTCGCCGGCGTCGTGGAATCCGGGGCGCTGCGCGCCACCCGCGACGTCCGCGACGCGGTCCTCAACAGCGACATGTCGCTGATCTGCGTGGGCACCCCGTCGGAGCCCAACGGCAGCCTGTGCACCACCTACTTGGAGCGGGTCACCGAGCAGATCGGCGCCGCGCTGGCCGAGCGGGGCAAGGAGGCGGGGCGGCACACCGTCGTCTTCCGCAGCACCATGCTCCCGGGCACCTGCCTGAACCTGCTGGTGCCGATCCTGGAGAAGCACGCCGGCGGCACCGCCGGGACGGACTTCGGGGTCGCGGTCAACCCGGAGTTCCTGCGCGAGGGCACCAGCGTGCGGGACTTCTTCGACCCGCCGAAGACCGTCATCGGCGAACTCGACCCGGCCAGCGGCGACGTGGTGGCGGCGCTCTACGACGGCCTGCCCGGCGAGGTGTTCCGGGTGCCCGTCCCGGCGGCCGAGGCGATCAAGTACGCGGACAACGCGTTCCACGGCCTCAAGATCGGCTTCGCCAACGAGCTGGGCTCGGTGTGCCAGGCGCTCGGGGTGGACTCGCACCAGGTGATGGACGTGTTCCTCGCCGACCGCAAGCTGAACATCAGCCCCGCCTATCTGCGGCCCGGCTTCGCCTTCGGCGGCTCCTGCCTGCCCAAGGACCTGCGCAGCCTGGTGTACGCGGCACAGCGCGCGGACGTCTCGGTGCCGATCCTGTCCCACGTCCTCGCCTCCAACGCCGACCATCTGCAGCGCGCGGTGGACCTCGTCGAGCGCACCGGCAAGCGGCGCGTCGGGCTGTTCGGGCTCTCGTTCAAGCCCGGCACCGACGACCTGCGCGAGAGCCCGCTCGTCGAGCTGGCGGAGCGGCTCTTCGGCAAGGGGTACGACCTGCGGATCTACGACGCCAACGTGAGCCTGTCCCGGCTCATGGGCGCCAACCGCGAGTACATCGAGACCCGGTTGCCGCACCTCGCGCAGCTGCTCGCCGACTCCGTCGACGAGGTGCTCGACCACGCCGAGGTGTGCCTCGTCGGCAGCAGCGATCCCACCGTCCTCGCGGCGCTGCCGCACGGCGGAGCACCGGTGATCGTCGACCTCATCCGCCTTCCCGACGCCGAGACGCGCCGGACCGAACCGGGGTACCTGGGCCTTGCTTGGTGACACGACGTCCGGGGACGCGACGGCCGGTGCGGGCCGGCGCGCGCTGGTCCTGGTGGAGAACCTGTCCGTGCCCTTCGACCGGAGGGTGTGGCAGGAGTGCACCACGCTGCGCGACGCCGGGTGGGAGGTGCACGTCATCTGCCCGCAGGGCACCAAGCGGGACACGGAGCCGGAGGCCGAGATCGACGGGGTGCGCATCCACCGCTACCCGCTGCGCGCGGCCACCGGAGGCCCGGCCGGCTATCTGCGCGAGTACGGCACGGCGCTGTGGCACACGGCCCGGCTGGCCCGCGCGGTCGGCCCGGTCGACGTCGTCCACGCCTGCAACCCGCCCGACCTGCTGTTCCTGCCCGCGCTGTGGCTGAAGCGGCGCGGCGCGCGGTTCGTCTTCGACCAGCACGACCTGGTGCCCGAGCTGTACCTCTCCCGGTTCGACCGGGGGAAGGACCTGCTCTACCGGGGCGTGTGCGCGCTGGAGCGGATGACGTACCGGGCGGCGGACGTCGTGCTCGCCACCAACGAGAGCTACCGGGACGTCGCGGTGCGCCGCGGCGGTCAGCGGCCGGAGGACGTCTTCGTGGTGCGCAGCGCGCCCGACGTCGACCGCTTCCACCCGGTGCCCGCGGAACCGGAGTTGAAGCGCGGCAAGCCCCATCTGCTGTGCTACCTGGGCGTCATGGGGCCGCAGGACGGCGTCGACTACGCCCTGCGGGCACTGGCGAAGCTGCGCGACGACCTCGGACGGACCGACTGGCACGCGGTGTTCGTCGGCGCGGGCGACGCCTTCGACGCGATGGTGGAGCTGTCGAAGCGGCTCGGCCTGTCGGATCAGGTGCAGTTCACCGGGCGCATCCCGGACGCGGACCTGGCGCGCTATCTGTCCACCGCGGACGTGTGCCTCTCCCCCGACCCGCGCAACCCGCTCAACGACGTGTCGACCATGAACAAGGTCCTGGAGTACATGGTGATGGGCCGCCCGATCGTCTCGTTCGACCTGCGCGAGGCGAGGGTCTCCGCAGGTGACGCGGCGCTCTACGCGCCCGCCAACGACGAGGCCGAGTTCGCCCGGCTCGTCGCGCTGCTCCTGGACGACCCGGAGCAGCGGGCCGAGATGGGCAAGCTCGGCCAGGAGCGGATCGGCGGACAGCTCTCCTGGCGGAACTCCCAGCGCTCGCTGCTCGACGCCTACGCCGCCGCCACCCGAGGCCGCGCCCCGGTCTCGGCGGCCTCCCGAGTCCGCACAGGGAAGAGGCAGCGCAGTTGAGTGAGGACGCCATACGCCTGGTCACCATCGGGCGGATCTTCCGGCGGCGCTGGCGGCTCCTCGCCGTCGCCGCCGTTCTGGGCGCCCTGGTCGGCTACGGCGCCTCACTGCTGTTCCCGCCGACCTACACGACGTCGACCTCGGTCCTGCTGGCCGGTCAGTGGGAGGAGCGCGAGCTGCTGACCCAGGCCGAGATCGCGTCCAGTTCGGCGGTGGTCGACCGCGCGGCCGCCGCACTCGACTGGGACGGCGTCGACGCCGGTGACCTGGGCGACCAGGTGAGCGCCAAGGCGGCCGACGGCAACATCATCAAGATCTCCGGCACGGCCGAGACCCCGGGGCGCGCCCAGCGCCTCTCCGACCAGGTGGCCCAGGAGTTCGTCACCTTCGCCGCGCGGATCGCGGGCGACGGCACCAACGCCGACGAGGAGGAGGGGCCCCAGGCGCTGCGCGACCGGGTGACGGAGACCAACCGCCGCATCTCCGACCTGGCCGACGCGGCGGACCCGGGGCGGACCGTGGAGAGCGTGCAGGCCCGCACGGAGCTGGAGAAGCTGCGCACCGCGCTGCAGGAGGCCATGAAGAAGCTGGACGACGCGGACCCGGCGACCAACAAGGCCAACATGGTCGTCATGGGCCCCGCCGCCCGGCCGAGCGGCGAGGCGCCGCCGACGCGGACGCAACTCATCGTCGCCGGGGCGGTGTTGTTCTTCCTGCTCGCCGTCGTCGGCCACCTGGCCGCCGCCCGGACCCACCGCGGGCTGCGCACCGAGGGGGAGATCGCCGCGGCGCTCGGCTCGACGCCGATCGGGACCGTCGACGTGCCCGGCGACCGCGGCCTGCCCCGCTCCCGGGGCCGCGGCCCGCGCTGGCTCCGCCGGCTCCTCGGCGCCGACGTCCGGTGGGACCTGCCGGCCCCGCGGCCGTCGGCCGGCGCGGCGGGACGGCAGACCAGATACCGGCGGGTGTGCGTCCGGCTGCGCAACCAACTCCCCTCCCCCAGACGGATCCTGGCCGTCGTGCCGGAGGGCGACGAGATCGCGCTGCGGGCCGCCGGGCAGCTCGCCGCCGAGGCCGGGAGCGACCCGCTGCTGCGCGTGGTGGAGGTCTCGGTGACCCGGCCGCTGGTGCCGGACCGCGGCACCGAGTCCGGCGCCCTGGTCGTGCTGAGCCCGGGCTGCTGGACCGCGGGAGAGCTCGCCGGTGTCGCCGGGGCGTGCGCGGACGGCCGGCACGAGGTCGTGGGCGTCGTCCTCGCCGACCCGGTCAGGGCCGACCGTGCGGAGCGCGCGACCGAGGCGCCGGGCCCCCGGCGCGCGCGGGCGTTCGCCGTGGGGGACGACGCGCGAGGAGGTGCGGTGTGACGACGGACAGGACATCGGAGCCGGGATCCTCTCCCCTCTTCGACCTGCACGCGCTGGTGGTCGCCGTGCGCAGACGCCGCCGCTTCTGGTGCTCCCTCGCGCTGCTCGGGCTGCTCGCCGGTGCCGCGCTCGCCGTACTGCGCCCGCCGCCGCCCGCCGCGACGACCAAGGTGCTCGTCACCCACCAGGACGACCAGCCCAACGACACCGGCACGCTGATCCGCACCGACGTCGAACTGCTCGGGACCACCCGGATCGCCGGACAGGCCCTGCGGGCCCTCAAGTCCCCGGAGAAACCGGAGGACTTCATGGCGGACTACCGCGGGACCGGCGTCACCAACAACCTGCTCCAGATCGACGTGACCGGCGCGAGCGACGCGGACGCGGTGGCCCGGGCCAAGGCGCTGGCCGACGCGTTCGTCGCCGACCACGTACGGCGGATGCGGGAGACCGCCAAGGCCGAGGCCAAGGCGCTGACCGCGCAGCGGGACCGGATGCGCAAGGAGCTCGGGCAGATCAACGACTCGATCGGGACCCGCTCGCCGGACAGCGACCCGCAGGGCTCGGCGAGCATCGAGTCGCTCTACGCCCGCCGCGCCGAACTGAACTCGCGCATCGCCGACTTCGACCAGCGCGCCGAGGAGGCGCGCATCGGCACGCCCAAGCTCGTCGCGGGCACCCGGATCGTGGACACCCCGCGCGCCGTGCACCAGTCCCTGCCGAAGTCGGCCGTCACCAACGCCGGGATCGGGTTCTTCCTCGGGCTCTTCCTCGGCCTCGCGGTGGCCGCGGTCGGCTCGGTGGTGGCGGACCGCCCCGTGCTGCGCCGGGAGATCGCGGCGAACCTCGGGGCCTCGGTCATCACGGAGCTGCGCGCCCTGCCCCGGCGCTTCTCCTGGCCGTGGCGGCTGCGCAGGACCCGGGCGGCCCACGAGCGGGTCACCACGACGCTGGCCCGCACCGTGCGCGGCGCCTCCGAACCGGTGTCGCTGCTCGAACTGGGATGCGCGCACAGCACGAGCGTGCTCGCCAGGAACGTCGCCGCCGCCCTGGCGGCCGAGGGCCCCGTGGTCCTCGTCGACGGCCTGCCGGGCCCGCACCTCGCCGAGGCCCGCCGGGGGCCCGGCGACCCGGACGTGGTCAGCGGCGAGCAGGCCGCCGCCCTGCCGCGCCAGGTGCGCAGGATCGGCGTCGGCTCGGTCGCGCCCGGCACCGCGTGGACCGACCTGCAGTACCTCGGCGGCCAGACGGTGCTCGTGGTGCGCGCCGGACACGGCAGCGCCGGCTGGCTGCACACCGTGGCGCGGCAGCTCGCCGACCAGAACATCCCCGTGCTCGGCGTGGTGCTGGTCGACCCCGACCCGCGCGACCGGACCGACGGCACGCTCTGGGACGGGCTGCACATCGCGCTGCGCGGCCACGGCGAGCGGCTGGCCCGGGAGAGCGTACGGGGCCGGGCGCGCACGGAGCGCCCCACGAGAGCGGTACGCGTACCCGACAGTGACAAGGAGGCGAGGTAGCACATGTGTGGCATCGCAGGCACGTACCGGTGGCCGGACGGAAAGGCCGTGACCGACCGGCTCACCGAGACCCTCGCCCATCGCGGGCCGGACGGGGCGGGGCGGTACAGCCACCCCGCCGGTGACGGCGACGTCCAGCTCGGCCACCGCCGGCTGGCCATCATCGACCTGTCCGAGACCGGCGCCCAGCCGATGGTCTCCGACGGGCTCGCCCTCACGTACAACGGCGAGCTGTACAACGCCCCCGAGCTGCGCGCCGAGTTGGCCTCCGCCGGGGTGCGCTTCCGCGGCACCTCCGACACCGAGGTGGTCCTTCAGGCCTGGCGGCGCTGGGGCACCGACTGTCTGCACCGGCTGCGCGGCATGTTCGCGTTCGGGATCTTCGACGAGCGCACCGGCGAGCTGGTGCTCGCCCGCGACCAGCTCGGCATCAAGCCGCTGTTCCTGCTCCGCCGCGGTCCGGGCCTGGTGTTCGCCTCCGAGCTCAAGGCGCTCGCCGCCGTGACCGGCGGCTCCCTCGACGTGGATCCCGGGGCGCTGGTGGCGTCGCTGCTGTACTACTGGGTGCCGGACTCGCGCTGCGCGTACCGCGAGGCGGAGAAGCTGCCGCCGGGGAGCTGGCTGCGGTGCCGGCCCGACGGCCGGGTCGACCGCGGGCGGTTCTGGAGCCTGAAGGACGTCGCCGCGAAGGGCCAGGAGCGGGCCCGGTCGGGCGAGTCGCCGGACATCGCCGCCGTCGTGGCGGAGTCGACGCGCCGGCACATGCTCTCCGACGTGCCGGTGGCGACGTTCCTCTCCGGCGGTCTCGACTCCAGCTATCTGACCGCCCTGGCCGCCCGCCACCAGCCCGGCATCTCCGCGTACACGATCGGATTCCGCGCGGAGGACGCCAAGTTCGAGGCGATGCCGGACGACCTGCGCTACGCCCGCCAGGTGGCCGCGCGGTACGGCGTCGACCTGCACGAGATCGAGATCGCGCCGAACGTCCTCGACCTGCTGCCGCAGATGACGTACCACCTGGACGAGCCGATCGGCGACCCCGCCGCGATCAACACCTATCTGATCTGCTCGGCGGCCCGGGAGGCCGGCGTCAAGGTGATGCTCTCCGGGATGGGCGCCGACGAGCTGTTCGCCGGGTACCGCAAGCACCTGGCCAACACGCTCGCGCTGCGCTACCAGCGCGTCCCGCGGCCGTTGCGGCGCGCGCTGTCGGGGGCCGTGGACCGGCTGCCGGTCGCCACGGCCCGGCGGGGGTACCGGTCGGTGCGGTTCGCCAAGCGGTTCCTCTCCTTCGCCGATCTGCCGGAGGAGACCGCGTTCCGGCGCAGCTACACCATGTACGACCGGGAGGAGCTGCTCGCCCTGGTCGATCCGGACCTGGCCGGGACGGTCGACGACGTGGTCACCGAGCATGCGGACGTCTACGAGGACAACGACCTCGACGACTTCGTCAACCGGATGTGCCTGGCCGACGCCCGGATGTTCCTGCCGGGCCTGAACCTCGCCTACACGGACCGCTCCAGCATGGCCGCGTCGACCGAGGTGCGGGTGCCGTACGTGGACGTCGAGGTGGTCGAGGCGGCGTTCGCGGTGCCCGGCAGCCGCAAGATCGCGGGGCGGCAGGGCAAGGCCGTCCTCAAGGAGGCGGCCACCTCGGTCCTGCCCCGGGAGATCGTGTACCGGCCCAAGGGCCTGTTCAGCGCCCCGCTGCGGGCCTGGATGAGCCGCGACCTGGCGCCGCTGGTGCGCGAGGTGGTGAACGACGGGGTCCTTGTCACCTCGGGGATCCTGCGCCGCGACGCGCTGGCGCGCATGGTCGCCGAGGACGCCGCCGGACAGCGGGACTTCTCCAAACATCTGTGGCATGTGCTGACCCTCGAGTACTGGTATCGCGGCGCGACCTCTGGGTCCGACCGGAGCACTCGGTAAACGGCTTAGGAATTCAGAGGAGTACGGGTGAAGCAGGTTGTACAGAACTACAAGAGCGGCGAGCTGGCGGTCCTGGACGTGCCGGTTCCCGGGTGCAAGGCGGGGGGTGTGCTGGTCCGCAGCGCCTTCTCGCTGATCTCCACCGGGACCGAGCTCATGAAGGTCTCCGAGGCCGGCATGTCGATGGTCGGCAAGGCCCGCTCGCGCCCCGACCAGGTGGCCAAGGTCATGCAGAGCGTCGCCACCAACGGGGTGCCCGCCACCTATCGCAAGGTGATGGGCAAGCTCGACTCCTACACGCCGCTCGGCTACTCGCTGTGCGGGGTGGTCGAGCAGGTCGGCGCCGGGATCGACGACGTGTCCGTCGGCGACCTGGTGGCCTGCGCGGGCAACGAGCACGCGCTGCACGCCGAGGTGAACTGGGTGCCGAAGAACCTCTACGCCCCGGTGCCGGACGGCCTCGCCTCCCGGCACGCGGCCTTCGGCACCGTCGGCTCGATCGCCCTGCAGGGCGTCCGCCGCGGCGAGCCCCAGCTCGGCGACGTGGCGCTGGTGATCGGCCTCGGTCTGATCGGACAGCTGGTGGTGCAGCTCCTGACCGCCTCCGGAGCCCGCGTGGTGGGCGTCGACCCCGACCCGGCGCGCTGCGAGCTCGCCGAGCGGCTCGGCGCCGCGGCCTGCGGCGACCCCGAGTCCTCCGCGGTGGAGAACGCCGTCGCCGAGCTGACCGACGGCCACGGCGTGGACCAGGTGTACCTGGCCGCCGGCGGCGGCAGCAACCAGCCGGTCGAGCTGGCCGCCCGGCTCTGCCGGGACCGGGGCCGGGTGGTCGACATCGGCAAGTGCCGCCTCGACCTGCCGTGGAACGCGTACTACGAGAAGGAGCTCGACGTACGGTTCTCCCGCAGTTACGGCCCCGGGCGCTACGACCCGGCGTACGAACTGGAGGGGCGCGACTACCCGATCGGCTATGTGCGCTGGACCGAGCGCCGCAACCTCGCGTGCTTCCTCGACCTCGTCGCCCGCGGCCGCGTCGACGTGGAGCCCCTGGTCTCCCACACGGCCGACTTCGCCGACGCCGTCGAGACGTACCAGCGCCTCAAGGACGGCGACCTGAAGGCGGTGGCGGTGCTGTTCCGCTACCCCGAACCCGCCGTCGAGGAAGGCGAGTCGGGAGAGAAGGACGGGGCTGGCGCGCCCTCGGTCACCGTGCCCGAGGTGAGGCGGAGCTCCGGCGGCACGTCCGCTCCGGTCCGGGCCGCGAAGGCCCCCGTGCGCCTCGCGTTCGTCGGCGCCGGGAACTACGCGACGTCGATGCTGCTCCCGCACCTCCAGGGGCGCGAGGGCGTCGAGCTGGCCACCGTCGTCACCACGACCGCGCTCTCCGCGGCCAACGCCCGGCGCAAGTTCGGCTTCACGGAGGCGACCACCGATCTCGACGCCGTCCTCGGCGACAAGTCCGTCGACGCGGTGTTCGTGGTCACCCGGCACAGCTCGCACGCCGAGCTGACCCGCAAGGCGCTCCTGTCCGGCAAGGCCGTGTTCGTGGAGAAGCCGCTGGCGCTCTCCGAGGACGAGCTGGCGAGCGTCCTCGCGACGGTGGAGGAGTCCGGCAACGACCGGCTGCAGGTGGGCTTCAACCGCCGCTTCTCGCCGCTGCTGCGCGAGGCCAAGCAGCGGTTCGGCGCCCGGAGCGGCCCGGCCCACCTGCGCTACCTGGTCAACGCGGGCCGGTTGCAGCAGGGCAGCTGGTACCTCCAGCAGGGCACCGAGGGCTCGCGGTTCGCCGGTGAGGGCGGGCACTTCATCGACACGGCGAGCTGGCTGCTCGGCGCCGACCCGGTCTCGGTGTACGCGGTCGCCACCTCGGGCCACGAGGACCTCCAGGTCGTGCTCCGCTACCCCGACGGGTCGACGGCCACCATCAGCTACGTCACCACCGGCCCTTCGAGCTTCCCCAAGGAGACCCTCGACCTGGTCGCGGACGGCCGCGCCCTGCGCCTCGACGACTTCGTGCGCGCCTCGGTCCACGGCCCCAAGAAGTGGGTCAGTTCCCGGCTGCCCAAGGCCAGGGACAAGGGTCAGTCCGCCGAACTGGCCGCGTTCGTACGGGCCGTGCGCTCCGGCGGCCCGATGCCGGTGCCGCTGGAGTCGCTGGTCGCCACCACGGCGGCCACCCTCGCCGTGCGGACCGGCCTGGCCGCCGGCGCGCCGGTGACGCTGGCGGGCGAGCGATGACGCTGAGCGCGGGCTGGTACCTGCGGCGGCTGTCCCGGATGGGGCCCCGGGAGGTCGGCGGCCGGATGGGCGACGCGGTGCGCCGACAGCGGTGGCGCTCGGAGCCGCCGCACTGCCCGCCCGTGTCCGGCGCCCGCTTCACCGCGGTGCTGCCCGCGGGGGCGGTCGCCGCGATCCCGCCGGACGCCGCGAAGCGCCTGGTCGCCGAGGCGGACCGGCTGATGGCCGGGCACGTCACGTACTTCGGGGTGGACCGCGACGACCTGGCGGATCCGGACTGGTGGCTCGACCCGAAGACCGGGCGCCGCGCCCCGTGGGACTACGCGTTCGACGTGCCGTACCGGGACGAGGACGCGGCCGGGGACGTCAAGCAGATCTGGGAGCTCTCCCGGCACCAGTACCTGACCGTGCTCGCCGCGGCCTACGCGGTCACCGGCGACGAGCGGTACGCCGAGCGCGTGGCCGGGCACCTGCGCTCGTGGTGGGCGGCCAACCCGCCGCTGCGCGGGGTGCACTGGGTCAGCGGCATCGAGCTGGGCATCCGGCTGCTCTCCTGGGTGTGGGTGCGCCGGCTGCTCGACGGCTGGTCCGGGGTGCGGGGCCTGTTCGAGGACAACCCGACGGCGCTGAACCAGATCTGGCACCACCAGCGCTGGCTCGCCGCCTTCCCCAGCCGTGGGTCGTCGGCGAACAACCACGTCATCGCGGAGGCCGCCGGACAGTTGGCCGCGGCCTGCGCCTTCGGGTGGTTCCCCCGGTCCGCGCGCTGGCGGGCCGACGCGCTGCGGTCGCTGGAGCGGCACCTGCGCGGCAACACCTATCCCTCCGGCCTCAACCGGGAGCTGGCCACCGAGTACCACGGCCTGGTGCTCGAACTGGGGCTCGCCGCGGTCGCCGAGGCGGACGCGGCAGGGGCGGTGGTCCCGGCGAGCGTCCGGCCGGTGCTGCTGCGGATGACCGACGCGCTCGCGGCCGTCGTCGACAACCGGCTGCGCCCGCCGCGGCAGGGGGACGCGGACGACGGTCACGGTCTGGTCCTGGACGGCGCGGGCACCGACCGCTGGGGCTCGCTCCTCGCCACCGGGGACGCCGTGTTCGGGCGGCTCGACTGGTGGCCGAAGGTGACCGGCACCGATGTGCGCACGCCGCTGCTCGCCGCGCTCCTGCGCCCCTACGGGAAGCCGGGGACCGCGCAGGCCGCGGCCCGGCCGGAGAGCCGGCCGGACCACTTCGCCGACGCGGGCCTGACGATCCTGCGCGGCCCGGAGGAGATCTGGTGCCGGTGCGACGGCGGCCCGCACGGGTTCCTGTCCATCGCCGCGCACGCCCACGCGGACGCGCTCTCCGTGGAGGTCCGGCACGACGGGGTCGACGTGCTCGCCGACCCCGGGACGTTCTGCTACCACGGCCAGCCCGAGTGGCGGCGGTACTTCCGGTCGACGCTCGGCCACAACACCCTGGAGCTGGACGGGGCCGACCAGTCCGTCTCCGGCGGCCCGTTCCTGTGGACCCGGCACGCCCGCGCCCGCGTCCTGGTCGCGGAGACCGGCGACGCGTCCGAGAGGGGGACGGCCCGCTGGTGCGCCGAGCACGACGGCTACCCGGACGCCACGCACCGCCGTAAGGTCGAACTGACGGCCGCGCGACGGGAGTTGACGGTGGTCGACGAGGTGCGCGGCTCGCGCGGAGCCGTACGCCTCGCCTTCCACCTCGGCCCGGCGGTCGCCGTGGACCTGGTGGACAGCCGGGCCGTGCTGACCTGGACCCGGGACGGCGAGGACCGCTCCGCGGTGCTCGACCTGCCCGGGGAGCTCTCCTGGCGGGCGCACCGCGGCGAGAGCGAGCCGCCGCTCGGCTGGTACTCCCCCGGCTTCGGACGCAAGGAACCCGCCACCACGCTGATCGGCACCGGCACCGGCCCCGTCTCCACAGGGACCCATTCCGTCGACGGCGTGCGGGAGTTCACCACCGTCCTCACGTTCCGGGGTTAGGGAGGCCACGTGGTGATGAAGAGGCGGCTCGGGGCGTGGTCGGCGGCACCGCTGGTGGTGCTCCTGCTGGCGGCGGCCGGCTGTGACGACGCGCCGGCCCCGCGGGCCAGGCCGGCGGCCGCGCCCGCCACCCCCGTGGCCCGGGTGTGCGCCAAGCCCGAACCCGGTCCCGCGAAGGCACCGGCGGGCGCGGTGACGGTCGACCCCGACAAGGTGGGCGACCTGGTCGCCAAGACCAAGAAGAGCCCGCCGCGCACCACGTTCTGGCTGGAGCCGGGTACGCACCGCCTCGCGTCCGACCGGTTCGCCCAGGTCATCCCGAAGAAGGGGAACCGCTATCTGGGCGCGCCCGGCGCGGTCCTCGACGGCGGCAAGCGCAACCAGTACGCCTTCGGCGGCACCGCCCGCGACGTCACCCTCGGCCATCTGACCGTCCAGCGTTTCGTGGCGCCGCCGGACGAGGGCGTGGTCAACCACGACTCGGCCGACGGCTGGGTGATCGAGCACGCGACGATCCAGCACAACACCGGTGCCGGGCTGATGGCCGGCGCCCGGCAGCGGGTCCGCGCCAACTGCCTGCGGGAGAACGGCCAGTACGGCATGAACGCGTACAAGGCCAAGGGACGGATCAGCGGTCTGGTCGTCGAGGGCAACGAGATCGTCGGCAACAACACGGGCGACTGGGAGCGGAAGCGGAAGGGCTGCGGCTGTACCGGAGGCGTCAAGTTCTGGGCCGTCGACGGCGCCGACGTGCGCGGCAACTGGGTGCACGACAACCGCGGCACCGGCCTGTGGGCGGACACCAACAACAACGACTTCCGCATCGAGGGCAACGTCCTGGAGAAGAACGACGGGGCGGCGCTGATCTACGAGACCAGCTACAACGCGGTCATCCGGAAGAACACGATCCGGCGGAACAACTGGGTCGAGGGGCGCCGGTACGCCGACCGCGGCGACTCCTTCCCGCTCGCGACCGTCTACATCTCCGAGTCGGGCGGCGAGCCGCGGGTGAAGGCGCGTACGGACAAGATCGACATCGACCGGAACACGCTGGAGGACAACTGGTCGGGCATCACCCTGTGGGAGAACGCCGACCGGTTCTGCAACAGCCCGGCCAACACCTCGTCCGGCGACTGCACGCTGCTGGTCAAGGACACCAAGCGCTGCGCGCGGCCGGGCATCACCAAGGAGCCGCTCTACGCGGACTGCCGGTGGAAGACCCAGCGGGTGGACATCCACGACAACCGCTTCGTGCTCGACAAGGCCGTCGTCGAGTGCACGATGAAGTGCGACCGGATGGCGGTCCTCGCCAACTACGGCACCTACCCGGACTGGTCGCCCTACATGGGCGAGCGGGTCGCCGAGTCGATCACCGGCAAGCAGCACAACCGCTGGCGCCACAACGCCTACGTCGGACCGTGGAAGTTCGTGGCGCACGACCCGAGCCGGGTCCTCGACTTCGGGCAGTGGCAATCCGCCCCGTACCGGCAGGACGACCGCAGCACCCTCCGCACCCGGGCGGGTGATTGAGATGCCCGCGGACCACACGGCACGGACCGTCGCCGTCGCCTGGGGGCTGCTGGTCCTCAACACCCTCGGCTCCGCCGGGGCGAAGACCATCGTGCCGCTGCCCCGCTCCCTCATCCAGATGGCCACCATGGGCGCGCTGGTGCTGGCGTTCGCGCTGGCGCTCGCGGTCAACCTCACGCTGCGCATCCGGCCGGGCGCGTACGTCTTCCTGCTCACCCTGCTGCTCGTGCCGAGCCTGATCTCCAGCGTCAACCCGGACTCCGGGTTCGGCGCGCTGTTCCGCTGCGGCAGGCTGGCGCTCTTCGTCGCCACTCTGTGGCTGCTCAGCCGCTGGTGGGACGGGGGCGTGAGCTTCGTCAGGCACCACATCCGGATGTACTTCGTGGTGCTCGGGTCGGTCGCCGCCGGCCTGGTCATCTCACCGGGCGCCGCGCTGCCCGACCTCTACGGCGGGCGGCTCGTCGGCGCGCTGTGGCCGCTCACCCCGCCGCAGATCGGGCAGTACGCCGCGGTCATCATCGGGCTCACCGTGCTGCTGCTCCTGGGCCACAGGACCGACCGGACCAGTGCGGCGCTGGTCATCGTGCCGTCCTTCGTCCTGCTCGCGCTGACCCACACCCGGACGGCCACGCTCGGCCTGTTCATCGGGCTGGCGCTCGCGATCTGCTCGCTGCTGCTGACCAGCTCCGCCGCCCGCCGGTTCTTCACCTGGGCGGTGCTGATCGCCACGGTGGCCGCGGTGGCGTTCAGCTCCGCGCTCCAGGCGTGGTTCCTGCGCGGCCAGACCGAGGAGAACTTCTCCAACCTCACCGGCCGGGCCAAGGTCTGGGACGCCCTCCTCGCGGCCCCCCGGTCGACGTCGGAGCAGCTGTTCGGGATGGGCCTCGGCGACAAGTCGTTCGGCGGCCTGCCGATCGACAACAGCTGGCTCGCCGTCTACCAGGAGCAGGGCCTGACCGGCACCGCCATCGTGGCGGCGATCATCCTCGTGCTCGGCGGCGTCGCGCTGCTGCGTCCGCCGTCCCTGCAGCGGGCCTGCGCCATCTTCCTGATCAGCTACTGCGCCATCGCCTCGTACACCGAGGCCGGTCTCGGCGACGCCTCGCCGTATCTGCTCCATCTGGCCGTGGCCGCCTCGCTGTTGGCGGCGCCCGCCGCGGCCCTGCCGCTCCCGGCGCCCGCGGCCTCCCGACGACGTGTCCCGCGCTGGGCGCGCGGTTCGGAGGTGATCTGACCGTGCGCATCCTCGTGGTGCACAACCGCTACGCCTCGGCGCAGCCGAGCGGCGAGAACAAGGTCGTCGACCAGGAGACCGAGCTGCTGCGCGCGGCCGGCCACCACGTCGGCCTGTTCGAGCGGCGCAGCGACACCATCGCCGCCCGGTCCCTGCCGGGCAAGGTCGCGGTGCCGCTGCTCGTGCCCTGGAACCCGGCGGTCCGCTCGGAGCTCGCCGCCCGGCTGCGCGCCGAGCGCCCGGACGTCGTGCACCTCCACAACGTCTTCCCGCTGCTCTCGCCCGCGGTCATCGCCGCCTGCGCCGACGCGGGCGTGCCCGCCGTCGCCACGCTGCACAACTACACGCAGATCTGTCCGCCCGGCACGCTCCAGCGGGACGGCAAGCCGTGCACCGAGTGCGTCGGCAGGGCGCCGCTGCCCGCCGTCCGGCACGGCTGCTACCGGAACTCCCGCCTCGCGACGGTGCCGTTGGCGGTCAGCCTGTCGGTCAACCGGCGCCGGTGGTGGACCGGCGTGGAGCGGTTCTTCTGCATCTCCGCGGCGCAGCGCGAGGTCCTGGTGGCGGCCGGCATGCCGGCCGAACGCCTCGCGGTGAAGCACAACTTCGTGCCGGAGCCGGAGGAGCGCCGGGTGGGCGACGGCGAGCACCTGCTCTATCTCGGCCGCCTCGCGGAGGCCAAGGGCGTGCGGCTGCTGATGGCCGCGTGGGACGAGCTCGCGGCGGACGGCGGGGTGGGCGTGCCGCTGATGATCGCCGGGACGGGCCCGCTGGAGCCGGAGGTGACGGCGTGGGCGGCGGGCCGGCACGACGTGCGCTACGTCGGCCTGTACGACACCGCGGAGTGCCGCAAGGCGCTCGCGCGGGCGGTCGCCGTGGTCGCGCCCTCGACCTGGCTGGAGGCCTTCGGCCTGGTGGTCGTGGAGGCGATGGCGGCGGGCGTGCCGGCGGTGGCCGCCGGGCACGGCGCCTTCGTCGAGCTCGTCGAGGACGGGGTGACCGGGCTGCTGCACCGGCCGGGCGACGCCGCGTCGCTCGCGTCCCGCATACGCCGGATCGCGGTCGATCGGAGCCGCAACCGGGAGATGGGCCGGGCGGCCCGGGGCCGGTACGAGCAGGGGTTCAGCCCCGCCGTCGGTCTGGAGCGCCTGGTGGAGGGGTATCGCACCGCGATCGCGGTGCGGGCCGGCGACGGGAACGGTCCGTCGCCGGCAGGGGGAATGGAAACACGGGCTCGTGGCGGGGACACCCGTACGGGCAGGGATGGGGGCAGTGAGATGACACGATGCCGACTCTGCGGCTCGGCGGCGCTGGAGAGCGTGGTCGACCTGGGGGCGACCCCGCCGTGCGAGAGCTTTCTCGCCGCGGACCGGCTGGACGAGCCGGAGCCCGCGTACCCGCTGCACCTGCGGGTCTGCACGGAGTGCTGGCTCGCGCAGATCCCGCCGCTGATCACGCCGGAGGAGACGTTCAAGGAGTACGCGTACTTCTCCTCCTTCTCGACGTCGTGGGTGGAGCACGCGCGCACCTTCGTCGCCGACGCCGCCCGGCGGGTGGGGCTCGGCGCCGACTCCTTCGTGGTCGAGGTCGCGAGCAACGACGGGTATCTGCTCAAGCACGTGGTGGACCGGGGGATCCGCTGCCTGGGCGTCGAGCCGTCGGTGAACGTGGGTGCCGCCGCCAGGGAGGCGGGCGTGCCCACGGTCACGGAGTTCCTGAGCCCCGAGACCGGCGCGGCCGTCCGTGCCGAGCACGGCCCGGCCGACCTCGTCGTGGCCAACAACGTGTACGCGCACATCCCGGACGTGGTCGGATTCACCGAGGGGCTGCGCGCCCTGGTCGCCGACGACGGCTGGGTCTCCATCGAGGTGCAGCACCTGCTGACCCTGATCGAGGAGAACCAGTACGACACGATCTACCACGAACACTTCCAGTACTACACGGTCGCGTCGGCGGCGCGGGCCCTCGCGAGCGGCGGACTCGCCCTCGTGGACGTCGAGTTGCTGCCCACGCACGGCGGCTCCATCCGGCTGTGGGCCCGCCCCGCCGAGGTCGCGGGCGAGCCGACGCGGCTGGTGAGCGAGGTCCTGGACCGGGAGAAGGCGGCCGGCCTCCAGGACCTGTCCGGGTACACCGAGTTCTCCTCCCGGGTCGCCAAGGTCCGCAGGGACCTGCTGAAGTTCCTCATCGAGGCGGCCGAGCGCGGCGAGACGGTCGTCGGCTACGGCGCCCCGGGCAAGGGCAACACCCTGCTCAACCACTGCGGCATCCGGCCCGACCTGCTCGCGTACACGGTCGACCGGAACCCGTACAAGCACGGCCGGTTCACCCCGGGCACCCGCATCCCCATCCTGGCGCCCGAGCGGATCGCCGCCGACCGGCCCGACTACGTCCTCGTGCTGCCCTGGAACCTGCGGGCCGAGCTGGTCGAGCAGCTGTCCTACGTGCACGAGTGGGGCGGCCGCCTGGTCTTCCCCGTCCCGGAACTGAGCGTCGTCGACGCCCCGTCTTCGAAAGAGGCCACAGCATGAAGGTCGTTCTGTTCTGCGGCGGTTACGGGATGCGGATGCGCGACGGAGCCGCCGACGACATGCCCAAGCCCATGGCGATGGTCGGCCCCCGGCCGCTGATCTGGCACGTCATGCGCTACTACGCGCACTTCGGGCACAAGGAGTTCATCCTGTGCCTGGGCTACGGGGCGCACCACATCAAGAACTTCTTCCTCAACTACGAGGAGACGACGTCCAACGACTTCGTGCTGCGGGGCGGCAGGACCGAGCTGCTGTCCACCGACATAGCCGACTGGACGATCACGTTCGCGCAGACCGGCATCGAGTCGCCGATCGGCGAGCGGCTGCGCCGGGTCCGCCACCACCTGGACGGCGACGAGATGTTCCTCGCCAACTACGCGGACGTGCTCACCGACGCCCCGCTGCCGGAGATGATCGACCGGTTCGCGCGGCGGGACGCGGGCGCCTCGATGATGGTGGTGCCGCCGCAGTCCTCCTTCCACTGCGTGGAGCTGGGCGAGGACAACCTGGTGGGCGGCATCACGGCGGTCAGTGAACTGCCGCTGTGGGAGAACGGCGGCTACTTCGTGCTCCGCCAGGAGGTCTTCGACCACCTACCGGAGAACGGCGACCTCGTCGCCGACGGCTGCGCCCAACTGGCCAAGCAGGGACGCCTGGTGGCCCACCAGCACCGCGGCTTCTGGAAGCCGACCGACACGGTCAAGGAGCGGGCCGCGCTGGATGCCGCGTACACCCGCGGCGAGCGCCCGTGGGCCGTGTGGGAGCGCGACGGCGTCCCGACGGACGCCGGGGTGCGCGCGTGATCCGGCTCGGGGCCGGACGGCTGGAACGGATCGTCGCGGTGGGCGCGCACTGCGACGACATCGCCATCGGCGCCGGCGGCACGCTGCTCACGCTGTGCCTGGCCCGGCCGGGCGTCCGCGTCGACGCGCTGGTGCTCTCCGGCGGGGGCGGCGAGCGGGAGCAGGAGGAGCGGGCCGCGCTCGCCGCGTTCTGCCCCGGTGCCGATCTGCGGCTGACCGTCCTCAAGCTGCCGGACGGGCGGCTCCCCACGCACTGGGAGGAGGCCAAGGCCGCGGTCGAGGAGCTGCGCGCGCAGAGCGATCCCGACCTCGTCCTCGCCCCGCGCACCGACGACGCGCACCAGGACCACCGGGGCCTGGCGCAGCTGATCCCGACCGCGTTCCGCGACCACCTCGTGCTCGGGTACGAGATCGTCAAGTGGGACGGCGATCTCGGCCGGATGGCCGCGTACCAGCCGCTCTCGCCGGAGACCGCCGAGCGGAAGGTGCGCCTCCTTCAGGAGCACTACCCCTCGCAGCGGCACCGGCCCTGGTACGACCGGGAGGCCTTCCTCGGCCTCGCGCGGATCCGCGGCATCGAATGCCACGCGCGGTACGCCGAGGCGTTCGCCGTCACCAAACTCACTCTCGACCTGGGGGAATGAACCTTGCGCGTACTGCTGACCGGACATCAGGGCTACCTGGGCACCGTGATGGCCCCGGTCCTCGCGGCCGCGGGCCACGAGGTCACCGGCCTCGACTCCGGCCTGTTCGCCGACTGCGTCCTCGGCCCGCGGCCCGTCGACCCGGCGGGCCCGCGGGTGGACCTGCGGGACGTCACGGCCGACCACGTGGCCGGGTTCGACGCGGTGATCCATCTGGCCGCGCTCTCCAACGACCCGCTGGGCTCGCTGGCGCCGGAGCTCACCTACGACATCAACCACCACGCGTCCGTACGGCTGGCCCGGCTGGCCCGCGAGGCCGGGGTGGGGCGCTTCCTGTACGCGTCCACCTGCTCGGTCTACGGCGCCGCGGGCGGCGGCGAGCTGGTCGGCGAGGACGCGCCGCTGCGCCCGGTGACCCCGTACGCGGAGTCCAAGGTGCGGGTGGAGGGCGACCTGCACGCGCTGGCCGACGACGACTTCAGCCCGGTGTACATGCGCAACGCCACCGCTTTCGGCTTCTCGCCCCGGCTGCGCGCCGACATCGTCCTGAACAACCTGGTGGGCCACGCGTTGCTCACCGGCGAGGTGCTGGTGCTCTCCGACGGCACGCCGTGGCGCCCGCTGGTGCACGCCGCCGACATCGCGCGGGCCTTCACCGCCGCGCTGAGCGCGCCCAGGGAGGCCGTGCACGACCGGGCGTTCAACATCGGCAGCGAGACCAACAACGTCACGGTCGCGGAGATCGCCGAGCAGGTCGCCGCGTCGGTGCCCGGCTCGAAGGTGGTGATCACCGGCGAGAACGGCGCCGATCCGCGCTCCTACCGGGTGGACTTCTCCCGGTTCCGCGCCGCGGTGCCCGGCTTCGACTGCGCGTGGACGGTGCAGCGGGGCGCGCTCGAACTCGCCGAGGCCTACCGCGCACACGGCCTGACCCAGGACGACTTCGAGCAACGCTTCACGCGGCTGGCCGTGCTGCGCGCGGCGTCCGAGGCGGGCACCGTCGACGACACCCTGCGGCGGCGCCGGTGACCGCGGCGGGCGAGGAGATGCACGCGCTGGTGGAGCGGCTGTACCCGCTCTGCCGGAGCATCACCGGCGACGGTGTGCGCGCCACCCTGCGCATCGTCGACGAGTACCTTCCGCTGCAGGTGCACGAGGTGCCCACCGGGACGCAGGTCCTGGACTGGACGGTGCCGCAGGAGTGGAACATCCGGGACGCGTACGTCGCCGACGCCTCCGGCCGGCGCGTCGTCGACTTCGCCGCGTCCAGCCTGCACGTGCTCGGCTACAGCGTGCCGGTGTCGGCGACCATGCCGCTCGCCGAGCTGCGGAGCCATCTGCACACCCTGCCGGACCACCCGAACTGGATCCCGTACCGCACGAGTTACTACCAGCCGCAGTGGGGGTTCTGTCTGGCCCAGAAGACCCTGGACGCCCTGCCGGACGGCGACTACGAGGTGCGCGTCGACTCCACGCTCGCCGACGGTCATCTGACCTACGCCGAGCACGTGGTCCCCGGACAGGTGCCGGACGAGGTGATCGTCTCCTGCCACGTCTGCCACCCGTCGCTGGCCAACGACAATCTGGCCGGCATCGCGGTGGCGACGTATCTGGCCCGGTCGCTGGCCGGGACCACGCCGTACTACACCTACCGGTTCATCTTCGCGCCCGGCACCATCGGGGCCATCACCTGGCTGGCCCGCAACGCGGAGCGGATCGACCGGGTCAAGCACGGGCTCGTGCTGGCCTGCGCCGGTGACAGGGGCCGGTTGACGTACAAGCAGAGCAGGCGCGGCGACGCGGAGATCGACCGGGTGCTGCGGCATGTGCTCGCCGCCACCGAACGACCGCACCAGGTCAAGGAGTTCACCCCGTACGGCTACGACGAGCGGCAGTACTGCTCGCCCGGGTTCGACCTCGGCGTGGGCTCGCTCAGCCGGACGCCGTACGCCGGCTATCCCGAGTACCACACGTCGGCGGACAACCCGGACTTCGTCTCCGCGGAGGCGATGGCGGACACGCTCGACGTCTGCCGTACGGCGTTCGACGTCCTCGACCGCAACCGGCGGTACGTCAACCTCAGCCCCTACGGCGAACCGCACCTGGGGCGGCGGGGGCTGTACGACTCGCTCGGCGGCCGCAGCGACGCCAAGGAGGCGCAGATGGCGATGCTCTGGGTGCTCAGCCTCTCCGACGGCGAGCACAGCCTGCTGGACGTCGCCGCACGGTCGGGGCTCGCGTTCGACGCCGTCGCCGCGGCGGCCGACGCCCTGCACGGCGCCGGACTGATCAAGGCATGACGCCGATGGCCACCGAGGGAGAGAACACGACGACGCCGAACGCCCCGCCACCGGCCGCGGGGCGGACCGCCAAGCGGGCCATGTTCGGCCGGCTCTCCTGGGGCCTCGCCGACCAGGCGGCCTCCAGCATCTCCAACTTCGTGGTGGGGATCTACGTGGCCCGCTCGCTCGGGCTCGCCGCGTTCGGCGTGTTCAGTCTCGCCTGGGTGACCTACGGCGTGGTGCTCAGCGTCTCCCGCGGGCTCGCCACCGACCCGCTCGTGGTGCGCTTCAGCGGTGTGCCGGAATCCGCCTGGCGCACCGCGGTGGCCCGCTCGTCGGGCACCGCGCTCGGCGTCGGCACAGCCGTCGGCGCGGTGTGCCTGGTCATCGGTCTGGGGGTCGGCGGACGCGTGGGGCCCGCGTTCGCCGGCCTCGGCGTCGTGCTGCCGGGGCTGCTGATGCAGGACGCCTGGCGGTACTCGTTCTTCGCGGCGGGCGCCGGGCGCAAGGCGTTCGTCAACGACCTGGTGTGGGGTATCGCGCTCGTCCCGGCCCTGGTGGTGGCCGCCCGGGTGGGCGGCGTGGCCGCGTTCGTCCTCGCCTGGGGCGCGTCGGCCGCCGTGGCCGCGGTGTACGGGTGCCTCCAGTCCGGCATCCGGCCCCGGCTCACCGGGGCGCGCGTGTGGCTCCGCGACCACCACGACCTCGGTCTGCGGTACCTGGTCGAGAACGTCAGCACCAGCGGCGCTGCCCAGCTGCGGGCGTACGGCCTCGGCGCGATCGTCGGGGTCAGCGCGGTGGGCGTGGTCCGGGGCGCCGAACTCCTGCTCGGCCCGTTCATGGCCGTGCTGATGGGCCTGTCGCTGGTCACCGTGGCGGAGGCGGCGCGGGTGCTGCGCAGGGCCCCGCACCGCCTCGGCACCTTCTGTTTCCTGCTGGGCGGCGCGCAGGCGGTGGCCGCGCTGCTCTGGGGCGCGGCGCTGCTCCTGATGCCCGACCGGCTCGGCGAGCTCACCCTCGGCGACGTCTGGGGGGCCGCCTCCGAACTGATCGTGCCGGCCGCGCTCGGGGTCGCGGGCGCCGGACTCGGCACCGGCGCCGCGGCCGGCCTGCGTGCGCTCGGCCTTGCCCGGCGCAGTCTGCGCAGTCAGCTGTTCGCCTCCACCTGTTATGTCGCCGGCGGGCTCGGCGGCGCGGTCGCGGCCGGCACGGTCGGCTCGGCCTGGGGCGTCGCCGCCGCGACCGTCTGCGGTTCCGCCGTGTGGTGGCTTCAGCTGCGCGCCGCGCTGCGCGAGCACCACCAGAACTCCATCACCGAAGTGAGGACGTCATGACCGCGCATCCCCGGCTGAGCATCGGCCTGCCCGTGTACGACGGCGAGGAGTACCTCGCCGAGGCGCTCGACGCCCTGCTCGGCCAGACCTACGAGGACTTCGAGCTGGTCATCTCGGACAACGCCTCGACCGACGGCACCGAGGACATCTGCCGCGAGTACGCCGCGAAGGACGCGCGCATCCGCTACCTCCGGCTGCCGCGGAACATCGGCGCGGCGCCCAACCACAACTACGTGTTCACGCAGTGCCGCGGCGAGCTGTTCAAGTGGGCCTCGCACGACGACCTGTACGCGCGCGACCTCCTCAAGCGCTGTGTGGAGGCGCTGGACGAACGTCCGGAGGTGATCCTCGCGCACAGCGGCCAGGCGGTCATCGACGGCGACGGCGAGGTGAAGGTCCCCTACGCGTACGGGCTCGCCACCGACTCGCCGAGCGCCCCGGAGCGCTTTCGCAGCCTGCTCTTCGAGCCGGGCGGCGACGACTTCTACGGGGTGATGCGGGCCGATGTGCTGCGCCGGGTGAAGCCGCACGACAGCTACCACCACGCGGACCGCACGTTCGTCGCCGAGATCACCCTGCACGGCCCCTTCCACCAGGTGCCCGAGCTGCTGTACTTCCGCCGCGACCACCCCACCCGCGCCGAGCGCGCGAACCCCTCGCTGCGCTCACGGTGCGTCAACCTGGACCCGCGCCGCGCGGGCCGGCTGCACCCGACGCCCCGGCTGCTCGCCGAGTACGTCCTGGGCTTCACCTCGGCGATCCAGCGGGCGCCGCTGTCCGCCGCGGACCGGCGTGCCTGCCACCGCCACGTGGCCGCGTGGCTGGCGAGCCGGGTCCGGCCGGGCGCCGGGGAGCGGGTGGAGGACCGCGCCCCGGTCGCCCCGGGCACGCACACCGTCTCCGTGAACGACCTCGTCGCCGGCCGTGAGGGACGCGCCGGCCATGAGGGGCGCGAGGCATGACGCCGGCGGACCGGTCCCCGGCGCGCATCGGGGTGTTCGGGCTGCTCGGCTCCGGCAACCTCGGCAACGACGGGTCGCTCGAAGCCGTGCTCGGTCATCTGCGCACCGCACACCCGGGGGCCGTCGTGGACGCGCTGTGCGGCGGACCCGAGGTGGTCACGGCACGGTACGGAATCCCCGCGACACGGCTGCACTGGTACCGCGGCGAGTACCGGACCGCGTCGCGCGCGGGCGCCGTCGCGGGCAAGGGGCTCGGCAAGCTCGTCGACGCGGTCCGCACCGCCGCGTGGGTGCGCCGCCACGACGTGGTGATCGTGCCGGGCATGGGCGTCCTGGAGGCCACCCTGCCGCTGCGGCCCTGGGGCTTCCCGTACGCGCTCTTCCTGCTCTGCGCGAGCGGCCGGCTGCTCGGCACCCGGGTCGCGCTGGTCGGCGTCGGCGCCGACACGATCCGCAGCCGGCCGACCCGCACCCTGGTCCGCTGGTCGGCACGGCTCGCGGCGTACCGCTCCTACCGTGACGACCTGTCCCGGGACGCGATGCGGGCGATGGGCGTGGACACCGGGCGCGACCGGGTCTACCCGGACCTCGCGTTCGCCCTGCCGACGGCCGCGGCGAACGCGCCCTCGGACGCGCCGGACACGACGGCCCCGGCGGACACACCGTACGCGTCGGACGCTCCCGGCCCGGTCTGTGTCGGCGTCATGGCCTTCCACGGCAGCGACGCCGACCGCGACCGCGCCGACGAGATCCACCGGCGCTATCTCGACGGGACCACCGCGTTCGTCCGCGCGCTGGTCGAGGAGGGCCGGCCGGTGCGGCTCCTCACCGGCGACGACGTCGACGGGGCGGTGGTGGCCGCGATCCTCGACGCGGTCGGCTCACCGCTGGTCACCGCGGCCGACGCGGCCTCGCTCGCCGATCTGATGCGGGAGGCGGCGGCGGCCGACGCCGTGGTGGCGACCCGATACCACAACCTGGTCTGTGCCTTGAAGTCCGGCACCCCGACGCTCGCCCTCAGCTACGCGGCGAAGAGCGACGCGCTGATGGACCGGATGGGCCTCGGCGCGTACTGCCACCCGGCCCGGGAGGTCGACGCCGACCGCCTCCTGGATCAGTTCCGTGACCTGGAGAAGCGGGCGGCCCGGCTGCGCCAAACCCTCGCCGAGCGCAACCGCACCACCACCGCGCAACTCGCCGACCAATGGGCCGAGTTGACCGCCGCACTGTTCCCCACCAAAACGAAGACCACGTCGAAGTCGAAGACCGATCACGCCGGGTCCCGCCCCCGGCAGGAGGCTCCATGAAAGTGACCGAAGTCCCGGCGATCGCCGGCGCGTACCAGTTCGAGCCGGAGCGCCACGCCGACGAGCGCGGCTTCTTCTGCCGCACCTTCGACGCCGACGTGATCCGCTCGGTGGGGCTCGACCCGCACGCCTTCGTCCAGGACAGCGTGTCCCGATCGGTCCGGGGCGTGCTGCGCGGCCTGCACCTGCGCTCCGGCGCCGGCGAGGCCAAGCTGGTGCGGTGCTCGTCCGGGCGGATCTTCGACGTCGCCGTGGACCTGCGGAAGGACTCGCCGACCTATCTGGGCCGGGCCTTCTTCGACCTCTCCGGCGAGACGCAGACGACCGTGTACATCCCGGCGGGGTGCGCGCACGGCTTCCAGGTCCTGACCGACACGGCGGACACCTCGTACAGGATCGACCGCCCGCACGATCCGAGCGAGGACGTGACGATCGCGTTCGACGACCCGGAGCTCGCCATTCCGTGGCCGCTGCCGGTGACGTCGATGTCCCCGCGGGACCGGGCGGCGCCGAGCCTCGCCGAGGTCCTGAAGCAGCGGGAGGGGTGACATGGACACCGAGAACACCGCAGGCGCCGGGGAGTTGCGGCTGCCCACGTCGCGGGCGCTGAACGAGCGGCTGCACGCACTCGTCCCCGGCGGCGCGCACACGTACGCCAAGGGCGACGACCAGTATCCCGAGCACCTCGCGCCGGTGATCAGCCACGGCCGCGGCGCCCATGTGTGGGACGTCGACGGCAACCGCTACATCGAGTACGGGTCGGGCCTGCGGTCGGTCAGCCTCGGACACGCCCACCCGCGGGTCGTCGAGGCGGTGCGGCGGGAGCTCGACCGAGGCAGCAACTTCGTCCGGCCCTCCGTCGTGGAGGTCGAGGCCGCGGAGCGCTTCCTGGCCACCGTGCCGACCGCCGAGATGGTGAAGTTCGCGAAGAACGGCTCCGACGCCACCACCGCCGCGGTCCGGCTGGCCCGCGCCGCCACCGGGCGGGCCCGGGTGGCCCTCTGCGGCGATCACCCGTTCTTCTCCGTCGACGACTGGTTCATCGGGACCACGCCGATGTCCGCCGGCATCCCGGCGGCGACGGACGAGCTCACCGTGACGTTCCCGTACGGGGATCTGGCCGCCACGGAGGAGCTGCTCACGCGGTACCGGGACGAGGTGGCCTGTCTGATCCTGGAGCCCGCCACCAGCGCCGAGCCTCCCCCTGGCTACCTCGCGGGCCTGCGCGAACTCGCCGACCGGCACGGCTGCGTGCTGGTCTTCGACGAGATGATCACCGGGTTCCGCTGGTCGGAGGCGGGCGCCCAGGGGCTGTACGGCGTGGTGCCCGATCTCTCGACGTTCGGCAAGGCGCTGGGCAACGGCTGTGCGGTCTCCGCGCTGGCCGGGCGCAGGGAGCTGATGGAGCGGGGCGGGTTCCGGCACTCCGGTGAGCGGGTGTTCCTGCTGTCCACGACGCACGGGGCGGAGACGCACTCGCTGGCGGCGGCGATGGCCGTGCAGGCCGTCTACGTCGAGGAGGGCGTCACCGCGCGCCTGCACGCCCTCGGCGACCGCCTGGCCGCCGGGGTCCGCGAGGCGGCGGCGGGGATGGGCGTCGCCGACCACGTCGTCGTCCGGGGCCGGGCCAGCAACCTGGTCTTCGCCACGCTGGACGCCGAGGGCCGCCCGTCGCAGGAGTACCGCACCCTGTTCCTGCGCCGGCTCCTCGAAGGCGGGGTGCTGGCCCCGTCGTTCGTGGTGAGCAGCGCGCTGACCGAGGCGGACATCGACCACACGGTGGAGGCGGTGGCGCAGGCGTGCGCGGTGTACCGGAAGGCGCTGGACGCGGGCGATCCCACCCCTTGGCTGGCGGGGCGCCCGGTGCGGCCGGTGTTCCGGCGGGTGGGGTGAGGTGACAAGCACCCGGTGTGACGGCGTCAGGCCCCGACGGTCGTCCTGGGCCTGACGTCACGTCACGCCGCTTCTCGCTGACGGGAGTCGGCCGACCGCGCCGCCAGGCGGTCGGCCACCCCGTCGGCCACCCCGTCGGCCACCCGGTCGACCAGCCACGCCACCACCGGCACCAGCGCGAGCGCGGTGCACCAACCGCCGAGGACGTCCGTCGGGTAGTGCGCGCCGAGGGCGACCTGCGCCCACCCCATCGCGGCGCCCGCCACCAGCGCCGCGGCGAGCACGAGGAGCGACCCGGCTCCCCTGCCGAGGCCCAGCCGACCGGCCGCGAGCAGCGCCGCCGTGACCGCGAGCGCCGTGAAGAAGGCCGTGTGGCCGCTCGGGTAGGACAGGTTGCCCTCGCCGTGAATGGTGCGCCCCACGAGGTGCTTGAGCAACGTCGCCGTGCCCACGGCCAGGGCGGCGCAGGCCACGACGAGTGCCGCCCCGCGCGGCTGCCGCAGGAGCAGGCAGCCCACGACCGCCGCCACGATCAGCAGCGCCGCGCCCGCGGGCTCGCCCAGGAAGTCGGTGGCCAGAGCGACGCCGCGCCACGGTGACCGCACGCTGTCCGCCGTCGGGTCGACGAACCACCGGTCCACCCGGCCGGGTTCGCCGTGTCCCGCGTACAAGGCCCCGATCGCGCCGACCACCAGCACGGCGATGAGCGCGATCAGTCCGAGCGGGCCCCGCAGCGAAGGGGGCAGCGCGGCGGGTGGCGCAGGCCGGTCGACAGCGGCAGCTCCGGCCCCTTGCTCACCGCGTGCGCCAGGGCTCGGGTCGGCGTCAACCATCGTCACGTCAGGCGCGCTTGAGGGCCGCCCGGTCCGCTTTCGGTCGTGTCCCGTCAGTTTCCCGGCTCCCGCCTGGCCACGAGCATCGGCAATCGGTCTCTCCCCGCCAGCCTAACCAACAATGCGGTACGGCAAGCGGCCGTCCCGCGCACGCGGTCAGCCCCGCCGGCCGCCGGGAGCCGCGGGCGACACCGGCGCGGCGTGCAGGCCGCCGTGCAGATGGACCAGACCGCCGCCCGGCGCGCCGACCCGCACGTGCTCCACGAGGCACACGATCAACTCGTGGTCGCCCAGCGTCAGGTGGCGGTGGCGGGCGCCGATCAGCCAGGCCCCGCAGTCGTCGAGCAGGGGCACCCCGTGCGGGCCCGTGTGCCAGCGGGTGGGCGGGGCGAACCGGTCGACGCCGCGCGCCGCGAACCGCTCGGCCACCTCCCGCTGGGCGGCGCCGAGCAGCTGGATCCCGAACCGCCGGCAGTCCTTGATCCTGGCCCATGTCGAGGACGTCTTGGCGAGCGCGAAGGAGACCAGCGCCGGTTCGGCGCTCACCGAGGTGAACGACGTGATCGTCACCCCGGCGGGCCCGTCGGGCGTGGCCGCGGTGAGCACCGCGACGCCCGCCGCGTGCCCCCGCAGCGCGGCGCGCAACTCACCCGCGCCGACCGTGGGCGGCGCGGTGGTCACGCGTCCGCCCCCGGCGGCGTGGCGCCGATCAGCCGCTCGGGCCGGGGGGCCACCGCCGTGATGGAGCGCGGCGCGCCGGGGGCCGGGGTGGGACGGGTCCTGATGGTGATCCGGGCAGCCAGTTCGTGGGCCGCCTCGCGCGCCTCGTCGGCCGATCCGCCCCGGACGATGAGCAGCCCGGACCGGTCGTACGACCAGGCGATGGGGTCCACCGTGTCGCCGGGGGCGACGGAGAGCTGCAGGGCCACCACCCGCGGGTCGGCGCGTACCTCGTCGGCTCCGGTGACGGACTCGACGACGCCCGGCTCCGCGGTCAGGAAGCGGATGGCGCCGCCGCCCCCGGCCGGGCCCGGGGTGCGGGGCTCGGTGCGGCCCGCGTACCAGAGGAAGCCCAGCGCGTCGATGTCGGTGCCGTACACCTCGTGGGTCAGGTCGGTGATCCGGTCGCCGCCGCGCCGGTTGTGGGACTCCACCAGGCGGGGGCCGTCGGCGGTGAGGATCACCTCGGTGTGCGAGGGGCCGTCCGTGACCCCGACGGCGTCCAGCATCCTGCCGACCAGCGCGTCGATCCGGTCCGTGTCCACCGCGTCGAGGCCCGCCGGCTGGACGTGCCCGACCTCGACGAAGGAGTCGAGCTTCTCCTTGGCGGTGTACGCGACGACCACGTGCTCGCCCGCGAAGCTGAACGCCTCCACGCTGAACTCCGGGCCGCGCAGATACTGCTCCATCACGAAGGTGTGCAGCCCGAACTCCGCCGCCCAGGACGCCACTTCGGCCACCGCGTCGGGCCCCGGCACCAGCCGCACGCCCAGGCTGCCGGAACCGTAGCGAGGCTTGATCACCGCGGCGCCGTACGCGTCGACGAAGGCGCGGATGTCGGTCTCGTCGTGGCCGAGGCGTGCGGCGACCCCTTCGATGCCGCGCTCGGCGAGCAGTTCCCGGAAGGCCAGCTTGTCCTGGAGCAGGCGGACGGTGTCGAGGCCGGTGCCCGGCAGGCCGAGTGCCGTCGTCGCGGCGGCCGCCGACTCCAGGCCGTCCTCGATGATCGAGACGACCCGGACCAGCGGCCGGTGCCGGTGCACGGCGGCGAGGAGGTCGGCGACGCCCTGCGGGTCGCGGTAGTCGGTGAGGTGGGCCTCGGCCACCAACTCAAGTCCCGATGTGTCGAGTTCGTGCGGGCCGTGCAGCCAGACGACGTCGAACCCGGCCGCGCGGGCCTTCTTCAGGGCGGCGACCTGTCCCCCGATGACCGCGATCCGCGGCGCGCCCTCGCTCCCGTGGTCGTTGTTCACGTGCTCGTGCCCGTTCTGCTGGTCGCGATCGTTCTCGTTCTCGTGTGTCATGCGCGCAGCTCCCGTCCCGACTCCTTCTCCAGCCAGCGCACGACCTCGACATTGTCGGCGCCCGCCGGCAGTGCGTCGTGCGCCTTCTCCCACAGCTCCTGGCAGGCGTGGCCGAAGGCGGCGGGGCCGCCCGCGGAGTCGAGCAGCGACGTGCCGATGCGGATGTCCTTGAGCATCAGGCGCAGCGCGAACCCCGAGTCGAAGGTGCCGGGCAGCACATGGTCGGGCAGCTTGGTCTGCGAGGCGTGGTTGCGCCCGGTCGACGCGTTGATCACCTCCAGCATCGCCGCAGGTTCGAGGCCGAACGCCCGCCCGGCGAGCATGACTTCGGCGACAGCGGCCAGATTGACCGCGGAGAGCAGGTTGTTGAGCGCCTTCAGCGCGTGACCGGCACCCGCGGGACCCACCCGGTGGACCCTGCCGAGCGCGCCGAGCACCCGCTCCGCCCGTACGACGTCCTCGGGTTCGCCCCCGGCCATCAGCGTCAGCGCGCCCGTGCGCGCGGCGGCCGGCGAGCCGGAGACCGGCGCGTCCACCACGGCCACGCCGTACGCGGCGGCCGCGCGTCCCAGGGCGAGGGTGTCCTCGGGCGCCGAGGAGCCCGTGTCGACGATCAGGGCGCCGGCGTCGAGGTGCGGGAGCAGCGCGTCGGCCACCTGCCGGACCGCCGCGCCGTCGGGCAGCATGGTGACCACCACCGGCGCGGCCAGCTCCGCGACGCTCCGCGCCGCGCGCACGCCCGGGTGTTCCCCGGCCGCGGCGGTGACGCCCGGATCGGCGTCGTACGCGACCACCTCGAACCCGCGCTCCGCGAGGCGGCGGCACATCCCTCCGCCCATGGACCCCAGTCCCGCACATCCCACCCGCATGTTCCGCTCCGTTCCTGCCTCGGTACGTATTGCTGTCGACATATCGCCCGCGCTCCCGCCGCCCTCTCCTCGTGTGGCCCCCGCCCTCACCCCGTGACGAGGGCGGTGAGGCCCCGGACGATGAGGACGAGCGCGGCGACGACGGCCAGCACGAGCACCGCGCCGCGCATCCGGCCGCCGCCGTCCACCCGCTTCCTGACCGGCCCCGACAGCGCGAACCCGGCCACCACCGCCGGCAACAGCAGGGCGCCGAACGACAGTTGGTCGCCCGAGAGCCGGCCCACCGCGGTGAGGGAGACGAGCGAGAGCAGCGTGCCCGCCGTGTAGAAGACGCTGAGGGTGCCGCGGACCTTGGGCCCGGGTTCCTGGCTGTAGACGAGCGCGATGAACGGCCCGCCGATGGACGAGGTCGTGCCGGTGAGGCCCGCCACGGCGCCGGAGGCGATCAGCGTGCTCCGGTTCCTCGGCAGCCTGGCCGGGTCGAAGGCGAGCAGCGAGACGACGCCCAGGGTGATCCCCGCGGAGAGCAGGTCGAGCGTCGGCACCGAGACGACGAGGATGACGTACGACGCCGTCACCGTGCCGACGATCCGGCCGGCCATCGCCCAGGAGACGCCGTACCAGTCGGTGTGGGAGATCTCCCGCACCGCCCCGAGCGCGGCCAGCACCGCGGCGACCAGGAGCAGCGAGCCCGGCATGAGGTCCGGCGCGGCGATCTGCACCACCGGCGCCGACACCAGGGCGAGCCCCACGCCGAGGCTGCCCTGGACCAGCGCGCCGAGGAAGACCGCGACGGAAGCGAAGAGGAGGACGGAGAGTTCAGGCATCGACGAGCCCCTTCGCGCCGATCCGCCGCCCCGCCGCGCGGGCCACCCGCTCGGCCGCGAAGCCCGCGGCCACCAGCACCCCCGCGGCCACCACCCAGCCGAGTGAGCCGGAGCCGAGCAGCAGCCCGGTGACCAGCACCGGCCCGAGGACGCGCTGGCCGGCCACGCTCAGGTTGAACACGGAGAGGTAGCGTCCGCGCTGCTCCTCGGGGGCCAGGGCGATGGAGAGGTCCCACACCGCGGAGTTGGCGGTCACCTCGGCCAGGGACAGCGTCACCACGGCGGCGGCCAGCCACGCCACCGCGGGCCCGCCCGCGACCGAGCCGGAGGCGGCGAAGCACAGACTGCTCGCCGCGAGCACGGCGCCCGTCCAGGTGAGCATCCGGGTGGTGCGCCGCTGGCCGGTGGCCAGCTTGCTGACCGGGATCTGCAGCACCACCACGAGCACGGTGTTCAGCGCGAACAGCACCGACACGGTGGCCCGCGGCGCGTCCGTGTGCTCCAGGATCCACACGGGCATCGCGACGAGCAGCATCGTGTCGAAGAAGAACAGCAGGAAGTTGAGCCCGGTCAGCGTCAGATAGCGCGCGTCGGGCAACACCCTCCCTTGGACGGCGCGTCCCGCCGTCCTCCGCGGTTCGGCGTGGGCCGCCGGCGCGGCCGGTTCGTCCACCCGAAGCACCAGCACCGCCCCGCCGAGGAAGGCCAGCCCGATGGCGATCAGGGTGACCCGGTAGGCGGCCTGCGTGTCGTCGACGAGCGCCGCACCGGCCGCCATCGCGCCGACCCCGAGTCCGCAGTTGCGTACGACGTTGACCACCGCGAGCAGCCGGGTGCGCTCCTGACGCTCCGGCACGGCCAGGGCGACCAGCGCCTGGAGCACCGGGGGGCCGGCCCGGTCGCACGCGACCGCGCAGAGCGTCACCAGCATGAACTGCCAGAAGTCCGTGACGAGGACGTACGCCGCGCAGCACACGCCCCGTCCCAGATACACCGCGGCGAGCACCCGCCGCGCCCCGTACCGGTCGGCGAGGACCCCGCCCAGCAGCGAGATCCCGAGGGCGACGACACCGGCGAGGGCGAGCCCGGAGGCCACCTGGTTCGCCGACAGGCCCACCTGCCGGGTGAAGTACGCCATGGAGCTCGCCATGAACAGGCCGATGCCGAGCGACTGGACGAGGGCTGCGGCGGCGAGCCTGCGCCCGCCCGCGGTGAGCTTCACGTCACTCGGTCCCGAAGTCGAAGTCGACCTGGTCCTCGAGCTCCATCTCGCGCACGATGCGCCGCACCCCGGAGAAGTCGCGCACCAGCAGGCCGGTGCCGGCCTGCCGCCGGCAGTCCTCGACGATCTCGTCGGCCCTCTCGAACCCGGCCGCCCGCAGGATGCCGGGCCACACCGCGAAGTCCTGCTCCACGAAGGCGTGCAGCGCCGTGGGCAGCGTGTCGGCGAAGGCGCGGCGCTGCTCGGTGTTCATGTGCACGTACAGCGCCTTGGCGACCTCGACCATGACGGAGGAGTGCGCGGACTCGTCGCGGGCGTGCAGCCGGGGCACCAGGGCGTGCAGCGGCTGGACGGACTTGTCGCGGGAGAGCAGCTCCAGATAGGCGTTGACGCTGATCTCCGAGACGGTCGTCCAGACCAGCTTCAGCAGGTCGCGCTCCCAGCGCTCCGACGCCTTCGCGTCGGCTTCGAGGAGGCGGCGGTAGGTGACGGTGTGCGGGTAGGCCGGTTCGCCGGTCACCTGCCGCACCTCGCGGGTGCGCTGCATCGCGATCATGTGCATGTAGGTGTGCCAGACCTCGTCCACGTGCGTCTGCTGGACGGCGCGCTTGAGCTGGACGCTGTCGGCGCCGGGGAAGGCGCCGTGCATGATCATGGCGAAGGTCGGGTTGGCGACGTGTTCCTCGGCCGCGATGACCCGCTCGTTGTAGACCAGCCAGGCCATGGTGAGGACCTGCCGGCGCTGCTCGGGCGCGGCCGCGAGGTAGAGCGGGTGATCGGCGAACGGCAGCAGGTGCTCGGGGTAGTCCGGCAGCTCCTCGTCGTACTCCTCCGGCTCGGATATCTGGTCGAGGTCGGTGCGGATCGTGGCGCGTCGCGGCCAGGAGTCGGCGATCCGGCGCAGCACGGTCTCGTCGATGCCGTGGGCGTGGCCGTCCTCGTGGCCCTCCCGGTCGCTCTCGTGCGCGCCCTCGACGGTCTGCTCGTGTTCGGCGATGCTCAACTCGGGTCCCCTTCGGATACGTGCTCTTGGGCGGCCGCCGCGATGGAGTCGGCGAGGAGGGCGAGGCCGGGCGCCAGGTCGTCGGCGTCCGCCACGATGGGCGGCATGATCTTGAGGACCTGGCCGCGGGCCCCGGACGTCTCCACCAGGAGCCCGCGCGTGAAGGCGGCCCGCGACACCCGGTCCGCGAGCGCCGGATCGGTGAAGCCGAGGCCGCGGAACCACCCGCGGCCGAGGACGGTGCAGCCCAACTCCACGAACCGGGAAGCCAGTTCGGTGAGCCGCTCCTCCAGGACGGCGGCGTTGCGCCGGACCCGCGCGGCGAACTCCGGGTCCGCCCAGCGGTCCAGGCAGGCCGTGGCGGTGACGAAGGCCAGGTTGTTGCCGCGGAAGGTGCCGCTGTGCTCGCCGGGGCCCAGCTGGTCGAGCTCGGGGCGGACCAGGACCAGGGCCATCGGCATGCCGAAGCCGCTGATGGACTTGGACAGACAGATCAGGTCGGGGACGATGCCCGCCTCTTCGAAGCCGAAGAAGGTGCCGGTGCGCCCGCAACCCGCCTGGATGTCGTCGACGATGAGCAGGATGCCCCGCTCGCGGGCCACCTCGGCGAGCCTGCGCAGCCATGCGGGGCTCGCCGCCGCGAGACCGCCCTCGCCCTGCACGGTCTCCACCACGAAGGCCGCGGGCAGGTCGATGCCGCTGCCCGGGTCGTCGAGCATCCGGGTCAGATAGTCGATGGTGTCGACGCCTTCGCCCGCGTACCCCTCGTAGGGCATGCGCGTGACGTGGCCGAGCGGCACCCCGGCCGCACCGCGCTTGAACGAGGTGGCGGACGCGGCGAGCGCGCCGAGCGAGAGGCCGTGGAAGCCTCCGGTGAAGGCGACGATGTCGGTGCGCCCGGTGACCCTGCGGGCCGTCTTGAACGCCGCCTCGACGGCGTTGGTGCCGGTCGGCCCGGTGAACTGCACCCGGTGGTCGAGCCCACGCGGCGCGAGCACCACCTCGTGGAAGCGGCGCAGGAAGGCGGCCTTGGCGCCGGTGTGCAGGTCGAGGCCGTGGACCGGCCCGTCGGCCTGGAGGTAGGCGATGAGGGCGGCGCGCACGTCGGCCGGGTTGTGCCCGTAGTTGAGCGCGCCGGCGCCGGACAGGAAGTCGATGTACTCGCGGCCGTCGGCGTCCCACATGCGGTGGCCGGACGCCCGCGTGAAGACGGCGGGGAAGCGGCGGCAGTAGGTGCGCACGGCCGATTCGAGCTCGTCGAAGACGGCCGTGTCCGAGCCGGGGGTCACCGGCGCCGCGGCGAGCGGTTCGGCGGTGGTCATGAGGCACTCCAAGGGTCGATGCCGGTGATCTCGGCCGTCTCACGGGGGGTCAGGGCGGTGCGCGGGGAGAGCGGGAACCAGCCGGCGACGCTGAGCCGCAGCAGTTCGCGCATGCGCTCGGCGATCAGCTCCGGGGTGTACCGCTCGGGCACCTCGGCCGCGTCGATGACCGGGGTCGGCGGGAAGTAGCGGCCGCCGGGGACGGGGCGCACGACGGCGTCCCACAGGTTGAGGCTCTGGCCGCCCCAGCGGGCCCGGCCGCTGAACACCGAGTACAGCGGGAGGCCCGCGGGGTGCGGGCGGCTCAGCGCCTGGTTCACGGCCTCGCTGACCATCTCGACGATCAGCCCGCAGCCGCCCGCGTCCCGGGCCCTGCGGGCCTGCGCGAAGAGCGTGAGCGCGCCGTCCAGGGCGTCACCGTGCCGGGCCAGGCCGCCGCTCTGCGGGGTGTAACCGAGGTGCGCCAGGGTGGGAATGCCGGCCGCGGCCACCGCCTCGACGCAGCGGAACTCGCCCTCCCCCGCGACCTCGATCTTGACGGCGTCCGCGCCCTCGGCGACGAACCGGTCGGCGGCGGCGCGGGCCGTGGCGGGGCCGCGCGTCGTCCCGTCGGGCAGGTCGGCGAGGAGGAACGGCCGCCGGGCGGCGGGGAATTCGGCGTCCAGCGTCTTGCGCACCTCGGCCACCAGGCCGGTGAGGGTGGCGAGGCCCCACTCCTGTTCGGCGTCGCCGTTCAGGGTGGTTCCGGTGCGGCCGAGGTGCGTCATGAAGTACGAGTCGCCGACCATCACGCATTCGACGGGGGCGTCGAGCAGGTCCGGCGCGCGCAGCGCCTCGGCGAGGCCCTCGACCTCGTAGCCCCGGTAGGCGTTGATCTTGAGGCCGAGCTGGGCCGGGCTGTCGTACCGGTGCAGGTAAGGAGCCAGCGCGGCGGCCGCCGTCGGCCTGGCTGTGGTGGTGTCAACGGTCACGGCCGCCCTCCCAGTAGATCTTGTTGATACGGCCGATGGCGTCCGCGACGGCCTCTTCGGGCGCCGCGGTGAAGCAGAGCCGGGCCCAGCCGTCGCAGTGCGCGCCGAACACCCGGCCCGGGGCGAGCCCCACGCCGGCCTCGGCGCAGCGGCGCACGAACTCCGAGCCGTCGCCGTACCGGGCGAGGTCGAGGAAGGTGTAGAGGCCGCCATGGACGCGGGTGTGCGGGATCTCCAGGGCGGCGTCGGCGAGCCGCCAGGCGCGCTCGGCCGCCGCGCGGCGCCGTGCGAGTTCGCCGGCGGGGGTGTCGAGCGCGCGGAAGGCGGTGTGCTGCGCGGCCGTGGAGACCGAGTACAGCGTGTGCAGCGACCACTTGGTGAGGACCTCCTCGGCGCCGGATGGCGAGATGAGGTGGCCGACCCGGGCGCCGGGCATGGCGTACGTCTTGCTGCAGCTGTGCACCGAGAAGGTGCGCTCGGCGGCGCCGGGGACGGTCGCCGTGTCGAGGAATCCGCCGTCGTCGAAGTCGTAGTTCTCGTAGGCGTTGTCGGCGATCAGCCACAGGTCGTGCCGGGCGGCGAGGCCGGTGAGCGCGGCCAGGGCGCGTGCGTCGAGGCGGAAGCCGGTGGGGTTGTTGGGGTTGTTGAAGTAGATCGCCCGGGTGCGCGGCCCCACCGCCCGCTCGATCGCGGCGATGAAGTCGAAGTCGGGGTCCTCGCTGAGCTCCAGGAAGACCGGCACCTCGCGCGGGATCCCGCCGGCCGCCCACACCAGGCCGGTCGCGAACAGCCACTGCGGGGAGAGGACGATGACCTCGTCGCCCGCGTCGAGGACGGCGTGCAGGGTCACCGCGACGGCGTGCGTGGCGCCGCTGGTGACCAGGATCTGGCCGGGGTCGACGGGGGTGCCGCGGCGCCGGGCCGCCGCCTCGGCGAACGCGGAGCGCAGCGCGGGGACACCGGCGGGCGGCGCGTGCTCGTGGGCGGCGATCCCGAACTCGGCGCGGTCCCAGGTGCCCGGGCGCGCGCACGGCTCGAAGACGGTCCTGCCCTGCTGCAACGGCACCCGCTCGGTCACCGCCGCGGAGCGCAGCAGCCGGTCGACGGCCACCAGCGGGGAGGGCGGTATCTCACTGAGGGTTCTGGCGAACGACGGCATGGCGGTCCTCACTCCTGGACTCGGGACGGGCCCGGCTTCAGCGGGACGCGGGCGGCGGCGCCCCGGGCGGGCCGGTCGATGCCGAGGTTTCCGCGCAGGGTGGTGCTCTCGTACTCGGTGCGGAACAGGCCGCGGCGCTGCAGCTCGGGGACGACGAGGTCGACGAAGTCGTCCAGGCCGTCGGGGAGCACGGGCGGCATGACGTTGAAGCCGTCGGCGGCGCCGCCGGTGAACCACTCCTCCATGAGGTCGGCGACGTCGTCGGGGGTGCCGATGACGATGCGGTGGCCGCGGCCCCCGGTCAGGGACTGATACAGCTCCCGGACCGTCAGGCCCTCGCGGCGCGCCTTGTCGTAGACGAGCTGCTGGCGGCTGGTGCTGCCCTCGGTGGGCGGCAGTTCGGGCAGCGGCTCGTCCAGCGGGAGGCCGGAGATGTCGATGTCGCCGAGGAGCTGGGTGAGCAGCCCCAGCCCGACGACGGGGTCGACGAGGTCCTGCAGGACGGCGTACTTGTCCTCGGCCTCGGCGCGGGTGCGGCCGATCACGGGGAAGAGGCCGGGCATGACCTTCAGCTGGCCGGGGTCGCGTCCGTAACCGGCGGCCTGTTCCTTGATGCCGCGGTAGAACGTCCGCCCCTCGTCCAGGGTCTGGGCGGCGGTGAAGACCACCTCCGCCCAGCGCGCGGCGAAGTCCTGGCCGTCCGCGGAGGCGCCCGCCTGGACGAGGACGGGGTAACCCTGCGGCGGGCGGGCCACGTTGAGCGGTCCGCGCACGGCGAAGTGCTCGCCCTTGTGGTCGAGGACATGCAGCCCGGCGGGGTCGAAGTAGCGTCCGGACTCCTTGTCGTAGGTGAACGCGTCGTCGTCCCAGCTGTCCCACAGGCCGGTGACGACCTCCATGAACTCCCGGGCGCGGTGGTAGCGCGAGGCGTGGTCGGGCTGGGAGTCGCGGTTGAAGTTCTTCGCCTCGGCGTCCGTGACCGAGGTGACGATGTTCCAGGCGGAGCGGCCGGAGCTCAGGTGGTCGATCGAGGCGAACTTCCGGGCGATGTGGAACGGTTCGTTGTACGTCGTCGACGCGGTCGCCGCGAGACCGATGTGCGTGGTGTGCACGGCGAGGGCGGACAGCAGCGTCAGCGGGTCGAACTGGAGGAAGCGGCCCCAGCGGCTCAGGTCGTCGGCGTCGCGGTACGGGGTGCGGATGCCCACCCCGTCGGCGACGAAGAACATGTCGAACTTGCCGCGCTCCGCGGTGTGCAGGAGCTCGCGGTAGTGAGCGAAGTCCAGGCCGCCGTTCGCGCGGGCCGTCGGGTGCCGCCAGGAGGCGACGTGGTACCCGGGGGCCAGGAGAAAGGCTCCGAGGCGGAGCGTACGGCGTGTCACGCCCATAGCAGGTCTCCGGTGTCCTTGCAGGTGAGGAGCTTGTGGATCGAGTCGGACACTAGATCAGGAACGGGGGGCGGACACGGTTTAGCGGGCACTGTGGCTTTACTGCGGAAAACCCCTTCTGCTTCTTTTGACTACCGAGCGGTAACTCTCTTTGGCGGCACCGGCCATGACACAGGCCCCGCACCCGTGGGGGTGGGGGCCTGGAGGGCGGCGGGGTTCAGCGGGGGCGCCGGCGTAAGGCGCCGTGCGCGGTCTCGTAGTGGTGTTCGGGGCGGCCCGCTCCCCCGTACTTCAGGGCGAGTTGGACGGTGCCGCACTCCTGGAGGTGCTTGAGGTAGCGCTGCGCGGTGGAGCGGCTCACCCCGGTGAGGTCGGCCACCTCCTGCGCGGACAGCGCCTTGCCCGCCCGGAGCAGCACGTCGCGGATGTGCTCGGTGGTCGCCGCCGAGTACCCCTTGGGCGGCACCTCCGCCCGGACCGGTGTGTGCAGCGTGCCGAAGATCTCGTCCACCTCGCCCTGCCCCAGGGAGTCCGAGCGGTCGAGCCGGTCCCGCATCTGCGCGTAGGAGGTCAGCTTGGCGCGCAGCGCGGCGAAGCTGAACGGCTTGACGAGGTACTGCAGGACGCCGTTGCGCAGCGCCGAACTCACCTGCTCCGCCCCGTGCGCCGCCGAGATCATGATGACGTCGGTCTCATGGCCGAGCCGCCGCAGCCGGCGCACCAGGTGCAACCCGTCCTCGTCGGGCAGGTAGTGGTCGAGCAGCACCAGGTCGACGCCGCCGCGCTCGACGGCCCGCAGCGCCTCGGCGGCCGTGTGGGCCCGGCCCATGACGCGGAAGCCCTGAATGCGGGACACGTAACGGGAGTTGATCTCGGCCACATGGAAGTCGTCGTCCACGACCAGCACGTCGATCACGGCGCGGCTCCCGTCGCCGCGGGTGTGTTCCGGGGCAGTGGCACCGCGAGGACGTCGGCTGCGCCCGGCCCGCCCCCCTCGCGCAATTCCCGGTCGGACGAGCCCGCGAGGGTGTGCGGGCATTTCACCGGTCCGTGGTCGTGAACCGATGGTGTTGCGGCGAGAATTCGTTGGTTCTTCAACTTCCCCCCCGTTTCCAGTGCAAGATCAAAAACTTTCGGTCTCCGTTCTTCCTACACGGGCGCAATGAGCAGAACAATCTTTCCGAGGTAAAGCCGGGGTATCCGCCAGGACGGCCCTGACCTGGGCTCACGCCCCTAGCCTGAGTGCCGCGCACAGCCGGTGCGCGCGGTGAGAGGGGGCGCGGAGATGTCGATGAGTTCCGGCACGGCACGGAATGTTCTGGCTTTCGTGGACAGCGACTATGCGGACACTCCGTACGACAAGTGGGCGGCCGATACGGGCGTACGGCCGCACCTTCTGGTCTCCGCGGCCAAATTCCCGCAGTACCGGCACATTCCCGACGCCGTCCCCGTCGCCGACTTCCGCGAGGGCGGCGAGGCCGAGCGGCTGGCCCTCGACCTCGCCGGGCACACGCCGGTCGACGCGGTCATCGCCCGCATGGAGGGCGACCTGCTGCGCGCCGCGCGGCTGCGGGAGCTGCTCGGGGTGCCGGGCCAGGACTTCGCCGGCGCGCTCGCGTTCCGCGACAAGGTCCACATGAAGAACCTGGTGCGCCAAGGCGGCCTGGAGGTACCGGAGTTCGCTCCGGTCCGGGTGGCCTTCGACCTCTTCGGCTTCGTCCGCGAACACGGCTACCCCGTGGTGGTGAAGCCGGCCCTCGGCTCCGGCTCGACGGGCACCCAGGTGCTGCGCGGCCCCGCGGACCTGACCCGGCTCCTCGCCGCGGGCCTGCCCGAACAGGCCGAGGTGGAGCGGTTCGTGGCGGGGCGGATGTACGTGGTCGACGGCCTGGTGGCGGCGGGCGCCCCGGTGGCCACGTTCGCCTCGCGCTACCTCAACGACTGCCTGTCCTTCCACGACGGCGTCTACCTGGGCTCGGCCCAGCTGGCCTCCGACCACCCCCTGACGGACCGTCTCATCAGCTATGCACGCACGGTGTTGGAGGCCCTCCCCACCCCCGAGTGCACCACCTTCCACCTGGAGGTCTTCCACACGCCCGACGACCGCCTCGTGCTGTGCGAGGTCGGCAGCAGGACGGGCGGCGCGCTCACCTCTCCCGCGATCCACGCGGCGACCGGCTTCAGCCTCGACGAGCAGTGGTTCCGGGCGCAGGTCGCCCCGCGGACCCTGAGCACCGCCCGCCCGCACGGCGTCGCCCCCGGCCGGAGCGCGGGCTGGGTCGTCTTCTACCCCGAACGCGCCACGCTGGCGGCCCTGCCCGAGAACCCCCCGCCGTTCGTGGTGGAGGAACGCCTCCGGGCCACGATCGGCGCGACGTACGAGGGCGGAGTGAAGTCCGCCCACTACCTGGCGGCCTACGTCCTGACGGGCACGGACGACCGGGAGGTCGAGCGGAACGCGCAGGAGTTGGCGCGGTGGTACGCGGCGGGGGTGCGGTGGGTGGACCGGCGGGAGTAGGGGGACGGGCAGCCTTCCGACGGCGGTGCGCTCACCGCTGTCGTCGGGCGACCCGGCACAGCGGCCCCGGCTCCGGCCGCGCCGTCCGCCCCGGCCTCGTGGCTCACCGCCCGCCGTGATGCGAGGGTTCCCGCCTGCCGTCGGCGTGCAGGGAGCCCAGGAGGGACAGGGCCTCGGCCGACGGGCTGTTCGGTTCCGCGTGGTAGATGACCAGCTGTTGGCCCGGGGCGTCCCTGACGTCGAAGGACTGGTAGGTCAGGGCGAGGGGCCCCACGTCGGGGTGGAGGAGTCGTTTGGCGTCCCGGGTCTTCCCCCGCACCGTGTGCCGCGACCACAGCCGCCGGAACGCGGCACTGTGCTCGGCCAGCGTGTCCACCAGCTGTCGCAGACGCGGGTGTTCGGGATCGAAGCCGCTCGCCTGCCGCAGGTTGGCGACGGCGGCCTCGGCGGCCCGGTCCCAGTCCCGGTAGAACTCCTGTCCGGCCGGGTCGAGGAAGGTCATGCGGGCGAGGTTGTCCGCGGGGGTGAAGGGGGTGTAGAGCGCGTCGGCCAGGGCGTTGGCGGCCAGGAGGTCGAGGGTGCGGTTCATGACGAACGCCGGGGTGTGCGGATAGCCGTCCATGAGCTGACGCAGCGCGGGACTGACGTGCTCCGTGGCGTGGAGGGAGTCGTGGCCGTCCGGTGCCACACCGGCCAGGCGGTGCAGGTGGTCGCGGGCGTCCCGGTCGAGCAGGAGGGCACGGCTGAGCGCGCCCACCATCTGTGCCGAGGGATGGCGCTCGCGGCCCTGCTCGAGCCGGGTGTAGTAGTCGGCGTTCACGCCGGCCAGGACGGCGACCTCCTCGCGGCGCAGTCCGGCCACCCTGCGTACGCCGTGACTCGCCATGCCGACGTCCTGCGGCCGCAGGGCGGCGCGGCGTACGCGGAGGAACTCCCCGAGGTGGTTGTCGTCCATGGTTCCCAGGCTAGGCCGTCGCCGCCCGCACAGCCTGGGTGTGCCGCACCCAGGCGGAGAGCACCCTGGCGCACCCCCGTTGACCTGCACAGACTCGGTCGGGCAGAGGCAGAGGCAGGGACCAAGACGCCTCCGCCCCACCGAGGAAGGCGATGCGATGACAGGCGACGCGATGAAACGGACCGACGAGAACGAGATCACCGCGGCCGCCGACAGGCCCGGCACCGTCGCCGAGGCCGCCCCGCGCCCCGGCACCGCGGCCCTGCTCGTGCTGTGCGCGGCTCACTTCATGGACGCCATCGACCTGTCCGACGTGGGCGTCGCCCTGCCCGCGATCCAGCACGACCTGGACCTGGCCCCGGCTTCCCTCCAGTGGGTCGTCTCCGCCTACGCCCTCGGCTACGGCGGATTCCTGCTCCTGGGCGGGCGGGTCGCCGACCTGTTCGGCAGGCGGCGCGCGTTCCTGACCGCGGTCGCCGTCTTCGGCGTGGTCAGCGTCGCGGGTGCGCTCGCCCCGACCGGGGGTCTGCTGATCGCGGCGCGTCTCGTGAAGGGCGTCGCGGCGGGCTTCCTGGCCCCGGCGGCGCTCTCCCTGATCACCGCCAACTGGCCGGAGGGCGCCCGGCGCGGCCGCGCCCTCGGCTGGTACGCCACCGCCGGCGCCTGCGGCTTCGTCGGCGGCCTCGTTCTCGGCGGCGTGCTGACCGAGCGGTCGTGGCGACTGGTCTTCGCGCTCCCGGTGCCCATCGCCGTGGTGGCACTGCTCGCGGGAGCGCGCCTGCTCCCGGTGGACCGCAGGGGCGGCACCCGCGGGAAGCTCGACGTTCCGGGCGCGCTGACGGCCACCGGGGCACTGGTGATCCTGGTCTACGCCCTCACCCTGGCTCCCTCACACGGCTGGCTGTCCGCCCGCACCCTCGTGCTGTGCTGCGCGGCGGCCGCCCTGCTCGTCCTGTTCGTACGTGCCGAGTCCCGCGCCCGCACGCCCCTGGTCCCGCTCTCCTTCCTCACCCGGCGCACGACCGCCGCCACCAATCTGACGATCTTCGCCATGTGGGGCGCCTACACCTCGTTTGCGTTCCTGACCACGCTCTACCTGCAGAACGTGCTGGGCTGGACGCCGTTGCGGACCGCCGGTGCCTTCGTCCCGCTGGGCCTCGCCAACGGCGCGCTGGCACCGTTCGCGGGGCGGCTCGCCGCCCGGTTCGGCGCGCACAGGACGATCGCCGCGGGGATGCTGCTCCTCGCGCTGTCCTACGCGCTGTTCTTCCGCATCGGCCCCGACAGCCCGTTCCTCACGGTGGTCCTGCCCGTCATGGTCGTCAACGGGGTCGGCACCGCGGCGACGTTCCCCGCCCTGAACATGAGCGCGGTGGCCGGGGTGCCCGACCGGGACCAGGGGCTCGCGGGCGCCCTGCTCAACACCTTCATGCAGATCGGCGGCGCGGTCGTCCTCGCTCTGGTCACCGCCGTCGTCGAGCCGGCCAGCGGGCGGACCCGGGTGACCCCCTGGCGGGCTACGCCCTCGGCACCGGCGTCATCGTCGCCACCGTGCTGGCGGGCCTCGGCGGCGCGATCCTCCTCCGGCGCCGGCCCGCCACCAGGGACCGCTGACGACGGCCCCTCTCCCGGCCCCGAAGCCGTCCGTCACCGCGCACGGACACCCGACCCGACCCCACCAGGGAGCACCCGAATGACATCCACGACGCCGTCCCCCGAAGCCGCCGAGTTCGCCGGGAGAACGGCTCTCGTCACCGGCGCCGCACGCGGCATCGGCAAGGCGACCGCGGCCCTCCTCCACGCTCGCGGCGCCCACGTCGTCGCCCTCGACACACGTCCCGAACTGGCCGCCCTGTCGGCGGAGTTGCCCGGCGTCGTGACCGTGAACGGCGACGTCACCCTGGAGGAGACCGCCGCCCGCGCGGTGGACGCCGCCCTCGACGCCTTCGGCACACTGGACATCCTGGTCAACAACGCCGGACGCACTCTGAACAAGCCCGTCACGCACACCACCGCACAGGACTGGGACAGCGTGATGGACGTCAACGCCCGCGGCGCCTTCCTCTTCGCCCGCGAGGCCTTCCGGGTGATGGCGGAGCGCGGCGGCGGCGCCATCGTCAGCACCGGTTCGTACGCGTCCACCGTCGGCCTGCCCGAAGGGGCCGCCTACAGCGCGTCGAAGGGAGCCCTCGCCCAACTGACCAAGGTCCTCGCACTGGAGGGCGGCCCCCTCGGCATCCGCGCGAACCTCGTCGCCGCGGGTGTGGTCGAGACGGACTTCCTCGACACGTTCCGCCCCGACAGCCGCGCCTACCTCGCGTCCTTCGCGGACGCCCACCCCCTGGGCAGGGTGGCGCGGCCCCACGAGATCGCGGAGGTCCTGTGCTTCCTGGTCTCCCCGCGCTCCGCCTTCGTCACGGGCGCCGTACTCGCCGCGGACGGCGGCTTCACCGCAGCCTGACCCTTCACGACTCCGTCGCCCAGCGGCACCATGACCCCGCACGTCACCGCCGGGGCTTGTGCGCGAACACCCACCGGTTGCCCGCCAGCGCGTCGTTCGGCTCGGGCAGCGGGCCGCGCCCGTGCCGGCGGGTGAAGTCGAAGGGAGTGCGGACCGTCGTGGACCAGCCCTTGCCCGCGAGGTCACCGGCGGAGTCGGGGCGCGGTCCGGTGTCGAACAGATCGAGCAGGTGGATGCCGATCTGCTGTGCCGTCGCGGTGTAGAGCGGGCTGTCACGGAAGGCGAGCAGGTCCTTCTCCAGCTTGACCTCGTAGGCCAGGGCGCTCCCCGCCGTACTCAGGTCATCGACCCGGTCGACGAGGTACGTCTCGGCGGCGGGCGGCAGATAGAACAGCAGCCCCTCGGCCAGCCACGCGCTCGGCGCGGCCGTGTCGAAGCCGGCGTCGGCCAGCGCCGCGACCCAGTCGGCGCGGAGGTCGACGGGCACGGGCACACGCTCCGCCCGCGACGCGGCCGACAACTCGTCGAGCACCTCTTGCTTGAACTTCAGTACGCCTTCCCGGTCGATCTCGAAGACCACACACCCCGAAGGCCAGTCGAGGCGGAAGGACCGTGCGTCCAACCCCGCGCCCAGCAACACCACTTGACGGATTCCTTCCCCGCGCACCGCCCGGAGGAGGAAGTCGTCGAGCACCCTCGTCCGCAGACCGAAGTAGCGGGCGAACCGCCCCCACAGGGGGTTCGCGTCCCCGTCCGCGACCTGGTGCATGCGGACCGGCCAGCCGGCCGACGCCGGTGCGGCACGCACGAAGTGCTCCGCGTAGACGTCCCGTGCCAGGGCGTCGTGGCGGTGGGTCTCGATCGCCCGCGCCGCGGCGACCAGCAGGGCGGTCACCCCCACCCCTCCTTCCACGCCGTCCGTACGCGTGGGGTGATGCGTCGTGCCGACCACGTTTCCTCCATTGACGGATGGGAGCCCGAAAGGGAACGCCGTGTACGAACGTGAGGGGGACGGGGCGTTCGACTCCTCCCTCACCCGCTCACGCGCTCCGGCAGCAGGACGGGCTTGACCACGCGTCCGGCCTCGCAGTCCCGTTCGGCCTCGTTGATGTCGGTGAGCGGATAGGTCCGGATCAGCTCGTCGAAGGGGAACCGCCCGGCCTGCCACAGCCCGATCAGCCGCGGGACCAGCACACCCGGCACCGCGTCCCCCTCACAGATGTGCGACACGCTCCTGCCTCGGTCCAGCGCCCCCGGTTCGAGCGGCAGCGTGGTGTGCAGCCGCGCCACCAGACCGAGGCGGCCGGTCGGGCGCAGCGACAGGAGCGCGTCGTTGATCAACCGCGGGGAGGCCGTGGTGTCCAGCGCGTAGGACGCGCCGCCACCGGTCAGCCGCCGGATGCGGGCGGGCAGGTCGGACGTCGCGGCGCCCAGCGCGGTCGCGCCGAACCGTTCGGCGAGAGCCAGCCGTTCGGGGTGCCGGTCGATCGCCACGGTGACCGCTCCGGAGGCGGTGGCCGCCATCACCGCGGCCAGGCCCACCGCTCCCGCCCCGAAGACCGCGACGGTCTCGCCCGGCCCGGCGGCGAAGGAGTTGAGCACCGCTCCGGCACCGGTGAGGAACCCGCAGCCGAGTGGCCCGAGCAGTTCGACGGGCAGCGCGGGGTCGACCCGTACGGCGTTACGAGCCGGGGCCACCGCGTACGCGGCGAACGAGGACTGCCCGAACCACCGGGGCGCCAGCTTCTCCCCGTCCGTACCGGTGAACCGCGCGGCGTTCTCCTCGCGCCCGCCGAAGAGGTTGAGGGAGGCGAAGGAGTCGCAGTAGGCAGGGGCGGCGTCCAGGCAACTCCGGCAGTGCCCGCAGGAGTCGAAGCTCAGGACGACGTGGTCGCCCACGCTCAGGCCGGTGTGCGGGCCGCCCGTCTGCACCACGACTCCGGCACCTTCGTGGCCGAGCACCGCGGGCAGCGGTGAGCGGCCCGCCGAGCGCCGGACCGCGAGATCGGTCCGGCACATCCCGCAGCCCGCTATCTCGACCAGGACCTCGCCGTCGGCCACCGCGCCGGTGTCCAGGCGCACCTCTTCGACGGTGAACGGGCCGTCGTACGAACGCAGTACCGCCGCGCCGAACCTCATCGTCACGCCTCGTGCGGGCATAGCGCCTCGTGCGGGCATAGCGCCTCGTGCGGGCATAGCGCCTCCTGGGGCATCGAAGGTCTCGCCCTGCGCCGGGGGCGACGGCGACATGGCGCGCGACGGACGCGGGCGCGTGCCGGTCCGTCTGGCCCGCGTGGCGGGCCGGAACTCACCGCGTACCGGAACTCACCGCGTACCGGACCCCACCCCGCCCGGGTGCTCACCCCGCCCAGGTGGTTACCCGCCCGGTTGCTCCCCCCACCCAGGTGCGTACCCGCCCGGGTGCTCACCCCGCCCAGATGGTTACCCGCCCGGGTGCTCACCCCGCAGCCGTCACAGCCACCGTGTGGTCACGCGGCGTGTGCCGGTCCATCTCCGCGCGGAAGGCGGCGATCAACCGCGGCTTGATCCTTCCGGCGTTGCGGTCGCCGCCCTCGCAGACCGCCCCGCGCACCCCCACGATGTCCGTGCCGATACGAGTGAGCGCACCGAGGTCCTCCACCCGCACGCTGCCCGCGAGGGCGGCGCTCAGACCGGCCCGGTGGGCCCGGAGCACGAACTCCCCGCAGACCTCCGGCGGAACATGGTCGAACAGCCGTGTCCCGTCCTTGACCGCGGTGTCGAGCATGGCCGCGTCGGAACCGGAGCGCGCGGCGATGTCGGGCAGTGCGAGCGGGTTGACGCAGCCGATCCGGTGGGCGTCGGCGTACCCCGAGGCGACGACGAGGGCGTCGGGCCGGTGGTCCTTCACCGCCCGGACGACCCCCCGCATGACGTCGACGGCCTGCTCGGGTGTGGTGCATCCATAGAGGCCGACCTTGATGTAGGTGGCTCCGGAGACCACCGCGCCGAGGGCCGCCTGGGCGACGGTGCCGGGTTTGTACGGCACGTCTCCCACGGTGGCGGAGACCGGTCTGTCGGCCGGGACGGCGTCGCGGATCTCCCTGATGACCCAGGGGAAGTTGGCACCGAGCGAACCCTCGTCGGGCTTCTTGACGTCCACGATGTCGAGGTGTTCCGCCGCCTTCGCGCAGTCGAGGGCTTCCTCGACGCCGTCCGGGGAGATGAGCAGCAGCAACGTGGGCTCCTTCGTCGCAGATCAGCCTGCCCCGAGGGGCAGATGGGTGCGGAGTAGCTCAGGATTCGTGCGGTGCGCTCATCATCGGGCGCGTCCCGTGACCACGGGTAGGGCGCGCACGGGCCGAACGGGGCGCCGGCGATCCCCCCGGTGCGCCGTGCACGCCGGTCCACGCACTGCGTCGGTTCATGCCGGAGCGGCACCCGCTTCACTCTTTCTGTTGACCGGTCGAGCCGCCCCGGGACACCGCGTTCCGCGGCCCGCATAGTGACAGCGCGACGGCCGAGCCCCCCGCTCACCGCGGATACGGCCCTCCGTCCCCCTCCCCCGGACTGACGAAAGGTAGGAGCCCATGCGCAACGAGGCGGTCAACCGCGTTCGACTCGTCTTCACGTTGTTCGACGCCGACGGCAACGGAGTCCTGGAATCCGACGACTTCGACCTGATGAGCGACCGGGTCGCCGCGGCCGCACCCGGCGCCGACGAGGAGAGCGAACGGGCCATGCGAGCGGCGTTCACGCGCTACTGGAAGACGCTGGCCGGTGAACTCGACGCGGATGGCGACGGCCGGATCACCTACGACGAGTACCAGGCGTGCGTGCTGTCGCCCGAGCGTTTCAGCGGGGCGATCGACGAGTTCGCGTCCGGCTTCGCCCGCTTCGGGGACCTGGACGGCAGCGGTACGGTGACCCGGCCGGTCTTCACCGGCATGCTGAGGGGGGTCGGGTTCGAACTGCCGAACATCCAGGCCCTCTTCGAGGCCCTCGGGCCCGATGACGCCGACCGGATCAGGGTGGATGCCTGGGAAGCGGAGATCAAGAACTTCTACGCGCCCGACAAGGGCGGCATCCCCGCGGACCTGCTGGCACCGGCACCGGCGGCCTGACCCGCCCCCGGCCCGGACTCACGCCCCGCAGCCCACAGCCCGCAGTCCTCCACAGCCCACAGCCCTCCACAGTCCGCAGAAGAGGCAGCCAGCACATGAGCAAGCGGCGTTTCGAGGAGATCGACTGGCGCCCCACCCCGATGGGGGACATCAGCCTGCGGCGGCGCCGGGACCCGGGCTCCGGTGAAGATGTGTACGAGGTGAAGCTCGGGGACGAGTTCCTGATGTCCAGCCTCTTCACCGCGGGCGAGATCGCACTCGCCCGCCTCGGGCTGGCACCTCTCCCGGACACCGCCCTCGATGTCGTCGTGGGCGGCCTCGGTCTCGGATACACGGCCAGGGCCGCGCTGGCCGATCCACGGGTGCGCTCCTTGACGGTGATCGAGGCGCTGACCGAGGTGATCGAGTGGCACGAAGGCGGATACGTGCCCCTCGGGCCCGAGTTGACGTCGGACGCCCGGTGCCACCTGGTCCAGGGGGACTTCTTCGCGCTGGCCGCCGGCGACGACGGACTGGACCCCGGCGAACCGGGCCGCCGCTTCCACGCCGTCCTGCTCGACGTGGACCACTCCCCCCGCCACGTACTGCACCCCACGCACGCGGCCCTCTACCGCCCCGAGGGCCTGCGCGCCCTCACCCGATGGCTCCACCCGACCGGCATCTTCGCCCTGTGGTCGAACGACCCACCGGACGAGGAGTTCCAGGCCGTACTCGCCGGAATCTTCCCGAAGACGGAAAGCCACGTCGTCGACTTCCCCAACCCTCTACAGGACGGGAACGCGACCAACACGGTGTACACCGCGCAGATGTGACGCCCGATGCCGAGTCGCCGCCGCGAACTTTGTTTCACGGAGGTCAGATGAAGTCTCTCGTCTCCGCCTTGGAGCCACTAGGCGCGAAGAGCGTCAAACGAGCGTCACGGCGGAGAAGACTATGACGCCCAGTGACCCCAGCAAGGAGTGCACCAGACGTCGTCCACCGTGGTCAGGTGCAGGCTTCGGCATCCACGAGGGAAGCATCGATTCTTAGCAGCGTCGATCGTTTGGGCCGACCCATGCAGGCGACACCTCGCTCAGGAAGCGGATGACGTACTCCCCCGCTTACTTCGTTCCGGCCACCGGAAGCACGTACTCACCGGCGAGACGTGCCCAGTGCAGCGGGAGAGGCCGGGCGAGCGGCGGGTAGTCGTCGTGGTAACGCAGCTGGTGTGCGAGCGTCGCCCACTCCGCCGGCCGGTCGGGCAGGTCACCCGCACGCCCCGAGTCCGTCAGCGCCTTCTCCGACAGACAGCCGAGCACGGTGATCTCCAGTTGCCCGGGGTTCCACGCGGTCTTTCCAGGCGCTGTCCGGCCCTGTGCCGTGGGCACCAGCTTCATGAGCCCCTTCGGCAGTTTCGCCACCGTGTGCGGCTTCGAGGCCGTACTCGCGAAGACACGGCCCTCCGTATCCGCCGTCCCCCACACACCCTCGGCGAAGCCGACCTCGTCCTCGGTGTCGTGGGCGTACCACTCCGCCACTTCACCCCGGGCGTTGGCATCCCGTACGAGCAGCACCCGCAGGTCGTGGCCGTAGAGCGTGTGCCGCTGGACGGGTTCGGCCCCGAAGCCGAGCGTGTCGCGGTCCAGTGCACCGTTGCGCAGGCCAGGCCAGCACTGGCGTAGATTGCCGGCGTCCGCCAGCAGCAGCGTCGGGCGGTCGCGGAGCTGGAAGAGCAGTGCCCGGATCTGCCGCTCGGTCTCCCGCTGCCTGTCCTGCTCTACGCCCGGGCGGGCAGCGGGCCGGGATCCTCCCGGGGCTGCCGAGTCATCGACGAGCTTCCCCGTGCCGGTCTCCTCGCCACCGCTCGCCGCCGGTTCCCGTGCCTGGGAGAGCAGCAGCAACAGCTTCGGATACGGCACCCATTCGGCTCGTTCTGCGTCCCACCCCTCAATGACGCCCGGTCCGTCCCCGGGGCGCACCCGCACCGCCACCAGCCGGTGGACGGGGCATCGCGTGGGCCCCTTCCTGGTGTGGCGTACTAGCCAGAGCGCCGCGTACTGAAGGTCACCCGGAATGCCGGATCCCACCCGATGGGCGGGCGGGCTGATCGCGCCCAACTGCCGGAAGGCGTCCAGCCAAGTCCACCTGGCCCGGTGTTCCAAAGCGCTGTCGGTGTCGTCGGGTGAGTTCACAAACTGGGTCAGCCGTCCCTGCCGTGCCCAGGCGATGCGCAGCGCGTGCTTGGGGTCGGAGTCCGGGACGGCGGCGAAGCGCTCCTTGCCGGCGATCTCCGTGATCACGACTCCGGCCCCGCCGAGGAGCGGGTCCGCCCGGTCCGCCACGAGCCCGCAGCGCCCTTCGATGGCCTCAGCCAGCCGGACGGCCCTGAGGCGCCCGCGGGCTCGGGTAGTCGGCAGGGCGCCGGCCAAAGGTCCCGCGGGCCGGGCCCGGACGCGGATGTCGAGCCCCTCGCACTGCCACTGCCAGGTCTCCCTGTCGGCCGACGGCACTTGCTGCCCGGCGGGAAGACCAATGAGCTTGGGCAGCTCAGCGAGCAGCGCCGCACGGGTTTCCGGGGACTGCCAGAAGACGTCGATCTCCAGGGGGCGACCGTTCAGTGCGCGTGTCAGCGCCGCCCGCCGTTGCAGAGCCAGCTGGGCGTCGCGGACGCCCGGGACGCGTCCGGCGCCGGAACGGGGCAGCAGGGACGGTGTGTTGCTCCGGGAGACGCGCGTGAGGTCGGGGACCCGGGTCAGCAGGGGGCGCAGCCCTTCCTCGACCCAGGCGTCCAGATCTGCCCGCTCACGTGGCATCAGCCCGGGTCCGACCTCGTGCGGGCCGATCGACGGGTGGTAGACGATGCCGGCGGCCACGTCCCCGGAACTGTTGATCCAGCGTTCGGGGTCGGAGAAGAGCGCTTCGGGCCGGGGGTAGTGGCGCACGATGTCCAGCTCGGGCACCAGCGGTGCGGGGCTGTGCCGGCGCCAGGCCAGTTCCTTCGACCGCCGGTCGTAGCTCAGCGTATTCACCATCAGCCGGTGGCCCCGTTCCGGCCCTTCGGGCCACGGCAATGGAGCGTCGAACAGGACGGTCGTACCGCCGAGCTGATGGGGGCGTACGTCGAGTCGGGTGGCCCACCGGCGTACGTGGGTGGACACATGGACGCGGAAACGCGGGGCGAACGGCACGGTGTGGACGGTGATGGTGAGGCAGGCCGAGTAGTACCAGGTCTGCCCGCGGCGCTCGTAGCGCTGAGGCGGCCAGGAGACGAGTCGCGCGCCGTCACCCGAGCTCTCGACTCGGAAGTGGAGTGTGCTGCCGCCAGTGCGGAACGTCCGGGCTGCCAGCCGGAAGGCGATCCACTCGGGCAGCAGGCTGTAGAGCCGCGCGGCGGGTTCGGCGGTTCCGCCCGCTGAGAGCACGCTCTCGGCGAGGTCGACCGGTTCCGTCTTCCAGTGGGGCAGACATACCGTCTCGGCCGGGTCACCGGTGCGGAGCCTCTCCTCGAGATCGGCTCCCTCCGAGTCGTCGTCCTCCCTGTGCATGCCCGCCGCCCAAGCTCCTACCACCGGGGCCAGCACGGCCGGAGGGACGGCTTCCCGCGCGTAGAGCCACGGCAGACGGCCATCCGTCCCGGCGTTGCGGCCGGTCGCGATGACGCCTGGCGCCATCGCCTGGAGCAGGGAGTTGAGCCTGCGCACGGGGAGCCGGTGGGGGTGGACGGAGTTCTTGTCCGCCTCGGCATGCATCCCGGTGAGCTCGGCGTGCAGGTCCTCGCCGAGCCGCAGCACTTTCATTTCCTCCCGCCAGGGTCCGTGGAGCGGGTCGGGTTCGTAGGCCGCGACGCGAATGTGGTGGTACACGTAATTACCTCCTGGGACAGGGATTAGGCGCTTACGGATGGGCGGGTACGGCGGCGAGCAGGCGAGTGAGCATGCTGCGCAGTGGCGCGTACAGGGCGCGGACGATGAACTGCTCCTCTGCGGTCGTCGTGCCGCCGTCGAAATACGGGTCCAAGACGGCGAGGACGCCGTGCAGCAGACTGGATTCGGGGGTGTCGGGCCGCGCCGGTACGGCGCCGCGGTTGGGGGCGAAGGCGGCGTCGACGAAGACCACCCGGGCCGGTACGCCACCGCGTACCAGTCGCCCAATCACCTGCCACAACAGGACCAGCATGTCCCAGGTGACCTGTTCCCGTACATCGTCGTCGAGACGGCTCCACGCCATCGAACGGGCGAGTACCTGGTACCAGTACGAACGGGCGAGGCGGCGGAACTCCTCCGCTCCTTCCTCGACGGTGGGTTTTCCCTGTACCAGGGTGGCGAAGTCACCGCCGGTGACGGCGCGGACGACCCAGGCGTTGACGGCATTGACGGCCAGGTGGAGGTCCTCCGGGTGCGGATGGGGCCGTGCCAGAAAATAGACCGTGCCGATGGCCGCCTCGTCGTCCTCGTTGAGGATGTTGTGGCCGCGTTCCAGCGCGAGCAGGGGCGCCACCAGGATGTCCGCCTCGAGGTCCTTCAGGTGCTCGACGTCGCCCCGGCGCAGTGATCGGGCGTGGTAGGCGGACGGCGCCTCGTCCTCTGCGGTGATCTCCTCGTCGTCCGACACCAGGCACAGCACCTTGTTGCGCCAGCGGACGTTGAGGTTGTGCAATGTGTCGGCCACCACACGTGCCTCGGCATAGCTGCCGACCAGCAGAAGGATCTGGTCGCGCCCTGGAGGAAGAGAGAGCAACTCCTGCTGGAGCGGGCCACCTTCAGTGACCTCGTACTCGTCTCCGCCCTCACCTAGATGGCACGCGATGCGGCGCAACTTCTCCGGGCGGTCGTCCGGATGGGTTCCCGACATGCGCAGTTTCTCGTCGCCGTCGTCGATGAACTCGAAGCGCATGGAACTCTCGTTGGCGATGCGTTCGGTCACCTCGACCGGCGGTTCGATGACCACAGCGACCGGGACACAGACGTGGTAGCGACTGGACGCGCCCGCCCAGCTGCTGCCCGACATGAGCAGCAAGTGGGCACCGGGCCTGCCGTCGACGGAGGTGAGATCGGGGATGGCGCGCAGCAGCTCACGTCCGACGCCGCTGCACCGGAAGAAGGTCAGTTCGCCACTGCGGACCCCGCCCTTGTCCTCACCCGGGACCCTGAACTGGAAGCCGAGCACATTGCCCATCGGGGCCTCGGGCACCATAGGGCCGTAGTCGAGCGGCCGGCGGTACATCGTGTTGAAGCCCAGGCTGAGGGCGGCCTCGACGCGGGGCCACATGGCGTTGATCATGGCGAGCCGTGGTTCGAGGGCGCTGAGCAACATTGTGAACTCGAAGCGCTCCGCGAGTTGCTTCCGCCATTCCTCGGGCGTCTGGGGCGGAGGCTTGGGCTTCCTGCGGCGTCCGCGCTTCTTCTCCTGTTCCTCTTCCTCGCGCCGCCACTCGTCGTACGCCTCTTGGTACTTCCGCTGCCGGGCAGCCATGTACCTCGGGTCGATGGCGAAGACCTCGTCCATGACCTCGGTGAGGCGGCGCCGGGTGTTCTCCGGGTTGCCGGTGTGGAGCAGTTCGTTGAGGAGGGCGGTCAGCCGGCTGAAGTCCTCCTCCGTCCTACGGTGACGGTCACCGAAGGGGTTGTCCCGGAACGCGTCGAGCAGTTTTCCGAGAGCCTCGCGGGGGGCGTGATGAGGGTGGTCCCGACCGCTGTCGTCGGGGAGTTCGTAGCGTTCGTCGAGGAGCCCCATCTGGAGCGTCCAGGCGCTGAAGTAGCCCGTCCGCACCCACTTGCGCAGCTCGTACCCGGCGACGAGCATCGCGTACAGCCGGTCGGTGGCCGCGCCCGCGGTGTTGAGGGCGGCGGCGAAGGTCTCGACGTCCCGTTCGGAGAGCTGGGTGCGTCCGCTGGCCGCGAGTTCCCGGATCTTGTGCCGGCTAAGCTGGTCGATGAGGCCCTTGTCCTCGTCGCTGGCGAGGACCACGGCGGGTGCGAAGGTCTGGTCGAGCTGCATCTGGACACGGTCGGCCTCGTCGATGATCACGAGGTCACTACGACGGCAGGCCAGTTCAAGGAAACGGATGCGCTCGCCGTTCTGAGGACGGGGCGGCGAGGCGTCGATGAGCCCGGCCGGCGTGGCCACCCAGATCAGGGCGCCGACCAGGGTCCGAGCTCCGTGGTGACGGGGACAGGCGGACCAATACGGGCAGCTCGTCACCCTCTTCTGCCACGAGGAGTGCCGTCCCTCGCTCGGGTCACGCCGCAGAGCCGAGGGGGGCTGGAGCCGGGAGCAGGGTGCCTCGCCGTAGGCGAGTGGTTCGGTCATCGACGTGGCGCCCTGCCGTCTGACGTTGAGTAGGCAGGACGTGCCGAGGTAGGCGAAGGCGGGGTCGTCGTGGGCGAGCAGTCGGTGCTCGCCTCGGCCCGCCAGCCGACGGTGCAACCGCTGGGCGTGCCGCTCACGGCCGGAGGAGCCGAGCACGGGTGCGGCGGCGCCGTCGGTGTAGAGGTCGTAGAGCCGGACGAGCTTCAGCACCTCCGCGACATCGGTGACGACGATGGTGGTGCGCTTGCCCAGTTTGGCGAGATGGACGGCGATGATATCGCGCAGTGTGCTCTTGCCGGCGCCTACGATGCCGAGCAGGTGCTGGATGCCGTCGACCGTGAAGGCGAAGTCCTCGTCTTTCCTCGCCTTGTGGAAGGTTCCGTTCTCCTTGGTTGACAGGTCGAACGACCGTAGCCGCTCCAGCCACCGTGGTGCCCGGCCTTCGCCGGAGCGAGCGTGTTGAGCGTCCATCTCCGCCGCCGTGCGTTCCAGGCTCTCCCTGGTGAAGATCAAGGGCTCGCCGCCGCCAGCCGGTTCCAGGTCCATGTCGTGGGCGACGAGGGGGATGCAGGGAACCGGCGGCAGGTCGACGACGGCCATGGTGCGGCTGACGGGGAAGGCGTGCGGGCCCTGCCCCGCGACCGGCAGGCGCCTGCCCGCCAGCGGCGGTGCGGCACGCAGCAGTTGTTCGTAGACGGAGAAGCGGTCGTCGGCGACGGAGAGGTCGCGGCGGGCAGCGGGTGTCTCGGCGTCCGGTACGTCGTAGGCGCGCACCCTGGGGTCGAACCTCTGATAGGTGTCCAGAGCCTCGAGCCAGGTACGGCTCCGGCGCAGCGTCCACAGCGAGTACCTGGCAATACGCAGGGTCTTCGCCGCATCGGATGGCAGCGGTGCCCGGTGCGCCTCGGCGAACCCGTACCCGCTGAACAACACCCAGGCGCTGCCTGCGGGGCTGCCCGGCATCATCTTCTGCTGGAGATACAGGCCGAGTTCGACCTGGCAGAGGGCTTCCAGCGCGGTCTGGGGCACGGAGGACCCCAGAAATGCTTTGAGCGCGTTGAACACATCGGTTAAGGGCGGGGTGATGCTACGCACCGTCCTTCTCCTCTCGATGGGTCTGTCCCAGGTCGAGCACGAGGTCCATGGGGGTGGTGAGCACCAGCCGGTCCCGCAGGAGCGCGGGAAGGGCGTCGGTGAAGGTGTGCCGGTAGCCGTCCCGTCCGGCGAGCGCCTCGGGGACCACGACGAGGGTGCGGTCCGCGAGGGGCGTGTGGTCGGTGAAATGGGCTGCGAGGAGCGCCGGCTGCAGGCGGTCGTACACCTGGATGTCCACGATGCGGGGGCCGGTGTCCCTGAGCCGGTAGGCGGGCAGAAGACCGGGCAGGGTCTCGTACGCGACTCCGGCGCGCTCCAGTGCCTCCCGGGCGGCTTCGACGGTGCGGTGTGGCAGTACTAGGTACCACCGCAGCGAGCGCTGCAGGATCCACGCCTGGTCCGGCTCACGTATGAGCCGCGGAGGGGCGTCGCGCGGGCAGTTCTCCCCCTCGCACCAGACTTCCGCGCCGGTGCCGGACGGTCCGGGTACGGGCACGGCACTGTCCCGGGGCAGCGCGGGGAGCCTGCACGAGGGGCAGTGCAGGAAGTCTCCGTCGACGAGCAGGAACTCGGGCAACGGACCGTAGAGGTTCCTGACCCGGCCCCAGACCGCCCTGTTCCAACCCTGCGCGAAGCGGTCCTGTTGGTGGACGACCGGGTGACGCGCCAGGAACGCCCGGCACTGCCGGTAGCGCTCCTCCGTTCCACTCCGCGCGTGCAGGTCCCCGAGGAGCGCGCGGGCGTGTCCCGCCACGCCTCCGTCCGGTCCGTGCGAGGCCACCTCGAGACACGACCGGGTCGGCATACGGCCGACCCGGTGCACCAGCGTGGTGCCCGGCGAGACCAGGGAGGAGGGGACCGCGAAGAGTGGGTCGTCGGACGGCCTGGTCCGGCACCACTCCCACAGCTCCGGAAGACTCCTCGGCGGCGCCTCCCCCGCATTGAGGCAACGCATCACCGTGTGATCCAGCGCCCGCTGGGCGAGGCCTGGATAGGGCAGGGTGAAGGAGCGGAGCCCTTGGACCTCGGAGAGAGCCGCCACCATGCGGGCGAGTTCGCCGAAGAGGTCGCTGCCCACGCCCTCGGCCGCCTCGCCGGCGTCCGGCCGATCGGCCTGGCCGGCCGACCCCGCCCTCATGCCACGGCCTCGCTGACGGACGACGCCGTGCACCAGCGGGCCACTTCGCACCGCTCGCAGGAGCGTCCGGGCCGGGCCGCGTACTGGTCGTCCCCGTGCCAGTCGGCCACCATCGCCCGCAGTACCTTCTCGGCGGTGACCCGATTGGCCGGGGCGAAGGGATCAATGATCTCCAGGTCGGCGCCGCCGGGGCGCAGCACCTCCAGCTCGACCCGCGCGCGGAACGGATCACCGCCCAGGTCACCGCGGGCGATCAGCACGACGGCCAGGGCCAACTGCGGATAACGCTCCAGCAGGGGGCGGTCGGACCGCCGATCGACAACCGAGGTCTTGGTCTCGCGCCACACCCATGACCCGGCATCCCGGTAGAGCAGGTCGGGCGCGGCCAGGACCACCACATCGGCAGCTGTGTCGTGCCGCACCACCCGGGGCTCGGTCCGCACATCCGTACCGTCCCGGACGTACCGCAGCGGACAGACCGCGGCGTGCCGCCGCAACAGCAGGCCGCCGAGTGCGCGTTCGTGCGCGGGCAGGTCGAATCCCTGCGGTACCCACTCCTCGGGGACCTCGACCGTGCAGGGCCGAGGCGATCCGTGGGCGTGCCGCTCGGCGAGGTAGGCGTGCAGTGCCCGGCCGCGCTCGGCCGTCACCTCGCGTTCGACGGAATCCGCCGTGGGCAGGTGCAGCCGGCGCATGTGGTCACGCGCCGGGCAGGCTCGGTAGGCCCGCCCATTGGTGACCGACCAGGTGCGGCGGGGCCGGTCGTTCGTCTCGACGCCCAGCAGTCCGGGCGCTGTGCGCAGGGCCGGGCACACCGACAGGTAGGGGCATCCGCCGCAGGCGGACCCCGGGCGGTATTCCCGCCCGTCCAGTACACCGGCCAGGGCAGCGGGGCCGTGTTCGCGGTACCGGGCTCGCGCCTCTTCCCGGCTTCCCGAGAAGAGTTCCCGCGTACGGCCGTCGAAAAGCGCGAACTCCACGATCCGTACGTGCTCCGGCGGTGGTCCGGGGGCGCCCTCGGCCAGCACCAGGGCGACGGCCGCGGTGAACCCGTCGGGCGGCAGGTCCCGCAGGCGGTGCACGGGCAGACGGAGCTCGCGGTAGGCACCGTCGGGGGAAGCCAGGCAGCGGCCCCACACGGTGAGGCGGTACTCCTGGGCGTCGCGCGGGTCGGGACCGGACGGCCGGTAGCGGTACGTCCACGGCTCGGGCACCTCGTGCAGGGGGCGTTCCGGGTCGAGGGGGAAGGCCGCCTCGTACAACGTCACGCCGTGCTTGGACCAGGTCCGCAGACCGTCGTGCAAGGGCCCGGTACGTGTACGGGGCGGGTGGCCGGCAGGCCCCGAACGGATGTCACAGGCAGCCATGAAGGGGCCCAGGGCGAAGTGCTCCAGCCGCTCACGGCGGCGCGGTACGGGATCGGTGGTGTGGTAACCGCGGGTCTTGAGAGCGTCAGCGGCGGGGCATCGGAACTCTCCCCCCTTGAACATTCCGGCGGATACCGTGATGACGTCGGACGTGCGAGTCACCCCGTCGGGTGGCAGCCATGGCTGTGACATTTCATGCTCCATTTCCGTACGGAGGAAAGGTGGACGGCCGTGAGGGAGATCAAGGAGGTCGGCGATGTGGAGAGGCACTACGAAGTGCTGGACATGGTCGGCGACGGCGGCCAAGGCGACCTTTTCCTCGGGCGTGACCGCAGCAGCGGGCAGAAGGTGGCGTTGAAGCTTCAGAAGGCCCGGGACCTCGGTCCCAAGAGCGCCTTCCGCTCGGCCGGCATGCATCTCGTCAAGGAGGGGTCACACATGATGATGCTGTCGGGAATCCAGGCGATCCCCGAAATCATCGCCATGGGGACACACCGACGACGCCGATGCTTGATCATGGAGTTCGTCGAGGGCCGCCAACTGCACAACGTCCTGTGGGCAGCTCGGCCCGTTAAGCATCCAGGGATTATCGCGTCCGTCATCGGCCAGTTGTGCGAAATCCTGGCGGAAGTCCACGACCGGAATCTGGTGCACTGCGATCTCAAACCCGAGAACGTCATCGTGCAACCGGACGGTCGCCTCCGGCTCATCGACATGGGCCTCGCGGTCGTGGCGGGTGAAGAGACTGATTGGTCACGTGGCACCCGCGGTTGGGCCTCTCCCGAGCAGTCCGACGCCTGCCCGGCAGGGCGGCTGACACGACGGGCCGACATCTTCGGACTCGGCTGTATCCTGCTGGAGATGACCGTGATGCGGCTGCCCTACGGCGGGCTCGAAGAGCTGGCGGAAGCAGGTACCCCGGTGCTGCCGACCGACCGGCTCGCCGAACTACCCCCGGAGTTCTCTTCCCTGGCGCTGTGGATGGTCCGGTGGGAGGCGGCGGAGCGCCCGGCGGACGTCCGTGAGGTGTTCGACCGGCTCCGGCCGTATCTGCCCCGGCTCGGCTCGCGACGGCCACCGAAACGCCTGCGCCCGGACCCGACCGAGTACTACCGCACGCATCCGCCCCGGCTATGACGGTGAGCCGACGGCCACCGACTGGGCGGGTCACCTCAGCCCTTCCAGCCGCGCCCGGACCTCCCGCACCCCCTCACCGTCCATCAGCTCACGCAGCACTATGACTCTCTCCAACTCCCGCACCGCCCCGTCGGTGTCGCCGACGGACACCAGGACATCAGCGAAGAGCATCCGTACCTTCTCCTCGTTGGGCCAGTTCTCCTGTTCGCGGTAGATGTCGGAGGCCTGCCGGTACAGGGTGATGGCCTCGTCCCGTTCGGCACGGGCCAGGTGCACCTTGGCCAGGGTGAACAACACATCGGCCAGGCCGCTGCGCTCCGTCGTGCGCTCCACCACGCCCAGGGCGTCGGCGCACCGACGGAGCGCCCGCTCGTGCTCGCCCCGGTCGAGGTGGATCGCGCCAAGGACGTTCAGAACAGCCGCTTCCCCGACCCGGTCGGACACCTCCCGGCACAACTCCAGTGCACGGCGGAGCACTTCGTCCGCTCCCGTCAGGTCGTCCTGCTTGCGCAGGGTGAGTCCGAGCCGGTGCAGCGTACGGGCCAGACTCAGCTGGCCTTCCGAGGTGCGGTCCTCCTCGCTGAGCCGGACGGCCCTGCGCAGGGCGCCCACCGCCAAGTCGTACTCACCGAGCCGCCAATGGGTTCCTGCCAGCGAACGGCGGACCATGGCGCAATCGACCGGCCCGGCCACGGTTTCCGCCGCCTCGGCGGCGTACCGGAGGTTCTGCCGCGCATCATCGAGCAGGCGGCGGCGCCACTGGTAGATGACCAGGGCCATCGGAAGCAGCCATACGTACCGGTCGATACGCCGATTGATCGCCAAGTGAATGCCTCGCTGGACGGTGGCGTATTCCTCGTCCAGGAACGCCATCGCCTCCGCGAGGTCCGCGGGGTCGGTGACCCTGACCGCTCCGGGCTCACCGGTGGGCAAGGTGCGTTCGCGGTCGAGCACCCGGTCGCAGGCGCGGACGTTGTGCAGTTGGTGTTCCAGCACCTGTCGTACGGTCGCCCGCTCGATCTCCGCGTTCACTCCGTCCGGCACCGGCCGCACGTGCCGAAGGGCGAAGGCCCGCACGAGGTCGTGCAGCCCGTAGCGGTCGCCGTGATGATCCACCAGGTTCGCCGCCACGAGGTCCACCAGGGCCCGGTCGGTACGCGTCCCTTCGTCCACTGCCCGTCCCAGATCCATCACCGCCTCCCAGGAAGCGCTGGGCCCGGGGTGGACGGCGAGCTGCCACAGCAGCAGCCGGGCTTCCTCATTCAGCACGCGCACGGAGCAGTTGAGCGCGGCGCGGACCGACATTTCGTGCTCGGGCAGGTCCAGGGTGTCCAGCTTCGCCCGCTCCAGCTCCTTCTCCATCTCCCGCACCAGGGCAGGGAGGGTGTGCAGCGGACGCGCACCGCCCTCCAGGAGCCGGGCCACCACCACGAGGGCCAACGGCAGCCGACCGCAGAGGTGGACCAGCTTGCTGAAGGGCACGGCGTGCTTGGCCCGGTCCTCGGCTGACACTTTCTCCTGGAGTACCTCCAAGGCGTCCGCCTCGTGCAGCGGCTCCATCTTGCGGAACAGCACCTTTCTCTCGGACTGCAGCCGCAAGAGGTCGTTACGACTGGTGACGATCACGGCGCAGGTACCGTCTCCGGGAAGCAGCGGCAGCACCTGCTGGGCGCTGAGCGCGTCATCGAGGACGATGAGCATCGACCGGTGGGCCAGCGCCGACCTCAGCGCGTTGCTCTTGCTCTCCGTTCCGGTCACCAAGATGTAGGGCGGCAGCGCGGCCAGAAAGCCGTCCAGGACCTCGTCCGGTTCGGCGGGCCGCACGTCGCCGTCGGCGAATCCGTTCAGTTCGCCGTGCAGCACCCCGTCGGGAAACCGCCCCCGCAGCCGACCGGCGAGGTTCTCGGCCACCGTGGTCTTCCCGACACCCGCCATGCCGCTGATCAGGACCAGCGCCAGATTGCCGGCATCCTGTTCCTCGCACACTGCCTCGAAGAGGTCGCCGATCAGCTTGTCCTGCCCGATCGGCGTGGGCCTGCCGCCGGGCAACTGGTCGGGAACGGGGGGCAGGAGCACCCCGCCCGGCCGGTGGCTCTCTCCCCGGACCTGGTCTATGGCGCTCTGTACATCGACATCCGCTTTTCCGTTGCGCTTCTCCCACTTCTTGATGAGCCGCTCAAGTTGGGACTCCGGCAGGTCTGCGTGAGCGAGCAGGTAGAACCGGAAGATCTGGGGCAGTTCCGGCGCACGCTCGAACCATTTCTCCGTCTCCTCGCGCAGCCATTTGAACTCCATGGACCTGTGGGCCGCGTCCAGCCGGGCGTACACGGCGGCCATCAACTCGGCCCGTAACTCCTCCCGACGCACGTGGAAGCCAGTCTCGGACAGTCCGTGCAGCGGTTCGTCCTCGCCGTTCCACTCCTCCAAGGCCGCACCGAGCAGCTCGAACTGCGCTTTGCAGGTCAGTCCCTCAGCCTGCTTCACCTTTTTGCGAAAACGGAGCAGGTCGACGTCTCCCACCGGCACGCGGAGCGTGCAGTAACCCGACTTGCCGCTATGGGGCACGGACTCCTGACCCAGCCGCTTCCGTAAGTCGGCGACGACGCGGTTAACCAGATCGCCGACGTCCTCGACGCCCTCCCAGAGGACTTCGGCTATGTCCTTCCTCTTGCATCGGCAGTCCGGCGAGGTCACCAGGAGCGCGAACAGAGCCGCCACCTTCGACCCTTCGACCACCCTCCTGCCACCGTCCCCTTCCGCTCGCACCGGGCCCAGCACTTGCCCCTCCATCGCCCTCCCCCTCACCGCGCCGCAGTCAGTGATCCGGCCCCTCGCCGACGCTCCTTCATCTGTGCGCCGCGCTGTGCCGCTTCACACGCGCCTGCTTCTTCACGCCCCCCGGGGACTCAGTTATCCCTCAGTTTTCGCTCTGCGGCCCCGCTTCGCCCCCGGGCACGATGGCACCAGCCGCTCGCAGAAGCACGAAACGGCGGCTAAATCATCCATCGACTTATCAGAGAGGAACCACGAACCCGATGAACAGCCGTCAGCGCAACCGCCGGACAGCCCGTCTGCGCCAGTCCCCCGACTGGCCCCCGAGCCGCCGCCGACGGGCGGCCGTCCGGACCGAGGACACCACCCCGGCGACCCCGCCCACCGAGGCGCCGGACACTTCGTCCTCCGAGACCGCCTAAGCGCAACAGTTCGTGGGTGCCCGTTCTGTACGGGCACCCACCAGCCTCACGAACTTCGTCATCGGCGAGCTCGCCGCCTGGCCGCCGACTTGTTACACGCTCGTGGTCAAGGGCGGCGTTACCTGGTCGAGAAGACCACTACCGCATGCTCACGCATCAAAGTGAGGCTGATGGGACTCGCCTCCGCTTGACGCGGATATGAGGCGGTACATCCCCACCAATGGACCCACCTCGTCCAGCATCTCGGTATCTCCAGCACCTCCGGACTCAAATTCCTGCAATCCGAAGAGAGGATATTTCATGATGTATCCATCGCACAGCAGTGCGTTCGCCTCGGTGAGGCGGCACTTCGACGATCCCCGGACCAGTGACGCGGTCTTCGTGCTCATCCCCACGGACGCCGACGAGGCTGTTCCGGTCCGGCTGACCGCCGCCGAGACGCACGAGGCCTTGTACGGCCCCGGCTCCGACCCGCAGTTCGCCACCGCGGTCTGGAAGGAGGTCATCCGCACGGCGCAGAGCGACCTGACTCCAGACAGCACGGGGAAACTCCTGGCGATCTGGCTGGCCCTGCCCCGGTTGACCGGGACGGTCCACCGGGTCTGCACGCGCCTGCGGGCCGACCGGTCGGACGTGGAGGCCGAGATGACCCTGGCTCTCCTGGAGAAGCTGGCGGATCGGGACGGCGCGAGCTGTCTCACCGACTCCTCCCTGCTGCACGCGGCGCGCGCCAGGGCGTGGCATCTCGCACGGGAAGGGCTGCGGGAGCTTCCCTCCACCCAGATCGAACGCATCACCGAGGAGCACGCTCTCACTGCGTCCGGCGAGGAGGCGGAAGCTCCGGCGGCGGAGAGCCTGGACGTACGGGTCGACCGTCCGGACAGTCCGGACGGGCTGTGCGCACCGCTGCGCTTCCGGGTGCGCCCGGAGCACCTACGCCGACAGGGCATCTTCATCGACACCGACGACGGGTCGCAGGACCGCTCGGCGGGTCACAGCCCCAGGAAGAGGCGACGGCCCGGGCGCCGCGCGGACACCCGGCCGGTCCGCCCTGCGGGGAGGCGAGGGTGAAGGACCCGGCAGAGGGCCGCCTCAGTTTCACGGAGATGTTCGACCTGCCCGTCGCAGTGGACCTGCGCACGGCGGCCCGAGCACTCGGAATCGACTCGACGACCGCGTACCGGCTGATCCGCAAGCACGAGTTCCCCTGCCCTGTCCTCCGCATCGGACGTAGGTACAGGATTCCGACCAACGAGCTGATGCGCGCCCTGGGGATCGAGGACCGCCCGCTGTACAGCGTGGACCCGGATGAGGACACGGACGATCCGAGCGTCGGCTTCTGACGGTAACCACCGTGCGGCTCCATGGCATCGGCCACGGAGCCGCACGGCCCTGCCTCCTACGACGGGCCGTTCGCCGCCGACGCGCGCCGCACGGTTCTCCACGGCTGCTCGGCAATCGGAGGGCGAAAGGATGCCCTCCGTCTTCGCCAAGCGGTTCGGCGGCCGACAGCCCGCGCGCGTCGGCCAGTTCGTGAACCCGCCGCCCATCACCGACCCGAGTTACGGCGAGCACGCCCGTCAACCCTGAACCTGCCGGTGAGCCGTCGACGCACGCTTCGACGCCCGCGTCATGATCGCCGCGCCCGGCGAGGGCGCGGATCTGAACGGCCCGTCGGCCCAGCCCTACGCACGGCTCACCACGACCGCCTTCGACGGGATGACCCCAGCGGTCCTCGTCGTCGTGGGCACGAAGGACTGGCACCTACCCAATCTCCTCCGAATCTTCTCCGACCGGCAGGACTGGGGAAGCGACGCCTACACCACGTCTCCCGCATCGAAGACCAGGTTGGACAACTTCGACGACGCGGAGCACGGGCTGGGTGGCGTCCCGGCCTTCGACGCTGCCGCGGCCACTGACAAGGACCCCGACCGCGTCACCGCCGCACGAGTCCTCGTCCGGGCGCACCCGCGCGCCCGAGTTGTGCCCGCAGGAACCGGACTGGTACCGGGCCACCGCGGTCCACACATCAGTGCCCACTGCTCCCGGTCCCGCTTCGTGAAGCCGTCGGGCGTGAAGTCGTGCCCTGGCGCCTTCAGTTCCAGGAAACCGGTGATGGGCCCCGATGTCTCCACCGCGTAGTCCGGACACACGCGGGGCCTCAGGCAACGTCCGGCAGCCGTACGGGACTGCCGTTGTGGGCGACGAGGAGTTCCCGTTCCTTTGTCAGAATCCGTACGTCCGTGGCGTCAAGGTCCTCGGCATTCTGCACGATCTCCGAGAGTCCCTGGAGACGGTCGCTGGACAGATTGCCTGCGTGATCTCGGGTACGTCTCAGTGCGTGCCGTACTTGACCGTCCAGTCCGGCGAACCGGCTACCGAGTCGCTCGACTGCTGCCTCAGTCGCAGCCAGGCCCGCCGGCTCTGGTACGACGGCTCCTTCTGGGGATGCCCTCCAGATAGAAGAGCGCATCGGCGGACGCAATCCCCCGCTCCACCGCGGCCGTTCGACGCACCGCATCCCCCGTGCTCATCCCTGCCCCTGCATACCTCGGCCCTCCCTGCGACACAAGGTAACGAGGCCAGCGCAATCAGCACACGTCAACCCGCGAACTGTCGCCGTATGGCCCGAGCCCAAAGAACAGCCCTGACGCGCTGCTCGACGGGTTGAGCCCGACAAGTCGATTGACCCGCGCTATCTAATTCAGGACCACCCCCTCGCGCTCCGTCAGAAACAGCGTCGAACGAGCTTCAAGAAACTTCCCGAACCCGTCTCTTACAGAGTTGAGGCAGAACGTTCTGGACCCACGCCTCCACTGCGAACCCACAGGTGAGACACGTGGCGGGAACCTACAACGTGCTCCACGCGGTGAACTTAGGGAATCAGGTCGAGCACCACCGACCACATCTGAAAGGCCCAAGAAAGTCGCAGTTCAGAGCCCCTTTGCAGCCGGCTCCAAAATCGCCACACACTCCACATGATGCGTCATCGGAAACAAATCAAACGCCCGAAGCGTCCGCACCCGGTACCCGCCCTCCCGGAAGTACCCGATGTCCCGCGCCAGCGCAGCCGGATCGCACGCCACATACGCGATGCGCCGCGCGCCCAGGCCCGCCAGGTGCTTCACCGTCGCCTTGCCCGCACCCGCCCTCGGCGGGTCCAGGACGATCAGGTCGACCTCGGTGATGCCCGTGCGCGGGAGGACCGATTCGACCTTGCCCTGCTCGATGCGGACGCGGTCGAAGGACGCCAGGTTGTGGCGCGCGTCCTCCACCGCCCGCTTGCTGGACTCGATGCCCAGCACCGCGCCCTTCTCGCCGACGCGGTCGGCCAGCGCGCCCGCGAAGAGGCCGACGCCGCAGTAGAGGTCGAGGGCCGTGTCGCCCTTGCGCGGGGTGAGGCCCTGCATGACGGCGAGCATCAGCGTCTCCGCCGCCTTCGGGTGGACCTGCCAGAAGCCGCCGCTGCCGACCCGGTACGTGCGGCCGTCGGCGCGCTCGCGGACGAAGGGGCGGCCGTGGACGCGGTGCGTGCCGCCGTCCTTCTCCCCCACCCGCATCACCGACACCGGCTTGTCCAGCTCCACGATCGGCAGGCGCGCGCCCGGCTTCGGGGCGAGGATCACCTGGCGGTCCTGCGAGCCCGTCGCCGCGATCGCCTCGATCGACGCCATGCCGGACCAGTCGCGCTCCTCGATCCCCAGCTCGGAGACCCCCTCGGCCGCGATCATGCAGTGCTCGATCGGCTCGACCTCGTGCGAGCGGTGGCGGCGCAGGCCCGCGTTGCCGTCTCCGTCGACGGCGTACTGCACGCGTGTGCGCCACTGCGGGACCTGGCCGGCCGGCAGCTTGTCGCCCTCCGCCGGCATGACCGTGCCGTCCCAGCCCGCCTCCTCGGGGGTGAGGCCGGCGAGCCGCTGGAGCTGTTCCGCGATGACCTCGCCCTTGAGGCGGCGCTGCGCGCCCGGCTTCGCGTGCTGCCAGTCGCAGCCGCCGCAGCGGCCCGGGCCGGCGTACGGGCAGGGGGCCTCGACGCGGTCCTTGGAGGGGTCCAGGACCGTCACGGCGTCGGCGCGCAGGAAGCGCGCGCCCTCCTCGCCCTCGGTCACCCGTGCGATGACCTTCTCGCCGGGCAGCGTGTGCCGCACGAAGAGCACCTGGCCCTCGGCCGTACGGGCGATGCAGTGGCCGCCGTGCGCGACGGGGCCGACCTCGACCTCGTACTCCTGGCCGACCAGCGAGTTCCCCGCCTGCTCGTTCTTCGGTTCTGCCTGCATGGCGGGGTGACTCCACAACGTAAAAGGGGAACGGCCGGACAACAGCCCACCAGTCTACGTGGGTGTCGTCCGGCCGCTCGCCACGGAGCCGAGCCGTAGGGGAAGGGGAAGCTCTAGCCCTTCTTGCTCGGTTCCTTCTTGCTCTGCCCGTTCGGGCGCTTCACCCGCTCCACCGGACCCCGTCGCACCGCACCCGGCGCGTTCCACTCCGAGCGCCTGCGGGCCCGCTTCTTCGCGGCCTCGGAGGAGTCCAGCTGGTACGGGACCGAGGTCACCATCACGCCCGGCGTGAACAGCAGGCGGCCCTTGAGGCGCAGCGCGCTCTGGTTGTGGAGCAGGTGCTCGTACCAGTGGCCCACCACGTACTCGGGGATGATCACGCTGACCACGTCGCGCGGGCTCTCCCTGCGCAGGTTCTTGACGTACTCGATGATCGGGCGGGTGATCTCGCGGTACGGCGAGTCGAGGACCTTCAGCGGGACCGTGATGCCGCGGCGCTCCCACTCCTCCTTGAGGGCCTTGGTCTCCGCCGGGTCGACGTTGATGCTGAGCGCCTCCAGGTCGTGCGAGCGCATCAGCTTCGCGTACGACAGGGCGCGCAGCGTCGGGCGGTGGATCTTGGAGACCAGGACGATCGAGTGGACCCGGGAGGGCCGCACGCTCTCGTCGCCGGGGGCGTCGGGGGCGGCGATCTCCTCGGCCACCCGGTCGTAGTGGCGCCGGATGGCCGTCATCGTCGCGTAGAAGATGCACATGCCGAGCAGCGCGACCCAGGCGCCGTGGGTGAACTTCGTGAGCAGGACGACGACCAGGACCAGGCCGGTGAAGAAGGCGCCGAACGTGTTGATCGCGCGGGAGCGGATCATGTGGCGGCGCTTGTTCGCGTCCTTCTCCTTGGCCAGGTGGCGGTTCCAGTGCCGGACCATGCCGATCTGGCTGAGCGTGAAGGAGACGAAGACGCCGACGATGTAGAGCTGGATGAGGCGGGTCGAGTCCGCGCCGTAGATGACGACGAGGAGCGCGGCCGCGCCCGCGAGCAGCACGATGCCGTTGGAGAACGCGAGGCGGTCGCCGCGGGTGTGCAGCTGGCGCGGCAGGTAGCGGTCCTGGGCCAGGATCGAGCCGAGCAGCGGGAAGCCGTTGTACGCGGTGTTGGCCGCGAGGAAGAGGACCAGCGCGGTCGCCGCGGCGAGGATCATGAACGGGAAGCTGCCGTGGCCGAAGACGGCCTCGGCGACCTGCGAGATCACCGGGTTCTGGACGTAGTCCGAACCGACCGGGACGCCGTTGTGCAGCAGGTCCTTGCCGGGGATCTCGGCCATCCGGACCTTGGTCACCATGGCGAGGACGATGATGCCGCAGAACATGGTGACGGCCAGGCCGCCCATGAGCGCCAGCGTCGTCGCGGCGTTCTTGGACTTCGGCTTGCGGAAGGCCGGGACGCCGTTGCTGATCGCCTCGACGCCGGTGAGCGCCGCACAGCCCGAGGAAAAGGCCCGCAGCAGCAGGAAGACCAGGGCGAAACCGGCCAGGCCCTGGTGCTCGGGCTTGATCTCGTAGTCGGCGGTGGGCGCCCGCATGGAGTCGTCGAGGACCAGGCCGCGGAAGGCGCCCCACGCGATCATGATGAAGACGCCCGCCACGAAGACGTACGTCGGGATGGCGAAGAGCTTCCCGGACTCCTTCACGCCGCGCAGGTTCATCAGCGTGAGCAGGACGATGACGGCCACCGCGCAGAGGACCTTGTGCTCGACCACGAAGGGGACCGCGGAGCCGAGGTTCTCGATGCCGGAGGAGATCGACACGGCCACGGTCAGGACGTAGTCGACGAGCAGGGCGCTGGCGACGGTGAGGCCGGCCTTGGGGCCGAGGTTGGTGGTGGCGACCTCGTAGTCGCCACCACCGCTCGGGTAGGCGTGCACGTTCTGTCGGTAGGACGCCACGACCGTGAACATCAGCACGACGACCGCGAGGGCGATCCAGGGGCTGAAGTGGTAGGCCGACACACCCGCGATGGAGAGGACGAGAAGGACCTCTCCCGGCGCGTACGCCACGGAGGAGAGTGGGTCGGACGCGAAGACGGGGAGTGCGATGCGCTTCGGCAGGAGCGTTTCTCCGAGCCGGTCACTGCGCAGTGCGCGCCCGATGAGGATCCGTTTGGGCACGTCGGTCAGTTTGGACACGCAGAGGATCGTAAGCGTTCGATTGGGGGCGCGCCCACCCACCACCCCCAACTTCACCGGTTATCGGCCTTGTGCGATCCTGCGCTCCTCCTATTGCCCGGTTTACCGGCCCGCGAAAGGCCCCGCCGGGTGCCCGGAGAACGGAGGCCGCTCGTCGGTCACCGGTGTGTCCTGCCAGGGCACGGAGGCGTGCGCGGCGGTCTCGTACCGCTCCGCCACCCGCGCCTCGGCGCGGCGGATCACCCCGGAGGGCCACCAGGTGGCGCGGCCGAGCAGGAGCAGCGCCGCCGGCAGGATCATGACGCGGATCACGAAGGCGTCGAGCAGGACGGCCGCCGCGAGCACGAAGCCCATCTGCTTCATCTCCAGGATGTGCAGCATCACGAAGCTCGCGAAGACGGTGACCATGACGATCGCCGCGCTGGTCACGACCTTGGCGGAGGAGGCAATGCCGTCCAGTACCGCCTGCCGCGTGGGCACGCCGGCCAGGGCCGCCTCACGGATCCGGCTGACCACGAAGACCTGGTAGTCCATCGAGAGACCGAAGAGGATCACGAAGAGGAAGAGCGGGACGCGCGAGGAGATGCCGTCCAGGGAGTCGAAGGCGAGCAGCCCTTCCGCCCGGTCGCCCTGGAAGACGAGGACGAGCAGGCCGAGCGCGGAGCCCACGGAGAGCAGGTTGAGCAGGGCGCCGAGGAGCCCGAGGACGACGGAGCGGAACGCGAGGACCGTCATGGCGAAGGTCATCAGGAGCAGGAAGCCGAGGACCAGCGGGAGCTTGTCGTTCTGGTGTCCGACGTAGTCGACGCCGCGCGCGACCTCGCCGGTGACGGCCGTCTCGGCGCCGGGCACGTGGCCGACGGTCCGGGGCAGCAGATCCTTCCGGATGTGTTCGAGTGAGACTTCAGCGTTTCTCGAGTACGTGGGGTCGGCGGCGTTCAGTTCGAGCAGGGTCGTCCGGTGGTCCGCGGCGGAGCGCAGGGCCGGGGCGCCGCTGCCGCGCGCGAAGAGCGGGTCGTCCTGCGCGGCGCGGTCGAGCTCGGTCAGGGCCGTGCGGACGTCGCCGGCCCGCGCCGCGTCGGCGCGGACCACCACGAAGTGCCGTACGCGCAGCTCCGGGAAGGAGTCGAGCAGCCGGTCGTACCCCTTCATGGCGTCGATGTCGCGGGAGAAGCTGTCCCGCGCCGGGTTCTTGAGGTGCATGTCGAGCGCGGGCAGCGCGAGCCCCAGCATGGCGAGGACGGCGACGCACAGGGTGAGCGCGGGGCGCTTGCGGGCCGGGGCGAGCAGGGCGGCCCAGACGCGGCCCGGCTCACGCTCACCGTGCGCCGCGCCTCCTCGCATCCCCCGCATCCCGCGCGACCGCAGTCCGCGCGCCCGGACCGGCTTGCCCCGCGCCAGGCGCTTGGCCGCACGGCGCTCGGCGCGGCGGCCGAGCACGACCAGCAGGGCGGGCAGCACCGTCACCGAGCTGACCATGGCGACGGCGACGACCAGGATGGTGCCGGTGGCGAGCGAGTCGAAGATGACGTCACGGGCCAGGAAGAGCGCGGTGGTGGAGACGATCACCGCGAGGCCGGAGACCACGATGGCGCGGCCGGCCGTCGCGGCGGCCGCCTCGACCACCGCCTCGGAGCTGAGGCGGCCGCCGGCCCTGGCCCGCTCCTCGCGTTCGCGCTTGAGGTAGAAGAGCGTGTAGTCGACACCGACGGCCATGCCGATGAGCAGGATCATGCTCATCCCGACGCCGGTGTCGGGCAGCAGGTGCGAGGCGAGCATCGCCAGGCCCATCGTCGCCATGATCGAGGTGACGGCGAGCAGTACCGGTACGCCGACCATGACGACCGAGCCGAAGACGACGGCCAGCGTGATGAGCGTGACGGGCAGCGTGATCGCCTCGGAGAACTGAAGGTCCTTGTCACGCTGGTCGTCGACGCCTTTGCTCACGGAGGCGTCGCCGGTCTCCTCGACGACCAGGTCCGGGTGGGCCTGCTGGACCTTCTCGGTCACGGCCTGGAGCGGCGGGACGTTCTTCTGGTCGTCCTGCTCGGAGCCGTGCAGCTCCACCTGGACGCGCAGGACGCGGCCGTCGGCGGAGCGCGCCGGGGGCGCCACCGACGCCACCTCGGGCAGGGCCTCCATCCGGCCGGTGACGTCCCGCACGACGGCCGCGGCTGCCGTCTCGTCCAGCCGTCCCTTCGCGGCCCGGATCAGGACGTGTTCGGTGGACCGCAGCGGGACACCGCCGTCCGTCGCCAGGGCCTCGGCGCGGCCCGCCTCGCCGACGCGGAAGTCCTTCGAGGTGGCGCTGTTCATGCCGGCAGCCGTTCCCGCGCCGAGGCACAGCACCACGAAGACCAGCCAGCCGATGACCGCCCGCGCCGGGTGCAGCGCGCTCCAGCGGGCCGCGCGGACCGTCGCCGATCGCTTTCTCATTCCTGTCCCCCCTCCATGCTTCATGTGTAAGTTGAGACTGACAGGTGAAGGATTGAGCCGTCAACTGTCATGTGTGCGCGGAAAGAAGAGCGCGAGACGGCGCGCCACCGGCCGACAGAACGCGGATTGACAGCGGATCCCGCCATGCGTAAGCCTTGGCTGACAGGTTTCGGGACCAGCGCGAAGGCGGGCCATGGACAGCGAGGAGCTGCTCGCTTTTCTCGCTGCGGTGGGTCACGCGCAGCGCATCCGGATCATCAACGAGCTCTCCGGCGGCCAGCTGTACGTCAGCGAGCTGGCCCGGCGGCTCGGAGTGTCCCGCCCGCTGCTCTACATGCATCTCGAACGCATGGAGAAGGCCGGCCTCGTCGTCGGCCGCCTGGAGCTGTCCGACGACGGCAAGGCGCTCAAGTACTTCGAACTGGCGCCGTTCGACGTCCGGTTGAACGTGGATACGATCGTCGCCGCCCTGCGGCAGCAGCCGCCGGGAGAGGACGAGCAGCACTCATCGAGGGGGACGTCCTAGTGGACGACGTGATCATCCCGGTTGCCTTTTTCCTGATACTCGCCGGCGCGATCGTCGCGGTCGCGTACTTCCAGACGCAGCGCAACAAGGAGCGCGACCGGCAGTACGCCGACGCCATGAACGGCTACCGCGAGGCCGTCGAGCGGGCCAGGTCCGAGCAGGAGGCGAACCGTCTGCAGCTCGTCGAGCTCGGCCACCGCCTCGAAAAGGTCGAGGGGCTGCTCCGCAGCGTGGACTGAGCGCTCCCTGTCCCCCGCGTCCCCTCTCCGCCTCCCCCGGGCCCACCGTGGGTGAGTGCGCGGGCGGGGTTGCGGCTTAAGCTCGTCTCTTGGCAACGCCGCACGCTGTTGCCCCGTTCTTGCCAGCAGACTGAGAGAGAAGAGTGAGCCCGATGTTTTCGCAGGTCAGCGGGATGACCAGGAGTGCGGGGTAAGAAACAGGTGCACATCGTCATCATGGGCTGCGGCAGAGTCGGGTCCGCGCTCGCCCAGAATCTCGAACAACAGGGGCACACGGTCGCCGTCGTCGACCAGGACCCCACGGCCTTCCGCCGCCTCGGCTCCGGGTTCGGCGGCCGCCGCGTGACCGGCGTCGGCTTCGACCAGGACACCCTGCGCGAGGCCGGCATCGAGGAGGCGGGCGCCTTCGCCGCCGTCTCCAGCGGCGACAACTCCAACATCATCGCGGCCCGGGTGGCCCGCGAGATGTTCGGCATCGAGAACGTCGCGGCCCGCATCTACGACCCGCGCCGCGCCGAGGTCTACCAGCGCCTGGGCATCCCGACGGTCGCCACGGTCCGCTGGACCGCCGACCAGATGCTGCGCCGGCTGCTGCCGTCCGGCGCCGAGCCGCTGTGGCGCGACCCCACCGGCGGCGTGCAGCTCGCCGAGGTGCACGCGTCGTCCGCGTGGATCGGGCACAAGATCAGCCAGCTCCAGGAGGAGACCGGCGTGCGCGTGGCCTTCCTCACCCGGCTGGGCGAGGCGGTCCTGCCGACCTCGCAGACGGTCCTGCAGGAGGGCGATCTGGTGCACGTCATGATGCGCACCGACCAGGTCGACAAGGTCGAAGCGGCGTTCGCCGAAGGCCCCGAGGAAGGCGGTCAGTGATGAGGGTCGCCATTGCCGGAGCCGGTGCCGTGGGCCGCTCCATCGCCGGTGAGCTCCTGGAGAACGGCCACGAGATCCTGCTCATCGACAAGGCGCCGACGGCCATCTCCGTCGAGCGCGTCCCGCAGGCCGAGTGGCTGCTCGCCGACGCCTGCGAGATCACCTCCCTGGACGAGGCGGCGCTGCAGCGCTGCAACGTGGTCATCGCGGCCACCGGCGACGACAAGGTCAACCTCGTCGTCTCGCTGCTCGCGAAGACCGAGTACGGCGTCCCGCGCGTCGTCGCCCGCGTCAACAACCCCAAGAACGAGTGGCTTTTCAACGAGTCGTGGGGCGTCGACGTCGCGGTCTCCACGCCGCGTCTGATGTCCGCGCTCGTCGAGGAGGCGGTGAGCGTCGGCGACCTGGTGCGCCTGCTCCGCTTCAGCCACGGCGACGCGAACCTCGTCGAGCTGACGCTGCCGCCCGAGTCGGCGCTCGCGGGCACGCAGGTCGGCGACGTCCAGTGGCCCGAGGACACCTCGCTGGTCACGATCATCCGCGGCACCCGCGTTCTCGCGCCGACCGCGGACGACTCGCTGGAGGCGGGCGACGAGCTCCTCTTCGTCGCGGCCCAGGCCCGCGAGGAGCAGCTGGAGGACCTGCTGTCGGTGCGCCGCGAGGACGCGGTGGGCTGAGGCCTTTCCTGCCGTACGTACGGAGGGGGCGCCCGGAGGATTTCGGGCGCCCCCTCCGTGTATGTCCGAGGGAGGGACGCCAAAGGGGGCGCGACGCTAGCCTGCCGTGCGGCACCGATCGCCCCGGCGCGACGCGCGGTCCCGGAGGGCGCACCGGAGCCGCACCACCGTCGGCCCCACCGCCGCCGGCCCCCTGCAGGCGTCCCCGCCCCGAAAGGAAGCCCGATGAGCGAGTCGGTCCCCGTCCCCCGCGGCCTGCCCATGGAGCGCGACGCGGGCCCCTTCGACCCGCCCCGGGCGATCACCCGGCTGCGCGAGGCCCGCCCGGTCAGCCCCCTGCTGTTCCCCGACGGCCACGAGGGCTGGCTCGTCACCGGCCACGACGCCGTACGCCGGCTCCTGGCCGACAACCGGTTCAGCTCCCGCCAGGACATCGGCCCGCTGCACGTCCCGTACGAGATTCCCGGCATGCCCGCCGTGACCGAGCCCTCGCCGCAGCTTCCCGGCGTGTTCATCGCCATGGACCCGCCGGACCACACCCGGCTGCGCCGCAGACTCACCGGCGCCTTCACCGTCCGGCGCATGAAACAGCTGGAGGAGAGCGTCGTCGACATCGCCGAACGGCGGCTGGACGAGATGGCGCGGCTGACGCCGCCCGTCGACCTGGTCGCGGAGTTCGCGCTGCCGGTGCCGTCCCTGGTGATCTGCGAACTGCTCGGTGTCCCCGCCGAGGACCGGGAGGACTTCCAGGCCCACTCCGCCACGTTCATGGAGCGGGAGGTGGAGCTGGAGACGAAGATGGCCGCCTACGGGGCGATGATGTCCTACCTGGCCGAGCTGGTCACCGCCAAGCGCGCCGATCCCGGCGACAACCTGCTGTCCGACCTCGCCCGCCACGACGACCTCAGCATCGAGGAACTGACCGGCATGGCCTTCCTGCTGCTCCTCGCCGGCCACGAGACCACCGCCAACATGCTGGCCCTCGGCACCTTCGCGCTCCTGGAACACCCCGGGCAACTGGCCGACCTGCGCGCGGACCCCGACCTGATGCCCGGCGCGGTCGAGGAGCTCCTGCGCCACCTCTCCGTGGCCGACATCTTCTACCGCTACGCCACGGAGGACATCGAGCTCGGCGGCGAGCTCATCCGGAAGGGATCGACCGTCGTCGTCTCCCTGCTGGCCGCCGACCGCGACCCGCGCCAGTTCGACGACCCCGACGCCCTGGACATCCGCCGCGCCACCCGCGGCCAGCTCGCCTTCGGCCACGGCGTCCACCAGTGCCTGGGCCAGCAACTGGCCCGCGTCGAGATGCGCGCCGGCCTGCGGAGCCTGCTGCGCCGCTTCCCGACGCTCGAACTCGCCGTCCCCGCCGACCAGGTGCCGCTCAGGACCGACATGAACATCTACGGCGTCCACGAGCTGCCGGTCACCTGGCGGACGGAGCCGGCCCGGTGAGCCGGGCCTAGACCTCGCGCCGCTCCCGCTCGCGCTCGGCCTCACGGGCCTTCTGGGCCTCCTCCTCGGCCTCCATCTCCGCGAACACGTCGATGGGCGGCGGGGCCTTCGCCAGGAAGACCCAGGTGAGGTAGACGGCGAGCAGGAACGGCGGGATCTTCAGAGCGACCAGGACCCAGCCGAACTGCGTGGTGTCCGCCCACCAGTACAGCGGGAAGAGGATCGCGCACTTGGCGAGCAGGATCAGACCCCAGGCCCAGCTGGCCTTCGCGTAGGCCTTCTTGCGGCCGGGGTTGCGGGTGCGCCAGGAGAGGTTCTCCTTGAACACCGGGCCGAGGATCAGGCCGATCAGCGGGACGCCCGCGAGGGTCGTGATCATGTACGCGAGGGCGAGGCCCAGGGTGTAGAGCATGCCCGGCAGGTAGAAGTCCTTGGCGTTGCCGGTCATCATCGCGAAGACCACACCGAAGACGACGCCGAAGACACCGCTGAAGGCGTGCTTGACGGTGTCCCTCATGACCAGGCGGACCACGACGAGCACCAGGGACACCGCGAGGGCCGCGATGGCCGACATGTGCAGGTCCTTGTTGATCGTGAAGATGGTCACGAAGAGCAGGCCGGGAACGACCGTCTCCACCATGCCCCGCACGCCGCCGAAGGCTTCGAAGAGCGCTGCCTCGGTCACGGCCCGGGAATCGGCTTCCTGATCCGGCTTCCCGTGGTCCGTCGGCTTGTCGAGGGACGTCACCGGCTACTCCCGTCCGAGGGGTCTGAGTTCGTACTTGGGGTTGAAGAGCACCCGGCGGCCCCGGCTCATCGAGATCCGGCCCGACGCGATCAGCTTGCGCCCCGGTTCTATCCCCACGATGGAGCGCCTGCCCAGCCACACCACGTCCAACGCCGCCGAACCGTCGAACAGCTCGGCCTCCAGGGCGGGGACCCCGGCGCGTGGCCGCAGAGTGACCGTGCGCAAGGTACCAGTAACCGTGACGATCTGGCGGTCCTGGCAGTCGCCGATACGGACGCACCCGGCCGTCTCGGCGTCCTCGCGCAGCTCCTCCGACTCCAGGTCCTCCTGGGAGGAGGAGAGCCGGTCGAGCATGCGCCGGAAACGGCCCGCCGGCTTTTCGGAACCAGGAACAGCACTCATACAAGAAGCGTACCGGGGGTCGCCGACACTGCGGTAAGCGGTGCGCTCATCTGTGCTTATATCCGCTCAGTACCCGCTGCGACCCCGGCTGAAGCAAACAATCCGGTCACTTCTCATGCCCGTCACTTCTCATGCCCGTCACTTCTCGAACCGGTATCCCATGCCGGGCTCCGTGATGAAGTGGCGCGGGTGCGCGGGGTCCGCCTCCAGCTTGCGGCGCAGCTGCGCCATGTAGACGCGCAGGTAGTTCGTCTCCGTGCCGTACGAGGGCCCCCAGACCTCCTGGAGCAGCTGCTTCTGGCTGACCAGGCGGCCGGTGTTGCGCACCAGGACCTCCAGGAGGTGCCATTCGGTGGGCGTGAGGCGTACGTCGCGGCCCGCGCGGTTGACTTTCTTCGCGGCCAGGTCGACGGAGAAGTCCCCGGTGTCGACGAGCACGTCGCCCTCGCCGGGGCCGGTGGGCTCCGCCCTGCGCACGGCGGCGCGCAGCCGGGCCAGGAGCTCGTCCATGCCGAAGGGCTTGGTCACGTAGTCGTCGGCGCCCGCGTCCAGCGCCTCGACCTTCTCGTCCGAGCTGTGCCGGGCGGACAGGACGAGGATCGGCACGCGCGTCCAGCCGCGCAGCCCGCGGATGACCTCCACGCCGTCCATGTCGGGCAGACCGAGGTCGAGCACGATCACGTCGGGGTGGCGGGCGGCGGCGACCTGCAGCGCGGTGGCGCCGTCGGGGGCCGAGTCCACCTCGTACTTGCGCGCCTTCAGGTTGATCACGAGGGCGCGTACGATCTGCGGCTCGTCGTCGACCACGAGCACCCGGGTCATGCGTACCTGCCTTTCTGGCATCTGTTCGGGGTCACGGGGTGACCTGGGCCGAGAGCTCGGTGGCGGCCTCGGGCCGTCCGGTCGCGGCCCGCAGGGTGAGGACCATGGTCAGACCGCCGCCGGGAGTGTCCTCGGCGGCGAGGGTGCCGCCCATGGCCTCGGCGAAGCCGCGGGCGACGGCGAGGCCGAGGCCCACCCCGGCACCGCGCGGAGCGTCACCGTAGCGCTGGAAGGGCGCGAAGATGCGGTCCTTGGCGCTGTCGGGGACGCCGGGCCCGCGGTCCACCACGCGTATCTCGACGCGCTCGCCCAGGGCGCTGGCGGAGACCTTGACGGGGGCGCCATCCGGGGCGTACTTCACGGCGTTCTCGACGACGTTGGCGACGGCCCGCTCCAGGAGGCCCTTGTCGACGGCGACCATCGGCAGGGTCTCGGGGATGTCCAGCTCCGCGCTGCCGTCGGGTACGCCGCCGAGTGCCATGGGGACCACCTCGTCGAGGTCGACCTCGCGGATCAGCGGGGTGACGGTGCCGGTCTGCAGGCGGGACATGTCCAGGAGGTTGCCGACCAGGTGTTCGAGCCGGTCGGCGCCCGCCTCGATGCCCTCCAGGAGCTCGGCCTCGTCCTCGTCGGACCATTCCACGTCGTCGGAGCGCAGCGAGGACACGGCCGCCTTGATGCCCGCGAGGGGGGTGCGCAGGTCGTGGCTGACGGCGGCGAGCAGGGCGGTGCGGATGCGGTTGCCCTCGGCGAGGGTGCGGGCCTGGTCGGCCTCGGACTGCAGGCGCTGGCGGTCCAGGACGACGGCGGCCTGCGCGGCGAAGGCGGCGAGGACGCGGCGGTCCTCGGCGGGCAGGACGCGGCCGGAGAGGGCGAGCGCCATGTGGTCGCCGACCGGCATGTCGACGTCGGCCTCCTCGGGGCGGGTCAGCGGCCGTCCGTCGCCCGCGCTGCCCGCGCAGGTCCAGGGGTCGGTGTCGCCCGCGCGTTCCAGGAGGGCGACGGAGTCCATGGCGAAGGTCTCCCGCACCCGCTCCAGGAGGGCCTCCAGGCTGGTCTCGCCGCGCAGCACGCTGCCGGCGAGGAAGGACAGTATCTCCGCCTCCGCCCGAAGACGTGCGGCCTGGGCGGTGCGCCGGGCGGCGAGGTCCACCACCGACGCCACCGACACCGCGACGCCCACGAAGACGGCGATCGCGACGATGTTGTTGTTGTCGGAGACCGTCCACAGGTGCAGCGGTGGCGTGAAGTAGTAGTTGAGCAGCAGCGAGCCGAACGCCGCGGAGGCGAGCGCCGGGAGCAGCCCGCCCACCAGCGCCGCGGCGACCGTCAGCGTCAGGAACAGCAGCATGTCGTTGGCGAGGCCGAGCTCGGCGTCGACGTGGGTGAGCAGCACGGTCAGCAGGGCCGGTCCCGCGACGCCGACCAGCCAGCCCCAGATGACCCGGGAGCGGCCGAGCCGGGCCCCGCGGGCGACGGGCAGTCCGCGCCCCTTGGCGACCTCGCCGTGCGTGACGATGTGCACGTCCAGGTCGGGCCCGGAGTCGCGGGCGACGGTCGCGCCGACGCCGGGCCCGAAGACGTACTGCCAGGTCTTGCGGCGCGAGGAGCCGAGGACGATCTGGGTGGCGTTGACGCCGCGCGCGAAGTCCAGGAGCGCGGCCGGTATGTCGTCGCCGATGACGTGGTGAAAGGTGCCGCCGAGGTCCTCGACCAGGGTGCGCTGGACGGCGAGTTCCTTGGGGGACGCGCCGGTCAGGCCGTCGCTGCGGGCGATGTAGACGGCGAGGATCTCGCTGCCGGAGCCCTTGGCGGCCATCCGGGAGGCGCGCCTGATCAGGGTGCGGCCCTCGGGGCCGCCGGTCAGGCCGACGACGATGCGCTCGCGGGCCTGCCAGGTGGAGCGGATGTTGTGCTCGCCCCGGTACTGCTGGAGGTACTCGTCGACGCGGTCGGCGACCCAGAGCAGCGCGAGTTCGCGCAGCGCCGTGAGGTTGCCGGGCCGGAAGTAGTTCGACAGGGACGCGTCGATGCGGTCGGACTGGTAGACGTTGCCGTGCGCCATGCGGCGGCGCAGCGCCTCGGGCGACATGTCGACCAGCTCGATCTGGTCGGCGCGGCGCACCACCTCGTCGGGGACGGTCTCGCGCTGGCGCACGCCGGTGATCGACTCGACGACGTCGCCGAGGGACTCCAGGTGCTGGATGTTGACGGTGGAGACGACGTCGATGCCGGCCGCGAGGAGTTCCTCGACGTCCTGCCAGCGCTTGGCGTTGCGCGAGCCGGGGACGTTGGTGTGGGCCAGCTCGTCGACCAGGGCGACGGCGGGGGCGCGCCCCAGGACCGCGTCGACGTCCATCTCGGTGAAGGCCGTGCCGCGGTACTCCAGGTCCTTGCGGGGCACCTGTTCGAGGCCGGCCAGCATCACCTCGGTGCGCGGCCTGCCGTGGTGCTCCACGAAGGCGACGACGCAGTCGGTGCCGCGTTCGGTACGGCGGTGCGCCTCGGAGAGCATGGCGTACGTCTTGCCGACGCCCGGTGCCGCACCGAGGTAGATCCGTAGCTTGCCGCGTGCCATGGCCTCATTGTCTTCCCGAAACTGCTGTGTACGCAGCGTCGACCTTACGGCCAACAATTCCGGCATAGCGGACGAGGGGGCACGGGCGTGCGGTCCTTGACACAACCCTGATGCGGGCGGGGGGCGCCCGCATCAGGGTCGGCGCCACACCGCGGGGTCAGCGCGGATTGGCGGCGTGCGTCAGGGTCTCCCAGGCGACGAAGAGGTTGTTGGAGCCCGCCGGACGGTTGCGTTCCGTGAGCTTTTGGGTGTTGCTCATGGCATGGCCGAGGCGGCCGGCGAGGGCGTTGTAGCCGACTTCGGTGACGGGTCCGAGGTCGCGGTGGACGGTGCCCCCGCAGAGCGAGGCCGGGGGTGCCTCACCCAGCTCGTACCTGGCCTGGAAGCCGAGCCCCTGGCGCAGCCGCTCGCCGACGTCCGTGCCGTAGAGGTCCTGGCCCTGGATGCGGCTGGTCTCGGCCACGTGGGAGATCGCGGAGAGGCCGTACCCGGTGTGGGTGAAGTCGCGGCAGGTCTCCTGGGTGAGGCCGGTGGTGAACGTGCCCTGGCCCTGCCAGTACTTGACGATCTTGTCGCGGGTGTCGAGGTGCTGGCCGGGCACGGTCTTGGGCAGCGCGCCGTCGGAGGCGAGGTAGACGTAGGCGGCCGTGCGCGTGCGGAAGGTCGCCATCGCCTTGTCGTACGACGCCTTGTCCTCCAGGAAGACGGAGATGCCGACGGCGGCCTCCATCATCGACAGCTCCCAGTTCCCGTTGGAGTGGGAGCCGTTGATGATCTCGGGGAGGTAGACGGTGCGCAACATGGTCGCGAAGCGGCCCGAGTCGGCCCAGTTCCCCGTGTACGTGTACTTGATGATCTCGGCGGCGCGCGGCCAGCTGGAGCCGGCCCAGCCGGTCTGCAGCGGCGCGTTGCTGTTGGTGTGGTCCTTGAGGGTGGCCGACCAGGCGTCCATCAGCTCGATGGACTTCTTCGCGTACCGCTCGTCGCGCGTGATGTACCAGGCGAGTGCGGTGGTGTACGCGGCTATCGCGTCCTCGCGCTCGTCGGTGCAGCCGTAGTTCGGGTCGGAGTACGAGCCGCACTCCACCACCGCGCGGGGCTTGGGGGTGCGCGAGAGGGAGGCGTACTTGCTGCCCATCATCTGGTCGTAGGCGGACTTCCAGGGCTGGGCGCCCGCGTCGACCTTCTCGCGGGTGAAGTCCAACTGGCCGCGGGAGACGGTGACTCCGGGGTGGACGAACGTCGAGGGGGCGGCCTCGGCCCGCTCGGCACCGGGCCAGGCGGTGAATCCGGCGAGCAGGGCGGTGACCGCCGCGACGGCGGCCGCTGCGGCGAAGAGGCGGCCTCTGCGGCGGTGGCGGGGGCGTGCGGGGATGGGGGCGTACGGCATGGGGGGGGTGACCATCCGTTCTCGTATGAGAGAGCTCGGGTTCTCGTATGTGAACGTCAAGCGCCTTTATGAACACGCGCGTTGGCCCGTGACCATAGGTACGGACCATGTGTCCGTCAAGACCTGGCGTCGGAGAACCCGCGCACCGCACGGGCGTACACACATATGGCCCGCGGCGGCACCGGATGAACCGGTGCCGCCGCGGGCCACAAGGAGGTGCGAGGAGCGGTCAGCGCACCTCGGTGATCTCGGGGCCGCGCTGCAGCTGCCCCATGCCACCGGAGAAGCGCGAGCCCTCCTGCTGCTCCTGCTGGACGTTCTCGGCGACCATCTGAGCGTCGTCCGGCAGCTTCAGGACGATCGGGTCGCGGGGCGCCATCGGGCCCTCGCCGCGCACGACGACCGTGTCCCGGAAGATCTGCTCGAGCAGACCCGCGGCCTGCGGCTGCACCGCGCCCTGGCCGGAGATCACACCGCGCAGGAACCAGCGCGGCCCGTCGACGCCGATGAAGCGCACCACCTGCACACCGCCCGTGCCGTCGGGCAGCTGCACCGGCACCTGGGCGCGCAGCTCCCAGCCGAGGGGGCCCTCGACCTCGTCGATGACACCGCCCTGCTGGGTGATGCCCGAGGCGATCTCCTCGCGGACCTCGCCCCAGATGCCCTCCTTCTTCGGGGCGGCGAAGCCCTGGAGCTGGATGGCGCTGTCCTGGAGCACGACGGTGGCCGCGACGATCGCGTCGCCCGCGACCTCCACCCGCAGCTCCATGCCCTCGACGCCCGGCACGAAGAGGCCGCCGAGGTCCACCCGGCCCTCGCCGGGCTCACGGACCTCCGAGAGATCCCAGGGGCCGTCGGGACGGGGCTCGGGCTCGAGCCTCACGCGCGAGCGCGCGGCGCCGGAGCCAGCGGAGTCATCGCTGTCCACGCCGTCGACGACCTGCTCGTCCGCGCCCGCCGCATCCTCGGCGGCACTGTCCTTCTTGCGACGTCCGAACACGTCACTGTCCTTCCCGGTCGGATACGACCGATGCGTATCGATTCCCACCCGTTTGTTCGACCGAGCTCACGCCCGAGCCGACGCCCACGGCAGCATGGCCACCGGTGGACCCGAAGCCCCCCTCGGCCCGCGCCGATGCGGGAAGCTCCGCCACCTCCTGGAAGCGAACCTTCTCGACCTGCTGGACGACCAGTTGGGCAATCCGGTCGAAGCGCTCGAACCGCACGCTCTCGCGCGGGTCGAGATTCACCACGATCACCTTGATCTCTCCACGGTACCCGGCATCCACCGTCCCCGGGGCATTCACCAGAGCGACACCGCAGCGGGCCGCGAGCCCCGAACGGGGGTGCACGAAGGCCGCGTACCCCTCGGGGAGCGCGATGGACACCCCGGTCGGCAGCACCGCTCGTTCACCCGGCGCGAGTTCACGGGATTCGGTCGTGCGCAGATCGGCCCCCGCGTCGCCGGGCTGCGCGTACGCCGGCAGCGGCACGTCGGGGTCGACGCGCCTGATCAGTACGTTCAGCTCGTGGGGGGACGTCACGGGTTCACCTCGAAAGCGCGGGCACGCCGGACCTGGTCCGGGTTGTTCATGGCGGCCTGGATCTCTTCCTGGCGGCCGTTGTCGATGAAGTGGTCGACCTTCACCTCGATGAAGAGGGCGTCGGCGCGGACCGCGACCGGCCCCTCGGGGCCGCCGATCCGGCCGGTGGCGGTCGAGTAGATCTTCCGGCCGGCGACGGCGGTGACCTCGGCCTCCAGGAACAGCACGGTGCCCAGCGGCACCGGCCGCACGAAGTCGGTCTCGAGGCGTCCGGTCACCGCGATCACCCGCAGCAGCCAGTTCAGCGAGCCGAGCGTCTCGTCGAGCGCGGTGGCGAGGACGCCGCCATGGGCGAGGCCCGGGGCGCCCTGGTGCGCCTCGCGCACGGTGAACTCGGCGGTGATGGCCACGCCCTCGCCCGCCCGTGCCGCCAGATGCAGTCCGTGTGCCTGGCCCTCGCCACAGCCGAAACAGTGTTCGTAGTGGGCGCCGATCAGCTCGCCGGGAGCGGGCGCGTCGGGGTGACGGACGGGCGCTGTCGCGTCGGCCGGGGGCTTCAGAGCTGCAGATGTACCACTCACAGGCGCAGACCTTACCTCCGCGTCAGCGCGGCGACCGCACCGTGCCAAGCTTGGTCGCATGCAGCCTTATGAAGAACGCCTGACCGCGCCCCGTTCGTGGTGGTTCACGTCGGTCCTGGTGGGCGTCGCGATGGCCCTGATCCTGCTGCCGTTCGGCACGCTGCCGCTGCTCGGCGGCCTGGTCGGCGGCACGGCTGTGGCAGCGGTCGTCACCAGCGCGTACGGCGCGGTGCGGATCCGGGTGGTGGCGGGCTCGCTGGTCGCGGGGGACGCGAAGATCCCGGTGTCGGCCCTCGGTGACGCGGAGGTCCTGACGGGCGAGGAGACGCGCGCCTGGCGCACGTACAAGGCGGACCCGCGCGCCTACATGCTGCTGCGCGCCTACATCCCCACGGCCCTGCGCGTGGACATCACGGACCCCGAGGACCCCACCCCGTACGTGTACGTCTCCACACGCCACCCGGAAGAGCTGGCGGCGGCGCTGAAGTCGGTGCGCGAGAGCGCGTAGGGCGCTGGACCGGACGGGATCAGCGCCCCAGCTCCCGGGGTACCTCCCCCACCCGCAGAGGATCGTCCGGCTTCTCCAGGGGCGGTAGCTCCGGCAGCGCGTCCCAGGGCACCTGGGTCTTGCGCAGGTCCCGGCGGATCCGCTCGGCCAGCTTCCTGGTGTCGCGGCGGTTCATGACCGCTCCGACCGCGGCGCCCACCATGAAGGGCATGAGGTTCGGGAGGTTCCGGACCATCCGCTTCATGATCTGCTGGCGCAGCTCGCGCTTCATCTGGCCGCCGAGGGCGGTGTTGAAGGTGGCCGGTTTGGTGACATCGATGCCACGCTCCTCCGACCAGGAGTTCAGATAGGCCGTGCTGCGCTGCTTGAGGTTGCCCTCGGGCCTGCGGCCGTAGACCTCGTGCAGCTCGGCGATGAGCTTCAGCTCTATGGCGGCGACGCCGGTGATCTCCGCCGCGAGCTCGGCGGGCATCGCGGGCGGCACCGGCAGCATCGCGGCGGCCCCCACGCCCGCGCCCACGGTGGACGTGGCGTTGGCGGCGCCCGCGACGAGTTTGTCCGCGAGCTGCTCGGGGCCGAGACCCGGGAACTGCTTGCGGAGGGTCGCCAGATCGCGGACCGGGACCCGCGGGGCGTTCTCGATGAGCCGGTCGGCGAGATGGCCGAGGCCGGCCTTGGCACCGCGTCCGCCCTTGCGCACGCCGTGCAGCACTCCGCTCGTGACGGCGGCAACGCGGCCCCTGGACCCGGCCTCACCGGCCTCGCCCGTCTTCCGGGCGGTCCTGGGCGCCTTGCCGGCCGCCGTCTCGTCCGGCAGCGCCCCAGGGGCGTCCGCCGGCTCGAGCGAGGCTGCTCCGGGCTCGGAAGAGCCCCGCTCGTCGTCACGCACACCGGCGTCCGGGACGCCGGCCGTGTCCGCTCCGCGCTTGCGGAAGCGGCGCTTCCAGGACGGGGTCGAGCCAGTCACGGCCGACCCCGCCTCAGTCGCAGTCGCGGCAGATCGGCTGGCCGTTCTTCTCGCGGGCCAGCTGACTGCGGTGGTGCACCAGGAAGCAGCTCATGCAGGTGAACTCGTCCTGCTGCTTCGGGAGCACGCGGACCGCGAGCTCCTCGTTGGAAAGGTCGGCGCCGGGCAGTTCGAGGCCTTCTGCGGCCTCGAACTCGTCGACGTCGACAGCCGAGGTCGACTTGTCGTTCCGCCGTGCCTTGAGTTCCTCGATGCTGTCCTCGTTGACGTCATCGTCGGTCTTACGTGGGGTGTCGTAGTCCGTTGCCATGTCGCTCTCCCCCTCTGGGTGTCTGCGGTGTCTCAGCGCTCGTAACGCGTGAGAGGCCGGACTTGTGCCCGACCTGAGGCGGAGATTTTGCCTCACATCAAGGTCTGTTACTCAATCGACACCCAACCGCACCCCTGAAGAGGTGATCGGTTTGGATGGCGATCGGGACCGTACACGGTCCGAATGTCGCACTTCACAGGCGCCACCCCGTGTACTTCCCGTGATCAAGACCCCCGAAAACCCGGATTTTCCCGGCTTTCCGACGACTTTCACGATCACAGAGAGTAGATGGCCGAAAATTCGCCCCTGTGATCGATCACACACGAAATCTCCGGGAACAGGTCCAGAAAATTCCGCGCAAAGCGAACATCGCGGCGCGTCCGCGGCAGCATCTCAGAGAGGAAGGGTGACTCGCATCACGAGCCCTCCCCCCTCGCGCGGCTCCGCGATGATACGGCCCCCGTGGGCGCGCGCCACCGACCGGGCGATCGACAGGCCGAGACCGACGCCCTTGTCGCTGCCCGTCCGCTCGGTCCGCAGCCGCCGGAACGGCTCGAAGAGGTTGTCGATCTCGTACGCGGGCACCACCGGGCCCGTGTTCGACACCACCAGGACCGCCTGACCGTGCTGAGCCTCCGTGGTGACCTCGACCCAGCCCGCGTCCGGCACGTTGTACCTGACGGCGTTCTGCACGAGGTTCAGGGCGATCCGCTCCAGGAGGACGCCATTGCCCTGCACGACGGCCGGAGCGCGTTCCCCGCGGATCTCCACGCCCTTCGCGTCGGCCTCGGCGCGCACCTGGTCGACGGCGCGGTCGGCGACCTCGGCGAGGTCGACCGGTTTGCGCTCCACGATCTGGTTGTCGCTGCGGGCGAGCAGCAGCAGGCCCTCCACGAGCTGCTCGCTGCGCTCGTTGGTGGCGAGCAGGGTCTTGCCGAGCTGATGAAGCTCGGGCGGCGCTCCCGGGTCGGAGAGCGACACCTCCAAGAGCGTGCGGTTGATCGCCAAGGGCGTGCGCAGCTCGTGCGAGGCGTTGCCCACGAACCGCTGCTGGGCGGTGAAGGCCCGCTCCAGGCGGTCCAGCATCTCGTCGAAAGTGTCCGAGAGCTCCTTCAGCTCGTCGTCGGGCCCGTCCAGCTCGATACGGCGCGACAGGTCGGTGCCGGCCACCCGGCGCGCGGTGCGCGTGATGCGGCCGAGCGGCGAGAGCACGCGGCCCGCCATCGCGTAGCCGAAGGCGAACGCGATCACGGCGAGACCGAGCAGGGCGAGCAGCGAACGGCTGAGCAGATTGTCCAGGGCGTGCTGGCGCACCTGGTTGACGCACTCGTTGAGGGCGTCGTTGAGCTGCACCTCGGAGGGCCGCTCGGGCAGCCCGTGGAAGCTCGCGCAGGTGCTGCTGCTCACCTGGCTGTTGCCGGTGACGGTGAAGGGCAGCTCACTGCCCACGTTCAGCGCCTGGGCGGCGAGCAGATAGATGATCGAGAGCAGCAAGATGCCCGCGATCAGGAACATCCCGCCGTAGAGCAGGGTGAGGCGTATGCGGATGGTGGGGCGCAGCCAGGGATAGGGCGGTTCGACCTTCCGCGGGTCCCACGTGGGTTTCGGGGGCGCTCCTGGTGGCGCCGGGGTCGCGGCCACCGGGGGTCAGATCCGGTAGCCGGAGCCCGGCACCGTCACGATGACGGCGGGCTCGCCGAGCTTGCGGCGCAGCGTCATGACGGTCACCCGGACGACGTTCGTGAACGGGTCGGTGTTCTCGTCCCAGGCCTTCTCCAGGAGCTGCTCCGCGGAGACCACGGCGCCCTCGCTGCGCAGCAGCACTTCGAGGACGGCGAACTCCTTGGGAGCCAGCTGGATCTCCTTGCCCTCGCGGAAGACCTCGCGGCGGTTGGGGTCGAGCTTGATCCCGGCGCGCTCCAGGACGGGCGGCAGCGGCACGCTGGTGCGCCGGCCGAGGGCACGCACGCGTGCCGTGAGCTCGCTGAACGCGAAGGGCTTGGGGAGGTAGTCGTCGGCGCCGATCTCCAGGCCCTCGACGCGGTCGCTGACGTCGCCCGACGCGGTGAGCATCAGGACGCGGGTCGGCATGCCGAGCTCGACGATCTTGCGGCAGACGTCGTCGCCGTGGACGAGCGGGAGGTCCCGGTCGAGCACGACGACGTCGTAGTCGTTGACGCCGATGCGCTCCAGGGCCGCCGCTCCGTCGTACACGACGTCGACGGCCATGGCCTCCCGGCGCAGTCCGGTGGCCACCGCATCGGCGAGCAGCTGCTCGTCCTCGACGACGAGTACGCGCACGTCGCTGTCCTTCCTCTGTGCCCCTTGCGGGCAGGTCTGTGTGTCGGTCTCTCGGGGGTAGGGCTCCATCCTGCCCCTTTCGGCCATAAACCGGCTGTAAGACGGCCTGTCATCGCGTCCGGAGCGGGGAATGCCGGATTTTCTCCGGTGGTTGAGGTTTCTGCGGAAGGGAGCGAGGGGAGGACGGCTTTACACCCGCGATCACGCTTTGTATGTGGCACGCCCAAACTGCTTTCCGCAGAGCGGCTTGAGACGTGATCGCCCCTTCTTTGAGGCACACCCCGTGCCGACGACCCACGACCCAGCCGAGGGGGCGCAACCATGGACGCATTCACCGCAGGTCTCCTGCAGCGCATAAAGGCCACGGAGTCCGACCTCACGAAGGCCCGTGAGACGGGCGACGACTTCCTTGCCGAGGTCGAGCTGGCGGAGCTGGAGGATCTTCACCGCCTCGCGGCCGAGCACGGCGTCGAGGTGGGCGCTCTGCAGGCCTGACCGCCACCCCGGAACATACGCGCGAAGGGCCCCGACACCTGTGGGACGAGGTGTCGGGGCCCTTCCGCGTGCGGACCGCGCCAGTGGGCCGGTGGGCCTCGGCGGGGGTCAGTCGTGCCAGGCGCCGAGGTCCTCCAGGAGGCCCTGGAGCGTCTCGAAGAGGACGGGCGGGGCCGCGACGGCCAGCTCGCCCGAGAGGGCCTCTCCGGGGCGGCCACCGGTCAGCGCGCCCGCCTCCCGGGCGACGAGCTCGCCGGCCGCGAAGTCCCAGGGGTTGAGACCGCGCTCGTAGTACGCGTCGAGCCGGCCGGCCGCCACGTCGCACAGGTCGATCGCGGCCGAGCCGGCCCGCCGGATGTCCCGCACCCGCGGGATCAGCTGCCGGGCGACCTCGGCCTGCTGGACGCGGCGCTCGGTGATGTACCCGAAGCCGGTGCCGACCAGCGCCTGGTCGAGGGCGGGCGCGGGGCGCACGCGGGCGGGCTCGTCGTTGATGTGGGCGCCCTCGCCGAGCACCGCGCGGCAGGTCTCCCCGCGCATCGGGGCGTGCACGACCCCGACGAGCGTCTCGCCGTCCTTGCGGGCGGCGATGGACACGGACCAGTCGGGGCGCCCGTACAGGTAGTTGACGGTGCCGTCGATGGGGTCGACGACCCACTGGATCCCGCTGCTGCCCTCACAGCTCGCGCCCTCCTCGCCGAGCACCCCGTCGGCCGGCCTGTGCTCGGCCAGGAAGCCGGTGATCAGCTTCTCGGAGGCGATGTCCATCTCGGTGACGACGTCCACGGCGCTGGACTTGGTGGCGGCCACGCCGAGGTCGTCGGGGCGGCCGTCGCGCAGGAAGGCCCCGGCGCGGTGCGCGGCCTCCAGGGCGACGCGGAGCAGTTCCGCCTTGAGGTCGGTCGGGTCGGTCGGGTCGGTCACGGCGCTCACTTGGGGGTCCTCACGCGTACGGGCTGTCGGCGCCCGCGGCCGCGGGCTTGGGGGTGCGGGCGGGACAGCAGCCCACCGGGCACAGGTCGTGGCTCGCGCCGAGGGAGCCCAGGGCGCAGGGGGTGACGGGCGCGCCGCTCTCCGCGGCGGCCCGCTCCAGGACCAGTTCCCGGATGGCTGCGGCGAACCGCGGGTCGGCGCCGACGGTCGCCGAGCGGCGCACCGGAAGCCCCAGCTCCGCCGCCTTGGCCTCCGCCTCGGTGTCGAGGTCGTACAGGACCTCCATGTGGTCCGAGACGAAGCCGATGGGGACCATGACCACGGCGGGGACGCCTGCGGCGTGCCGCTCCTCCAGGTGGTCGCAGATGTCCGGCTCGAGCCACGGGATGTGCGGGGCGCCGCTGCGCGACTGGTAGACGAGCTGCCAGGGGTGCGCGACGCCGGTCTCCTCGCGGACGGCCTCGGCGATCAGCCGGGCCACGTCCAGGTGCTCACGGACGTACGCGCCGCCCTCGCCGTGTTCCGGCACCGGACCCGAGGTGTCCGCGGCGGCGGTCGGGATGGAGTGCGTGGTGAAGGCCAGGTGCGCGCCCTCCCGTACGTCCTCGGGAAGTTCGGAGAGCGACGTCAGGACGCCGTCGATCATGGGGCGGACGAAACCCGGGTGGTTGAAGTAGTGGCGGAGCTTGTCGACCTTCGGCGGCTCCAGGCCCTCGGACGCCAGGACGGCGAGGGACTCCGCGAGGTTCTCGCGGTACTGGCGGCAGCCCGAGTACGAGGCGTACGCGCTGGTGGCGAGGACCAGGACGCGGCGGCGGCCGTCGGCGGTCATCTCGCGCAGGGTGTCGGTCAGATACGGCGCCCAGTTGCGGTTGCCCCAGTACACCGGCAGGTCCAGGCCGTGCTCCGCGAAGTCCTTGCGCAGGGCGTCGAGCAGCTCGCGGTTCTGGTCGTTGATCGGGCTGACCCCGCCGAACAGGAAGTAGTGCTGCCCCACCTCCTTCAGCCGCTCCGTGGGGATGCCGCGCCCGCGCGTCACGTTCTCCAGGAACGGGACGACGTCGTCCGGGCCCTCCGGGCCACCGAACGAGAGCAACAGCAGGGCGTCATAGGGAGTCGAATCCAGCGCATCGGACATGCATCCGATCCTGCCACCCGCCACCGACAGCCGGAAAACGGCCTCCGCCGATCGGAAAACCCGGTGTGCGGATCCGCCCCGCGGCCGTAAGCTGTATCAGCCATCTTTACGCCTTACCCGGAGCCTCCGCCCTCGGATGCCGCCCGGAGCCCCAGCGGAGTTTCCCGTGCCCAGCCCCTACCGCGCCATCTTCGCCGCCCCCGGCACCAAAGCCTTCGCCGGGGCCGGTTTCCTCGGCCGTATGCCGCTGTCGATGATGGGCATCGGCATCGTGACCATGGTGTCGCAGCTCACCGGGCGCTACGGCCTCGCGGGCGCCCTGTCGGCGACGGTCGCCCTGTCGGCCGCCGCGATCGGCCCGCAGATCTCCCGGCTCGTGGACCGGCACGGCCAGCGCCGGGTGCTGCGGCCCGCGACGCTGGTCTCCCTGGCCGCCGTCGCCGGGCTGCTGCTCTGCGCGAAGTTCGAGACGCCCGACTGGACGCTGTTCGTCTTCGCCGCCCTGGTCGGCTGCGTGCCGAGCGTGGGCTCGATGATCCGGGCGCGCTGGGCGGCGCTCTACCGGGGCACCCCGCAACTGCACACCGCGTACTCCTTCGAGTCGGTGGTCGACGAGGCCTGTTTCATCTTCGGGCCGATCATCTCGATCGGGCTCTCGACCGTGTGGTTCCCCGAGGCCGGACCGCTGCTCGCCGGCGTCTTCCTCGCCGTCGGCGTCTTCTGGCTGACCTCCCAGCGGGCCACCGAACCGGTGCCGCACCCGCACGAACACCACACCAAGGAGTCGGCGCTGCGCTCGGTGGGGCTCCAGGTCCTCGTCGCCACCTTCGTCGCGACCGGCGCGATCTTCGGTTCGATCGACGTGGTCACCGTGGCGTACGCGGAGGACCAGGGCCACAAGTCCGCGGCCAGCCTGGTCCTCGCCGTCTACGCGCTCGGCTCCTGCCTGGCCGGTGCCGCCTTCGGACTGCTGCACTTCAAGGGGGCGCCGGCCCCGCGGTGGCTGCTGGGTGTCTGTGCGATGGCCGTGAGTATGATCCCGCTTCAACTGGTCGGGAACCTTCCGTTGCTGGCCGTGGCGCTGTTCGTGGCGGGCCTCTCCATCGCACCGACGATGATCACGACGATGGCCCTCGTCGAGCAGCACGTACCACGCGCGAAACTGACCGAGGGCATGACCTGGGTGAGCACCGGGCTCGCGGTCGGCGTCGCGCTCGGCTCCTCCGCGGCCGGCTGGGTCATCGACGCCGCCGGTCCGGACGCCGGGTACGCGGTGCCGGGGGTGTCCGGGGCCGTCGCGGTCGCGGTCGGCTTCCTGGGATATCGCCGGCTGAAGCGGCCGGTTCCGCGACGGGGAGGGACCCATGAGTACGGGCACGGGCAGCGGGAAGAGCACAGCGACGTGGCGTAACTGGGCGGGGAACGTGACCGCGCGGCCGGTCCGTGAGGCCACTCCCGCCTCGGTCGACGAAGTGGCCGCGGCCGTGCGCCGGGCCAAGGAGGACGGCCTGAAGGTGAAGCCGGTCGGCTCGGGTCACTCCTTCACCGCCACCGCCGTGACCGACGGCCTCCTGCTCCGTCCCGACCTGCTCACCGGCATCCGCGGCATCGACCGCGCGGCGGGCACGGTCACCGTGGAGGCCGGCACCCCGCTGAAGCGCCTGAACGCGGCGCTCGCGCGGGAGGGCCTGTCGCTCACGAACATGGGCGACATCATGGAGCAGACCGTCTCCGGCGCCGTCAGCACCGGGACGCACGGCACGGGCCGCGACTCGGCCTCGATCGCCGCCCAGATCACGGGCCTGGAACTGGTCACCGCGGACGGCACGGTCCTGACCTGCTCCGCCGACGAGAACCCCGACGTCTTCGCCGCCGCCCGCATAGGGCTCGGCGCGCTCGGCGTCATCACCGCCATCACCTTCGCCGTGGAGCCGGTCTTCTTCCTCACCGCCCGTGAGGAGCCGATGACCTTCGACCGGGTCACCGAGGACTTCGACGCGCTCGTCACCGAGAACGAGCACTTCGAGTTCTACTGGTTCCCGCACACCGGCAACTGCAACACCAAGCGCAACAACCGCAGCCAGGGCCCCGCGGCGCCGCCCAGCAGGATCAGCGCCTTCATAGAGGACGAACTGCTCTCCAACGGCCTCTTCCAGGTGGTCAATTCCCTCGGCCGGGCCGTGCCCGCGGCCATTCCCGGGATCGCGAAGATCTCCAGCAAGGCGCTCTCCGCGCGGACGTACACGGACATCCCCTACAAGGTCTTCACCAGCCCGCGCCGCGTGCGGTTCATGGAGATGGAGTACGCCGTGCCGCGCGCGGCCCTCGTGGAGACGCTGCGCGAGCTGAAGGCGATGGTGGACCGCTCCCCGCTGCGCGTCAGCTTCCCCGTGGAGGTGCGCACCGCCCCCGCGGACGACATCGCGCTCTCCACGGCCTCGGGCCGGGAGAGCGCGTACATCGCCGTCCACATGTACCGCGGCACGCCCTACCAGGCGTACTTCGCGGCCGCGGAGCGGATCTTCACCGCGCACGAGGGACGGCCGCACTGGGGCAAGGTGCACACCCGCGACGCGGAGTACTTCGCCGGGGCCTACCCCCGCTTCGGCGAGTTCACGGCCCTGCGCGACCGCCTCGACCCGGACCGCCTGTTCGGCAACGACTACCTGCGGCGGGTCCTGGGCGCCTGACCACGCTCCGGGAAGCGGCCGTCTCCTACGGAGTGGGCGTCGCGCCCTCCTTGGCGTTGTCACCGGCGCCCGATCCGCCGCCGTCGGACGGCGTGGGCGTCGGGGTCGGCGGGGTGGGCGTGGGGGTCGGATCCGTCTTGGAACCGTCGTCTCCGGAGTCGGAGCCGTTGTCCTTGTCGGTGTCCGTGCCCGTGCCCTTGTCCGGGTCGTCCTGGGAGCCGGTGCCGTTGCCGTTGCCGCTCCCCGGGGTCCGGCCGGTCCCGTCCGGGTCCTGCGTGCCGTTGCCGTCGCCCTTCTGGGAACCGTCACCCGTGCTCGGGGTGCCGTTGTCCGAGGGCTCACCGGAGGGTTCGTCGTCGGACGGCGTCGACTGCCTCTTCGGCGAGGAGTTGTGCCCCGAGAAGCCGTTGCCGATCGAGGTGCCCTCGCCGCCGCTCAGGTTCGCCCCGGAGACCACCTCGTATGTGGTGATCCCCGCCATCGAGACGCCGAACACGACGGCCGCGGCGATCAACGGCCGCTTCCAGCTGCGGACCTGTGAGCGGTGTGTGGTGCCGGCCGTGTACTCCTCCGGTGGGAGCGACGGCGGCGCGAAGGCGGTCGTCGGTGTCGGGTCCGGAGCCGCGCCGCCAGGTCCCGTGGTGCGGAGCACACGGGTGGCGTCGTCGCGCGGCACCGCCCGGGTGGCGTCGACCGCCCCGAGCAGCTGGGTCCGCTCGGCGTCCGCGCCGGGCGCCGCGGCGGGCAGCATCGTCGTCGCGTCGCCGTCCCCGGCGGCGGGCGGCACGGTGGTGGGGTCCGTACCCGCGGCGGGCAGCACCGTGGTGGGGTCCGCCTCCTCGGTGGTCGGCAGCAGCGTGGTCGCCTCCGCTTCGGCCGTGCCCTCCGCCGGCTGCGGCCGCCCCCAGGTCGTGGTCACGGGCCCGGTGGCCCGCACGGCTCCCGTGTACGCGGGCGATCTGAACGTCTCGGGCACCGGCGTCGCCGCGGTCACCGGGACCTGCCGCGCCCTCGGTTTGGCCTGCACCGTGACGTCACGTATCTGCTCGCCCGTACGCTTGAAGAAGTGCTGGAAGACGGTGCCGCCACAGGTCGCGATGGCGCTCACGACACCGGCGCCGAGGATCGTCCCGTAGACACCGAGGTTCGAGGCGAGCTTCGCCGCCACGACCGCGGCGATGGCGCTCCCCGCCACCTGCGGCAGACTCAGATCCAGGCGCCGCTTCTCGCCCGGCTCCTCCTGGCCCTTCGGCTGGTCCTTCGACTCCTTGCCGGAATCCGGCTTTTCACGCATCTCCGACCCTTGCCTGCCTTTCTCGACCTTTCTCAACTGACTACACGAGACAGGGACGTATGGGCGAAGTGTTTAGTTCCGGTTCGGGACATTCAGTGAAGTGCGCCACCCGCGCGCGGGCGCGGCACAGCGGAGGCGGGGGCCAACTCCCGTCCGGTACGAGAAGTTCGGCGGCGCGGCGGTCCACCCACATGGCCCGAATGGAGTACTGTTGCGAGCCCTGGGTCCGGTCTCCCGCCAGGGTGCCCGGGGCCTTCCAGGACCGCCGGGTGGGGGGCTCGCTGCACAGGGTGACGAACATCGTCACTTAGCGTTGCGAAAAAGGTAACCGTGCCATAACGGCGATCCAGGGCCCATGCCCGACACGCCGGGCAACTCGGCAAGGTTGTGGCAGGCTGCACCCGGGCAGGCCACACTCGACTAGCGGAAGCAGCGACGCACGTGACGTCGGCAGGCACCACCCGGGAGGTCCCCATGCCCGAACTGCGTGTCGTGGCCGTCAGCAACGACGGCACACGGCTGGTGCTGAAGGCTGCGGACAGCACGGAGTACACGCTTCCGATCGACGAGCGGCTGCGTGCGGCCGTCCGCGGCGACCGGCCCCGACTCGGACAGATCGAGATCGAGGTGGAGAGCCACCTCCGCCCGCGCGACATCCAGGCACGGATACGTGCCGGCGCCAGCGCGGAAGAAGTGGCCCAGTTCGCCGGCATCCCCGTCGATCGCGTCCGCCGCTTCGAAGGACCCGTCCTCGCGGAGCGCGCCTTCATGGCGGAGCGTGCCAGAAAGACCCCCGTCCGCCGCCCCGGCGAGAACACCGGGCCCCAGCTCGGCGAGGCCGTGCAGGAGCGGCTGATGATGCGGGGCGTCGACAAGGACACCGTCCAGTGGGACTCCTGGCGCCGTGACGACGGCACCTGGGAAGTCCTGCTCGTCTACCGCGTCGCGACCGAGCCGCACTCCGCGAGCTGGACGTACGACCCGCCCCGGCGGCTCGTCCAGGCCGTGGACGACGAGGCCCGTTCGCTGATCGGCGAGACGGACGACATCTCCGCGCCCGAGCCCAGCTTCCCGTTCGTGCCGCGCATCGCCCGACTGCCCCGGGACCGCCCGGCGGACCGGCCGCTCGACCGCGCCCTCGAACGCCAGTTGGAGCGTCCGAGCATTCCCGCCCCGCCGGCCGATCCGCCGGAGGAGGGCGCCACCGGCGCCGGCTCCGCGATCGCCGAGCAGGAGCGCGACTCCCTGACGAGCCTCCTGGAGGCGGTGCCCAGCTTCCGCGGCGACATGGTCGTGCCCGAGCGCCCGACGTCCGCTGCCACCACGGAACTGCCGCCGGCCGCCCAGGACGAGCCCGATGAGCAGGAGCCGGACGCCGAGGAGCCGCCCGCGGCCTCGGCGGGCGCCGGAGCGGCCTACGCGGACGTGCTCATGCCGCGCTCGGTGGCCAGTCACCGGGACCGCCTCGTCGGCTCCACGGACCGGCAGGCCGAGGCCGACGGCGTGCGGCCGGGACGCCGCGCGGCGGTGCCCAGCTGGGACGAGATCGTCTTCGGCACGCGCCGCAAGAAGCAGGAGTAGCCGGCCGGGGCGGTCCGAGGGACAGCGCCTGGGGAGGCGTGTTCGCGAAGGCAGCGCCTACGGAGACTGCGCTTACGGCAACAGCGCTTACGGAGAGGGGGTCCCCACCGACCTGGTGGGGACCCCCTCTCCGTATGTGCGCGCCGATGCGCCTTGCCGCAAGCGCTACTGCGGGTCCGGGCCCGTCGCCACGGGACGCGCGGAGTCGGCCGACCACTCCGACCAGGAGCCGACGTAGAGGGAGGCCGGGATTCCGGCCACCGCGAGCGCGAGCACCTCGTGGGCGCCCGAGACCCCCGAGCCGCAGTAGACGCCGATCTCCGACGTGTCGGACGCGCCCAGCGCCTTGAAGCGGTCGGCGAGTTCGGCGGCGGGCTTGAAGCGGCCGTCCTCCGCGACGTTCTCCGTGGTCGGCGCCGACACCGCCCCCGGGATGTGCCCGGCCACGCTGTCGATCGGCTCGACCTCGCCGCGGTAGCGCTCGCCCGCGCGGGCATCCAGGAGCAGACCGGAACGGGCCAGGGCCGCGGCCGAGTCCGCGTCAAGCAGGTCGGTACTGTTCGGCTCCGGCTCGAAGGTGCCCTCCGCGGGTGCCTCGCCGGGCCCCTGCTCCAGGGGACCGGTCCACAGATCGAGGCCGCCGTCCAGGACGCGTACGGACGCGTGCCCCGTCCAGCGCAGCATCCACCACAGCCGCGCCGCCGCCCAGTTCTGGCCACCGTCGTACACGACCACGTCGCGGTCCGCCGAGACCCCCGCCGCGCGCATCACGGCGCCGAACCGATCCAGATCGGGCAGGGGGTGCCGGCCGGCCGAGCCCGCGGCACCCGCCAGGTCGGCGTCCAGATCGATGAAGACGGCCGACGGAATGTGGCCCTCTTCGTAGGCGGAGCGCTGGGAGCCCTGGTGCTGCCAGCGGACGTCGAGAAGGACCGGCGGGTTCTGGCCCGCCAGCTCGCCCGCGAGTTGGGATGCGGAGATGATGGGATTCATGGGCCCATCCTTGCGTACGGGGTGGTCGTGTCGCCAAGGTCCGGCTACCCTGCTCGGCCGGGCCACACCGAACACGGGGCGTACGGAACCATGCACACCCTGTACGCCGGATGAACATCGCCCGGTCCTCGCGCGGTCACGGATGAGCAAGCAGAAATCGGGCATCCTCCGCGGGAAGCCGGACAGCGCGGCGCGGCCGGGACGCAAGGTGCGGCAGGCGGTGCGAGCATCTGCACGGGCGCGGGTACGCGCGGCGGTCGTGCGGCGATCGGGCGCGCAATTCGAGAGCGGTAGCTGACCGGCCGTCACGACGGCCGAGGAGAGGGTGACGATGACCGAGGCGCGGGCGAATGGGGTCCCCCCTGGTGAGGACTGGTCGGAGTCCTTGGGGAAGGCGCGGCGCGAGGGCGCGGGGACCGGCCGGCGCAGGCCCGGCACGCCCTGCTGGGTGAGCCTGATGACGCACGACCTGACCGCGACTCAGGAGTTCTACGGAGCGCTCTTCGGCTGGGACTTCCGGCCGGGCCCGGAGCAGCTCGGGCCGTATGTGCGGGCCTATCTCGACGGCCGCGAGGTGGCGGGCATCGGCCGGCTGCCGGCCGACCGTCATCTGCCCATCGCCTGGACGACATACCTGGCGTCGGACGACGCGGACGCCACGGCCGACGCGGTGCGGCACTGCGGTGGCACGGTCGGCGTCGGCCCGCTCGACGCCGGCGAGGAGGCCGGTCGGCTGGCCATCGCCTCCGACCCGACGGGGGCCGTCTTCGGCATCTGGCAGGCCGTGGCCCACCTGGGCACGGCGGTGCTCGGCAGGCCCGGGACGCCGGTCTGGAACGAACTGCTGACCCGGGAGACCGCGGGCGTGCTCAAGTTCTACCAGTCCGTGTTCGGCACGGACGAGGCCGTCGTCTCGGCCGGCTCCGGCGCCGACCACGCGACGATGTGCGTGGCGGGCCGCCCGGTGGCCTCCGTGCACGGCCTGGGCCAGGCACTGCCGCGCGATCGGGGCCCGCACTGGATGACGCACTTCGAGGTCGCCGACGTGGACGAGGCGGTCGAGCGGGTGGTGGAGCTCGGCGGCCACGTCGTCGAGACGCCGCGCGACGGTGATCACGGCAGGACGGCGACGGTGGCGGACCCGGAGGGCGCGGTGTTCTCGGTCGTGCACACCGCCGACGAGGGCTGACCTCCGAAGGCGTCGCCGGCCGGACGCGGGGGCGCGTGCGTACGTGTACAGGCAGATGCGCATGTGTACGCGTGCGTACATGTGTACACGCGTATGTGTATGCGTCAGTGCATGCGTATGCGCGAGTACATGTGTACGCGTCCGGCGTGCCGGCGTCAGGCGGAGGCGACGGGCAGGACGTCCGGTGACAGTGCCGCCGCGCGGGCCGTCGCGCTCGTCATCCGGTTGCGGTGGTGGCGTCGGCACACCACCTCGTAGCCGACTTCCTCGGCCGTACGGTCGACGTCCCCGACGACGACCTGCTCGCCCTCGACCACCATCTGCCCGCCGACCGTACGGGCGTTGTGCGTGGCCCGCGCCCCGCACCAGCACATCGCCTCGACCTGCAACGTCTCGAGGCGGTCGGCCAGTTCGATCAGGCGCTGGGCGCCGGGGAACAGCTTGGTGCGGAAGTCCGTGGTGATGCCGAAGGCGAAGACGTCGAGGTCGAGGTCGTCCACCACGCGCGCCAGCTGGTCGATCTGCTCCGGAGCCAGGAACTGCGCCTCGTCCACGATCACGTAGTCGACCCGGCCGCCCTGCGACAACTCCCCCACCACCCGGCCGTACAGATCGAGGCCGGGCCGCGCCTCCACCGCGTCCGTCACCAGGCCGAGGCGCGAGGACAGCTTGCCCTCCCCCGCGCGGTCGTCCCGGGCGAAGATCAGGCCCTGGAGTCCACGGGCGGAGCGGTTGTGGACGATCTGCAGGGCCAAGGTCGACTTGCCGCAGTCCATCGTCCCGGAGAAGAACACCAGCTCGGGCATGCGAAGTCGCGGACCTTTCAAGGGAGTGCGGGACAAGGGAGGGGGACGGTCAGGAGCGTACTTCGAGGAGCGGGACGAGCTGCTCGACGGGGGTCATGGAGCCGTGCATGCCGACCAGGGCCGACTCGTTGGGCTCGCGCTCCGTGGCGATGATCGCGGCGTCGTCGTGGGCGGCCGCGATGACGTCGCCGAGCCGCCCGTACACACGTTGATCAATGTGTGGACCGAACCAGCCGGCCTCGATCGCCTCGTCGCGGGAGGCCACCCAGAACTGCTCGCCGAGCACCTCGCGCCAGACCGTCAGGACGTCGTTCTCGGCACCGGGCACCGCGTAGACGTGGCGGGCACGGCCCTCGCCGCCGAGGAGGGCGACACCGGCGCGCAGCTCCCAGTCCTCGTCGAAGTCGATGCGGGACCGCTCGTCGAACGGGATGTCGATCATGCCGTGGTCCGCGGTGACGTAGAGGGCACTGCGCGGCGGCAGTTGCTCGGCGAGGCGCTGGGCCAGCCGGTCGACGTACATGAGCTGACCGCGCCAGGCGTCGGAGTCGACGCCGAAGCGGTGTCCCTTGCCGTCCACTTCCGCGTAGTACGTGTAGACCAACGACCGGTCACCGGCGGCCAGTTGCCGCGCGGCGAGGTCCATGCGGTCCTCACCGGAGAGCCGGCCGCGGAAGGTGCCGCCGCTCAGCGCGACCTTGGTGAGCGGGGTGTGCTCGAAGGTCGGGGACGAGACCTGCGCGGTGTGCACACCGGCCTCGTGGGCCCGCTGGAAGACCGTGGGGTAGGGCTGCCAGGCGTGCGGGTCCGTCCAGGGGTGCCAGCGGAGCTGGTTCATCAGCTCGCCGGTGGCGGGGTCGCGGACGGTGTAGCCGGGCAGGCCGTGCGCGCCGGGCGGCAGCCCCGTGCCGACCGAGGCCAGCGAGGCCGCCGTGGTGGCGGGGAAGCCTGCGGTCAGCGGCAGGCCGGTGCCGCCCCGCGAGCTCTCCAGGAGCGAGCTCAGGAAGGGCGCCTCGTCCGGGTGCGCCTTCAGCTGCTCCCAGCCGAGGCCGTCGATCAGGAAGACGCAGTTCCGGTCGGCCGGGGTCAGCTCGGGGATGGCGGGCGTGAAGCCGTCGACGCCCTGGTGGGCGACGAGCGTGGGCAGCAGGTCGGCCAGCGATCCCGTGCCGTACGCGGGCACCGGGGCGGTGTCGAGGGCGAGCGGTTGTACGTCGTCCCAGGCAGGCAGGGACATCAGCGGGCGGTGTCCGCGGTCGCCTCGGACAGTGCCTGGGCGAAGGCGAGGGTCTGCCGCACGGCGTCGGGGCCGTCGCCCGCCTCGCTGACGCGGAGACTGAGGTCGTCGGCGGTCGAACTGCCCGTGTAGCCGTGGTCCGCCTCGCAGTTGGGGTCGCCGCAGGCCGCGGGCTCCAGGTCGATGCGCGACACCGCGCCCCAGCCGATGGTCAGGACGACCTCGCGCGGCGGCGTCCCCGGCACGTACTTCTCCGGGTTGGCGACGACCCGGCTGACCACGACCGAGGAGATGCGGCCGATCTTGACCGACTCGGTGGAGGTGGTCGCGTACGGCGTCGGGGAGGTGCTGTCCGCCGCCTGCTCGTCGGTGTGGCTGACGATGAAGCGCGTGCCGGTCAGGACGAGAACGGTGACGTGCCGGCGCACTTCGTTGGCGTCGAACGTCGTCTCCTGGTGGACCAGGTAGGACCCGATGGCCTCGCCGCCGATCGCGGCCTCCACCGCCTCGGCCACGAGGGCCGGGTAGTAGCCGCTGCGCTCGATCGCCGCGCGCAGCCCCTGGGTCGTCGTACCGGTCTTTGCCATGCCGTCCATCCTACGGCCCGGTGCGGGGCGCACGGTGCCCCGTGGCCGCCTCCGGCCGGGAGCGGAACGCTCCCGTACCCGGAAAGGGCGGCTCAGTACCCCGGAAGGGTGCGCGGACCGAGGTCGTCGCGGGCGGGCGGGGGCGCGAGCCGTACGGAGGCGCCGAGCACGGAGAGGCCGCGCTGGGCGACCACCACGGGCTCCAGGGAGACCCCGACCACCTCCGGATGGTCGTCGACGAGCCGGGACACCCGCTGCAGCAGTTCTTCGAGAGCCGGTGTGTCCACGGGCGCGGAGCCGCGCCAGCCGAACAGGAGTGGCGCGGTCCGGATGGATCGGACCAGGGAGTTCGCCTCGCGGTCGGTGACGGGGACGAGGCGGTGCGCGGTGTCGCCGAGCAGCTCGGAGGCGGCGCCGGCGAGGCCGAACGAGAGCACCGCGCCGGCCGCCGGATCGATCACCGCGCGGACCACGGTGTCCACGCCGCGCGGCACCATGCCCTGCACCACGGGACGCAACTCGGCCGGCCCTCCGAAGAGGTCGGTCAACTCCTGGTACGCCCGGCGCAGTTGTTCCTCACCGGTCAGGTCGAGGCGGACCCCGCCGAGGTCCGCGCGGTGCCGCAGGTGCGGGGCGGTGGTCTTCAGGGCGACGGGATAGCCGATGGCCCGCGCGGCCGCCACCGCCGCGTCCGGATCGGGCGCGGGCAGCGCCTGCCGTACGTGGATGCCGTACCGCGCGAGCAGCTCGTCGGCGTCGTCCGGGGCGAGGGTGGCACCGCGCGGATCGCCGTCCTTGGCGAGCAGCTCCTCGATGCGGGTGGCGGCCCCGCTCTCGTCGATGTCGTCGTACTCGTGCACCCGGCCCGGCTCGTCGGCCTCGCGACGCCACTGCGCGTACTTGACCGCTTCGGAGAGGGCCCGCACGGCACGCTCGGCGGCGGGGTAGGCCGGAATGCGGTACTGGTCGGTGGGTTCGGCGGATTCCGTGGGTTCGCCTGGAGCCGCGGGGTCCGCGGGCCTGGCGGCGGGGGCGGCCGGGGGCATGGCGGGTACGGGGTCGGCGGGCCTCCTTGCCGTACCCCCCGCGTCCGGCACGGAGGCCGGGGCGGGCGCGTCCGGACGGGTACTGGTGGCGGCCGCCAGTGCCTCGGCGAGCCCGCCGAGCTCCACGTGTACCACGGCGACCGGTTTCGCGGGGCACCCCGCGGCGGCCGCCCGCAACTCCGTGGCCAGCGTCTCGGGGTCGGTGGTCGCCCCGTCCTCGCCCACCCAGGGGATCGCGTTGACGATCACCGCGTCACAGCCGTCGTCCGAGAGCGCCTCGGCGAGCGCCGCGCGGAAGTCGGCCGGGAGGGCGCCGGTCGTGAGGTCGCGGGGCGGCAACGGCCGCAGTCCGTCGGCGATGCACGCGTCGTACGTGAGCAGGCCGAGCGACTCGGAGTTGCCGAGGATGCCGACCCGGGGCCCGGAGGGCAGCGGCTGGCCCGCGAGCAGCAGCCCCGCGTCGACCATCTCGGTGACGGTGTCCACCCGGATGACGCCCGCCTGGCGCAGCAGGGCCGAGACCGTGGCGTGCGGCAGCCGGGTGGCCTGCACGGCGTGGCCGGTCGGCGCGATGCCGCTGTGCCGGGCGCCCTGGACCACGACGAGCGGCTTGGCGGTCGCGGAACGCCGCGCGAGGCGGGTGAACTTGCGGGGGTTGCCGATGGTCTCCAGGTACATCAGCGTGACGTCGGTGTCCGGGTCCTCGTACCAGTACTGGAGGAGGTCGTTGCCGGACACGTCCGCGCGGTTGCCGGAGCCGACGAACGTGGAGAGCCCCGCGCCCCGCCGGTGCAGTCCGGACAGCAGGGCGATGCCGATCGCGCCGGACTGGGTGAACAGCCCGATCCGCCCGCGCGTGGGCGACTGCGGGGCCAGCGAGGCGTTGAGGCGGATCTGCGGGGCGGTGTTGATGACCCCGAAGGCGTTCGGGCCGATGATCCGCATCCCGTAGGACCGGGCCTGGCGGACCAGTTCGCGCTGCCGCTCGCGCCCCTCGGGCCCGCTCTCCCCGTACCCGGCGGAGAGCACCACGAGGCCCTGTACGCCTCGCTCGCCGCACTCGGCGACGACCTGGGGCACCCGGTCGGCGGGGACGGCGATCACCGCGAGGTCTACGGGCTCCTCGATGTCCGCGACGGAGCGGAACGCCGGCACCCCTTCGATGTCCGGGCCGTCGGTCTCTTCGTCGAACGCGCTGTTCACCGCGGAAAGCCGCCCGGTGAAGCCGGAGTCCCTGAGGTTGCGCAGGACGCTGCGGCCCACGCCGCCCGCGGCCCGCCCCACGCCGATCACCGCCACCGAGCCGGGCGTCAGGAGGCGCTGCACGGAGCGGCCCTCGGCACGCTGTTCACGGGCGCGCTGCACCGCGAGTGAGCGGTCGGTGGGCTCCAGGTCGAACTCGAGACGGACGACGCCGTCCTCGAAGCTGCGCTTCTGCTGGTAGCCGGCGTCCGTGAACACCTTGATCATCTTGGTGTTGGCGGGCAGCACCTCGGCGGCGAAGCGGCGGATGCCGCGCTCCCTGGCGACGGCGGCGATGTGCTCCAGGAGCGCGGAGGCCACACCGCGGCCCTGGTGGGCGTCCTGCACGAGGAAGGCGACCTCGGCCTCGTCGGCGGGCGCGCTGGCGGCCATGCCGCGCTCGTCGATGCGGTCGTAGCGCACGGTCGCGATGAACTCGCCGCCCACCGTGACCGCGAGCCCCACCCGGTCGACCTGGTCGTGGTGGGTGAAACGATGGACGTCCTTGGCGGACAGCCGCGGATAGGGCGCGAAGAAGCGGTAGTACTTCGACTCGTCCGACACCTGTTCGTAGAAGCTGACCAGCCGGTCCGCGTCCTCGGCCGTGATGGGCCTGATCCGGGCGGTCCCTCCGTCGCGCAGCACCACATCGGCTTCCCAGTGGGCGGGGTAGTCGTGCCGATCCTGCTGATCCGACGCGGTCTGCATGGGGCCAGGGTACGGGTCGCGCGGCCGCCGGGGCCGGGGCAGGCTAGGACGGGTCGAACGGCCATCGGGACCAGGACGTATGTCCGACGGAGCACCCGTGACGGCATGAGACACTGGTCTAGACAAGTGTGAGACACCTGGAAGGGCAGCAACACATGGCTGAGCGCCACGTCAACGTCGGCTGGGCCGAGGGCCTTCACGCCCGACCCGCCTCCATCTTCGTCCGCGCGGCCACGGCCGCCGGCGTCCCCGTGACGATCGCCAAGGCCGACGGCAACCCGGTCAACGCCGCCTCGATGCTCGCGGTGCTCGGCCTGGGCGCCCAGGGCGGCGAGGAGATCGTGCTCGCCTCCGACGCCGAGGGTGCCGACGCCGCCCTCGACCGGCTGGCGAAGCTCGTCTCGGAGGGGCTCGAGGAGCTTCCGGAGACGGTCTAGGACGCGTTCCTGAAAATCGTTGAAGGGGTCACCCGGAATTTTCCGGGTGACCCCTTCAACGTTTTCACGGCGCACACCGAAAAACAGGGCCCAGAATTCCCGCATTTTCGCGCGGCCCCCTCTTTCCATAAGGTCCCTCTGTTTATACGGCTCCTCCGTTAATTCCGGAGGCTCACCGTGTTGACGGCATGTTGCGGATCCCTCACACCGTCGCGCTCCGCCCGCCGTGCGGGACGCAGCCGTTGGGCGGCCGCCGTCCGCTCGGCGTGCGCGGCGGCGAGCGCCCTGGCCCGCCCCGCGTCCTTGCGGGCCACCGCGTCGAGGATCGCGGCGTGCTCGGACCACGCCTCGGCCGGCGCCGCCGGGGACTCCACCACGTACATCCAGGCGACCTTGTGGCGCAGCTGGGTGAGCAGCGCGCCGAGGCCGGGGCTGGCGGACGCCTGGGCGAGCGTCTCGTGGAACCAGCCGCCCAGGGACCGCAGATCCTCCCCCAGGCCGCTCCTGGCGCGCTCCTGGCCCAGCCGGACGAGTCCGCGCAGGACCTTCAGGTGCGCGTCGTCGCGGCGCTGTGCGGCGCGCGCCGCGGCGAGCGGTTCGAGCAGCGTCCGCATCTCCAGGAGGTCCGCCGCCTCCTGCTCCGTCGGTTCCGCGACGCACGCGCCCGCGTGCCTGCGCGTGACGACGAAACCCTCGGCCTCCAGGGTGCGCAGCGCCTCGCGCACGGGGACGCGCGAGACGCCGTAGCGGCGCGCGAGGAGTTCCTCGGTGAGCCGGCCGCCCCTCACGTGGACTCCGGCGACGATGTCGTCCCGGATGGCCGTGCTGACCGAGTGCGCCGGAATGCGCGTGACCGGACCTCCACCCACTGACCGGACCTCCATTGAATTCCCCGCGCCGCGCGGTCGGCCGACGCTCGTCCGGTGACTCTATTGCAGAGCTCCGCAATTTCCGATGGCGTCCGGGAATTCATGGATATCTTTTGGCCAATACGGGACGGGGGCCGACACAGCCGCACGCGAAAGCCCCGGCTCACCAGGAGCCGGGGCTTTCGAAGCGATGCTGCGGAAATCCGCGTCCGTCAGACGTTGACGCCGTGTCCGCGCAGGTACGCGATGGGGTCGATGTCCGAGCCGTAGTCCGGGCCGGTACGGGCCTCGAAGTGCAGGTGCGGGCCGCTGGCGTTTCCGGTGGCGCCGGAGATGCCTATCTGCTGGCCCGGGGTGACCGTCTGGCCGACGGAGACACCGAGGGAGGACATGTGGCCGTACTGGGTGTACGTGCCGTCGTTCATCTTGATGACCACGTTGTTGCCGTAGGCGCCGCCCCAGCCGGCCTCGACGACGGTGCCGGAGCCGACCGCGTGGACGGAGGTGCCGGACGCGGCGTGGAAGTCGATGCCGGTGTGGCTACCGGAGGACCACATGGCGCCGCCGGTCTGGTAGCCCGTGGAGACGTACGAGCCGGAGATCGGGGAGACGTAGCTGTTCAGGCGCTTGCGCTCGGCCGCGCGGGCGGCGCGCTCCTTGGCCTCGCGCTCCTTCTCGGCCTTCGCCTTGGCCTCGGCCTCGGCCTTGCGCTTCTCCTCGGCGGCCTTCTTCTTGGCGGCCTCTTCGGCCTTCCGGGCGGCAGCGGCGTCGTCGGCGGCCTGGCGCTGGGCGGCGGCCTGCGCGTCGACGCTCTCGGCGAGCGTGTCGCCGACGGAGATGGCCTGGGTGAAGCCGGTGTGCTCGAGGGCCGCGTCATCGGCGGCGGCGAGCGCCGGACCGGCGAGGCCTCCGATGACACCGGTGGTGGTGAGCGCTGCGACGCCCGCGACGTTCGCGGTGGTACGCGTGAGGCGGCTCGGACGACGGTGCTTCCCGGTGGCACGGGTGAACGCCATGAAGCGGCTGATCCTTTCCTTCCTTCTCGCCTACCGGGTTAGCTGACGGGTTCGGAGCAGGAAGGTCTCCTACGGGTCCCTCGCCTCACGGCAAGGTGCCCGATTCACCCCAAGGGACGTGTGGGTCCCCGGCTCCCCTGGCTCGCGCCGTACGGGGACTCGGCGATGACTGTCCGGTGCCGCGGGTGCGGCTTACTGCGCGACGAACAGCCGGACCGACGCTAAACGGCCGCACTTTCAATCGACAAACAGAACGCGACTTTTGTAGCGCACGCCACAGGGCAGACGGGCAACCTCCATATGAATTCGGACATATGAGGACCCCGGCGCCCTAAGCGGTCACCGGGGTCCTGACATGTCCGGCCTGACGGTCACTCAGCCGGTGACCACCGTCACATCGCCGATCCCGAGGGCCCTGACGGGCTCCTCGATCTGCGCGGCGTCCCCGACGAGGACCGTCACCAGACGGTCCTCCGGGAAGGCGTTCACGACGGCCGCGGTGGCCTCCACGGTGCCGGTGGCAGCCAGCTGCCGGTACAGCTGCGCCTGGAAGTCGTCCGGCAGGTTCTGCTCGACCTGGTCGGCGAGGGTGGCCGCCACGGAGGCCGCCATCTCGTACTTGAGCGGGGCGACGCCCACCAGGTTCTGCACGGCGACGTCGCGCTCGGCGTCGGTGAGCCCGTCGGCGGCGAGGGTGCGCAGCACCTTCCAGAGGTCGTCGAGCGCCGGGCCGGTGTTCGGGGTGTCCACGGAGCCGCTGATGGCGAGCATCGCGGCGCCCGTGCCGTCCGGCGCCGAACGCAGCACCTGGCCGAACGCCCGTACGCCGTAGGTGTATCCCTTCTCCTCCCGCAGGACGCGGTCCAGACGGGAGGTGAGGGTGCCGCCCAGGCAGTACGTGCCGAGCACCTGGGCGGGCCAGACGCGGTCGTGCCGGTCGGGGCCGATGCGGCCGATCAGCAGCTGCGTCTGGACCGCTCCGGGGCGGTCCACGATGACGACGCGGCCGCGGTCGTCGGCGGTCACCGGCGGCACCGGGCGCGGCTCGCCCGCGGAGCCGGTCCAGGCGCCGACGGTGTCCGCGAGGACGGCGTCCAGGTCGGTGCCGGTCAGGTCGCCGACCACGACGAGGGTGGCCGTGGCGGGCCGGACGTGCTTCTCGTAGAAGGCCCGCACCGCCGCCGAGTCGATGGCGGTGACCGTCTCCTCGGTGCCCTGGCGCGGCCGGGACATGCGCGAGGTCGCCGGGAAGAGCTGCCGGGAGAGCTCCTTGGCGGCGCGCCGCGCGGGGTTGGCGGCCTCGTGCGGGATCTCGTCCAGGCGATTGCGTACGAGCCGTTCGATCTCGCTGTCGGCGAAGGCCGGGGCCCGCAGCGCGTCGGCGAGCAGGCCGAGCGCCTTGGGGAGCCGGGAGACCGGGACCTCCAGGGAGACGCGCACTCCGGGGTGGTCGGCGTGCGCGTCGAGGGTCGCGCCACAGCGGTCGAGCTCGGCGGCGAACTCCTCGGCGGAGTGCTTGTCGGTGCCCTCGTTGAAGGCCCTCGCCATGATCGTGGCGACGCCGTCGAGGCCCTCGGGCTCGGCGTCCAGGGGCGCTTCGAGGTGGATCTCCACGGCCACGACCTGCTGGCCGGGGCGGTGGCAGCGCAGGACGGTGAGGCCGTTGGGCAGGGTGCCGCGCCGGGGGGCGGGGAAGGCCCAGGGCTTGGCCGTGCCCGCCTGGGGCTGGGGGTGGAACTGCATGGTCGCGGCCTCGGTCACTTCGCCGCCTCCTCTTCTTCCTCGTCGTCCTCGTCCGCGTCGGCCGGGGTCGTCGGCTCGTACACGAGCACCGCGCGGTTGTCCGGGCGCAGGCGGGCCTTGGCGACCTCCTGGACCTCCTCGGCGGTGACGTCGAGGACGCGCTGCACGGCGGTGAGGGCGAGCTGCGGGTCACCGAACAGGACGGCGTACCGGCAGAGTTCGTCGGCGCGGCCCGCGACCGTGCCGAGCCGGTCGAGCCACTCGCGCTCCAACTGTGCCTGGGCGCGCTCCATCTCCTCCGCAGTGGGGCCTTCCGCGGCGAAGCGGGCGAGCTCCTCGTCGACGGCGGCCTCGATGACGGGCACCTCGACGTCACCGGACGTCTTCACGTCCAGCCAGCCGAGCGACGGCGCGCCGGCGAGCCGCAGCAGGCCGAAGCCGGCGGCGACCGCGGTGCGGTCCCTGCGCACCAGGCGGTTGTAGAGCCGGGAGGACTCGCCGCTGCCGAGGACGGTGAGGGCGATGTCGGCCGCGTCGCACGCGCGCGTGCCGTCCTCGGGGAGGCGGTAGGCGGCCATCAGGGCACGGGCCGGCACCTCCTCCTCGATGACCTCGCGCAGCTCCTCGCCGATGCGCTCCGGCAGGGAGCCGTCGCGCGGCGGCTGCTTGCCGTCGTGGCCCGGGATCGAGCCGAAGTACTTCTCCACCCAGGCGAGCGTCTGCTCCGGGTCGATGTCCCCGACGACCGACAGGACGGCGTTGTTCGGCGCGTAGAACGTACGGAAGAACGCGCGGGCGTCCTCCAGAGTGGCCGCGTCCAGGTCGGCCATGGAGCCGATCGGCGTGTGGTGGTACGGGTGGCCCTCGGGGTACGACATGGCCGTCAGCCGTTCGAAGGCGGTGCCGTACGGGACGTTGTCGTAGCGCTGGCGGCGCTCGTTCTTGACGACGTCGCGCTGGTTCTCCATGGACTGCTCGTCGAGCGCGGTGAGCAGCGAGCCCATCCGGTCGGCCTCCAGCCACAGGGCCAGCTCCAACTGGTGCGCGGGCATGGTCTCGAAGTAGTTGGTGCGCTCGAAGCTCGTCGTGCCGTTGAGCGAGCCGCCCGCTCCCTGGACCAGCTCGAAGTGGCCGTTGCCGTGCACCTGCTTCGAACCCTGGAACATGAGGTGCTCGAAGAGGTGGGCGAGGCCGGTAAGCCCCTTGACCTCGTGGCGCGAGCCGACGTCGTACCAGAGGCAGACCGCGGCGACCGGGGTCAGGTGGTCCTCGGAGAGCACCACGCGCAGGCCGTTGGCCAGCCGGTGCTCGGTCGCTGTCAGGCCGCCGGAGCCGGCCTCGGCCGTGGCCGTGTGACCCATGGGCATGTACGTCCCTTCGATCGCTGGATCATCGCTGGATCAGAACCATTGCTGCCAGTCCTGCCACTGTATGCAAGCGTGTCAGCACCTGACGAAGTTCCCGCTCCGCCCACGGCGTAGTCGCGTGTGACACCGCCGGTGCACGGGTCGTGGTCTGCGTTGTCAGTGGGACAGTCCACAATGGTCGGCGTCAGAACCCGCACTTGTTGGTGAAGGAGCCGCAGCAGCGATGGCCCGCCGCAGCACGAAGACCCCGCCGCCCGACGACGCGTACGAGGAGAAGATCCTCGACATCGACGTCGTCGACGAGATGCAGGGCTCCTTCCTCGAGTACGCGTATTCGGTCATCTATTCCCGTGCCCTGCCGGACGCCCGGGACGGCATGAAGCCGGTGCACCGCCGCATCGTCTACCAGATGAACGAGATGGGCCTGCGCCCCGACCGCGGCTATGTGAAGTGCGCCCGCGTCGTCGGCGAGGTCATGGGTAAGTTGCACCCGCACGGCGACGCGTCGATCTACGACGCCCTGGTGCGCATGGCCCAGCCCTTCTCGATGCGCCTGCCCCTGGTGGACGGCCACGGCAACTTCGGCTCGCTCGGCAACGACGACCCGCCGGCCGCCATGCGGTACACCGAGTGCAAGATGGCCGACGCCACCTCCCTGATGACGGAGTCGATCGACGAGAACACCGTCGACTTCGAGCCGAACTACGACGGCCAGGAGATGGAGCCCTCCGCCCTCCCGGCGGCCTACCCGAACCTCCTGGTCAACGGCGCGTCGGGCATCGCCGTCGGCATGGCGACGAACATGCCGCCGCACAACCTCGGCGAGGTCATCGCCGCCGCCCGCCACCTCATCAAGCACCCGGGCGCCGATCTCGAGACGCTGATGAAGTACGTGCCGGGCCCGGACCTGCCCACCGGCGGCCGCATCGTCGGTCTGAACGGCATCAAGGACGCGTACGAGTCGGGCCGCGGCACCTTCAAGACCCGCGCGACGGTCTCCGTGGAGAACGTGACGGCGCGCCGCAAGGGCCTGGTCGTCACCGAACTGCCCTTCTCCGTGGGTCCCGAGAAGGTCATCTCCAAGATCAAGGACCTGGTCGGCTCGAAGAAGCTCCAGGGCATCGCCGACGTCAAGGACCTCACCGACCGCGCGCACGGCCTGCGCCTGGTCATCGAGATCAAGAACGGCTTCGTCCCCGAGGCCGTCCTGGAGCAGCTCTACAAGCTCACGCCGATGGAGGAGTCCTTCGGCATCAACAACGTGGCACTGGTCGACGGTCAGCCCCTCACGCTCGGCCTCAAGGAGCTCCTCGAGGTCTACCTCGACCACCGGTTCACCGTGGTGCGCCGCCGCAGCGAGTTCCGCCGCGGCAAGAAGCGCGACCGTCTGCACCTGGTCGAGGGCCTCCTCGTCGCGCTCCTGGACATCGACGAGGTCATCCGCCTCATCCGCTCCAGCGACAACTCCGCGCAGGCCAAGGAGCGCCTGATGGAGCGCTTCTCGCTGAGCGACATCCAGACGCAGTACATCCTGGACACCCCGCTGCGCCGCCTCACCAAGTTCGACCGCATCGAGCTGGAGTCCGAGCGCGACAAGCTCAACGGCGAGATCGACGAGCTGACCGGCATCCTGGAGTCGGACGCGGAGCTGCGCAAGCTGGTCTCCTCGGAACTGGCCGCCGTCGCCAAGAAGTTCGGCACCGACCGGCGCACGGTGCTCCTGGAGTCCTCGGGCTCCCCGGCCGCCACGGTCTCGCTGCAGGTCGCGGACGACCCCTGCCGGGTGCTCCTGTCGTCGACGGGCCTCCTCGCGCGTACGGCCAACGGTGAGCCCTTCACCGACGGCGACACCAAGCGGGTCAAGCACGACGTGATCGTCTCGGCGGTGCCGGCGACGGCGCGCGGCGAGGTGGGCGCGGTCACCTCCGAGGGACGGCTGTTGCGCCTCCCCGTGGTGGACCTTCCCCAGCTCCCGGAGACGGCGTCGGCACCCAACCTCTCCGGAGGAGCGCCCGTCTCGGAGCTGCTCACCCTGGAGAAGGACGAGAAGCTGATCTGCCTGATGACGCTCGACGAGTCCTCGCCGGGCCTGGCGCTCGGCACGGCACAGGGCGTCGTCAAGCGCGTGGTCCCCGACTATCCCTCCCACAAGGAGGAGTTGGAGGTCATCACCCTCAGGGACGGCGACCGGATCGTCGGCGCGGCCGAGCTGCGCACCGGCGAGGAGGACCTGGTCTTCGTCACGGACGACGCCCAGCTGCTGCGCTACCAGGCCTCGCAGGTGCGCCCCCAGGGCCGTCCCGCGGGCGGCATGACGGGCATCAAGCTCGCCGACGGCGCGAAGGTCATCTCCTTCTCGGCGGTGGACCCGGCGGTCGACGCGGTCGTCTTCACGGTCGCGGGCTCGCGCGGCACGCTGGACGACTCGGTGCAGACGACGGCCAAGCTCACTCCGTTCGACCAGTACCCCCGCAAGGGGCGTGCGACGGGCGGCGTCCGCGTGCAGCGCTTCCTGAAGGGCGAGGACTGCCTGAGCTTCGCCTGGACCGGCCCGACACCGCCGTACGCGGCCCAGCGCAACGGCTCCCCCGCGGAGCTGCCGGAGATCGACCCGCGCCGCGACGGCTCGGGCGTCTCACTCGGCAAGCCGGTGGCGGCGGTGGCGGGGCCGGTGTAGCCGGGCTCAGCCTCGGGGCAAGGCCCAGCCTCCGGAGGCAAGGCCCGGCCTCCGGACCGGGGCCGGCCTCCGGACCGGACTGGGCTCAGCCTCCGGAGCCCGTTTCCTCGTCCGGCTCATGGGACTCCTCGTCCCGCGCCTCCTGGACGTACCGCAGGACGCCCCACATGCCGTGCTCATCGGCGTGTGGGGCGTCGTCGCGACAGGCCTCCAGCTCCTTCTCCAGCGCCGCCACGTCGACGCCCGACCCGATGAGCACGAGCTGGGTCAGCCGCGCCTCCCCCGGGGCCCACGGCTGGGGGTAGAAGCGCAGGAACCGCCCCACGGCATGCACTTCGTACCGGTTCCTCGGGTCGGCCGGGCCGAAGTCGACGTACCCCTTGATGCGGTAGAGCCCTTCGGGCCTGCTGTCGAGCAGGGCCATCAGGGGGCGCGGTCCCAGCGGCACGTCGGAGGTGAAGGAGAGGCTCTCGTAGGCGGAGTGCAGATGGCCGTGTTGGTCGCCGTTACCACCGGCAGCCGCCCCGGGCTCCACGTCCACCGCCTCGTGGCTGTCCACCGCCTCGCGACCGTCCACCGCCTCGTGATCGTGCAGGTCGTCGAAGGAGAGCTGTCCGACCCGCTCCCCCACCGGCGCGCGGTCGAAGAAGAGCTCCACGTCCACGCGCCCGTAGGAGGCGGCGACGACGGCCGCGCGCCCCGCGAGTCCGCGCACCACGTCGAGGACCCGTTCACGCTCCCGCTCGGCCACCCGGTCGGCCTTGTTGACGACGACGAGGTCGGCGATGCCCAGGTGCCGGTCGACCTCGGGGTGGCGCTCCCTGGTGGCGTCGAACTCGGCGGCGTCGACGACCTCGACGAGTCCCCCGTACACGGTGTTCGGGTTCTCGCTGGCGAGCACCATCTTCACGAGCTCCTGCGGCTCGGCGAGCCCGCTGGCCTCGATGACGATGACGTCGATGCGGGCGGAGGGCGCGGCGAGCCGCTCCAGGTACGTGTCGAGCTCGCTCGCGTCCACGGCGCAGCACAGGCATCCGTTGCCGAGGGAGACGGTCGAGTCGCCGAGCTGCCCCGCGACGGACATCGCGTCGATCTCGATCGACCCGAAGTCGTTGACGATCGCACCGATACGGGTGCCGCCGCTGCGGTGCAGCAGATGGTTGAGCAGGGTCGTCTTGCCGGAGCCCAGAAACCCGGTGAGGACGACGACCGGGATCTGTTGCTTGTTCACGCGGACCTCTCGTGCCGACGCTGGTACGGACCTCGGTCGGGCTCCGTACGACGAATGGAGACCGCCTCAGGATAGGTGGGCGTAGTCGGGCCGCGAAGTGAACGATTGTTAGCGGCGCTCGCGGGGCACACGTTAGGCACGGCGCCGGTCCGTGCGACCTCTGCTTCCTTCCGTGCGCCTCCTCTCCGCCTCCCCCGCCGATCAGAGCCGCTCGGCACCCTGGGAGACGGCAAGCGCACCGCCCACCGCTCGCCGGTCCGCTCCCTGTCGACCCGCATCCGACGACCGGCGGACGGTCGCCGATTCGGGGGTTGACATGACCACACAGAAAATGTCGATATGGGGGGTGGGTCCGGCTGCCATGGCGGGGCTCTCGTTCGCGACAGGAACGTATCTGCTGCTCCGCTCCAAGGGGCGGCGCCACTCGGCTCACACCGCGGAACACGAGCGCAGGGCGGCCGAGCGCGAACGCGCGGCCCTGGCCGTCCAGCGCCGGAACGCCGCGCTCACCGAACAGCACCGGCTCCAGTTCGACCTGCTGTGCAAGGCGATGGGGGACGCCGCGCTGGCCGCGGTCCTGGACACCTACGACGAGGACGTGCCGCCCGAGCGGCAGCGGCAGTTCCTCTTCGCCAACGCGCTCTATATCAACGCGCTGCACGCCCACCGCATCGGCGCCATCACCCTTCAGGAGCTCCACGGACACCTTCGGGTGATGTGCCAGAACCAGATCTTCCGGCAGTACTGGGACGCGACCCGCCACCATCGCGCGAGCCTGGACCGCTCGTCCGATGAGGCCAAGGTGGGTCGAGTGATGGACCACCTGGTCCAGGAGCTGGACAGCGCCGAGACGGACGAGTGGTGGGTGGTCGGCGAACCTCCCACCGGGTAGGGCCAGTTGGATTAGTTCAAGCCAACCTCACCGACATCGCCCGGTACGCTGGCCCCGTTTTCGCCTCTACTGACCCCAAGGACCGGGATCGCATTGAAGATCGTGCGCCGCATCGGTGTCTCTCCGCGCGAGCGGGGCAGCCAGACGGGGCAGACCTGCCCCGACATCTTCGAACTCACCGACGGCAACTTCGCAGTGATCGGGACCGACAGGACCGAGACCCTCGACAGCGAACTGCCCGCCGATGCCGCACGAGCAGACTACGAACGCATTGTCGTCATCACCCGGGAGACTCTGATCCGCGCCCGGGCGGACATCCCGGAGAACTGAGGCAGCCCGGCCCGGCCCTCCCGCCTCCGCCAGCCACAGGCCCGCACACGTACGGGCACCCGGCTCCGGCTCGGAGGGCCGCGTTCCTGCTTGGCCGGAGCTGCGCCTTCAGCGCCAGGAGCTGTCGTTCCAACACTTCGCGCCCCTGCACAGCTGGGGCGGCCACTCGGACGCGGAGATGCTCGTGCACGCACGGGACATGCCGTCCGGAGCCGCGTTCCGTCATGACTGGAACGCCGCACGGGCGATGAAGAGCGACCTCCCACCGGAAGGCGCAAGGCGCCGAAGGGCGGGTGTTCCGCGTGTTCGAGGCGGCCTGGAAGAGGAGCGTCGCCGTACACCCCCCTTCGGCCGCGCGAGATGCAGCCGCTCTAGGCCACCGCGTCGCCCCGCCGTTCGAGCGGCGGCACCGGAGCGGGCGGGGCCTCCCCCACATACCGCGCCGCCGGACGGATGATCTTCGAGTCCCGGGCCTGTTCCAGGATGTTGGCGCTCCAGCCCACCACCCGCGCGGACGCGAACGTCGGCGTGAACATCTCGCGGGGCAGCCCGCACAGCTCCATGACGACGCCGGCGTAGAACTCCACGTTCGTGTGCAGCTCGCGGCCCGGCTTCAGCTCCGCCAGGATCGCCTCGACGTGCCGTTCGACCTCGACCGCGAACTCCACCAGGCCCCCGCCGAACTCCTGGGCGATGCCTCGCAGCATGCGCGAGCGCGGGTCCTCCGTCCGGTAGACGGGGTGCCCGAAACCCATGATGCGGTCCCCGGCGAGGACCCGTTCGCGGATCCAGCCGTCGATGCGGTCGGGCGTGCCGATCGCGTCGAGGGTGTCGAGCGCCCGGCTCGGCGCGCCACCGTGCAGCGGGCCCGACAACGCGCCGACCGCACCCACCAGGCAGGCCGCCACGTCCGCTCCGGTCGAGGTGATGACCCGCGCGGTGAACGTTGACGCGTTGAACCCGTGATCAATGGTCGAGATCAAGTACTGCTCGATCGCCCGGGCCCGCGCGGCGTCCGGTTCCGAACCGGTGAGCATGTAGAGGTAGTTGGCGGCGTACGACAGGTCGTCGCGCGGCTCGACGGGGTCGAGGCCCTGCCCCAGCCGGTACAGCGCGGTGAGGAGTGTCGGCACCACCGCGGACGCGGCCAGGGCGTCCGCGCGGCGCCGCTCGTCGTCGATGTCGTACACCGGGCGGAAGCCGTGGGACGCCCCGAAGAGCGAGAGCGCGGTGCGCAGCCCGGAGAGCGGCCCCGACAGCACACTGGCGCGGGCGATGGCGGGAAGTGCCGCTCGCACGTCGTCGGGCAGCTGACGCAGCGAAGCCGTCCGCGCGGCGAAGGCGGCGCTCTGGCCGGCGTCCGGCAGCGCGCCGTGGAACATCAGATGCCACACGTCCTCGAAGCTGCGCTTCTGCGCGAGCTCGACCGCCGAGTACTGGCGGTAGTGGTAGAAGCCCTCGCGCCCCCGGACGTCTCCGAGTTCGGTCTCGGTGACGACGACCCCGGCGAGTCCTCGTGGGACCTCGACGGGCTCGGTGGGGCTGGCGGCGGAACCAATGATCGGCATGTTCTTCCTCGACTTCCTCCCTGGACTTGATTTGACTGTCCATGCTTGACTGAGATTCTGTCAATGTTGATTGAATCAATGTGCAGATGCATATGTCGGGATGCGGATACGGTGACGCCCATGACGGATCAAGGAACCACGCACGGAGACCGGCGGCTCAGCACCAAGGAAGCCGCCGAACTGCTCGGCGTGAAGCCCGAGACCGTGTACGCGTACGTGAGCCGCGGCCAGCTGAGCAGCCGCCGTGGCCCGGGATCGCGCGGCAGCACGTTCGACCCCAAGGAAGTCGCGGCACTGGCCCGCAGGAGCAGGCGGGAGCCTGCGGCACCCACCACCGGCAACGAACTCTCCGTCCGCACCCGCATCACCCTCATCGACAAGGACCGCTACTACTTCCGCGGCGTCGACGCGACGGAGCTCGCCCTCGGCCACTCCTACGAAGAAGTCGCCGAGTGGCTCTGGACCGGCATCCTGCGCCCCGGTATCGGCTTCACCGCCCCCGAGGAGACCGCCGCCGCGGCTCGCCGCGCGGTCGACGCGCTGCCCGAGCACAGCGGCCCCACCGACCGGCTGCGCGTCGCGGCGATCTCCGCCGCCACCGCCGATCCACTCCGCTTCGACCTCTCCGAAGAGGCGGTCATCGGCACCGGTCGCACCCTGATCCCCACCCTCGTGGCCGCCCTTCCGCCGCTCCTGCCAGGCGACCAGGAAGGCGGCCCCCTGGCCCGACGTCTGTGGGCCCGGCTGACCGGCCGCAAGCCCGACGACGCCGCGCTGCACGCCCTGGACACCGCCCTCGCGCTGCTCGTCGACCACGACCTCGCCGCGTCCACGCTCGCCGTCCGGGTCGCCGCCTCGGCGCGGGCCCACCCCTATGCCGCGGTCTCGGCCGGGCTCGGCGTCCTGGAGGGGCCACTGCACGGCGCGGCGAGCGCTCTCGCCCACCGCATGCTGCTCGACGTGCTCGACCGGGGCAGCGCCGCCCCCGTGGTGGCCGACGAGCTCCGCGCGGGTCGCCGCCTCCCCGGTCTCGGCCACCGCCTCTACCCCGGCGAGGACCCGCGCGCGCAGGCGCTGTTCGCCCTCCTGGAGAGGATGCCGAAGGCCGGCCCCGCCCTGGCCGCCGCCCGCGACGTGGTGGCCACCACCGCCCGCCACACCGACCTGCACGCCAACGTGGACCTCGCGCTCGCCGTCCTCACGGCCTCCTCGGGGATGCCGGCGGAGGCGGGCGAGACGATCTTCGCGGTGGCGCGTACGGCGGGGTGGATCGCCCATGCCCTGGAGGAGTACGGGGAGCGGCCGCTGCGCATGCGCCCCAGCGGCCAGTACGTCGGCTTGCGCCCGCCCCAGCCGATGCCCGCCGCAGAGGCTCCCGGTGCCGCCTCCGCGCCTCACTGACGTCCGTTGGTGCCTTCGGCCACCCGCCGCGGCCGCGGCTCTCCCCAGAGGGGTGAAAGAGCTGATGCGGTGCGCGAGTTAGGCTCACCTGCGTGAGTACGTGCGCCACCGCATCGCGGGATCTGGACGAGCCTCTCGTGGGCACCGCGGCCACCGCCAGGACATGGCTCCTGCTGGAACAGCCGGGCCCGTGGGGCGCCAAGGCGTTGCGGTCGAGCCACCTCGACCCGGAGGTCGGCCGCGCCCTGGAGAAGGCCACCAAGGGGACCGGCGTGCGCGTCGCCCTGATCCGCCGCCCCGGGCGCCACGCGGACGCCCACGCACCCGCCGGGCGGCAGGTGTACGTGGCGCACACCGTCCCCGGCCGCACCTGGCTGCGCGGCACGGTGACCGAGGACCCGAGCCAGTTGCTCGACCTCGACTTCGCGGCGCTCAGCGCGGGTGATCACGGCGGTTTCGGCGCCGCCCACACGGGCGCCCCTCTCGCGCTCGTCTGCACCAACGGCAAGCGCGACCAGTGCTGCGCCCTGCTCGGCAGGCCACTCGCCGCCGAACTCGCCGACGCGGGGGAAGCCGGCGTCTGGGAGATCACTCATCTGGGTGGCCACCGCTTCTCCCCCACGATGCTGGTGCTGCCCCACGGATACGCGTATGGCCGGGTGCGGGCCGCCGGCGTCAAAGAGATCATCGACAGCGTCCGCGTGGGGCGCGTCGTCACCGAGGGCTGCCGGGGGAACTCGGCCTGGGAGCGCCCCGGACAGGCCGCGGAGTTGGCGGTGCGCGCCGCGACCGGTGAGGACGCCGCGGGGGCCTTGCGCGTCATCACTACGGACGGTGCGACCCCGCACTGGGAGGTGACCGTCGCACACACCGACGGCCGCCGGTGGCAGGTCACCGTCGTCCAGGGCGCCTCGGTCCCGCCCCGTCCGGAGAGCTGCGGCGCGGCCCTGGCGTCACCCGCGCGGATGGACGTGACAGCGGTACGGGCGATCGCGGACTGAGCGGACGTCCACGGACGTCCACGGACGTCCACGGACGAGATCCCCACCACAGTGACTTCGAAGTAGCCCACCGGCCGCCGTACCGTTCGTACACATGAGCCCCACCTCCCCTGTGCGACGTCGCCGCCTCGGCCTCCCGCGGCGCGTGTTCTCGCAGGTGCTGCTGATGCAGCTGGCCGTCGCCGCAGGCGTCGCGGTGCTCGCCACCGGGCTCTTCCTCGCACCGCTCAGCGACCAGCTCGACGACCAGGCGATGCGGCGCGCGCTCGCCATCGCGCAGACGACGGCCGCACAGCCGGAGATCGCCGAGGAGCTGGCGGCCTCCCGGCCGACGCCCGAAGGCCCCGTCCAGGCGGCGGCCGAGCGGATCCGGCGGGCCAGCGGCGCCGAGTACGTCGTGATCATGAACAAGGACGGCGTGCGCTGGTCCCACACCGACCGTGGCCAGATCGGCAAGGTCGTCTCGACGGACCCCAGCGACGCCCTCGCGGGCCACGACGTCATGGAGATCGACAACGGCACCCTGGGGCGCTCCGCACGCGGCAAGGTGGCGCTGCGGGACGGGGACGGGCACATCGTGGGCGCCGTCTCCGTGGGCATCGAGTACGACAGCGTGCGGGCCCGCCTGATCCACTCCATCCCCGGGCTGCTCGCCTACGCGGGCGGTGCGCTCGCCGTCGGCGCGCTCGCGGCGTATCTGATCTCCCGCAGGGTGCAGCGACAGACCCGTGACCTGGCCTTCTCCGACATCTCCGCGCTGCTCGCCGAGCGTGAGGCGATGCTGCACGGCATCCGTGAGGGGGTGGTCGCCCTGGACCGCCGCGACCGGATCCGCCTGCTCAACGACGAGGCCCAGCGCCTCCTGGGACTCGGCGCCGAGGTGATCGGGCAGCCGCTGGACGTGGCCCTCGGCCCGGGACGTACGACCGACGTGCTCGCGGGACGGGTCACCGGCACCGACCTGCTGACCGTCCGCGGACAGCGGGTCCTGGTCGCCAACCGCATGCCGACCGACGACGGAGGCGCCGTCGCCACCCTGCGCGACCGCACCGAACTGGAACAGCTGGGTCGCGAACTCGACTCCACCCGCGGTCTCATCGACGCCCTGCGCGCCCAGGACCACGAGCACGCCAACCGCATGCACACCCTTCTCGGCCTGCTCGAACTGGAGATGTACGAGGAGGCGGCGGAGTTCGTCGGCGAGGTGGCTGGCGCCCACCGGGTGACCGCAGAACAGATCACCGAGAAGGTGCGCGATCCGCTGCTGGCGGCCCTGCTGGTCGGCAAGGCCACGGTCGCCGCCGAACGGGGTGTCGCCCTCCATGTGCCGCGCGACACCGCGCTGCCCGACCGGCTCGTCGACCCGAGCGGGGTCGTCACGATCGTCGGCAACCTCGTCGACAACGCCCTCGACGCCGCCGCGGGCAGCCGCCACGCGCGCGTGGAGGTCGATCTGCGCTCCGACGGTCGAACCGTGGTCCTCCAGGTGCGCGATTCCGGTCCCGGCGTCGCCGCCGAGCAGCGCGAGACGATCTTCACGGAGGGCTGGACCACCAAGGAGCCCCCGGCCCACCGTGAGCGCGGCATCGGCCTCGCCCTGGTCCGCAGGCTCGCCGAACGGCAGGGCGGCAGCGCACAGGTCGCCGAAGCACCGGACGGCGGTGCGGAGTTCACCGTCGTCCTGCCGGAGGCGCTGACGGATCCCGTACTCGCCGCCGTGGACGACACGCCGACCGACGACGCCATGAAGGAGCCACGATGACCAGGGTCTTGAAGGAGTCGCGATGATCGACGTCCTGGTCGTGGACGACGACACCCGTGTCGCGGACGTCAACGCCGCCTACGTGGCGAAGATCCCCGGCTTCCGGGTGACGGCCAAGGCGCACAACGCGGCCGAGACCCTGCGCCTCGTCGAGGACGTCCCCGTCGACCTGGTCCTGCTGGACCACTACCTGCCCGACGAGACGGGACTGTCCGTCGTACGCAGCCTGCGCGAACGGGGCCACCAGACCGACGTGATCATGGTGACCGCCGCGCGCGATGTCGCCACGGTGCAGGCGGCCATGCGGCACGGCGCACTCCAGTACCTCGTGAAGCCGTTCTCGTACGCCGGGCTGCGGGCCAAGCTCGACGCGTACGCGACGCTGCGCCGCACCCTGGACGGCGGAGGCGAGGCCGAACAGGCCGAGGTCGACCGCATCTTCGGGGCCCTCTCCGCCACTCCGGCACCGGACCTGCCCAAGGGGCACTCACCCACCACGGCGGAGCTGGTGCGGCGGGCGCTGCTGGGCGCTGAGGGGCCGCTCTCGGCCCAGGAGCTGGCGGACCGCACTCGGCTGAGCCGGCAGACGGCACAGCGCTATCTGAAGCTCCTGGAGCGCACGGGACGCGTCAGGCTGAGCCTCAAGTACGGCGACACGGGCCGCCCCGAGCACCGCTACGAGTGGGCGACCAGCATCTGATCGCCCCGAGTCCTCCGCGGTGCGCCCTGTCCACGAGGGCCCCCTACGCCGCCCCCGCCCCGGTCAGCGAACGTACTTCCGTCTCCGCGTGCTTGACCTCGTCGGCCTCCTCGCGCGAGGTCACCGTGCCGAGCCAGCCCGCCAAGAAACCCAGCGGGATGGAGACGAGGCCCGGGTTCTCCAGCGGGAAGTACTGGAAATCGACACCGGGGAAGAGCGAGTCGGGGCCGCCGGAGACCACGGGCGACAGGATCACCAGCGCGACCGCCGGCAGCAGGCCCCCGTACACCGACCAGACCGCGCCCCGCGTGGTGAAGTTCCGCCAGAACAAGGAGTAGAGCAGCACCGGCAGGTTGGCGGAGGCCGCGACCGCGAAGGCGAGCCCCACCAGGAACGCGACGTTGAGGTCGCGGGCCAGCAGGCCCAGACCGATCGCGACCACGCCGATCCCGGCCGCGGCGAGGCGGGCCACCGCCACCTCGCTGCGCGGTTTGGCGTTCCGGCGCCGCAGGGATGCGTACAGGTCGTGGGCCACCGACGCCGAGGAGGCGAGCGTGATGCCGGCGACCACGGCGAGGATCGTGGCGAAGGCCACGGCGGCGACGACCGCGAACAGAACCGTTCCGCCGGTGGAGTTCGCACCGCCGCCCAGATCGAGCGCGAGCAGCGGAACCGCCGTGTTCCCTGCCGCGTTCGAACCGCGCACCGCGTCCGATCCGACGAGAGCGGCCGCGCCGAAGCCGAGCACGATCGTCATCAGATAGAAGCCGCCGATGAGGCCGATGGACCAGATGACCGAGCGGCGTGCGGCCCGCGCGGTCGGCACGGTGTAGAAGCGGGACAGGATGTGCGGCAGTCCCGCCGTGCCCAGCACCAGCGCGATCCCCAGGCTGATGAAGTCGAGCCGGGCGGTCCAGTCACCGCCGTACCTCAGGCCGGGCGCGAGGAACCGGTCGCCGTGGCCGCTGCGGTCGGCGGCCGTGCGCAGCAGTTGGTTGAAATCACCGTGGAAATGCACCAGGACGAGCACGGTCAGCACGATCGCCCCGCCCATCAGCAGGACCGCCTTGACGATCTGGATCCAGGTGGTGGCCCGCATCCCTCCCAACGACACATAGATCACCATCAGCGCACCGACGCCGATCACCGTCCAGGTCTGCGCCGCCCCGCTCGTCCCTCCGAGCAGCAGCGCCACCAGCGAGCCCGCCCCCACCATCTGCGCCACCAGATAGAGAACGGACACGGTCACCGAGGAAGTTCCCGCCGCGATCCGCACCGGCCGTTCCCGCATCCGCGCGGCGACGACGTCACCGAGCGTGAACTTGCCGCAGTTGCGCACCAGTTCGGCCACCAGGAACAGCACGACCAGCCAGGCGACGAGGAAGCCCACCGAGTAGAGCAGCCCGTCGTATCCGAAGAGCGCGATGAGTCCGGAGATGCCGAGGAAGGAGGCGGCCGACATGTAGTCACCGGCGATGGCGAAACCGTTCTCCATCGGAGAGAAGAGCCGGCCGCCCGCGTAGAACTCCTCGGCCGATCCATGCCGGTTGCGGCTCGCCCAGGTGGTGATCGCCAGCGTGACCGCCACGAACACCCCGAACAGCAGCAGGGCGAGGTTCTGGTGATCATCCATCAGCGCTCCACCCCCCGATCACGGGACGCATCCGACTCGGCTGCGGCGCCTTGGTCCTGGCGCCGCTCCTCCGTCCGCCCTTGAGCCCGCTCCTGCTCCCTCTTCTGCTCGAACACGGCCCAGCGCAGGTCGAGCGCCGCCCTGTCCCGCCGCAACCGCGCGTGCCGCGCGTACGCCCACGTCAGCAGGAAAGTCGACAGGAACTGTCCGAGCCCCGCCACCATCGCCACGTTCACGGCACCGGTGACCGGACGCGCCATCAGGCTCGGCGCCGTCGTCGCCGCCACCACATACGCGATGTACCAGGCGGAGAAGACGGCCACGGCGGGGACGACGAACCGCCGGTACCGGCTGCGCACCTCCTGGAAGGCATCGCTGCGCTGCACCGCCAGGTAGATGTCGGCCGGGTCGGCGCTCCGCTGCGGGGGCACGGGCCGGGGCGGCACCACGGTCGCGGGCGCCCCCGCGCCGTCCAGTTCTCCCCAGCCGGAGGCGAGCGCGTCGTACCAGGGGTCCCTCAGGTCGCCGGACCGGCTCCGGTCGGCATCGGCCCGGCCCGGCACCACATCGGGCCCGTCGTGCTTCTCCACCGAACTCTCCTTAGTCCGCAGCCGTGTTCGGCCGCGTGCCCAAGGATGGGCAGAACGGGGAGATCCGTGACTCTTCTCCCCGCGCTCTTCACCCCATCAGGTGAAGCCACGTCAGGTGCGGGCCCGTCGGGCGCGGCCCGGTCAGGCGCGCGGGTCGCCTTCCGGCTTGGTGAGTCCGTGGCGGTAGGCGTAACGGACGGCCTGTGCGCGGTCCTTGAGCCCCGCCTTCGCGAAGAGGTTGTTGATGTGGGTCTTCACCGTCGCGGTGGAGACGTGCAGCGAGCGGGCGATCTCGTGGTTCGTCATCCCCTCGGCGATCAGGACGAGCACTTCGGTCTCCCGGACGGTGAGGCCGTCGGGTGGCTCCGCGGTCGCGGTGGCCTCCGGCTCCGACAGCCTTTCGAGAAGGCGCCGTTGGATCTGCGGGGAGAGCCCCGCGTCGCCCGACAGCACATCCTCGACGGCCCGGACGATCTCGTCCCCGCCGGCGTCCTTGGTCAGATAGCCGCGCGCCCCCGCCTTGAGCGCCGGGAACAGCGAGTCGTCGTCGGCATAAGTGGTGAGCACGACGACCTGCGTCCCCGGGTACTGGGCGCGGATGCGCCGCGTGGCCTCCGCCCCGTCGCAGCGGGGCATCCGCAGGTCCATCAGGACCACGTCCGGGGACAGTTCAGCGACGAGACGGACGGCCTCCTCGCCATCGGCAGCCGCACCCACGACCTCGATGCCGGGCAGCAGCCCCAGAAGCATCACGATCCCCTCACGCACCACGGTCTGGTCGTCGACCACGATCACCCGCGCGGGTGGTCTGCCTCCGCCCACGGCGGACCCCGCCGGGCTCTCGCCCGCGATCCCGGCGGCGCCTTCGTCCCCCGTCATCCCGGCACCCTCAGCGTCACCACGAAGCCCTCCTCACCTGGTCCTGCTTCCAGGGACCCGCCCAGCAACTCGGCGCGCTCGCGCATCCCGAGCAGACCGTACCCGGCGCCGGAGCCGGCCAGTTCCCCCGGCGACTGCCCTCCCGAGTCCCGCACGTCCAGCCGCACTTCACCCTCCCCGTACCGCAGGCACACCTGGATCTTCGCTCCCGGCGCATGCTTGCGGACGTTGGTCAATGCCTCCTGCGCCACTCTCCGCACCGCCTGGGACGCCTCGGCGGGCAGGGCCCGGCGGTCCCCCGTCACGGTGACCGACGCGCGGTCCGCCGTGACCAGCTCGCGCAGGAAGTCCTCGACCGGAGTCATCTCCCCGCGCAGCGCGGACAGCGCCTGTCTCGTCTCGGCCAGCCCCTCCCTCGCCATGGACCGGGCGGCCACCACCCGGTCCAAGACCTGGTCCTTCGCCGCGTCGCTCTCGATCAACAGGCGGGCCGCCTCCAGGTGGACGAGCTGCGCGGAGAGGCTGTGCGCGAGCACGTCGTGGATCTCGCGGGCGATGCGGGCCCGCTCCCCGAGCGCGGCCGACTCCGCCTCGGCGGCACGCGCCGCCCGCTCCTGGGCGAGCAGCCGCAGAGAGCTGCCCCGCGCCTCCGCGTCCAGGCGCAGGGTGTACCCGGCGAGCACCAAGCCGATGACGGTGAGCGCCGTGACGAGCCAGCTGTCGCTGTTGTACGTGGCGTATCCGGTCATCGTGGCCACCACGCAGGGTCCCGCCGCCACAAGGGGCAGCCGCTCCAGGGCGGAGACCGCCGTCCCGCACCACAACACCAGGGCCAGCAAGCGCCAGTCGGCGGCCTGCGCGGCGAACGCCGCCCCGATGAGCAGCGCCATCAGAGCCAGGGAGGGCCACAGTCGGTGAGCGTAGGAGACACGGAAGAAGGCCCACCCCGCCCAGGTGACGGCGAGGACCAGGGCCACTCCGTCGACCAGGCGCCAGCCACGGTCCGCGTGCAAGGCGTTCCACAGCAGGCTGCCGAGGATCACGACCCGTAGGACCCTGACGAACCACAGCCGGGCGAGGCTCAGGCCTGCCCGGGTGAGCGCCTCGCGGGAGGGCCATCTCGTCCAGCGGTCCCGATTCACACGGCTCCCTTCCGCACGGACTCACGCGCCGCGCGCGCCATACCGTACGTCGCCCGCTCGGCCCCGGTCCCGACCCCGGCCACCGCTCCCGAGCGCAGGAGGAGCAGACCGCCGCGGACCAGGAGCGTGGCCGCGAGAGCCAGCATCAGCGTGGCACTGCCCTGGCGCACCTGCAGCAACGAGCCGATGCCGTACAAGCCGGCCCGGAGCGCGATGCCGACGACCCAGACCATGGCGGTGGCCTTGGTGCCCTTGGACCATGCGGTGCCGTCCTGGTCGGCCCACACATGGGAGGTCCGCGCCCAGCCGGCTCCCATGGCCAGGGCGACGAGCAGCTCGGCGGCGAGCAGGGCCACCGACGCCGTGCGGTGATGGGGGTCGATCAGGTCGGGCTCGCGCACGGCCATGACGACCAGTACGGCCGGTATGAGCCACCAGCGCCGGTCCGTGCCGATCTGCTGGGCCTTGAACTGGCGGACGACCACCAGTACCACGACCGCACAGATCACCAGCGTGTTGGTGAGCCCAGACATGAGTGCCTCCGTACGACGAACGGGACGAGGCCGATCCGTGTGGGATCGACGCCTTCGACGCTACGGAAATCTCCAGGTCATGGGATCGGAGCAGGGGTGGATCATGGGTGGAGCCGGGTGCTCCACCCGTGGGTGGAGCACCCGGCTCCTGAGTGCTTGAACACGGCTCCCGAGGCCCCCGGGCCGCGTGTCAGGCGTCGATGCGCGAGCGGTCCAGCGTGGCCGCGGAGCTGGTGATGAACTCCTTGCGCGGGGCGACGTCGTTGCCCATCAGCAGATCGAAGACCTGCTCCGCCGAGTCCAGGTCGGAGATGTTGATCCGGCGCAGCGTACGGAACTTCGGGTCCATCGTGGTCTCTGCCAGCTGGTCGGCGTCCATCTCGCCCAGACCCTTGTACCGCTGGATGGAGTCCTTGTACCGCACGTTCTTGCGCTGCAGCTCCAGCAGCGTCTCGCGCAGCTCACGGTCGGAGTAGGTGTAGATGTACTTGTCCTGGCCCTTCTTGGGCTGGCTCAGCTCGATCCGGTGCAGCGGCGGGACCGCCGCGAACACACGACCCGCCTCCACCATCGGCCGCATGTAGCGCTGGAACAGCGTGAGCAGCAGGATCCGGATGTGGGCGCCGTCGACGTCGGCGTCGACGAGCAGGATGATCTTTCCGTAGCGGGCCGCGTCGATGTCGAAGGTCCGGCCCGAGCCCGCTCCTATGACCTGGATGATGGCCCCGCACTCGGCGTTCTTCAGCATGTCCGACACGGACGCCTTCTGAACGTTGAGGATCTTGCCGCGGATCGGCAGCAGTGCCTGGAACTCGGAGTTGCGGGCCAGCTTCGCCGTGCCCAGCGCGGAGTCTCCCTCCACGATGAACAGCTCGCTGCGGTCCACGTCGTCGCTGCGGCAGTCCGCCAGCTTCGCCGGCAGCGACGAGGACTCCAGAGCCGTCTTACGGCGCTGCGCGTCCTTGTGCTGGCGGGCCGCGATGCGGGTTCGGGCGGCGGCGACGGCCTTGTCCATGACCGCGCGGGCCTGCGCCTTCGCGTCCCGCTTGGTGGACGTCAGGAACGCCTTGAGCTCCTTGGCGATGACGTTGGCCACGATGCGGTTGGCCGCGGAGGTGCCGAGCACCTCCTTCGTCTGGCCTTCGAACTGCGGCTCGGCGAGACGGACCGTGACGACTGCGGTCAGACCCTCCAGGGCGTCGTCCTTGACGATGTCGTCCTCGGCGACGCGCAGCACCTTCTGGCTGCGCATGACCTCGTTCATCGTCTTGGTAAGGGAACGCTCGAAACCGCTCACATGGGTGCCGCCCTTAGGGGTGGCGATGATGTTCACGAACGACTTGATCGTCGTGTCGTAGCCGGTGCCCCAGCGCAGCGCCACGTCCACGCCGAGCTCGCGCGTGACCTCGGTGGGCGTCATCTGGCCGTGGTCGTCGAGGACCGGCACCGTCTCCTTGAAGGTGCCCTGGCCCGACAGGCGCAGGACGTCGCAGACGGCCTTGTCCTGCGCCAGGTACTCGCAGAACTCGCTGATGCCACCGTCGAAGCGGAAGGATTCCTCGCCCTTCGTGCCGCCGTCGCCGAGACCGAACTCGTCCCGTACGACGATCGTCAGGCCGGGCACCAGGAACGCGGTCTGCCGGGCGCGCTGGTGCAGGTGCTCCAGCGAGAGCTTGGCGTCCTTGAGGAAGATCTGGCGGTCCGCCCAGTAGCGGATGCGCGTGCCGGACCGGCTCTTGGGGACCTTCTTGACCTTGCTCAGCTTGGCCGAGGAGTCGAAGGGAGCTTCAGGCCCCACCTTCGCGAAGGCGCCGGGGACGCCCCGCCGGAAGCTGATCGCGTGGGTGTGCCCGGCCCGGTCCACCTCGACGTCGAGACGCGCGGAGAGCGCGTTCACCACGGAGGCGCCCACGCCGTGCAGGCCGCCGGAGGCCGCGTACGAGCCGCCGCCGAACTTTCCTCCCGCGTGCAGCTTGGTCATGACGACCTCGACCCCGGAGAGGCCGGTCTTGGGCTCGACGTCGACCGGAATGCCACGGCCGTTGTCCCGGACCTCCACGGACGCGTCGTCATGGAGGATGACCTCGATGTGGTCGCAGTACCCGCCCAGGGCCTCGTCGACGGAGTTGTCGATGATCTCCCAGAGGCAGTGCATCAGGCCGCGGCTGTCCGTCGACCCGATGTACATGCCCGGACGCTTGCGGACAGCCTCGAGCCCCTCCAGGACGAGCAGGTGCCGCGCGGTGTAGTTGGAACCGTCCCGGTCTGCTCCTGTCAGCAATGCTGTCGACGGCACGGACGTATCGGCGGTCACGCGGTTCGCTCCTCGCTGAATTTCAAGGGGGGTCCTTTGGGGTAAGGACGCGGCTTCGGTTACCGGTGAGAGGGTACCGAGGCCTGGTAGAGCCGTTGTAACGCCACCCTCGTCTCAACTCAGACTAGTCCACACTCGTATGCATGTTCGATCCCTCCATGGAGTGAAGCGCACGTCACGTTCCCTTCGAGGCATGAACCATTTAGGCTCCGGGCACGTCCTCATGAACAACCCGGCAAGCCAGCCGGGCGGACCCCGACCTGACAGACAGCGCGAAACCGTAAGACACGTAAGAGACGCAATACGGCACATTCGCCGCCAACCGGCAACGGACAACCTCCTCGAAAAGAAACTTTCGAGGAAAAGCCACGAGCGGGAACGTTTTCGGCCTGGTTGGATGTTGACCCTGGTACGACAGCTCGTCGAGCTAGAGAAGAGGCGACGTGACTACTGTTCTGACCCCCGCGAGCCCCCTGACGGCCGCTGATCGCTGCGACCGCTGCGGCGCCCAGGCATACCTGCGCGTCGTCCTGTTGAGCGGCGGTGAACTGCTCTTCTGCGCCCACCACGGCCGCAAGTTCGAGCCGGAACTCAAGAAGATCGCCGCTGAGATACAGGACGAGACGGAGCGTCTGACCGCCGTTCCCGAGAGCGCCACCGAAGAGGAACGCTGACACCTCGCATCCACGACGAGCCAGCTCCGGCACACCAGGCCGGTTAACGGGCGGCCGTCCCAGCCGACAGGCAGGGGCGGCCGCCCGCTCTCGTCTCGCGCCACAGGGGCCGCTGAGGCCCTTCAGGGGCCCATCAGAGCCGACGGCACGGCCCGCCCGGGCGGACAAGCCCCTCAGTGGCGCCTGCGCAGCTCCTTGGTCACACCCGAGACCCGCGTGTAGACGCCAGGGCTCCCTGCGCGCCCACAGCCGCTCCCCCAGGACACCAGCCCGATGAGCTTGCCCCGGGCGACGAGCGGCCCGCCACTGTCCCCCTGACAGGCGTCCCGCCCGCCCTCCATCTCGCCGGCGCAAACCATGGTCCGCGCGATGTAGCGTCCGTCGGCACTGCCTGGATAGGCCTTCTCGCACACCGAGTCGGCCAGTACTCCCACCCGCGCCGAATGCAGCGTCTTGGCGTAGTCACCCGTACCCGAGGTGTCCCCCCAGCCGTACACAGCGGCGTCCGTGCCCGGTGCGTAGGCGGGGTCGCCCGTCCCCGCCATGGGAATCGTGTACTCCTTGGGCAGCGGCTCGGCCAGGGTGAGCGCCGCGACGTCACCGGAGTTCGTGTAACTGTCGTACGCCGGGTTGACCCAGACGTCGCTGACCCTGGTCTCGGAGCCCTCCGTCGTGCGGAGGTCCGCGCGGCCGGCGATGACCTTCAGGTCCGACACCTGCCCCATGGACACGCCGAGTACGTCCTTGCTCACGCAGTGGGCCGCCGTCAGGACCGTCGAGCGTCCGACGACCACCCCACCGCAGTACTGTCCCCCGCGGGCGTTCCCGAATCTGGCACGGCTGGAGAGCGCCACCGCCCAGGGGCTGGCGGACACGTCCACCGGGTGGCCTCCGACCACCACGCTGTCGGCGGCGGCGGGCAGCGGGGAAGCCAACGGAAGGACGGCGGCACCGGCCGCAAGGGCCAGGGCCCCCGTCCACGCTCGGGCGAAGGAACGACGCATGCGATCTCCTCACTCTGGGTTGCCATCGAGTACCCAGAGTGATTCAGTATGGCCCACCGCGCACCCGCGCACGTGAAAGGCCCGAAGCCGTGTATCGCCGGCTTCGGGCCTTTCACGTGAGCGACCGACGCGTGTCCGCGCCGGGTCGCATGACTAGTCCAGGTAGTCGCGCAGGACCTGCGAGCGCGACGGGTGGCGCAGCTTCGACATCGTCTTCGACTCGATCTGACGGATGCGCTCACGCGTCACCCCGTAGACCTTGCCGATCTCGTCGAGGGTCTTCGGCTGGCCGTCCGTGAGGCCGAAGCGCATGGAGACCACGCCCGCCTCGCGCTCGGACAGCGTGTCCAGGACGGAGTGCAGCTGCTCCTGGAGGAGCGTGAAGCTGACCGCGTCGGCCGGCACGACCGCTTCGGAGTCCTCGATGAGGTCACCGAACTCACTGTCGCCGTCCTCACCCAGAGGGGTGTGGAGGGAGATCGGCTCACGGCCGTACTTCTGGACCTCGATGACCTTCTCGGGGGTCATGTCGAGTTCCTTGGCCAGCTCCTCCGGGGTGGGCTCACGGCCCAGGTCCTGGAGCATCTGGCGCTGCACGCGCGCGAGCTTGTTGATGACCTCGACCATGTGCACCGGGATACGGATGGTGCGGGCCTGGTCGGCCATGGCGCGGGTGATCGCCTGACGGATCCACCAGGTGGCGTACGTGGAGAACTTGTAGCCCTTGGTGTAGTCGAACTTCTCGACCGCGCGGATCAGACCGAGGTTGCCCTCCTGGATGAGGTCCAGGAAGAGCATGCCGCGGCCGGTGTAGCGCTTGGCCAGGGAGACCACCAGGCGGAGGTTGGCCTCCAGGAGGTGGTTCTTGGCGCGGCGCCCGTCCTCGGCGATGATCTCCAGCTCACGCTTGAGCTTCGGCGCGAGCTTGTCGGCGTTGGCCAGCTTGTCCTCGGCGAACAGGCCGGCCTCGATGCGCTTGGCGAGCTCGACCTCCTGCTCGGCGTTGAGCAGCGGGACCTTGCCGATCTGCTTCAGGTAGTCCTTGACCGGGTCGGCGGTGGCGCCGGCGGCGGCGACCTGCTGGGCCGGCGCGTCGTCCTCGTCCTCGTCGGACAGGACGAAGCCCTGGGCGCCCTCCTCGGCCGGCTCGCCCTCGCCGGGCTTGCCGGCGGCGGGTGCCTCCTCGGTGGTCTCCTCGTCCAGGAGCTCGTCGGCGTCCTTCTTGGCGGTGGTCTTCTTGGCCACCGTCTTCTTGGCGGTGGCCTTCTTGGCGACGGCCTTCTTGGCCGTCGTCTTCTTGGCAGCGACCTTCTTCGCGGGCGCGTCCTCGGCGACGCCGTCCGCGGTCGGCGCCTCAGTGGCGGCGGTGGCGGTGGGCTTCGCCGTGGCGGCCTTGGCCGCGACCGTCCTGGTCGCGGTGCGCTTGGCCGGGCTCTTCGCTGCGACGCTCTTGCGGGGGCGCTTCGGCTCCGCGGCACTGACCATCAGCGTCACACCCTCTTCCTCGAGGATCTGGTTGAGGCTGCGCAGAACGTTCTTCCACTGAGTGGCCGGAATCTGGTCAGCTTCGAAGGCACGACGCACGTCATCGCCGGCGATCTGCCCATCAGCCTTTCCCCGCTCGATGAGCGCCATGACAGAGACGGATTCGGCGATCTCCGGCGGGAGCGTACGGGATGTGCTGGCCGACACGAACAACCTCTCGGAACGTTGGAAAACGGCTTCCGGCCCCGTCCATTGTGGACCGGAGCCGACGACCGGCGGCTGGGGATTTGGGCCGACGGCGCGGGCGGGGCCTGGGAGCTGCACAGCGCCGCGAACGACGTCTGTATTCCTTCCTCGGCTATCACCTCTTAGGTCATCGCGCTGTTCCTTGGAGCGTTACGCCCAATCTGCGTGGCCCGAGTCACACCCCGTAAGTGCTCAAAAGCGCCCAGATACGGTCAGAAGCGTCCTATACGCATGCACGAATGATCCCCCGATGCCCCGTGAAGAAACCCTCCACGGTCGTGTCGCCGGACCCCGCCGGGCTCTCTAGGAGCCCTTGGGGGTCCGGCGACACGGGGAGCGGCGGCGGAGCGGTTCACGGCGTACGGATCGAGGTACGCGGGCGGCTCGGCGCCACCACGGGGCGCGCGCACGACCGCGGCGTCGGCGGAGCCGCGGTCAGTGCTCGCGCGGGGCGGGCACGACGCGCTCGACCTCGGGGTGGACGGTGAGCAGCTGGCGCATGGCGGCCTCGGCGCCCGCTCCGTCGCCCGCGGCGAGGGCGTCCACGACGCGGGAGTGGTGCACGAGGGAGGCCTCGGTGGGACGGTCGCAGCCGGAGGTCGGCCCACCGGAGACCTGGAGGGCGGCCGAGACGATTCCGGAGAGGTGCTCCAGCATGCGGTTGCCCGCCACCTGGATGAGCAGCGAGTGGAACTCCGCGTCGGCGCGGGAGAAGGTGATCACGTCTCCCTGGGCCAGCGCGTGTCCCATGATCTCGACCATGTCGGCGAGGCGCTGCTGCACCTCCTCACGGCCGTGTCCGGCGGCGAGGCGGGCGGCGAGCGGCTCGATCATCCACCGGAGCTCACCGAGCTCGCGCCGCTGGTCGTCTCGCTGTGGACCGAAGGCCCGCCACTCGATGATGTCCGGGTCGAGGAGGTTCCAGTCACTGACGGGCCGCACGCGCGTGCCGACGTTGGGCCGGGCACTGACCAGGCCCTTGGCCTCGAGCACGCGCAGCGATTCGCGCACGACGGTGCGGGAGACCTCGAAGCGCTGGCCGATCTCCTCGGGGACGAGCGGGCGGTCGGCGCCGAGGTCGCCGGAGACGATCATCTGCCCCAGTTGCTGGACGAGTTGGCCGTGCAGCCCGCGGCCGCGGTTTCCGGCGGCGCGGCGCCCCACGCGCCCCAGGTCGTGGTCGGCGCCGTCCCACATGGGCGCGGCGACGCGCTCGCCGCCGGGAGAGTCGGCATAGGGGTATCGGTCGAGGTCACCCGGGCCGGCGAGACCGGAGTCGGCGGAGCGGGCGGTGGTCATCATGGTGTGCGCAAGGGTACTCACGGATCAGTTGTCGGCTCTGCCTCCAACTCCCTTGAGGTCTTTGGTGAAAAGCACACGAAAGGGTGATCGCTTACCCTGCCGCAATTGACGCCTTATCGGAAAGAAATGGACGTCAACCGGGGAGTTGCGCACACCCCTGCGAAGGAAGGCGGTGGATGGTCCTCACCGGACGCGCGTGCGCACCGCCGTGAGCAGATATGCGCAGAGCAGAGCGGTCAGGGACAACATCAGTGCACTGCCCACAGGTTGGGCGATCATGCGCACTCCGACAGCCAGATACCGCTCGGCACCGAACGGCCACTGCACCAGGGCGAGGTCCCGGAGTCGGCCCGGAAGCCCGGCCGCCGATCGCACAGACGGTCCCTCAACGGCCTTCTGTACGAGTGGTACGACGAGGATCGGCACCGCGAGCACGGCGGCGAGTCCGGCGGTCGTGGACCGGAAGACACCCGCGGCCAGCACACCGGCCCAGGCGCATCCCATCACCAGCGCAGCCCAACTGGCGCCCTGTGCAAGCCAGTCCGCGGGAACTCTGGTGACCTCTTCTCCGTATACAAGGTGAAGCAGAGCGGCGTCGGAGACCACCGCGAGGGTGCTCAGCAGCAGCGCCGTGGCGGCGGCGACAAGCAGCTTGGCGCCGAGCAGTCCGAGGCGGCGCGGCACGGTGCCCCGGTCGGCGGCGAGGGCGGGGTGGCGGAACTCGTCGCCGAAGGCGAGGGCGCCGAGCAGTCCGGCGCCGAGAGCCGCGGGCGGCAGGGGGAGTTCGTCGGGCCAGGCCGCGAGGAGTCGCTGTTGCGGCGTGTGTCCGGCCCGCGCCAGGAAGACGCAGAGCACGGCGGAGGCGGCGAGGACGAGGCCCAGGGTGAGGTAGCCGGTACCGACGCCCGTGAGGCGGCGCAGCTCGTAGCGCAGCGGGCGCAGGGGGCTTCGGCTGGGGCGGACGGTGATGGGCGGCGGCAGGGAGGAGAGCGCGTCCCGTGGGGGCGACGGGGCGGGGGAGGACGCTTCGGAGTGCGCGGTGGCGACTTCGAGCGGAAGGGTGTCACCGGCTGGGAGTGAGACCTGAGAGGTCGAGACGGTGGGGGCGCCCTCGCCGGGGTTCTCGGACTCGATGATCGCGGCCAGAGCGGGAGCGGAAGAAGAAGCAACGACAAGAGGGGTGGCCGGGCCGGGCTCGTCGGGCGCCTCACGGTCGGGCAGGACAGCCGTGGGTTCCGAAGATCGCAGCGGGCCCGCGTCCCCGACCTCGTCGGCGAGTTGATGGACCAGGATGCCGTGGCGGTACGCGGTCTCCCCCACGTCGGCACAGCAGCTTCCGTACACGGAGAGCCTGTTGCCGTCCTCTCGCACCACCTCGATGGCGCGTCGGCTCGCGCGGGCCTCCTTGGCGAGCAGCGCGCCGAGGCGGGCGGCGTGCGGGCTGCGGACGGCGACGCGGGGGCGGAGCCTGGTACGGGCGAAGTCCCGGGCGTCCTGGTCCGCGACGAGCCGTCCCTCGTCCAGCGTGACGACGCGGTCGGCGGCGCGGGCCGCCTCCTTGGGGTCGTCCGTGGTGAACAGGACCGTGCCGCCCTCGTGCGCGTGAGCGCGCAGGATCCCGTGCAGCCACGCGGCCTCACGGGCCGAGAGGCCGTAGCCCGGCCCGTCCAGGACCAGCGTGTGCGGGTCGGCGAGCAGCGCGCAGGCCAGCCCCAGACGACGGTCCATGCCGCGCGAAAGGGTGCCCAGCCGCTGGTCCCGCAGGCTGACGAGACCGACGACCTCCAGGACGTCGTCGGCGCGCTGGACGGGCACGCCGGTGGCCGCGCACAGCATGCGCAGATGGCCGCGGACCGAACGTGCGGGATGCCCCGGAACCTCCCCCAGGAGCACGCCCACCTCGCGCGACGGATGGGCGATGCGATGCAGGGGGCGTCCTCTGAAGTACGTGATGCCACGGCCCTGTTCGAGTTCGAGCATGAGTCGCAGGGCCGTGGTCGTGCTGGTGGGGTCGGCGTCGAGCAGCGCCGTGACACGGCCGTTGCACGCCTCGAAGGAGACGTCGTCCACGGCGGGCGGGAGCTCATCGTGGGGATTGCTGGTCAGTCCGATGGCCTGGATCATCGCTTCTCTCGCAGGATGTGCGACCGCTCGGCGGCCGGGGCCCGTCCACCGGTCGGGGACGGACGAGCCCCGTGGGTACTGCAGCAAGATAACGCGACATTTACGGCTTTTCGGTCAGGATGCGGGCGCGGCGACCGGCCCGCCGCCGACCGTCGACAGGTTCCGTGGTTCATGGCGAGCCCGAGGTCAGACCTCGGGGCGCAGCATCGGCGGGTTGAGCAGCGTCGCGCCGCCCGCGCGGAAGAGCTGCGCGGGGCGGCCGCCCTGACGGGTGGTCGTCCCTCCGGTGGGCACGAGAAAGCCCGGGGTGCCCGTGACCTTGCGGTGGAAGTTGCGCGGGTCGAGGACGACGCCCCAGACCGCCTCGTACACGCGTCTCAGCTCGCCGACGGTGAACTCCGGCGGGCAGAAGGCGGTCGCCAGCGAGGAGTACTCGATCTTTGATCGGGCGCGCTCCACGCCGTCCGCGAGGATCTGGGCGTGGTCGAAGGCGAGCGGTGCCGCCTGCTCGTCCTCGCGGCCGTAACCCCCCTGGTGGAGCAGGGCTTCGACGGGGGCCCAGCGCGCGCTGTGCGCGTCGCCGCCGGGCCGGGGCGCGGGCAGGTCCGGGGCCAGGGCGAGGTGGGCGACGCTGACGACGCGCATCCGCGGGTCGCGCTTGGGGTCGCCGTAGGTGGCGAGCTGTTCGAGGTGCGCTCCGTTGGCCTGCGCGGGGGCGCCGGGGTCATGGGCGCACAGGCCCGTCTCCTCGCTCAGTTCGCGGGCCGCCGCTGCCGAGAGGTCCTCATCCGCCCGCACAAAGCCTCCAGGGAGTGCCCAGCGCCCCTGGAACGGCTGTTCACCACGCCGCACGGCCAGCGCGCAGAGCGCGTGACGGCGCACGGTCAGCACGACCAGGTCGACGGTGACTGCGAAGGGCGGGAAGGCCGACGGGTCGTAGGGCGACATGCCGCGATCATAGTCGTCTGCCTGACGATAAACACCTCCTTCGCCCATTGCCTCCCCGGTCCGGGTCACCCTGGCCGGTTGTCCGCACCTTGAGCCCTCCGCTCGGTGGCGCGCGGAGTCACACCCCCAACTGCAGCCCGACGGCCGCCTCCTCGACCATGGCGAGGCCGAGGCGGCTCACCCGTACGGAGAACGGGGCGTCCGCGACGCTCAGGCCGTGCAGACCCAGCTCCCCCAGCGGGGCACTGCGGACCGGGCGCAGCGTGACCGTGCCGGCCGGCGCGTCGGGCCGGATTCCGGCGAGCGCCACGAGGACGTGGATCCCGGCGGCAGCGGCGGCCCCCGCCGGACGGCAGGCGGCGGGGTGCGGCAGCGGGGCTCCACCCGCGGTGCGCTGCTCTCCCGCGAACATCTCGGGCAGCCGGTGGTCGAAGAACTCGGCCGCGGAGAGCATGCCGTGCAGCAGCGCGCTCGCCTCCTTCTCATATCCGGCTGCCACCAGACCGGTGATCGCGACCGCCGTCTCCTGCACGCGGACCGACCCGCTCCGGTGCCCGAACGGGTTGTACGCGGCCTCCTTCGCGCCCAGACTGCGCAGCCCCCAGCCGGAGTCCATGGCGGGGCCGCCGAGCAGCCGGGCGAGTTGCTCGGTCCTGACCTTGTCGAGCAGACCGGGGGCGAGTGTGCCGGACCCGAGCAGGCCGGTGTCCAGGAGGTGGGCCGCGCCGCCGGTGAGGTGCGGCACGGGCCGTCCGTCGGGCAGACGGGCGGCGGCCGGTCTGCCGCCGGCCCGGTCATCCACCCAGAACTCCTCCCGGAACGCGGACCGCAACCGCGCCGCCCACTCGCGCAGGCCCGCCGTGTCGCCACCGCCATGCGCGTCGAGCAGATCGGCACCGAGCAGTGCGGCCCGGTGCGCGTGCGCCTGCACCTCGCCGCGCGCGATCCCTCCGGGACGGGCTCCTCGACCGCCGGGACCACCCGCCGCTCCCTTGCCGTCGCGGTGAGCGTGATCTGCCTGGTGAGCATCCGGGCGGAGACCTGGATGAACGTCGGCCAGAAACACGCCGTCGTCGACCGCTGTCTGCAGCCACCGCAGACACCGCTGGGCCGCCGGCAGCAACTCCTCGACCTCCTGTGCGGGCATCCCCCAACGCCAGGCCTCCGACAGCAGTACCGGGAAGAGCAGCGTCGCCTCCGTGCCCGTGCACCCCGGGGGCAGGTGGGGGCCCGCGTCCCGCAACGGCCCCGGGATCATGCCCGCGCGGTGCCCGGGGCCGGTGATCTGGCTGCGGGCGAGGGTGCGCAGCGTCCCCGCGGCGATCCGGGTGCCCAGCGGCAGCGCCATGCGGGCGGCGGCCAGCGCTTCGGCCGGCGCGAGTCCGCAGCGCCACGGTGCCCCTGCGGCCGGGTACATGTCGGTCGGGTGGTCGGAGTCGCGCAGCAACAGAGCCTGCAGATCCTCCACGGATCGATCGAGGAGCGGCTTGACCCGTGGGTCGTCGCCGACCGCCCGCACCCCGGCGACGGATCTCATCCCACCGTGTCCCGCCATGCGCACCGGCCCGGCTCCCTCGGGCCGTACCCGCAGCTCCACACTCCGGGAGGCGCCGGCCGGCAGATCCATCTCCCAGCGCAGCAGGCCCGCGGAGGCCATGGCGTCGTCGGGTGCCGGGTCGGCCGTCACCACACAGTGGGTCGTGGCGGCGGACCATCGCATTCCGGAGGCGTGCACGCTGGCCGGGAGTTCGGGACCGGCCCGGCCAGAGGCGACCGCGCCCACGTCGGCCAGGTCCGTGCCGAGCGAGATCTCGACGGGCACTCGGAGAGGGCGCGCGGCCGCGCTGTGCAGGGTGATCCGCTCCGTGCCGTCCGCGTGACGGATCCGTTCGACGACGATCTCCGGATCGGGGCCGCGATCGGTCGGCAGCCGCAGCGTCGCGACGAACCGTGCGGTGTCGGCGGACAGCATACGGGCCTGCACGGCCACCGGTTCGCGTCCGGCCACCCGTACCTGACACCGCGACAGGGTCCGGCGGCCGGCGCGGTAGAACCCCTCCAGCCCCCGCCCGGTCAGCTGTCCCTGGTCCGTCGAGATCGCGAGGGCGGGCAACGCGACGCAGGTCAGCACCGTGTGCGCGGGCGGGAGTTCCACGGGGCGGGGCGGAGCCGGAGTCGGATTCCGGGCCGGCCCGCCGGGCAGGGGCGGGCGGGCCTGCACGGCCCGCCGGGGCCCCTCTCTGTCGGAGACGGAAGACGGAGCGGGGAGAGACATGGGGCAGCTTCTTCTGCGTCGTCTGCGCTACGGGAAGTCGGAGGACGTGCGGCGGCGCGACCCGGAGGCGGGTACCGCCACTCAGGTGAACGGGCCGACCCCGCTCCAAGTCACGCCCTCGCGGCGGGCAGCCGACCGTATGGCCCCGGCCTGTCACCCTCACCAGGACCTCCAGGAGCGTCAGCCTCACCACGCCCGTCAACCTCCCCGGCCTCTGTCGCAGCCGCGCCGCCCACCCGGCCGGCCACCGGAGCCGGCCGCTCATCGGTCGTCCCGTGCGCTGCGCCGCAGGGTGCGGCGGCGGTTGCGCGGTCCGGTGCCCGAGGCACCGACGGCGCGTGTGCCTCCGAAGGCCGCGCCGCCGGGCGTCCGGGAACCACCGGGCGTACGGGGCCGGTGAGCGTCGCCCTTTCCGGCCGGGCGCGGAAGACGTCGGCGGCGGCGCAGTGGAGGGGTGTCGTCCGAAGCGTCGACGCAGCTCGGGGCTCCTTTGCCCTCGGCCCCTCCTTCGCCCTCGCCCCGCCCGACGGCAAGCCCCTCCACCGCTTCCGCTCCCTCTACCTCTCCTTCTCCCGCTCCCTCGTGTGACTCTCCAGCCCCTTCCGCCTCTTCCCTCTCGCGGTCGTCGCGCTCCCTGCGCAGGCAGCGGCGGATCGCCTCCGGGTCCACGTCCTCGTTGCAGGCTTGGTTGAGGAGCCGTGCGAAGGCATACCCGGGGTCGGCGCGCAGCGCCATGGCCAGGGCCTCCTGGCCTTCCGTGACATCACCCAGGGACCACGCGACCCAGCCTGCGAGGGACAGGGGTGCCGCCGCGTGCTCCGCGTACGCCCCGACGCAGCGCCGGGACAGGCTCCTCCAGAGCCGGAGGGCGGGCGGCGCCGTGACTCCCTCCATCCACTCCGCCGCACGGTCGCGGGTCGTGCGGTCCTGGAGGCCGAAGATCAGCGCGGCCGCTTCGTCGTGTCCGATCAACTCGTCGTCCCTGCGGTCCGCTTCGAGAGCGTCCGTGAGCGGGGGTGCGGCGGCCAGGCGCGTCATGATGCGATGGGCCAGGTCGAGCGTCTCCGCCGCTACGAGTCCGTGGCGACCGGCGCCCTGCTCCTTCGCGCCCCGGCCGTCGTCCGTGCCGGCGCTCCCCCGGCTGTCGTCGCGCAGACTCGCGTCACCCAGCTCCATGTCCATCAGCATCCGGGGGATGAGGGCGAGGCCGGCCGCGTCGAGTGCGCGTTCCTGGTCCGCCGCCGCGGCGGTCTGCCAAGGCGCGAGCCGCCCTCGCAGAGCGCTCTGCGTGACGCCTGCCGGAATCCCCATGTAGGTCGCCGCCGCGGCCAGGACCGACGTGCCGGGCCTGGGCAGCGGCATGCCTTCCGGTGGGCAGCATCGGGTGTCCGGGCAACAGAAGGTCCAGAAGCTGCCCTCCGTGATGCACACGACCTCGATCACCGGGACGTCGAGGCGGCCGCACGCCCTGCGCAACTCCTGGGCCAGGGGACGCAGGCGCTCCTTCACCTGCTGTCCGGATTCCGTGCCGACCGGCTCCTGGCAGAGGAAGGCCACCACGCCGTCCGGCCGCGCTCCCCTCCGCTCGCAGCCACCCACCAGGCACTGGGCCAGTTGTTCCGCCACGCACGGCCAGTCTTCCGCGCGCTCGGGGACGCCGAGGCGGACGCGACCGCCGAACCGTCCTGTCTCGCCGTGCATGGCGATGAGCACGATGCTGTCCTCGGGCTTGAACCCGAGCAAGTACGGCAAGGCGTCGGCCAGTTCGGCCGGAGAGCGGAGGGTGACCACCGGCGCATCGAACGAACCCGCGGCACGGGCGGTGTTGTTGGGGTCGATCGGGCCGGTTGCTTCGCTGTGGTTCTTCGTCATGTGCCGACTCTCCCGCGGATCACCGAGTTCCGGTTGACCCTGTGGATAACCACGATCAGGAGCACGCCAAGAGTTATCCACAGCCCACGGCGGCCACTCGCCAGACCGCCCCCTCCGAGCGCAGAGTTGATGTCTCGCAAGCCGAACCCGGGAGGTGACAGAGGGTCATGCCATACCAGTGAATCAGTTAATTAGGTTAGGCTAAGCTAAGGTCAACATCGTCAGCGAGACGGGCGCGCACGAGAGACGGAGACCATGACAGTACGGGCCGCGGTGGCCGGGGCGAGTGGCTATGCGGGCGGGGAGATCCTCCGGCTGCTGGCGTCGCACCCGGAGGTCGAGATCGGCGCGGTGACCGCGCACAGCAGCGCCGGGCAGAGGCTCGGGGACGTACAACCGCATCTGAACCTGTCGCCCCTCGCGGACCGAGTGCTGGACGACACATCGGTGGACCAGCTGCGCGGTCACGACGTCGTCTTCCTCGCACTGCCCCACGGCCGGTCCGCCGAGGTCGCGCGGGAGTTGGGGGACGACACTCTCGTCGTGGACTGCGGTGCGGACTTCCGGCTGCGCGAGCCGGCCGACTGGGAACGGTTCTACGGCACCCCGCACGCCGGAACCTGGCCCTATGGGCTCCCCGAGCTTCCGGGCGCGCGAGACGAGTTGAAGGGCAGTCGCCGGATCGCCGTGCCCGGCTGCTATCCCACGGCCGTGACGCTGGCCCTGTTCCCGGCCTTTCTCGCGCGGTTGGTGGAGCCGGAGGCCGTCGTCGTCGCCGCCAGCGGGACGTCGGGAGCGGGCCGGGTGGCCAAGCCCCATCTGGTCGGAGCCGAAGTGATGGGGTCGATGTCGCCGTACGGGGTCGGGGGCGGACACCGGCACACGCCGGAGCTGACCCAGAACCTGTCGCAGGTCGCGGGCGAACGCGTGACCGTCTCCTTCACACCGACCCTGGCCCCCATGCCCCGGGGCATCCTCGCCACCTGCTCGGCGCGTCTGCGCCCCGGACTGACGGTCGGCGCGGCGGAGGGCGACGTGCGTGGCGCGTACGAGAACGCCTACGCCGACGAGCCGTTCGTACGCCTGCTGCCGCCCGGCGCCTGGCCGTCCACCTCCGCCGTCCTCGGTTCCAACACCGCCCAGATACAGATCACCGTCGACGCCGCCGCCCGCCGGCTCGTCTGTGTCAGCGCGATCGACAACCTGACCAAGGGCACCGCCGGTGGCGCGGTGCAGAGCATGAACATCGCCCTCGGCCTGCCGGAGCGGACGGGCCTGCCCATGAACGGAGTAGCTCCGTGAGCGTGACCGCTGCCCGGGGGTTCCTCGCGAGCGGGGTATCGGCCGGCCTCAAGGGGTCCGGGGACCCGGATCTGGCACTGGTGGTGAACCGTGGACCGTCGACCGCGGCGGCGGCCGTGTTCACCACGAACCGCGTGCAGGCCGCGCCCGTGCGCTGGTCCCGGCGCGTGATGGCCGACGGCGCGCTGTCGGCTGTCGTCCTCAACTCCGGTGGCGCCAACGCCTGTACCGGGCCTGCGGGCGCGGACGACGCACGGGAGATGGCGGGGCGCACGGCGCGGGCGATCGGTGCCGAGACAGGGCGGATCGCGGTGTGCTCCACTGGGCTCATCGGCGTGCCCCTGCCCATGGACCTGGTGGCGGCGGGGATCGAGGACGCCGCGGCCCGTCTCTCGGACGACGGCGGCGAGGACGCCGCCGTGGCGATCAAGACGACCGATTCCGTGCACAAGACGGCTGTCGCGTCCGGAGCGGGCTGGACCGTGGGTGGCATGGCGAAGGGTGCGGGCATGCTCGCGCCCGGTCTCGCGACCATGCTGGTGGTGCTCACCACCGACGCGGACGTGAGTGCGCCCGAACTCGACGCCGTGCTGCGGGAAGCGGTGCGCACCACTTTCGACCGGGTGGACTCCGACGGCTGCATGTCGACCAACGACACCGTGCTGCTGCTCGCGTCGGGCGCCTCGGGGACACGGCCCGACCCGGCCGCCTTCGCTCAGGCCCTGCACGACGTCTGCCACGACCTGGCACGCATGCTCATAGCGGACGCCGAGGGCGCTTCGAAGGAGATCGAGGTGCGCGTGATCGGAGCGGCCTCGGAGCGGGACGCCGTCGAGGTCGGCCGGTCGGTGGCCCGGAACAACCTCCTCAAGTGCGCTCTGCACGGCGAGGATCCGAACTGGGGGCGGGTGCTGTCGGCGATCGGGACAACCGCCGCCGCCTTCGATCCCGACCGCCTGGACGTGGCGATCAACGGCGTCCTCGTGTGCCGGGACGGTGCGGCAGGGGAGCCCCGGGACCTGGTGGACCTGTCGGGGCGTCAGGTGACGGTCGTCGTCGATCTGCGCTCCGGGACGGCGTCGGCGACGATCTGGACGAACGATCTCACCGCCGCGTACGTCCACGAGAACAGCGCGTACAGCTCGTGAACGGAGTAAGGGCAGACATGGACGTGGACGCGGCCACCGGAGCACTCCCCCACTGCCAGGAGGTGTCCGAGGAACTGCAAGGCAGCGTGGTCGTCGTCAAGTTCGGCGGCCACGCCATGGTGGACGCGACCCTGCAGCGGACGTTCGCCCGCGACGTCGTGGAGTTGTGGCGCGCGGGTCTGCGCCCGGTCGTCGTGCACGGCGGCGGGCCGCAGATCAGCGCGATGCTCGACCGTCTCGCCCTGGAGAGCCGCTTCGAGGCGGGCCTGCGGGTGACCACACCGGAGACCATGGAGGTCGTCCGCATGGTGCTGACCGGCCGGGTGCAGCGGGAGTTGGTCGGGCACATCAACGCCCACGGCCCGTTCGCCGTGGGGATGACGGGCGAGGACGCCCACACGATGACCGCCGTGCGGCGACCGGCCTGGGTGGACGGCCGGCCGGTGGACATCGGCCTCGTCGGCGACGTCGTCGACGTGAACCCGGACATGGTGCGCACGCTTCTCGAGCAGGGGCACATACCCGTGGTCTCCCCCGTGGCCCGTGGCGAGGGCGGCGAGGTCTACAACGTCAACGCCGATCTCGCGGCATCGGCGCTCGCAGTCGCCCTGGATGCCGAGCGCCTCGTGATGCTGACCGATGTGGAGGGCCTGTACGCGGACTGGCCGCACAGCACCGAAGTGATCGGGCGCCTGGCGGCCGACGAGTTGGAAGAGCTGCTGCCGGGTCTGGCGAGCGGAATGCTGCCGAAGATGGAGGGCTGCCTTCAGGCCGTCCGTGGGGGTGTGCGCAAGGCACACGTCCTCGATGGGCGGGTGGCGCACGCGGTGTTGCGGGGCGTTCTGGGGGAGACCAGCCCCGGCACGACCGTCGTTGGCGGTGATGGTGATGACGGCGATGACGGTGATGAGGGCGTGGCCGCCGGTGACGCCGGTGACGCCGGGGTCTCCGGTGCCGCTAGTGGCGCCGGGTCCCCTGGTACCCCCGGTACCCCCGCTACCCCCGGTGTGCCCGAGGCCCTCGTGCTGAGTGACAGCGCCATGGCGCCCGCGCCGTCGTGACCGCGGCCCCCCGCCCCCGGCCCGGTCCATTGGGTAGCGCCTAGGAGTGCGTAGGAACGCGTAGGAGTGCGTAGGCGAGGGACTGGACGACAGGTTCGGAGGTGATCTGAGGAGGCGGCCGGCCGCGCCTCCGACCTCACATCTCTCACCTCTCACATCTCACAGATCCATCGTCAGGATGTGCGCGTTGCGCCGGGGATCGAGGGATGCCGCCCAGGCGGTGGGCGCCCTGTGCGCGGTCGTGGGAGCGAAGCCGTACCGCAGGAAGAGGTCGCCGCCACCGGTCGTCGCCGTGAACAGGGCGCTCAGCGAGCGGGCACGCGCCACGGTCAGCACGGCGCGCAGCAGCCGTGCTCCCACACCGCGGCCCTGACAGTGCCCGGCGACGCAGAAGTTGTACAGCACGCCCACCGACCTGGAGTCTTCCCCAGGCCCCTCCAGCCCCTCCAGCTCCTCCCGTCCCCCCGGACCCTCCGGACTCCCCCATCCCCCCAGGCCCTCGGACCCCGCCGAACCCGCCGGGTACAACCGCAGGCCCACGCAGCCCACCAGGGAGCCCGGAGAGTCGACGGAGGCGTCCGCCACGAGGAAGTCATCGGCCTGGGCGGCGTACAAGGAGACCGGTCGTTCACGCAGCGCGCCGGAGCGTGCGAAGGGGCGGGACAGAGCCACGAGTGCCGGGGCGTCCTCCGCTCGGGCGCAGCGCACCGAGGGAGCCTGTACGGAACCGGAAGGCGTCGGCGCGTACTCGAAGGGGGATGGCGCCGACGCTTCCGACGCGGCGGACGGTGTCCGCACGATGAGTGCGTGGGGCAGCTGGGCAGGGCGCGGCGTGGCCGTGATCAAGGCTGTACCTTTCTCGGTTCCGCGGTCGGAGGGTGGCTCGCCGCCGAGGCACAGCCCCGACGAACCGAACTCGATAAGGCTAGCCTTACCTAACTTACGAGTCCAACCGACACAGGACCACCAGGACACCCAAGGACCTCAGGAACACCAGGAAGCCACCGCCGAGAAGCCGGGGGAGACGAAGCTCGACCACCGGGCCGCGGGACCGCGAACACCAGCCGCACGCAACCAGCGCAAAACAAAAGGCAAGAGGGACTACCCACCTCTTGCCACTCTCAACTTATAGCGCACCGGGGGGCTTGCGGCAAGGCCCCCGTCCTGCCGCACAATCACTGGCCTCGGATCGGAGTGACGACGTGAATCCCCTGGCCACCAGTGCTTTCAACCTTCCCGACAACCTCTCGGCCAAGGCCGACCCGGCGTTGATCGCCTCGGACGACCGGCACTTCGCGGCCATCGCGGAGAGCCTCGACCAGACCGTCACCGAACTCTCCGGACGGCTCGACGACTTGCGCCGGGCGCCCGGCGGCATCGGCCGGGAGGCGCTGGAGCGGGACTCGGAGATCCACCGGCTCAGCAGCCGGCTGCGCGCCCTGCGCCGGTTCGGTCTCGACCTGTGCCTCGGGCACGTCGTCGGCGCCGACGACGCCGAGCCCCTCTACATCGGACGCCTCGGCCTCACCGACAGCGAGGGCCGCCGGCTGCTCGTGGACTGGCGCTCCCCCGCCGCCGAGCCGTTCTTCGCGGCGACCCACGCCCAGCCCATGGGGCTGGCGAGCCGCCGCAGGTACCGCTGGTCCGGCGGGCGGATCAGTGACTACTGGGACGAGGTGTTCACCGCCGACGGGCTCGAACGCCATGCCGCGCTCGACGACCAGTCGGCGTTCATCGCGAGCCTGGGCAGCAACCGTTCGGCCCGGATGCGCGACGTGCTCGGCACCATCCAGGCCGACCAGGACGCCATCATCCGCGCGGGCTCGCGCGGCGCCCTCGTGGTGGACGGCGGTCCGGGCACCGGCAAGACCGTGGTGGCCCTGCACCGTTCCGCCTACCTGCTCTACTCCGACCCCCACCTCGGGCACCGGCGCGGCGGGGTGCTCTTCGTCGGCCCGCACGAGCCCTACCTGGGATATGTGGCGGACGTCCTGCCCAGCCTCGGTGAGGAGGGCGTCCAGACCTGCACGCTGCGGGATCTCGTCGCCGAGGGTGCCTCCGCCGCGCCCGAGACGGACCCGGGGGTGGCCCGCCTCAAGTCGTCGGCGGACATGGTGCGGGCGATCGAGAAGGCCGTCGCCTTCTACGAGGAGCCGCCCTCCGAGAGGATGACGGTGACGACGCCGTGGTGCGAGGTCCGGGTGAGCGCCGACGACTGGGCCGAGGCGTTCCGGGCGCCGGGCCCGGGGGCCCCGCACAACGAGGCGCGTGAGCAGATCTGGGAGGAGCTCGCCACGATCCTGATGGACAAGCAGGGCATGGACGAGGACGAGGACGGCGTCGCACCGGAGCAGTTCCTGCGGGCGCTGCGTCAGGACAGGGAGCTCGTCACCACCCTCCACCGCGCGTGGCCGCTGCTGGAGGCGGCCGATCTCGTGTCCGACCTGTGGACGGTCCCCGCGTATCTGCGGCTGTGCGCGCCCTGTCTCGACCGCGACGAGGTGGCGAAGCTGCAGCGCAAGGACGCGCCGCAGGCCTGGACCGTCTCCGATCTGCCGCTTCTCGACGCGGCGCGGCAGCGGCTCGGCGACCCGGAGGCGGCGCGACTCAAGCGCCGCCAGGACGCCGCCGTCGCCGCCGAACGTGCGCGCATGGCCCTGGTCATCGACGACATCATCGCGGCAGCCGACTTCAACTCCGCGGGCGACGACAGCGAGGGCGCGGTGCGGATGCTGCGCGGCAAGGACCTCCAGGACAGCCTGGTCGACGAGAGCGCGCTGCCCACCGCCGCGCCGGACCGGCTCGCCGGGCCGTTCGCGCACGTCGTCGTGGACGAGGCGCAGGAACTGACCGACGCGGAGTGGCAGATGCTGCTGCTGCGGTGTCCGTCCCGGAGCTTCACCATCGTCGGGGACCGGGCGCAGGCCCGGCACGGCTTCGCCGAGTCGTGGGAGGAGCGGCTGAAGCGGGTCGGGCTCGACCGGATCGGCATGACCTCGCTCGGTGTCAACTACCGCACGCCGGCAGAGGTCATGGCGGAGGCCGAGCCGGTCATCCGGGCCGCGCTGCCCGACGCGAACGTGCCGACGTCGATCCGCAGCAGCGGTGTTCCCGTACTCCACGGGCCGGCGGAGGACCGGGACGCGATCCTCGCGGCGTGGCTCGACGAGCACACCGAAGGGGTCGCCTGCGTCATCGGCGACCCCACGTTCCGGGCCACGTCCCGGGTGCGGTCGCTGACTCCGGAGCTGTCGAAGGGGCTCGAGTTCGACCTGGTGGTCCTCGTCGACCCGGAGACGTTCGGTGACGGGATCGAGGGGGCCGTCGACCGCTATGTCGCGATGACGCGGGCGACCCAGCGGCTCGTCGTGCTCACGCGCTCCTGAGGTCGGCCTCCGCCGCGGAAGGCCGGGCCCTCCCCTGCGCCCCCTCTCCTCCCTCACCGCCGTTCAGGCCGCCGTCTTCGCCGTCTCGCGCCCGTCCACGTACGTCGTCACCACCTCGATGTCACCGATCCGCGACACGTCGACGCGGTACGGGTCGTCGGCGAGCACCGTCAGGTCGGCGAGCTTGCCCGGGGTGAGGGTGCCCAGGGTGTCCTCCCAGTGGCAGGCCCTTGCGGCGGCGACCGTGTAGGCGTGCAGGGCCTCGTCGACGGTGATGCCCTCGTCGGGGCCGACGGTCCGGCCGGACGCGGTGGCGCGCTCGACCATGAACTGGACGGCGCGCAGCGGGGATCCGTCCGCGACCGGGCGGTCGGAGCTGCCGACGAGAGGGATGCCGTGGTCCAGGAACGCCCGGCCGCGGTAGAGCCAGGGGGCGCGCTCCCCACCCATGATCGTGGCGTAGTCGTCGCCGAAGTACCGCAGGAAGTTGGGCTGGACGACCGCGGCGACGCCGAGCCGTGCCATGCGTGGCAGCTGGTCGGGGCGGATCAGGCCGGCGTGTTCGATGCGGTGCCGGGCGCCCGGCCGCGGGCGGCGGCGCCGGGCCTCTTCCAGGGCGTCCAGCGCCAGGTCGGCCGCGCGGTCGCCGATCGCGTGGACGGCGAGCTGCCAGCCCGCGAGGTGGCCCGCCACGATGGTGTCCTTGAGCGCCTGCGGATCGTCCTGCAACTGGCCCGCGTGGCCGAGGCCTTCGTACGGGCTGCTGAGCGCGGCGGTGCGGGCCATCATCCCGCCGTCCGTGTAGACCTTCAGCGCGCCCACCGAGAGCCGGTCGTCGCCGAACCCGGTGCGCAGGCCCAGGTCGAGGGCGCGGGGGATGCCGTCGGCCCGGTGCGCGGCGACCGGGCGCAGCCGGTCGGCGGAGACCATGAGCTGCACGCGCAGCGGCAACAGGCCCTCCGTGCAGGCGAGTTGGTAGGCGCCCAGTTCGACCGGACTGTGGCCGAAGAGGGTGCCGCCGATGCCCGCCTCGGCGCAGGCGGTGACGCCCTCGGCCAGACAGGTCCGGGCGGCCCGGCCGATGGCCTCGGCCAGTTCGCGCTGGGAGTACGGCAGGCGCAGCGCGCGGGCGGCGCCCATGGCAGCCTCGGCGAGGAAGCCGTTCTCGTGCGGGAGGTCGCCGGGCAGCAGCGCGAGGACGGCGGAGTTGACGACGCAGCCGTGCCCGGAGTCGTGCAGCAGGTACACCTTGCGCCCCTGGCCGACCCGGTCCAGGTCGGCGGCGGTCAGATGGCGGCCCAGGGCCCGCTGGTCGTATCCGGCGATGTTCACCCAGGCACCGGGCGGGCTCTCCGCGACGGCCTCGGCCACGACGGCGAGCACGTCGTCGATCCGGGTGCGGCCCGCGATGCTCGCGGTCCGCTGCTTGAACCCCGTCCAGGCCAGGTGCACATGGGCGTCGATGAACCCGGGCAGCACGGTGGCGCCCTGGAGGTCGACCACCTCGGCCGCGGGCAACGACGTCACGGCCTCGTCCAGGCCGACGATCCGGCCCCGCCAGATGCCCAGGTCGCGGGCGACGGGGTGGCCCGGATCCATGGTCAGGAAGCGCGCGTTGGTCAGTCTGGTGCAGAGCATCGACGGTGCCCCTCCACGTTTCTCCGCGTTTCTCCGCGTCTCTCCGCTTCTCTGCGTTTATCTCCGCGTTTCTCCGCGATGTCGGATTGGGCCCCGGGCTCGGGGCGCGGCAGCCTCGGGCGGGCCCGGCGCGGTGAGGTCAGCTGTCCATCGAGGCGATGAGGGACTTGGGGCGCAGGTCGGTCCAGTTGGTCTCGATGTACTCGATGCAGGCCTCCCGCGAGTTCTCCGGGAAGGCGGTCGTCCACCCGCCGGGCACCTCGGCGAAGGACGGCCAGAGCGAGTGCTGGCCCTCGTCGTTCACGAGGACGAGGAAGCGGCCGTCGGGGTCGTCGAAGGGGTTGGTGCTCATGGGTGAGTGCCTCCTTGGGCGCGGGGGCGCGCCGGGCAGGGAACGGGGGCGGTTCTACGCCCGTTCCACCGGTGGACCAGGGATGGAAGGGAAGGCCTTGATTAGGTTAGGCTCCCCTAAATTAGTGCGAGCTTAGCCTCTCCCCCTTCCCTCTCACAAGGAGACGTTCATGCGCCCGGTGGCCGACACGGAGAACGCTTCCCACGCCTTCACCGCGTACGGACTACCCGGTGAACCCGGCACCGACGCGTTCTGGGCCGCGGTCGGCGCGCCCGTCTCCGTCCCCGCCGACGGCGGCGGTTGGACGACGCTGTTCCTGTGGCGCGGGTCGCCGGCGACCCTCTCCTTCGAGAGCTGGTCGGGCCCCGTCCCGCTGCGGCGCTGGCGGGATTCGGACTGCTGGTACGCCGAGGTGCCGATGCCCGAGCGGTTGCGCGTGACCTATCAATTCCTCGCGGGTGCGGGTGCGGGTGCGGGTGCGGACGGGAGCGGGGACGGGGCCGTGGGGCTGGACATGGAGGGCGCCGCGTACGCCGATCCCTTCAACCCGGCCGGCGCGGGCGGCGACCGGTCCATCGCCGCCACGCCCGACGCCCCGGCCGATCCGTACTGGCCGCTCGTCGGCGCCGATGACGTCCTGCCCGTGCCGCGCGCCCGGATCCGCTGGGCCAGCGAGCGGCTCGGCGGGCGACGGACGGTACGGGTCCATCCGGTGGGCGGTGGCGGGCCGTTGGTCCTGCTGCTCGACGGTGACGACTGGTTGTATCTGCACCCGGCGATGACCGCGTTCGACGCGGCCGTGGCCGCGGGCCAGATGCCTCCCGTCACCCTCGTCTTCCTGCCGGCCAAGGACCGGGCCGCCGAGTTCGGCTGTGACCCCGCGCTGTGGGAGGCGGTCCGCGACGAACTGCTGCCGCTGGTCGCGGAGAGCGGCGTGCCGGGCGACCCGGGGCGGCTCGTGGTCGCGGGGCAGAGCCTGGGCGGGCTGAGCGCGATGTACGCGGCGCTGGAGTTCCCCGAGTTGGTCTCCCGGGTCGCCTGTCAGTCGCCGTCTTTCTGGTGGACGCCGGACGCGTTGGGGCGGACGGACCTGATGGCGGGTCCGCTCGGCGGCGCCGTCGCCCAGCGGTTGCGGGAGCGCCGCCCCGATCTGTCGGGGCTGCGGATCGCCTTCGACGTCGGCGAGCACGAGACGGGGATGCTGCCGCACTGTGAGGTGGTCGAGGGTCTGGTCCGGGAGGCCGGGGCGCGGGTGCGGGTCTCCCGGGCGGGCTCCGGGCACGATCGGGCCGGGTGGCGGGGTGCGGTGCTCCGGGATGTGGCCTGGGCGCTCGGGCCTCTCCCTCTCGGGTAGCGTCGTCCGTCCGCCTGCCCGGCCGGGACCTTTCTTACGTCGGCCGTCCGCCGCGACCCCGCAACGGGGTGAGTCTGTCGTCCGCCTGCCCGGCGGGGGCTGGGTGCGCAGTTCCCCGCGCCCCTGCCCGTGCCTTCGTCACGTCGTCCGTATGTGACCCCACGACGGGGGTGAGTCCGTCGTCCGTCCGGTGGGGGCTGGGCGCGCAGTTCCCCGCGCCCCTGACTCTGCCTTCGTCACGTCGGCCGTCCGCGACCCCGCGACGGGGTGAGTTCGTCGCCCCTCCGGCGGGGGCTTAGCGCGCAGTTCCCCGCGCCCCTGACCATGCCTTCGTCACCTCGGCCGTCCGCGACCCCGCGACGGGGTGCGCCGGGGCGGTGTCAGCGGGCCACTGCCGAGCAGTACTCCTCGTCCTGGGCGAGGAGGTTCCGGTGGCTGTCCTCCGCGGTGATGGCGCCGTCGGCCAGGACGAGGACGCGGTCCGCCGCGTCCAGCAGCGCCGGGCTGCTGGTGATCACGAGCGTGGTCCGGCCCCGCCGCAGCTTCGCCACGTTGCGGGCGATGAGCTGTTCGGTGACCGCGTCGACCGCCGTCGTCGGGTTGTGCAGCACGAGCACGTCCGTGTCGGCGGCCAGGGCGCGCGCCAGGGACAGCCGTTGGCGCTGGCCGCCGGAGAGGTTCGCGCCGCGGTCGCGGACCGCGTAGTCGAGTCCCTCGCGGTGCAGGGCGACCACGTCGGTCAGCATGGACGCCTCGACCGCCTCGGGGACCGAGCCGCTCGTGCCGGACGGATCGATGTTGCTGCGGAGCGTGCCCGCGAAGATCTCGCCGTCGTACGGGTTCACCAGCAGGTGCTCGCGGACCGACTCCACCGACAGGTCGGCGATCTCCTGCCCGCTGACCCGCACCACACCCTCGTACGCCTCGGGCGGCACGTTCACCGCCAGGATCGAGGCGAGGTCGGCGACCTCGCGCGGCCGGTAGCCGGCGACGGCCACGAACTCGCCCGGCGCCACCGAGAACTTCAGCTCCCGCAGCGACCCGTACCGGACGCAGTCGACCTCCAGGCCGCCGCCCGGGGCCGGGCGCCCCGTCCCCGGGTCCGTGACCGGCGGCGCGGCGAGGACCAGCGCCATCCGCTCCGCCGACGCCCGCGCGATCATCACGTACTTGGGCATCTCCGAGAACATCTTGAGCGGCTCCATGATGAACTGCGCGAGGCCCACGGCCATCACGAGCTCACCGATGGTGATCCGGCCCTCGAACGCCAGCCAGCCCGCCGTCAGGGTCACCGCGGCGGCCAGGACGGCGTTCAGGGCCTGCGCGGTGCCCGCGTACACGCCGTTCACCCGGGCCACGGTGACCGACTGGTGCATCGCCTCCGCGCTGACCTCGCGGTACGAGCGGAACGCCGCGTGGTTGCCGCCGAAGCCGTGCAGCGGGCGCAGACCGGTGATCAGGTCGGCGACCTTGGCGCCGGCCCGCGCCACCCGGGCCTGCTGCTCCCGGGTGCTGGAGCCGATCCGCTTGGACATCACACTGAGGACCGACAGGATCGCGACCGTTCCCACGATCACCAGCAGTCCGAGCCGCAGGTCGGCCAGGCCCAGGGCGACCGCCGCGACCACCACCGCGACCAGCGAGCTGACCAGCAGCGGCACCACCTCGATGATGTCCGCGGTCTGGTCGGCGTCCTCGGTGGCGATGGTCAGCACCTCGCCGGACTTGAGGTCGACGTCCCGGGCCACCGGCTGCAGCCCGCAGCCCGCGACCCGCACCCGCCAGCGGTGCGCCTCGGTCGTGTTGGCCTTCTGCAGGACGCGCATCCCGAACCGCCACGACAGCGAGACGGTCGTGATGATCACGGCGAGCGCGGCGATCGACAGGCCGAGGGCGCCGAGGGTCCGGTCGTCCTTCATCGTGTGCTCGACGATCATGCCGAGCGCGATGGGGAAGGCCGTCTCGCCCGCCTGGTACAGGCCCATGAGCAGGGTGCCCAGGGCCATGGCGCCGATGTTGCGGCGCAGGGCGGTCTTGAGGATGTCGGATCCCCGGCGGGGCCGCCGCGGGTCGGGGGTCGTGTCAGGAGTTGTCATCGAGATGGCGGGCAATCGCTTCCGGGGTTCGCAGGGTGAACAGGTCACGGATGGTGACCACGGGGCCGTACTCGCGGCGGAGCAGCCCGATGAGGCGCACCGCCAGCATGGAGTGTCCGCCGAGGGACACGAAATCGCTCACCGCGCTCACCTCGTCGTCGTCGAGGTCCAGGGCTTCGGCGAAGAACTCGCAGACCACGCTCTCCGTCCCGGTCTCCGGGCCGCGCTCCCCCGCCGTGGTCAGCGCGCCGAGGGGCTTGGCCTCCGGCAGCGCCTTGGTGTCAGCCTTCCCGTTCACGGTGAGCGGGATGCCGTCGACCTCGGCGTAGTGGGTCGGGCGCAGGAAGTCCGGGAGCGCGGCGCCCACCTCGGCGGCGACGGCGGCCAGGTCGGCGCCCGCCAGGACGAGGTACGCGGCGAGCCGGTACGCGCCGTCGACCTGCGGGTCGGGCTGGGCCACCGCCGCGGCGAACCGCACCGCCGGGTGGGCCGCGAACGCCGCCTCGACCTCGCCCAGTTCGACCCGGTGGCCGCGGATCTTGACCTGCTGGTCGGTGCGGCCCAGGTACGACAGGTTGCCGTCGGGCCTGCGGACCACCAGGTCGCCGGTGCGGTACATGCGCTCGCCGGGCGCGCCGAACGGGCACGCGACGAAGCGGTGCGCGCTCTGGCCGGGCTGTCCGAGGTAGCCGCGGGCGATGCCGACGCCCGCCACATACAGCTCGCCGGGCACGCCGTCCGGCAGGGGCCGCAGCCACGGGTCGAGGACGTACACGTCGGTGTTGTCGATGGCGACGCCCACCACCGGGTCCTGGCACTCGAAGGTGCCGACGCCCAGGGTGTTGATCGTGTACTCGGTCGGCCCGTAGAGGTTGTAGCCGACCGTGCCGTCGGTGTCCGCGAGGCGCTGCCACAGCGACGGGGTGACGGCCTCGCCGCCGAGCAGGACCAGCGCGGGGCGCCGCTCGGGGCGGTCGAGGAGGCCCTCGGCCACCAGCTGCTGGGCGTACGTCGGCGTCACGTTGATGACGTCGATGCCGTGTTCGGCGCAGTAGGCGACCAGGCCGGGCGCGTCACGCCGCAGCTCCTCGTCGCAGATGTGCACCTCGTGTCCGTCGGCGAGCCACAGGAGCTCCTCCCACGACATGTCGAACGCGAACGACACGGTGTGCGCGATCCTGAAGCGCCGGTGGCCGTGTTCCGCGAGGACCGGCTCGAAGATCCGCCGCTGGTGGTTGATCAGCATGTTGGTGAGACCGGCGTACTCGGTCACCACGCCCTTGGGCTTCCCGGTCGAGCCGGAGGTGTAGATCGTGTACGCGGGGTGGCGCAGCCGGTCCGGGTCGTCGGGCGCGAACGTCACGAAGGGTTCGGCCGCGGGCAACGGCCGGTCCAGCTCGATCAGTTCGCAGGCGCCGGCCAGCCGCGGGGACACCGGGCTCACCGTGAGGATCACGTCCGGCCGGGCGTCCGCGACGATCGCCGCGATCCGCTCGTCCGGATGGTCGAGCTCCAGCGGTACGTACGCCGCGCCGACGCGCAGCACCGCGAAGAGCGCCACGATCGAGTCGAGGGAGCGCGGGAGCGCGAGGCCCACATTGGTCTCGGGGCCGATGCCGCGTGCGGCGAGGACACCCGCCACCTCGCGGCTGCGGTCCCGCAGGCCGGCGAAGGTGAGGGTCGCGCCGTGCGCGACGAGGGCGACCCGGTCCGGGTCGCGGTCGGCGGCGCGGTCGAACCGGTCGACGACGGTGTCCGTGCCGACGTCCGTGCGCCCGGCGGGTTCGGGGCGCTCGCCGAGGCCCGGCAGCGCGCCGACCGGTCCGCTCGCGCGGGCCAGGTCCTCCAGAACGCGCACGTAGTCGTCGAGGAGGCGCCGGGCGTCCGCGGAGTCGCCGTGGCGGTGCTCCAGCTTGATCGTGAGCTGCTCGCCGGGCGTGACGACCCAGGTGAACGGATAGTGCGTGGAGTCGTCGGCCTTCACCGAGGTGATGCCGTGCCGGGAGTTCATCTCGGCGAACGCGTCCATGTCCAGAAAGTTCTGGAGCACGAACAGGTTGTCGAAGAGGGTGTCGTGCCCGCTGGCACGCTGGATCTCGCCGAGTCCGAGGTGCTCGTGGTCCATCGCGTCGACCCGGGAGGCCTGCACGGCCGACAGATAGGCGCCGACGGTGTCGTCGGGCCGGGCCCTCGTCCACATGGGCACGGTGTTGAGCAGTACGCCGACGATGTCGGACAGGCCCTCACCGTCGCGCCCGGAGACGGTCACGCCGAACACCGCGTCGCCGCGGCCGGTGTGCGCGCCGAGCAGCAGGCCGAAGGCGCCGGTCAGCACCGAGTTCAGCGTGACGCCGTGTTCCTTGGCCGCGTCCCGCAGGAGCGTCGACTGTTCGGCGGAGAGCGTGTGCACGAGCGCGGGCGGCAGCTCCTCGGAGAGGGCGGGCGCCGGTCCCGCGAGCAGGGTCGGGCCGGGCAGTTCCGCCAGGTGCTCCGCCCAGAAGCGGGTCGACACCTCGGGGTCCTTGGCGGCGAGCTCCCGCGCGTACTCCTCGAAGCCGGGCACGGCCGGGCTCGCGTCGAGCGGCTCGCCCGCGAGGACGGCCTCGTAGGCGTCGAAGAGGTCGCGCAGCACGATCTCGCGGGACCAGCCGTCCCACAGCAGCAGGTGGTAGCTGAGCAGCAGGCCGTCGCGGCCGTCCGGCAGGCGCACCACGGTCAGCCGGATCAGCGGCGGCTCGCCCGGGTCGAAGCCCGTGTCGCGGTCGCGGGTGCGCAGCGCGTCGACCTCGGCCTCGGTGGTGAGCTCGACCGTGCGGACGGCGACGCGGCGGCCCGCCTTGAGGACCTGGACGGGGTTGCCGTCGTCGTCGGTGGTGAAGCCGGCGCCGACGACCGGGTGGCGTGCGATGACGTGCGCCATCGCGTCGGCGAGCGCGTCGGTGTCGAGCCGCCGGTCGAAGGTGAACCAGCTCTGCGCGACGTAGTGGCCCGCGGCGCCCGCCAGCTGCGCCTGGAAGAACAGGCCGCGCTGCAGCGGGGTGACCGGCGCGGTGCGCTCGGCGGTCGCGGCGGCGTCCGCGAGGTGCTCCAGGGCGCCCGTCCAGTGCGCCGTGATCTCGTCGGGGACGCCGTCGGCGAGGGTGAAGGCGGCGTGCAGGCCGCCGGTCGCCTCGTCGGTCCAGGCGTTGACCTCGACGGCGTACGGGCTCGGCTGGTCGCCGCCGGTGACGTGCACCGCCTGCGATTCGCCGCCCCGGCCCAGGTAGTTGAACAGGACCTGCGGGCGGGCGGTCAGCAGGGGCGCCGTCTGCGGGTTGAGGTAGCGGAGCCTGCCGTACGCGGTGTGGCCCTCCTCGTCCGGCTGGCGCGCGGCGACCTCGTGGGCGGCGGCGACGGGGTCGGTGTGCGCCGTGAGGCGCACCGGCGCGATGGAGGTGAACCAGCCGACCGTACGGGTGTAGTCGTGGTGGGCGAGCGCCGGGACCCGGCCGTGCCGCTCCAGCTCGACGGCGAGGTCGGTGGGGTCCTCCTGGACGTGCGTCAGCGCGGTGCGCAGCGCGCCGCAGAGCAGCTCGGTGAGGCCGACGCCGAGGGCGGCGGGCGCGGTGCGGGTGACGCGGTCGCTCACCTCGGGCGACAGGACGACGGTCCTCTCGCGCAACGCGCCGACGGCGGCCAGCAGTTCGGGTGCCCGGAGCGTGTCGATCCAGTGGCCGAGGGAGTCGGCCGGCTCGGTGGCCCGCAGCGTCAGCGCCTCGGCGTACTCCGCGTAGGACGTGGTCGGCGGCGCGAGCTCGGCGCCGCGCAGGGCGGCGGTCAGGTCGTCGAGGAGGACCAGCCAGGAGACCGCGTCGACGGCGAGGTGGTGCACGGTGACGACCAGCGTGCGGCTCGACTCCAGCCAGTCGAACGCGACGACGTCACCGGACTCGGGGTCGAGCCGGCCGGCGGCCTCGTGCGCCGCCGCCGTCGCGTCGGCCGCGGTGCTGCGGACGACGGTGATCTCGCGGTCGGGTTCGGTGCGCAGCGCCCACACGCCGTGCTCGACGCGCAGCCGCAACCGCAGCGCCGGGTGCGCGGCGACGACGGCGCGCGCGGCCCGCTCGGCCTCGGCGAAGCCGGTGCCCTCCGGTGCCGTGACCGTCCTGGCCTGGACGAACCGGTCGAGGGAACCGCCCAGTTCGCGCTGGCGCAGGATGATCGGCGTCGGCGGCAGCGGCCCGTCGGCGCGCCGGTCGGGTGCGGGCGCGGGAGTCTGCGGCGTGCTCGTCCCCAGGTGCGCGGCGAGGGCTCGCGGCGTCCTGAGCAGGAACACGTCCCGGGGCGCGATCGGCAGGCCGAGGGCGCGGGCGCGGTTGATGACGGTGATGGCGACGATGCTGTCGCCGCCGGCCATGAAGAAGTCGGTGTCGGCGTCCACGTCGGCGCCGGACAGGGCGCCCTCGAAGATGCCCACCAGGGAGGCGAGTACGGAGTCGGTACCGGGCCCCGTCAGGGGCGCGGGGAACTGCGCGGCCGACCACGAACCACCCGCAGCCGTGACCGCGGCCGCGTCGGTACCAGCCGTGGACTGCCTCGCCCGCTCGGCCAGAGCCCCGCGGTCCAGCTTGCCGTTGACCGTCAGCGGCAGCGCGTCGACCGGCAGCATCCGGCCCGGCACCATGTGCACGGGCAGCTTCGCGGCGAGCCGTGCGGCGAAGTCGCCGGGGGCGCTGCCCACGACGTGTGCGACCAGGTGGTCGCCGCTCTCCGCGACGGTGACCGCCACGTCGACGACGCCGTCGAGCTCGCGGACCGCGGACTCCACCTCGCCGAGCTCGATGCGGAACCCCTTGAGCTGCACCTGGTCGTCGGCGCGCCCGGCGAACTCCAGCTCGCCGTCGAGGGTCCGGCGGGCGAGGTCGCCCGTGTGGTACATCCGGGAGCCGTCGCCGGCGAACGGGTTCGCCACGAAGCGGCCGGCGGTCAGCCCCGGCCGGCCCAGGTAGCCGAGGGCCACCTGGTCGCCCGCGACGTAGATGGCGCCCACCTTGCCCGGCGGCACCGGCCGCAGCCGGTCGTCGAGGAGGTGCACGACCAGGCCCGGGATGGGTCCGCCGATCGGGCTGACGTCGTCCGCGCCGACGAAGTCCGCGTCGGTCAGCACCCGGTGCGTGACGTGGACCGTGGTCTCGGTGATGCCGTACATGTTGACCAGCTCGGGCGAGCCGGTGCCGTGCCGGTCGACCCAGCCGCGCAGCCGCCCGAGGTCCAGCGCCTCGCCGCCGAAGATGATCCGGCGCAGCGCACCGGCCGGCTCGTCGGCGTGCCGGTCGGCCTCGATGAACTGGTAGAAGGCCGACGGCGTCTGGTTGAGCACGGTCACCCCGCGATCGCGGACGAGGCGGTGGAAGTCGACGGGTGAGCGGGTCAGGCCGTAGTCGGGCACCAGCAGCTCGCCGCCGTGCGCCAACGCGCCCCACAGCTCCCAGACCGCGAAGTCGAACGAGAAGGAGTGGAACTGCACCCATACATCGTCGGGCCCGAAGCCCATGTCGGGCCGGGTGCCGGCGAGCAGCGTCACGACGCTGGAGTGCGGGACGACGACGCCCTTGGGGCGGCCGGTCGAGCCCGAGGTGTAGATGACGTACGCGGGGTCGTGCCAGCCGGCCTCCGGGGCGGGCCCGTCCGTCGCGTCGTGCGGCGCCTCCTCGCCCTGGACGAGGACGCGGGCGCGCACCCCGGTCCGGTCGAGGAGCGCGGTGAAGCGCTCCCGCTGCTCGCGGTCGACGAGGACGACCTGCGGGGCGGCGTCGGTGAGGATGTACTCCAGGCGTTCGTCCGGGTAGGCGAGGTCCAGCGGTACGTACGCGCCACCCGCCGTGACGATCGCGACCAGCGCGGTGACCTGCTCGACGGAGCGCGGCACGGCGACGGCGACCCGTCGTCCGGGGCCGACCCCGGCGGCGCGCAGGGTGGCGGCCAACTCGTCCTTAGCGTGCGCCAGTTCGCCGTACGTGAGGGAGCGGGTTTGGCCGTCGAGGGCGCACTGGGTGACGGCGGTGGCCGCCGGGTCGCGGTGGGCGGCGGCGTCGAACAGGCCGCCCAGGGTGACCGGTTCGACGCGGGCGGGCAGCCGGGTGTCGCCGGGCACGAGGTCGTGGACCAGGGCGTCGGGGCGGGTGAGCAGGCTCGTCAGGGTCTCGCCGAACGTCCGCAGGATCTCCTGGGCGCTCTCCTCGCGCAGCAGTTCACCGTCGTAGATGAGGTTGAAGCGCGGCCGGCCGTCGAGGGCGCGCTCGACGACGAGCGTGAGGGGGTAGTGCGGGGCGCCCTCGTTCACCAGGTCGGTGATGACGAGTTCGGCGCCGGGGGCCCGCAGGCTGTCCAGGTCGGTCGCGACGTCGAAGACGACCAGCGTGTCGAAGAGCGATCCGGCGCCAGCCTGGCGGCCGATCCGCGCCAGCGAGACGTGCTGGTGCGGCAGGACGGCGCCTTGGTGCTCGCGCACGGAGGCGAGCAGGTCGCGTGCGGTGGTGGCCCCGGACCAGCGGGCGCGGACAGGGATCGTGTTGATGAACAGCCCCACCATGTCGCCGATGCCGGGCACGTCGGCGTCGCGTCCGGAGACCGTGGAGCCGAAGACCACGTCGTCGCCGCGCAGGATGCCGCCCAATGTCACCGCCCAGGCGCTGTGCACGGCGACGCTGAGCGGGACACCGGCGTCCCGGACCGCCGCGTCGACGTCGGCCTGCGCCTCGGCGGCGGTGTCGGCGAACCGGTCGGAGGGCGTGTGCCCCTCGGCGACCAGCGAGGCGCCGGGCAGCCCGGCGAGCTCCGCGCGCCACACCCGGTCGCTCTCGTCGTCGTCGCGTCCGGCGAGCCAGTGCACGTAGTCGGCGAAGCCGCCGACGGGGTACACGGTGCCCGGCGCGTGGTACTCGGCGAGCAGCGCGCGCAGCATCGGCGGCACCGACCAGCCGTCGGCGATGATGTGGTGGACGGTCTGCACCAGGACGGTGCGGCCTTCCCCCGCGCGGATGAGGGTGTACCGCATCAGCGGGCCGGTGGCGAGGTCGAAGCCGGCGCGGCGGTCGCGCTCGGCGAGCTCGCGTATCCCGGCGTCGGTGATGCCGGGGCGGTCCAGCGTGGTGAAGGGCGCCTCGACGCCGTGCTCCAGGACGGAGACGACGCGTCCGTCGGCGAGGGCCGTGAAGCGTGCCGCGAGGTTCGGGTGTAGGGCGAGGAGCCGGGTGGCGGCGGCCGCGAGCCGGTCGGCGTCCACCTCGCCGTCCGGCGTCTCGAGGGTGAGGAGCTGCTGTTCGACGTACGCGCCCGCGGAGTCGTCGTCGAACACCGAGTGGAAGTACAGGCCTTCCTGGAGCGGGGTCAGCGGCAGGATGTCGCGCAGCGGCGCGCCGTCCAGGGCGTCCACGTCGGCCTGGGTGAGCGGCACCAGCGGGAAGTCGCTGGGCGAGTGGCCGCCCTCGTCGAGCGCGGCGAGAGTGGCGAGGGCGGCCCGGAAGTAGCCGCCGAGGGTCTCGACGTCCTCGTCGGTGAACAGGCCGTCGGGCCAGGAGATGGTGGTGACGAGCTCGTAGTCGCCGCCGTCCGCGGCCGGTTCGGCGATCGCGTTGAACTCCAGGGCGCGCGGCAGCCGCATGGCGGGGTCGCGCTTCTCGCCGAGCTGGCCGGTGGCGCCCGCGAGGTTCCAGTCGCCGGAGGCGCCCGCGTCGAAGCGCCCCAGGTAGTTGAAGAGCACCTGCGGTGCGGGCGCGTCGAAGGCGGTGTCGGCGAGGTAGCGCAGCGCGCCGTACGAGATGCCGTTGCTCGGCACCCGCGCGAGGTCCTCCTTGACCGCCTTGAGGGCGGCGGCGAGGTACTCGGGCGAGGTGAGGTCGGGGGCGGTGCCGGGGTCGACGGTCACCGGGAAGAGGGTGGTGAACCAGCCGACGGTGCGCGAGAGTTCGGGCTCGAACCCGGCGGCGTCCGCCACGTGACGCCCCTCGCGGCCGTGGCCCTCCAGCTCGATGTGGGCGAACGTCTGGTCCTGGCCGAGGTCGCGGCGCCACCGGGCGAGGGTGACGGCGAGCGCGGTGAGCAGCACGTCGTTGACGCCCGCGTGGAACTTGGCGGGGATCTCGCCGAGCAGGGCGGCGGTGACCTCGGGGCCGACGGAGACGGTGCGCAGCCGCTCCCGGGCGACGGTGTCGGCCGCGGACAGCGCGCGCCGGCCCACCGGCCGGTCCTCGCCCGGCAGGGGGCGCCGGAAGTACGCCAGGTCGGCGTCGAAGCCGGGGCGGCCGAGCAGCTGGGTCCAGCGGCGGAACGAGGTGCCCTCCGGCGGCAGTTCGACCGGGGTGCCGGCGGCGCACTGGCGCCAGGCCGTGGCCAGGTCCTCCATCAGGACCCGCCAGGAGACGCCGTCGATGACCACGTGGTGGACGACGACGACCAGCTGGCGCTCCGCGCGGCGCCAGACGGCGCGCAGCATCGCGCCGCCGTCGGGGTCGAGCCCGTCGGTGGCGAGCGTGACGCACGCGTCCAGCGGCAGGTCGCTCTCCCGCCACACCGGGGCGGCCGGGGCGGCCTCCGGGATGTCGAAGCTCCAGCGCTCGCCGCGCACCAGGCGGGCGCGGAGCATGGGGTGCCGGTCGAGGAGCGCGGAGAGGATCTCGTCGAGCGCTTCGGGGGTCAGGCCGGCGGGGGTGTTGAGCACCACGGACTGCACGAAGCCGTCGACGGCGTCGGTGGTCTCGCCGAGCCACCGCACGATCGGTGAGCCCTCGACGGGCCCGGTCGCGACGTCGCCGTGGTCGACGGTGGAGACGTCCTCGCGGCTCGCCACCGCCGCCAGGGCGCCGAGGACGCCGTGGTCGAAGATCTGGCGCGCGGTGACGTAGAGGCCCGCCTCGCGCAGCGCGCTCAGCAGCGAGATGGTCAGGATGCTGTCGCCGCCGAGCTGGAAGAAGTCCTGGTCGACGCCGACTTCGTCGAGTTGGAGCACGGCCGCGACCGCCGCGCAGACCGCGCGTTCGTTCTCGGTGGCGGGCGGGACGACGGCGCCGGTGCCGGTGGTGGGCTCGGGCAGTGCCTTGCGGTCGAGCTTGCCGTTGGCGGTGAGCGGGAACTCCGTCATCACGACGATGTGGGCGGGCACCATGTACTCGACCATGTGCGCGGTGGCCCAGGCCTTGACGTCGTCGGCGCGCAGCGCGTCGTGGCCCGCGGCCGGGATGACGTAGCCGACGAGGTAGGTGCCGCCCGCCGTGTTCTTCTTGGCGACGACGCAGGTGTGCCGGACGCCGGGGTGCTCGGCGAGGCCGACCTCGACGTCCTCGATCTCCAGGCGCATGCCGCGGATCTTGATCTGGTTGTCGGCGCGGCCGAGGAAGTCCAGGGAGCCGTCCGGCTGGAACCGGGCGAGGTCACCGGTGCGGTAGAGCCGGGAGCCGTCCGTGGCGAAGGGGTTCGCGACGAAACGGGAGGCGGTCAGGCCGGGGGCGTTGACGTAGCCGCGGCCGAGCAGGAAGCCGCCCGCGTACAGCTCGCCGCCGACGCCGACCGGCACCGGGCGCAGCTCGTCGTCCAGGACGTACAGCTGGGTGTTGGGGTTGGCCTTGCCGATGGAGGTCGACAGGCGTTCCGCGGCGCCCCGGTAGATGACGTGCGAGACGCCGATGGTCGTCTCGGCCGGGCCGTAGCCGTGGTACATCGGGATGTCGAGCCGGGTGCGGAACCGCTCGTAGAGCTCGGGGGTGAGCACCTCGCCGCCGCACCAGACGTGCCGCAGGCTGTCCAGGCGCCCGGAATCGCCGGCTATCTCCAGGAGCACGTCCAGCATGGACGAGACCAAGTACGTGAAGGTGACGCGCTGTTCGGCGATCACGCCGAGCAAGTGGTGCGGGTCGCGTTCGCCGCCGGGGCGCAGGACGACCAGTCGGCCGCCGCTGACCAGCGGCAGGAAGATCTCGTTGATGGAGATGTCGAAGGACAGCGGCGCCTTGAAGAGCGAGGCGTCGTCGTGGCCGAAGTGCAGGATCTCGTCGACCTGCCAGAGCAGCCGCTCGGCGATGGCCTCGTGGCGGATCATCGCGCCCTTGGGCCGCCCGGTGGAGCCGGAGGTGAAGATGACGTACGCGAGGGCGTCACCCCGCACGGGGACGGCGGGCGCCTCGGTCGGTTCGGCGCCGAACCGCCAGTCGCCGAGGTCCACTTGGACGGCCTCGGGCTCGTCCGGGCCGCCGGCGCCGGAGGCGTCGAGCTGGAGCACGACGCGGGCGTCCTCGATGACGACGGCGCGGCGCGCGGCGGGCCACTGCCGGTCGAGCGGTACGAAGGCGCAGCCCGCCTGCAGCACACCGAGCAGACCGATCACCATGTCCGCGGAGCGGCCGAGCGAGATGCCGACGACCTGCTCGGCGGTGAGCCCGCGACCGCGCAGGTGGTGGGCCAGCTGGGCGGAGCGTTCGGCCGCCTCGCGGTAGGTGAGCGACCGGTGCTCGTCGACGATCGCGACGGCGTCGGGACGGCTGCGCGCCTGCTCGCGGAACATCTCGACGACGGTCGGGCGGACCCGGTCGGCGTCGGTGTCGTTCCACGCGAGGAGGGTCCGCAGCCGCTCCTCGGCGCCGGTCGCCCCGATGGTGCCCAGCGGCCGGTCCGGGAAGTCGGCCAGGTCGTCCAGGGCGAGCTGTGCGTCGGCCTGCGTGACGCCGTCCGGGACGGCGATGCTCCAGCCGTCCTCGCCGGCGTCCCGACTGCCGGGCCCGGTGCCGCCGTTGGCGGCCCAGCCGAGCACGTCGGCGAAGAGCGTGGCGTCGGTGAGCTCGATGCCTTCGGGACTCCGCCCGGTCGCCCAGTACGTCAGGGCGACGGCACACGCGTCGGCGAGGGTCCGGTCGCGGTGGTCACCGGCCCGCCGACGCAGATCGGCCAGGCGCGGGGGAGAAAGCAGTACGAGGCGAGCGCTCGGTTCCATCATCGAAGACAGCGTCCCTTCCAGGTCATCGCAGTTAGGCTAACCTAAATAAGGGTTGCCTAACTACCCTCTCGCCAGGCCCGCCACAGACGCGCGTACCGGCCGCCCAGGGCCACCAACTCGTCGTGGGTGCCCTGCTCCACCACCCGGCCCGCGTCAAGCACGGCGATCCGGTCCGCCGCCATCGCCTGCGTCAGCCGGTGCGCCACGAACAGCGTGGTCCGGCCCGCGCACGCGGCCAGCACGGCACGCTCCAGCTCCGCGGCGCCCTCACTGCCCGCCTCGGCGGTCGACTCGTCGAGCACGACCACCGGGGCGCGGCCCAGCACCAGCCGGGCCAGGGCGATGTGGGCGATCTTCGTGCCGTCGAGGCGCTCCCCGCCCTCCCCGACGAGGGTGTCGAGGCCCTCGGGCAGCGCGTCGACCCAGTCGGCGGCGCCGACCGTGCGCAACGCGTCCATCAGTTCGGCGTCGGTCGCCGCCGGCGCGGCGAGCCTCAGGTCCTCGGCGAGCGGGCCGGAGAACACGTGCGTCTCCTGCGTCAGAATGCTCACCAGGGCCCGGGCCCCCGCCTCGTCCAGCTCACCGAGGTCCTGCGAGCCGACCCGCACCGACCCGGTCTGCGGCGTCCCGATGCCTGCGATCAGCGCGGCCAGCGTGGACTTGCCCGCACCCGTCGCGCCCACCAGGGCCAGCGAACCGCCCGCCGGAATCGTCAGGTCGACGTCCCGCAGCACCGGTTCGTCGGTGCCGGGATAACTGAACGTCAGCCCCCGCACCGTGACCGGACGGGGTCCGGCGCCCGCCGCCTCGACCGAGGCGTCACCCACGAGCCGCTCCTGCGCGGACTCCCCCAGCACCCCGACGAGACGGGTCAGGCTCGCGCCCGACTTCTGCGCCTCGTCGAAGGTGAACATGATGGCGCCGAGCGGCGTGAACAGCCGGTGGAACATCAGCGGGGCCGCCGACACCTCGCCCAGGCTGGCGGCGTCCGCCTCCAGCAGGGCGTATCCCACGACGAGGATCAGGACGAGCCCGATGAACTCGGCGCGGTTCTCCCGGCCGACGAACCGGCCGAAGAACCGGAACACCTCGACCCCGAGGTCGCGCACCCGCCAGGACTCCTGGGTGACCTTCTCGCGGACACCGTCCTCCAGGCGGTACGCCCGGACGGTGTCGATCCCGTCCAGACCGCTGATCAGCGCCTGCGCGCGGTCGGCCTGGGCCACCCGCTGCTTGCGGTAGAGCGGGGCGGACCGCGGCAGGTACCAGCGCAGGGCCAGCGCGTACGCGGGCAGCGCGCCGGCGCCCGCGAGGCCGAGCCGCCAGTCGAGACCGAACATGCCGACGGTGGCGATGAGGACCAGCACCCCGGCGGAGAACACCGTGGGGATGGCCGTGCGGATGCCCTTGGACAGCACGGCCACGTCGTCACCGACCCGGGAGAGCACGTCTCCCCGGCCGACCTGCTCTATCCGCGCGCTCGGCATCCCGAGCACCGCGCGGACGGCGCCTTCGCGCAGCCGGGCGAGCAGATCCGCGCCAAGCCGGCCGATCAGATAGGTCGACAGGGCGGTGGCCACCGCGCCGAGCAGCGCGGCGGCCCCCATCAGCACCCCGACCGTGGTGAGGACCGAGCGCGACTCACCCCCGACCACGCCGTCGACCACCCGGCCGAGCAGAAGGACCGGGAGGACTTGGAGCGCGGCCCCCGCCACCGTGCTGAGCACGGTGGCGGCCGACAGCCAGGGCACCTCGCGGCAGTGGCTCGAGACCCACCGGGTGGCCTCGCGTCCGGTCGCCGTGCGCAGCGTCGCGGGGGCGGCGGGGGTCTCGGTGGTCGATGTCTCGATGATGCTCACACGCTGGCCAAGTCGGGGTGGGGACGGGACGGGTCGAACGGCATCTCTACGCGACCGACTTGACGAGCTCGTCGATCGCGTACGGCAGGGAGAGCGCGGTGCCCTGGGACATCGCGGCGCCGACGGCGGGGCCCTCGCTGTCCAGGAGGTAGGACACGTGGCCCTTCTTCACGGCCTTCAGGTTCTTGAAGAGCTCGAACTTCTTCAACGCGGCCGTGTCCGCCTTGTCGTTGATGACGACGACGCGGTCCACGTCGACCAGATCCGTGCGCTCGGGCGAGAGTTCGGTGGAGAACTTGCCGCCCGCGATCTTGTCGATCTCGGTCTGGTACGTGAAGCCCATGCCCGTCAGGAGCCGGCCGCGGACGTCCTTGGAGGTGAAGGGGTTGATGGAGTCCTTGTACCAGGACAGCGCGACCGCCTTCTGGTCCGCGAACTCGGGGTGCGCCTTCTTGGCCGCGGCGAGCTTGTCCTCGATGCCGCTGACGAGCTTCTTGCCCTCGTCCTCCTTGCCCAGCGCCTTGGCGATGTGCACCGTGTTGTCCTGCCACGGGGCGCTGAAGAGCTCCTTCTCGCCCTTGGTGCGGCCCACGGTCGGGGCGATCTTGGAGAGCTTGTCGTAGCCGGCCTTGTCGATCTCCGAGTACACGGCGATGATCAGGTCGGGGCGCAGGGCGGCGATCTTCTCGTAGTTGGGGCCGGAGTCGCCGTTCTTCATGACGACCTCGGGCTTGGTGTCGCCCCACTTGTCCTTCACCCAGGGCCACTGGGTGTTGATGTCGGGGGACTTGCCCGAGGGGTTCGGGTACTGGTCCACCATGCCCACCGGCTTGGTGCCGAGCGCCAGGGCGGCCTGGTCGTCGGTGTAGCCGACGGTGACGACCCGCTGGGGCGCCTTGGTGATCTTGGTGGATCCGAACGCGTGCTCCACGGTGACCGGGAACGTGCCGCCACCGGCGGCCGCCGGGGTGTCGCTCGCCTTGTCCTCCGAGTCGGAGCCGCATCCGGCGAGGAGGCCGACGCCGAGCGTCGCGGCGGTGAGCACCGCCGCGAGCCGCCGCCAGGGCTTCGTGAGCGTCGTTCGATGGAGGAGCATCCGGATTCCCTTGCTTTAGCGCGTTCCGCTGCGCCCCTGATTCAGGGCAGCCAAACCTTAACCTGTACAGGTGAGGTTAGCCTAGCCTTACCGGTGCATTCCTTCGCGGGGTCAGTCGAGTTGCACATGCGTACGGCCGATCGGCACGATCAGCGGCCGGTCGCTGGCCGGGTCGTCGACCACCCGGGCGCGCAGCCCGAAGGCCTCGTACAGCAGATCCGCGGTGATCACCTCGCGCGGGTGCCCCTGAGCGAGGATCGAACCCGCCTTCATCACCACGAGGTTGTCGCTGTAGCGGGTGGCGAGGTTGAGGTCGTGCAGGACCATCACCACGGTGTTGCCCGACTCGTGCAGGTCGTCCACCAGGTCGAGCACGTCGATGGCGTGCGCGAGGTCGAGGTACGTGGTGGGCTCGTCAAGGAGGAGCAGGTCGGTGCCCTGGGCCAGGGTCATGGAGATCCAGACCCGCTGACGCTGCCCGCCGGAGAGCGAGTCGACGGGGCGGTCGGCCAGGTCGGACACCCCGGTCATGGCCAGGGCCTGCGCCACGACGTCGGCGTCGTCGGACGACCACTGCCGCAGCCAGCTCTGGTGCGGGTGGCGGCCACGGGCGACCAGGTCGGCCACCGTGAGCCCCTCGGGGGCGACCGGCGCCTGCGGGAGCAGGCCCATCTTCTTCGCCACGTCACGGGTCTTGAGCTTGTCGATGTCCTCGCCGTCCAGGACGACCGAGCCCTTGGCGGGCTTGAGCAGCCGCGTCAGGGTGCGCAACAGGGTGGACTTCCCGCAGCCGTTGGGGCCGATGATCGTGGTGATCACCCCGGGTGGGATGGCCACGTCGAGGTCGTCGATGACCGTACGGCTGCCGTACCCGACGGAGATGCCGCGGGCCGCGAGCCGTGCGGCGTCCTCGACCTCGGACTCGATCTCGGTGATGAACTGCGTGGCCACAAGCCCCCCTAATATTAGGTTTGCCTCACCTTTGTACCAGCTATCGGTGCCGTACCGGCTATTTGAGGTTCGCCCGGACCAGCAGATAGACGAGGAAGGGACCGCCGATCGCGGCGGTGACCACGCCGACCGGGAGGCTGACCGGCAGGGCGGCGCGTGCGGTGAGGTCCGCGCCGATCAGCAGCAGCGCGCCCACCAGACCGGAGGCCACCATCGGCGGCGTCGGGCGGCGCGCGAGCCGCATCGCCACCTGCGGCGCCACCAGTGCGACGAACGGAACGGGCCCCGCCGCGCTCACCGCCACGGCCGCCAGCAGCACCGCGCACAGCAACAGGACCGCCCGTACCCGGGAGTGGCGCACGCCGAGCCCCGCAGCCACGTCGTCGCCCAGGTGCAGCGGCTTGAACTGGAAGGACGCGGCGGCCACCACGACCAGCAGGGCGAGCGAGCACCAGAGCGCCACCCGGACCTCGTCCCACGACCGGTTGTCCAGCGAACCGACCAGCCACGCCTGGGCCCTGGCCACGTCCCGGATGTCGGCGGAGACCAGCAGCCAGGTCGTGACCGCCTCCATCACGGCGCTCACCGAGATGCCGATGAGGATGAGGCGGAAGCCGTCGACGCCGCGCCGCCAGGCCAGGAAGTACACGAGCAGGCCGGTGGCGAGACCGCCGCCGAGCGCCGCCGCCGACAGGCCCACCGAGTCGACGGCCGCGGCGGCGGCGCCGCCCGACACCGTGACGGAGAACACCGCGACCGCGCCGGCGCCTCCGGTGATGCCCAGGATGTCGGGGCTGGCCAGCGGGTTGCGGGCGATCGACTGCGTGATGGCCCCGGACACGCCGAGGGCGACGCCGACGACGAGCCCGGCCAGGGCCCGCGGCATCCGCAGGTCCATGATGACGAACTCGTCGACCTGCTCGCCCCGTCCGACGATCGTCGCCATCACGCGCGACAGGCCGATGGGGAAGTCCCCGACGCTGATGGAGAGGCAGAACACCAGGAAGGTGGCGGTCGCGAGCAGCAGCGTGACGAGCACGAGCCACGGCCGCCACACGAACGACATCCGGCCGAGCCGTACGCCCGACGCCACCGAGGCCCGCACGTCCGTCCCGCTCATCCGCTCCCGCATCCCGCCTGTGCGCTCATCCGTCCCGCTCATGCGTTCTTGAACTTTCCTCGCCACACCAGGACCGCGAAGAAGGGGGCCCCGAGCAGGGCCACCACCACCCCGGCCTCCAACTCGCCCGGCCGCACCACCAGTCGGCCCACGATGTCGCAGACCAGCAGGACGACGGCGCCGAGCAGTCCCGCGTACGGGACGAGCCAGCGGTAGTCCGGGCCGGTCAGATGGCGGGCCACGTGGGCCACCATCAGCCCGAGGAACGCGATGGGGCCGCACGCCGCCGTGGCCGCGCCGGCGAGGAGGGTGATCGCGAGGATGCCGATGGTCCGGCTCAGCGCGATGTTCACGCCGAGCCCGCGCGCCACGTCCTCACCGAGGTTGAGCAGGTTGAGCGCGGGCAGCCGGGTCAGCGCGAGCAGGAGGCCGACGCCGACGAAGAGCGTCACCGGCCAGATGACGTCGAAGCCGACACCCGCGACGGAACCGGCGTTCCAGAACCGCAGGGCGTTCAGCGACTTCTGGTCGGAGAGCGCGACCGCCGTGGTCATCGCGGCGAGGAACACGGTGATCCCCTGCCCGGCGAGCGCGAGCGTCAGCGGATTGCCGGCCCCGCGGCCGATGCTGGCGAGGCCGAACACCACGACCCCGGCGACCGCCGCGCCGGCGAACGCGAACCAGACGTACTGGAACGGGTTGGAGAGCCCGAACACGGCGACGACCGTCACCACGGCGAACGAGGCGCCGGCGTTCACCCCCAGCAGACCGGTGTCCGCGATCGGGTTGCAGGTGTACCCCTGGATCAGGGCGCCCCCGACGCCCAGGGCGATGCCCGCCACGATCGCGAGCACCGTCCGGGGCAGCCGCACGGTCTGCACGATGAGCCGGATCTCGGTGAGCCGCTGGTCGGACTCCGGCGCCGCGAACAGCCCGTGCCAGACCTCGGTGGGGCTCAGCGAGCGGGCGCCGACGGCCAGCGAGAGCGCGGCCGCGACCACCAGGGCCGCGGCGAGCGCCGCGAGCCCCACAAGCCGCTTCCGGCGGGCCTCCGTTGCGCCTCTCGCCAGGGGGCGCTCCACTGCAGTCGTGCTCATTCGACGTACGTTATCCCTTTGATCGGACCGGGACGCACGGCCGGTGGGCCGCCCCGGGGCCGCGGGCGGCTACCGTGCGGCGCTGCCGGTCTCGTCGGCCACCGGGCGGGCGCCGTCGGGGGCGAACTCGGCGGTGCGGGCGCGCACCGAGTCGAGGATCTCGCCGACCCGTATCGCGATGTTGGACAGCAGCGACGACGTGATGCCGTGCGTGTGCTCCGTACCGCCCTGGAGGTAGATGCCGCAGCGCAGTTCGGGGTCGGTCGCGATGCGGTAGTCGCGCTCGACGCGGACGCGGCCCTCCTCGTCGCGCAGGCAGTGGTCGGCGACCTCACCGAGGATGCCGACCGGGTCGGCGGGACTGTAGCCGGTGGCGAAGACCACGACGTCGGCGTCGAGGGAGGTCTCCTCGCCCGTGACGAGGGAGGTGACGGTGGCGCGGGCACCCTCGTCCGTCTCCTTGACGCCGGTGAGCCGCGAGACGTTGATGAAGCGCAGCCGCTCGGTGCCGAGGACCTTCTCGCGGTACATCTCCCGGTACAGGTCGTCGATCAGGTCGATGTCCACCACGGAGTAGTTGGTGTTGCCGTGGTAGTCCATCAGCCGGCGCTTGACGCCCTCGGGCGCGGCGAAGTACTCGTCGACCGCGTCGGGGTCGAAGATCCGGTTGGCGAAGCTGCTGTCGTCGGCGGGGCTGTAGCCGTAGCGGGAGAAGACCGCGCAGACCTCGGCCTCGGGGAAGCGGCGGTGCAGGTACGCGACGTTCTCCGCGGCGCTCTGTCCGGCGCCCACGACGACGAAGCGGGAGGGGGCGGTGCCCTCCAGCGAGTCGACCTTCGTCAGCAGGTCGGAGTTGTGCCAGACGCGCTCGCCGCGCTCCACGCCCTCCGGCATGAGGGGGCGCAGGCCGGTGCCGACGACGAGATTGCGCGCGCGGTGGACGGCGAGGCCCTCGGCCGAACGGACCGTCACGTCGAGGTACTCCACGACGCCGTCGCGGACATGCGGCGTGACGCCGACGACCTCGTGGCCGTAGGAGACCTGGTCGTCGACCTTGGCCGCGGCCCACTCCAGGTAGTCGTGGAACTCCACGCGCAGCGGGAAGAGGTTCTTGTGGTTGATGAAGTCGGTCAGGCGCCCCTTGCTCTTCAGGTAGCAGAGGAAGCTGAACTCACTGGTCGGGTTCCGCTGGGTCACCAGGTCCTTGAGGAAGGACACCTGCATGGTCGCGTCGTCGATCAGCATGCCGCGGTGCCAGCCGAAGCGCGGCTGCTGCTCGAAGAAGTGAGCGGTGACCGTCTCCTCCCTGCCGACGCTTGCGTTGTGCTCGCTGAGCGCGATCGCCATGGCCACATTGGACGGGCCGAAGCCGATGCCAATGAGGTCGTGGACCAGTGGTGCGTCGCCAGGAAGAACCTGTGACATGTCACTCCCATCGTGCGGGGAAGCCGCCTGTCAGGCGTGGGGAAGGTACAGATGGTGGGCACGTCGACACCGCAGCCCGCCGGAACTTAGGTGAGCCTAAGCTAATCCGGCGGAGCTGTCGACCCGCCGGAGGGGAGCCACCTTCCAACTCGGGCATAAAGCCACTGCGTTGCCTAATAAGGTAAGGCTTGCTTTACTTGTCGTCGGCTATTCCCTGCTCTGAGGAGGAACCCCATGCGGGTCGTCATGTTCGGTTACCAGACCTGGGGGCACCGCACCCTGCAAGCCCTCCTGGACTCCGAGCACGACGTGGTGATGGTCGTGACGCACCCCAAGAGCGAGCACGCGTACGAGAAGATCTGGAGCGACTCCGTCGCGGACCTCGCCGAGGAGCACGGCGTGCCCGTGGTGATCCGCAACCGCCCCGACGACGAGGAGCTGTTCCAGCGCCTCAAGGAGGCCGACGCGGACATCATCGTCGCCAACAACTGGCGTACGTGGATTCCGCCGCGCATCTTCAACCTGCCGCGGCACGGCACGCTGAACGTGCACGACTCGCTGCTGCCGAAGTACGCCGGCTTCTCCCCCATCATCTGGGCCCTCATCAACGGCGAGCCCGAAGTGGGCGTCACCGCGCACATGATGGACGACGAGCTCGACGCCGGTGACATCGTCCGGCAGGAGGCGGTCGCCGTCGGCCCGAAGGACACGGCCACCGACCTCTTCCACAAGACCGTCGACCTCATCGCCCCGGTCACCATCGGCGCGCTCGACCTCATCGCCGCCGGCCGGACGGAGTTCACCAAGCAGGACCGCTCGCAGGCGACCTTCTTCCACAAGCGCTCCGTCGAGGACATCCGCGTCGACTGGACCTGGCCTGCCGCGGATCTGGAGCGACTCGTCCGCGCCCAGTCCGCGCCGTACCCGAGCGCCTTCTGCTTCCACCAGGGCAAGCGGCTGGAGATCGTCTCCGCCGTGGTCTCCGAGGGCCGGTACGGCGGCACGCCGGGCCGCATCTTCTACCGCGAGGGCGAGGGCGTGGTGATCGTCGCCGGCGCCGACGCCCGCACCGGCCGCAACCACGGCCTGGCCATCACGCGCGTGCGCACCGAGGACGGCCAGGAGCTGCCCGCCGCCGAGTACTTCACCTCCATGGGCGGCTACCTGACCAGCCGCCCCTGAGGAACCCCCGTCCGCGCCCGGCGGGTCAGCCCGCCGCGGCGAGGACCAGGGGCAGCACCTGCTCGGCGCCCGCCCGCCGCACCAGGCGGGCGGCGACCGCCAGCGTCCACCCGGAGTCGGTGAGGTCGTCCACGAGCAGGACGGGACCCGGCGTCGCGGCCAGGGCCGCGGCCAGCTCGTCCGGGACCACGAAGGCGTCCGACAACGCCCGCAGCCGCTGGGCGGAGTTGCTGCGGCGCGCCGCGTGGGCACCGTCCGGGCCGGCGTACGCCAGGGTGCCGAGGAGGGGGAGGCGGCCGACGGTCGCGATCCCCTCGGCGAGCGATCCGACGAGCTGCGGGCGCGTCTGCGAGGGCACGGCCACGACGCCCACCGGGCGGGGCGAGGCGTCCGGGACGCCGGGCGCCCAACCCCCCGGTGAGCGCGCCCAGTCGGCGATGACCGCCACCGCGGCCCGCAGCACGTCGTCGGGCACCGGGCCGTCCGGCGCGCTCTCCGCGAGGAGCGGACGCAGCCGGTTGCCCCAGCCGATGTCCGAGAGACGCCCGAGCGCGCGGCCGGTGGAGCACTGCTCCTTGGCCGGGATGCGCCCCTTGAGGTCCACGCCCAGCGCGGCCATGCCGGTCGGCCACATGCGGCGCGGCTCGATCTCCACGCCGGGACGGTCCAGTTCCTTCGTCGCTCCCGTGAGCGCCTCCGTGGAGACGGACGCGTCGGTCCAGGGGCCCGCGCAGTTGTCGCAGCGGCCGCAGGGGACCGCCCCCTCGTCGTCCAGCTGCCGGCGCAGGAACTCCATCCGGCACCGGTCCGTGCTCACGTAGTCCCGCATGGCCTGCTGTTCGGTCCGCCGCTGCCCGGCCACCCACGCGTACCGCTCGGCGTCGTACACCCACGGCTCGCCGGTGGAGATCCAGCCGCCCTTGACCCGCTTGACCGCGCCGTCCACGTCGAGCACCTTCAGCATGGTCTCGAGCCGGGTGCGCCGGAGCTCGACCTGGGCCTCCAGCGCCGGCACGGAGAGCGGCCGCCCCGCGGCGGCGAGCGCCGACAGGGTCTGGCGGACCTGCTCCTCGGGCGGGAAGGCGGTGTCGGCGAAGTAGCGCCAGATGGCCTCGTCCTCCTTGCCGGGCAGGAGCAGCACGTCGGCGTGCTCCACACCGCGGCCCGCACGGCCCACCTGCTGGTAGTACGCGATCGGCGAGGACGGCGACCCGAGGTGGACGACGAAGCCCAGGTCCGGCTTGTCGAAGCCCATGCCGAGCGCGGAGGTGGCGACCAGCGCCTTGACCCGGTTCTCCTGCAGGTCGATCTCGGCCTGGAGCCGGTCGGCGTTCTCCGTGCGCCCCGTGTAGGACGCCACCGTGAAGCCGCGCTGCCGCAGGAAGGCGGTGGCCTCCTCGGCCGCGGCGACGGTCAGGGCGTAGATGATGCCGGAACCCTGCAGCTCATCCAGGTGTTCGGCGAGCCAGGCCAGCCGGTGCGCGGCGTCCGGCAGCTCGACGACGCCGAGGCGCAGACTCTCCCGGTCCAGCGGACCGCGCAGCACCAGCGCCTCGCCCGCGCCGGTGCCCAGCTGCTCGGCCACGTCGGCGGTCACGCGCGCGTTGGCCGTCGCGGTGGTGGCGAGCACCGGGACGCCGGCCGGCAGCTCGGTGAGCATGGACCGCAGCCGCCGGTAGTCCGGCCGGAAGTCGTGCCCCCAGTCCGAGATGCAGTGCGCCTCGTCGACGACGAGGAGCCCGGTCGTGGCCGCGAGCTTGGGCAGCACCTGGTCGCGGAAGTCCACCGAGTTGAGCCGCTCCGGGCTGACGAGCAGGACGTCGGTCTCGCCGCGCTCGACCTCGCCGTAGATGGCCTCCCACTCCTCCGGGTTCGCCGAGTTGATGGTGCGCGCCTGGATGCCGGCGCGGGCGGCCGACTCGACCTGGTTGCGCATCAGCGCGAGGAGCGGCGAGATGATCACCGTGGGTCCGGCGCCGCGCCGCCGCAGCAGGGCCGTGGCCACGAAGTACACGGCCGACTTGCCCCAGCCCGTGCGCTGCACCACCAGGGCCCGGCGCCGCTCCTCGACCAGGGCCGCCACCGCCTGCCACTGGTCCTCGCGGAGCCGGGCCGGACCGCCCGGGTCGCCGACGAGCTCGGCGAGGATGGCGTCGGCTTCGGTGCGGAGCTCCAGGTTGTCCATGCCCCCATGCAACCCGATGCCACTGACAATCGACGAATCTGCCACGGGTCCGCGGCGGGTTGCCGAGGTGTCCGCACCGGGTCCGGGCGGCCGGCGAGGAAGGGGCGCGTCGAAGGGGGAGGTGCTGGGCAGGAATAGAGCAGCAGGTGATCAGACCGGACGAGGGGGCGCGGTCAGGCACCGGACCTGTACGCAGGCACCGTGCGAGGTCAGGCGTCGCGGCCGCACGTCCTGCCCGTGATCCGCCCGCATGATCCATCGCCCTCCGCTCATTCCGCTCATTGCCGCGAACGACCGCGGCGGGAACAATTGGAACCGCTCCCGTACGGCTCCTGCCATCGGCAGGGCCCTGCCGTGGTGCGCTCCCGCAGTCCGACCCCGCCCGTCAGGGGCGCGTAGCCGAAGGGAGGACCGTGACCTTCGGATTCGCCTCGTCCGGTGCGGCACCGGTGCCGGAGCCGTCGGGTTCCGCCGAGCTGTCCGCCGACTCCGACCACCGTCTGGGCCGGATGCTGGAGCCCGCCGAGTGGTCGGCCGCGGGAATTCCCTTGCTGCGCAACCCCCGTGAGGTCGTGGCCGGTCTGCACACCCGCCACCGGCCGTCCCCGTCGACGGCCGTCGTGGCCGTCCTCGACCCGGACGAACGGCTGCGGGCCAGCGCCTCGTTCCGCCGCCAGACCACCCCGACCGACGGCTGGGTCTTCCGCAACGCACTGCTCGCCCAGTTGCGCCGGATCATCCCGCACGACCTGCGCCGCCGCACCCCGGTGCGTACCGCCGTCCTGCTCTACTGCCGTGACGGGGACGCCCGTTGGACTCACGAGGACGGCGCCTGGATGTGGGGCCTGCGGGACGCCTGCACCCTGCACGGGCTGCGGTGCGGCGCGTACATCACGCTGACGCGCGACGGGTGGCAGGTGCTCGGCGAGGGGCGCGGCGGTCGCCGGCCGAGCGCCGGTTCACGGCCCGAGGCCTTCGCCGGGACGGATCCGCCGGCGCCACGTACCGGAGGCGCCGCCTCCGACGTCCTGCGGCGCGCGGCGGCACGCTGAGCGCCACGGATACGGGGTCACTTGTACATGGCCCGGGAGGCCTGTCTCGTGTACATGGCCCGGGGGCCTGTCCCGACCTGCGCATACCTGGCCCGACATACGAAGACGCGCGTACGAAATCGTACGCGCGAACTCATGACCGCGAACTCAAGCCCGCGAAACCGCCCGCGGACGGCGAACCGCTCCGGTTAGCGCCGAACCGGACCGAACCGGGCACACGCCGACCGTCGCTCCGTGCTCCCGTGCGGCCGACGCCGCACGAAACCCACGACCGGCCCTGGCACCGACCGACGTACGCGGACGTACGTCTGCAGCCGCGTCGGTGTCAGACGCCCGCGCCGAGCACCGAGTTGATGCGCTGCGGGTCGCCGCAGACGATCAACAGGGTGCTCGCGCGGGAGAGCGCCGTCGGCAGCGCCGCGACCGCGGTCTCTTCGCTGCCGCCGTTGACGGCGACGACGACCACGGGCCGGGCGGCGGCACGGGTCAGCGCGGCGGCGTCGGCGTAGAAGACGTCGTCGCCCGCGTCGTGCTGCGCCCAGTAGGCGCTCTCACCGAACGACAACTCGTGCGCGGCCCACGGGTGGGGGTCGCCGGTGGTGATCACCAGGACCTCCCCCGGGGCACGCCCGGCGTCGAGCAGCAGGTCGACGGCTTCCTCGGCCGCGTCCAGCGCGCCCTCGGCCGAGGCCGGGATGAGCTGGATCTGCGGAACCGAGGCCGCTGCCGGAGCAGCGGGGCCGGAGGCAGCCGGGGCGGACGGCCCGGGCTTGACGGCCGTGTCGCGCGGCGTCCGCTGCGCGGGCGGCATCGGCCGGGCAGGACCCGGACGGCCGGGACGCGGCGGAGCCGCGGGACGCGGACCGGGTACGGGGCGGGGGGTCGGGGCGACGCGGCCGCTGGCCTGCGTGGCGCTGGGACCCTGGGCACTCTCGTGAATCTGAGGCTCCTCGGGAATGAGAGGCATGAAGTGTTGTCTATCAAACGCCGACGCGACTCGCGTCGGCGGGTGGCACATGAGTGCGACCGGACGTGCCGGAAAAGCGTCAGAACTCAAAGCCGAGCTGACCCTCGATTTCCGGAACGTTTCCGTCCGCCCAGCTGCGGGCCTTCTTGAGGTGCCGCCACTGGGGCAGCGCATCAAGATACGCCCACGTGAGCCGGTGGTACGGGGTGGGCCCCCGCTCCGCCAGCGCGGCCTTGTGCACCGGCGACGGATAGCCGGCGTTGGCCGCAAAACCGAAGTCTGCATGTTCGATGCCCAGTTCGGCCATCATTTTGTCGCGTCGGACTTTCGCTATCACGGAAGCCGCGGCGACGGCCACGCAGGACTGGTCCCCCTTGATCACCGTACGAACCTGCCAGGGAGCACCGAGGTAGTTGTGCTTTCCGTCGAGGATGACCGCGTCCGGGCGGACCGGCAGCCCCTCCAGAGCACGCACCGCGGCGAGCCGCAGCGCGGCCGTCATCCCCAGGTCGTCGATCTCCTCGTGCGAGGCGTGACCGAGGGCGTGGGCCGTGACCCAGGTCTCCAGCTCCACCGCGAGCGCGGTGCGCCGCTTGGGGGTGATCAGCTTGGAGTCGGTGAGTCCTTCGGGCGGCCTGCGCAGTCCGGTGATCGCCGCACAGACGGTGACCGGTCCGGCCCACGCGCCGCGCCCGACCTCGTCGACACCGGCGACGATCTTCGCTCCGGTGGTGGCGCGCAGGGAGCGCTCGACGGTGTGGGTGGGTGCTTCGTACGGCATGGCGTCATCAGCCTACGCCGCCGGGAACCGCCCGCGACACCCAGGCCCGGCAGAGCCGCGCCGACGGCTCCCGCACCCATGCCCCTCCGGACATCCTCACGGCCGCAACGGGACCCCTCACGGCCGCAGCAGCGGGACCATCACCTGGTCGATCAGCGCCTCGAACTCCTCGTCCCGCCATTCGCTCCCGCACACCTTCGTGCGGTACATGAACATCGCCGGGATGACGTCGCACACGTACGCGTCCGTCCCACCGGAACGCACCTCTCCGCGCTCGACACCTCGGCGCAGCACCTCCTTGATCAGCTTCACGCTCGGCTCGATGACGCCTTCGAAGATCACGTCATGGAAGAGCTCGGCCGTCGCCGTGTCGCATTCGTGAAGCACCGCGCGCAGCGCGAACCCGGGGCGCGAGAACATCGTGACCCGCATCTGCTTGCACAGCGCCAGCAGGTCCTCCCGGACGCCGCCGAGGTCCGGAACGCTGTCCAGCCGGGGCAGCCCGGCCCGCAGGGCGTGCACGACGAGCTCCTCCTTGGACGGCCACCGGCGGTACACGGCCGCCTTGCCGGTCTGCGCCTCCGCGGCCACGCCCTCCATCGTCAGGCCACTCCAGCCGACCGTGCTGAGCTGCTCAAGGGCGGCATCGAGGATCGCGCGCTCCAGGACGGGCCCCCGCCGACGCGGGGACACCGTCCGAGCGGGAACGGCCGTCCAGCGCGAAGTAGCCATCTATTTCTCTCCGTTGAGCGAGCAGACGCGTCGAGAATCTGCGGACGCATCGAGAACCAGGTGTCGAGAACAAAGGTGAGTGAACGCTTGCGTTCACTCAAGAGGAGTCACTACCGTCGTAGTGAACAGTGAACGGGTCCGTTCACTAAGGAACTTGCGGGGGATCATGACGACGACCTCTCAGCTGACAGACGATCACAAGCCCGGAGCCGCCCGCCGGGAGGGACACCCCGGCCTCGCCCTCACCGTCATCGCGGCCTGCCAGCTCATGGTGGTCCTGGACGCGACGATTGTGAACATCGCGCTCCCCCACATCCAGGGAGCGCTCAACTTCTCGACGACCGACCTCACTTGGGTCGTCAGCGCGTACACCCTCACCTTCGGCGGTCTGCTGCTGCTCGGCGGCCGCGCCGGTGACATCCTCGGACGCCGTCGCGTCTTCATGTCCGGCATCCTCCTCTTCACGCTCGCCTCGCTCCTCGGCGGATTCGCCCAGGAACCCTGGCAGTTGCTGGCCGCGCGCGCCCTGCAGGGCGTCGGTGGCGCGATAGCCTCGCCCACCTCGCTGGCCCTCATCACGACGACCTTCCCCGAAGGGCCCGAACGGAACCGCGCGTTCGGCGTTTTCGCCGCCGTCTCCGCAGGTGGCGGCGCGATCGGCCTGCTGGCGGGCGGCATGCTCACCGAGTGGCTCGACTGGCGCTGGGTCCTGTTCGTGAACGTGCCCATCGGTGTCCTGATCGCGGTCCTCACCCCGCTCTACATCAACGAATCCGAGCGTCACCCCGGCCGCTTCGACCTCACGGGCGCGCTGACCTCCACGCTCGGCATGGTCTCCCTGGTCTACGGATTCATCCGTTCCGCCGAGGAGGGCTGGCGCGACGGCATCACGCTGGGCTCGTTCGGCGCGGCGGTCGTCCTGCTCGCGGCCTTCGTCCTCGTCGAGAAGCGGGCGAAGGAACCGATCACCCCGCTGCGGATGTTCGCCGACCGCAACCGCTCGGGCACGTATGTGATCATGCTCAGCCTGGCCGCCGCGATGTTCGGCATCTTCTTCTTCATCGTGCTCTTCGTGCAGAACATCCTGGGCTACACCCCGATCGAGGCGGGCCTGGCCTTCCTGCCGGTCACGGTGGTCATCGCGGTCGGTGCGGGCCTGTCGCAGAAGTTCCTCCCGGTGCTCGGCCCGAAGCCGTTCATGGTGTCGGGTTCGGTCATCGTCGCGCTGGGGCTCGGCTGGCTGACGCTGCTCGGGCCGGACAGCTCCTACCTCGGCGGCGTGCTCGGCCCGATGCTGCTCTTCGGCTTCGGCATGGGCCTGAACTTCGTGACGCTGACGCTGACGGCGGTCTCCGGCGTGGCCCTCCACGAGGCGGGCGCGGCCTCCGGTCTCCTCAACACCACCCAGCAGGTGGGTGGTTCGCTCGGTCTGTCCATCCTCACCACGGTCTTCGGCACGGCGAGCCGCAACGAGGGCAAGGACCAGATGGCGGACTTCATGGCCCACGCCTCCCCGGAGCAGAAGGCCCAGTTCGCCAAGACCCACGAGCTCCCGGCGCCCTGGGGCCACGAGGTGCTCTCCGAGGGCATCTCGACCGCCTTCATCCCCGCGGTCGGCATGGCCGTGCTCGCCCTGCTCACCGCCGCCCTGGTGATCCGCGTCCGCAAGAGCGACCTGGACGCGCTGGCCGGCACCGCGAGCGCCGCGGGCCCGGCCGCCGGCTGACGGCACGTGCCACACGCGCGGGTGCCGGGTCGACCACCACACCGTGGCCGACCCGGCACCCGCTCTTGCGTGCAGCGGAGCGGCGGAAACGGGCGGCGCAGGCGCGGCGCATGGGGCAGACACTTCGGGCGACATGAGGGGTGCGTACGTCCAGGCCTTGTCGTTCAGTAAGAAGTGGCGTCCGTATGGGGTGGCGTCAGTACGGGGTGGCGTCCGTACGGGGTGATGTCAGTACGGGGTGATGTCAGTACAAGGTGGTGGAGGAACCGGGGCCGCGTCCGGCGCCACTCCGGCCGCACAGGATGGGATCCACCGGAACCACCGGTCGCTTCTCGATGATCCGCCGGGCCCTGGCCTCCCCCACGCTGGTCGCGTACCACGGTCCACGCTCGTCATCGAGCTCGTCCGCCATGTCCATCAGCGCGCAGGAACGCTGCGGCTCCGGAAGCCCGTCCAGCGCCGGCACCGCGTCGGCCGACAGCTGACGCGCGTAGTCGAAGTCGAACTTCCCGGTCTCCTCGTAGCGCTGCACATTGCGCTCGGCTATCAGCGCGTCGGGCGACAGCAACCCGAACGCCAGCACACCCGCCGCCGCACTGGCCGCCACGGCACGCGGCAGCCACCGGGCGCCCCAGACACCCGCGGCCATGATCAACAGGAGGATCACACCGAGCCAGAGCTCCATGGCGACCACCGAGATCCGCAGCCTGGTCAGCCCGTACGCCTCCACGTACATGTCCATGCGGCGCACCGCCGACGCCACCACGACCAGTGTCATCACGCAGAGCGTGCCGAGCACCCCACGCACCAGAGTGCCGTCCCGCGCCCCGCCACGCGGCGCCCAGCGCAACGCGAACACGATCACCAGCAACGTGAGCAAGGTGGCGAGGAGCAACTGCCAGAACCCCTGGCGCGCATAGGAGGAGTACGAGAGTCCGGTCTTGTCGAGAACGGCCTCGTACCCCCCGAAGAGCACGGCCAGTTGCACCGCGTTGAACGCCGCGAACAGCGCGGTGAGCACGACCAGCGGCACCGCCCACTCGAGCCGGCCCCGCGCCCGTCCGGGACCCACCACGAGCCGGTCCCAGCGCACGGGCGACGCGGCGGTACGTGCCACGGCGAGCGCCCCGACCACCCCCGCGGCCAGGAGCAGGACACGCCCCGGGCTCTCGGCGACCGACGCATCGGGTATCAGCTCCCCGAGCAGGTCCGCGAAGGCCGCGTCCGCCCCGGCGAACAACGCGCCGAACACGACCAACAGCACCACGGTCACCCCGACCGCCCGCAGCACGGGCGCGGCGCCGCGCACCTCACCCGCCCGCTCCCGCACCCCGGACCAGCCCCACCGCAACCCCGGGACGACCGCCTCGAAGACACCGAGCGGACTCAGCACGACACCCGTCCACGTCCGGGAACCGTGCAACGCCAGCGACCCGAGCGTGAACGCGGCGACGATCGCGAGGAACGACGGCCACACCGCGTCCCGCAACGCCGGAACGACCAGCAGCGCGAACCCTCCCCCGGCCCACACCCACGACCACGGACGAGGCCACCGCCCGCGCCGGCCGCCCCGCCGCGCGGAGAACCAGGCGGCGACCCCGACCGGAACGGCGATGATCAACAGGTTCCACGCCAGCCCGTCCCCGAGCAACACCATGCTCAACAACCCGGCGACGAGCGCGGCGCCCAGCGTCACCGCCCCCACAGCCTCCGGAGGTTCCCCCCGCAAGTCCGCGAGGAGCGGCGGCTCCTGATGTGCCGCCACCTTCACGTCCCGCGGCCTCACCCGCTCCGCCGCGCTCTTCCTCGGCGGCGCATGACCACGCGCGGCACCGTACGATCCCGCCCTCACGGCACGACCACGCGCTCCGGCACCCGCGCCCCCACCGGGCACCCCGGCTGGTTCGGCTGGTTCGGCTGGTTCGGCTGGTTCGGCTGCCGCAAGGATGTCGTCGGCCTCGGGCTCGCCCCCTGGCGACCGGGAATCACCCGGCGCGTCACGTCCGTCAGGCGCATGACGTCCCTCCGGCGCGTCACGTCCGTCCGCAGCTTCACGTCCAGCTGATGTGTCTGACACGGGACCCCTCCCCCAATCGGCCCTCACCCAGCACGCGACCCACAACGGGTGGGCCGGGCCCGCGGAACCGGCATCTCGTTCCCCGCACGCGAGACCACGTCATGATCAACTGGCGGCCCGCCTCAGCGTAGCCGGGCGCCCCACTCCCGGCCTCGGGCCGATTCACGCCTGTGGCATGACCGTGACAGTGGCGACGCGCCCGCTTCGGCGCCGTCGCGACGCCCCGGCACGCGTACGGGTACGGGTACGGGTACGCAGTATCGGCTGACGTTTCGGTACGCCCTGCCGTTACCGGGCCTCGAACCGCCCGGTGGTCAGACCCCGACTCCGGGAACCCACCCGGGCAGATCCTCGGTCCGCTCCAGCCACTCCCCGGGCGGCGCTCCACCCTCGCCGGCCGCGACCACACCAGCCACGATGGCGCAGGTCGTGTCCATGTCCCCACCCACTTGCGCGGTGTCCCAGACGGCGCGCTCGAACGACCCGAGCCCGCGCGCGGCGGACCACAGCGCGAACGGCACCGTGTCATGGGCCGTCGTACGCCGGCCGCACCCCAGAACCGCCGCGACCGTCCCCGCATCGCCGTAGTCGAGCATGTCCCGCGCCCTGCGCAGTCCCGCCCCCACCGCGCTGCGCGGCACCAGGTCGATCACACCGTCGAGGAGCTGCTGCGGCGTGGGCGTCCCGGTGGGAGCTGCCGTCAGCGCCGCGGCCGCGGCCACCGCCATGGCCCCGACGACCGCCTCACGGTGCTGGTGCGTGGGGTACGCCGAGATCTCCGCCTGGTGCGTCGCCTGTTCCGGGTCGTCCGCGTACCAGGCGCCGAGGGGAGCGATCCGCATCGCGGCCCCGTTCCCCCAGGACCCCTGCCCCTTGAACAGCGCGGAGGCCAGCTCGCGCCAGTCCCCGCCCTCCCGGACCTGACCCAGCAATCGGTTCACCGCGGGCCCGTACCCACGGTCGACGTCATGGTGCTCGGCGAACGACCGGGCCAGCGCATCCTGGTCGATCCGGCGGTGTTCCACCAGAACGGCCAGCACTGAGCAAGCCATCTCGGTGTCGTCGGTCCACTGCCAGGGGGCGTCGGGCAGCTGTCGGCGCTTGAGCAGTGGGTAGTGCGCGGGCACGAAGAACTGTGAGCCCAGCGCATCCCCCACCGCCAGTCCGCGCAGGCTGGCCAGAGCGCGCTCGAGGCGCAGGTCGGGAGAGGAGTCAGCGGTCATCGCCCTGCCACTCTATCCGGTGAGGCCGTATCGGTTCGGTGAGGCCATGTCTAGCCGGTGACGCCGTACGACTCGGGCTCCCGCCACTGTTGGAACGGGCGGTCCAGCGTGTACTTGCCGTCCTCGCCGAGCACCAGCACCCTCATCTCTCCGTTCCCCGGGTTGGACAACGACTCGAACTCCGCGACCGACCAGTGGAACCACCGCATGCAGAACAACCGCATGGTCAGTCCGTGCGTGACCAGCAGGACGTTCGGCGGATGGTCCGGGGCCTCGAAACTCCGGTAGAGACTCTCCAGGAAAGCCCCCACCCGGTCGTAGACGTCGGCCCCCGACTCTCCTTGCGCGAACCGGTAGAAGAAGTGCCCGTACGCGTCGCGGTAGGCCTTCTGCAGGCGCACGTCGTCCCTGTCCTGCCAGTTGCCCCAGTCCTGCTCCCGCAGCCTCGGCTCCTCGCGCACCCGCACCAGCTCGGGGTCGAGCCGCAGCGCCTGGAAGGTCTCGTGGGTGCGGCGGTACGGCGAGACGTACACGCTCACCCGCTCGCGCCCGACCAGTTCCCGCAGGTGCTTGCCGGTGTCCTCGGCCTGGGACCACCCCGTCTCGGTGAGGGCGAGTGCGTGGTCGGGCTCGCGCTCGTACACGGTGTCGTCGGCGTTTCCGGCCGACTCGCCGTGCCGGACGAGGAAGATGCGCCGCGGGCGTGCCATACGGAAACCCTAGATCGGGTCACCGGCGGGCTGCTCAGTCGGGTAGGCGCCCGGACTCCATCCGGCGTATTCGGCCCGTGAATCGCCGGCGCAGCGATCGGTCGTGCGAGACGACCACCAGGGCCCCCGTCCACTGGTCGAGGGCGCTCTCCAGCTCCTCGACCAGGCCGAGCGCCAGGTGGTTGGCGGGCTCGTCGAGCAGGAGCAGGTCGGCGGGTCTGGCGAGCAGCCGCGCGAGGGCCAGCCTCCGCCGCTGCCCCGCGGACAAGGACCCCACCGGGACGTGCAGGTCACGAGGGCGGAACAGGCCGAACGAGAGGAGCAGTTCCCGCTGCTCGTCCACGGTGCGTCCCAGCCCTCTGCCGAACACATCGAGCACACGGTCCGTGGGCCGCCGGACCGGTATTTCCTGGGCGAGATAGCCGATCCGGCCTCTGCGAACGACGGTGCCCGCATCGGGTTCGAGCACGCCCGCCATGGTGCGCAGCAGAGTGGACTTGCCCGCGCCGTTCCCCCCGTGGATCAGCAGTCGTTCGCCGGCCGAGACGGTGAGCGAGTCCACGCTGAGACGCTCGCCCACGCGCACGTCCCGCAGGGTCACCAGGGCCCCCTCGGCCGCGCCTGCCATGGGTCGCGCCACGAACCGCAGCGGTTCCGGCGGTTTGGGCACCTCCTGTTCCCGCAGTCTGCGGAGCCGCTCCTGGGCGTTCCGCACGCGCCCGGAAACCGACGCCTGAACCCGCCCTCCGGCCCGGTCGTAGGCCATCTTGTTGTTGTCCTTCATGCCCCGGCCACCGGCGACGGTGTGTGCCGTCGTCGCCATGAACTCCTGCAGCCGACTCGTCTCCTCGCACCACTGCGCGTACTCCTGCTCCCAGCGCTGGCGGGCGGCCGCCCGCTCCGCGACGAGTCCTCGATAGCCACCGCCGTGCCGTACGACGGAGCGGCGGTCCGCGTCCACTTCGAGGATCGCGGTCGCGACACGCTCCAGGAACGTGCGGTCGTGGGAGACGGCGACCACCGTCCCGCGGTGCGCGGACAGGGCATCCTCCAGCCAGTCCAGCGCGCCCTCGTCCAGGTGGTTGGTCGGTTCGTCCAGGAGCATGAGCTCGGGTGACGCGGCCAGGAGGCAGGCGAGGCCCAGCCGGGCCTGCTCGCCGCCGGACAGGCTGCCCAGGGTTCTGTCCCGGTCGATGTGAGCGAGGCCCAGTCCGTGCATCGCCTTGTCCACGCGCGCGTCCGCCTCGTAGCCACCCCGCAGTTCGAAGGCCGTCAGGAGGTCGCCGTACTCTCCCAACTCCCGCTCGGTCGCGGCACCGAGTCCGGATTCGAGATCGCGCAACCGCGCTTCCATCGACCGCAGTTCGGCCAGCGCCGCGTCGATCGCGTCCGCGACACGGCGGTCCGGCGGGAGCCGCGGAGTCTGCGCGAGAAGTCCGGCTCCTCCCTCTGCGACGGTCACCACTTCTCCCTCGTCGGGACGCTCGTCGCCGGACATCAGATGCAGCAGCGTCGACTTTCCCGCGCCGTTCTCCCCCACGACTCCTATGCGCTCGCCCGGGCGGATCGCGAGAGACACCCCGTCGAAGAGCAGTCGCTCCCCACGCGTCTTGGTCACACCATGCAGAGAGATCTGAGTAGGCATGGGCAAAGCACCCCCGGTTCCCCATCCAACAAGCAAACGCAACAGCTGTCGCATTACGACGAGTGTGACACACTGCCGGGGCTAATGCAACGCGAGTAGCGATAAATTCGTGGAGCGGGGTGTCGAGGGAGCCGCGTGCCGCGCCACGCCGCGGGAGCCGAGGGAGAGGAACGAAGCGATGAGCGAGCGGGGAGCCCCGGCCGGCGGGACCGGGCCGGCGGAGCAGGGCAGGCGGGCCGGGCCGTCCGGACAACGGGACGGAGCTGGGCGAGCCGATGGGACCGGACCGGACGAGCGGACCGGCCAGAACGACCGGGTCGACCGGGCCGACCGGAAAGACCGGGCCGCGCAGCCCGAAAACCGCACGAACCAGCCCACGCAGCCCGGACATGAGGAGCCGGCGAACCCCGCCCCCGGCACCCGCCGCCCCGGTGGCCGAACGGCCCGCACCCGCGCAGCCGTCCGCGACGCCGTGCTGAGCGGCCTCGCCGACCACGGCTACCCGGGCCTCACCGTCGAATACGTGGCCGATCACTCCGGGGTGCACAAGACCACGCTCTACCGGCGCTGGGGCGGCCTCGAGGGCATGGTCGCGGATGCCCTGGACATGGCGGGTGAGGACAACTGGACCCCGCCGGACACGGGAAGTCTGGAGGGCGACCTGCGTGAGCTGGCCCGCGAGGTGGTCGGCTCCTTCTCCGACGAGGCGGCCGCCTCCGCACCGACGGCCTTCGTCGCGGCGGCGTTCCAGTCGAAGAGGGCCGCCGATGCCCTGCACGCCTTCTACGCCGAGCGCTTCGGACGCTGCGAGGCGGTCGTCGCTCGCGCCGTGGCCCGCGGCGAAGCGCCCCCGGACACGGACGCGGCGGCGCTCGTCCGCGCCGTTTCGGCCCCCCTGCTGCTCCGCGTGTTCATCACGCGGGAACCGATCGACGCGGCACTGGCCGACCAGTCGGCGGCGGCGGCCGTCGCGGCGACCCGCGAGGGCGCGTTCGCTCGGAGGTGAGGGGGCCCGCGCCATGGCCGGCCCAGCGACGGCCCCTCGGACCCGGCCGCTACTGGATCAGGCAGTTACGGAGCCCGTGAGTCACACCGTCCACGACGGCTCCAACTCCACGATGTCTCCCGCGAGCGCGGAGACATCGGCGTCCGTCTGCGCCCGCAGCGACAGGCGTTCCACCCGCTCGGCGCGGTACTTGCCGTGTTCGGCTGCCGACTGCCACATGGAGAGCACCAGGAACTCGTGGCCCGGCGCCTCTCCGAAGAGTCCGCGCACCATCCCCGGGGAGCCGGCCATCGCCGGATTCCAGACCTTCTCCTGCATCAGCGCGAAGTGCTCGACCCGCGCCTCGCGGACCCTGCAGTGCGCGACACGCACCACGTCGGCGTCCGTGAAGCGCGGCTCGAACCCGGTCTTCACGTCGAAACGGTGGTCGAAGAGCTTGGCCTGGAGGTTCTTGTGCGTACCGGCCTGCGCGGCCGCGAGGCGGTCGTGCGAGCGCGCCATGAAGGAGTCGTAGAAGGCACGGCTCTCCCAGAACGTGAAGACGTGGGCGACGCCCTGCCGTCCCCGACTCCACCCCCCGCCCTGTCCCCGAAATCCCGGCTCTCCCAACAGCCCCGCCCACTTTCGCTGACCTCGTTCGAACCCCCGACGGTCCACCACGGTGCAGCGAATCCACTTGACCAGCACCGCGCCATCGTACGGCGCGGAGACCGGCCCGGGTCACGCTCCGGCGTAGTGCGCCCTGATCAGCTCGGCGGAGTCATCCGCATGGAGTTCGATACCGAACTCTCGGTCGAGAACGGACATCAATTCGCCCACAGGAACGCTTCGTTCGTCCACCGCGCCATCCGCGCGCGTGAGCGTCAGCTGATCGCCCACCAGCCGTCGGCGGACCTCCGGACCGGCCTTCTGCAGTACCGGGCGGCGGATGAACGCCGACCGGGGATGGGTCGACGTGTAGTGGTTCATCACCACGTAGTCGACGGGAAGGCGGCGCTCCTGGGTGTACGCGTAGAGGTCGAACCAGCCGTCGGAGCCCTGCGTCTGCAACACCAGGACACCCTCGTCCTCCTGCTCGACGCGGTATCGCCACTCTCCTTGTCGCCGTTCCACGCCGGCGCGCAGCGGAATGGGATCGAGCAGTCCGTCGGCGCCGAAGCCGACGTCGCAATGGAACGCCTCGCCGTCCACCTCGACCTTCAGGAGCATGTGCGTCACCGCGCGCGTGACGGAGGCCCCGGCCCTGACACGGGCCGCGAGCCCGGTGACGTCGAAGCCGAGGCGCTCCAGGGCGGCGGCGAAGAGCAGGTTCTGCTCGTAGCAGTAGCCGCCCCTGCGGCCGTGGAGCAGCTTGTCCTGCAGTGCGGGCAGGTCCAGCGGGACCGGCCGGCCAAGCATCATCTCGAGGTTCTCGAAGGGGATGGCCGCCACGTGCTCCCTGTGGAGCAGGTACAGCGTGTCCAGATCCGGCTTCGTCCCGCCCGTGTGCCCGAGTCTCGCCAAGTAGGCCTCGATATCGAGCTCTTCCCCGTTCCATGTCATGGATCCATGATCCCCCAGGCCGTGTCAACTGCCGAGCCGCGTCGCCCGCGGCTTGTTGTCACCGCTCCTGACCAGGGATGCCTCGGCGTTGTCAGGGGTACGCCGTAGCGTGGGTGTCGGACATGCCTGGTGGATCCGCAGCGGCCAGGTCACGAGGAGGGGGATATCCGGTGAGCAGTGTCAGCAAGGGAATCAAGAAGGTCGAAGTCGGGCTCAAGTGGGACCCGAGCCCGGCCGGTGCGCCGCCCAACGACCTCGACATCATCGCCGCGACCTACGCGGCGGACGCCCCGTACGGCAGCCCGGTCTACCTGGTGCACTTCGACAGCAGGTCCCCCGACGGCACGATCACGCTCAACCGGGACAGCAGGACGGGCCAGGGTTTCGGCTTCGACGAGGTCATGACCCTGGAACTGGACCGGCTGGCGGGCTCGTTCGTCCGGGTCGTCGTCGGAGTGGCCATACAGCAGCAGGAGGAGGAAAGGGTCTTCGGCGAGATCGCGAACACCGCGGTCCGCATCCGCGAGGGGTACACGGACCTGGCGCAGCTCGACCTGTCCGAGGTCTCCGGGTACCCGGCCGCGACCGTCGCCGAGTTCACCCGGGACGAGTCCGGGGCCTGGTCGTTCCGCCAGGACGTCCACGGCTTCGACACCGACCCGACGACGTTCGCCTCGGTCATGGGCTCCGAGCGCTGAGTCCCCGAACTCTTCTCGGTCGAGGATTTCGCGACAGGTCGCCCGCAACGCCTCCAGCTGTGCCGCGGTACACGTACCGACACGGAAGGGAGGGGCCCGGCCCATGGCCGGCGCCCCTCCCTCACAGAGAACGCCCTCGGGGTTCAGCTACGTCGGATGGTGCGTCCGACGCCCTGCCACCCGGTTCAGCTGCAGCCGCTGGTCGAGCCGCAGCCCTCGCAGATGTAGCAGGAGCCCGCACGCTGCATCTTCGTGCCGCAGGAGAAGCACAGCGGCGCGTCGGCCTGGATGCCCAGCTGCATCTCCACCAGCTCGGCGCTGGTGTGCGCCTGCTGCGGGGCGGCCTTGGCCGCCTCGGACTCGGCCTGCGGCGTGGCGACGGCCTTCAGGGAATCGGTCTGCAGGGGGGCTGACTGCGCCAGGCCCTCGACGTCGACCTCGTCCTCGCTGGGCTCGTACGACCCGGTCTCCAGGTGGCGCTGACGCTCCTCGGCGGAGTGGATGCCGAGCGCGGAGCGCGTCTCGAAGGGCAGGAAGTCGAGCGCCAGGCGGCGGAAGATGTAGTCGACGATCGACTGCGCCATCCGGACGTCCGGGTCGTCCGTCATGCCGGCCGGCTCGAACCGCATGTTCGTGAACTTGGAGACGTACGTCTCCAGGGGCACGCCGTACTGCAGACCGACCGAGACGGCGATGGAGAAGGCGTCCATCATGCCCGCGAGGGTCGAGCCCTGCTTGGACATCTTCAGGAAGACCTCGCCGAGACCGTCGTCCGGGTAGGAGTTGGCGGTCATGTAGCCCTCGGCGCCACCCACCGTGAAGGACGTGGTGATGCCGGGACGCCCCTTCGGCAGACGCTTGCGGACCGGGCGGTACTCGATCACCTTCTCGACCGCGGCACGGATCGTGTCCTCGGTCTTCTCGGTGATCTCGGCCTTCGCCTCCTCCTTCTTCTTGGCGGAGAGGGGCTGGCCGACCTTGCAGTTGTCGCGGTAGATGGCGAGCGCCTTGACGCCCATCTTCCACGCCTCGAAGTAGACCTCTTCGACGTCCTCGACGGTGGCGGTCTCCGGGAGGTTGACCGTCTTGGAGAGGGCGCCAGAGATCCACGGCTGGATGGCCGCCATCATGCGGACGTGGCCCATCGCGGAGATGGAACGCTCGCCCATGGCGCAGTCGAAGACCTCGTAGTGCTCGGGCTTGAGGCCCGGGGCGTCGATCACATTGCCGTTCTCGGCGATGTGGGCGACGACCGCCTCGATCTGCTCCTCCTGGTAGCCCAGGCGACGCAGGGCCTGCGGCACGGTGCCGTTGACGATCTGCATCGAGCCGCCGCCGACGAGCTTCTTGAACTTCACCAGGGCGAGGTCGGGCTCCAGGCCCGTGGTGTCGCAGGACATCGCGAGACCGATGGTGCCGGTCGGGGCGATGACCGACGCCTGAGAGTTACGGAAACCGTTCTTCTCACCGAGGCGGACCACGTCCTGCCAGGCCTCCGTGGCGGCGGCCCAGATCGGCGAGTCCAGGTCGTCCACGCGGATGGCCGAGGCGTTGGCGTCGGCGTGCTGCTTCATGACGCGCTGGTGCGGCGTGGCGTTCTTGGCGTAGCCGTCGTAGGGACCGACGACCGCGGCGAGCTCGGCGGAGCGCTTGTACGAGGTACCCGTCATCAGCGACGTGATGGCGCCGGCGAGGGCACGGCCGCCGTCGGAGTCGTACGCGTGACCGGTGGCCATCAGCAGGGCGCCGAGGTTGGCGTAGCCGATGCCCAGCTGCCGGAAGGCGCGGGTGTTCTCGCCGATCTTCTGGGTCGGGAAGTCCGCGAAGCAGATGGAGATGTCCATCGCGGTGATGACCAGCTCGACGACCTTGGAGAAGCGCTCGGCGTCGAAGGACTGGTTGCCCTTGCCGTCGTCCTTCAGGAACTTCATCAGGTTCAGCGAGGCGAGGTTGCAGGACGTGTTGTCCAGGTGCATGTACTCGCTGCACGGGTTCGAGCCGTTGATGCGGCCGGACTCCGGGCAGGTGTGCCAGGCGTTGATGGTGTCGTCGTACTGGATGCCGGGGTCGGCGCACGCCCACGCGGCCTCGGCCATCTTGCGGAAGAGCGACTTGGCGTCGACCTCCTCGATGACGTCACCGGTCATCCGGCCCCGCAGACCGAACTTGGAGCCGGACTCCACGGCCTTCATGAACTCGTCGTTCACGCGGACCGAGTTGTTGGCGTTCTGGTACTGGACGGAGGTGATGTCGTCGCCACCCAGGTCCATGTCGAAGCCCGCGTCGCGGAGCGCGCGGATCTTCTCCTCTTCCTTCACCTTGGTCTCGATGAAGCCCTCGATGTCGGGGTGGTCGACGTCGAGGATGACCATCTTGGCCGCGCGGCGCGTGGCGCCACCGGACTTGATCGTTCCTGCGGAGGCGTCGGCACCGCGCATGAAGGAGACGGGACCCGAGGCATTGCCTCCGGAGGACAGCAGTTCCTTGGAGGAACGGATGCGGGAGAGGTTCAGGCCGGCGCCGGAGCCGCCCTTGAAGATCATGCCCTCTTCCTTGTACCAGTCGAGGATCGACTCCATGGAGTCGTCGACGGCCAGGATGAAGCAGGCGGACACCTGCTGCGGCTGGGGCGTGCCCACGTTGAACCAGACCGGCGAGTTGAAGCTGAAGATCTGGTGCAGGAGGGCGTACGCCAGCTCGTGCTCGAAGATCTCGGCGTCCGCGGGCGAGGCGAAGTAGCTGTAGTCCTCGCCGGCCTTGCGGTACGTCTTCACGATGCGGTCGATCAGCTGCTTGAGGCCGGTCTCGCGCTGCGGGGTACCGACGGCCCCGCGGAAGTACTTGCTGGTGACGATGTTGACCGCGTTCACCGACCAGAAGTCGGGGAACTCGACGCCACGCTGCTCGAAGTTGACCGAGCCGTCGCGCCAATTGGTCATGACGACGTCCCGGCGCTCCCAGGCCACCTCGTCGTACGGATGCACGCCGGGGGTCGTGTGGATGCGCTCGATACGCAGACCCTTGCTGGCCTTGGACCCCTTGGCGCGGGAACCTCGTGCCGGGCCGCTCGTCGTCTCGGTCATGCCGCCTCCCTGTATCAGGCTAAAACGCCCTGAAGTGCCACGTTCTTCCCTGTGGCACGGATGTGTGTCTGGTGTTGCGGACGTCGCAGAGGACGCCCTCAACAGGTCTGGTTCGCCGCCGGCCGGTCGGTCAGCCGGTCAGTCGGCGGCAGTGGCGGGCACCGGGACTTCGGCAGTCCCTCCGGGCCCGCAGTCATTCACGACGCGCTCTCCGCCCGCGTCGCGCGGCTCCGCGTACAGCCGCTGTTCCCTCAGCTCACCGATGGCAGCCTCGAAGTCCTCGAGCGAGTCGAAGGCCCGGTACACGGACGCGAAGCGCAGGTAGGCGACGAGGTCGAGCTCCTGCAACGGGCCCAGTATGGCAAGACCCACGTCGTGCGTGGTGAGCTCCGCGCTCCCGGTGGCGCGCACGGCCTCCTCGACCCGCTGGCCGAGCAGCGCGAGCGCGTCCTCGGTCACCGGACGGCCCTGGCACGCCTTGCGGACGCCGTTGATCACCTTCGTACGACTGAAGGGCTCGGTCACGCCGCTGCGCTTGACCACCATCAGTGAGCACGTCTCCACCGTCGTGAAACGGCGGGAGCAGTCGGGGCACTGACGGCGCCTGCGGATCGACGTGCCGTCGTCGGTGGTGCGGCTGTCGACGACGCGGCTGTCGGGGTGCCTGCAGAAGGGGCAGTGCATGGAACTCCCAACCCTCCTTCACGGCACGACTCATAGGCCTCAACGGGCCCTGGAGACCCTCGAAGCAGCCCCAAGCATAGGCGATCCATGAGCCCCCGGAAGACCAGGGACCACAACTTCTGGGCTGCTGCCGCAATCCAACCACTAGATCTGGGGTTGGGCCGCTTTTTCGGTACCTCGCGTGTCGCGTCGCCTCAGCGGGCGCCGGGCGGGCACGGCCGTCACTCACGCCGCTCGCGGCGGGGGCCGGTGCGGGGCCGGCGGGGCGCCGGGTGGCACTATGGGAGCCCCACGGAGGGGCTCAAGGTCCCGGCGGTGAAGCGTACCGTAATGAACCGAATTGCCGTTCGGCCCGAGCGTCGGTCATACACCCAAACACATGATCACGGTAGGTAATCTCCACTTTTTCACTCGAACGTGTGTTTGGCGCAACCTTTCGAAAGCAACTACCGTTGGCTAGCTAGGGAGAGAACATCTCGAGAGGGGCCGACCGACGTGACCACCACCGCAGACAGCGCCACCATCACTGCCCAGGACCGTTCCCAGAGCCGACTCGAGCCGGTGCATGCCATGAATGACGCAGCCACGAACCAGGAGGGGCCCGCGCCCACCCGCTCCCTGCCGGGCCGACCTCCAGGCATCCGCGCCGACAGCTCGGGACTGACCGACCGGCAGCGCCGGGTGATCGAGGTCATCAGGGACTCCGTGCAGCGGCGCGGCTACCCGCCGTCGATGCGGGAGATCGGTCAGGCCGTCGGCCTCTCCAGCACCTCCTCCGTCGCCCATCAGCTGATGGCCCTGGAGCGCAAGGGCTTCCTGCGCCGCGACCCGCACCGCCCGCGGGCGTACGAGGTGCGGGGCTCGGACCAGCCCAGCAGCCAGCCCACCGACACCACCGGCAAGCCCGCCGCTTCGTACGTCCCGCTCGTCGGCCGTATCGCGGCCGGTGGGCCGATCCTCGCCGAGGAGTCGGTGGAGGATGTCTTCCCTCTCCCCCGGCAGCTCGTGGGCGACGGCGAGCTCTTCGTCCTGAAGGTCGTCGGCGACTCCATGATCGAGGCCGCCATCTGTGACGGCGACTGGGTGACGGTCCGCCGCCAGCCCGTGGCGGAGAACGGCGACATCGTGGCCGCCATGCTGGACGGCGAAGCGACGGTCAAGCGCTTCAAGCGCGAGGACGGCCACGTCTGGCTGCTCCCGCACAACTCCGCGTACCAGCCCATCCCCGGCGACGAGGCGACGATCCTCGGCAAGGTGGTGGCGGTGCTGCGGCGAGTCTGAGGACTCCGCCCCTGACCGGGCCCCGGGACCAACTGCGCCGGTTCCGGGGCCCTGCTGCGTCCGCAGCGGCGGCCGGGTAGGCCGGCCCGTGGCCTTACCCGCCCTGCCGCCGCGCCCTACGCGTCCTCGACGGCCTTGGCCGCGGCGTCGATGGCGGCCAGCGAGCGGCGCGCCTGGTTACGGTCCGTCGTGTACCAGAAATCGGGCAGCGAGGCCTTCAGATAGCTGCCGTAGCGGGCGGTGGCCAGGCGGGGGTCCAGTACGGCGACCACGCCGCGGTCCCCGGACGCCCGGACCAGACGCCCCGCCCCCTGCGCCATCAGCAACGCCGCATGGGTCGCCGCGACGGCCATGAAGCCATTGCCACCGGCGTCGTCCACCGCCTTCTGGCGGGCGCTCATCAGCGGATCGTCGGGGCGCGGGAACGGGATCTTGTCCATGATCACCAGCTGACAGCTGGGGCCCGGCACATCGACGCCCTGCCACAGCGAGAGCGTCCCGAACAGACACGTCCTGGGGTCCGCCGCGAAGCCCTTGATCAGCTCGCCCAGGGTCTCCTCGCCCTGCAGCAGGATGGGCACGTCCAGCCGCTCCCGCAGTTCCTCCGCGGCCCCCTGGGCGGCGCGCATGGAGGAGAACAGGCCGAGGGTCCGGCCACCGGCCGCCTCGATCAGCTCTGCCAGCTCGTCCAGCATGTCGCTGCGGGTGCCCTCGCGCCCCGGGCGGGCCAGGTGCTTGGCGACGTACAGGATGCCCTGCTTGCCGTAGTCGAACGGCGAACCGACGTCGAGGCCCTTCCAGACGGGGGCGTCCTCGGATTCCGTCCCCTCCGGGGAGAGGCCGAGCGACGCGCCCACTCCGTTGAAGTCGCCGCCGAGCTTCAGCGTGGCGGAGGTCAGGACCACCGATCGGTCGGCGAAGAGCTTCTCCCGGAGCAGCCCCGACACCGACATGGGGGCCACCCGCAGCGAGGCACCGAAGCGCTCATGCCGCTCGTACCAGACGACGTCCCACTCGGAGCCGTTCGTGATGCGCTCCGAGACGTCGTGGATCGACTCCACGGAGGCGAGCGCCTGCTTGCGGACCGCGTCCTCGTCCTGGACCGACTTGTCGCGGGTCGAGCCGAGCGCGGAGATCACCGTGCGAGCGGCATCGCGCAGGGCCATCAGCGCATACCCGAGGTCTTCGGGGATCTCTTCCAGCCGGCCCGGCAGCGCCAGCTCCATCAGCCGCTCGAAGCCCTCCGAAGCGGTCTGGAGCTGGTCCGCCGCCTTTTCGTTGACCAGCTTGGCCACACGGCGCACGGCACGGTTCACCTGCCCCGGCGTGAGCTCGCCCGTGGCCACGCCGGTGACCCGGGAGACCAGCTCGTGTGCCTCGTCCACGATCAGCACCTCGTGCTGGGGCAGGACGGGGGCGCCCTCGATGGCGTCGATGGCGAGCAGCGCGTGGTTCGTGACGACGACGTCGGAGAGCTTGGCGCGCTCGCGGGACGCCTCGGCGAAGCACTCCGCCCCATAGGCACACTTCGAGGCGCCCAGGCACTCCCTGGAGGAGACGGACACCTGGGACCAGGCGCGGTCGGACACACCCGGGGTGAGGTCGTCGCGGTCGCCGGTCTCGGTCTCGTCCGCCCAGTCCCGCATCCGCAGCAGGTCCTGGCCCAGCTTGCTGGTGGGAGCGGCCGCCTCGAACTGGTCGAAGAGCCCTTCCTCCTCGTCCTGCGGCATGCCCTCGTGGAGGCGGTGCAGGCAGAGGTAGTTCGAACGCCCCTTGAGCATCGCGAACTGCGGGCGGCGGCGCAGCAGCGGATGCAGCGCGTCCACCGTCCGCGGCAGGTCCCGCTCCACGAGCTGGCGCTGCAGGGCGAGGGTGGCCGTGGCGATCACCACGCGCTCGCCGTGCGCCAGGGCGGGCACCAGGTAGCCGAGGGACTTGCCCGTGCCGGTGCCGGCCTGGACCAGCAGGTGGGAGCCGTCGTCGATCGCCTCGGCGACGGTCTCGGCCATGGACACCTGGCCAGGGCGTTCCGTGCCGCCGACGGCGGTGACGGCGGCGTGCAGGAGCTCGGGGAGGGAGGGCTTCGTCATAGCGCGACCACCCTACGGTGCCCCACTGACATCCCGCCGATCAAGGCTGGTGGAGGGGGTTGGCCACGGTCCCGTGCACGGCGGCGTGCGGGCGCTGCGCCCGGTCGCGGTAGCCGTCGAGGTGGAGGCGGTTCCGGTTGAGACACAGCCGCTCGATACGGGGTGTGAGCAGGTCGAACATCTCGTACCGCTCCTTGAGCTCCGGGGCGCGGGCCTGGTACCTGAGGATCTCCGCACGCACATACCCCCAGAAGTCCCCTTCCGCGATCCCCAGTTGTTCCTCGCACAGCGGCGCGAGGTAGCGGAAGACACCGACGAAGAGACCCGAGTGGATGAACTGTGTGAGGAAGCCGGGCGGCTCGGTGAGGAGTACGTCGCGGACGGCGGCCGGCATCGAGTCCTGTTCGGGCAGCGGTACGGCGCTGACGTTGACGTCGTCCACGAAGTCCTTCACCGCCAAGCGGACGGGCACGTCCTTGCCGTCGAAGACCACGATCGTGTTCTCCCCGTGGGGGGAGAACACCGTGCCGTAGCGGTACAGGAAGTGCAGAAGGGGAGGCAGCAGCGCGACGAGGAGCCGGCGCAGCCAGGCCGCCGGGGCCAGCCCCGAGCGTTCCACGAGTTCCGCGACGAAGGCGCGCCCCGTGGGGTCGGTGTGGGTGAGTGAGGCGAGGGTGCGGGCGCGCTCACCCGGCGCGAGATGGCGGCCGACCGGCTCCCGCCAGATCGCTCCGAGGAGTTCCCGGTACTGGTAGGGGACCTCGGGCAGCCCGTCGTAGACCGGGTGTTCGACGGCCACCGAGGCCACCTCGCCGAGCAGGATCACCCCGCACTCGTCCCGGAGGAAGGGGTCCCCGTCGCGGAGTGCGTGCATCCATGCCGTCACGGCGGGGGCGGCGACCGTGCGGCCCGTCGGCAGCCCGCGCCACACCAGGGTGTTGAGGACCGACAGGGGCAGCTTCACGGTGTGCCGGTCGGGGCGGGACATGTTGAGGAACGTGCGGATGGACTGTTGGGGGAGGCGCAGGTCGCCGTCGCTGCAGAGCGGCACGATGGCGTCCGCGGCGATGGACGGGGCGAAGAGCGGCAGCACGATCTCGTCCCACTGCCAGGGGTGCACGGGGAGGTACAGGTACTGCCGCGGGTCCAGTCCCCGTGCCCGGAGTAAGTCGGCGAAGGCCTGCCTGGTGTCCGCGGTGAGTTCGCCGTCGTAGAGCTGCTGGGCGGTTTCCAGCCCCGCGACGCCGCGGTACACGGCGAGGTCGGTGTGGACGGCGATCCACGGGAGCGGTGTCGGGCGGCGGGCCTCGGGTGCCCACCGGTCGGTGTCGGCCGCGGAGAATCCGATGCGGCCCTTGTTGAGCACGATCCAGGGGTGGCCGGTCTGGTGCCCTTCGAGCTCCGCGTAGCCGAGGTCCGCGAGCTGGGCCGCGCTCAGCGCCGTGTGGTCGAGCCGGGCGTCGGCGCCGAGCGTGACCGTGAGCTCGCGGATGAGGTGACCGAGTGTGGCGCCGTCCAGGCCGAGGGTCCGGCGGGCCAGGACGAGGAAGCGCACCGGGTCGTCGACGGCGACGGCCGGCCCGTCCCCCTCGGCGAGGGTCAGGCCGGCCGTGTCCACATACCAGCTGCCGTACGAGCCGCGGCGGGCCCGGAAGGTGAGGCAGGCGTCCTGCCCTCCGCCGGACGCGGAGGCTCCGTCCCGCCCGGCCGGTTCGAGAGGGAGCCGGTAGGTGTCCGCTTCCGCGCCCCCCGCCGGTACGGGGTGGATGACCTCCTCGTACGCGAACTCGCCGATCATCTTGGCCAGCAGGCGGCGGCCTGCCTGCCGCCACCTGTCCGGGGTCAGCTCGGGCGGGTCGTGCAGCTCGGCGCCAGGGCGGGGGATCTGGCCGGCGGACGGATTCGGCACGGGGACTCCTCAGGGAGGGAACCGGATCGGGTCGAGCGGAGTTACTAAGAGTGACGGGGTCAGAGCACGGCGCGCAGGGCCCGGTCACGGATCATGAGCGCCGCGCGTTTGTCGGGCAGGTCCACCTCGGCGGAGAAGCGGAAGCCGGCGCTCAGGAACGCGGAGACGGAGGGGGTGTTGCGAAGGTCGGGTTCTGCCACGACGCGTGTGCACGCGGGGCGATGGTCGAGTACGTGGTCGGCCACGGCCCTGAGCAGCGAAGTGCCGAGTCCACGGCCCCGGTTGGCGACGCCGCCGATCAGGAGGTGGATGCCGGTGTCGTGCGGGCGCGAGGGATAGTGACGGGCCAGGGGGTCGAGATCCGCGCGGTAGATCTCCCAGTAGCTCATCGGCATTCCCTCCAGCACGCCGAGACAGGGGACGCTGCGTCCGTCGCCGTCGAGCTGGGAGCGCAGGTGGGATTCGGTGACGGCCTCGGGTCCCGACAGCTCCCAGAACGCGGCCACGGTCGGATCGTTCATCCAGCGGCTGATGAGCGGGAGGTCGCGTTCGAGACGCACGGGTACGAGGTGGAAGGCGCCGGCGTCGGTGGGGGTGCGCCCCCAACTCCCGACGCCGTCCAGGAGATCGTCCCGCGCCGTGGCATCCCGCCCGTCCCCCTCGGCCAGCAGGGCGACGAGCTCCTCGGGCAGGCGCAGGTCCAGGGTGTCCGCGCAGTCGGCGCCCGCCGGGGCCGGTCCGGTCCCGGCGTCGGTGCTCGCGTCGGTGGGAGTCACGGAGTCGCTCCTGTCAGAAGGGGTGGGGCTCAGGAGAGGTGGGGCAGGTCCTCAGCACTGGAGGGGGTTGGCGATGGTGACGTAGACGGACTGGGTGTCGACCGGGCCGACGAGCTCGTCGAGGCCGTGCAGCCGGGTCAGCAGGTTGGCCTTGCAGCGGAGGAGGGGTGAGTCGAGCAGCATCGCGGGCAGCGGGGTGCGCAGCCGGTCGGGTCCCGTCGCGACATCGCCGAGGAAGCGGCGGAAGGCGGCGAGCAACAGCCGCTCGTCCGCGAGGCGTTCGGCGCCGAGGGCTCCGATGAGGCCGAAGACGTTGTTGATGCCGAGGTAGTAGGCGAACCGCTCGTCCGTCACCTCGTCGGAGACGAAGGTGTCGCTGTCGCGGCCGATGCCGGGAAGCCGTCGTTCGAGGTCGGCGCGCCGGGACTCACGGAAGTAGTAGCCCTGGTTGTCGCGGTACCGGCCGCCCACGGGCCAGCCCTCGGGGTCGAGCAGCAACAGGGTGTTCTGCTGGTGCGCCTCCAGGGCGACGCCCGCCTCGCCGTCCAGCCAGAGGAGGGGACGTACGACCGATTCGAGGTAGCGCAGGAACCACTCGGCGGCAACCGCGCCTCGCGGGCGGCCTGTTCGGCCTGCGAGGCGGGTGACGGTCTCACCGAGCCGGGAGCGCATCACCTGGCGTTCCTGGCCGGCGGGCAGTGTCGACGGCCGGGGTGAGACGAGTCCGGCGAGGCAGGTGGCGTTGTCACCGAGTCCGAAGGGGTTGTGCCGGATCATGACGTCGAGGCCGGGGACGGGCGCGCCGTCCGGGCCGGTGACGCCGAGCCAGGCGGGGTCGCGGACCACGTCGAAGCAGGGGTGGACCGACTGCCACTGCTCGGCGAGGCCGCTGCGGAGCAGCCGGTGGACCTCGACGCCGCGGTGGAGTTCCTTGCGGAGGTTCTCACGACGGGAGTTGGTGATGCGCAGGCCGAGCGAGAGCTTCAGCATGGCGGCCGCGCCGGAGCGGTAGAGGGTACGGACGGAGGACGTGGGGTGCCAGGGGGTGCCGTGAGCACCGAGGTCCTGGAGCAGTCCGGCGTCGAGCAGGGCGGCGGCGGTGGGGCGGTGCCGGAGCTCGCGCATCTGCCAGGGGTGTACGGGCAGGGCGACGCGGTCGTCCGGGAGCGGCAGGTCCGGGCCCGCGAGGCGGGCGGTCAGCCGGCCGGCGGGGACGGTGCGTCCGCGTTCGGTCCAGGCCGAGTCGCAGGCGAGCACGGAGCGGTCGACGGCCAGCCAGTGCAGGGCGAACGCGCCGCGCAACTCCGGTGAGTACAGGTGGGATTCGGTGTCGGAGAGACCCTCACGGCTCTTGGGGGTCGGATGCAGGGGGTGCCCGAGGAGCAGGGACTGTTCGGCGGCGAGGAAGAGATCGGGCTCGTCGTCCGGCCGCTCGCGGCGGTCGGCGATGAACTCGGCCGTGCGCCGGACCGAGTCGGCGACCCGGCCGACGAGGTCGGCGCCGTCGACGGACTCGGCGGGTTCGGCCGTGCCAAAGGCCTCGGCGGCTGCGGGTGCCTCGGCCGGCTCGGTGGCGCTGTCGGGGCCGGCCGGCCCCGCCGGGGGTTGTGCCGCGTGGCGGGCGGTCTCCCGGCTGAGCAGGGCGGCGACGGTGACGGCGTCCACGGCCGGGGCGCTCGTGGGCCCGTCTTCGAGGTAGGGAAGGCTGAAGCGGTGCCATCCGGTGGCCGACCAGTACTGCACGGGGACGAGCAGTGCCGTTCCGCTGGCGTCGAGGGGAATGCGCAGGACGCCGCGGTCCGGGGCGGGGAGGTTGTTCTCCCTGACCCAGCAGCGCAGGAGGTTCTCGACGGCCGCCGCCTGGGCCGCGGTGTACGGGTCGGGGTGCTCGAGGAGGTCGGTGGACGCACCGCGCAGGCGCTCGGCCTCCTGGCCGCCGCCCTTCTGCCGCGGGACCGTCTCGGACTCCGCCACCACTGAGGTGCACGCGCCGCACGTGTCTGGGGTGTGCGGCTGGGGGCGGCCTTCGGATGCGGGGGTGGCGTTCAAGAGGGCTTCCTTGTGAGGTTGTCCGGGGCTCCGTGTGGCGACGGGTCCGGTGCGCTTCGGCGGTTCAGTGCCTCCGCGCCGAAGGGCCGGGATCCGTCTCGGTCATCCGTGGTGGGTACGCGCCGCGGTCGCCAGCGCGTCGGCCAGGCGGTCGAGGACCGCGGCGGCCTGTTCGTCGGTGATGGTCAGCGGAGGGAGGAGTCGTACGACGCTGGAGTGCCGTCCGCCGAGTTCGACGATCAACCCCCGGATCAGGCACTCGCGCTGGACCGCCGCGGCGAGTTCGGGCGCCGGCGGATGAGGCCGGGCGGTGCCGGTCAGGTCACCCAGAGCCGTGGCGAAGGGGTCGGCCGTGGTGCCCGCGGTGCCCTGCTCCGCCTCGCTCGGTCCTGCCCCCGCCAGTACTGCTCCCGACCTGCCAGGTCCCCACTCACCGGGCCCTGACTCCTCCCCTGCGGGATTCACCAGTTCCACTCCGATCATCAGCCCTCGGCCGCGGACTTCGCCGACGCACGGGTGCTCCGTGGCCAGGGAGCGCAGTTCGGCGAGCATACGGGCGCCGAGGGTGGCGGCGCGTTCGGCGAGGCCGTTCTCACGGACGTAGGCGAGGGTGGCCGCCCCGGCGGCCATGGCGAGCTGGTTGCCGCGGAAGGTGCCCGCGTGGGCGCCGGGCGGCCAGACGTCGAGGTCGTCGCGGTAGACCACGACGGCCAGGGGGAGGCTGCCGCCGATCGCCTTCGACAGCACCATGACGTCGGGAACGACGCCGCTGTGCTCGACGGCCCAGAAGGCGCCGGTGCGGCCGACGCCCGTCTGCACCTCGTCCGCGATGAGCGGGATGCCGCGCGCGGCGGTGATCTCGCGCATCCGGCGCAGCCAGGCGTCCGGGGCGGGGAAGACCCCGCCCTCGCCCTGGACCGGTTCGAGGATCATGCCGGCGGGTGCCGGGACGCCCGACTTGGTGTCGTCGAGGAGGTTCTCGGTCCAGCGCGCGGACAGCTCCGCGCCACGTGCGCCGCCGAGCCCGAAGGGGCAGCGGTAGTCCTGCGGGTAGGGCAGGCGCGCGACCCGCGGGGCCCGGGCGCCGCCGGAGACTTCGAGCGCGCCGGCCGTCATGCCGTGGTAGGCGCCGGTGAAGGCGAGCATGCCGTCGCGGCCGGTGGCCGTGCGGACCAGTTTCAGTGCCGCCTCCACCGCGTCCGTCCCCGCGGGGCCGCAGAACTGGATCCGTGCGCGCTCCGCGAGACCACGCGGCAGCGTATGGAAGAGCTCGGTGGTGAAGGCGTCCTTGACCGGCGTCGCCAGATCGAGGACGTGGAGCGGGGCCCCGGAGTCGAGGACCTTCCGGATCGCTTCCAGCACCACGGGGTGGTTGTGCCCGAGGGCGAGGGTCCCGGCGCCCGAGAGGCAGTCGAGGTAGCGGCTTCCGTCGGCGCCCTCGATCGTCAGACCGCGCGCCCGGACCGGCACGATCGGCAGGGCGCGCGCGTAGGTGCGCGCCGCGGACTCGCGTGCCGACTGGCGCCGCAGGATCGCCTCTTGCGCGTGTACGGCGCCAGGCTGGACTTCCCTGGTCCCGGGTGGTTGAACCCGCGGGGCCGGCGAGGTCTCCGGAACGCTCTCCGGCGCCGCTTGCGTCGCCGGCTGAGGTGCCGGGCGCGGCACGGAGTGCGGTGCGGTCTGTGTCACGGGACGTCCTGCGGACACCGCCGCGGGCGCAGGCTCGGTCACGGCCACGACTGTTGGTCCTCCCGCTGTGGACGGGGCGCGTCCGTCCGGCGCGGCTCCGGGGGGAGCTTCATGTGGGCGGTCGCGCGGGCGAGTTGGCAGGGGGATGAACGCAGGCCGCGGCTCCCCCGTACGTACCAACGACGAGGGGGCCGGAGGATCACGGGTCAACAGAAGATCCTTGCCGTGACGGAACCGTTGCCCTTCCGTCGGCCGTCCCCAACGGCACCGGCATAGTGTGGGGGCCGTTCATCGGCGACAGGTGCACCGCTCCCCCGAGCAAACCGGAGCAAATCCAGCGAAGGGGTGCCGCACCGGTGGCAACGGGTGCCGCTCACCCGGATGTCCAGCACTTTGGAACGATTTCGAGGCCCAGGGGGATTCTCACCATGCGACCCATACGTCCGCTCTTCACCGTTCGCAATAGGAGGAGCGCACGCACCAGAACGTCCCCCGTGGCGGCCGCCGTGGCGCTCGGCGCCACCCTCGCGCTGACCGCCACCGCCTGCGGCCCGAGCGACGACAACGCCGGTGGCGACTCGTCCGCTTCGCAGCCCGGCGACAACAACGGCGACGAACCACTGAAGATCCCGGACGACCTCAAGGACAAGCTCAAGGACCACGGGTTCGACCTGGACAAGTGGAAGAACGGCGCCTGGAAGAACTGGGACAGGGACGACTGGCTGCGCGAGGCGGGCGACTTCGTCAACCCGATCATCAAGGGCCTGTGGGACTCCGACCGGATGCGGGACGCCGACAAGAACCCGGACCGGGAAGTCGACGAGAACGACATCTCCGGTGACCAGGGCGTCACCGACCCCACCCCGAGGCCCGTCAGGGCCACGGCCGTGCAGTCGCCGTACCACGGGCAGGAGCCCGCATCGGGCAAGCTGTTCTTCGACAGCCCCAAGGGTTCGATGGTCTGCTCCGCCACGGTCGTGCAGGACCCGGCCCACCCCGGCAAGTCCAACATGGTGTGGACCGCCGGTCACTGCGTGCACGACGGCGCCAAGGGCGGCTGGTACCGCAACATGGTCTTCGTGCCCTCGTACAACGACAGCGGCAAGTCGGCCGAGGAGCTGCGCAACGCCCCCAAGGAAGAGGTCGCTCCGTACGGCGTCTGGTGGGGCGACTGGGCGCAGACCTCCGACCAGTGGATCGAGCAGGGCGGGCCGACGGGCGGCAAGGGCGCGCCGTACGACTTCGCGGTCATGCACGTGAAGCCCGAGAAGGGCAGCGAGGGCAAGTCCCTGGAGGAGACCGTCGGTTCGGCGCTCCCGGTGGACTTCAACGCCCCGGCCGTACCGGAGATCAAGGACATGACGGCGACCGGCTACCCGGCCGCTCCGCCGTTCGACGGGCAGAAGATGTTCCAGTGCTCCGACAAGCCGGGACGCCTCTCGCTCAGCAAGCCCGACCCGACGATGTACCGCATCGGCTGCACCATGACGGGCGGTTCGTCCGGCGGCGGCTGGGTCGCGCGGGGGCAGGACGGCAAGCCCGCCCTCGTCTCCAACACCTCCATCGGCCCGGTGACGGCCGGGTGGCTGGCGGGCCCGCGCCTCGGCAAGGAAGCCAAGGGCATCTACCACGCGGTCAGCAAGAAGTTCGCCGGTCAGTAGGGCGGTAGTGCCGCGGGGCAGCAGCGCGGTAGAGCTGCCGGGACCGGCAGGACACCACGGCGGCGGGGCACCGGAAACCTTCACGACCCCGCCGCCGTTCGTCCCCAACCCCACAGGCATAGTGGGGTGTTGTGTCGGCGCGGGCCCGCACGGAACTCCGCGCGCACGCATGACACGTACATGGCAAATCTTTTCCAACGGGGGTAACAGCACCATGCGTTCCACTCGTGCGCCCTTCGCGCGCAGTCGCGGACGGCGGGCAGCGCTCGCCGCCACCGGCCTCGCGGCGACCCTGGCGCTCACCGCGACGGCCTGCGGCCCGAGCGACGACAAGGCGAGCGACAAGCCCGAATCCACCGCGTCCCAGGGACCCGACGGCTCCAGTTCCGGTACCGACTCCGACTCCAAGCTGCCTGCCGGCCTCGCCGACAAGCTCAAGGAGAAGGGCGTCGATCTGGACGACTGGAAGAAGGGTGCCTGGAAGAACTGGGACAAGGACGACTGGGTCCGTGAGGCGAAGGACTTCGCCAACCCGGTCATCGAAGGGCTCTGGAAGCCCGAGCGGATGAAGAAGGCCAAGGACCCGAACAAGACGATCGCCTCGAAGGACGCGGCCGCCGACCAGGGCGCGACCGATCCCGAGCCGACGCCGGTCCAGGCCAAGCCCGAGAAGACGCCGTACCACGAGCACGCGGCCCCCGTCGGCAAGATCTTCTTCGACTCCCCCGAGGGTTCGATGGTCTGCTCCGGCACCGTCGTGAAGGACCCGCGCAACCCCGGCAAGTCCAACCTCGTGTGGACCGCGGGCCACTGCGTGCACGCCGGCAAGAACGGCGGCTGGTACCGCAACATCGCCTTCGTGCCCGCGTACAACGACCTCGGCAAGTCCGAGGCCCAGCTGCGCAACGCGGCCCCGCAGGAGATCGCCCCCTACGGCCAGTACTGGGCGGACTGGATCTCGACCTCCCACGAGTGGATCAACGGCGGCGGTCCGACGGGCGGTTCGGGCGCGACGTACGACTACGCGGTGCTGCACGTGAAGCCCGAGCAGGGCGGCAAGTCGCTGGAGGAGACCGTCGGCAACGCGCTCGACGTCGACTTCTCGACCCCGGCCACGCAGAGCGTGAACTCGATGGGTGCCTGGGGCTACCCCGCCGCCCCGCCGTACAACGGCCTGATGATGCACAAGTGCGTCGACAAGCCGGGCCGTCTCTCGCTGTCGCCGTCCCTGCCGACGATGTACCGCATCGGCTGCACCATGACCGGTGGTTCGTCCGGCGGTGGCTGGTTCCGCGTGGTGGGCGGCAAGACGAAGCTCGTGTCGAACACCTCGATCGGCCCGGCCGAGAACACCTGGCTGGCCGGACCGCAGCTGGGCCGGGGCGCCGAGCAGGTCTACGACATGATGAGCAAGAAGTACGGCTCGCAGTAGCCGCTCACGAGCACTGATGCCACGGCGAAGGCCCGCCCCCCGCGAGAGGGGGCGGGCCTTCGCCGCGTGTACTGACGGCCGGAGCCCGCGGTCAGTGCGCGGCCGGCACGTACGGAGCGAGCTCCGCGGCGAGCTCCTCGTGCACCTGCGCCTTGAGCAGGGTGCCCTCGGGGGTGTGCTCCTCGGAGAGCACCTCGCCCTCGGCGTGCGCGCGGGAGACGAGCTGGCCGTGCGTGTACGGCACCAGGGCCTCGATGTCGACCTCGGGCCGGGGCAGCTCGCTGTCGATCAGCGCGAGCAGCTCGGCGATGCCGGCGCCGGTGCGCGCCGAGACCGCGATCGCGTGCTTCTCGTTGCGCAGCAGGCGCTGGAGGACCAGGGGGTCCGCCGCGTCCGCCTTGTTGACGATCACGATCTCGGGCACGTCGGTCGCGCCCACGTCGCGGATCACCTCGCGCACGGCGGCGAGCTGCTCCTCCGGCACCGGGTGCGAGCCGTCCACCACGTGCAGGATCAGGTCGGAGTCGCCGACCTCTTCCATCGTGGAACGGAACGCCTCGACGAGGTGGTGCGGCAGATGCCGCACGAACCCGACGGTGTCGGCCAGGGTGTAGACACGGCCGCTCGGCGTCTCGGCCCGGCGCACGGTCGGGTCGAGGGTGGCGAAGAGGGCGTTCTCCACGAGGACGCCCGCGCCCGTGAGGCGGTTGAGCAGGGAGGACTTGCCGGCGTTCGTGTACCCGGCGATCGCGACCGACGGCACCTTGTTCCGCCGGCGCTCCTGCCGCTTGATGTCGCGGCCCGTCTTCATCTCCGCGATCTCCCGGCGCATCTTCGCCATCTTCTCGCGGATCCGTCGCCGGTCCGTCTCGATCTTGGTCTCACCGGGACCACGGGTGGCCATGCCGCCACCGCCGCCGCCACCCATCTGACGGGAGAGCGACTGGCCCCAGCCGCGGAGCCTCGGCAGCATGTACTGCATCTGCGCGAGGGCGACCTGCGCCTTGCCCTCTCGGGACTTGGCGTGCTGGGCGAAGATGTCGAGGATCAGGGCGGTCCGGTCGACCACCTTGACCTTGACGACGTCTTCCAGATGGATCAGCTGGCCTGGGCTGAGCTCACCGTCGCACACGACGGTGTCGGCTCCGGTCTCGAGCACGATGTCGCGCAGCTCCAGGGCCTTGCCCGAGCCGATGTACGTCGCGGGGTCGGGCTTGTCGCGGCGCTGGACGACGCCGTCGAGCACGAGCGCGCCCGCCGTCTCGGCGAGGGCGGCCAGCTCGGCGAGGGAGTTCTCCGCGTCCTGCACCGTCCCCGAGGTCCATACGCCGACGAGCACCACCCGCTCCAGACGGAGCTGTCGGTACTCGACTTCGGTGACGTCCTCGAGCTCGGTGGAGAGGCCCGCGACGCGGCGCAGGGCCGCACGCTCGGAGCGGTCGAACTGGTCGCCGTCCCGGTCTCCGTCGATCTCGTGGCTCCAGGCGACGTCCTCTTCCATCAGGGCATCGGCCCGAAGACCTTCGGGGTAGTTCTGCGCGAAGCTCTGTGCGTCCTGGGAAGGGGAAGAAGAGGAGGTCATTGGGTCCTTACGTCGATCCGTCGAGGGGAAGGGCGACGGATGCGGGATCCGTCACAGTCGACAACGCCCGAGGGGGTCCGGAGATTCCCGGAGCCGTCCCGGCCCTGCCCTGAGATGTCCCCGAGGGGATGTCCCGGACGGACCGCGCCGTCGACCTGAAGATGGTTGCACGACACGGCCCGTCTCGTCATCCGGGTTATGCGCCGGACTTCCAGTCCGGGTGCCCCGGCATCGGCGGCGTCTTCTTCCCGTACAGCCAGGCGTCGAAGAATCCGCCCAGGTCACGCCCGGAGGCCAGGGAGGCGAGCCGCACGAAGTCCGCGGTCGAGGCGTTGCCGTCGCGGTGGATGCGGACCCACTCCCGCTCCACCCGCTCGAAGGCCCGCCGCCCGATCTCCTGGCGCAGGGCGTAGAGCACCAGCGCGCTGCCGTCGTAGACGACGGGACGGAAGATGCTGATCTTCTTCCCCGGGGCGGGCGCCTTGGGCCTGGCGGGCGGGCCACCGGCGGTGCGCCAGCCGTCCGACAGGCGGTAGGCGTTCCGCATCCTGGCGGTCAGGGCCTTCTTCGCGCGGTCCTCGGGGTTCTCCGCGTTCTCCTCGGTGTAGAGGGCCTCGTACCAGGTCGCGTGGCCTTCGTTGAGCCACAGGTCCGACCAGTTCCGGGGGCTGACGCTGTCGCCGAACCACTGGTGGGCGAGCTCGTGCACCATGATCGATTCGATGTACCAGGCCGGGTACTCGGGGCGCGTGAAGATCTCCCTCTCGAAGAGGGAGAGCGTCTGCGTCTCCAGCTCGAAGCCGGTCTGTGCGTGGGCGATCAGCACGCCGTAGGTCTCGAAGGGGTAGCGGCCGACCTTCCGCTGCATCCAGTCGATCTGGTCGGGCGTCTTCTTCAGCCAGCGCTCCACGACCTTGCGGTCCTTGGTGGGCACCACATCGCGTACCGGAAGGCCGTTCGGACCCTCGCGGTGCACCACGGTGGAGCGGCCGATCGAGACCTGGGCCAGTTCGGTCGCCATCGGGTGCTGGGTGCGGTACACGCTGGTGGTGGTGGCGCCCTGCCGGGTCTTGCCGACCGGCAGCCCGTTGGCGACGGCCGTGAGCCCCTTGGGCGCGGTGATCCGGAAGGTGAATTCCGCCTTGTCCGCGGGGTGGTCGTTGCACGGGAAGACCAGGTGGGCGGCGTCGGCCTGGTTGGCCATGGCGAGTCCGTCGGACGTGCGCAGCCAGCCGCCCCCGGCGTCCTTGGTCGGGAGGGGGTCGCTCGTGTGCCGCACGGTGATCCGCAGCCGGTCACCGCGCCCGATCGGTGCGGCCGGGGTGACGACCAGGTCCTCACCGCTGCGTTCGAAGCGCGCACGCTCGCCGTTCACCTCGACGGAACGGGCCTTGCCGTGCGCGAAGTCGAGGTTCACGTGCTCCAGGGGCTCGGACGCCCAGGCCTCGATCTTGGTGACGGTGTCCAGTGGCTTGCGGTTGTCACCGCCGTAGGTGAAGGCGATGTCGTACGACGCCACGTCGTAGCCGGGGTTGCCCAGGTGCGGGAAGAGCGGGTCGCCGATGCCGAGCGGGGCGACGGGGGCCGGGGCGCTCGCCGCGACGAGGGCGGCGGACGCGGTCGCCGCGAGCACGGCGACGGCGATGCGGTGGGTGCGAGGGGCCTTCGGCCGACGGGCCGAGGTCCGAGGGGTGAGCAGCATGAACTACCGCTATCAGCGTGCGTCTTCCCGCCGTGTGAGGGCGCGCTCCGTGCCACCCGAACGAGTCGCCGCCGGACTGCCGGGCTCGTCTCCACGGCTCGCGGATGCGGACCGAGGGGAGGTGCGGGCGGTATGGGGCTCGGGGCCCGGCGAGCCGGAGGGCGCTGTTCAGTGGGCGGCGGCAGCCGGGTGCTGGGCGCGGTTCACGTCGTACACCCCGGGGACCGCGCGCATGGCGCGCATCAGGCCCGGCAGGTGCGCCGCGTCGGGGAGTTGCAGGGTGTACGTGTGGCGCACGCGCTGCTGGGTCGGCGGCTCCACGGTGGCGGAGATGATCGCGACGCCTTCGAGGGCGATGGCCTCGGTGAGGTCGGCGAGCAGATGGGCCCGGCCGAACGATTCGGCGATCAAGGTGACCCGGCACTCGGCGGTGTCCCCCCAGCGCACGCCGACCTCCGGGCGCCCCACCTCCTTCATCCGCTCCACGGCCGGACAGCCGGTCCGGTGGACGGTCACCACGCCCCCGCGGACGGCGAAGGCGGTGACGTCGTCCGGCGGCACCGGCGTACAGCAGCCGGCCAGGCGCACGGTGGCGCCCTCGCGGTCCACGACGGCGTTCGCGGAGGCGGGCCGTCCGGCTCCGGGAGCCTCCGCCCTGGAGACGCCCGCGGGCGCCTGCTGGGGCGGCCGCTGCACGGACGGGTCGGGCGCGGTCGGCGCGGTCGGCGCGGGCGCGGGGTGGGTGGTCAGCCAGCGCCGGATCGCGATCCGCGCGGCGGGCGTGCGGGCGTGGTCCAGCCACTCGCGCGAGGGGCCCGATGCGAGGTCCTGGCCCATGAGCAGCTGGACCGTGTCACCGTCGCGCAGGACCGTGCTGAGCGTCGCGAGGCGGCCGTTGACGCGCGCGCCGATGCAGGCGTGCGCGTCCTCGCCGTACTGGGCGTACGCGGCGTCCACGCAGCTGGCGCCTGCGGGCAGGCCGAGCGTGCCGCCGTCGGGCCGGAAGACGGCGATCTCGCGGTCCTGGGCGAGGTCCTCCCGGAGCGTGGACCAGAACGTGTCGGGATCGGGGGCGGCTTCCTGCCAGTCGAGGAGGCGGGAGAGCCAGCCGGGCCGTGTCGGGTCGATCCGCTCGTCGTCGACGCTGTCGGCGGGCTCCTCCGCGGGCGGGGCGTAGGGATTGCGCAGCGCGACCACGCCCGCCTCGGCGACCTGGTGCATCTGATGCGTGCGGATGAGGACTTCGGCGACCTCGCCGTCGGAGCGGGTGACGGCGGTGTGCAGCGATTGGTAGAGGTTGAACTTCGGTACGGCGATGAAGTCCTTGAACTCCGAGACGACCGGCGTGAAGCAGGTGTGCAGCTCGCCCAGGACGCCGTAGCAGTCCGCGTCCTCGTTGACGAGCACCAGGAGGCGGCCGAAGTCGGAGGCGCGCAGCTCACCGCGTTTGCGGTGCACGCGGTGGACGGAGACGGAGTGCCGCGGCCTGATGAGGACCTCGGCGGTGATGCCCGCGTCGCGCAGCACACCGCGGACCTCGCCCGCGATGTCCCCGAGCGGGTCGCCCTCGCTCGCGTCGTTGGCGGCGATCATGGCCTTGACCCGCGCGCACTCCTCCGGATGGAGGATCGCGAAGACGAGGTCCTCCAGCTCGGTCTTGAGCGCCTGCACACCGAGGCGCTCGGCGAGCGGAATGAGCACGTCCCGGGTCACCTTGGCGATGCGGGCCTGCTTCTCGGGGCGCATCACACCGAGGGTGCGCATGTTGTGCAGCCGGTCGGCGAGCTTGATCGACATGACGCGGACGTCGTTGCCGGTGGCGACGAGCATCTTCCGGAAGGTCTCGGGCTCCGCCGCCGCCCCGTAGTCGACCTTCTCCAGCTTGGTGACGCCGTCGACGAGATAGCAGACGTCGTCCCCGAACTCGGTGCGCACCTGGTCGAGCGTGACGTCGGTGTCCTCGACGGTGTCGTGCAGCAGCGACGCGGTCAGGGTGGTGGTCTCCGCGCCGAGCTGGGCGAGGATCAGGGTCACGGCGAGCGGGTGGGTGATGTACGGCTCGCCGCTCTTGCGCATCTGACCGCGGTGCGAGGACTCGGCGAGGACGTAGGCGCGACGCAGGGGCTCCAGGTCCGCGTCCGGGTAGTGGGCCCGGTGGGCCTCCGCCACATGGCCGATCGCGTCCGGAAGGCGGTCCCGGGTGCCGGGGCCCAGCAGGGCCGCGCGGCCGAGCCTGCGCAGGTCGAGACGGGCGCGGCCGCGCCTGCGCTGGGCCCCGGGCATCACGGGGCCGGGCGTGGCCGGGTTCGTGGCCTCCGCACTCATGAGCACCTCCGGCTGCTTCGACCGGCGGTGAACGGACGGCGACATGCTCCGTCCGGGCCGGTGCTTGATGCTACCGAGCCCATCACGCGGGGCTGACCGCCTCTCGCCGAGCGTGAAACGGATCACCCATTCGAGCGACACTTCATGGGAGTACCGTTTCGAGCCATTCGGACGCGATCTCGCCTTCCGCGACGATCACCGCGCCACCGGTCATCTCGATTTCGCCGTCGGGCCGCTCGGTGATCACCAGGCGTCCGCCGGGCAGGTCGACGGTGTACGTGGCGGGGGTCCCGGTCACGGCCGGGTCCACGCCGTCCTTGCGGGCCGCGGCCACGGCGACGGCGCACGCGCCGGTGCCGCAGGAGCGGGTCTCGCCGGAGCCGCGCTCGTGCACGCGCATGGCGACGTGCTGCGGGCCGCGCGGGGCGACGAACTCGACGTTCACCCCGTCCGGGTAGGCGGAAGCGGGGCTGAAGGGCGGCGGGTCGTAGAGGTGGCCCGCTTCGGAGAGGTCGTCGACGAAGGCGACGGCGTGCGGGTTGCCCATGTTGACGTTCCGCGCCGGCCAGCGGTGGTCTCCGACCGAGACGGTGACGTCCCCTTCGGGGAAGACGGCCTTGCCCATCCCCACCGTGATGTCGCCGCCGGACTCCTCCTTGGCGATGTGCACCGTCTTCACGCCGCCGCGGGTGGCCACCGCCAGATCGCCCTCACCGGTGTGGCCCGCGCGCTGGAGGTAGCGGGCGAAGACGCGCACTCCGTTGCCGCACATCTCGGCGATCGAGCCGTCGGCGTTGCGGTAGTCCATGAACCACTCGGCGCGGTCCGCGAGGTGGCGCGCTTCGGGGTGGGCGGCGGACCGGACGACGTGCAGAAGGCCGTCGCCACCGATGCCCGCACGGCGGTCGCACAGGGCGGCCACCGCGGCCGGGGGCAGCTCGACGGCGTTGTCGGGGTCGGGGATGATCACGAAGTCGTTCTCGGTCCCGTGCCCCTTGAGGAAGGCGATCCGCGTGCTCATTCCTCGATCGTACGGGGTGGCTACGACAGACGGCTCAGGCGGTGCGGCGGTTGCGGGCCGCCCAGGGCTCCCGCCCCGGTCCGCGGCCTCCCGCGGCTCCTCAGCGGAGCCGGGCCACGCGCCACACGGCGAGGACCACGGCGCCCAGGAACAGCAGCGCGTACGCGGAGACGACCCGCCAGTCCGGACGGCGGCCCGAGCCGCGCTCGGGCAGGCCGGGCCAGGTGTGACCGACGCGACGGGCGGCCATCATGCCCCAGCCGGCGGCACAGCAGCTGATCAGCAGCCCGAGCATGGCGACCACGGCGCCGCCGTCGCCGAACTCGAAGGCGAGCGGGAACGCGAACATCAGGGAGCCGACCGCGGCCAGCACCACGATGGGCGCGAGCTGCCAGATGCGCAGGCGGCGCTGCGGGCGCAGCTCTACCACCTCGACCTCGGCCTCGGCCGACATCTCGTCGACGCCGGGACCGTCGTCCGTCACGCCGCCCGGGGTCTCGTCGGGACCGTCGGGACTGAGCTGCTCTTCGCCGTCATGTGCGGTGTCACGAGGGCCGGCCTCCATCGCCACGCGCCCTCCTACTTCGGACTCCACCGGTCGATCGATGGTCGATGATGGCACGGTGTCAGGTGCCGGGATGACCGCCGGAGCGTCCCGATGCCATCACGTGATCAGGCTGTGACCGGTCGTTCGACCAACGCCAGTGCGCGTGCCGGGAGTTCCGCCCGGTCGGCCGCGGCGCCGCTGAGCCAGTTCACCCGGGGATCGCGGCGGAACCACGAGTCCTGACGGCGTGCGAAGCGTTTGGTGGCGCGCACGGTCTCCACGCGCGCCTCCTCCAGCGTGCACTCCCCCGCGAGCGCGGCCAGCACCTGCTGGTAGCCGAGGGCGCGGGACGCGGTCCGTCCCTCGCGCAGCCCCCGCGCCTCCAGCTCGCGCACCTCGTCGACCAGGCCGCCCTCCCACATGCGGTCCACGCGCGTGGCGATGCGTTCGTCGAGTTCGGGGCGGGCCACGTCGACGCCGATCTGCAGGGTGTCGTACACCGAGTCGTGGCCGGGGAGGTTGGCCGTGAAGGGCTTGCCGGTGATCTCGATGACCTCCAGGGCGCGGACGATCCGGCGGCCGTTGCTGGGCAGGATGGCCTGGGCCGCCCCGGGGTCGGCGGCGGCGAGACGGGCGTGCAGCGCCCCGGAGCCGTCACGGGCGAGCTCGTCCTCCAGGCGGGCCCGGACGGCGGGGTCGGTGCCGGGGAACTCCAGGTGGTCCACGGCCCCCCGCACGTACAGCCCGGAGCCGCCGACCAGGATCGGCCAGCGCCCCTCGGCGAGGAGGCGGTCGATCTCGGCGCGCGCCAGCTTCTGGTACTCGGCGACGCTGGCGGCCTCCGTGACGTCCCAGATGTCGAGGAGGTGGTGCGGGACGCCGCCCCGCTCCTCGGGCGTCAGCTTGGCGGTGCCGATGTCCATCCCCCGGTAGAGCTGCATGGAGTCGGCGTTGACGACTTCGCCGCCGAGACGCTGGGCGAGGAAAACGCCCAGATCGGACTTTCCTGCCGCGGTCGGACCGACGACGGCGATGACCCGCGGGGCGGGGGTTGCACTACTCACCGCCCCAGTCTCGCAAACCCGGCCTCCACTTCCCGAACGAGCTACGTGACGGTACGGCTCCGGGGTCGTTGCCTGTTGCGAGGTTCCGGCCGTCGGTTTCGAGGACCGATCACCCGGGCGCCGCAATGAGACGCACCGGGCGGGGCGGGATTTCGCCCACACGAGTAACGTATGGAGTAGATATGGGCGTTTTTGCACGGTTCCGTCGGAAGGTCAAGGACAGCGGAGAGGCGTCGGCCACGGAGGCGACGACTGCCGATGCACAGGCGGCCGAGAAGGCGGCGGAGGACTCCCCCGCGGCCGACGCCGATGCGGATGCCAAGACCCCTGCCGAGGCCGGGACGGACGCCGAGGGCACGGCCGACACGGAGTCCAGGGAGCCCGCCGCGGCGGACGCCACGGCCGTGGCCGAGCCGACCGGCTCGGCCGGCACCGACGCCGCAGCCGACCCGGAGGACCCGGCCGACGCGGATGGTGTGGAGATCCCGAAGCAGCAGTCCGCGGAGGCGGCTGCCGACAACGAGGCCGGTGAGAGCGCCCGCAAGTAGCTCCCCGGCGAGGGAAGGTGTACCGATGGGCTTTCTGGACCAGTTGAAGGCCAAGCTCGCCCCGGCCAAGGGCAAGGTCTCGGACCTCGCACAGCAGCACGGGGACAAGATCGACCAGGGTCTGGAGAAGGCCGCGAAGGTCGTCGACGAGAAGACCAAGGGCAAGTACAGCGACAAGATCCAGGCGGGTACGGGGAAGGCGAAGGACGCCGTCGACCGTCTCGCCGGGGCGGACGAGGGCAAGAACACGGGTGGCGGCACCACCCCTCCGTCACCCCCGCCGCCCCCTCCGGCTTCCTGAACCGCAGCGGCGGACGGCCGCGGAGCACCTCGCTCCGCGGCCGCCACCGTCCGCCGCCGGGCTAGGACCAGGCGGCCACCACGTACCCCACGCCGTACGGCGCGTCCTCGTAGAGGAGCTCGCCGCTCAGGCCCGCGCCGTCCGCCGCCCCCGCGAGCACCTGCCAGGGAGCGCGGCCCGCGACCTTCAGCTCGTACGCGAGCTCCTCGTCCAGCGCCTTCAGCGCCGCCACGTCGGCCGCGCCGAGAGCCCGCCCCGCCTCCGCGTCGAAAGCGGCCGCCCGCTCGTCCAGATATCCCGGCGCCTTGAGCGTGCGGCACGCGCTGGAGTCGCCCATCACCAGCAGTGCCACCCGGTCGGCCCGGGTCCCGATCTCCCCTCCGACGTGGATACACCGCTCGGGGGCAAGGGGCTCCCCCACGCCGAGCCCCTCCACCGGAGCGGTCGACCAGCGCGCGTGCTGGAGCAGCCAGCCGGCCACGGCGAGCGACGGCGGCAGCGGACGCCCGGCGGCCCCCTCCGACGTGTCACCGGGGGCGGCCCCCGGCGTCGGAACGGGCGGCGCGGGACCGAGGCGTACGTCGAGGTCCACCCCGAACCCCCGGAACGAACCGTGCGCACCCTGGGGGTGCGGTCCGCGGCCGCTCTGCTCGGCGGGACCGATCACCACGAGCAGGTCGGGCCGCGCGGCGGCGAGCACCGCGACGGCGTCGGAACAGGCCGCGCGGGCGGCGTCCAGTTCGGGAGCGGCACCCGCGGCGACTTCGGGGACGAGCAGCGGCGGGCAAGGGCAGACGGCTGCGGCGACAAGCATGGTCCGCAGGGTAACGCGCGCCGCCGCAACGGCCGTTGCCCCTGCCCTGTCGGAACGATTCAGTCGCAGCCGCAGCCGCTGCCCGTGGCCACCGGGAGCGGCTCCGGGACGCCGATCCTCGGCAGGCCCAGCATGACACCGGCGGGCTTCGCGGCCGCCTCGGCGTTCCGCTTCTCCCAGGCGTCGCCCGCGCGCGTGGGACGCACGTTCAGCACGGCGCCCTCGGCGAGCAGGTGGTGCGGCGCCGCGTAGGTGATCTCGACGGTCACCACGTCGCCGGGGCGCACCTCGGTGTCCGGCTTGGTGAAGTGGACCAGACGGTTGTCGGGGGCGCGGCCGGAGAGACGGTGCGTGGCGCCGTCCTTGCGGCCCTCGCCCTCGGCGACCATCAGGTCCAGGGTGCGGCCGACCTGCTTCTTGTTCTCCTCCCAGGAGATCTCCTCCTGGAGGGCCACCAGCCGCTCGTAACGCGACTGGACGACCTCCTTGGGGATCTGGCCCTCCATGGTCGCCGCCGGGGTGCCGGGGCGCTTGGAGTACTGGAAGGTGAACGCGTTGGCGAAGCGGGCCTCGCGGACCACGTGCATCGTCTGCTCGAAGTCCTCCTCGGTCTCGCCGGGGAAGCCCACGATGATGTCGGTGGAGATCGCCGCGTCCGGCATGGCGGCACGGACCTTCTCGATGATCCCCAGGAAACGATCCTGCCGGTACGAGCGGCGCATGGCCTTGAGGACCGGATCGGAGCCGGACTGCAGCGGCATGTGGAGCTGCGGCATCACGTTGGGCGTCTCGGCCATGGCGGCGATCACGTCGTCGGTGAAGTCGCGCGGGTGCGGCGAGGTGAAGCGCACGCGCTCCAGGCCGTCGATCGTCCCGCAGGCGCGCAGCAGCTTGCTGAAGGCCTCGCGGTCGCCGATGTCGGAGCCGTACGCGTTCACGTTCTGCCCGAGCAGGGTGATCTCGCTGACGCCCTCGCCGACCAGCGCCTCGATCTCCGCGAGGATGTCGCCGGTCCTGCGGTCCTTCTCCTTGCCGCGCAGCGCGGGCACGATGCAGAAGGTGCAGGTGTTGTTGCAGCCGACGGAGATCGAGACCCACGCCGCGTACGCGCTCTCGCGGCGGGTCGGCAGTGTCGACGGGAAGGCCTCGAGCGATTCGGCGATCTCGACCTGCGCCTCCTCCTGGACGCGGGCGCGCTCCAGGAGGACCGGCAGCTTGCCGATGTTGTGCGTGCCGAAGACGACGTCCACCCAGGGCGCCTTCTTGACGATGGTGTCGCGGTCCTTCTGGGCCAGACAGCCGCCGACGGCGATCTGCATCCCCGGACGCTTGGTCTTCATCGGCGCCAGGCGGCCGAGATTGCCGTACAGACGGTTGTCGGCGTTCTCGCGCACGGCGCACGTGTTGAAGACGACGACGTCGGCATCGCCGTCCGCCCCTTCGGGCGCACGCTCGTAACCGGCGTCCTCCAGCAGGCCGGAGAGCCGCTCGGAGTCATGGACGTTCATCTGGCACCCGTAGGTGCGCACCTCGTAAGTCTTCGCGCTCATCTCGCCCCCCAGGGTACGGGGTCGCCACGCGCGCGTGGCGGCGGATTGCGACCGGGCTGCCGGGGGGACGCCTCCAGGGGCCCGCGTCCTGTGCTGCCACCCCTGGTCAGCACGGTGAGGGGCTGGCAGGATCGCGCGCATGCTCAAGGCACTCCCCCCCATCGGCAGACGCCGCGTCCTGCAGGGTTCGGCCGCGGCGCTCGTGGTCCTGGGGCTGCTGCTGTGGCGGCTGCTGCCGGTGGGCGAGGACTCACCGAGCGGCCGGATGACGTTCAGCACGGGCGTGCAGAAGGGTGTGTACGAGCGGTACGGCGAGCTGCTGCGGACGGCGATCTCCGAGGACATGCCGGAGGTCGACGTGAAGCTCCTCAACAGCGAGGGGTCGCAGCAGAACGTCGCGCGGGTGGCCACCGGGAAGTCCGACTTCACCATCGCGGCCGCCGACGCCGTGGAGACGTACCGCCTGGACGGCGCCCCGGGCTGGCACCGGCTGCGGGGCTGTACGCGGCTGTACGACGACTACGTCCAGCTGGTGGTGCCGCGGTCCGCGCACATCGACTCCGTGGAGGACCTGCGGAACAAGCGGGTGGCGGTGGGGCAGAAGCACTCGGGGGTGCGGCTGATAGCCGACCGGGTGCTCAACGCGGCGGGCCTCGATCCGGTCGCGGACATCGAGCCGGTGGCCGCCGGCATCGACACCATGCCCGCCCTCCTGAAGAGCGGCTCCATCGACGCCTTCTTCTGGTCGGGCGGACTGCCGACCACGTCCGTGCGGGAGCTCTCCGAGGAGATGGACATCTCGCTCGTGAAGCTCGGGTACCTGGTCGACGCGCTGCACAAACAAGGGGGCGGCTCGCGCTACTACCGGGCCGCGACGATGCCGGCCGACGCCTACCCCGAGGCGCAGCAGGGCTCCGCCGTGCCCACGCTGGCGGTGGCGAACCTCCTGGTCACCACGGACCGGGCCGATCCCCGGCTGACCGAGGGGCTGACCCGTACCGTCATCGACAGCCGGGACCACATCGGTGACCAGGTGCACGCGGCGCAGCTGGTAGATCTGCGCACGGCGCTGTTCACCGATCCGCTCCCGCTGCACGAGGGCGCCCGCCGCTACTACCGCTCGGTCAAGCCCTGAGAGGCCCCTCAGCCGCCGTGAGGCCGACTCAGCCTCCCCGTGGGGCTCCCGGTCGCCCTGTGAGCCTCCTGAGCGGCCTCGGCCGCCTCACAGACCGCCTCACAGAGACGACGGCTCGCTGCGCGGAACGCTGACCGTCACCTTCAGCCCGTGCGGTGTGTGCCGGGCGTACGCGATGGAGCCGCCGCCCGCGGCGAGCAGGGCCCGCGAGATGGACAGGCCGAGCCCCGAACCCTTCACGTTCTGATGGCGGTTGCTGCGCCAGAAGCGGTCGCCGACGCGGGCCAGCTCGTCCTCAGTGAGGCCGGGGCCGCCGTCGGTGACCACGACGGTCGTCGTCGCCTCGCTGGAGGAGACCGACACGTGGACCGGGCCGCCCTCCGGGGTGAACTTCAGGGCGTTGTCGATCACCGCGTCCAGCGCGCTGGAGAGGGCGACCGGGTCGGCCCAGCCGGTGGTGGCCGGGCAGTCACCCGTCAGGCGCACGCCCCGCTCGTCGGCGAGCGGCCGCCAGGAGGCGACGCGTTCGGCGGCCAGCTCGCCGATGTCGGTGAGGCTCAGGTCGGCGGCCGCGTGCTCGGCGAGGGCCAGGTCGAGCAGGTCGTCGAGGACCTGTGTCAGGCGCTTGCCCTCGGTGCGCACGGAAGCGATCTCCTCGTTGCCCTCGGGCAGTTCGAGGGCGAGGAGCTCGATGCGCAGCAGCAGCGCCGAGAGGGGGTTGCGCAGCTGGTGCGAGGCGTCGGCGACGAAGGCGCGCTGCTGCTCCAGGACGTCCTCGACGTGGTCGGCCATCTCGTTGAACGACCGGGCCAGGCGTCTGAGTTCCGGCGGGCCGCCCGCCGCCGCGACCCGGGACTTGAGGCGTCCGGTCGCTATGTCGTGCGTGGTCGCGTCCAGCACGCGCACCGGCCGCAGCACCCAGCCGGTGAGCCGCAGGGCCGCGCCGACGGCCAGCAGCATCGCGGCGAACTCACCGGCGACGATCAGCAGCCAGCCGCGCAGGGTCTGCGACCGCATGCGGCCGGTCGGCGAGTCCGTGACCACGACGGCGATGACGTCGCCGTCCTTGATCACCGGGGACGCGACGGCCAGCCGCCCCCGCTGCCACGGCCACACCTGTTCGGGATCGTGGCTGCCGCGCGACCGGAGCGCCTCTTCGAAGGCGTCCCGCACGTCCCCGCGCCGGGGCAGGAACCAGTCGCTCGGCGCGTTCGCCATGGGCCCGTCGTCGCGGTAGAAGACGCCCGCGCGGATGCCGTACACGTCGTAGTAGTCGTCGAGTTCCTTCTGCAGCGTGTCGCGGCGCTCGTCCTTGCTCCCCACGACCCGCGACCCCGTGGGACGTTTGGTGACGAACTGGGCGAGCGACGCGAAGCGCGCCGTGTCGTCGATCCGGTCGACGACCACCTTCTGCTGCTGGGCGGCCGCGACGCTGACGGCGAGCGGGAAGCCGAGGGCGAGCAGGACGCCCGCCATCAGGATGATCAGCAGCGGGAGGAGCCGAGAGCGCACCTGTCCTCGCCGGGACTACGCGGCCGGAGCGACGAGCCGGTAGCCCACGCCGCGCACGGTCTCGATCAGGGCCGGCATGTGCAGCTTGGACCGCAGGGACGCGACATGCACTTCCAGGGTGCGGCCGGTCCCCTCCCAACTGGTCCGCCACACCTCGCTGATGATCTGTTCCCGGCGGAACACCACGCCGGGGCGCTGCGCGAGAAGGGCGAGCAGGTCGAACTCCTTGCGGGTCAGTTGCACGACCGAACCGTCCACGCTGACCTGGCGCGTGGGCAGTTCGATCCGCACGGAGCCGAGCCGCACGTCGCCTTCGCCGCCCGCCGGCGCGCCGTCCGCCGTCGGGCGCCGGATGACCGCGTGGATACGGGCGATGAGCTCGCCGGTGTCGTACGGCTTCACCACGTAGTCGTCGGCCCCGAGGTTCAGACCGTGGATGCGGGAGCGTACGTCCGAGCGGGCCGTCACCATGATCACCGGCGTCGAGCCGCGCTTGCGGATCTTTCCGCACACCTCGTAGCCGTCCTGGTCGGGCAGGCCGAGGTCGAGCAGCACCACTCCGAAGGGGGGCGCCTGCGCGGGCAGCAGCGCCTGCAGGGCTTCCTCGCCACTGCGCGCGTGCACGACGTCGAAACCGTGCCGGGCCAGGACCGCGGACAGGGCGGCCGCCACATGATCGTCGTCCTCGACGAGAAGCAGTCGCACAGGGGCCCCCTCCAGTTCATCGGTCGTTCTGTCGTCGCAGGTAGTGGCGGCCCTCGCTCGCGGGCGCACAAGGCATCCACGCCGATGGATAAGGACCGCGTCAAGAGGGTTCAGGGCACCTGTACGTTCCGTTACCCACCCGGTACGAGCACCGTGCGCCCTCTTCACACGGTGTGTCCGGTTGCGGCCGGATCGTTATGCTCAATTTCCCCTCAGATGTAATGACGCTGGTCGCACTGGGTTATTACTGTCCTCCCAACCGAGGAGGATGGAGCAACAAGCCGTGACCGAAGCATCGGTGACCAAGGACGCCATACCGTCTGGGGCCGACGACCTGGTCGTGCTGAAGAACGTCAACAAGCACTTCGGCGCTCTGCACGTCCTCCAGGACATCGACCTGACCATCGCCCGCGGCGAGGTCGTCGTCGTGATCGGCCCCTCCGGGTCCGGCAAGTCGACCCTGTGCCGCGCCATCAACCGCCTGGAGACGGTCGAGTCGGGAGACATCTCGATCGACGGCAAGCCGCTGCCCCAGGAGGGCAAGGAGCTCGCCAGGCTCCGGGCCGACGTGGGCATGGTCTTCCAGTCGTTCAACCTCTTCGCGCACAAGACCGTGCTCGAGAACGTGACGCTGGGCCAGATCAAGGTACGCAGGACCGGCAAGGCGGAGGCCGAGAAGAAGGCACGCGAGCTGCTGGACCGCGTGGGCGTCGCCGCGCAGGCCGACAAGTACCCCGCGCAGCTCTCCGGCGGACAGCAGCAACGCGTGGCCATCGCCCGCGCGTTGGCGATGGACCCCAAGGTGATGCTCTTCGACGAGCCCACGTCGGCGCTCGACCCGGAGATGATCAACGAGGTCCTCGAGGTGATGCAGCAGCTGGCCAGGGAGGGGATGACCATGGTCGTCGTCACCCACGAGATGGGCTTCGCCCGCTCGGCGGCCAACCGCGTCGTCTTCATGGCGGACGGCCGGATCGTCGAAGAGGCCGTGCCGGACCAGTTCTTCAACAACCCGCGCAGCGACCGGGCCAAGGACTTCCTGTCGAAGATCCTCAAGCACTGAGGCTCCCACGCCGTCTCCACAGCAGTCGAACCAAAGGATGTTCACCATGAAGCTCCGCAAGTCCGCAGCTGCCGCCGCGGTCGTCGCCGCCCTCGCCCTCACCGCCACCGCGTGTGGCGGCGAGGAGGGTACGGCCGGCGACAAGCCGAAGGACCCGACCGGCGGCAAGAACGCGCCCAAGCTGCCCACGTACGCCGTGAAGTCGGACGTGAAGGTCGACTCGGCGGTCCTGAAGAAGGCCCAGAAGGCCGGCAAGATCGTCATCGGCGCCAAGGACGACCAGCCGTACCTGGGGTTCAAGGACAGCGCCGGCAAGCGCTCCGGCTTCGACATCGAGATCGCCAAGATGGTCGCGGCCGACCTCGGCTTCAAGCCCGACCAGATCGAGTTCAAGACGATCGACTCCGGTGTGCGGGAGACCACCATCTCCAAGGGCGACGTCGACCTCTACGTAGGCACGTACACCATCAACGACGAGCGCAAGAAGCAGGTCGGTTTCGCCGGCCCGTACTTCATGGCCGGCGCCGACCTCCTCGTCCGCCACGACGAGAAGAGCATCACCGGTCCGGACTCCGTGAAGGGCAAGAAGGTCTGCTCCATCGTCGGCTCCACTCCGCTCCAGGAGATCAAGAAGCCGAAGTACGGGGCCAAGACCGTCGAGCTGGCCAAGTACTCGGAGTGCGTGCAGCAGCTCATCAACAAGGAGGTCGACGCCGTCACCACCGACGACGCCATCCTCAAGGGCTACGCGGCCCAGCAGCCGAAGGCGCTCAAGGTGGTCGGCAAGCCGTTCACCAAGGAGCCCTACGGCATCGGCATGAACAAGAACGACAAGGCGCTGCGCGACGCGGTGGCGGACGCCATCGAGGCGCACCAGAAGAACGGCGACTACAAGAAGGCCTACGACGCGACGCTCGGCCTCTCGAACTCCAAGTTCACCGAGCCGCCGGCCCTCGAGCGCTACTGACTCCACCGCTCGTCCGCACCACTCCCCGGCAGTGAGCTGACCGGGCCCCCGTACGCACCGAGAACGGTGCGTACGGGGCCGGCTCCCCCTGCCCGACCACTGCCGCCCACGAGGACATCCCCGTGAATGTACTGCTCGACCATTTGGCGGAATTCCGCGAGGGATTCATAGGCACCGTCTGGCTGACCGTCGCCAGTGGCGCGCTCGCGCTGCTCCTCGGCATCGTGCTCGCCGGTTTCCGGGTCTCGCCGGTACCACCGCTGCGGTTCTTCGGCACCGCCTGGGTCACCCTGTTCCGGAACACGCCGCTGACGCTGCTCTTCCTCACCATCTGGTTCGCGGTGCCGCAGGTCTTCGACTTCGGCTTCGACCCGTGGACCAAGGCGCTGATCGTGCTCAGCGTCTACACCTCGTCGTTCGTCTGCGAGGCCGTCAGGTCCGGCATCAACACGGTGCCCCTGGGCCAGGCGGAGGCCGCCCGATCGCTCGGCATGACCTTCTTCCAGACCCTCGGCACGATCGTCCTGCCCCAGGCCGTGCGCACCGTGCTGCCGCCGCTGAGCAGCATCTTCATCGCGCTGACGAAGAACTCCGCCATCGCGGGCGCGTTCAGCGTCACGGAGCTGTTCGGCTGGCAGAAGTTCCTCAGTGACCAGGGCTTCGCCATCGCCTGGCTCTTCCTCTGGGTGGCGCTCGGCTACCTCGTGATCACATTCACCATCAGCGGTCTGTTCCGGCTGCTGGAGCGGAGCATGGAGGTCGCACGATGAGCTCCAGCGTCCTGTACGACGCTCCGGGCCCCAAGGCCCGGATGCGCAACCGCATCTACTCCGTCGTCGGCACGGCCGCCATCATCGGTCTCATCGCCTTCGTGATCATGCGCCTCGCGGACCGCGGTCACTTCGCGTCCGAGGTCTGGAACACCTTCAATTACTCCAACGTGCGGACCACCATCCGCGACGGCATCGTCACCACCCTGAAGGTCTTCGCGCTCGCCGGCGTGCTCTCCCTGGTGCTCGGCGCGCTGCTCGCGGTGGCCCGCGCGTCGGACCACCGCCCGGTCCGCTGGGTGGCCACCGGATTCATCGAGCTGTTCCGTGCCATCCCGCTGCTGATCACGATCTACGCGCTGTGGGTGCTCTTCCTCACCTACAAGGGCGACCTGGGTCCCATCGGGACGAACAACGGCTTCTGGGCCCTCGTCATCGGCCTGGCCATCTACAACGGCGCGGTGCAGGCGGAGGTGCTGCGAGCCGGCTTCAACGCCGTCCCGCGCGGTCAGGTGGAGGCGGCCTACGCGCTGGGGCTGCGCAAGTCCCAGGTCATGACGATGCTGCTGATCCCGCAGGCGATCAGGTCCATGCTGCCGACGATCATCAGCCAGCTGGTGGTCACGCTCAAGGACACCTCGCTCGGCTACATCATCACGTACGCGGAGCTGCTGTACGCGGGGCGCCAGCTGGCCAACACCACGCTCGTCAACGGCCAGTACATCTACGTTCCGGTGATCATGGTCGTCGGCACGATCTACGTGGCGATGTGCATGGCCCTCTCCGCGCTCGCCACCTGGGTCGAGAAGCGCGGGCGGCGCACCCGGACGGGCATCGCCGTGGCGGCGGCAGCCGAACCGGCCGAGGCCCCCGGGGTGCTCGACCCGTCCGAAGCGGCCGGCCCGACGACGGACGCCGCGCAGTCGACCGGCACGCTCCTGGCGGAGCCCAAGGCCGACACGGCACGTGGCGACGATCCCGGCCACGAACCGCCGTCCAAGGGGAACTGAGTACGCATCAGGAGCTGTCCTGCGGTGACAGGGGAGGCGGCGGCCACCGGGCCGCCGCCTCCCCTGTTCTTCGCCCGTCGGGCGCGTACTCCTCTCCGTAGACGCGGCCGACGGGGCCGCCCGCACGGCGAACACGCGATCGATGAGACGATCGGGCAAGGCCGTGACGTCCGCCGTCGTGTCACCGCCGCCGTCGCTTGACGCAAGCACCGGCAGTGGGTTGCATACGTTCTGTGATCGTGCACCGGGCTCCAACTGCCAGTTCTCGTACGTACGTCCAGCGCTTCCGGGCAGCCCGGACCCTCGGAGCCCAGCGGGCCGGAGGGTGTGCGCCGTGGACCCGGTGATCGTCGTCGGCGCGGGCCCGGTCGGACTCGCGCTCGCCCTCGCCCTCGCCCGTCAGGCGGTGCCCACCGTCGTCCTCGACGAGGGTCCGGGCAAGGACGAGCCGCGGCCGGCGCGGACCGTCGTGCTCCGCGAGGACACCGCGGCGTTCGTGGAGCGACTCGCAGGCCATTCGTTCGGAGACACGGAATCGGGCGCGCGGTGGGCGGGCTGGCGTTCCGTACGGCGCAAACAGCTGATGCGCGAGCTCGACTTCGACGACGAGACCCCCTCCCCGCTCCATCTGCCGCAGCACACACTGACCGGCGCACTGCGCGACGCCATCGCCGACGAACGGCTCGTCAAGATCGCGGTCGACAGCAAACTCGACTCCCTGGAACAGGACCCCGCCGGGCTGACCGCCCACACGCGCGGCCCCAAGGGAACCTGGTGGCGCGGCAGTTACCTGGTGGGCTGCGACGGCGCCCGTTCCACGGTGCGCAAACTCCTCGACGTCCGCTTCCCCGGCCGCACGGCCGTCGAACGACACGCCGTGGCCACGCTGCGCACGGAACTTCCCTGGCCGGGTCAGGCGTTGTTGCATCGGATGCCCCCGTGGCGCGGCGGAGGCGCCGAAGTGACGGGCCGCCCGCTCGCCGACGGGGCGTGGCGGCTCGACTGGCTGCTCCCGCCCCGCGGCGAGCTGGTGACGCCCGACGCCCTCGTCACCCGCATCCGCGAGACCCTGGCCGGTTGGTGCGGCGGCTCCACACCGCCGTACGAACTGCTCGACACGGGCGTGCACACGGTCCACCACCGGCTCGCCCGACGGTGGCGGGTCGGCCGCGCCTTCCTCGCCGGGGACGCCGCGCACCTCCTCGGCGCGCTCGGCACCCAGGGGCTCGACGAGGGACTGCGGGACGCCGACAACTTGGCCTGGAAGCTGGCGCTCACCTGGCACCACGGCGGGCACGAAGCGCTGCTCGACAGCTATCAGGTCGAGCGGCGGGCCGGCGTGGCCGCACGCCTGCGCGCCGCCGACCAGGCGCTGCCGGTGCTGCGCGGCGGCAAGGGCCTGCGTGCGTACGTGCCGGGGAGCGCGCGCGGGCACGACACGCTCCTCACGGACGGTCACGTGGGGCGCGGGACGCTCGGCGCGCCCTCGTCGTACGCCGAGTCACCACTGGCACCCGCCCCCTCGGAGTCCGTCCTCGCGGTGGACACGGAGCCGGGTGCGCCGGTCGCGGACGTACGGGTCACGGCGCCCGACGGGTCCTTCGTCCCACTGCGCGACCGGCTCGGGGGCGGGCATCTGATCGTCCTGCTGGTCGCGCCGGGGACCGGGGTGTGGGAGCGGCGGCACTGGGTGACGGCCGGGATCATGCCGCGGCTCGCCGCCGCCGTGACGGCGCTGCCGCACCCGGCCGAGCTGCTCGTCGCGGAGAGCTATCCCGGGGCCGCCGCCCACGCGGTCCTCCTCATCCGCCCGGACGGCCACCTGGTCACCGCGTTCTCCGGGGTGCGCCCGGCAGAGCTGTACGCGGCGGCCGAGGCGGCACTGGGCGGCCCGGCACCGGCGAGGCGGAAGGCCAGGTCAGGGGCGGAGACGGACGCCGCCCGTTCTGACCGGGAGGGCGAGGCGGAGAGTACGGCGGGGGCGGCGGGGGGCGTACGGCCGAGGGCGTAGGCGGGGAGGAGCGGAGGCGCGAGATCCGGGGCCGCGGGAATCCCGGACCGCGAGGGTGTGAGGCTGCGGGCCTGCGGGAGCCGGGACTGTGGCCAGCCGAGGCCGGAGCTGTGGGGCTGCCAGTCCAGCGCCGTGGTCGGCTCCGGCGGGGACCGCTCGCCGGTATCGCGAGCGAAACCCACATCTCGGTTCAGGGCACCGCCTGCTGCCCCCCGACGGCTGACCGACCGCATGCTGAGTCAGGGTTGACCGGTTTCCACCCCCGTGGTCTACTCCGGATCGTGACCGACACCGATGTTCGCCTGTGGCGGAGGGTCCACATGGACCTCGTCCGCTACGCAGGCTGCGTGTGTCACCCGTCCTGCTGAATTCGCCTGATCTCCTCGCGCGCTGAGCGCCCCCTGAGGGCCGTCTCGCGCGCTTTTCCGCGAACCTCCAGGACGGTACCCGTGTCTGTCGCCCCTTCCTCCGCCGTACCCGCCGCCACCGCTGCCACGCCTTCGTCGGCGCCCACCGCGGCCGAACTCCTCGCCTTCGTCCGCCGCACGGCGGCCGACGCCGAACTCATCGCCTCCCTGCCGCTCGACCCCGAAGGCCGCACCTGGGTGCGGCTGCAGGGCCCCGGCGGCAGCGAGGCCTGGCTGATCGGCTGGCCGCCCGGGACCGGCACCGGCTGGCACGACCACGCGGAGTCGGTCGGCGCCTTCCTCACCGCGGCGGGCACCCTCAAGGAGAACTCGCTCGCCGCCCGCCTGCCCACCGACGGCTGGAAGACCCTCGAACTCTCCGACGACGTCGACCGCGAACGGCAGCTGACGGCCGGCGAGGGCCGCGCCTTCGGCACCAACCACGTGCACGAAGTGCTGAACGAGTCCGCGACCGAGCACGCCGTCTCCGTGCACGCCTACTACCCGCCCCTCCCCCGGATCCGCCGCTACAGCCGCACCGGTGACGTGCTCCGCCTGGAGTCCGTGGAGCGCCCGGAGGACTGGCAGTGACCCAAGGACGACCAGTGAGTGGAGGACCGGCGGCGAGCGGCAACGACCACCTCGGTGAACAGCCGCTCGGCATCGACGAGTTGCTCGACCGCGTCCGGCTAGAGCTCGACCGGCTCACCCCTCAGGAGGCGTACGAGACCGCCGAAGGCGGCGGCCTGCTGGTCGACATCCGCTATGCGGCGCTGCGCGAACGCGACGGCCTGATCCCCGGCGCGCTCGTCGTCGAGCGCAACGAGCTGGAGTGGCGCCTCGATCCGCGGGGCAGCCATCGCGCGCCGGAGGCCACCGGTCACGACCTGCGCGTCGTGGTCGTCTGCAACGAGGGGTACGCGTCCAGCCTCGCGGCCGTCTCCTTGCGGCAGTTGGGCCTACGGCACGCCACCGACCTGGTCGGCGGCTTCCAGGCATGGCGGGCGGCGGGGCTGCCGGTGGTCGACGCCGAAGCGTGAGCACGCACGCGTGGGTGCCGCTTACCGAGACCCTTGTGATCTGTGGCTCGGTAAGGGGCACCCACCCGCACGCTCACGTCGGACCGACATACGCCCCGGCACCCTCGATGCGAGAGTCGTTCCGGCTGCCGCCCCACCCCCGTGGGAGCGGCCCGCTCAGAACGCCCCGTACCCCAAGTCGTCCGTGTCCTCGCCCTCTTCCTCCAGGGCCTGGCGGACCACTCTGAGCGCCATGCCCTCCCCATAACCCTTGCGGGCGAGCATGCCCGCGAGGCGGCGCAAGCGCTTGTCCCGGTCGAGGCCACGCGTGGATCGGAGCTTGCGGGCGACCAGCTCGCGCGCGGTGGCCTCCTCCTGCTCCGGGTCGAGCTGTCCCACGGCTTCGTCGATCAGCGTGGAGTCCACACCCTTGGTGCGCAGTTCCCGCGCGAGCGCGCGGCGGGCCAGGCCCCGGCCGTGGTGCCGGGACTCCACCCACGCGTCCGCGAAGGCACTGTCGTTGATCAGGCCGACCTCTTCGAAGCGGGAGAGCACTTCCTCCGTCACCTCGTCGGGGATCTCCCGCTTGCGCAACGCGTCCGCGAGCTGCTTGCGCGTCCGCGCCGTGCCGGTGAGCAGGCGCAGACAGATCGCCCGCGCCCGCTCGGCCGGATCCTGCGGCTCCCCCTTCTCGGCCCTCGACGAGGTGGGGGCGCCGCTGTCCTGGTGGCCGTCGGAGCCACCGCGCCGCCGACGGCGTCCGCGCCCCCGGGCGTCACCGAAGCCGTCACCACCGAGGCCGTCACCCTCGATGGCCTCCGAACCGCCGCGCCGGCTGCCGGCCCGGCCCGTGCCGTCCTGATCCGCACCGTCCCCGTGGCCCCGCCCGGCGGGGCCGGGGCGGTTTTCGGGGGCGGTGTGGTCCGCCCAGTCCGTTCGTCGCGTCACGGCCTAGCTCTTGGCCGCCGCGGCCTTCTTGGTGGCCTTGGCCGCCGGCGCGGGCACCGTCTTGGCGTCGTCGGCCACGGCCGCGGGCGCCGCCGCGTCCACCACCGGCTCCTCGGCCGGGGCCTCGGGCTTCACGCCGACGCCCAGCTTCTCCTTGATCTTCCTCTCGATCTCGTTGGCGAGGTCGGGGTTGTCCTTGAGGAAGTTGCGGGCGTTCTCCTTGCCCTGGCCGAGCTGGTCGCCCTCGTACGTGTACCAGGCGCCGGCCTTGCGGACGAAGCCGTGCTCCACGCCCATGTCGATCAGGCCGCCCTCGCGGCTGATGCCCTGGCCGTAGAGGATGTCGAACTCGGCCTGCTTGAAGGGCGGCGCGACCTTGTTCTTGACGACCTTGACGCGGGTGCGGTTGCCGACCGCGTCCGTGCCGTCCTTGAGGGTCTCGATGCGGCGGATGTCCATGCGCACCGAGGCGTAGAACTTCAGCGCGCGGCCACCGGTCGTGGTCTCCGGCGAGCCGAACATCACGCCGATCTTCTCGCGGAGCTGGTTGATGAAGATCGCGGTGGTCTTGGACTGGTTGAGCGCGCTGGTGATCTTCCGGAGCGCCTGGCTCATCAGACGGGCCTGGAGACCCACGTGCGAGTCGCCCATCTCGCCCTCGATCTCCGCGCGCGGCACCAGGGCGGCGACGGAGTCGATGACGATCAGGTCGAGGGCGCCGGAGCGGACCAGCATGTCGACGATCTCGAGGGCCTGCTCGCCGTTGTCCGGCTGGGACAGGATGAGGTTGTCGATGTCGACGCCGAGCTTCTTCGCGTACTCGGGGTCGAGGGCGTGCTCCGCGTCCACGAAGGCCACGGCGCCGCCCGCCCGCTGGGCGTTGGCCACGGCGTGCAGCGTGAGGGTCGTCTTACCGGAGGACTCCGGTCCGTACACCTCCACCACACGGCCGCGCGGGATGCCGCCGACGCCGAGCGCGACGTCGAGCGCGGTCGACCCGGTGGGGATGACCTCGATGGGCTCGTTCGGCCGCTCGCCCATGCGCATCACTGCGCCCTTGCCGAATTGCCGTTCAATCTGTGCGAGCGCGGCGTCGAGCGCCTTCTCGCGGTCGGTTCCTGCCATGGGTTCCACCCGATTTGCTTGAGTCGATCGCTTCACGTCAAAGACGCTAACGCCTGCCACTGACAATCCGCCCCGACGCCCGTCCAGCCTGTGGATAACTCGAGGCCCCGACCCCTGGCCGATCCCTCGTCGCCTCCTCTGGAGCGTCCCGGGAATCCTCCGCTCAGCCCCGGAAAATCGCCGCCGGACACCCCATAAGAATGGATGTTCGATTTCAGTGTCAAGCGTGGCACGCCGCAGCCGGCGGCGTTGTCAGGGGCGGTACTCCTCCGAGCGTACGACCGGTGCCTTCGGCCGGAGGACGACCTCGGCGGCGGCTCCGGCCAGGCTTCTCCTCATGGACATCCGCAGCACGGAGCTCCCCGGTCGGCCACGGGAGCACGGCCGCCGCCCCGACGACGGCCCGCACCTCGCGCCGTCCGTGCGCCCGGCCGAGCTCCTCTGTCACGGGATCGCGGCCGCCCTCGTCGTCTCGGGCCTGGCACACCTCGTGGTCTTCGCGGTCGACGGCGGCCCGTGGGAGGGGCCCGTCTCCTGGCGCAAGCCCGTGACGTTCGGTCTCTCCTTCGGTGTGACCCTGTCGGCGCTCGCCTGGGTCACCTCGTATCTGCGGATGGGCGACCGCGTCCGGACCGTCCTGCTCGTCGTGTTCGCCGCCGACTGCGTGCTGGAGGTCGGCGGGATCACCCTGCAGGCGTGGCGTGGCGTGCCCTCGCATCTCGACATGGAGACCCGCTTCGACTCCGCGGTGTCCATGGCCCTCGCGGTGGGCGGAGCGGCCCTCGTCGTCCTGCTCACGACGTTCGCGGTCATCTCGTTCAGGCGGCGGCCCGGCGGCCCTGCGGGGATGCCACTGGCGGTCCGGGCGGGTTTCGGGGTCCTGCTCGTCGCGCCGGCGTCGGGCGCCGCGATGATCGCCCGCGGCGTGTACCTCACCCGGACCGGACACCAGGAGGAGGCGTACGCCTCCACGGCTCCGCTCAAGGCGCTGCACGGAGTGAGCCTGCACGCCGTGCTCGTCCTGCCCGCCCTCGCCTGGCTGCTGTCCCGCACGCCCTGGGGCGAGGGCGCGCGGATCCGGATGGTGGGCACGGCGGTCGGCCTCTACGGAGTGGCCGTTCTCGCCGCCGGAGCCTGGGGCGTCTTCTCCTACTGACCTTGGGTCCGGCTCTCTGCTGCCCCAGGCCGGCCCCGGTCCGTCCTCCTACTCCTCCCGGTCCGGCTTCGGCCGTTCCTCGGCGGAGGCGGGGGGCGCCTCCGGGTGGTTCGGCCCGCGCAGTCCGCGCCGCACGCGCGCGAGGAGCGGCGCTCCGACCTGGCGCCGGTGACCGTGCACCCGGGGGTCGTCCGTGACGTCGTACCTCTTCACGTACGCCCCCAGGAAGGCCTGCAGCGTGGCGACCGCGGGGATGGCGATGAGCGCGCCGACCGCGCCGAGGAGCGCGGTGCCGGCGATGACCGAGCCGAAGGCGACCGCGGGGTGGATGTCCACGCTCTTGGCGGTCAGCTTGGGCTGCAGCACGTAGTTCTCGAACTGCTGGTAGACGACCACGAAGACCAGCACCCAGAGCGCGTACCAGGGGTCGACCGTGAAGGCGATCAGCATCGGCAGTGCGCCCGCCAGGTAGGTGCCGATGGTGGGGATGAACTGGGACACGAGGCCCACCCACACGCCGAGCACGGGCGCGTAGGGGACGCTGAGCACCTGCAGCAGGATGTAGTGCGCGATCCCGGAGATCAGCGCCATCAGGCCGCGTGAGTAGAGGTAGCCGCCGGTCTTGTCGACCGCGATCTCCCAGGCGCGCAGCACCTCGGCCTGCCGCGCGGGCGGCAGCACCGAGCACAGCGCGCGCCGCAGCCGCGGGCCGTCGGCCGCGAAGTAGAACGAGAACAACAGGATCGTCAGGAGCTGGAACAGCCCGCCGAGGACCTGCGCGGAGACGTCCAGGACGCCGCTGGCGCTGTTCTGCACGTACTTCTGGAGCCAGTCGGAGTGGACCAGGCTGTCCTGCACCTCGACGCGGGAGAGGTCCGTGTGGAAGGTCTGGTTGATCCAGCTGATGACCTTGTCGAGGTAGTCCGGGAAGTCCTCCACCATGTCGACGATCTGGCCCGCGAGCATGGACCCCATCAGCGTGACGAACCCCGCGCCGGCGATCACGACGCTCAAGAAGACCAGGAAGGTGGCGAATCCCCTGCGCAGCCCGCGCGCGGCCATCCAGCTCACCGCGGGCTCGACCGCCAGCGCGAGGAAGAAGGCGATCAGGATGTTGATCAGCAGCCCGGTCAGCTGATGGAACGCCCAACTGCCCAGCTGGAAACAGGCGATGAGCGCGAGGGCGAGCACCATGGCCCGCGGCAGCCACCGCGGCATGCGGGCGCCCGGCCCTGCCTCGGCCCCGGCGGGGGGCTGTGCGGGCGGCGTCGTGCCGAGGGGAGCGGTGTCCTTGGTGACCTGCGCGGTCTCATCTGTCGGTGCCACGGAGCCAGTCTCGCCCACGCCGCCGGCAATCGACCGCCGCCCCCGCATCTTGGGACACCTCCGTGAACGAGCGCACATGTCCGGGGACACCGGCAGGGCAGGCGCCGGGATGCCGACCAGGGCAGGCGCAGAGATCTCGGGCACACCCTGGGCGGACGGACTGTACGCGCGCGTGCAGTCCGCCGGCGCTCCGGCCGGCCCAGGTCAGCGCCTGTCGTCCGGCACGCCCATCGCCGTGCACACCGCGCGCCAGACGTCCTTGGCCTCCCAGCCCGCGTCCAGCGCCTCGTTGACCGTGCGGCCGCCCAGCTCCGACATCACGTGGTCGCGCGCGAAGGAGTCGGCGTACCCCGCACCGAAGTGAGCCGCCATCCGCTGCCAGAAGACCGTCAACCGCATGACTCCAGTATCGCGCCCCTGAGAGTGCAGCCGGGCACAGGGGGCTTGCCGAGAACGCTTTCCGCCCTACCTTCGGAACATGGCCGAAACCGGAGCATCCCCCGACGCAGTGCCCTCCCCCGACGCGGCGCCCTCCCCGGTCGCCCGCGCCGAGCGCTTCGTCTGGCTCACCGCGCGCGTCCTCGAGCAGCGGCGGTTCGCGTACCACTTCCTCCACGGCGCGGGCGGCGCCCCGGCCGCGGACGCGGTCGAGACCGCTCTGACCTCGTACGCCACCGCTGACGGCGGGTACGGCTACGCGCTCGAACCCGATCTGCGCGGCCCCGTCGGCCAGCCCCTGCACGTCGGGCACGCGCTGCGCGTACTGGACTCGATCCACCGCTGCGGCGGGCAGCGGGTGGAGCGCGTGTGCCGGTATCTCACGTCGGTGTCGACGGCCGCGGGGGCCCTGCCCGCGATCCATCCCAGCCAGCGCGGCTACCCCTCGGCGCCCTTCGTCCCGGTCGTGGAGGACCCGCCCGGCGAACTGCTCGCCACCGGCCCGGTGGTGGGTCTGCTGCACCGCAACGACGTGTGGCACGCCTGGCTCTTCCGGGCCACGGACTTCTGCTGGGCGGCCGTCGAGTCGCTGGAGAAGTCACACCCGTACGAGGTCCAGGCGGCGGTCGCTTTCCTGGACGGCGTGCCCGACCGCTCCCGCGCGCGGGCCGCCGCCGACCGGCTGGGCCGCCTCGTGCGGCGGCAGCGGCTCGCGGCGCTGGACCCGGACGACCTGGACACCTGTCCGGTGGCTCCCGGTTACGCGCCGGGAGAGCACCACTTCCCGCACGACTTCGCGAAGACCCCGGAATCGCTCGCCCGCTCGTGGTTCACCGACGCGGAGATGGAACGGTCGCTCGACTTCCTCGCCCGGGAGCAGCAGGAGGACGGCGGCTGGCCCGTGCGCTGGCGCCAGTGGGCGCCGGGCACGGCCCTGGAGTCGCGCCCGATCGTCACCATCGAGGCGCTGCGCACGCTCCGGGCGTACGGGCGGCCCATCGGCTGACGGATTCGGCTCTCGCGCACGACCGGTTCGGGCACCCCGTCGGCCCGTCCCGTTCCGCGACCGGCGCGACGTGCTCGACGCTCTGATCCGCAGGTCGGCGCCGTTGTCAGTGGCGGGGTGCACGATGGGGGCATGGTCAGCTCCGCGTCCCGTGCCGACGGCGCCCGCAGCGCCCTTGACGGATTCTCCCCCGCGACCCGCGGCTGGTTCACGGGGGCCTTCTCCGCGCCCACCGCTGCCCAGGCCGGGGCGTGGCAGGCCATCGCGGAGGGATCGGACGTGCTGGTCGTCGCGCCCACCGGTTCCGGCAAGACCCTGGCCGCCTTCCTCGCCGCCCTCGACCAACTGGCGTCGACGCCCCCGCCCGCCGACCCGAAGAAGCGCTGCCGGGTGCTGTACGTGTCCCCGCTGAAGGCCCTCGCGGTCGACGTGGAGCGCAACCTGCGCAGCCCCCTGACCGGCATCCGCCAGGAATCGGTGCGCCTCGGCCTGCCCGAGCCGGAGGTGCGGGTCGGCATCCGGTCGGGTGACACACCGGCCGCCGAGCGCCGGGCCCTGTCGACCCGGCCGCCGGACATCCTGATCACCACCCCCGAGTCGCTGTTCCTGATGCTCACCTCCGCCACCCGGGACGCGCTCACCGGCATCGAGACGGTGATCCTCGACGAGGTGCACGCCGTCGCGAGCACCAAGCGCGGCGCCCATCTCGCCCTCTCCCTGGAGCGCCTCGACGAACTGCTGCCGAAGCCCGCCCGCCGCATCGGCCTGTCGGCGACGGTCCGGCCGGTGGACGAGGTAGCGCGCTACCTCTCCCCCAAGCGCAAGGTCGAGATCGTCCAGCCACCGTCCGGCAAGGAGTTCGACCTGTCCGTGGTCGTTCCGGTGGAGGACCTCGGGGAGCTGGGCGGGTCTCCGGCCACCGACGCGGCCGACGGCCCGGGCGCCGAAGCGGAGCGCCCGTCGATCTGGCCGCACGTCGAGGAGCGCATCACCGACCTCGTCCAGGCGCACCGCTCCACCATCGTGTTCGCCAACTCACGCCGTCTGGCCGAGCGCCTGTGCAACCGCCTCAACGAGATCGCGTACGAGAGAGCGACCGGTGAGCCCCTCCCCGAGGACCACTCCCCGGCGGAGCTGATGGCCGAGTCGGGCGCCGCCAAGGGGGCCCCGCCGGTGCTGGCGCGCGCCCACCACGGCTCGGTCTCCAAGGAGCAGCGCGCGCAGGTCGAGGAGGACCTCAAGGCGGGCCGGCTGCCGGCGGTCGTCGCCACCTCCAGCCTCGAGCTGGGCATCGACATGGGCGCGGTCGACCTGGTGGTGCAGGTGGAGTCGCCGCCGTCGGTGGCCTCCGGGCTGCAGCGCGTGGGCCGCGCGGGCCATCAGGTGGGCGCCGTCTCCACGGGTGTCGTGTTCCCGAAGTACCGGGGCGACCTGGTGCAGGCCGCCGTCGTCACGGAGCGGATGCAGACCGGCTCCATCGAGTCGTTGCGCATCCCGGCCAATCCCCTGGACGTGCTGGCCCAGCAGCTGGTGGCGATGGTCGCCCTCGACACCTGGCAGGTCGACGACCTCCTGACGGTGGTCCGCCGGGCGGCCTCCTTCGCCTCCCTCCCGGAGTCGGCGTTCACGGCCGTCCTGGACATGCTCGCCGGCCGCTATCCCTCCGACGCCTTCGCGGAGCTGCGCCCGCGCGTGGTCTGGGACCGCGTCGCGGGCACGGTCACGGGCCGTCCGGGCGCCCAGCGGCTGGCCGTCACTTCGGGGGGCACGATTCCCGACCGCGGCCTCTTCGGGGTCTTCCTCGCGGGCGCCGACCCCAAGAAGGGCGGCGGCCGCGTCGGGGAGCTCGACGAGGAGATGGTGTACGAGTCCCGGGTGGGTGACGTCTTCACGCTGGGCACCAGTTCCTGGCGCATCGAGGACATCACACGCGACCGCGTCCTCGTCTCCCCCGCCCCCGGCGTCCCGGGCCGCCTGCCCTTCTGGAAGGGCGACCAGCTGGGCCGGCCGCTCGAACTGGGCCGTGCGCTCGGCGCGTTCCTCCGGGAGGTCGGCGCGCTCTCGCCGGAGGACGCGCGCGGGCGCCTGCTCGCCACCGGCCTGGACGCCTGGGCCGCCGACAACGTCCTGTCCTACCTCGCCGAACAGCGCGAGGCCTGCGGGCACATCCCGGACGACCGCACGATCGTGGTCGAGCGGTTCCGCGACGAGCTGGGCGACTGGCGGGTCGTCGTGCACTCCCCCTTCGGAGCGCAGGTGCACGCCCCCTGGGCCCTCGCCCTCGGCGCCCGCCTCACCGAGCGGTACGGCATGGACGCCCAGGTCATGCATGCCGACGACGGCCTGGTGCTGCGGCTGCCCGACGCCGATCTGATGAGCCTCGACCTGCTGGACCAGGAGCCCACCGCTCCCCCCGTGGAGTACGACTCCGAGAAGGCCCCGATCGGCGCCGGCGACGTGCTCTTCGACAAGGGCGAGGTCAACCAGATCGTCACCGACGAGGTGGGCGGCTCGGCGCTGTTCGCCTCGCGGTTCCGCGAATGCGCCGCCCGCGCGCTGCTGCTGCCGCGCCGCAGCCCCGGCAAGCGCACCCCGCTGTGGCAGCAGCGTCAGCGCGCCTCCCAACTGCTGCAGGTGGCCAGCGAGTTCGGATCCTTCCCGATCGTCCTGGAGGCGATCAGGGAATGCCTCCAGGACGTCTTCGACGTGCCGGGGCTCACCGAGCTGATGGGCGACATCGAGTCCCGCCGCGTCCGCCTCGTCGAGGTCACGACGAACGAACCCTCCCCGTTCGCCCGCTCCCTCCTGTTCGGATACGTCGCCCAGTTCCTGTACGAGGGCGACTCCCCCCTCGCCGAGCGCCGCGCGGCGGCCCTCTCCCTGGACTCGCGGCTGCTCGCCGAGCTCCTCGGCCAGGCGGAGCTGCGCGAGCTCCTCGACGCCGACGTCCTGACGGAGCTGGAGCAGGAGCTCCAGTGGCGTACGGAGGACCGTCGCGTCAAGGACTCCGAAGGCGTCGCCGACCTGCTGCGGCTCCTCGGGCCGCTCACCACGGCCGAGCTGGTGGAGCGCGGCGCCGAGCCGCAGTGGCCCGAGGAGCTGGCGTCCGCCCGCCGCGCGATCCGGGTCCGCATCGCGGGCGCCGAGCACTGGGCGGCGATCGAGGACGCGGGCCGGCTGCGCGACGCCCTCGGCACGGCCCTGCCGGTCGGCGTTCCCGAGGCCTTCATGGAGCCGGTCAAGGACCCGCTCGGCGACCTCCTGGCCCGCTTCGCGCGTACGCACGGCCCCTTCACGTCCGCCACCGCCGCCGCCCGCTTCGGCCTCGGAGCGGCGGTCACCGAAGGGGCGCTGCAACGCCTCGCGGCGAACGGCCGCGTGGTGCAGGGAGAGTTCCATCCGGCCGGCATCGGCCAGGAGTGGTGCGACGCCGCGGTCCTGCGGCGCCTGCGCCGCCGCTCCCTCGCGGCCCTGCGGCACGAATTGGAGCCGGTGCCCCCGGCCGCGCTCGCCCAGTTCCTGCCCCAGTGGCAGAACCTCAGCGGGCACGGCCTGCGGGGCATCGACGGCCTGGTGCGCGCCGTCGAGCAGCTGCAGGGCGCCACCGTCCCCGCCTCCGCCCTCGAGAAGCTCGTCCTGCCCTCACGCGTCACGGGCTACCACCCCGCCATGCTCGACGAACTGACCGCGGCCGGCGAGGTGGTCTGGGCCGGTGCCGGATCCCTGCCGGGCAAGGACGGCTGGGTCTCCCTCTACCTCGCCGACACCGCGCCCCTGCTCCTGCCTCCCCCGCACCCACTGGAGCTCACCGCCCTGCACGAGGCGGTCCTGAACACCCTCTCCGGGGGGTACGGCCTCTTCTTCCGCCAGATCGCCGACCAGGTCCGCGCCACCACCCACCCCGGGGTACTGGATCCCCAACTGGCCGACGCCATCTGGGAGCTGGCCTGGTCGGGCCGGCTGACCAACGACACTCTCGGCCCGATGCGCTCGCTCCTCGGTTCGGGCCGCACCGCGGGAGCCACCGCCCACCGCGCGAAGCGCAGCGTCCCGCGCGGGCGCTACGGCAGCCTGACCGGGGCCGCCCGCCCCACCTCTCGTACCGGCCCGCCGACGGTCGCGGGCCGCTGGTCGCTGCTCCCCGACCGCGAGACGGACCCGACCCTGCGCGCGCACGCCCTGACCCGCGCCCTGCTGGACCGGCACGGCGTGGTGACCCGCGGCGCGGTGGCGGCCGAGGGGGTCGAGGGCGGCTTCTCCGCCACGTACCGCGTCCTGTCGGCGTTCGAGGACAGCGGGCAGGCGCGCCGTGGCTACGTGGTCGAGGGGCTGGGCGCGGCGCAGTTCGCGATGGACGGGGCGGTGGACCGGCTGCGCGCCACGGCGAACGCCCGCGAGCGTACGGAGGGTGCGCGCCCGTCCGACGCCCAGGCCGCCGTGGTGCTCGCCGCGGCCGACCCCGCCAACGCGTACGGGGCCGCGCTCCCCTGGCCCGAGCCGCCGAAGGACACCACCCACAAGCCGGGCCGCAAGGCGGGCTCCCTCGTCGTCCTGGTCGACGGCGAGCTGACGCTCTACATGGAGCGCGGCGGCAAGACGCTGTTGGCCTGGCCCGCCTCTGCGGAGGACGCGCTCGGCGAGGACCCGCGCCTGCACGCCGCCGCCGAAGCGCTCGCCGGGGCGGCCAGGGCGGGGTCCCTCGGCACCGTCACCGTGGAGCGGGTCAACGGCGTGGCCGCCCTGACCTCTCCGTTCGCCCCTCTCCTGGAAGGAGCCGGTTTCCACGCCACCCCGCGCGGGCTGCGCCTGCGAGCGTGACGGCACGCGGCCTTGGGGGCGGCGCGCCCGTAGGCGAAGACCAAGACAAGAGACCTAGGCGATGGCAGCCCCAAAACTCCCACTCCACCAACCGCCCCCACCCATGCAGACGGGGTCCCGCACATACGTGACCCCACCCCTTCGTACGCCAAGCGCGCGTCCGGCCCGCCCCGCCCCGCCTCCGTCATGCCACCCTTGATCTCATGCCCGAAGGTGACACCGTCCTGCAAGCGGCCCGGCGCCTGCACACCGCCCTGGCCGGGCACAGCCTCACGCGCTCCGACCTGCGCGTGCCCAAACTCGCGACCGTCGACCTCACCGGCCGCACCGTCCTGGACGTCACCCCGCGCGGAAAGCACCTCCTCACCCGCATCGAGGGCGGCCTCACCCTCCACTCCCACCTGCGGATGGACGGGTCCTGGCGGGTGTACGCACCGGACGAGCGCTGGCGCGGCGGCCCCGGCCACCAGATCCGGGCGATCCTCGGCAACACCGAACGGACAGCCGTCGGCTACCGCCTGCCCGTCCTCGAACTGCTCCGCACCACCGACGAGTACAAGGCCGTCGGCCACCTGGGCCCCGACCTTCTCGGCCCCGACTGGGACCCGGAGCGCGCGCTGAGCAACCTCCTCGCCGCGCCCGACCGCCCTCTCGGCGAGGCTCTCCTGGACCAGCGCAATCTCGCGGGTATCGGCAACGTCTTCAAGAGCGAGATCTGCTTCATCCTGGGCGTCACCCCCTGGCTCCCCATCGGCGAACTCCCCAAGGAGAAGACCGCCCGCCTCCCCGCCCTCTGCAAGAAGCTCCTGGAAGCCAACCGCGACCGGTCCTCCCGCACCACCACGGGCCGTGACCGCGACGGCCAGCGCCTCTTCGTCTACGGACGCGCGCCGCGCCCCTGCATGCGCTGCCGCACCCCGATCCGCGTCGGCGAACAGGGCGACGGTTCCCGCAACCGCCCCACCTACTGGTGCCCGACCTGCCAGTCGGGGCCGACACCGTAGTCCCTGACCAGCCGATCGCCGGATCCGCGCCCCGAGGCCGTAACCAGCGACCCGCACCCACTAGTTGACGCCCCGTCAGGTACAGCCGTACCGTCCCGTCATGCCCGTCACGGCGTACGACCTCACCGGACGCACCGCATTCGTCACCGGCGCCGCCAGCGGCATCGGCCGCGCCACCGCGCTGCTCCTCGCGGAGGCGGGCGCCACCGTCCACTGCGCCGACCGCGACGAACAGGGACTCCACCAAACCGCCGCCCTCATCGAGGCGGCCGGGGGCACCCCGTACACCTATGTCCTCGACGTCGCGGACAGAGCCCAGGTCGAGCAGGCCGTGACGACGGCCGCGACCACACCGGCGACCCCGGCCAGAGCCGCAAACCCGGCCGAAGCCGCCCCCACGACCGCACTCGCAGCCACCCCCGCGCCCACCCCAGAAGCCGCGGCCACGGCCCCCCTCACCCCCGGCGACACCCCCCGCCTCGACATCATGGCCGCCATCGCCGGCGTCATGCACAGCAGCTCGGTCCTGGAGACCCGGGACGAGGACCTGGACCGGGTCCTGAACATCAACTTCAAGGGCGTCCTGTACGCGTGCCGAGCAGCGGCCCGCACAATGATCGACACGGGTTCCGGCGGCAGCATCATCACGATGGCCTCGGGAGCCGTCGACACCGGCGGCCCCGGGCTCCTCTGCTACGGCGCGGCCAAGGCGGCCGTCGTCCAGCTCACCAAGACCCTGGCCACGGAGGTCGGCCCGCACGGCATCCGCGTCAACGCGGTCGCGCCGGGCTGGATCCGCACCCCCATGACGACGCGGCACGCCACCGAAACCCCGGCCCGAGCCGATACCCGGCCCCAATCCGAGGACCGGTCCCAGGCCCAGCCTCAGGCACAGGCCCAGCTCCACACCGAGAAGATCATGGTCCGCATGTCACCCCTGGGCCGCGTGGGAGAACCGGAGGACATCGCGCACGCCGTACTGCACCTGGCCTCCGATGCCGCGTCCTTCACGACGGGCCAGATCCTCCGCCCGAACGGCGGCGTTGCCATGCCTTGGTGACCCCGGCCCGCGCCTCCGCCCCCACCTTTGCCCCCATCCCCAGGGCCCGCCCCCTCAGCCGCGCCAGGAGGCCGCCAGCACGCCGAACAGGGCTCTGGGCCTCACCCTTCCCCGCGCCCCCGGCCCCGCCCGCCACACCAGCCGCCCGCGCCTTGGACACACAGTGCACGGGCAGCACGCTCAGTCCCCACCCGCCGGCCGCGACAGCCCCTTCGAGCACCCCGGCATCGGGCACGAAAGCGACCCTCAGCACGCCCCACCACCACAGCGCGCCGAACGCGAGGGCAACCACCCACCGCGCGGCGCGCCGGGATATCGCCGCTCCGTCACCGCTCACCGCCGCCACAGAAGCCACCTCCCAGGAGAGGGCGCGTCGTCGTCACCGGACGAACCACGGTGCAACCGATGATGGCACCGACCCCGTGACAGCGCCCCACGATCAGGGGCGCTCGCCCGCCCGCACCCCGGCGCACGAGCCGGAGCCGCCCGGAGCACCGGCCGAGACCGACGGCACAAAAACGCCGGGGTGGCCCGGCCCCGCGGAAACGCCAGGGCGGCCCGGCCCCAGAGGGACCGGACCGCCCAAATCCATCAGCCACCGCCCATGGGAGGCCGCCCAACCGTTACAGCAGCCCTCCACCCAGGCCGCCGCACCCGCTCTCGGCCGCTCCCGGCGATCTCAGCCGTTCTCGGCAATGTCAGCCGCTGCCGGCGACTGTCAGCCGTTCTCCGCCTGGAACATCCAGTGGTGCTTCTCGAGGTCGGCCGTGATCCCGATGAAGATGTCCTGGCTGACCGGGTCGGCCTCACCCGTCGCCTGGACACGCTCCCGCATTCGGGTGATGACCGCGCCGAGCGCGTCGACGAGCGTACCGACGGCGTCCACGTCCTTGACCCAGCCCTCGGGCGTCTTGCCGATCCCGCTGCTCTGCGCCACCGTCGCCGCGCGCCCGTCGGGCGAGACGCCGAGCGTCGAGGCGCGCTCCGCCACCGTGTCGGAGTGCTGCCGAGCCGTGTCCACGACCTCGTCCAGCTGCAGATGCACGGAGCGGAAGCGCGGGCCGACCACATTCCAGTGGATCTGCTTGGCCACCAGAGACAGGTCGACCAGGTCCACCAGCGCGCCCTGCAGGGCATCCGAGACCGTCTTCAGATCCGCGTCGGACAGCGGGCTCTTCACGACGTACATCTCTCTCCTCCAACTCACGATCGAATGAGGTAAATCCCCACCAACCATGTCATAGAACCGCCAAATAGGTCGATTCATGAATCCCAGGTCACGTGGGGTGCACCCGGACAAACAGAAGCCCCGACCGGGTACCCGGCCGGGGCTTCCACACACGTGTCGGGAACGTCACGCCGCGACGACGTCGACCGCCTCCGCAGGCGCCTTGATCGTGACCCGTTCCGGTGGCACGCCGGCCACGGAGACGGAATTGAGCATCGAACGAACCGGTGCACGCACCGGCTCCGGGACTGCTGCAGACTCAGCCAGCTCGGCGAGCGACAGCTCGTCGCTCACTTCACGCATGAGCTCGGACATCCGTACGTCAAGCGCGTCGCAGATCGCGGAAAGCAGCTCGGAGGATGCCTCCTTCTGCCCCCGCTCCACCTCGGAGAGATAGCCGAGCGAGACTCGGGCGGACGAGGAGACTTCGCGCAGAGTACGGCCCTGGCGCTGGCGCTGCCGACGCAGCACGTCACCCAGCAGGCGACGGAGCAGAATCATCGGTGGCTCCCTCCTCGGACCGCGTAGCCGCATCCTTCACGCCCCACCGTACCGCCTCGCGCGGCGGCCGTGCGGGGAGCGATGTCGTGTTCACTCAGGGCTGCAAACATCAATTCCCCCCGTTCTGTTCCGTATCCTGTGCCCGCCCATTCCCCGGACGTTCGCCGGACAGCTGCTCGATGAGCAGCGTGAGGACGCTCCGTACGCTTTCCCTACGGATTTCCGCACGCCCACCGTTCAACCGCAGGGCGGCCACTTTCCCATGGGCTCCGCCATCGGCGTAACCGCGCATGTTTTCGGGTTTCGTGCCGGAAGCCGCTCCCCGGCCCGCGTCCACCCCGGGTCCGGAGACCGCCACGTACACGGTCCCGACCGGCTGTCCGTCCTGCGTTTCCGGGCCCGCGACCCCGGTGGTGGCGATCCCCCAGTCCGCGCCGAGGGCCGTCCGCACGCCCGCCGCCATCTGCCGCGCGACCTCCGGATCCACCGCCCCGCGCTGGTCCAGCAGAGTGCCGTCGACGCCGAGCACGTCCCGTTTCAGCTCCGTGGCGTACGCCGTCACGGAGCCGCGGAAGACCTGCGAGGCCCCGGGCGTCGCCGTGATCTCGGCGGCCACCAGGCCCCCGGTCAGCGACTCGGCGACGGCGAGCGTCTCGCCGCGTGCGGCGAGGAGCCGCAGCAGCGTGCGTGCCGGCGCCTCGGCCGCCGAGTCCCCGGGGGAGGTCACTTCGCCGCCTCCCGGGCGGACTCGTCCGCCGCCGCACGCGCCTCGGCCCTGCCCTGCCTGCGCAGCACGACGGCCTGCTTCACATAGTCGAGTGCGGTCACCACGGTCAGCACCACGGCGAGCCCCATCACCCAGAACCGCAGCGTGGCGAGCGGTCCGGTCAGGGCGAGAACGTACATCCCGACCGCCGTGCCCTGCGCGAGCGTCTTCAGCTTGCCGCCGCGGCTGGCCGGAATGACGCCGTAGCGGATCACCCAGAAGCGCAGCAGCGTGATCCCGAGCTCGCGCCCGAGGATCACCCCGGTCACCCACCAGGGCAGGTCGCCGAGCCAGGAGAGACAGATCAGCGCCGCGCCCATGATCGCCTTGTCGGCGATCGGATCGGCGATCTTGCCGAAGTCCGTGACCAGGTTGTACGTACGGGCGAGGTGGCCGTCGAAGAGGTCGGTGATCATGGCGACGGCGAAGGCGGCCCAGGCGAACGAGCGCCAGGCCGGGTCGTACCCGCCGTTGCCGAGCAGCAGCATCACGAAGCCGGGCACGAGCAGCAGCCGGACCATGGTCAGCAGGTTCGCGACGTTCCACAGACTGGCCTGATTGACCGCCGCGGCGCCCAGCTTCCCGCCCCGCACCGGCTTGGCGCCCGGGGCGCCCTGCGCGCCGGAACCGCTCGCGGGTGCCGGGACTCCGGTCATCTGCCGGCCTCCTGTAGACACTCAGCCACCAAGTCCACGCCCTCCGTGCCGACGACCTTTGCCACGACCATACGGCCGACCTGCGGGCCGCCCGCACCGGTGGTACCCGTCAGCCGGATCTGGCCGTCCGTCTCGGGGGCCTGGTGCGCGGCGCGGCCGAGCGGGCCCTCGTCCTCGTCCAGAGACTCCACGAGGACCTCCACGGTCTCGCCGAGCCGCTCGTCGGCGCGCTGGGAGGTGAGCTCCTCGGCGAGCCGCGCGATGCGGGCGAGCCGCTCGTCGACGACGTCCTGGTCGAGCTTCTCGTCGTACGTGGCCGCCTCGGTGCCCTCCTCGTCGGAGTATCCGAAGACGCCGATGGCGTCCAGACGGGCGCCGGTCAGGAACCGCTCCAGCTCCGCGACGTCCGCCTCGCTCTCGCCGGGGAAGCCCACGATGAAGTTGGACCGCACGCCGGCCTGCGGCGCCTTGGAGCGGATGGTGTCCAGGAGCTCCAGGAAGCGGTCGGTGTCGCCGAAGCGGCGCATGGCGCGCAGCACGCCGGGCGCGGAGTGCTGGAAGGACAGGTCGAAGTAGGGGGCGACCTTCTCCGTCGACGTGAGGACGTCGATGAGGCCGGGGCGCATCTCGGCGGGCTGGAGGTAGCTGACGCGCACCCGCTCGATGCCGTCGACGGCGGCGAGCTCCGGGAGCAGCGTCTCCAGGAGACGGATGTCACCGAGGTCCTTGCCGTACGAGGTGTTGTTCTCGGAGACGAGCATGACCTCCTTGACGCCCTGCTCGGCGAGCCAGCGGGTCTCGCCGAGGACGTCGGAGGGGCGGCGCGAGATGAACGAGCCGCGGAAGGAGGGGATGGCGCAGAACGAGCAGCGCCGGTCGCAGCCGGAGGCCAGCTTCACGGAGGCGACGGGGTTGGAGCCGAGGCGGCGGCGGAGCGGGGCGCGCGGGCCGGACGCGGGCGCGACGCCCTCGGGCAGGTCCTGCGGGATCGGCGCGGGCTCGACGGGCGCGTGGCCCGGCAGCGCGACGGCCCCCTGGGCGCCCTGCCGCTCGGCGGGGCTGATCGGCAGGAGCTGGCGCCGGTCGCGCGGGGTGTGGGCCTCGACGCTGCCGCCGCTGAGGATGGTCTGCAGGCGGCCGGAGATGTCGGCGTAGTCGTCGAAACCGAGCACGCCGTCGGCCTCGGGCAGCGCCTCGGCGAGCTCCTTGCCGTACCGCTCGGCCATGCAGCCGACCGCGACGACGGCCTGGGTCCTGCCGTGACCCTTCAGGTCATTGGCTTCGAGGAGGGCGTCGACGGAGTCCTTCTTGGCGGCTTCGACGAAGCCGCAGGTGTTGACGACGGCGACGTCCGCTTCCTCGGCGTCCTCGACGAGCTGCCAGCCGTCCGCCTCCAAGCGGCCTGCGAGCTCCTCCGAGTCCACCTCGTTACGGGCGCAGCCAAGAGTGACAAGGGCGACGGTGCGGCGTTCGGGCATGGTCTCAAGACTACTTCGTCCCCGCCCCGGCACCTCCCGCCAGGGTTACCCGCCGGTCGGCCCCAGGTCGGCGGCGCGTCACCCGGACGTCCCCGCGCCCCGCGGAGCGTCGCTGGTCAGACGCCCGCGCGGGCCGCGGTCAGCCTGCCTGCGGGTCGCCCTTCGTGTACGTGAGGCGCTCGACCTGGCCGGGCTCGAATTCGTTGTCGACCTGCTTGCCGTTCACGTACAGCTGGATCGCGCCCGCGTCGCCGAGGACGAGATCGATCTTCTGCTTGTCCTGGAAGGTCTTGTCCTGACCCTGCTCAAGGACGCCGTCGAAGAGGGTGCGGCCACTGTGGTCCTTGGCCGAGATCCAGCTGCGGCCTTCGGGGGCGACGACCTTGACGGTGACCTTGTCGCGCGGGACGCCGGCGATGGCGCTGTCCGACGGGTCGGGCTTGGGATCGGCGGGCTTGGACGGCTTCGGCTTGTGCGCCGGCTTGGAGGCGGCGGGCGTGGAGCCCTCGGCGACGGACTTCGAGCTGTCCTCGTCGTCGCCGCCGTTGAACGCGGTGAAGCCGACGAAGGCGACCACCGCGACGATCGCGGCGACCATGGCGGCGGTCCAGTTCGGCCGGCGCGGTTCGGAGCGGATGCGTTCGGCCTCGAAGAGGGGCGCCGCCGGAGTGGGCGCGGGCGGATGGCCGCCGTGGCCCTCGTCGTACTGGGCGAGCAGCGGGGCCGGGTCGACCCCTACGGCGCGCGCCAGCGTTCTGATGTGGCCGCGGGCGTACACGTCGCCGCCGCAGCGGGAGAAGTCGTCCTGTTCGATCGCGTGCACGATCGGGATGCGCACACGGGTGGAGGTGCTGATCTCGTCGACGGTCAGACCCGCGTCGATGCGGGCCTGCCGCAGGACACGGCCGATCGGGAGCCGGTCGTCGGCCTGGCGGTCGGCGGCCTGCGTCCCGTCTGCCGCGCTCTCGTCTGCGGCGCGGTCGGGGCGGTCGTCTGAAGGACGGTCGTCTTCAGGGGAGTTGCCGATGGACACGGGGGCGCCTTTCGAGCGTGTAGCCACCTGCCGGAGGTTCAGTTTAGGCGGGTCCTGAAAGGGTGGGGCAACCGGACGGACGGACTTTGTACGCCATCAGAATGGCCGGACATCCTGATGGTGGGACATCGTGCCCTTGTCTCCCTCAACTTGACGTGTGCCGAAGGGAAACGGTTGCCTGCTGATCCCTTACGGGTGAGCCTTGCCCGGCCTTATGGGCTAGCCTCCCCGCGGATCACCGCGAGCACGCCGTCCAGCTCATCAGGTTTCACAAGAACGTCACGTGCCTTGGATCCCTCGCTGGGCCCGACGATGGAGCGCGACTCCATCAGGTCCATCAGCCGGCCGGCCTTGGCGAAGCCGACGCGCAGCTTGCGCTGCAGCATGGACGTGGACCCGAACTGGGTGGAAACCACCAGCTCAGCGGCCTGGCAGAGCAGATCCAGGTCGTCGCCGATGTCCTCGTCGATCTCCTTCTTCTGCTTGGTGCCGACGGTGACGTCGTCCCGGAAGACCGGCGCCATCTGGTCCTTGCAGTGCTGGACGACCGCGTGGATCTCGTCCTCGGTGACGAAGGCGCCCTGCATACGGGTGGGCTTGTTGGCGCCCATCGGCAGGAACAGACCGTCACCCTTGCCGATGAGCTTCTCCGCGCCGGGCTGGTCGAGGATGACGCGGCTGTCGGCGAGCGAGGAGGTCGCGAAGGCGAGGCGGGAGGGCACGTTCGCCTTGATCAGGCCGGTCACGACGTCCACGGAGGGCCGCTGGGTGGCGAGCACCAAGTGGATGCCGGCCGCGCGCGCGAGCTGGGTGATGCGCACGATCGAGTCCTCGACGTCGCGCGGGGCGACCATCATCAGGTCGGCGAGCTCGTCGACGATCACCAGCAGGTACGGGTACGCCTGGAGCTCCCGCTCGCTGCCCTCGGGCGTCTTGAGCTTGCCCTCGCGCACGGCCTGGTTGAAGTCGTCGATGTGCCGGTAGCCGAAGGCGGCGAGGTCGTCGTAGCGCAGGTCCATCTCGCGCACGACCCACTGGAGCGCCTCGGCGGCCCGCTTGGGGTTGGTGATGATCGGCGTGATCAGGTGCGGGATGCCCTCGTAGGCGGTGAGCTCGACCCGCTTGGGGTCGACGAGGACCATCCGGACGTCCTCGGGCGTCGCTCTTATCATGATCGAAGTGATCAGGCAGTTGATGCACGACGACTTGCCGGACCCGGTGGCACCGGCCACCAGGATGTGCGGCATCTTCGCCATGTTGGCCATCACGTAGCCGCCCTCGACGTCCTTGCCGAGCGCGACGAGCATCGGGTGGTCGTCCTCGGCCGCGTCGGCGAGGCGCAGCACGTCGCCGACGTTGACCATCTCGCGGTCGGTGTTCGGGATCTCGATGCCGACCGCGGACTTGCCGGGGATCGGCGAGATGATCCGGACGTCGGGCGAGGCCACCGCGTACGCGATGTTCTTGGCCAGCGCCGTGATCTTCTCGACCTTCACGGCGGGGCCGAGCTCGATCTCGTACCGCGTGACCGTCGGCCCGCGCGTGAAGCCGGTGACGCGCGCGTCGACCTTGAACTCGGTGAAGACGTTCGTCAGCGAGTCCACGACCGCGTCGTTGGCGGCGCTGCGGGTCTTGCCGGGGCCGCCGCGCTCCAGGAGGTCGAGTGAGGGCAGCGCGTAGGTGATGTCGCCGGCGAGCTGGAGCTGCTCGGCGCGGGGCGGCAGCTCGCGCGGGGGCTCGGGCGCGGGCTTGGTGAGGTCCTGCACGGCGCTCTGTGCGGGCGCCTGCGGCTTCTTCTTGAGCTTGCCGGGCACCGGGGCGTCCGTGGCGCGCGCGGTCGGTACGGGCGCCGAGGGCTCCCGCTCCTCGCTCTGTTCGCGCTCCTCCCCGCGCTCCCCGGAGACGCCCTGGGTCAGATCGGCGACCAGCGGCGACGGCGGCATGCCGTGCAGCACGGCGCCGTCCAGCGCGGCGGCAGCGGCGGCCGCCACGTCCACGGCGTCCATCGGCCGGTCCATGTCCGGCTGTACGGGGGTCCTGCGGGGCCTGCGCCGCTTGGAGAGGGCGTCCTCCTCGGCCCGGTCGGGACCGTAGGGGTCGGGGCCGTACCCGTCGGGGGCGGGGGTGCGCCGGCGCGAGGGGCGGGCGGGCAGCGCCTCGCGCCACTGCTCCTCGTACCGCTCGTCGTCGTCGAAGTAGGCCTCGTCCTCCGGCTCGGGCTGGATCACGCCGAGCTTGGTGCCGAGCAGCCGAAGCCGCTGCGGGATGGCGTTGACGGGCGTCGCCGTCACGACGAGCAGCCCGAAGACGGTGAGGAGCACCAGGAGCGGCACCGCGAGGATCTCGCCCATGGTGAAGATCAGCGGCGTGGAGGACCCCCAGCCGATCAGCCCGCCGGCGTCCCTTATCGCCTGCATCCCGGAGCTGCGGGCGGGCGAGCCGCACGCGATGTGGACCTGTCCGAGGATGCCGATGACCAGGGCGGACAGGCCGATCACGATGCGGCCGTTGGCCTCGGGCTTCTCCGGGTGACGGATGAGGCGTACGGCGATGGTGCCGAGGAGCAGCGGCACCAGGAGGTCGAGGCGGCCGAACGCCCCGGTCACCAGGACCTCCACGAGGTCGCCGACCGGACCGCGCAGGTTCGACCAGGTGCCCGCGGCGACGATCAGCGCGAGCCCCAGCAGCAGCAGCGCGACGCCGTCCTTGCGGTGCGCCGGGTCGAGGCCCTTGGCGCCCCGCCCTATGCCGCGGAACATGGCGCCGACTCCGTGCGCGATGCCCAGCCAGACAGCGCGCGCGAGGCGGTACACGCCCCCGGTGGGGCTGGGCACCGGCTTGGGCGCGGGCTTCTTCGCCGCGACCCTCTTGACCGGTGCCTTCCTGACGGGCGCCTTCTTTGCCGCGATCTTCTTCGCGGGCGGTCGGGCAGCGGCCTTCTTCGCCGGAGCCTTCGTCGGCGCGACCGCCTTCTTCGCGGGCGTCTTCTTGGCTGCGGACTGACGTGAGGCCATGGGTGTGAGGTTACCGGTGTCGACCACTGCGGACACGTGTGCCCACTGCTTCACCCGTTTGTGTCGCCCTTGCGGTGGCGGAGAACTGACGGCGGTTCAGCGCGCTGGCGCGGCGCGGAACCTCGTCGGGGAGGTTCCGCGCCGCGTCAGTTCTGCGAGGGGACCGAGGGCGCCCCGCTGTCGGTGCCCGGCTCCAGGGCGTCGAGCGCCCGGCGCAGGCCGGTGAGTTTGCGTTCGAGATGGGCGGCGGTGGCGACCGCCGCGGCATCCGCCGACTCGTCGTCCAGCTGTTTCGACAGCGCCTCGGCCTGCTCCTCGACCGCCGCGAGCCGCGCCGACAGCTCGGCCAGCAGCCCGGCGGGCTCCTTGGCGTCGCCGATCGCGGCCTTGCCGCCGCCTTCCAGCTGGAGCCGCAGCAGCGCCGCCTGCTCCCGCAGTTGGCAGTTCTTCATGTACAGCTCGACGAAGACCGAGACCTTCGCGCGCAGCACCCACGGGTCGAACGGCTTGGAGATGTAGTCCACCGCGCCCGCCGCATAGCCACGGAAGGTGTGATGCGGTCCGTGGTTGATGGCGGTGAGGAAGATGATCGGGATGTCCCGCGTCCGCTCCCGCCGCTTGATGTGCGCGGCGGTTTCGAAGCCGTCCATGCCCGGCATCTGGACGTCCAGCAAAATGACCGCGAAGTCGTCCGTGAGTAGTGCTTTGAGCGCTTCCTCCCCGGACGATGCCCGCACCAGTGTCTGATCGAGCGCAGAGAGGATGGCCTCCAGCGCCAGCAGATTCTCCGGCCGGTCATCGACCAGGAGGATCTTGGCCTTCTGCACCATGGCCCGCCCTCCTCGCCCCGGCGGTACACCGGGCGCCGCCCCAGAGGACGACTCCCTTGCGCCGCCCGTCCTTGTGCCGGTCATGGTAGCCGCACCCCGCCTGTCGCCACACCCTGTCACCGCGATGTCACTGTGCACGTAGCAGAAACGCGGTGGGAGACCAGAAGGTTCCCCGCACACCGCGGTTCTACACGACCTTCACCACACTCTGTCAGCAACTGCGGGTGACGAAGCCGGTTCTCGGTCACTCAGCGCGCATCCACTGCTCCATCACCGACAACAGGTGATCCGGGTCGACCGGCTTCGTGACGTAATCGGAAGCCCCGGAGTCGATGGCCTTCTCCCGGTCGCCCTTCATCGCCTTGGCGGTGAGCGCGATGATCGGCAGCCCGGCGAACTGCGGCATCCTGCGGATCGCCGTCGTCGTCGCGTACCCGTCCATCTCAGGCATCATGATGTCCATCAGAACCACCGTCACATCGTCGTGCTGCTCCAGCACTTCGATGCCCTCGCGGCCGTTCTCCGCGTACAGCACCGCCAGGCCGTGCTGCTCCAGGACGCTGGTGAGCGCGAAGACGTTGCGGATGTCGTCGTCGACGATGAGGACCTTCTCGCCGCCGAAGTGGATGCCCGTCCGGGACGGGGCGGGGCTCTCCTGCGCCGCCGGCCACTGCTCCTGCGGACGCTGCTCCTGGGGCCGCTGCTCCTGCGCGCCCGGAGCCGACTGCCCCGGCAGCGTCGAGGGCTCCTGCGCGGGCGCGGGACGGCGCCGCCTGCGGAAGAGCGCCGCGGGGCCCGTGGACGTCTCCTGGCGCGCCGGAGCGGCCTCCGGCCGGGCCGTGTCCTCGGCCGGCGGCACCTCCTCGCGGGCGGTCAGTTCCCGCGGCTGGGGCGCGGGCGCCAGCTGCGTGTAGCCCTGGGGCGGCAGTTCGCTCGGGTGCAGCGGCAAATAGAGCGTGAAGGTCGAGCCGCGGCCCGGTTCGCTCTGCGCGTGGATCTCGCCGCCCAGCAGCCGCGCGATCTCCCGGCTGATGGAGAGGCCGAGGCCGGTGCCGCCGTACTTCCTGCTCGTCGTGCCGTCGGCCTGCTTGAACGCCTCGAAGATGACCCGCATCTTGCTGGCCGCGATACCGATGCCGGTGTCCGTCACCGAGAAGGCGATCAGGTCGGCGTCCGCGTCGCGCAGCGAACCGGCCTCCAGGAGCTGCTCGCGGATGGCGTTGGGCACGTCGTTGTTGGCGTGCCGGATCACCAGCTCGACCGCTCCGGAGTCGGTGAACTTCACCGCGTTGGACAGCAGGTTGCGCAGCACCTGGAGGAGGCGCTGTTCGTCCGTGTGCAGCGTGGCGGGCAGTTCCGGGGAGACCCGTACGGAGAAGTCGAGTCCCTTCTCCGCGGTCAGCGGCCGGAAAGTGGCCTCTACGTAGTCGACGAGCTGGACCAGCGCGATGCGCGTCGGGGAGACGTCCATCTTGCCGGCCTCGACCTTCGACAGGTCGAGGATGTCGTTGATCAGCTGCAGCAGGTCCGATCCCGCGCCGTGGATCGTCTCGGCGAACTCCACCTGCTTCGGAGTGAGGTTCGCGTCGGCGTTGTCGGCGAGCAACTTGGCGAGGATCAGCAGCGAGTTGAGCGGCGTGCGCAGCTCGTGCGACATGTTCGCGAGGAACTCGGACTTGTAGCGCATCGAGACCGCGAGCTGTTCGGCCCGCTCCTCCAGGACTTGCCTGGCCTCTTCGATCTCGGTGTTCTTGACCTCGATGTCGCGGTTCTGCTGGGCGAGCAGCTCGGCCTTCTCCTCCAGCTCCGCGTTGGAGTCCTGGAGCGCCTTCTGCCGGTTCTCCAACTCGGCCGACCGCTCCCGCAGTTGCTCGGTCAGCTCCTGCGACTGCTTCAGCAGCACCTCGGTCTTGGTGTTGACGCTGATGGTGTTGACGCTCGTCGCGATCATCTCGGCGATCTGGCTGAGGAAGTCCTTCTGGATCTGTGTGAAGGGCTGGAAGGAGGCCAGCTCGATCACGCCGAGGACCGTTCCCTCGAAGAGCACCGGGAGCACGATGACCTGCGCGGGCGGCGCCTCACCGAGCCCGGACGCGATCCGCAGGTAACCCGACGGCGCGTTCTCCACGAGGATCGTGCGCCGCTCCTTGGCGGCCGTCCCGATCAGCGTCTCGCCGGGCCGGAAGGACGTCGGCATGGACCCCATGGAGTACCCGTAGCTGCCGAGCATCCGCAGCTCGTACGCGTCCTCGTGATCGCCCCCGAGGTCCTGGGCGTCGTCCGTCGGCATCGCCAGGAAGAACGCGCCGTGCTGCGCCGAGACCACCGGCGTCAGCTCGCTCATGATCAGCGAGGCGACGTCGTCCAGGTCGCGGCGGCCCTGCATCAGGCCGGAGATCCGCGCCAGGTTGCCCTTGAGCCAGTCCTGCTCCTTGTTGGCGAGGGTGGTGTCGCGCAGGTTGGCGATCATCGTGTTGATGTTGTCCTGGAGGACCTGGATCTCGCCGGCGGCGTCCACCTCGATCTTGAGGTTGAGGTCGCCCCGGGTCACCGCGGTGGCGACCTTGGCGATGGCGCGCACCTGACGGGTGAGGTTTCCGGCCATCTCGTTCACGGACTCGGTGAGGTCCCGCCACGTGCCGTCGACGTCACGCACGCGTGCCTGACCGCCCAACTGGCCCTCGGTACCCACCTCGCGGGCGACCCGGGTGACCTGCTCGGCGAAGGACGACAGCTGGTCGACCATCGTGTTGATGGTGGTCTTCAGCTCCAGGATCTCGCCCCGGGCGTCGATGTCGATCTTCTTGGTCAGGTCACCCTTGGCGATCGCGGTGGTGACCATCGCGATGTTGCGGACCTGCCCCGTCAGGTTGGACGCCATCGAGTTCACGGACTCGGTGAGGTCCTTCCACGTACCGGAGACGCCCGGCACCCGGGCCTGGCCGCCCAGGATGCCGTCGGTGCCCACCTCGCGGGCCACGCGCGTGACCTCGTCGGCGAACGAACTCAGCGTCGTCACCATGGTGTTGACCGTGTCGGCGAGCTGCGCGACCTCGCCGCGCGCCTCCACCGTCACCTTCTTGGTGAGGTCGCCGTTGGCGACCGCCGCCGAGACCTGGGAGATGTTGCGCACCTGGCTGGTCAGGTTGTTGGCCATCAGGTTGACGTTGTCGCTCAGGTCCTTCCAGATGCCGGTGACGCCCGGCACCCGCGCCTGACCGCCCAACTGGCCCTCCGTGCCCACCTCGCGGGCGACCCGGGTCACCTGCTCGGCGAACGACGACAGCTGGTCGACCATCGTGTTGACGGTCGTGACGAGTTCGAGGATCTCGCCCTTCGCGTCGACGGTGATCTTCTTCGACAGGTCGCCCATGGCGACGGCGGTGGTGACCTCGGCGATGTTCCGCACCTGCAGGGTGAGGTTGTTCGCCATGCCGTTCACGGACTGCGTGAGGTCCTTCCAGGTGCCGGAGACACCCTGCACCTCGGCCTGGCCGCCCAGGATGCCGTCCGTGCCCACCTCGCGGGAGACCCGCGTGACCTGCTCCGCGAAGGCGGACAGCTGGTCCACCATCGTGTTCAGGGTGTTCTTGAGCTCCAGGATCTCGCCGCGCGCGTCCACGTCGATCTTCTGTGACAGGTCACCGCGCGCCACCGCCGTCGCCACCTGCGCGATGTTGCGCACCTGCGCGGTGAGGTTGCCGGCCATGCCGTTCACGGAGTCCGTCAGATCCCGCCACACCCCGGCCACGCCGGGCACCTGCGCCTGACCGCCCAGGCGGCCCTCGGTGCCCACCTCGCGGGCCACCCGGGTCACCTGGTCCGCGAAGGCGGACAGCTGGTCGACCATCGTGTTGATGGTGTTCTTGAGTTCGAGGATCTCGCCCCGCGCGTCGACCTCGATCTTCTGCGACAGGTCACCGCGCGCCACCGCCGTGGTGACCTGTGCGATCTGCCGCACCTGCGACGTCAGGTTGCCCGCCATGAAGTTGACGGAGTCGGTGAGGTCCTTCCACGTACCGCTCACGCCGTCCACGCGCGCCTGGCCGCCGAGCCGGCCCTCGGTGCCCACGTCCCGCGCCATCCGCGTGACCTGGTCGGCGAAGGACGACAGCTGGTCCACCATCGTGTTCACGGTGTTCTTCAGCTGGAGCATCTCGCCGGAGACGTCCACGGTGACCTTCTGCGACAGGTCACCGTTGGCGACCGCCGTCGTCACCTGCGCGATGTTGCGGACCTGCCCCGTGAGGTTGCGGAACGCGGTGTTCACCGAGTCGGTGAGGTCCTTCCACGTACCGGCCGCGCCCTGCACCTGCGCCTGACCGCCGAGTTCACCCTCGACACCGATCTCACGCGCCACCCGCGTCACTTCGGAGCCGAAGGCGGAGAGCTGGTCGACCATCGTGTTCGTGGTGTTCTTCAGCTCGAGCATCTCGCCCGCGACGTCCACGGTGACCTTCTGCGACAGGTCACCGTTGGCGACCGCCGTCGTCACCTGCGCGATGTCGCGCACCTGCGTCGTGAGGTTCCTGAAGACCGTGTTGACCGAGTCGGTCAGGTCCTTCCACGTACCGGCCGCGCCCGGCACGTTGGCCTGCCCGCCGAGCTGCCCCTCCGCGCCGACCTCGTTGGCCACGCGGGTGACCTCGTCCGCGAACGTCCGCAGCGTCTCGGTCATCTGGTTGATCGTCTCGGCGAGCTGGGCGACCTCGCCGCGCGCGCTCACCGTCACCTTCTGGGACAGATCGCCGTTGGCGACCGCCGTCGTGACCTGGGCGATCCCCCGCACCTGGGCGGTGAGGTTGCCGGCCATCAGGTTCACCGAATCGGTGAGGTCCTTCCACACACCCGCCACACCCGGCACCTGCGCCTGGCCGCCGAGCTCACCCTCCGTACCGACCTCGCGGGCCACCCGCGTCACCTCGGAGGAGAACGACGAGAGCTGGTCCACCATCGTGTTGACGGTGTTCTTCAACTCCAGCATCTCGCCCGCGACATGAACCGTGACCTTGCGGGACAGATCACCCTTCGCCACGGCCGTCGTCACCAGCGCGATGTCCCGCACCTGGGCGGTCAGCCGGTACGCCATGGTGTTCACGGAGTCCGTGAGGTCCTTCCACGAACCGGACATCCCGCGCACCCTGGCCTGCCCACCGAGCTTGCCCTCGGTGCCGACCTCGCTGGCCACGCGCGTGACCTCGTCCGTGAAGGTGGAGAGCTGGTCGACGAGGTTGTTGACCGTCCGCCCGACCTTCAGGAACTCGCCGCGCAACGGATGGGCGTTCCCGTCGACCCCCTGGGCCCGCAGCTCCATGCGCTGCTCCAGATCGCCCTCCGCGACCGCGGAGAGCACCCGGCCGACCTCGGAGACGGGACGTACGAGATCGTCGACGAGCGCGTTCGAGGCGTCGATCGCGGCCGCCCAGGAGCCCTCACTCGCCCCGGCCTCAAGTCGTTCCGTGAGTTTTCCCTCACGCCCGACCATGCGCCGCACCCGCGAAAGCTCACCGGTGAGGTGCAGATTCCGGTCGGCCACCTCGTTGAAGACGGCGGCGATCTCGGACATCACGTCGTCACCGGAGACCGTGAGCCGCTTACGGAAGTTGCCGTCCCGCATCGCCACCAGGGCTGCGAGCAGCCTGTTCAGAGCCGCGGCGTCCACGGAAGCCGTCGTCCCGTTGCGCGGTTTGCGCTGTTTATTCAGGGACTGTCCGTCTTTCGCGCGCGTTTTAGAACCCCGCGTCGCTGCGCCAGACTCCACTGTGTCCCTCCCGCAAGGGTCGACCGGTACTGCTCGGGTATTTCTGGGCTGTCTCCATGAAGCTTGCCCAGTGTTTCACCATGGCTGAACCAGGCCATAACAGTTCGGCAGCTTCGCACACCGTCCGCACACCCTCCGGGCGGAAACACTGACGACCGGCATCAGCATGGACGGCGAAGGTAAGTAACCTTGCATCCGGCTGTCCAACCACCCCGGTCCTGCCCGGCCAGGGCGGTGGTACACGAACAAGCGGGCATCGGAGGGGCGGCCGTCACCATGGGTTCGGGAGAACTGGGCGTCGATACAGTCGACACTGTCGACGCCGTCGATACTCGTACGAGGAGTGCTGTGATCACCGCGCGCGCGGCTGCCACCTTCGACCCCGTCGGACGTTCCGTCGCGACGGCCCGCTCCTTCGTGCGCGACACCCTCCAGGGGTGGGGGTTCTCGGACATCGTCGACGACGCCGTCGTCCTCACCAGCGAACTGGTCACCAACGCCGTGGTGCACGCAGGGACGGCCGCCGACGTCGAGTGCCTGCGCAGCGAGGACGCCGTACGCATCGAGGTCTCCGACCGCTATCCGGAGCGCGAGATCCCGCTCCAGCAGTCCTCGGTCAACATGGGCAGCCCCGACCGCGAGGGCGGCCGCGGCCTCCAGCTCTGCGCGGCGCTCGCGTCCCGCTGGGGCGTCGACTACACACCCACCCACAAGCAGGTCTGGTTCCAGCTCGACCTGCCCCACCGCCCCGTCGGCACCCGCACCGCGGGCCCCTCGCTGCCGGCCGCGCTGCTGCCCATCGCCGACGGCAGGGTCCGCGTCGCCGTCATCCAGATCGACCGCCTGGGCGCCATCTCCGCCTGGAACGAAGACGCCGGGGAGCTCTTCGGCTACGCCGCCGAGCAGGTCATGGGCAAGCCGCTCAACGACCTCGCGGCCTGGCCGCACACCCCCGGCACCAGCACCGGCATCGCCGAGGCCCTGCAACTCTCCCGCTGGGAGGGCAGCTACGGCGTCCGCGGCGCCGACGGCTGCGTGATCCCGGTCTACGCCTCGCACCTGCGCGTCCGCGACGCCGACGGCGAACCCTCCACGGTCTGCCTGCTCGTACGCGACGACGAGCGCGCCGTGCTGCAGACCCCACTGCGCGGCGCGCCCCCCGAGCCGGGCTCGCGCACCGAGCCGCACGCCACGGACCCCTTCGAGGTGTTCATCGGCTCCCCCGCCCCCGACGACCTCGACGGCCTGCTCCAGCGCACCGTCGAACGCGCCCGCGACATGCTCGACGGCGACGCGGCCTTCCTGCTCCTCGCCACCGACGACGAGACGGAGCTGGAGGTCCGCGCCTCCACGGGCCTGCCGTCCGCCCGCCAGCGCTTCGCCCGCGTCCAGGTCGAGTCGGCCCCCGGACGCTACGGCTCCGCCCGCATGCCGGCCGTCCACGAGGACCTGACGGTCGTACCGGGCGCGGTCCCGCTGCTCGCCGGCACGGGCATGCGCTCCGTCGTCACCGTCCCGCTGAAGGTGGAGGGCCGCCTCACCGGCTCCCTGGGCGTCGCCGCCGAGGCCTCCGGGCGGTACTCGAACGAGGAGGCCCTGCGCCTGCAGTTCGCCGCCGACCGCATCGCCCTGGCCGTGGAGTCGGCGCGCCTCGGCGAGCTGGAACGGCTCCGCCGCGGCTCGCTCTCCTTCCTCGTCGAGGCGTCCGACCTCCTCGCGGGCACCCTGGACCGCGACCAGACCCTGGCCCTCATGGCCCAGATGACGGTCCCGACCCTGGCCACCTGGTGCGCCGTGTACACGATCGCCGACCAGTCCGCCGAGCCCTATCTCTCGTACGTCCTGCACGAGGACGAGGAGCGCATCGACGGCCTCAAGGCCCTTCTGTCCAAGATCTCGCCGCCGGACCCGGTGCCCACCCCCGGCGCCCGCATCTGGGCGGCCCCTTCCGAGGCGGCGCACCAGGCGGCCCTGCGCACCTCGATGCGCAGCCTCGGCCTCGGCGAACCCATGACCCTCGGTTCGGGCATCGGCACGACGCTCTCCACCGCCTCGGCGGTGGGCGGCGAGACGGTGGTGCTGCCCCTGGTCGCCCGCAACCGCGTCATCGGCATGCTCACCCTCGGTAAGCCCGCCGACGAACACTTCCGCCAAGAGATCCTGGAATTGGCCGAAGATCTCTCCCGCCGAGCGGCGCTCGCCCTCGACAACGCCCGTCTCTACTCCGAGCGCATGGCCATCAGCCAGTCCCTGCAGCGCAGCCTGCTGCCGCCCGGCCTCCCGCAGATCCCCGGCGTCGAGGTCGAGGTCATCTACCGCGCGGCCGGCGAGGGCAACGAAGTCGGCGGCGACTTCTACGACCTCTTCCCGATCCGCGACGGCGCGTACGGCTTCGCGATCGGCGACGTCTGCGGCACGGGCCCGGAGGCGGCGGCCGTCACGGGCCTCGCCCGGCACGCCCTGCGCCTGCTCGCCCGCGAGGGCTTCGGCGGCCCGGCCGTCCTGGAGCGCCTCAACGCCGCGATCCTCGACGAGGGCGCCCGCAGCCGCTTCCTGACGCTCCTGTACGGCGAGTTGTGGCCCCAGGAGGACGGCTCGGCGGTCCTGAAGGTCGTCTGCGCCGGTCACCCGCTGCCGCTCCGCCTGCGCCAGGACGGCACGGTCGAGTCGTACGCGGAACCGCAGCCGCTGCTCGGCGTCATGGACGACCTCGAACTGTACGAGCAGACGATGACCCTCGACCCGGGCGACGTCCTGCTCTGCGTGACCGACGGCGTCACCGAGCGCCGCGAGGGCACCCGCATGCTGGGCGACGACGGCCTGGCGGACGTCCTGACGACCTGCACGGGCCTGACGGCGGGAGCGGTCGCGGCGCGCATCATGCGCGCGGTGGAGCGCTTCGCCACGGACGCGCCCTCGGACGACATGGCGATCCTCGCGATGCGGGTGCCCGGCCTCCAGAAGGACTGAGCACCCCGGATACGGATACGACAAAGGCCCCCGCCCAACTGGGCGGAGGCCTTTCCTATGTGAGCCCCCAAGCGGAATCGAACCGCTGACCTTCTCCTTACCATGGAGACGCTCTACCGACTGAGCTATAGGGGCCTGCTGCTTGTGGGGGTTTTCCCCGCGGCAACGGAATAGATCATACCTGAAATCGAAGGTGCCTCGAACCGCCTTCCGACGTCTCAGAACGCGGGCTGCAGCAACCCGCCGAGCGCGTTGCAGGCGGAGACCACACGGTGCAGTTCGCGCCGCGACAGGGACGCGCCGGCCGGCAGCGCCAGCGTCTCGTCGGCGGCCCGCTCGGTCTCGGGCAGATGCACGTCCCGCCAGAACCGCGGCATGCGGTGCACGGGCGTCTTCACCGGTACCCGGCAGTCAACTCCCTTGGCCCGTACGGCGCGTGCGAAGGCATCCCGGTCGGGCCGCCCGTTCCCTGGCACCCGGACGACGTACTGCTGGTAGTCGTGGCCCGCGCCGCCGTCGGGCGTCACGACGCCGCGCAGGCGCCCGCTGAGATACGCGGCATGCGCCCGCCGCCGCTCGAGCATGTCGTACGAGGTCTCCACGGCCGCGGCCTCCGGCTCCCTGCGCTCCAGTAAGAGGAGCCCCTGCCGGTTCCCGACCTCCCGCAGCCGCTGCACGGCGGCCTGGTTGCCGAAGCGGTGCACCACGACCACGGCGGCCGTCCGCGGTGTCACCACGGCCTTCACGGCGTCCGGGTCGAGGCAGTACGTGGCCGGGTCTATGTCCGCGAAGACGGGCACCGCGCCGGCGAGGACCACGTCCTCGGCGACCTCGGCGTTCCCGTAGGCCGGCACCACGACCTCATCGCCGGTGCCGACACCGGCGGCGCGCAACAATCCAACTGTCCCCATGCCTGCCGATGTTGGTCGCACGACGTGAACGGAAGGTGACGCACAACAAAAAAGAGCTGGTCCCCGAACCGAAGTTCAGGGACCAGCTCTTATCATTCAAAATTAGTTCGGCGGCGTCCTACTCTCCCACAGGGTCCCCCCTGCAGTACCATCGGCGCTATGAGGCTTAGCTTCCGGGTTCGGAATGTAACCGGGCGTTTCCCTCACGCTATGACCACCGAAACACTATGAAACTGACAACCGCACCGCAGTCGTGGCCCGACATACGGGGTTGTTCGTGGTTTCAGAACCAACACAGTGGACGCGAGCAACTGAGGACAAGCCCTCGGCCTATTAGTACCAGTCACCTCCACCCGTTACCGGGCTT
>NZ_JBVIYQ010000001.1:1096367-1448127 GCF_055592445.1 Streptomyces sp. NPDC041122 | reverse complement strand
TTCCGAACCCGGAAGCTAAGCCTCATAGCGCCGATGGTACTGCAGGGGGGACCCTGTGGGAGAGTAGGACGCCGCCGAACTCCTTTTAGTCGGGAGACCCCCGCACCTTATGGTGCGGGGGTTTTCTGCGTTCCGGGGGTGTGCGGCGACCGATTAGGGTCGGTATATGCGCTACGACCTGGTCATCTTCGACAATGACGGCGTCCTCGTGGACAGTGAGCCGATCTCCAACACCATCCTCTCGGGTTATTTGACCGAACTGGGTCATCCCACCACGTACGAGGAGTCCCTGCGCGATTACATGGGGGCCGCTGTCCACCGCGTACACGACCTCGTTCTCGAGCGGAGTGGGCGGCGGTTGCCGGCGGACTTCGACGACGTACTGCACGGGCGGGTGTTCGCCGCCTTCGAGCGGGAGCTGCAGCCCGTGCGCGGAGCCGTGGACGTGCTGGAGCGGCTGACCAAGGAAGGTGTGGCCTACTGCCTCGCCTCCTCCGGGAGCCATGAGCGGATCCGCGTCGGGCATCGGAAGGCCGGGCTCGACCCGTGGTTCGAGGAGGAGTGGATCTTCAGCTCCGAGGATGTCGGGCGGGGAAAGCCGGCGCCCGACCTCTTCCTCCACGCCGCCGCGAGCATGGGGGTCGCGCCCGAAAAGTGTGTCGTCGTGGAGGACAGCCCGCTGGGCGTGCAGGCCGCGGTCGCCGCCGGGATGGACGTCTACGGGTTCACCGGCATGACGCCCGCGGAGCGTCTCGCGGGGGCCACTGAACTCTTCGGGGACATGGGGGAGTTGGCTGACCTGCTCGTATGACGACGGCCTGGCCCAGGCCCTGACATTTGTCACCGCCAGGTGCGGACGATCGTTTCTGTCGGCCGGCGGGTGCCGGGAGCGAAGCTGAGGGTGTCGCGAAGGAACCGGACGCACGCCGCAGCCCGACGGAGGAACCTGATCATGAGCCAGCTCGCCACCGAGGTCAGCACCAAGGCCAGCACCGAGGTCCGCACCGAGATCAAGCCCTCTGCCGTCACCCCCGCCCCTGCCGTCGCCGGTGCCGGTGACGACGCGCGCACGGCCCGTATCGAGTCGCTGAAGCCGCTGGTGCTCGACGCGCTGGTGCCGACCGCCTCGTACTACCTGCTCAGCAAGGGGTTCGGGATGAGCACGCTGGCCGCGCTGGGCTGGAGCAGTGTGGTGCCGGCTGGGCGGACGGCGTGGGGGCTGGTCAAGGAGCGGCGGGTCAACGGGCTCGCGGCGCTGATCCTGACCGCCAACATCGTCGGGCTGCTGATGAGCCTGATCGCCGGTGATCCGCGGCTGATGCTCGCCAAGGACAGCGGGATCACCGCCACCGTGGGCATCGCCGTGCTGCTGTCGGTCGTGGCCGGGCGACCGCTGATGACCACCGCCCTCAAGCCCTGGGTGACCAAGGGGGATGCGGCCCGGAACGCGGCCTGGGAGCGGTTGACCGCGGTGCGGGGCCCGTTCGCACGGCTGGAGCGGACGTTCTCCGTGGTGTGGGGAGCGGCTCTCTTCGGCGAGGCGCTGCTGCGGGTCGTGGGGGCCTACACGCTGCCCGTCGACACCATGGTGTGGCTGGGCGGGGTGCTCGCGGCCGGGGTGATCACGGTGACGGCCGTCGCCGGTGGCCGCCTGGTCGTCGTGCCGATGGAGAAGCTGGTCGAGGAAGCCGTAGCCGGCCGCTGAAATTGGTTGAGTGATCCACCTACCCACGGGTAGTCCGGGGCCCTACGCTCTGCAGCCATGACCGATGAGCTGCGGCGCGGCAGGGCCTCGCTGGCGTTCGCCTTCCTGGTGCAGGGCGTGGCCTTCGCCCTGCTGGTGACGCGGATACCGGCGATCCAGGATCGCTACGGGATATCCGACGGGCTGCTGCCCGTCTTTCTCGCGGCGGTGCCGATCCTGGCCGGGGCCGGGAGCGTGGGCACCGAGCAGCTGGTGAAGCGGGTGCCGCCGAGTGCGGTGCTGCGGTGGTCCCAGCCGGTGGTGCTGCTCGCGCTCCTGGGCGTGGGCGCGGGGGACGCGCTGTGGCAGGCCGCCGTCGCGCTCGGGGCGTTCGGGCTCGCGGTGGGGGCGCTGGACGCGTCCATGAACATGCTCGGGGTGAGTCTTCAACAGGCCTACGGGCGCAGCATCATGCTCGGGTTTCACGCCGCGTACAGTCTCGGCGGGATCGTGGGCGCCTCGCTCGCCTGGGCGGGGGCGCACTGGGACCTCTCGCTCTTCGTCTCGTATCTGCCGGTCGTGGTGGTGCTCCTGCCGGCCGTGCTGGCCGGGAGCCGGTGGTACGCCGACGCGGTGGAGGAGCAGGGCGGGGCCGGGGCGCGGGGCGACGGCGGGGGTGTCGTCTTCACGGTGCTGTTGCCGCTCTGCCTGGTGATGACGTTCGCGTACATCGGTGACTCGACCGTCTCCAACTGGAGTGCCAAGTACCTTCAGGACGTGCTGGGGAGCTCCGAGGAGGTCTCGACGGTTCCGTACAACGTCTACATGGTGATGACGTTGGTGGGGCGCGGGCTCGGGGATCTGGGGGTGCGACGGTTCGGGGCCGCCGCGGTGGTGCGGGCCGGGTCGGTGGTGGCGGCGCTGGGGTTCGCGGTGGTGGCGGTGGCGCCCGGGGCCTGGGTGGGAATCGCGGGATTCACGGTGCTCGGTCTCGGATTGTGCGTGATTGTTCCGCAGACGTTCGCCGCGGCGGGAAGGCTGTTCCCCGGAGCTTCGGACGCGGCCGTCGCGCGGCTGAATGTCTTCAACTATGTGGGCTTCCTGATCGGTTCGCCGTTGGTGGGCGGGCTCGGGGACGCCTGGAACTACCGGGGTGCCATGGTCGTTCCTCTGGTGCTGGTCCTTCTGACCTTGCTGTACGCCCGTTCCTTCGCCCCGGGGGCGGACGGGTACGGTGACGGGCATGAGCGGCCGCGCACAGCTGATGTGGGACGAGGCAGTAACGGGCTATGACTTCGGCCCGGGTCACCCGATGGACCCGGTCCGGCTCGGGCTGACCCGAAGTCTGGTCGGCGCCTTCGGGCTCGACAGGGAGCTCGACGTGGTCGCGGCCAAGCGCGCCGGTGACTCGACGCTGCGCCTCGTGCACCGCGGGGACTACGTGGACGCGGTCAAGGCCGCCTCCGCCGACCCCGAGTCCGCCCGCGGGGAGTACGGGCTCGGCACGGAGGACGACCCGGCCTTCGCCGGGATGCACGACGTGTCGGCGCTGATCGCCGGGCAGTCCGTCGGCGCGGCCGAGGCGGTGTGGCGCGGGGACGCGCTGCACGCGGTGAACTTCGCGGGCGGGCTGCACCACGCCATGCCGGGGTCCGCCTCCGGGTTCTGCATCTACAACGACGCGGCGCTGGCCGTCGCGCGCCTGCTGGAGCTGGGCGCCGAGCGGGTCGCGTACGTCGACGTGGACGTGCACCACGGGGACGGGGTGCAGGCCGCCTTCTGGGAGGACCCCCGGGTCCTGACCGTCTCGCTCCACGAACATCCGCGCACGCTCTTCCCGCAGACCGGCTGGCCGGAGGAGACGGGGGCGGACGGCGCGGCCGAGGGGTCCGCCGTGAACGTCGCGCTGCCGGCCGGCACCGGAGACGCGGGGTGGGTGCGGGCCTTCCACGCCGTGGTGCCCGAGCTGCTCGCCGAGTTCCGGCCGCAGGTCCTGGTGACGCAGCACGGCGCCGACACGCACTTCGAGGACCCCCTCGCGCACCTCGCCGTCTCCCTCGACGCGCAGCGGGCCGTGCAGGTCGCCTGCCACGAGCTGGCCCACGAGCACGCGGACGGGCGGTGGGTGGCGCTGGGCGGCGGGGGATACGCGGTGGTGGACGTGGTGCCGCGGTCGTGGACGCACCTCGTGGGGATCGCCGCGGGGCGGCCCGTCGAGCCCACGGCGGCGGTGCCGGAGGCCTGGCGGCAGGAAGTCTTCGCGCGGACCCGGCAGTTGGCGCCCGGCCGCATGACGGACGGGCGGTGGCCGGTGGAGTGGCGGGGCTGGGAGTCGGGGTACGACCCCGCCGACCGGCTCGACCAGGCGGTGCGGGCCGCCCGGCGCGCGGCGTTCCCGCTGCGGGGGCTGTTGCCGTAGGGCGGCGGTGGGGCCGGTGCGCCGAACCCCCGGCCCGTGCCGCCGGATTATGGGCGCGTTAGCCCAACTGTGGGTGGTTTCCGTGCTTTTGAGGACGGGCGGCCCTCGATGCGCCAGCATCGGCTGCGTGTTGAGCACCGGCGCCCTGCGCGCGCATCTGTTGGCGGCCCGGCTGGCCGGGCCCGTGGCCACCTCCCGGGAGCAGAGCCTGCGCAGTTACCGGCTCTTCGCGGCCCGGGACCCGCGGCTCACCCTCGGGCTCGACCCCGAGCGGAGCTGGGGCGCCGGCGACCTGCTGCGCCTGATGGCGGACAAGTGCGGGGTCTGCCCCGACCCCCGGCTCACCACGGGGACCGACGTCATCGATCCGGAGCGGACGCTGGCGGCGCTCGACGCGTTCGCGGAACGGCTCGCGGCCGCGGCCCGGCGTAAGCTGCCGGTGCTCCTCGGGACCGGTCATCCGCACCGTTTGCTCGGGTTCTACGCCACGTTGGCGGACGCTTTGTCGGCGGCCGGATGCACTGTCCTCACCCCCGCGCAGGGCAGCAGTGTCGACATAACGACCCGGTTCGGCCTACGCACGTACAACCTTGACTACGTACAAGGAGTCGCGCTGGTGCGCGAACCCGGCGTGCGTCCCACCGGGTGTGAGCCCGGCGCACACACCCACTCACCCCTGCCGGTTCGGGCCGCTCTGGATGCCGCCGCGGAGGCCGGCGGACCGCTTCCCGGGTTGGTCGTCGGGGACCACGGATGGGTCTGCGGAGCAGGTCAGCTGGGGTTCGAGGCCATCGGTCTGGCGGATACGGATGATCCCGCGCTGTTCGTCGGAGAGGCCGAGGGGCAGGTGTCCGTCGTCGTTCCGCTTGATGACGCTGTGCGGTCTGATTACTACCGACCGCTTACTCGCTATGTACTCAATCGAGCGTGTCTGTCACAGTAGGCGGCCGATGGCTGCTCCTCTTCCCCACTCGCATCATCCGCCCCTAGTCTGGGGAGTGAGCGCATAGCGACGAAGAGTCACCGGAAGGGGAAGCCGGTGCCCGTCATATGCGGAAGGTTCAGGTGGGGTGTCATGGGTGCAGACCAGAGGCCGCTGAACGAGGTTCAGTTTCTGACCGTGGCGGAAGTCGCTTCGGTGATGCGAGTGTCCAAGATGACCGTGTACCGGCTGGTGCACAGCGGTCATCTGCCCGCCATCCGGGTCGGAAGGTCCTTCCGGGTCCCGGAGCAGGCGGTTCACGAGTACCTCCGCGAGTCCTACGTGGGGGTCGAAGCAGGCTGAGCGAGGGGCTCGCGGGCCCCTCGCGCAGGGGCCATGGCCCCTCGATTACGTCCCTCACGCCGGGACGGGTAGGCTAGGCCGACGTAGGTCGTGTGGGCCCAGTCTGCTGCCCCGCACCGAGTGAAGAGAAGTGAGCGAGGGTAGTCGTGGGCTCTGTTATCAAGAAGCGGCGTAAGCGGATGGCCAAGAAGAAGCACCGCAAGCTGCTGAAGCGCACTCGCGTTCAGCGTCGCAACAAGAAGTAAGCGCCGCTGTACCAGCGTGGACCGAAGCCCTCCCGTCATCCGGCGGGAGGGCTTCGGCGTTTTCGGGCCTTCTCCGGACGCACGGACATCACAGCGCAACGTCCACCCGCTAGCGTGGGCCGGGACGCAGCCGACGGTGGCGCGGCGAGGGTTGGGGAAAGGCAGGCGCTGATCTTGGGCAAGGTCGTGCTCGTGACCGGAGTGGCCCGGCAGCTGGGCGGACGGTTCGTCCGGCGCGTCCAGCGTGACCCCGACGTCGACCGGGTGATCGCCGTCGACGCGAGCCCGCCCGAACACCATCTCGGCGGCGCCTCCTTCGTCCGGGCCGACATCCGCCAGCCGACCATCGCCCGGGTGCTCGCCGAGCACGCCGTCGACACGGTCGTCCACATGGACGTCACGGCCACCGCCCTCGGCCGCGGCGGCCGGGGCAGCCGGGGCTCGGTCAAGGAGACCAACGTCATCGGCACCATGCAGCTCCTCGGCGCCTGCCAGAAGTCGCCGACGGTGCAGCGGCTCGTGGTGAAGTCGAGCACCAGCGTGTACGGCTCCGCGCCCAAGGACCCCGCGGTGTTCACCGAGACCACCCCGCCCAAGTCGCTGCCGAGCGGCGGCTTCGCCAAGGACGCCGTCGAGGTCGAGGGCTATGTGCGCGGCTTCGCGCGGCGCCGCCCCGACGTCGCGGTGTGCGTGCTGCGGTTCGCGAACATCCTCGGGCCCGCCGCGGACTCCCCGCTCGCCGAGTACTTCTCGCTGCCGGTCCTGCCGACCGTGTTCGGCTACGACCCCCGCCTGCAGTTCGTCCACGAGGACGACGCGGTCGAGGTGCTCCGCCTCGCCGCGCACGAGCCGGCGCGCGGCACCCTCAACAGCGGCACCTTCAACATCGCCGGCGACGGACAGCTGCTGCTCTCGCAGTGCTCGCGCCGGCTCGGCCGCCCCACCGTCCCCGTCCTCCTGCCGGCCGTCACCTGGGTCGGCTCGGCGCTGCGCACGGTCGGCATGACGGACTTCTCGCCCGAGCAGATCCGGCTGCTCACCCACGGCCGGGTCGTGGCGACCCGGCAGATGCGCGAGACACTGGGGTTCAGGCCGAAGTACACGACGGCGGAGGCCTTCGCGGACTTCGTACGCAGCCGGGGCCCAGGGCTGCTGCCGCCCAGTGCCCTTGCGGGGGCAGTCGACCGGATCGCCGCGCTGCCCCTCGCGGGCGGCCACCCGAGCGCCAACTGAGGAGAGCGTCAACGATGGCGGACGCCAAGGTCATTCCGTTCGACGACGACCGTTCGCGCGGGAGCGCGCAGCGCGCGGCGCGCCGCAGGTCCGCGCCCCGGCGCCCGGGCGATCCGGTAGCCGGGGTCAAGGCGCTGCCCGGTCAGCAGGACGGGCAGCAGGAGGGACCGCGGGCCGAGGAGGCGCGGCCGGCCGGCCCCGGGCCGGCCGGGGCCCCGGAGCCGCGCGGCGGCGGCTGGGACCGGCGCATCGCGGGCGGCCTGGCCTTCCTGCGGCGCCGGCTGACCGGTGAGTACGAGGTCGACGACTTCGGGTACGACGAGGAGCTCACCGACCAGGTCCTGATGTCGCTGCTCCGCCCCTTCTACGAGAAGTACTTCCGGGTGGAGGTGAAGGGCATCGAGAACATCCCCGCCGACGGCGGGGCGCTGATCGTCGCCAACCACTCCGGGACGCTGCCGCTGGACGGCCTGATGATGCAGGTCGCGGTGCACGACAACCATCCGCAGGGCCGGCATCTGCGCCTCCTCGCCGCCGACCTGGTCTTCATGCTGCCGGTGATCAACGAACTGGCCCGCAAGGCCGGGCACACCCTGGCCTGCGCCGAGGATGCCGAGCGGCTCCTGGAGCGGGGTGAGCTGGTCGGGGTGATGCCGGAGGGCTTCAAGGGCATCGGCAAGCCGTTCAGCGAGCGCTACAAGCTCCAGCGGTTCGGCCGCGGCGGCTTCGTCTCGACGGCGCTGCGGACCGGCTCCCCGATCGTGCCCTGCTCGATCGTCGGGGCGGAGGAGATCTACCCGATGATCGGCAACGCCAGGACGGTGGCGCGGGTGCTCGGCATCCCGTACTTCCCGATCACGCCGACGTTCCCGTGGCTGGGGCCGCTGGGCGCGGTGCCGCTGCCGACGAAGTGGACGATCCAGTTCGGCGAGCCCATCCCGACGGACGGCTACCCGCCGGAGGCGGCGGAGGACCCGATGCTGATGTTCAACCTGACGGACCAGGTGCGGGAGCAGATCCAGCACTCGCTGTACAAGCTGCTGGTGCAGCGGCGGTCGGTGTTCTTCTAGGTCTTCCCGGCACACGTGATCGGGGCGCCCTCCCCGCCAGGAGGGCGCCCCGATCACGTACGGACGAGGACTACGGGACGTCCTCGCTGTCCACGCCCAACTCCGGGAGCAGGTCGGGCAGGAGCGGGGGCAGGGTGACGTCCGGCTTGGCCGGGGAGTCGTCCTGACCGGGCTTGCTCTTGCCGTCCGCCGGGGCCGGGGTCGGCTTCTTCTCGGTGGGCGGGTCGAGGAGGCCGCCCGTGGTGCCGCCGAGGAGACCGTCGTCCTTGCTGTGCGAGGTGCTCGGCCGGGGCTTGCTGTCGTCGCTCGGGCCGCTGCCGTGCGAACTGCCGCCGCCCGAGGGGTGGGAGGTGCGCCCCTCGGATCTCTCGGTGCCGCTGGGGTGCTGCGGCGCCCGGCCGGTCTCGCCGCCCTTCTGCGGGGTGCGGGGCAGCAGGGAGCGCAGCGGGTCGACCTCTTCGTCTATGGCGTCGAAGACGTCGTTCACCTGCGCGCCCACGTCGCCCAGCTGGACGGGGAGGCGGCCCTGGAGGTCGCTCCACGCCTCGCGGTGCGACCGGGAGAACGCGGAGAGCGCCTGGATGGGGCCGAGGGAGCCGTCGCGTTCGTACGCCTCCAGGAGCAGGCGGTGGCCCTCCGTGGCGTCGTGCCGCATGCCGGAGAGGGCACGCCTGACCTCTCCGAGCGACTCGTGGTCCAGAGCGCCGGAGCGGCCCCGCTCCATGAGCCTGCGGGCCTCGTTCAGCCGGGTCGATGCGTGGTCGAGGTAGATCCGACCGCGGTCGGTGTCGTCGTCGGCCAGGCCCAGCTTGAAGTCCTCCATGCCGCGTTTGAGGCCGTAGAGCGAGTCGCCCGGCAGGGCGTCGCCGCTGGCCGCCGCGACCCCGCCGAAGGCGCCCGCGGCGACTCCGACGGTGAGGCCGCCCGCCGCGATGCCCTTGGACAGACGGGAGCGCGGCCGCAACTTCCGCAGGCTGCCCGCTCGGTGGGCACCCTTGCGGGATCGCTGTTCGGGGACCGACGGACTGGTGCCCTCCAGGATCATGGCTTCCATCGCGGCCACGAGCTGGGCGCGCTGGACGACCTTGACCTCGGGATCGAGGGCTGGCTTGGGCAGCGCGTCGAGACCGTCCGCCAGGGCCAGCATGCGGCCCTGTTCGGTCGGTTCACAACGGGCCGCGGTGGTTTCGGGGGACTCCACGGGTGCGGCCGCGGTCGCGGACGTGGGCGCGGAGTCCTCGGACTTCTCGGCCGCCGGGCCCTGGTCGGAATGCTCGTCCAGGGCCTGGGCGAAGGCGTTCGCCCGCCGGTGGGCCGATACGTTCGCGATCACTGGCGGCACCTCCTCTCGTCAAGACGGTCGACTCCCCAGGGGGTCCTGAGGGTTGCATGTACTGACCAATTCCACACGATCGAGTGAGCGGAGCCAGCCAGAGAGCGACCACAGGGAGCCTGCATCCCGCACAACGAGCGTCGCGGCACTTGGGTTACGGACGACAGATGATCGGACCGCGACAAGTCCGTGGCGACCATCTGGCCGCCACGGAAGGTGAGTTGGGGATCACGGAGCATGACGAGGGCTGTCTTCGGGGCTCGGGCGCCGTCGGTGCGGGCGGGGCGGGACTAACGGACGTCGTCGGGCAGGAGGCGCGCGAGGGTGCGCACCGCCCGGTACTGGAGGGTCTTGATCGCACCCTCGTTCTTGCCCATGACCCGCGCGGTCTCGGCGACGGAGAGGCCCTGCAGGAAGCGCAGGGTCACGCATTCCTGCTGCTGGGGGTTGAGGCGGCGGACGGCTTCGAGCAGTGCCGCGTTCGAGAGGGACTCCAGGACGGAGTCCTCCGGGCTGCGCTCGACCTCGTTGGCGTCGAGCATCTCGCCGGTGGTCACCTCGAGGCGGAAACGGCTCGATTTGAAGTGGTCGGCGACCAGGTTGCGGGCGATGGTGACCAGCCAGGCGCCGAAGTCGCGGCCCTGCCAGGTGAAGGTGCCGATGCGGCGCAGCGCGCGCAGAAAGGTCTCACTGGTGAGGTCCTCGGCGGTCGCCTTGCCGCCCACGCGGTAGTAGATGTAGCGGTAGACCGTGTCGCTGTACTGGTCGTAGAGGCGGCCGAAGGCGTCGGACTCGCCGGCCTGGGCGCGTTCGACGAGGTCCATCATGCGCGCGCTGTCGCTGTCCGCGGCGGGACGGCGGGGGGTGGGGGCAGAGGTGGCGGCGGCGGCGCCGGAACGGGCCCGTCTGCTGACTGCCGCACCGCCGTTCGCCAGGGCATAGCACGGCCCGGCGGGTGCGGGGACGGCGAGGGCGGGGACGGCGGGGACGGCGTACGCGGTGGGGACGAAGCCGCGCAAGCGGTCGATGACCGTTGCGCGCAGCGTAGCCAGGCCCGAGGCGTCAACCCCGACGTGTGGGTACACGGGACTCCCAGAGGCAGAGCTTCCATCACGTGCAGTGCGGGACCGTTCACCCGTCGTAGCGACGTGTGGGGTCCCTAATGCGTCTGAGGAGAATAACGCTTCGTACAGGCAGCGCTACACCCAGTTGCTCAAATCATCGATTACGTCGCTTCTGTTACCGATTGACGCCCGGTCAAGTGCCGGAGAGTGACCGAATGGTGATCGATTGGGTTCACATTCCGTGTCGGCGTGAGGCGTGTTGTGGCCGAGTGCTACCGGCGTGACTGGCGGGAGGCGGCGCGGGGTAGGACCGACGGAATGCTCGGCCCGTGGGGCGCGGGACGAGTGGGGGCGAGGGGCCTGGGGGCGCGCGGGGGGCCGGTGGGCCGGCCGGTCAGTGGCGGCGGCGGTGCAGGGCGATGGCCGCGGCGGCGCCGCCCGCGAGCGCGCCGACACCGGCGGCGGCCGGGATGCCGACCTTGGCGGCCTTGCGGCCCGTGCGGTAGTCGCGCAGCCGCCAGTCCCGCTCCCGCGCGTGCTTGCGCAGTTTGGCGTCGGGGTTGATCGCGTACGGGTGCCCGACGAGCGAGAGCATCGGGATGTCGTTGTGCGAGTCGCTGTACGCGGCGCAGCGGCCGAGGTCCAGGCCCTCGGCGGCGGCCAGCGCGCGGACGGCCTCGGCCTTCGCGGGGCCGTGCAGGGGCTCGCCGACGAGCCTGCCGGTGTAGACGCCGCCGACGGACTCGGCGACGGTGCCGAGCGCGCCGGTCAGGCCGAGGCGGCGGGCGATGACCGTGGCGATCTCCACGGGGGCGGCGGTGACCAGCCAGACCTTCTGGCCCGCGTCCAGGTGGGCCTGGGCCAGGGCGCGGGTGCCGGGCCAGATGCGCTCGGCCATGTACTCGTCGTAGATCTCCTCGCCGATGGACATCAGCTCGGCGACGCGGTGGCCCTTGACGATGGACAGCGCGCTGTCGCGGGCGTCCTGCATGTGCTCGGGGTCCTCGACGCCGGCCAGCCTGAACCACGCCTGCTGCCAGGCGAACCGGACCAGTTCCTGGCGCTCGAAGAACTTCCGCTTGTACAGGCCGCGGCCGAAGTGGAAGATCGCGGCGCCCTGCATCACGGTGTTGTCGAGGTCGAAGAAGGCGGCGGCCTTGTCGTCGCCGACGACGGGGAACTCCGGTTCCGTCGGCTCCTCGTCGGCCGCGGTCCGTGCCGCCAGGCCTTCGAGCTCCTCCAGCTCCTGGGAGGACTTGCGCGCGGCCTCGGCCGAGGCCTCGCCTGCCAACACGCTCCGCGCCGTGGCGGAGCGCCTACGGGGGGTGAGCCATCCGAGAGCGGCCATGTCGTGAGCATAGCCAGTCTGTTGGGCGGTTCCGGAGTCGGGAGGATTCGGGCCGGTGAACTCTCCGCGTCCCGCGCGTCGAAGCGCGCGACAATGGGGGCCATGAGCCCGATTTTCCGCCGTGGCGGCGGTCGTACGGAGAAGAAGAGGCCGCAGGAGCGGCTGGTCACCCTGATCGGGAAGCCGGGGTGCCATCTGTGCGATGACGCACAGTCGGTGATCGAGAAGGTCTGCGGGGAGGTGGGTGCGCCCTGGGAGAAGAAGGACATCACGCAGGACGAGGAGCTGCACCGGGCCTACTGGGAGCAGATCCCGGTGGTGCTCGTGGACGGGGAGCAGCACACCTTCTGGCGCGTGGACGAGGGCCGGCTGCGGCGCGAGCTGGCCGGGTGAGCTCGCCCCCGTCCGTCGTACGGGAGGCGTCACCCGCCGCGCGTGAGGGCCGTCACCTACTGACCGACCAGTCCAAAGTGCCCGCGAAGTCGATTACGCTTTGGGGCGGTTTTGGTCTCGGGGGCGATGATCGTGAGGAGTGTGTACGGTTTTGCCCCCCACAAAAAGGCAACGAACCCTCCCGCGCGCCGGTTCCGTGAACGTGCGCCGGGGGCGCGTGACCCCGGTCACGTTGGCCGGGCAAATCGGACACCATCTTTGTGCACGCGTTCACAAAGACATAGCCTGCATTCGACGGGGCGGTCTGGGGACGAGTGACCGCCTGCAGCCCCGCTCTACCCGCAGGAGCACCGTGGCAACTGGCCGAACTCACCGACCGGCGACCCGCAGCCGAGGAATTCCCGAGGCCACCGTCGCCAGGCTTCCGCTGTACCTCCGAGCCCTCACCGCTCTGTCGGAGCGCTCGGTGCCCACGGTCTCCTCCGAGGAGCTCGCGGCCGCCGCGGGGGTCAACTCCGCGAAGCTGCGCAAGGACTTCTCCTACCTCGGCTCCTACGGGACCCGCGGTGTCGGCTACGACGTCGAGTACCTCGTCTACCAGATCTCCCGCGAGCTCGGGCTCACCCAGGACTGGCCGGTCGTCATCGTCGGCATCGGCAACCTCGGCGCCGCGCTCGCCAATTACGGCGGCTTCGCCTCCCGCGGCTTCCGGGTCGCCGCGCTGATCGACGCCGACCCGGCGATGGCGGGCACGCCCGTCGCGGGCATGCCGGTGCAGCACACCGACGACCTCGAGAAGATCATCGAGGACAACGGCGTCTCGATCGGCGTCATCTCGACCCCGGCCGGCGCCGCCCAGCAGGTCTGCGAGCGGCTCGTCGCCGCCGGTGTGACCTCCATCCTGAACTTCGCGCCGACCGTCCTGTCCGTGCCGGACGGTGTCGACGTACGCAAGGTCGATCTCTCCATCGAGCTGCAGATCCTCGCCTTCCACGAGCAGCGCAAGGCCGGTGAGGACGCGTCCCCCGAGGGGCCCGTCCCGCCCGTGTCCGCCAAGCAGCAGCGGAAGGGACCCGACGGGGACGTCCCCGCCGTGATGCCGGCATGAGTCTCCTCGTCGTGGGGCTGAGTCACCGCAGCGCCCCGGTGAGCGTCCTGGAGCGGGCCGCGCTGTCCGCCGACGCGCAGGCCAAGCTGCTGCAGGACACCCTCGCCGCCGAGCCCGCCGCCGAGGCGGCCGTGCTCGCCACCTGCAACCGCATCGAGCTCTACGCCGACGTGGACAAGTTCCACGCGGGCGTCGCCGAGCTGTCCACGCTGCTCGCGCAGCACAGCGGCGTCGGCCTGGAGGAACTCACCCCTTATCTGTACGTCCACTACGAGGACCGCGCCGTCCACCACCTCTTCTCGGTGGCGTGCGGCCTTGACTCGATGGTGGTCGGCGAGGGGCAGATCCTCGGGCAGATCAAGGACGCCCTGGCGCGCTCGCAGGAGCTGCACACCGCGGGAAAGCTCCTCAACGACCTCTTCCAGCAGGCCCTGCGGGTCGGCAAGCGGGCGCACTCCGAGACCGGCATCGACCGGGCCGGGCAGTCGCTCGTGACCTTCGGCCTCGAACAGCTCGCCGCGCGCGAGCCGGTCGACGCCTGGGCCGCGGGCAGGCGTGCCGTGGTCATCGGCGCGGGCTCCATGTCCTCGCTGGCCGCGGCGACGCTCGCGCGCGCCGGCGTGGCCGAGATCGTGATCGCCAACCGCACGCAGGAGCGCGCGGAGCGACTCGCGGAGATCCTGGGCGAGACCGGCGTACGCGCCCGTGCCGTCCCCATGGACGACGTGGCGGACGAACTGACACGTGCCGACGTGGCCGTCTCCTGCACCGGCGCGACCGGCCTCGTGCTGACCGCGGACTCCGTCGCCGACGCCGTCGCGGGCCGGGTGCCCGCCGACGACCAGCTCGGCGAGGTGCCCGCGCAGGCCAGGAGCGGCTCGGCCGGCCAGAGCGCGCGGACCGCCACCGTCGCCGACGAGGGCTGCCCGGTCGACCTGTCCGCGCCGCGCGGCTTCTCCGTCGCCGGCGAGGAGGCCGTCGCCGGGATGGACGCGACGGCCCTGGAGCAGCACGCGGCCTGGGTGGACAACGCCCCGGCCGAGCGGCGCGAGGAGCAGGCCGCGGACCCGCGGGCCGAGGCCGAGGCGATCGCCGCGCTGGCGGCCGCCGCGCGCGTCACCGGCCGGCTCCCGGAGCGGCGCGTGCCCGCCCCGTCGCCGTCGGCGGGAGCGGCCCGCCCGGCCGTGCTCGCCCTGCTCGACCTGGCCATGCCCCGCGACATCGACGCCGCCGCGCACCGCATCCCCGGGGTGCGGCTGGTGGACATCGAGTCGCTGGCGGAGGCCTCCGCGGACGCGCCGATGGCGGGCGACGTGGAGCAGGTGCGCTCCATCGTCTCCGACGAGGTCGCCGCCTTCGGCGCCGCGCAGCGCGCCGCGCACATCACGCCGACCGTGGTCGCCCTGCGCACCATGGCCGCCGACGTGGTGGCCGGTGAGATGGCGCGCCTGGAGGGGCGGCTGCCCGGCCTGGCGGACAAGCAGCGCGCGGAGATCACACAGACCGTGCGCCGTGTCGTGGACAAGCTGCTGCACGCGCCGACGGTGCGGGTCAAGCAGCTGGCGAGCGAGCCCGGCGGCGCCGGGTACGCGGACGCACTGCGCACGCTCTTCGACCTCGACCCGCAGACGGTCGCGGCGGTCAGCAGGGCTGACCACTTGAACAACGAGAACGACGACCCGAATCGAGGCCGGGCATGACCGAGAAGGCCCTCAGGCTCGGGACCAGGCGCAGCAGGCTGGCCATGGCCCAGTCCGGGCAAGTGGCCGAGGCAGTCAGGGAGTTGACGGGGCGTCCCGTCGACCTCGTGGAGATCACCACGTACGGCGACACCTCGCGCGAGCACCTCGCGCAGATCGGTGGCACCGGCGTCTTCGTCGCCGCGCTGCGCGAGGCCCTGGTCCGCGACGAGGTGGACTTCGCGGTCCACTCGCTCAAGGACCTGCCCACCGCGCAGCCCGCCGAGCTCACCCTCGCCGCCGTGCCGCTGCGCGAGGACCCGCGGGACGCGCTGGTCGCCCGCGACGGGCTGACCTTCGCGGAGCTCGCAGCGGGCTCCCCGACGGGGGTTCCCCGCATCGGCACCGGCTCGCCGCGCCGCATGGCGCAGCTGAACGCCTACGCGCGCAGCCACGGCATGACCGTCGAGATCGTGCCGATCCGCGGGAACGTCGACACCCGCATCGGGTACGTGCACAAGGGGGAGCTCGACGCCGTCGTGCTCGCCGCCGCCGGACTCAACCGCGTCGGCAGGGCCGACGAGGTGACCGACTTCCTGTCGGTCGACACCGTTCTGCCCGCCCCCGGCCAGGGGGCACTGGCGATCGAGTGTGCCGCGCACAACGCGTCACTCGCCGCCGCGCTCGCCGAGCTCGACGACCCGTACACCCGGGCCGCCGTGACCGCCGAGCGGTCCCTGCTCGCCGCCCTGGAAGCCGGTTGCAGCGCGCCCGTGGGCGCGCTGGCCGACTTGCTGGCCGACGGGCAGATTGTCAAGGAAATGCGCCTGCGCGGCGTCGTCGGCACGACCGACGGCTCGACGCTGGTGCAGCTGTCCACCACCGGTCCCGTGCCCGAGACGGAGACCCAGGCCATGGCGCTGGGCCGCGAACTCGCTGCCGAGATGCTCGCCAAGGGCGCGGCCGGTCTGATGGGGGAGCGAGCACTTTGAGCCCCACCTCGAACCTTCCCGGCCTTCCCGCACACGGGCACGTCACCTTTCTCGGTGCCGGTCCCGGAGATCCGGGACTGCTGACCCTGCGCGCCGTCGAGGCGCTGGCCCGAGCGGATGTGCTGATCGCCGAGCCGGATGTGCTCGACGTCGTCCGCGTGCATGCCAGGGGAGGTGTGGACACACCCCAGCCGACAGCTGACGACACGTCAATGACCGCCGACGCGACGCCGTTCCGAGCTGCCGCCAATCTTGTCATGGAGGCCGCGCGGGGCGGCAGGCGGGTCGTGCGTGCGGTGAGCGGCGACCCGGGCCTCGACACGTACGCGGCCGAGGAGATGCTCGCCTGCGCCGCCCAGGGCATCCCCTTCGAGGTCGTGCCCGGCATCGCGGCCGCCGTCGGTGTGCCCGCGTACGCGGGTGTGCCGCTGCGGGACGCGCAGGGCACGGACGTCCGCTTCGTCGACGCCCGGACCGCCCCGGACCGCTGCTGGAGCGAGGTCGGCGCCTCCGACGGGACCGTCGTGGTCTCCGCGGCGCTGGACTCCGTGGCGGCGGCCGCCGGCGAGCTGGTGGCCGCGGGCCGCAAGCCGGACACCCCGATGACCGTGACGGTCGCCGGTACGACGACGCGCCAGCGCACCTGGACGGCGACGCTCGGCACCATCGCGCAGGTCCTCAAGCAGGCCAAGGTGCTGCCGTCGCCGGACGGCGGGCAGCCCGTCATAGCCGTGGTCGGCGAGCGTTCCTCCGCCGCCCAGCGCGACCAGTTGTCGTGGTTCGAGTCGAAGCCGCTCTTCGGGTGGCGGGTGCTCGTGCCGCGCACCAAGGAGCAGGCGGCCTCGCTTTCCGACCAGCTGCGGTCCTACGGCGCGGTGCCGCACGAGGTGCCGACGATCGCGGTCGAGCCGCCGCGCACGCCCCAGCAGATGGAGCGCGCGGTCAAGGGCCTGGTGACGGGCCGCTACGAGTGGATCGCGTTCACCTCCGTCAACGCCGTCAAGGCGGTGCGGGAGAAGTTCGAGGAGTACGGGCTCGACGCGCGGGCCTTCGCCGGGATCAAGGTCGCGGCCGTCGGCGAGCAGACCGCCGCCGCGCTGATCGCCTTCGGCGTGAAGCCGGACCTGGTGCCGAGCGGCGAGCAGTCGGCCGCCGGGCTCCTGGAGGACTGGCCGCCGTACGACCCGGTCTTCGACCCGATCGACCGGGTGTTCCTGCCGCGGGCCGACATCGCCACGGAGACGCTGGTCGCCGGGCTCATCGATCTCGGGTGGGAGGTCGACGACGTCACGGCCTACCGGACCGTGCGCGCCTCGCCGCCGCCGGCGGAGACGCGTGAGGCGATCAAGGGCGGTGGCTTCGACGCGGTCCTGTTCACGTCGTCGTCCACGGTGCGCAACCTCGTCGGCATCGCGGGCAAGCCGCACAACGTGACGGTCATCGCCTGCATCGGTCCGGCCACCGCGAAGACCGCGGAGGAGCACGGGCTGCGGGTGGACGTGATGGCGCCCGAGCCGTCGGTCCACAAGCTGGCCGAGGCACTGGCGCAGTTCGGTACGGCCCGTCGTGCGGCGGCGCTGGAGGCGGGCGACCCCGTCACCCGGCCCAGTGAGCGCCGGCCGGGGTCCCGTAGGCGGCGTACGGCGCCCTGACGCGCAGGCGTACCGTAAAAATCACCGGCTTCGCCGAGTTCGTCCTCAAGCGCCGGACGGGCTGAATTTCCCTGGTCCCGGCTGAGAACCTTCGGTCGGGACCAGAACCTTTCGTGAGGTGAGAGAGACAGTGACCAAGTACGGATCGTTTCCCGGCGCCCGGCCCCGGCGGCTTCGGACCACGCCCGCCATGCGGCGCATGGTGGCCGAGACGCGGCTGCACCCCGCCGACCTGATCCTGCCCGCGTTCGTGCGCGAGGGGATCGGCGCCCCGGTGGAGATCGGCGCCATGCCCGGTGTCCTCCAGCACACCCGCGACAGCCTGAAGAAGGCGGCCGTCGAGGCGATGGAGGCCGGGGTCGCCGGGATCATGCTGTTCGGTGTGCCGGAGGAGTCCAAGAAGGACGCCGTGGGCACGGCGGGCACCGACCCGGACGGCATCCTTCAGGTGGCGCTGCGCGACGTGCGGGCCGAGGTCGGCGACGACCTCATCGTCATGTCGGACCTGTGTCTGGACGAGACCACCGACCACGGGCACTGCGGCGTCCTGGACTCCGAGGGCCGGGTCGACAACGACGCGACCCTGGAGCGGTACGCGGAGATGGCGCAGGTGCAGGCCGACGCGGGCGCCCACGTGGTGGGCCCGAGCGGCATGATGGACGGTCAGATCGGCGTCATCCGGGACGCGTTGGACCAGGTCGGACACGAGGACGTGTCGATCCTCGCGTACACCGTGAAGTACTCCTCGGCCTTCTTCGGGCCGTTCCGCGAGGCCGTCGGCTCGTCCCTCAAGGGCGACCGCAAGACCTACCAGCAGGACCCGGCGAACACCCGGGAGTCCCTGCGGGAGCTGGCGCTCGACCTCGAAGAGGGCGCCGACATGGTGATGGTGAAGCCGGCGGGCCCCTACCTCGACATCCTCGCGCGGGTCTCCGACGCGGTGGACGTGCCGGTGGCCGCGTACCAGATCAGCGGCGAGTACGCGATGATCGAGGCCGCCGCCCAGCGGGGCTGGATCGACCGGGACCAGGCGATCATGGAGTCCCTGACGGGCATCAAGCGCGCGGGCGCCAACATGATCCTGACGTACTGGGCGACCGAGGTCGCGCGACAGCTCTGACCCCGGGCTCCGGACCCGTCCCGCGCGGTCCGGGGCCTCCCGCTGCCGGGAGACGGCGGGGAAGGTGGCGCTGGTGCCCTGGCCGGGCCGCGTTCCGGGGGCGGGGGCGTTCCAGGGGAGCGTTCCAGGGTGCGGGATTTCCCGTGGTCACGTGGGTGGAATCGTTCCAGCGTGTCAGATGGTCCGGGGTTCCTTGTGCCGGTCGGGGCGGCGCTGTTTCGCTCGGGGTGTGCCGCAGCGGCACGCCCTTCGCACCGCGACCTTCCCGACCACGGGGGCTCCCCATGAAGTTCACGCGCACCACGGCCCGTTCGCTCCTCGCCGGGGTCTGTGGGGTCGCCGCGCTCACCCTCGCCGCCGCGTGCAACAGCGACGACGGCATGGGCGTGCGGGACTCGACGACCTCGGCGGCGGCCTTGCCGCCGGGGGGCGGGGAGATCGACCGGTGCCGCACCGACGAGCTGGAGATCACCGCGTCCGACACCACCGTCGACGGTGACCCCGAGGGCATGGTCACGGTGCGGCTGCGGAACGGGGGCGGACGGATCTGCGCGATCTCCGGGTACGCGGGAGTCGTCCTGAAGACCGGCGCGGGAGCCCTCACCGCCGGGCGGAGCGGGGGCCCGATGCCGAAGGGGCCCCAGGGGGCCTGGGGCGTCCTCGAGGACGGGGAGGTGGCCGAGGTGCCCGTCACGTATCCGCTGCGGGGGGCCGGTGGCGGGTCCGGGGTCCGTGTGCTGCGGCTCGTCGTGACCCCGCCGGGGGAGAGCAGGTCCGTCAGCCTCGACTGGCCGGGCGCCCGGAGCCTTCCCGCCGCGGGCGGGCCGGGCCGCGGCGTGCAGGTGCACCCCGTCGAGAAGGTCGTCTGACCTCGGCTGCCTCTCTTGCTCCTCTTCTTCCTCCCGCTTGCCCTCGTCGCCCCGGCCTCGCGCGCTTTCCGCGCGAGGCCGGGGCTTTCGCGGCGTCGGTACGGTGTCCGGGCCGCGCTCTCCGGTACGGGGGCGGCCGGAGAACGCGATCCGGGCAACGTCGCGACGCGTCAGCGGGAGGCGGGCGACGCGCCCCTCACCACAGCAGCGCGGACGACGCCGACGTCTGCCAGTACGTGACGAACGCCGAGCTGTCCACGTACACGCCCTCCCGCGGCAGTTCGGCCGCCGCCGGGCCGCCCGCGTTGCCGTCCATGGCACGGTTGGAGAAGTAGACGCCCAGGTCGTGGGCCGTGTAGCCCTCCGAGCCCTCCGGCGACGACGTGCCGATGCCCGCGTACGCCGACTGGCCCGGCTTCAGCGTCACGACCGCCTGCGGCTGGCTGTCCTCGACCCACGGAGTTGCGGCCTGCCCGTTGTCGAAGCGGAGGTAGGGCGCCCCGTACGCGTAACACGTCTTCGTCCCCGTGTTCTTGGCCTTCAGGAGCAGGTGGTTGATGGGCCGGCTGACCTCCTGGACGGTGACCTCGGTGTTCGCGGAGGTGCAGGTGACGGGCGCCGCCTGGACGGAGGGGGCCGCGGCGGACGCGGCACCCCCGAGCGCCGTGAGCGAGACGGTGGCGGCGATCGAGGCGGCAGCGGCGGCGGCCTTGAGGGTGAGTCGCATGGCTGGTCTCTTTCGGTGTGATGTGGCAGACGCGAGCCGCGCCGAGGGGCTCCCGGATGCGGCGTGCTTGTATGGCCACAGCTTGTGCGGGGTTTCGTCCCGGCAGCCAGCGTGGGACGGCAGTTGGGGACGTTGGGACACCGTTACGGCCCTGATCTGCGAGAACTCCGTTCCTTGGAACGGGTGGATGGGATGGGAGAGAGCGTGGGGGCGGGCGATCTCGCGGAGCTGCTGCGGGAGCTGAAGGAGCGGTCGGGGCTCAGTTACGGGGCGCTGGCCAAGCGGTTGCATGTGTCGACGTCGACGCTGCACCGGTACGTCAACGGGTCCGCCGTGCCCACGGAGTTCGCTCCGCTGGAGCGGCTCGCCCGGGCGTGCGGGGCGACGCGGGAGGAGATGGTCGAGGTCCACCGGCGGTGGATCCTGGCCGATGCGACGAGGGGGGACCGCAGGGAGGGGGACTCGGCGGGCAACGAACCGGCCCCGAAGGACCCGGCCCCCGAGGACTCGGCCCGCAAGGACTCGGCCCGCAAGGACCCGGCATCCGGCACCCCTGCCCCCACCACCTCCGACACCCCCACCACCTCTGACACCCCCACAACCTCCAGCACCCCCCACCCCATGAACGACCCCGGCGACGGCACCCCCGGCATCGTGATCAGCCGCCCCTCCGGCCCCGCCGTGGCCCGGCGCCTGAGGGAACGGCTGCCGCGGGCACGCGTGCTTGTCGCCGCCGGTGTCGTCGCCGCCCTCGGCGCCACCGCCGTCGCCGTCCAGGCCGCCTCCGGCGGAGGTGAGCGCGACCGGGTCTCCACCAGCTCACCGACCGCGCAGGGCAGCGAGCCGGACCGCGTTCCGGACGTCAGGTCGGCGTCGCCGTCCGGCAAGGCGGACGGCAAGGGCGAGAAGGACGGGAAGGCCGAGGAGGACAAGGACTCCGGCACGGTGAAGGGCAAGGGCGGCGAGAAGGGCGTCGGAGAGCGCGGGCGCACGCCCGTCACCGGCGAGAGCGGCAGCGGCGGCGTCGCCCTCAGCGGCGTCCCGGTCACCGTCTCCACCCAGGCCCAGTACTGGGCCCAGCCCTGCGGCCACCCCTACCTCGTCGACAAGGCCCCCGGCGACCTCTCGCCGCCCCCCAACGAGCAGGACGCGGCCGGCTGGGTCTCCGCGAACGGCGCGGTCTCCGCCCGGGACCAGTCCGTGAAGCTGACCGTCCAGGGCACCGGCAAGGACACCGTCGTCCTGGAGGCCCTGCACGTCCGCGTCGCCGGCACCGACGCGCCGCTCGACTGGAACAACTTCAAGATGGGCTACCTCGGCGTCGGCTGCGGCAGCGGAATCCCCAAGCACACCTTCGCCGTCAACCTGGACGCGTCGGTGCCCCGGCCCAGCCCCGAGGACCCCAAGGACACGTTCCCGTACAAGGTGAGCGCGAGCGACCCCGAGGCGTTCTACGTCAACGCGACCGCCAACACCCGCTACGTCCGCTGGTACTTGGAGCTGGAGTGGTCGAGCGGTGACCGGCACGGCACGGTGCGCATCGACGACTCGGGCAAGCCGTTCGCCACCAGCGGCGACAAGAGCCGGCCCGTGTACGCGTTCTCGCTCAACAGCAAGAAGTGGGTGCCGACGCACCGCGACGACGACGACGTTCCGGACCCGCCCGCGTAACGGCGGGGTGTCCGTCCGCATCCCGGAATGGTGCGTGTACGGGACACGCGGCTCCTTACCCTGCCCGAAACGCAAAGGAGCCGCAGATGACCGCCACCGATCTCCCCGCCCCAGCCCCCGTCGCCCCCGCCCCGCTCCCCGCGCTCGCGGCCCGGGCCGCCGCTGTCGGGGGCTCGCCCGTACGGGACATCCTCGCGGTCACCGCGCGCCCCGAGGTCATCAACTTCGCGGGAGGGCTGCCCGCCCCCGGCCTCTTCGACGCCGAGGGCATCGCGGCCGCCTTCCGCGCCGTGCTGGAGGAGACACCCGAACGGGCCCTGCAGTACGCCACGACCGAGGGCGAGCCCGCGCTGCGCGCCGCGATAGCCGCGCGCGCCGCCGACCGCGGCCTGCCCACCGACGCCGACGACATCCTCGTCACCACCGGCTCGCAGCAGGCGCTCTCGCTGCTCGCGACCGCGCTGCTCGAACCCGGCGACACGGTCCTCGTCGAGAACCCCTGTTATCTGGCGGCACTTCAGGCCTTCTCCTTCGCGGGCGCGCGCGTGGTGCCCGTGCCCTGCGACGCCTTCGGAATCGACCCGGCCGCCCTCGACGAACTCGTCGCCCTGCACCGCCCCAAGTTCCTCTACACCGTCCCCACCTTCCAGAACCCGACCGGTCGCACCCTGCCCGCCGCCCGGCGCGCGGCCGTCGCCGAGGTCGCCGCGCGGCGCGGGGTCTGGATCGTCGAGGACGACCCGTACGGGGAGCTGCGCTTCGAGGGCGAGCGCGCGCCGTGGATCGCCGCGTTCCCCGGGGCGGCGGACCGCACGGTCCTGCTCGGCAGCTTCTCCAAGGTCATGGCGCCCGGGCTGCGCCTCGGCTGGCTGCGCGCGCCCGGTGCGCTGCTGCGCGCCTGCGCCGTCGCCAAGCAGGCCGCCGATCTGCACACGCCGACCGTCAACCAGCTCGCCGCCGCGCGCTACCTCGCCGACCAGGACCTGGACGCGCACATCGCCCGGGTCGCGGGCGTCTACCGCGAGCGCCGCGACGCGCTGCTCGCGGGGCTCGGCGCGGCGCTGCCGGCGGGGTCCACGTGGATCCGTCCCGAGGGCGGCATGTTCGTGTGGGCCAGGCTGCCCGACGGGTACGACACGGCGGAGCTGCTGCGGACGGTCATCACGCACGACGTGGCGTACGTGCCCGGTGCGCCGTTCTTCGCGGGTGAGCCGGACCGGGCCACCCTGCGCCTGTGCTTCGTGACGCAGTCACCGGCGGAGATCGCGGAGGGACTGCGCCGCCTCGGCCGGGGGCTCGGTGAAGAGTGAGTGAACTCCTTTGATGGCAGGGGTAGTTGGCACTCGCCGCGTCTAGGGTGACCACTGTTGAGCGTTCATCCGCCTGGGGAGGGCGGGTGCTTCACGGAGGGGATCCGCCATGGCCAGTTCACCCCTGCCCGCCCGGAGAATCCGGCGGGCCCGGCGCACCCTGGTGGGCCTCGCGGTGGCGGGCGGCCTGATCGCTGTCGCCGCCCCCGCGCAGGCCGCCGCCGGTGACCCGGTCGCCACCAGCTCGTACGCGTTCACGAGCGCCGCGGGCGACTACATCGGCCAGGGCCGGGCCGCCTCGTACCAGGAGCCGGACACCCCGGTGCGGATCGGCGGCACCGCGGAGTCGCTGACAGTGCGACTGCCCGACGCGGACTGGAGCATCGACATCGCGGCGCCCAAGGGCGAGAAGCTGCACCCCGGCGTCTACCGCGGCGCCGAGCGCGCGGCCTTCCGCACCGGACGCTCGCCCGGCCTGGACGTCGGCGGGCAGGGGCGCGGCTGCAACGAGGTGTACGGACAGTTCTCCGTCCACCAGATCGAGACGGACGCGGACGGCAACGTCACCGTCCTGGATGCCTCGTTCACGCAGAACTGCGAGCGCGCGACGGCGCCCGCGCTCAAGGGCACCGTCAAATACCGCGCCTACCCGCTCTCGTACCGCTTCCAGAGCGACCCCGGCGACTACATCGGTGGCGGCCGCACCGTCGCCTACACCGGCGCCACCAGCACCTTCACGGCGACCGGCTCCGCGTCCCGGGTGCACTACACGGTCTCCGGCAAGCGCGACGACTGGTCCGCCGACATCGGCGCGCCCAAGGGCCAGGCCCTGGAGGCCGGCAGGACCTACCGGGCCAACCGCTTCGGCGACGACGGCCTCGCGGAGCTCGACGTCACCGGTGACGGGCGCGGCTGCAACGCCACGTCGGGAGAGTTCACGGTCACCAGGATCGCCCTGGACGACGCAGGCGAACTGAAGGCGTTCGCCGCGACGTTCCAGCAGGTCTGCGACGGTGGTGCCGGCAGCCCCGCGCTGCACGGCACCATCCACTACTACGCCTGACCCGCCCCGTCGGGACCGCCCGGGCGTCAGAGGCGCTCGGGCGTCCGGATGCCGAGCAGGGCCATGCCCTTGTGCAGGGTCCGCGCCGTGATGTCGCACAGGAACAGGCGGTTCTCCACCACGTCCTGCGCGGGGCGCGGCTTGATCACCGGGCACTGGTCGTAGAACGTCGTGAACAGCGACGCGAGCTGGTACAGGTACGCGGCCAGCTTGTGCGGGGCGTATTCGGCCGACGCCTCCCGGACGAGATCGCCGAACGCGTCGAGGTGCAGGCCGAGCGCCCGCTCGGCCGGAGCGAGCGCCAGCTCCGGGTGCGCGGCGGCGGTGTCGCCCTCGGACTTGCGCAGGATCGACTTGATGCGCGCGTACGCGTACTGGAGGTAGACGGACGTGTCGCCGTTCAGGGACACCATCTGGTCGAGGTCGAACTTGTAGTCGCGGTTCGCCGACGTCGACAGGTCCGCGTACTTCACGGCGCCGATGCCCACGTACCGGCCGTTCTCGACGATCTCCTCCTCGGTGAGGCCGATCTTCTCGGCCTTCTCCCGCACCACGGCCGTTGCCCGCTCGACGGCCTCGTCGAGGAGGTCCTCCAGGCGCACCGTCTCGCCCTCACGCGTCTTGAACGGCTTGCCGTCCGCGCCGAGCACCGTGCCGTAACCCATGTTGTGGGCGGTGACCTCGTCGTTCAGCCAGCCCATCCGGCGGGCCGCCTCGAAGACCATCTTGAAGTGCAGCGACTGGCGCACGTCCACCACGTACAGCAGCGTCGACGCGTTCAGGTCCAGGACGCGGTTGCGGATCGCCGAGAGGTCCGACGCCGCGTACCCGAAGCCGCCGTCGGCCTTCTGCACGATCAGCGGGACCGGCTGGTCGTCCTTGCCGCGGATCTCGTCGAAGAAGACGACGAGCGCGCCATCGGAGCGGACGGCCACGCCGGACTCCTCCAGGAGGCGGGCGGTCTCCGGCATCAGGTCGTTGTACGCGGACTCGCCGACGATCTCGTCGTCGCGGACCTCCATGTCCAGCTTCTCGAAGACCGAGTAGAAGTAGACCTTCGACTCGTCGACGAAGCGCTGCCACAGGTCGAGGGTCTCCTGGTCGCCGGACTGCAGGGCGACGACCCGCTTGCGGGCCCGCTCCTTGAACTCCTCGTCCGTGTCGAAGACCGCGCGCGACGCCTTGTAGATCCGGTTCAGGTTCGACATGGCCTGCTCGCCGTCGACCTCGTCGGCCGGGGCCAGCTTGCCGGGGTTCTCGATCAGGTACTGGATGAGCATGCCGAACTGGGTGCCCCAGTCGCCGATGTGGTGGCGGCCGATCGTCTTCTCGCCGGTGAAGTCCAGCATGTGGCGCAGGGCGTCGCCGATGACGGCGGAGCGCAGGTGGCCGACGTGCATCTCCTTCGCCACGTTCGGCTGGGCGTAGTCGATCACCGTCGTGCCCGCGGCCGGGTTCAGCGGCACGCCGAGCCGGTCGCCGTCGGCGGCGCGGGCGGCGAGCGTCTCGGTGATCGCCCGGTCGGTGACCGTGACGTTCAGGAACCCGGGGCCCGACACCTCGACGTCGGCGAGCAGCTCGCCGTGGGTGATCCGCTCGACGACCTGCGCGGCCAGCTCGCGGGGGTTGGCCTTGGCCTTCTTCGCGAGCGCCAGGATGCCGTTGGCCTGGAAGTCGGCCCGGTCGCTACGTCGCAGCAGCGGGTCCGCGGAGCCGGCCTCCGGCAGGGCAGCCGAGAGGGCGTCCGCGAGGCGCTGGTGGACGGAGGCGGTGAGGGACGTGACCGAGGCCATGAAGTGGGTGCCGTTCTGCTCGGGTGCCTGGGTGTGCTTGAGCTATCAGGAACCGAGTATCCCACGCGGTGAAAAGCGGTTTTCGCGGTTACGGGACGACCTGGGAGAATGGCTCGGTCAAGCGGTACTCACGTAGAGAAGAAAGGCGTGCCGATCGTGGCTCAGAGCACCGATACCACCGACTGGGTCTCCCGCTACGCGGATGAGGTCATCGCCGAGTCGGAGCGTCGTGCCGCGGGCGCGAAACAGGACGGCACGGGCGGTACGGACGGCACGCGCGGCACCGCCGCGCCGGTGATCGTCGTCGCCTCCGGACTCTCCCCCTCCGGCCCGATCCACCTGGGCAACCTCCGCGAGGTCATGACCCCGCACCTGGTCGCCGACGAGATCCGCCGCCGTGGGTACGAGGTGCGGCACCTGATCTCCTGGGACGACTACGACCGGTACCGCAAGGTCCCGGCGGGCGTCCCCGGCGTCGACGCGTCCTGGGCCGAGCACATCGGCAAGCCGCTGACGTCCGTGCCCGCGCCGGCCGGCTCCGCGTACCCGAACTGGGCCGAGCACTTCAAGGCCGCGATGGCCGAGGCGCTCACCGAACTCGGCGTCGAGTACGACGGCATCAGCCAGACCGAGCAGTACACCGCGGGCACCTACCGCGAGCAGATCCTGCACGCGATGAAGCACCGCGGCGACATCGACGCGATCCTCGACCAGTACCGCACGAAGAAGGACCCCGCCAAGGGCGCCAAGGGCAAGCAGCAGCAGAAGCCCGTCGACGAGGCGGAGCTGGAGGCGGCCGAGGGCTCGGGCGCGGCCTCCGAGGACGACGGCAGCGGCGGCTCGGGCGGGTACTACCCGTACAAGCCGTACTGCGGGCGGTGCGAGAAGGACCTCACCACCGTCGTCTCGTACGACGACGAGACCACCGAGCTCGTCTACACCTGCACGGCCGAGGGCTGCGGCTTCGGCGAGACGGTCCGGCTGAGCGAGTTCAACCGCGGCAAGCTGGTCTGGAAGGTCGACTGGCCGATGCGCTGGGCGTACGAGGGCGTGGTCTTCGAGCCGTCCGGCGTCGACCACTCCTCGCCGGGCTCCTCCTTCGTCGTGGGCGGCCAGATCGTGCGCCAGATCTTCGGCGGCGTGCAGCCGATCGGCCCCATGTACGCCTTCGTGGGCATCTCCGGCATGGCGAAGATGTCGTCCTCCAAGGGCGGCGTGCCCACCCCGGGCGACGCCCTGAAGATCATGGAGGCGCCGCTGCTGCGCTGGCTGTACGCGCGCCGCAAGCCCAACCAGTCCTTCAAGATCGCCTTCGACCAGGAGATCCAGCGGCTCTACGACGAGTGGGACAAGCTGGAGGCGAAGGTCGCCGACGGTTCGGCGCTGCCCGCGGACGCCGCCGCGCACTCGCGGGCGGTCCGCACGGCCGCCGGTGAGCTGCCGCGCACCCCGCGTCCGCTGCCGTACCGGACGCTGGCCTCCGTCGCCGACATCACCGCGGGCGCCGAGGACCAGACCCTGCGGATCCTGCGCGACCTCGACCCGTCCGACCCGATCACGTCCCTGGACGAGACGCGCCCGCGCCTGGACCGCGCCGAGAACTGGATCACCACCCAGGTCCCGGCCGAGGCCCGCACCATCGTCCGCTCCGAGCCGGACGAGGAGCTCCTGTCCTCGCTCGACGAGGCCGGCCGCGAGTCGCTCCGCCTCCTCCTGGAGGGCCTGGACTCGCACTGGTCCCTGGACGGCCTCACCCACCTCGTCTACGGCGTGCCGAAGGTCCAGGCGGGCTTCTCGGCGGACGCCACGGCGAAGGAGCTGCCGGCCGAGATCAAGGTCGCCCAGCGTTCGTTCTTCGCCCTCCTGTACCGCCTCCTGGTCACCCGGGAGACCGGCCCGCGCCTGCCCACGCTGCTGCTCGCCGTGGGCGCGGACCGGGTGCGCAAGCTGCTCGGCTCGTAGTCCGGCCGGGGTCGCGGGCCACCCGGCCCGCGACCCGCACGGCTGCCGGGCTACGCGATGTGGTCCTCCACGAACTCGTTCTCCAGGCGGGCCGTGAAGCGGTCCATGTAGTTGTTCAGTTCGCGGGACTGCAGACGCAGGCCGAAGGCCGCATGCGCGTTCGCCGCGAACGCGCCCGGCGTCGGCATGCCCTCGCCCTCTATCGACTGCCGGAACACCTGGTACAGGTCCTCGTCGGTCGGGGCGGGCACGGGGATCTGCTCCTGCTCCGGGGCGCCCTCGCCGAGGGGGCGCGTGCCGCCCGCGCCGTTCGGCACGGGGAAGTCCGGTCCGGCCTCCGGCTGCTCGTACGACGGCTCGTGCGGCTGGTCGTGCGGCTGCTCGTGGCCCTGCTGCGGCTGGTCGTACGCCTGCTCGTGGCCCTGCTGGCGTTCCTGTTCCGCGTACCACTCGTCGTACGGGGCCACCGGCTCGTACGAGGCGCTGTGCGCCGCGAACCACGGGCTCGCGTGGCTGGCGACCGGGAGCGTCTCCTGCGCGGGCTCCGGCTCCGGCTCAGGCTCCGGCTCGGCGGACGGCTCCGGTTCCGGGGCCGGCTCGGGGGCGGGCTCGGGGGCCGGGGCGTCGGCGCTGGACGCCGCCGTCAGCTGCTGGCGCTCCTCCGCGCTCCGCTGCGCCGGCACCTGCGCCGGGGCGGGCGGCAGCAGGACCGGCTCGATGCCCGCCGCGGCGAGCCCGGCCGGCGCGGTCTCCGCGAGCGGCACGCCGAAGCGCGCCAGGCGCAGCGGCATCAGCGACTCCACCGGCGCCTTCCGGCGCCACGCGCGGCCGAACCGGGCCTGCAGGCGCGCCTGGTAGACGAGGCGCTCCTGTTCGAGCTGGATGACCTGCTCGTAACTGCGCAGCTCCCACAGCTTCATGCGGCGCCACAGCTTGAACGTCGGTACGGGGGACAGCAGCCAGCGGGTGAGGCGCACGCCCTCCATGTGCTTGTCGGCGGTGATGTCGGCGATCCGGCCCACCGCGTGCCGGGCCGCCTCCACCGCGACCACGAAGAGCACCGGGATCACCGCGTGCATCGCGACGCCGAGCGGGTCGCCCCAGCTGGACGCCGCGTTGAACGCGATCGTCGCCGCCGTGAGCAGCCACGCCGTCTGGCGCAGCAGCGGGAAGGGGATGCGGAGCCAGGTCAGCAGGAGGTCGAGGGCGAGCAGCACACAGATGCCCGCGTCGACGCCGACGGGGAAGACCGCGGAGAAGCTCCCGAAGCCCTTCTCCTCGGCCAGTTCGCGCACGGCCGCGTACGACCCCGCGAAGCCGATCCCGGCGATGACGACCGCTCCGGCGACGACCACTCCGATGAGTATCCGGTGCGTGCGTGTCAGCTGCATCGCGGCCACCCGCGAACCCCTCCCTGTTCAAGGCCTGTGTCGGCTTGTTGCGAGCGACAGCCTGGCACACGCGTGCGGACGGCCGTGCCCCGGTACGCAGGGAGCCCGGCCCACCGGGGGCCGGGCTCCGTCAACATGCCTGTTCGGGGCGGCAGTTGGCCGCCGACGCGGGTGCGACGCCGCGTCAGGACTTGTCGCTGTCCTTGTCCTTGGACTTGGAGTCCGACGTGGAGTCGCCCTTCTTCGGCTCGTCCTTCTTCGGCTCGTCCTTCTTGGCGTCGTCCTTCTTCGCGTCGTCGCCCTTCGGCTTCTCGCTCGCGCCCGAGGACGCCTTGCCGCCGCCCCCGTTGGCCGACGCGACCGCGCCGACGGTCTCCTTCGCCGCCTTCTCCGCGTCCTTCGACAGCTTCCCGGCGTCCGGGGACTTGTCGCCCGCGAGGCCCGCGCCGTTGAAGTCGACGGTGACGACCACGTTCTCCACGCGCGCCACGACCGTCTGCTGCTTGAAGGTGTCCTTGTCCTTCTTCAGGTCGTACCGCACGAGCGTCGCCTGCTCGCCGATGCCCTGCACGTCCTCCGTCTTGACGCCCTTGGCGTCCTTGGTCGCCTTGGCGTCCTCGACCTGCTTGGCGAAGTTGTTCTGGGCGCGCTCGGCGCCGCTGCCGAGCGAGGCGTCCGACTCGAAGCGCAGCTGCGAGACGCGCAGCCAGCGGAACTGGGAACCGTCGACGCCGTTGTTGTCGAGGCTGTCCCAGGAGCAGCTGCCGCGCAGCGCGGTGTCGCTGGACGTGCCCGCCTTGCCCGACTTGTCCTTCGCCTTGGGCACCAGGTCCCCGAGCGTCTTCTTCGACAGGACGTCGCAGGGCTCGGGAAGCTTCGCGTACGCGGCCTTCTCGACGCTCGCGGCCTTGTCGTCGCCCTTGGCCGGGGCCGAGGACTTCGCGCCCGAGTCCTTCTTCGCGCCGTCGGAGTCCGAGCCGGAGTCGGAGTCCGAGGAGCAGCCGGCGACGAGGATCACCGGTACGGCGGCCGCGCAGACGAGGAGGCGGCTGCGGAGCTGTCGCTTTCGCTGTGCAGGTCGGTGCATGGTTCCTTCACTCTGTTCGTCTCGTGACGTCCAGTTCGTCTCGTGACGTCGTCGGGTCCGAGGGGCCACGGTACGCGCATGGGACGACGGGCGGCTCCGCTTCGGCGGAGGCGGTCGCCCCTCCGTACCCCTGCGGGCCGGCCGCTACTCGTCGAACTCGCCGGCCAGCGAGTCCGCCAGATCCTGCGCCTTTTCCTGCATTTCCCTGCTGTCGGGGACGTCCGTGCGCCGGCCGGGCTGCTCGTCGTACTCGACGGTCACGATGACGTTCGACGTGCGGAACACCACAGTCACGGTGCGGTGACGCGAGGCGGAGGCGGCGGTGGTGAGGGCGTCGTCGAGGAAGGCCTCGTCGCCGAGGTCGGTGAGGGGGCGCGGTTCGAGGCCGGGGGGCGGGGTGGTGGGTTCGGCGGGGGCGCCGTCCGCGCCCGGCTTCGCGTCGTCGCCGTCCTCGGCGCCGCTCTTCGTGCCCTTTTTCCTGCCGTTGTCGTCGTCGGCCCGGCCCTTCTTGCCGCCCTGGGCCTTGTCGCCGCCGCTGCCGTCGCCCGCGTCGTCGCTCGCGTCCCCGCCCCCGTCCCCGCTCGGGGAGGAGGTTCCGGCGGGCGCCCGGAGGCCGGCGTCGCTCAGTTCGCCGGCGTAGACCTCCGCGGCACGGGCGTCGTCGCTGACCGTCCCGTCGTACGAGACCACGCGTTCGAAATCGACGAGGAGGTGGTGGGTGGCGTCGGACGACTCGATCTTCCAGTTGCACCCCACGCGCCGGTCGGTGTCGTACGTCGCCACGGGCGTGCCCTCGTACGCCTTCTCCCGCTGCTCGGGGTCCTCGATCTCCGTGATGCCGGGGAGCATCGCGTCGAGGGTGTCGTGGTCCACCTCGCCGCAGGGCTCGGGGAGCGTACGGTACTTGCCCGGCTGCGCCGGGGCGGTGGAGCTGCCGCCGCCGCCCGGCTTGGAGTCGTCGCTCTCGTCGCCGAGGCCGGACCCGCCGCTGCAGCCGGTCAGGATCACCGCGAGGAGTGCGGCGACACCGGGTACACAGGCCTTGGCCTTTCGCTGCACCGTGATGGCTCCTCTCGCCGGGCTCTGCCTGGATATTGGGTTGCCGCTGGTGGGCGGCCGGTGGAGACAATGTGTACCGCACGCACTGCCGTGGATGCCGGTCCGTCACCCTATTCGTTGACCTTGGCTCCGGTATTTGCGCTTCCAGGCTTGTAGTCGGTTACGGGGGATTGAGGGCTGAATGTCGTACGTGGAGGTTCCCGGGGCGAGGGTGCCGATCCGGATGTGGACGGACCCCGCGTCGGTCGAGGAGGGGGCGCTGCGCCAGCTGCAGAACGTGGCGACGCTGCCCTGGATCAAGGGCCTGGCCGTCATGCCGGACGTCCACTACGGCAAGGGCGCGACGGTCGGTTCGGTGATCGCCATGCGGGGCGCGGTGTGCCCGGCGGCGGTGGGCGTCGACATCGGCTGCGGCATGTCGGCGGTCAGGACGTCGCTGACCGCGAACGACCTTCCGGGTGACCTCGCGCGGCTGCGGTCGCGGATCGAGGCGGCGATTCCGGTGGGGCGCGCCCTGCACGAGGACCCCGTTGGGCCGGGGCGCTTCCATGGCATGGCGACGGCGGGATGGGACGACTTCTGGGGGCGGTTCGAGGGGGTCGCGGCGGCGGTCAGGTTCCGGGAGGGGCGGGCGGCGAAGCAGATGGGGACGCTGGGGGGCGGCAACCATTTCGTGGAGATATGTGTAGATATGTCCGATTCGGTGTGGCTCATGCTGCACTCCGGATCCCGGAACATCGGCAAGGAACTGGCCGAGCACCACATCGGTATCGCTCAGTCGCTTCCGCACAACCAGGGCCTGGTCGACCGGGACTTGGCGGTCTTCGTCGCGGACACCCCGCAGATGGCGGCGTACCGGAATGACTTGTTCTGGGCTCAGGAGTACGCGAAGAACAACCGCGCGATCATGATGGGGCTCCTCAAGGACGTCATCCGCAAGGAGTTCAAGAAGGCCAGGCCGACGTTCGAGCGGGAGATCTCCTGCCACCACAACTACGTCAGCGAGGAGCGATACGACGGGATGGACCTGCTGGTCACCCGCAAGGGCGCGATCCGCGCCGGCAGCGGTGAGTTCGGCATCATCCCCGGCTCCATGGGTGCCGGTTCGTACATCGTGAAGGGCCTCGGCAACGAAAAGGCCTTCAACTCCGCCTCGCACGGCGCCGGCCGCCGCATGAGCCGCAGCGCGGCCAAGCGCCGCTTCTCGGCGAAGGACCTGGCGGACCAGACGCGGGGCGTCGAGTGCCGCAAGGACGCCGGCGTCGTGGACGAGATCCCGGCGGCCTACAAGCCGATCGACCAGGTGATGGAGCACCAGCGCGACCTCGTGGAGGTCGTGGCGAAGTTGAAGCAGGTCGTCTGCGTGAAGGGCTGAGCGTCTCCCCGGCCAAGTGGCCCCCCGCGGACGCCTACTTCGCGTGTCTCACCGCGTAGATCATCACGAACGCGACGAGGTGGATGCCGAAGAGGAAGTACGCCAGGTACCACCACACCATGCGTTCGTTCTTCTTCTCCTCGGCCAGGCGGCGCGTCTCGTGTTCGTGGGTGAGGCGTTCCAGGGGGTCGGGGGAGTCGGCGGAGTACGCGGGGCGGCCGGGGTCGTCGCCCGGGAGCGTCATCGTCACGACTCCCGGTGGACCTTGGTGTTGGAGGCCTGGGCGCGCGGGCGGACCACCAGGAGGTCGATGTTGACGTGCGGCGGGCGGGTGACCGCCCAGGTGATGGTGTCCGCCACGTCGTCGGCGGTGAGCGGTTCGGCGACGCCCGCGTAGACCTTCGCCGCCTTCTCCGTGTCGCCGCCGAACCGGGTCAGGGCGAACTCGTCGGTCTTGACCATGCCGGGCGCGACCTCGATGACGCGGACCGGGGTGCCGACGATCTCCAGGCGGAGGGTCTCGGCGAGGGCGTGCTCGGCGGTCTTGGCGGCCACGTAACCGCCGCCGCCCTCGTACGTGCCGTGGCCCGCCGTGGAGGAGAGGACCACGACCGTGCCGTCGCCGCTCGCGGTGAGCGCGGGCAGCAGGGCCTGCGTGACGTTCAGGGTGCCGATGACGTTCGTCTCGTACATCCGGCGCCAGTCGGCCGGGTCGCCGGTGGCGATCGGGTCCGCGCCGAGCGCGCCGCCCGCGTTGTTCACCAGGACGGCGATCTTCTTGAAGGCCGTGGCGAAGGTGTCCACCGCGGCGCGGTCGGTGACGTCCAGCGCGTACGCGACCGCGTCGTGCCCGGCCTCCGTCAGCTCGGCGGCGAGCGCCTCGATGCGGTCCTTGCGGCGCGCGGTGAGGACGACGCGGTAACCGGCGGCGGCGAGGCCGCGGGCGGTCGCGGCGCCGATGCCGCTGCTGGCGCCGGTGACGATCGCGATGCGGGTGGCGGCGGCGGTCATGGGCGCTCCTCGGCAGGGTTCGGCGGCGGGCCCGCGGCGGGTCTCCGCCGGGCCGTCCGACCAGGATATGCGTGCCGTTCAGTCGCCCCGCGGGGCGTACATGATCACGGCCATGCCGGCGAGGCAGACCAGCGCGCCGGCCACATCCCACCGGTCGGGCCGGTAGCCGTCGGCGACCATGCCCCAGGCGAGGGAGCCGGCGACGAAGACGCCGCCGTACGCGGCGAGGATGCGGCCGAACTCCGCGTCCGGCTGCAGCGTGGCCACGAACCCGTAGACACCGAGCGCGATGACCCCCGCGCCGATCCAGGCCCACCCCCGGTGCTCGCGCACGCCCTGCCAGACGAGCCAGGCGCCGCCGATCTCGAAGAGCGCGGCGAGGACGAAGAGGGCGGCGGACCGTGCGACGAGCATGGTCGACAGGGTGGCATGTCCCGCGCGGCGCGTGGTCCAGCCGGGGCCCGCCGGGGCGTCCCCTGCGTCGTACGATTGCTGCTCGGCGCAGATATCGGTCTCCTGGAGGGGCGTTCCCGTCATGGCGAAGGACGAGAAGGGCCGCCGCGGGCTGCTGATGAGCGAGCTGTCGGTCGAGTCGCGCCGGTACATGGCCTCGTACGCCCTCTTCAACCAGGCCGTCGCCGACCATCTGAAGCTGCACCCCACCGACGTCCAGTGTCTGAACCTGCTCAGCCTGGAGAGCGGCCCGGTCACCACCGGCCGCGTCGCGGAGCTGACCGGGCTGACCACGGGGTCGGCGACGCGGCTCGTGGACCGCCTGGAGAGGGCGGGCTACGTCGTACGCGAGCGGGACGCCGGCGACCGGCGGCGGGTGCTCGTGGCGACGGTGCCGGAGAAGATCGCCGAGTTCGGGCGGATGTGGGGCAGGCTGAGCGGGGGCTGGTTCGAGCTCTTCGAGGGGCTCGACGACGACGAACTCGCGCTGTTCATCGGCCACATGAAGCGCACGGTGGAGTTCAGCGGCGCGCAGGTGGAGCGGATCCGGGGCGGCGAGCTGGACGGCTGACCGCCGGGCCGGGGCAGCCGGCCGGGCGCGTCAGTGGTGCGGGTCCTCCTGGGCCCTGCGCGGCAGCAGCCGTACGAGGGGGAGGCACACCAGCGTGCCGCCCGCGACCACGGTGAGGCTGACCGTCATGGCGTGCGCCGCGCCGCCGTCCGCCGTCGCGAAGAAGACGGTGGTGACCGTGGCCGCGCCGACCGCGTTGGCGAGCTGCTGCACCGCGCTCAGCGACCCGCTCGCGCTGCCCGCCTCCTCGGGGGCGATGTCGCCGATGGTGACGTCGTAGACGGTGCCGAAGCAGGTGCCCATGCCGACGCCGACGACGAGCAGCGGCGGGACCAGCGCCCAACCGCCGGTGTCCGTACCGCGGACGGCGGTCAGGGCGAGCAGCCAGCCGGTCCCGGCGAGCGTGATCAGCAGGCCCGCGAGGACGAGGGTGCGGCCGAGCGCGCCGATGAGCCGGTAGCAGGCGATCGAGGCGACGACGATGCCGGCGGAGAGCGGGAGCAGACCGAGCGCGGTGCCGGCGGGCGAGCGGCCGAGGCCCTGTTGCAGGAAGAGCGAGATGACGTAGAGCAGTCCGGAGACGGCGGCGAAGAAGACGACGCCGAGGGTCAGACCCGAGGTGAATCCGCGGTTGCGCAGCAGCGAGGGCTGGATCAGCGGGCTGTCGGCGGTGGTCTGGCGCCGGCAGAAGAGGGCGAGGGCGACGAGTCCGCCGCCGAGGAGGAGCAGCGGGGCGGCGCAGGACCAGCCGTTGGTGGAGCCCTCGATGAGGCCGGAGAGCAGGCCGAGCATGGTGGCGCCGAGGAGCGCGGAGCCGGGGCCGTCGACGGAGGTGCCGGGGTCGCCGCCGTCCTTCGGCAGGAGGCGGGCGGCGGCGAGCAGCGCGCCGCCGCCGAGGACGAGGTTGATCAGGAACATGGGGCGCCAGCCGAGACCGCCGAGGTCGGCGTCGACGAGGAACCCGGCGAGCTGGGGCCCGCCGACGGCGGAGAGCCCCATGACGGGACCGAAGAGGCTGTACGCCTTGCCGATGTGTTCGCGGGGCCAGGTGGCGCCGAGGATGCCGAAGCCCTGCGGGATGACGAGCGCGCCGAACGCGCCTTGGGCGAGGCGGGCGACGACGAGCGCCCCGGGGCCGGGGGCGAGGCCGCAGCCGAGCGAGGCGAGCGTGAAGCCGCCGAGGCCGAGCAGGAACAGGCGGCGCCGCCCGTACTTGTCGCCGAGCCGGCCGCCGACGACGAGGAGGACGCCGAGGGCGAGCGCGTAGGAGGCGCCGAGCCACTGCACGAGGGCGGGGCCGCCGCCGAGGTCCTCGGCGATGGAGGGGGCGGCGACGGTGGTGATGGTGGCGTCGACGAGATCGAGCACGTCGGCGGCGAGCACGACGCCCAGAATCGCCCAGCGGGCCCGGGGGCCGGGGAAGCCTCGGAGCGGGGCGCCGGGGGCGGCCTCGGGGGCTGGGGACGGAGGTGGGGGCGGGGAGTGGGTGGTGTCGGCGGGCATGGGGGTGTCCTTCGGCGTGGAGGCGATGCGGGTACGTTCCGTGATACCGCTGCGTTACGCATCATCTGCGTGACGCAGGTAAATGTGAGGGAGGGGCCGGGGAACTGTCAAGACGGTTTCCGCCGGCCTGCCGGTGCCGGCGCGCCTGGGCCGCACCCCGGCCCGGCCCAAGGCCGGGGCCCGCGCGCTCACTTCAGGGCGAGGCGCCAGTCGTTGCAGGGGTGCCAGTTGCCCTTCGGGTACTCGACCGTCGCCTCGCCCCGCAGCGTGAAGCCCGCCTTGCGGCACACCGCGTTCGACGCGCCGTGGTCCGTCGCGGGGAACGCGTGCAGGAAGGCGTGGCGGCCCGCCGCCCGCGCCTCCTCGGCGACCAGGCGGGCCGCGCCCGCCGCGACGCCCATGCCCTGGAACTCGGGGAGCACGCCCCACCCCGTCTCCCAGACCGTCTCGCCCTGCCAGGTCGTCTCCCAGAACCCGATCGAGCCGGCCGTCTCCCCGTCCAGCGTGATGCGGAACATCCGGCCCTTGTCGTCGAGTTCCAGATAACGGCGGTGGCGGTCGGCCACCTTCTCCTGGGTCTCGGGGCCACCGAGGTGCGCCGTCATCTCCGGTGTGTTCAGCCGGAGGAGCAGCGCGAGGCCGCCCTCGTCCGACCAGGGTTCGAGCCGCAACTTTGGTGCCTGTGATCGCTCCATGACGTCACCGTAGGCGCAGGGTCCGACAACGGCCCCTCGCCGAGCCCCCGTTCGGGCCTCAGTGCGTCCCGTACGCCGTCGGCGGCACACCCACCGTCGTCGTGAAGTCCCGTACGAGATGGGCCTGGTCGGCGTAGCCGAGGGTGGCGGCCAGGTCCGCCCAGTCGACGTCCTGGGCCGACTCGGCCCGCTCCAGGGCCTCGTGGATGCGGTACCGCAGGATGATCCACTTCGGTCCGACCCCCACGTACGCGGAGAAGAGCCGTTGCAGCGCCCGTACCGACAGACCGGCCGCACGCGCGAAGGCGTCCACGCGCCGGATCGTGCGGTCCGCGCGGATGCGCTCGACGAGCTCCGCGGCGAGCTCGGCGTGCGGGTCCGGCTCCGGTGCGAGGCCCAGCAGGAACGCGTCGAGCGCCGCCACGCGCGCGTGCTCGTCGTCGGGGGAGAGGACCGTCGCCGCCTCGGCCGCCGCGTCGTCCGGGGAGTACGGGAAGACCTCGTGCAGCGGGAGTCTGCGGCCCGTCAGGTCCGCCACCGCGTGCCCCGGCGCGAACGGGCGGAAGGCGCCGGGCCGGAACTGCACCCCGCACACCCGCCCGCGCCCCTCCAGCTTGGTGCTGAAGAGGCCGAGCCCGATGCCGGCGACCTCTCCGAAGCGCTGGTCCCGGCCGCCGGGGACGAGGGGGCCGTACGACTGGAAGACGACGTTCACCGAGGGGTGCGGCACCACGTGGGAGGCGTACGGCTCGGGCAGGTCCCAGTCGATCAGCCAGTAGTGCTCCAGGTACGGGCGCAGCGCCTCGGCGGGCGTGCGGCGGCGGAAGCGCACCCTGGCGAAGAGCCCGGCCGCGTCCACGATGCCCCGGGTGTCGCGTCGGGGGGAGTCCGCGGCTGCGTCCGGCATGGGGGGATCGTAGAGCCCGGTGCGCCCGCCGGCAGCTCGGCGCGGGCTGCCGCCCGCCGCCGCGTGTCGCGTTTCTTCAAGCCGTTGGCCGCCCCGCCTCCGTACGGTCGAGTCATGGACTCTTCACGCACCCCCGAACCGGCGGGCACCCCGGGCACCCCGGGCCCCCGCATCAGCGAACTGCTCGCCCTGGCCGTCGACCGGGCCGTCCCCGTCGTCCGGGCGCTGCCCGACGACCGCCTCGGCGACCCCACGCCCTGCGCCGACTACGACGTGCGCGCGCTGGTCAACCACCTCTTCCAGGTGATCGTCCAGTTCCAGGAGCTGGCGGCCAAACGGAACTCGGACTTCTCGGCCACCCCGGACCACGTGGGGGAGAGCGCCGACTGGCGGGAGGACCTCGTCACGGAGGCGGGCAGCCTCGTCCGCGCCTGGAGCGAGCCCGGCGCCGACGAGGGGACGACCGGGGCGATGGACATGCCGGCCGGGACCGTCGGCCTCATGGCGCTGCTCGACCTGACCGTGCACGCCTGGGACCTGGCGCGGGCCACCGGCCAGGAGTACCGGCAGGACGCCACCGACGCCGTGGTGGTCGCGCGGCTGCGGACGGCCGTCCATGGACTGGCGCCCACCGCCCGCAAGATGGGCGTCTTCGGCGAGCCGGTGACCGCGCCGGACGGGGCGTCCGACTTCGAGCTGCTGCTCGCGGAGACGGGCCGCGACCCGCGCTGGGGGCGCTAGAGGGGCTGCAGCCGGTGGCTCAGGGCCACACCAAGCAGTACGCCTGGTGCCCCGCGTCGTGCAGGCGGTGGCTGAAGTCCTGCCACTCGTGGAGGAGTTGGTAGACGTTGAAGGCGTCGCGCGGGCCGCCGCGGTCCGGGACCGTGGACCAGATGAACGCCGCGGCGCCCACCGACTCCTCGCCGACGCCGCGCAGCGGGTCGACGACGGTCATGGGGAGCTTCACCACGGCGTAGTCGGGGTGGAGGACGACCAGCTCCAGCGGGGGGACCTTGTGCAGGGGTATGCCCTCGATGCCGGTCAGGACCATCGCGGCCATCGTCTCCGGCTTGATCTTCGTGAACATTCCGCCCATGCCGAGCTCGTCGCCGCCGAGCTCCTCGGGGCGCATCGAGATCGGCACACGGGCGGCGGTCGCGCCGTCCGGGGCACCGAAGTACTTGTACGTCACCCCCACCCCGCCACTCCTGCTGGTCACCCGGTCCCGCCGGGACTCACCGAAACCGTCGGAGCCGCCTCGCGCCTGGTCGGGCGCCGGTTCCGCTTCCGCCTCGCGCCGGTGCTTGCCCCGCCGGGCACGCCGGGGGCCCAGGCCGTCGGTCCCCTCGCCCAGTCCGCCACCGCGATGCATATCTCCACCCGACTGCTTTGCCAGGGCGGCACGGCCCTGTCTTTTCTAGGCCTCGCGGCCCCCGCCACGCAACCCGATCATCGTGTCAGTGACCTCCCCCACGGTCACCCGCTAAAACGTGGAGTGAAACACCTGTCCGCAGGATGTCCGGACCCTCTGACACCATGGCTCGTGTGAGCTTCCCGTATAGCGCCCCAGTTTCGCAGACTCTTTTCGACCGTGCGGCGGCCGTGACGCCCGGCGGTGTGAACTCTCCCGTGCGCGCGTTCCGCGCTGTGGGTGGTACGCCCCGTTTCATGGTGTCCGGCACCGGTCCGTACCTGACTGACGCCGACGGCCGCGAGTACGTCGACCTCGTGTGTTCGTGGGGCCCGATGATCCTCGGGCACTCCCACCCCGAGGTGCTCGCCGCCGTGCAGGAGGCCGTCGCGCGCGGCACCTCCTTCGGCACGCCCGGCGAGGGCGAGGTCGCGCTCGCCGAGGAGATCGTCGGCCGGATCGACCCCGTGGAGCAGGTCCGGCTGGTCTCCAGCGGCACCGAGGCGACCATGTCCGCGATCCGTCTCGCGCGCGGCTTCACCGGTCGCGCCAAGGTCATCAAGTTCGCCGGCTGCTACCACGGCCACGTGGACGCGCTGCTCGCGGCGGCGGGTTCGGGCGTGGCGACGCTCGGCCTCCCGGACACCCCCGGTGTGACCGGCGCCCAGGCGGGCGACACCATCGTCGTGCCGTACAACGACCTCGAAGCGGTGCACGAGGCGTTCCACCGGCACCCCGGTGAGATCGCCTGCGTCATCACCGAGGCGGCGCCGGGCAACATGGGCGTCGTACCGCCGCAGCCGGGCTTCAACGCGGGCCTCAAGGCCGCCTGCGCCAAGAACGGCGCGCTGTACATCTCCGACGAGGTGATGACCGGCTTCCGTACGTCGAAGGCCGGCTGGTTCGGCGTGGACGGGGTGACGCCCGACCTGATGACCTTCGGCAAGGTCATGGGCGGCGGCTTCCCGGCTGCGGCCTTCGGCGGGCGCGCCGACGTGATGGCGCACCTCGCCCCGGCGGGCCCCGTCTACCAGGCGGGCACGCTCTCCGGTAACCCGGTCGCCACGGCCGCGGGCCTGGCCCAGCTGCGCCTCCTCGACGACGCGGCGTACGACAAGGTCGACGAGGTCTCGGCGCGGCTGCGCGCCCTGGTGACCGAGGCGCTCGCCAAGGAGGGCGTCGCCCACCGGGTGCAGAACGCCTCGAACATGTTCACCGTGTTCTTCACCGACCGCGAGGTGCGCAACTACGAGGACGCGAAGGCGCAGGAGTCCTTCCGCTTCACCGCGTTCTTCCACTCGATGCTGTCGCAGGGCGTCTATCTGCCGCCGTCGTCCTTCGAGTCCTGGTTCGTGTCCACCGCCCACGACGAGCAGGCCGTCGAGCGCGTCGCCGCCGCCCTGCCGGCCGCCGCGCGCGCGGCGGCGGAAGCGACGGAGGCCACCGCATGAGCGGCACCGGCACGGACGACGAGCTGACCGTCGTCCACGTGATGCGCCACGGCGAGGTGCACAACCCCGACGGGGTCCTGTACGGGCGGCTGCCCGACTACCACCTCTCCGAGCTCGGCCGGCAGATGGCCGACCGGGTCGCCGAGCACCTCGCCCGGCGCGACGTGACGCATGTCGTCGCCTCGCCGCTGGACCGCGCCCAGGAGACGGCCACGCCGATCGCCAAGGCGCACGGCCTGGACCTCGCCACCGACGGGCGCCTCATCGAGGCGGCCAACGTCTTCGAGGGCAAGACCTTCGGGGTGGGCGACGGCGCGCTGAAGAACCCGGAGAACTGGAAGCACCTCGTCAACCCCTTCAAGCCGTCCTGGGGCGAGCCGTACGTGGAGCAGGTCGTACGGATGATGGGCGCCCTGGACGCGGCCAAGGACGCGGCCCGCGGGCACGAGGCGGTGTGCGTCAGCCATCAGCTGCCGATCTGGATCGTGCGCAGCTTCGTGGAGAAGCGGCGGCTGTGGCACGACCCGCGCAAGCGGCAGTGCACGCTGGCGTCGCTGACGTCGTTCACCTACCGCGGCGACAAGATCGTCTCGGTCGGATACAGCGAGCCCGCCCGGGATCTGGTGCCCGCTCATCTCCTCGCCGGCGCCAAGCCGGTGAAGGGCAAGAGCAAGGCATTCGGCGCCTGATAAAGCGCTCCGGCGATCCACCGCGTGTAATCGAGCAGCAACTGTATGTCCCTTTTTCGGGAATCGCGCAAATAATTCCGTTGCGCAGGAACCCCGTTGTTCGTCGCGCCCTCTAACCGGTTGTCCCTCTTGCTCGGCACATAGAGCGGGAACGGACCCAGGGGCGCGACGAATGGGGATGGAATGCGCGACATCAGCCGCAGGGGAATGCTCGGACTCGGAGCCGGCACGGCCGCCGCTTTCGGGCTCGCGGCGTGCGGCTCGGGCGGCGACGGAGATTCGTCCGGGCCCGCCGGAAAGGCCGGGAACGGCAAGGGCGGCGCCGAGAAGCGGCCGTCGAAGCCGATCGGCGACGGCTCGACCGCGTACACCGGAAAGCAGCCCGGCCAGCCGGGCAAGCCCGTTCCGCTGCAGCCGGGCGAGACGCCCCCACAGTTCGTGATCTTCTCCTGGGACGGTGCCGGCGAGGTCGGCAACGGACTGTTCCCGCGCTTTCTGAAGCTGGCCCGCGAACACGACGCGCACATGACGTTCTTCCTCTCCGGCCTTTATCTGCTGCCGGAATCGAAGAAGCGTCTGTACCGTCCGCCGAACAACGCCGTCGGCGCCTCCGACATCGGTTATCTCACCGACGGTCACATCAAGGACACGCTGAAGTACGTGCGTCAGGCATGGCTCGACGGCCATGAAATCGGCACACACTTCAACGGGCACTTCTGCGCGGGCTCGGGTTCCGTGGCCAACTGGACGTCCGCGCAATGGCAGGACGAGATCGACCAGGCCAAGTCCTTCGTGAAGAAGTGGCGCACCAACACCGGCTGGACCGATCTGCCGTCGCTGCCCTTCGACTACGACAAGGAACTCGTCGGCGGCCGCACGCCCTGTCTGCTCGGGCAGAACAACCTGCTGCCGACGGCGAAGAAGCTCGGCTGGCGCTACGACGCGTCCTCGCCCGGCGGCCGGCAGAAGTGGCCGCAGAAGAAGATGGGCGTCTGGGACCTGCCGCTGCAGGCCATGCCCTTCCCCGGGCACAGCTTCGAGGTCCTGTCGATGGACTACAACATCCTCGCCAACCAGTCGCAGAACTCCACGAAGGCGCCGCCGGCCAACTACCCGGGCTGGCGCAAGCAGGCCACCGAGGCCTACATAGCCGGCTTCAAGCGCGCCTATGAGTCCAACCGCGCGCCGTTCTTCATCGGCAACCACTTCGAGGAGTGGAACGGCGGCATCTACATGGACGCCGTCGAGGAGGCCCTGAAGCACATCGCCGGCAAGAAGGACGTACGTCTCGTCTCCTTCCGGCAGTTCGTCGACTGGCTCGACGTGCAGGACCCCGGCGTGCTCCAGAAGCTCCAGGGCCTGGAGGTCGGCCAGCAGCCGGCCGGGGGCTGGAAGAGCCTTCGCTAGGGCGTTCCCCGCTGTGGAGGGGGCGCGGAAGATCGCGGATCCGGACATGCGAAACTTTTCACATGAGTGTTGCCTGCCGTGCCCCACACCGCATCGATAGCAGCAGTCGACGCCGCGGTCGCACCGCCCTGCTCACCGCAGGACTCGCGGTCGCCGCGCTGGCACTGTCCGCCTGCAGTTCCGGCGGCACCTCGGGCGGTTCCGGAAACACCAATTTCGTCGCCGGTTCGGACGGCATCGCGACCGTCGCGAAGGGCAACCGCAAGGCGAGCCCGGATCTCGACGGAGAGACGCTCGACGGAAAGCACCTGAACATCGCCAAGGACTACAAGGGCAAGATCGTGGTCCTCAACGTCTGGGGTTCCTGGTGCGCCCCGTGCCGGGCCGAGGCGCCGAACTTCGCGAAGGTCGCCAAGGAGACCAAGGCCAAGGGCGTCGAGTTCGTCGGCATCAACACGCGCGACCCCGAGCGGGGCCCGGCGATCCAGTTCGAGAAGCAGCACGAGATTCCCTATCCGAGCCTGCACGACCCGATGGGCAAGCTGATGCTGCGCTTCCCCAAGGGCTCGCTCAACCCGAACTTCATTCCCTCCACGCTCGTCGTCGACCGGGACGGGAAGATCGCGGCCCGCTCGCAGCAGCCGCTGAACGAAGAGAAGCTGCGGAAGATGATCGACCCGGTCCTCGCGGAGAAGTGATGCCGACCCTCGCGGCCGCGATCAGCGACCCGAACCAGACCGTCATGGGCGGCGCCCTGCTCCTCGCGATCCCGGTCGCGGTGCTCGGCGGGCTCGTCTCCTTCTTCTCGCCGTGCGTCCTGCCGCTCGTCCCCGGCTACCTCTCGTACGTCACCGGGGTCAGCGGCCAGGACCTCGGCGAGGCCCGGCGGGGCCGGATGGCCGCCGGCGCGGGGCTGTTCGTGGCCGGCTTCACCGTCATCTTCGTCTCCGCCACCGTCTTCTTCGGGGCACTGGGGCGCACGCTCAGGGAGCACCAGAGCACCGTCAACACGGTGCTGGGCGTGGTGATGATCGTGCTCGGTCTCTTCTTCATGGGGCTCATGCCCTGGCTCACCCAGCGCGAGTACCGCTTCCACAAGCGGCCCGCCGTGGGCCTCGCGGGGGCCCCGGTCGTGGGCGCCCTCTTCGCGGTCGGCTGGACGCCGTGCATCGGCCCGACCCTCGCCTCCGTCCTCACGCTCTCCGCCGACGGGGCCAATCCGCAGCGCGGCGCCATACTCGGTGTCGCCTACTCCCTCGGGCTCGGTATCCCGTTCATCCTCGCGGCCGTCGCCTTCCGCAAGGCGCTCGGCGCCTTCGGCTGGATCAAGCGGCACTATGCGTGGGTGATGCGCATCGGCGGCGTCATGATGATCGCGACCGGCCTGCTGCTCGTGACCGGCGTGTGGGACAGCGTCATCCAGCAGATGCAGGTCTGGTCCAACAGCTACACGGTGGGGATCTGAGTTCATGAGCAAGACCGAAGCTCCTGACGGCGCCTCCGTGGCCCGCGAGGAGAACGACCTGGGCGCCGCGGGCTCGCAGCTGTCCACCGCCCCCAAGGAGGACGGCCCCAGCCTCCCCTCGCTGGGCGTCATCGGCTGGCTGCGCTGGTTCTGGCGGCAGCTGACCTCCATGCGGGTCGCCCTGATCCTGCTCCTGCTGCTCTCCCTCGGCGCCATCCCGGGCTCGCTGATCCCGCAGAACAACGTCGACGAGCTCAAGGTCCAGGACTTCATGGACCGGCACACCACGCTCGGGCCGGTCTACGACAAGCTTCAGCTCTTCGACGTCTACAGCTCGGTGTGGTTCTCCGCGATCTACATCCTCCTGTTCGTCTCCCTCATCGGCTGCATCGTGCCCCGCACCTGGCAGTTCGTCGGCCAGTTGCGCGGCCGTCCGCCGGGCGCCCCCAAGAAGCTGACCCGGCTGCCCGCGTACACCACCTGGCGCACCGACGCCGAGCCCGAGCAGGTGCACGAGACCGCGCTCGCGATGCTCAAGCGGCGCCGGTTCCGCGTGCACACCGCGGGGTCCGGCGCGGGCAGCTCCGTCGCCGCGGAGAAGGGCTATCTGCGCGAGGCCGGGAACCTGATGTTCCACGTCGCGCTGATCGTGATGCTGATCGCCTTCGCCGCCGGACAGCTCCTCAAGTCCGAGGGCGGCAAGCTGGTCATGGAGGGCGACGGCTTCTCCAACACCCTCAGCCAGTACGACGACTTCAAGTCGGGCAGCCTCTTCGACACCGGCGAGCTGGCGCCCTTCAGCTTCAAGCTCGACAACTTCGTCGGCACGTACGAGAAGTCGGGCCCCAACCGCGGCACGCCCCGCACCTACCGCGCCGACGTCACCTACTCCGAGGGCCCCGACGGCGCCGAGAAGAAGAAGTCGATCGAGGTCAACAAGCCGCTGGAGGTCGACGGCTCGAAGGTCTACCTCATCGGCCACGGCTTCGCCCCCGCCGTCACCGTCCGCGACGCCAAGGGCAAGGTCGTCTACAAGGCGTCTGTGCCGGTCCTGCCCATCGACCAGAACGGCACCGCGACCGGCGCCATCAAGGTCATGGACGGCTACCGCGACAAGAACGGCAGGCCGGACCAGCTCGGCTTCAACGCCTTCTTCGTGCCGACCTTCGCGGGTGTGGGCAAGGGGCAGATGTTCTCCCAGTTCCCCGCCGCCGAGTACCCGGTGCTCGCGCTCTCCGCGTACCACGGCAGCCTCGGCGTCGACGCCGGCGTGCCGCAGAACGTGTACCAGCTGGACACCCGCAAGATGAAGCAGTTCAAGGGTGCCGACGGCCAGCTGTTCAAGCAGCGGCTGCGCCCCGGCGAGACCATGAAGCTGCCGGGCGGCGCCGGGTCGATCACCTTCGACAAGGACCTCAAGGAGTGGGCGACCTTCCAGATCTCCCAGCAGCCCGGCACCGGCTGGGCGCTGGGCGGCGCGATCGCCGCCGTCCTCGGCCTCGCCGGATCGCTGTTCATCCAGCGCCGCCGTGTGTGGGTGCGGGCGGTCAAGGGCGCCGACGGCGTCACCGTCGTCGAGATGGCGGGCCTCGGCCGCAGCGAGTCCGCGAAGGTCCCCGAGGAGCTCTCCCAGCTCGCCGCCGAACTCCACGAGAAGGCGCCGTCGGCGTCACCGCAAGACCCGGACGAGGAAGCCCTCCCCGCCTCCGACCTCGATGCCGTACCTGCCGAAGGGGCTGAGAAGTGAATCTCGCCGCCACCCTGGCCGCCGAGCCCAACGAGAACCTCGCGCACATCAGCAATGTGCTCATCTACTCCGCGATGGCCGTCTATCTGCTGGCGTTCTTCGCGCACATGGCGGAGTGGCTCTTCGGCAGCCGCAGCAAGGTCGCCCGCACCGCCGCCGCGCTCACCCCGAGCAAGACCGCCGCGGCCGCCGCGCCCGAGGTCACCGTCCAGGCCAAGGGCGGCGGCACCGCCACCCTGGAGCGGCCCAAGGTCGTCACCCGGTCCGTCGCCGGCTCCCGCGACGTGCCGGACGGGCCCGGCGCCTCCGCCGGCGACGAGAAGGGCGACCTCTACGGCCGGATCGCGGTCTCCCTCACCGTCCTCGCGTTCCTGCTCGAAGCGGGCGGTGTGCTCACCCGCGCCCTGTCGGTGCAGCGGGCGCCGTGGGGCAACATGTACGAGTTCAGCATCACCTTCTCGACCGTGGCCGTCGCGGTGTACCTGGTGCTGCTCGCGCTGAAGAAGAACATCGCCTGGCTCGGCCTCCCGCTGGTCACGACGGTCCTGCTCGACCTCGGTCTCGCCGTCACCGTCCTGTACACCTCCAGCGACCAGCTGGTCCCCGCCCTGCACTCGTACTGGCTGTGGATCCACGTCTCCACCGCGATCTTCTGCGGCGCCGTCTTCTACGTCGGCGGGGTGGGCACGCTGCTCTACCTCTTCCGGGACAGCTACGAGAACAAGCTCCTGAACGGCGGGCGGCCCGGCAAGTTCGCCACCTCCGTCCTGGAGCGGCTGCCCTCGGCGGCCTCCCTCGACAAGTTCTCCTACCGCCTGAACGCCGCGATCTTCCCGTTGTGGACGTTCACGATCATCGCGGGCGCGATCTGGGCGGGCGATGCCTGGGGCCGCTACTGGGGCTGGGACCCCAAGGAGGTCTGGTCCTTCATCACCTGGGTCGCCTACGCCTGCTACCTGCACGCCCGCGCGACGGCCGGCTGGAAGGGCCGCAAGGCCGCCTACCTGGCACTGATCGCCTTCGGCTGCTGGCTGTTCAACTACTACGGCGTGAACATCTTCGTCACCGGAAAGCACTCGTACGCCGGGGTATGACCCGGGCGGGCGCCCGTGGGCGCGCCGTGTCAGGGATGCGGAACCCGCCCCGCCGGGCCACGCTGGAGCCATGACCGCGACGATCGGGCAAGGCACCAGCCACACCGAGGGCACCACCCAGCACCTCCACTACGAGCTGCACCTTCCCCACCCTGTGGACAGCGTGTGGGCGGCGGTGGCCACCCCGGAGGGACTGCCGGGGTGGCTGGCCGCCGCCGACGTGTTCGAGCCCCGGCTCGGCGGCGCCGTCACCCTGCGCTGGCTCAACGGCGAACCGGACGCCGTCCACTCCGGGCAGGTCACCGCGTGGGACCCGGAGGTGATCGCCGAGTACACCGTCGACCTGCACGGCCGGTGCCGCTTCCACCTCGAACCCGTGGCGGGAACGGCGGTGGGGGTCGGCGAGGGCGACGCGACCACGCTGCGCTTCAGCAACGAGTTCGAGGGCGACGACGACCTGCGGCTCGACTGCCTCGCCGGGTGGCACGACCACTTCGGTTTCCTGGTGGACGCGCTCGACGGGCGGCCCATGGACTGGTCGACGTGGCGCCAGGACCGCTGGCGCCGGCTCCGGGAGGCGTACGCGGCCGCCACGGGCTGACCGGCGGCCCGTACGCGGGTACGCGGCCGGGCGCCGGCGTCCAGGCTCCTCGCGGTGGTGCCGAGGGGAGCCCCGAGGGCGTTCCATGGCCCCAGGAGGCATCCACCCCGGCTCACTCCCCGATGTCCTCGCCCCACACCTCCGGCCGTGCCGCGATGAAGTCCCGCATCATCGCCGCGCACTCGGCGTCGTCGAGCACCACCACCTCCACCCCGAACTCGGCCAGCCACGCGATGCCGCCGCGGAAGGTCCGGGCCTCGCCGGCCACCACCCGGCCGATACCGAACTGCCGCACCAGACCGCTGCAGTACCAGCAGGGCGCCAGCGTCGTCACCATCGTCGTGCCGCGATAGGTGCGCAGCCGGCCCGCCGCGCGGAACGCCGAGGTCTCCGCGTGCGCCGACGGATCGCCGTCCTGCACCCGCCTGTTGCGCCCCCGCCCGAGCAGCGTGCCGTCCGCCCCGTACAGCGCGGCGCCGATCGGGACGCCGCCCTCGGCCAGCCCCCGCCGCGCCTCCTCGGCGGCGACCACGAGCCGGCGGCGGTCCCGCTCCCCGGCCGGCTCAGCCATCGCCGTCCGCCACCGTGATCGCGTCCAGCTGCGCCCGCAGATGGACGTGCGAGTCGATGCCCCGGACGTCGGTGCCCGGGTCGCACTCGTAGAAGTAGACGAGCGACATCAGCTCCTCCGCGGGCGCCTCGGCGGGCGGCGGGAGCACCCGGTGGCGGCCCGACTGCCAGCGGCCGTCCGTCCAACGCGCCATCAGATCACCGATGTTGACCGTGAGGGCCGCCGGGTCGAACGGCGCGTCCTGCCAGCCGCCCTCGTCCGTGAACACCTGGAGCCCGCCCCGCCCCGCCTCCCGGTCGAGTACCGTCACCGTGCCGAAGTCGGTGTGCGGACCGATGCGGAACTGGCCCGGCTCGGGCGCGCCCACCCGCTCCCGCCCCGGGTACCAGTTGATGTTGAAGCCCCAGGTGGGGTGGCCGGTGTGCCGGGTGAAGAAGTCCTCGCCCGCGCCGAACGCGACACCGAGGAGCTCCAGGAGGCGGTCGGAGAGCGCGCGCATCCGCCGCAGATACTCCTCGACGGGACCCCGCAGCGCGGGCACCTCGTCCGGCCAGGTGTTGGGCGCGAACCACTCGGCGTCCACCGCCGGATCCCCCGTCAGCTCGTCCGCCGCGAACGACAGCGACTCCTTCAGGTCCGGGGGCGCGGCCGTGCCCTCCGCGTAACTGTTGGCCTCGGCGCCCGGGCCGAGCCAGCCGCGGCCGCCCACCCGCACCGCGTACCGCCGCTTCGTCTCGGCGGGCAGCCGGAAGAAGCCGCGGGCCGACTCCCTGATCGCCGCGCGCAGCGCCGGGTCGACGCCATGCCCGGTGACCAGAAGGAACCCGGCGCTCCGCAGCGCCTCGTCGACCGTGCGCGCCGTCCGCGCGCGGGCCCCGGCGTCACCGGACAGCCACGGGCGCAGGTCGACCGTCGGAATGCGGGATGCGGTGCTCGTGTCGGAGCTCATGTCGGCCATGGTGCCCCCGCACGCCGCCCGTCAGGCCTCATCGACGGCGCCGATGGAGCCATCGGGAGGACGCACCGGCAGCGCGTGGACCGGCGCGTACGCCCGCTCGTAGCGTCCTCGGCATGACAACGACCACAGCGCACAAGTCCTCGGAGCGCACGGGCACCGCCCAGCTCACCGCCGCGATGGTGCTCTCCGGCACCCTCGGGATCTTCGTCGTCGAGTCCGGCGCGTCCGCCTTCAACGTGGTGTTCTTCCGCGTCCTGTTCGGCGCCCTCGCCCTCGGCACGTACGCCGCCGCCCGCGGCTACTTCCGCGACCACGGCCTCACCCCCAAGAAGCTCGGACTCGCCGCGCTGGGCGGCGTGTTCATCGTCTTCAACTGGGTGTTCCTCTTCAAGGCGTACGAGGCCACCTCGATCTCCCTGGCCACCGTCGTCTACCACACACAGCCGTTCTTCCTGGTGCTGATCGGCGCGGTCGTGCTGCGCGAGCGGCTGTCCCGCTTCCAACTGGGCTGGCTGGCGGCCGCGTTCGCGGGGCTCGTGCTGGTCTCGGGGGTGCGCCCGGGTGACGTGGGCTCGCTCGCCGGCATCGGCATGGCGCTGCTCGCGGCCGTCCTCTACGCCCTGTCCACCCTGGTCACCAAGCGCGTCACCGGCGTCCGCCCGCACCTCGTCGCCCTCGTCCAGGTCCTCGTCGGCATCCCGCTGCTGCTGCCCTTCACCGACTTCGGCGCGATGGGCGGCACCGGCACCGGATGGGCCTGGCTCGTCGGACTCGGCGTGATCCACACCGGCCTGATGTACGTCCTGATGTACGCGGCGTACGCCAAGTTGCCCACCGCCAAGATCGCCGTGCTCGCCTTCACCTACCCGGCCGTCGCGATGGTCGCGGACTGGGCGGTCTACGGCCACCACATCGGACTCGTCCAGGCGCTCGGCGTCCCGCTGATCGTCTTCGCGAGCCTCAAGGTCACCCTGGCGCGGGCGACGAACCCTGCTCCCGCACGAGCCGCACGGCCTGCTCCACGAACAGCCGCACCTGCGGCGCGAGACGCTTCCCCGACCGCCACGCGAGCTGCGTCCACAGGGTGAACGGCGGCTCCCACGGCAGCCGTACGAGCGTGCCGTCCGCCAGCTCCCGGGCCACCGCCACGGCCGGGAGCAGCGCCACGCCGAGGCCGCCCGCCACGCCCTGCTTCGTCGCCTCGATGGTGCCGAACTCCATGAACGGCGGCGGCTCTCCGGTGCGCGCGTGCAGCTCGTCCTCGAAGAGGTCCCGGTACGGGCAGCCCGGCTCGGTGCCGACGAGCTGCACCGCCGACAGGTCGCCGGTGGCGAGCGGCCCCGCGCCGCGCGCGGCCAGCGGATGGCCCGGCGCGCAGACGAGGACCAGCGGTTCCTCGGCGAGGACCTCGGTCTCCAGGCCCGGGTGCTCGGTGGCCGGCTCCATGAGGAAGCCCACGTCGTACGTGCCCTGCCGCAGCGCCCGCCGGGTCTCGTCGCCCAGCGTGGGGCGCAGCGAGAGCCGCACCTTCGGGTAGCGGTGGTGGAAGAGTTCCAGGAGCGGCGGCAGCCGGTAGGAGGTCAGCGACTCCATGGTGCCGACCGCGATCGCGCCGGACGGCTCATCGGCGCCGGCGACCGCGGCCCGCGCCTCGTCGGCGAGTCCGATGATCTGCCGGGCGTAGGGGAGCAGCCGCTCGCCCGCCTCGGTGAGCCGGATGCGGCTGCCGAGCCGGTCGAAGAGCTCCGCGCCGAGCGAGCTCTCCAGGGCCCGGATCTGGCTGGTGACGCTGGACTGGGCGTACTTCAGCTCGGCGGCGGCGCGGGTGAAGCTGAGGACGGCGGCGACCTTCTCGAAGGTCACGAGCAGCCGCAGTTCCACGGCCCGTCAGCCCTCGCCCTTGTCGCGGTGGTCGCGCCTGTTCTCGTCCGGGTCCTCGTCGCGCAGGGACTTCAGGAACTCCGGGTTGTCGTCGGGCGCCACCCAGCGGGTGCTGCCGCCGCGCCCGCCGATGCCGCCGCCCCCGCCGGGCGCGGGGCGCACCTTGCCGGTGACGAGCCAGGCGATGGGGCCGAGCAGCACCTCGCCGAAGAGCAGCACGATGATGACCCACACCACCTTGGGCAGATGCCTGACCTCCTTCTCCGGAGTGTTCAGGACATCGATGAAGGCATAGATCCACACCGCCAGGACCAGCAGGAACGGCAGATACCTGAGCATGGTGGCGCGATCCCCCAAGCGGTGGCGGCGGGTGGCGTGCGTGCCCCCGGTGACGGGGCCAGGGTAGCCGGTGCCGGATACTGGAACGCATGGCTTACGACGATCTTCGCTCCCTGCTCCGGGCACTGGACCGCGAGGGCGATCTCAAGCGCATCAAGGCCGAGGTCGACCCGTACCTGGAGGTCGGCGAGATCACCGACCGCGTCCAGAAGGCGGGCGGGCCCGCGCTCCTCTTCGAGAACGTCAAGGGCTCCGCGATGCCCCTGGCCATGAACGTGTACGGCACGGACCGCCGGCTGCTCAAGGCGCTCGGTCTGAAGTCGTACGGCGAGATCAGCGAGAAGATCGGCGGTCTGCTCAAGCCGGAGCTGCCGCACGGCTTCGTCGGGGTGCGCGAGGCGTTCGGCAAGCTCGGCGCGATGACGCACGTACCGCCGAAGAAGGTGAAGTCCGACAACGCGCCGGTGCAGGAGGTCGTCCTCACCGGCGACGACGTGGACCTGGAGCAGCTGCCCGCGCTGTTCACCTGGCCCGAGGACGGCGGTTCCTTCTTCAACCTGGGCCTGACCCACACCAAGGACCCCGACACCGGGGTGCGCAACCTCGGCCTGTACCGGCTGCAGCGCCACGACAAGCGCACCATCGGCATGCACTGGCAGATCCACAAGGACAGCCGCAACCACTACCAGGTGGCCGCCCGCCGGGGCGAGAAGCTGCCCGTCGCCATCGCCTTCGGCTGTCCGCCGGCCGTCACGTACGCCTCCACGGCGCCGCTGCCCGGTGACATGGACGAGTACATGCTGGCCGGGTTCATCCAGGGCAAGCGGGTGGAGATGGTCGACTGCAAGACGGTCCCGCTCCAGGTCCCCGCGCACGCCGAGGTCGTCATCGAGGGCTGGCTGGAGCCGGGCGAGATGCTCCCCGAGGGCCCCTTCGGCGACCACACCGGCTTCTACACGCCGCAGGAACCGTTCCCCGCCCTGAAGATCGACTGCGTGACCATGCGGAAGCGTCCGCTGCTCCAGTCGATCGTGGTGGGCCGCCCGCCGACGGAGGACGGGCCGCTGGGCCGGGCGACCGAACGGTTCTTCCTGCCGCTGCTCAAGGTGATCGTCCCGGACATCGTGGACTACCACCTGCCGGAGTCCGGCGGCTTCCACAACTGCGCGATCGTTTCGATCGACAAGAAGTACCCCAAGCACGCGCAGAAGGTCATGCACGCCATCTGGGGCGCGCACATGATGTCCCTGACGAAGCTGATCGTCGTGGTGGACAAGGACTGCGACGTGCACGATCTGCACGAAGTGTCCTGGCGCGCGCTCGGCAACACCGACTACGCCCGCGACCTCACCGTCGTCGAGGGCCCCGTCGACCACCTCGACCACGCCTCCTACCAGCAGTTCTGGGGCGGCAAGGCGGGTATCGACGCCACGAGGAAGCTGCCCGAGGAGGGCTACACCCGGGACGGCGGCTGGCCGGAGATGGTCGAGTCCGACCCGGAGACGGCGGCGAAGGTCGACCGCCGCTGGAAGGAGTACGGACTCTCGTGAGTTCAGCATCAGCCGCGCTGCCGCAGCCCGGACGCACCAAGGCCTTCCTGCGGCTCGTCATGATCGAGCACTCGGTGTTCGCCCTGCCGTTCGCCTACATCGCCGCGCTCACCGCGATGTTCCGCCTCGACGGCAACATCCACTGGGGGCGGCTGCTCCTGGTCACCGTCTGCATGGTGGGCCTGCGCACCTTCGCGATGGCCGCCAACCGGATCATCGACCGCGAGATCGACGCCCGCAATCCGCGCACCGCCCACCGCGAACTGGTCACCGGCGCGGTGTCGGTGAGGTCCGCGTGGACCGGCGCGCTGATCGCGCTCGTGGTCTTCCTCGGCTCGGCGGCCCTGCTCAATCCGCTCTGCCTGGCGCTCGCGCCGGTCGCGGTGGTCCCGATGGTGGTCTACCCCTACGGCAAGCGGTTCACGAACTTCCCGCAGGCGATCCTCGGCATCGCCCAGGCGATGGGGCCCGTCGGCGCCTGGATCGCGGTCACCGGCGAGTGGTCGGGCCGGGCGGTGATCCTCGGTCTCGCGGTCGGCATCTGGATCGGCGGCTTCGACCTGATCTACGCCTGCCAGGACGTGGAGACGGACCGCGAGGTCGGCGTGAAGTCGGTGCCCGCGCGGTTCGGCATCCCGGCCGCCATCCGGGGCGCCCGCGGCTGTCACCTCGTGACCACGGCCCTGCTCGTCTGGTACGCCGCGGCCACCGACGCGGGCGGGTTCTTCTGGCTCGGCCTCGCGGTCGTCGCGGGCGCCTTCGTCTACGAGCACTCGATCGTGAAGCCGCACGACCTGTCCCGGCTGAACCGCGCCTTCTTCCAGGTGAACGGGTTCATCGGGATCGCCCTGTTCGCGTGCGCGCTGCTCGACCTGCTCGTACGCGGACTCACTGTCTGAAACGCCGACGGATAGGCTGCACAGCGTGAACCCAGGAGATACGCAGCGTAGGCCTTGGATCGTGGGGGTGTCGGGCGCCTCCGGCACGCCGTACGCCGCGGCCGTGCTGCGCGCGCTGCTCGCGGCGGGCGAGAGCGTGGACCTCGTCGTGTCGCGCGCCTCACGGCTGACGCTGCTGGACGAGACGGGCATCGCCTTCCGCGACGCGCACTGGCGGGACGACCTGCGGCACTGGCTGGCGCGCGGCGCCGACGGCAAGCCGGGGGTGTTCGACGCCGACGTGTCCGACGTGCGGTACTGGGCCGCCGGTGACCTGGCGGCGGGGCCGTCGTCGGGGTCGTACGCGACGAAGGGGATGCTGATCGTGCCCGCGTCCACGGCGTGTGTGGCCGGGGTGGCGCTGGGGCTCTCGAAGGACCTGCTGCAGCGGTCGGCGAGCGTGACCCTGAAGGAGGGCCGGCGGCTCGTGGTCTGCGTACGGGAGACGCCGCTGAACGGTCAGACGCTGAAGCATCTGGTGAGCCTGGACGAGGCGGGCGCGATCGTGCTGCCCGCCTCTCCGGCGTTCTACGCGGGGGCGACGCACATCCAGGATCTGGTGGACTTCGTCGCCGGGCGGGTGCTCGACGCGGCACGGGTGCCGCACGAGCTGTACCGCCGCTGGAAAGGGGAGCTGGGGGGCGCTTCCCGTGCCGACTGAGCGCCCCGCAAGGGGCGCGGGGAACTGCGCGAGCAACCAGGACGACCCCGCAGCCGGCGCTGATCCGCATCCCAGCGGCGGGCCTACCGCTTCTTGGCGCCCCGCAGCTTCTTGGTGGCCTTGCGCGGCGCCGCGACATTCGCACGCGAGCGGTTGGCCAGGTCCTGAAGCTCCCGCATCCGGGCGTAGGCCATCTCGATCGAGTACACGGGTGACTCACTCCTGAAGGATCGTCGTTGATCTGCTGAGATTGAGAAAGATTCACAGGGGCTAGACCCTGTTGCACCTTAGATTCTACACATAGACTCGCGGTATCGCTGAATAATGAAAGGCATCGCACCTATGGACGCCGTGGACAGGCAGCTCATCCAGGCCCTGCGGGAGAACGGCCGCGCCTCGTACGCCGAACTCGGGCGGCTCGTGGGCCTTTCCGGGCCCAGCGTCACGGACCGGATCAACCGCCTCGAAGCGGCCGGTGTCATCACGGGGTACCGCGCGACCGTCGACTCCGCCTCGCTCGGCCTCGGCGTGATCGCCCTCATCGGCATCTCGCTCTCCGACGCCGCCGACCACGAGGACGTGGCGCGCCGGCTCAAGGACCTGCACGAGATCGAGGACTGCTGGTTCATCGCGGGCGACGACTCCTACATGCTCAAGGTCAGGGCCACCGACGTGGACGGCCTGGAGAAGACGATCCGCCGGCTCAGCGGCACCCGCGGCGTCTCGCGCACGCGCACCACGATCGTGCTCTCCACCAAGTGGGAGAACCGGGTCGGCGAACTCCCCGAGGAGGAAGAGGCCTCGTAGCGGCGCGGGAGGTGGTCCGCGTCCGGTCCGGGCGGGGGCGTACGGTTGGCGGGAGTTTGTCGTAGGGAGAGGTGAGGACCAGGCATGGACGCAGGTCTCAAGCGCGAGCTCGAGCAGAAGGTCCGGGACGGGGAGCGGCTGTCCCGCGAGGACGGCATCGCGCTCTACGAGTCGGACGACCTGGCCTGGCTCGGCGGCCTCGCCCACGAGGTGCGCACGCGCAAGAACGGCGACGTCGTGCACTTCAACGTCAACCGCCACCTCAACATGACCAACGTGTGCACCGCCTCGTGCGCGTACTGCTCCTTCCAGCGCAAGCCGGGCGAGAAGGACGCGTACACGATGCGCATCGAGGAGGCCGTCCGCCTCGCCAAGGCGATGGAGGGCGAGAACCTCACCGAGCTGCACATCGTCAACGGCCTGCACCCGAACCTGCCGTGGCGCTACTACCCGCGCTCGCTCAGCGAGCTCAAGAAGGCGCTCCCCGACGTCTCCCTGAAGGCCTTCACCGCCACCGAGATCCACCACTTCGAGACGATCTCCGGCATGTCGGCCTCCGACATCCTGGACGAGCTGATCGAGGCGGGCCTGGAGTCGCTGACCGGCGGCGGCGCGGAGATCTTCGACTGGGAGGTGCGGCAGCACATCGTCGACCACCGCACCCACTGGGAGGACTGGTCGCGCATCCACCGGCTCGCGCACGAGAAGGGTCTCAAGACCCCCTGCACGATGCTGTACGGCCACATCGAGGAGCCCCGTCACCGGGTCGACCACGTGCTGCGGCTGCGCGAACTCCAGGACGAGACCGGCGGGTTCCAGGTCTTCATCCCGCTGCGCTACCAGCACGACTTCGTGGACATGAAGGACGGCAAGGTCAGGAACCGCCTCCAGGCGCGGACGACCATGGCCTCCGGCGCCGAGGCCCTGAAGACCTTCGCGGTCTCGCGGCTGCTCTTCGACAACGTCCCGCACGTCAAGGTCTTCTGGGTCATGCACGGCCTCCAGACGACCCAGCTCGCGCTCCAGCACGGCGCGGACGACATGGACGGCTCGGTCGTCGAGTACAAGATCACGCATGACGCGGACAACTTCGGCACGCCGAACAAGCTGACCCGCGAGGACCTGCTCGACCTGATCCGCGAGGCGGGCTTCCGCCCGGTCGAGCGGAACACGCGCTACGAGGCGATCCGTGAGTACGACGGCCCCGACCCGCTGCTGCGGGAGACGCCGCAGGCGATGCGGGTCTGAACCGCGCGCGCACCGCACCACGACGAGCCCCGGCCGCCCCGGCCGGGGCTCGTCGCGTCGCCGGACCCGCGACCAGGCGACCGGGCGACCGTGCGACCGTGCGACCAGGGGGATCCGTGGCGCCGACCGGTATGTGAAACACGGTTGAGGCACGGGAGGTGTAATGGCTAACGTCCCCCTATGACGCTTACTTTCCGCCTCGACCCCGAGATCGATGCCGACCTCCGCGACGGCGTCCTCGCCCTCTGGGCCGACGTGTCCAACGCCGGCGGAGCCGTCGGTTTCGTCCCGCCCGTGACCGTCGACGACATCCGCCCCGAGTGGATCAAGCGCCTCACCGAGCTGAGCGAGGGGCGCACCCGGCTCCTCGTGGGGTACGACGAGGAGGGCGCGGTCGCCGCGACCGCGTTCCTCACGTACAACCAGCACCGCCTGATGAAGCACTGGATCTGGCTGTACGTGGTGATGGTCCACCCGCGCCACCAGGGCAAGGGGTACGGCCGCGACCTGATGGCTGCCGCCGCGGACGCCGCCCGCGGTATGCCGGGCGTCGAGGCGATCCGGCTCACCTGCCGCGGCGGCGCGGGCGTGGACCGCTTCTACGCCTCCTGCGGTTACAAGGAGGTCGGGCGGGTGCCCGGCGCCATCCGGGTCGCGCCCGGCGACGACCGCGACGACATCACGATGCTGCTGCCACTCGGCTGACGGGCCCCGCGCGAGGGGCTCCACCCCCTTGCCGGACGCGGCTCCTCCCGTGCTTCACTGGAGGGGCTCGTCCTACTCGGGCCCCTTTCGGAACGGAAGAGTGGATTGACATGCTCCGCTACACGCTGATGCGCCTCGGGATCTTCGTGGGTTGCTTCTTGGTCGTCTGGGGCCTGGTCTACTCCGAGATCCTGCCGCGCGGCCTCGGCGACTCGAACCTCCTGTGGGTGCTGCTGCTCGCGCTGGTCATCTCCGCGCCCATCAGCTTCGTGGTGCTGCGCAAGGAGCGCGACCGCGCCTCGGCCGACGTCGTCGCCCGCGTGGACCGCGCCAAGGCGAACCTGGAGGCGAACCGCACCCAGGAGGACGAGGCGGACGACGCGGCGCGAGCCTCGTGAGCGACGGGGCGCGAGCCTCGTAACCTTCGTCACACACTTCTCGGGACCCCGGTTCCGGAGCACACCGCTCCGGGGCCGGGGTTCCGTGCGTCGGGTTCCGTGCGTCGCGGGGGAGTTGGGGACGCGCTCGTCGGCACCGCCGCGGGGCCAACCCGTTCGCCTGCCTCAAACAAGACCTTTGATGTACTCAAAGTACAAGTGTTAACGTGTTCGACATGAAGACAGCAGCAGCGCACCACCACGCCATGAGCGTCCCGCTCGTGGCGCGCCTGCATGTCGACCTCTGCCGCTGCATGTCCGCGGCCTGTCACATCTGAACGTGACCCCCGCCGCAGCGGCCCGCTGACCCTTCGCGGTCGCCGCTCCCGTACGTCCCCCTCCCCCTGACTTTCCTCACCGGAGTGTGTCCGTGTCCGCGAATTCCGCGACGCCCGCCGACCAGGCAGGCGACACCGAGAAGCCCCAGTCCGGCTTCCGGATACCCAAGTTCCTCAAGATCCCCTTCTGGGCGCAGATCCTCGGCGGTCTGGTGCTCGGCGTCCTGCTCGGCTGGATAGCCCGCGACCAGGACGTCGACTGGCTCGTCACCACCCTCTCCAAGGTCGGCGACACCTTCATCGGCCTGCTGAAGCTCGCGGTCGCCCCGCTCGTCTTCTTCGCGATCCTGGTGTCGATCACCAACCTGCGGAAGGTCAACAACGCCGCGCGGCTCGCCACCCGCACGCTGCTCTGGTTCATGATCACGTCGCTGATCGCGGTGGCCATCGGCCTTGCCATCGGCCTGCTCACCAACCCCGGCTCCGGCACCGGCCTCACCCCGAAGGACGGCAAGGCGCCCGACCACGCGGGCTCCTGGATCGACTTCCTGACCGGGATCATCCCGACGGACGTCGTCACGCCGTTCACCGAGCTGAACGTCCTGCAGATCGTCTTCATGGCCGCCGTCGCCGGCATCGCCGTCCTGAAGATCGGCGACAAGGCGAAGCCGATCCTGGAACTGAGCGAGTCCGTCCTCGCACTGCTGCAGAAGGCCCTGTGGTGGGTCATCAAGCTCTCCCCGATCGGCACCGTCGGCCTCATCGGCTTCGCCATCGCGGACTACGGCTGGAACCTCATCAGCAAGTACGCGACGTTCACCGCGGACATCTACATCGGCTGCGCCCTGGTCCTCTTCGGCGTCTACCCGCTGCTGCTCGCCACCGTCGCCAAGGTCAACCCGCTGCAGTTCTTCAAGGGCGCCTGGCCCGCGATCCAGCTGGCCTTCGTCTCCCGCTCCTCGGTCGGCACCATGCCGATCACCCAGAAGGTCACCGAGCGGCTCGGCGTCCCGAAGGAGTACACGTCCTTCGCGGTGCCCTTCGGCGCCACGACGAAGATGGACGGCTGCGCCGCCATCTACCCGGCCATCGCCGCGATCTTCGTCGCGCAGATCTTCGACGTGCACATGGGCGTCAAGGACTACCTGCTCATCGCGTTCGTGTCGGTCGTCGGATCGGCCGCGACGGCGGGCCTGACGGGCGCCACGGTCATGCTGACGCTGACCCTCTCCACGCTCGGCCTGCCGATGGAGGGCGTGGGCCTGCTCCTCGCCATCGACCCGGTCCTGGACATGATGCGCACGGCGACGAACGTCGCCGGGCAGGCGCTCGTGCCGGTGATCGTCGCTGCGCGCGAGAAGATCCTGGACCGTGAGGCGTACGAGAACGCGTCGGCCGCTTCGCTGGACGAGTTCGACGCGGTGGACGACGCGGCGCCGTCGCCGCGCGCGGTGCCCGCGGCCGCCTGACGGCTCGTCCGCCGGCTCCGCCTGTTCCGCCGGCGCCTTGTTCGCGCTGAAGCCCCGTCCCGGGGAGCTGACTTTCGGGGCGGGGCTTCGTCGTCTCCGGTCATCGTGCCCCGGCTCTCGATGACCGTACGCTGACGGGGGAAACGGACAGCGTGGAAAGGCGGGGGCCGGGGTGGGCGAGGCGGGTGTGAAGCGGCGGCAGAAGAGGATGCCGCGGGCCGTGCGGGAGCAGCAGATGCTGGACGCGGCGGTGCGGACGTTCGGGCAACGGGGGTACCGGGCCGCTTCCATGGACGAGATCGCGGAGCTCGCCGGGGTCTCCAAGCCCCTCGTGTATCTGTACCTGAACTCCAAGGAAGAGCTCTTCAGCGCCTGCATCCGGCGGGAGGCGGAGGCGCTCGTCGCGGCGGTGCGCGAGGGGGCGAGCGGGGTCGCCGCGGCGGGGGAGCCGGCGGACCGGCAGCTGTGGGACGGGCTGCGGGCGTTCTTCACGCACACCGCCGAGCGGCCCGACGGGTGGGCCGTGCTGCACAGTCAGGCGCGGACGCAGGGGGAGCCGTTCGCCGCCGAAGTCGCCGCGATGCGGGAGGAGATCGTCGCGTTCGTGACGTCGCTGATCGCGCAGGCGGCGCGGACGGCGCACGGCGATCCCTCGCTGCGGGACCGCGAGGTCGCGGGTCTCGCGCAGGCGCTGGTGGGTGCGGCGGAGTCGCTGGCGGGGTGGGCCAACACGGACGGGTCGGTGTCGGCGCGGGAGGCGGCGGCGACGCTGATGAACTTCGCGTGGGCGGGGCTGGGGGGCCTCATGGAGGGGCGCCGGTGGTCGCCGGCGTGAGCGCGGGTGGCCTTCGGCGTGCGGGGTCGGTCAGCGGGGTGCGGGCGCGATCTCGCCGGTGAGGTGGGTTTTCCCGGTGGGGGAGCGGAGTTCGAAGGTGGTGGGGGTGGGGGTGGCGTACGTGACGGTGGAGGGGAGGAGCACGGGGGTGCGGAACTCCGCCCTGACGTGGGCGGAGCCGGAGCCGGAGCCGGAGCCGGAGCCGGAGCCGGGGCTCTCGGTCCGAGAGGGGTCCTGTTCCGCCAGGCAGCGGGCGAAGGTCCACATGCCGTGGGCGATGGCGCGGGGGAAGCCGAAGGGGCGGGCGGTGAGCGGGTGCAGGTGGATGGGGTTGCGGTCACCGCTGACGGCGGCGTAGCGGCGGCCGAGGTCGGCGGGGAGGGGCCACTCGGTTCCGGGGGGTGGGGGTGCGGGAGCGGGCTGATGAGGGGTGTGGGTGTGGGTGTGGGCGTTGGGCTTCGGGGTGTTGGTTTTGTGGCGTGCGAGGTAGGTGCTGCGGGAGTGCCAGAGGAGTTCGCCGTGGAGGCTGGCCTCGGTGGTGAGGGTGGCCTCGGTGCCGCGGTGGTGGGGGGTCAAGGTCTCTGTGTGGACGGTGAGTTGGAGCTGCTCGGAGCCTGAGGTCGTACGGGGGAGGGGGCGGTGCTGGGTGATCTCGATGGAGGTGTGGACCAGGCCGAGGAGCGGGAGCGGGAAGTCGCGGGCGGCCATCAGGCGCAGGGCCAGGGGGAACGCGAGGACGTGCGGGTAGGTGAGGGGGAGCGCGTCTCCGGCTCCGAAGCCGCAGATCTCCTCGTAGGCGGCGAGGTGGTCCGGGTCGGGGGTGGTGGTGAGGGTGAGACGGGTGGAGGGCGGGACGGCGTCGGGGCGGGGTCGTTTGAGGGGGGAGAGGGCGGCGGCGCGGAGGAGGGTGAGGGGGAGGGGTGTGGGCATGAGGGGCCTTCCGTGGGTGAGTGTTCGCTGGGGGGGGGGGCGTGCGTCTGCGCCTGGGGTTCGTCTTGGGGTGCGGGGCCGTGGGGGTATGTGCGTACTCGCCATCCCTGCGGCGCTGCCTCGCGGACAATGTTGCTATTGCGTGCTCGGTGCTCCGTGCGCACATACCCCCACGTCCCCTTCCGTCTCGTACGCGGGTGCGGCCCGGCGGGGCGCCTGTGCCGACTCCCGCCAGGGTCGTACGGGATGATCGCCGTCCCGCCAAACTCCGACGGCACGTCGCGAGGCGCCCCCCTCGCGCCAACTCCCGCGGTGTGGAGCGCCGGTAGCCCGCCCGGCCGGGCGACCCGGGGATAGCCCACCCACCCGCTCCACTCCAACGCTGTGACGCGAGGCGACCCCGCCTATCCGGTCCAGCTCCTCTCGTACGTGGGAGGGGTGGCCGACCCACCCGCCCCAGCTCCGACGGTGTGACGCGAGGTGACCCGCCCACCCGGCCCAGCTCCCCTCGTACGTCGCGGGGTGAACGGGTGGGTGGGTGGGATACATCAGCCGTGGAGCGGCGGGGCCCACCCACCCAGCCCCGCAGGGCGGCGCCGGGCAACCCATGTCCGCCCGAGCCGTGCCGCTAGGCACCTAGCAGGCTCTGGCCGCAGACCCGTACCGTCTGGCCGTTCACTCCTCCCTGCGCCAGCCATGACGTCGTCTCCGCCACGTCCACGGGGCGGCCGCCCTGCGCGAGGGAGTTCATGCGGCGGCCCGCCTCGCGGATGAGCAGCGGTACCGCCGCCGTCATCTTCGTCTCGATGAAGCCGGGGGCCACCGCGTTCACCGTCACCCCGTGCTCCGCCAGCGCCCGCGGCCCCAGCGAGCGGACGAAGCCGATCACGCCCGCCTTGCTCGCGGCGTAGTTCGTCTGGCCCGCGTTGCCCGCGATCCCCGCGATCGAGGCCGTGGCGACGATCCGGCCCCCGGGCCGGAACGCGCCCGCCTTGAGCAGCGCGTCCGTCGTGGTGAGCACCGCCCCGAGGTTCACGTCGACGACCTGTTCCCAGCGGTCTTTCGCCATGTTGGCCAGCTTGCGGTCCCGGGTGATGCCCGCGTTGTGGACGAGGACGTCCACGCAGCCGTCCGGCAGCGCCGCGACGATCCGCTCGCCGGCGTCCGGCGCCGTGATGTCGAGGGGCAGCGCCGTGCCGCCGAGGCGGTCCGCGACACGGGTCAGGTCCTGCCGGGCCGAGGGGACGTCGAGGAGGACGACCGTGGCGCCGTCCCGGTGGAGGACCTCCGCGACCGCCTCGCCGATGCCGCGCGCCGCGCCCGTCACCAGGGCGGTGCGGCCCGCCAGCGGGCGGTCCCAGTCGGCGGGCGCCGCCACCGTTTCGGCGGGGCCGGTCTCGATCACCTGGCCGGTCACGTAGGCCGACTTGGGGGAGAGCAGGAAGCGCAGGGTGGACTCGGCGGTGGCTATCGGGCCGCGGACGCGGACGAGTGAGGCGGTGCGGCCCCGGCCGAGCTCCTTGGCCAGGGAGCGGGTGAATCCCTCCAACGCCTGCTGTGCGGCCGCCTGGTGGTGGTCGGACCCGTCCGGCGGGGAGCCGAGGAGCACGACACGGCCGTTGTCCGCCACGGTGCGCACCACCGGGTGCAGGGCCCGGTGGACCTCGGCCAGCGCCCGTGGGCCGCCTACCGCCGTCGCGTCGAGGACAACTGCCGCGGGAGCGACGGACGTTGTCCTCGGCGGGTGGCCCGTCGACGTCAGGAGGGTCGGGAGGTCCTTCGCGTACGGGGATGCGCCTGTCGTCAGGAGCAGCAACTCGCCGTTCAGAGAGGGGTGTTCCCGGCTCCAGCGGCGCAGGGGTGTCGGCTGGGGGAGGCCCAGGCGGCGGGTGAGGAAGCGGCCGGGTGCCGTGGCGGTGAAGGTCAGGTAGCGGTCGGCCATTGTCCAACTCCCAGCTCGGTCGTAAATTTACTTCTGAGTAAGGTTACTCAAGGGTCAGGAGCTGGTCGAGACATGAGTCTTCCCTCTGTGCGCCGGGTCGCCGTGCTGGGCGGCAGCCGCATACCGTTCGCGCGGTCCGACGGGCCGTACGCCACCGCGTCGAACCAGGAGATGCTGACCGCCGCCGTCGACGGCCTCGTGGAGCGGTACGGGCTCCACGGGCCGGGCGCCGTCGGGGAGTTCGTCGCCGGCGCCGTGCTCAAGCACAGCCGGGACTTCAACCTCACCCGCGAGGTCGTCCTCGGCTCGGCCCTCGACTCCCGCACCCCCGCCTTCGATCTGCAGCAGGCCTGCGGCACCGGGCTCCAGGCCGTCGTCACCGTCGCCAACAAGGTCATGCTCGGGCAGCTCGATTCGGGCGTCGCCGGCGGGGCGGACACGGCGAGCGACGCGCCCCTCGGGGTCAACGACGAGCTGCGGAGGATCCTGCTGGCCGCCCGCCGGGCCAGGACACCCGGGGGCCGGCTGCGGGCCCTGGGGCGGGTGCGTCCCCGCCATCTCGTGCCGGACATCCCGCGCAACGCCGAACCCCGCACCGGCCTCTCCATGGGCGAGCACGCCGCGGTGACCGCCCGCGCCTGGGGCATCTCGCGCGCGGCGCAGGACGAGCTCGCGGCGGCCAGTCACCAGCGGCTCGCGGCGGCGTACGAGCGGGGGTTCATGGACCGTCTCGTCGTGCCGTTCCGCGGGCTCGCGCGGGACCAGAACCTGCGGCCAGGGTCGACCACGGAGGCGCTCGCCCGGCTGAAGCCCGTGTTCGGCACCGGCGCGCCGGACGCGACCATGACCGCGGGCAACTCCACCCCGCTGACGGACGGCGCCGCCGTCGCCCTGCTCGGCAGCGAGGAGTGGGCCGCGGCGCGGGGACTCGAACCGCTCGCGTACCTCGTCGCCTGCGAGAGCGCGGCGGTGGACTTCGTCCACGGCGATGTCGCGGGAGGCGAGGACGGGCTGCTGATGGCGCCCGCGTACGCGGTGCCCCGGATGCTGGAGCGCGCCGGCCTCGGACTCGGCGACTTCGACTTCGTGGAGGTGCACGAGGCCTTCGCCTCGCAGGTGCTCGCCACGCTCGCCGCCTGGGGGAAGCGGGGCCTCGGCGCCGTGGACCGGGCGCGCCTGAATGTCGCCGGGTCCTCGCTCGCCACCGGTCACCCGTTCGCGGCGACCGGCGCCCGGATCGTCGCCACCCTGGCCGAGCTGCTCGCCGAGCGGGGGCGGCCGGGGCGGGGGCTCGTCTCCATCTGCGCGGCGGGCGGGCAGGGGGTCACGGCGATCCTGGAGCGGGACTGAGGGAGACGCCGCCCGGCACGGAGAGTAGCGGGTGTGCGCGTACGGTCACCCTGCGCTGAACGGGCGAGGGGCCCGGGGCGCCCTTAGGGTGAGCGAGGGGCATACCCAGGGAGGTTGCCGTGCGTGGAGCTGGTGCCATAGCCCGAGTCACCGTGCTGGCCGTCGTGGGAGCGGGAGTGCCGGGCCTGGCCTCGGCCGCTGCCGTCGCCGACGGCGGCGGCAGCGGACGGCCCGACCTGTCGCGCTACTACACGCAGAAGATCAAATGGGCCGCGTGCAAGGGCGGCACCGAGGCCATGGCGGAGGCCACCGGCGGGGCCAAGGACTTCCGGTGCGGGCACGTCTCCGTACCGATCGACTACGCCAGACCGGGCAGCGGAAGCGTCGACATCGCGATGATCCGGCTGAAGTCCAGCGCGAGCGGCACGCCCCGCGGCTCCCTGCTCCTGAACTTCGGCGGCCCCGGCGGTCCCGGCGTCTCCGCGCTCGCCGGCGCGCAGAAGGAGTTCGACTTCCTGAGCAAGGAGTACGACATCGTCTCCTTCGACCCGCGCGGCGTCGGCCTGAGCGAGCCCGTCAGCTGCGGCGACGCCGATCAGGGCACCGACCCCGCCGCGGGGGACCCGGACGACCCGGCCGCCGTCCTGAAGGAGCTGCGCAAGGTCGCCGAGGAGTGCGAGAAGCGGTCCGGGCCGGTCCTCGCACACATGGGGACCGTCAACGTCTCCCGCGACATGGACGTGATGCGACAGGCCCTCGGCGACAAGAAGCTCAACTACCTGGGGTTCTCGTACGGGACGCGGCTCGGCGCCGTCTACGCCGCCCAGTTCCCGAAGAAGGTCGGGCGGATGACGCTGGACGGCGTGGACACGCTGACCGAGCCCGTCGCCGCGCAGTCCCTCGCCACCGCCGAGGGCCGGCAGACCGCCCTCGACAACTTCCTCGCCTGGTGCACCGGGAACGCCGGGTGCGTCTTCGGCACCGACTCCCGCTCCGCGCGGGCCGGCATGGTCAAGCTCGTCGAGCAGATGGACGAGATGCCGCTCCAGTCCATGGACGGCCAGGAGTTCACCGGTCAGGACGTCGTCGGCGTGCTCAGCCAGGCCCTGTACAGCCGGCAGGCCTGGCCCGCGCTGTCCCAGGCCCTCGGCGCGCTGCTCGCCGACGGGGACCCGCGGGCGCTGATCCGGATGAGCGGCGGGCTGCCGGGCGGGGTGCTGCCCGGCGGGGCCGCGGGCGACCTGTCCGGCGACGAGGTGCCCGCGGACAACCTGACCGCCGCCCTCATGGGCGTGAACTGCGCCGACGACCCCGACCGGCCCGACGCCGCCCATATCGAGAAGGAGATCGGCAGGCTCCAGAAGGAGTTCGACGAGGCGTCGCCGGTCTTCGGCAAGTCGATGATGATGCCGGTCCTGCTGTGCTTCGGCCGGCCGGCCGGGACCCGCTACATCCGGGACGACGTACGGGACGTGAAGACGCCGAAGCTGCTGCTCGTCGGCACGCGGGGCGACCCGGCCACGCCGTACCGGTGGACCGAGGAGACCGCGCGCCGGCTCGGGCCGCAGGCCGTCGTCCTGGACAACAAGGGTGACGGGCACACCGGTTACCTCGGCTCCAAGTGCGTGCAGGAGAAGGTGGACGGGTTCCTGCTGTACGGGGAGATGCCGAAGAACGGGAGCTCGTGCGCGGCCGAGTGAGCGGGGGCCCGGGGCCGGGTCCCGGGTGCGGGGTGCGGGGTCAGGTCAGGTTCAGCATCGCCTTCTCGTCCGGGGTGCCGGGCGGGGCCTGGTAGACCACCAGGCGCTGGCCGCCCGTCCGCGCCAGCGTCATCACCTCGTACGTGAGGGTCATCGCGCCGACGTCCGGGTGCTCGAACGACTTGGTGCCGCCGCCGCGCTCGCACACGTCGTACCGCTCCCATATGCGGGCGAACTCGGGTGACTTCAGGAGGAGTTCGCCGACCAGGTTCCGCAGTTCGGGCGAGTCGGTGTCGGTGCCGCCGATCGCGCGCAGGTGCGAGACCGACTTGGCGACGGTCGCCTCCCACGGCTGGTACAGGACGCGGCCCACGGGGTGCAGGAAGAGGTACCGCAGGACGTTGCGCTGCTCGTCGGGCCAGTCCCAGAGGCCGGGGAGCAGGGCCTTGCCGGGGGCGTTGGCGGCCAGCATGTAGCTGTGCCGGCTCACCACGTACGCGGGGAGCGGGGCCACCGCGTCCAGCATGCGCAGAGTGGAGTCGCGCACCGTGTGGTCGGCCGTGGGGTGCGGCTCCGTGAGCCGGCCGGAGGCCAGTTCGGCCAGGTCGCGCAGGCGGTCGTGGGCGTCGCCGGTGAGGCGCAGGGCGCGCGCGAGGGCGTCGATGACGGGGGGCGAGGGGTTCGTCTCACGGCCGCGCTCAAGGCGCGTGTAGTAGTCGACGCTCACCCCGGCCAGGGTGGCGAGCTCCTCGCGGCGCAGGCCCGGGGTGCGGCGCAGGCCGGTGCCGGCCGGGAGGCCCGCCTCCGCGGGGGTCACGCGGGCGCGGCGGGCGCGGAGGTAGCGGCCCAGTTCCGTGCCGGTGCCGGTGCCGTTGCCGGTGCCGGCGGCTTGGGCGGGGGCGGGGGCCTGGGCGGTCGGGGCCGCCGGGGTGGCCGGGCTCGCTGTGCTTTCCGTCATGCGGCCATTGTCCCTGGCGGGGGTCCGGCGTGGGGGGCTGTGTCAGGGCCTGGAACGCGGGACCCCGGTGAGGTGCGGCCTGCCACGGCGGGCGGGATCGGCGCAGAGTAGGGGATGTCCGGACGGCACGGTGGTCCGGGGCCCAGGTGGCGTGTCTCGCCGGCCGCGGCCCCCGAGACCGATCCCGTCCGGCGGTCCTCTTCGCCGCTCCGCGGCGGGGCCGTTGCGCCGCACCCGCTGTGAGCGCACACCCCGCCGCGGAGCGGCGATCACGTAACCGTAGGAGCCCCATGTCACTCGCCCGGCACCCCGGCCCGCCCACCAAGGCCCGGTCCTCCTCGCTGGCCCTTGTCGCCTCGCTGCTCGGCTTCACCGTCATCACCATCGACGTCACCGCCGTGAACATCGCGCTGCCCGACATCCGCGCCACCCTGCACGGCGGCATGGCGGGGCTCCAGTGGGTCGTCGACGCCTACACCCTCATGTTCGCCGCGCTGATGCTGTCCGCCGGGGCGCTCGCCGACCGGGCGGGGGCGCGGCGGGCGTACGCCTGGGGCGTCGGGCTCTTCACCGCGGCTTCGCTGGCCTGCGCCCTCGCCCCCGGCATCGGCGCGCTGATCGCCGCACGCGTCGCCCAGGGCGCCGGTGCCGCCGTCGTGATGCCCGCGTCCCTCGCGCTGATCCGGCAGGCCTACGACGACCCGCGCCGGCGCGCCCGCGCCATCGCGCTGTGGACGGTGGGCGGATCCGTGGCCGTCGCGGTCGGCCCCGTGCTCGGCGGCATCCTCACCGAGAGCGCGGGATGGCGCTCGGTCTTCCTGCTCAACCTGCCCGTCGGCGCCGTGATCCTCGCCCTGCTGGCCCGCACCGCCCCCTCGCCGCGCCGGCCCGCGCCGCTCGACCTCGCCGGTCAGGTGACCGCCGTCCTCACTCTCGCGGGGCTCGCGTTCGCGGTCATCGAGGGCGGGCACCTGGGGTGGACCAGCGCGCCCGTGCTCGGCGCCTTCGCCGTGGCGCTCGCCTCCGGCATCGGCTTCCACGCCGCCGAGAAGCGGCACCGCGCGCCGATGGTCCCGCTCGCCCTGCTGCGCCGGCGTCCGGTCGCCGTCGCCCTCGCGGTCGGCTTCGCGGTCAACGCCGGGTTCTACGGCGTGACCTTCCTCCTCGGCCTCTACTACCAGCAGTTGCGCGGCATGTCGGGCGTCGGGGCGGGGCTGATGTTCGTGCCGCTCGCCGTGTTCATCACCGCCACCAACCTCGTCTCGCCGCGGGCCGCCGAGCGGTTCGGCCGGCGCCGGGTCATCGTCATCGGGCAGGCGGTCCTCGCCCTCGCCATGTTCGTGCTGGTCCCGCTGAACGCCGGTACGCCGCTGTGGCTCGTCCTCGTCCTGCTCGTACCGACCGGCCTCGGCGGCGCCTTCGCCGTCCCCGCGCTCACCGCCCAGCTGATGGACAGCGTCCCCGGCGAGCGCGCGGGCACCGCGTCCGGTCTGCTCAACTCCCTGCGCCAGACGGGCGGCGCGATGTCCGTGGCCCTCTTCGGGGCGCTGCTCGCGGGCGGTGGCGAGGGCGAAGGCGCCGCCGGGTTCTCGCTCGCCGGGATGCACACGGGGCTCGTCGTCGTGGGCGTCACCCTGTGCGTGACGACGGCGCTGGCCGCGTGGCTGCTGCCGCGTACGGAGACGGTGTCGCAGCCGGCCCCGAAGGCGTCCTCCACGACGGCCTCGGAGGCGCCCGCCTCGTCGGCCCCGGCGTCGGGATCGGAGTCGGCTTGCGCCTCGTCGGCCCCGAAGCCGGGCGCGGAGCTTGCCTCCGCCACCTCCTCGTGAAGCAGCGTGCAGCGCACCGCACCGCATCACCCCGCACTACCCGGCCCCACCCCGCGCGCCGGCGCTACCGCACCGTGAACGCCACCTCATGCACCGAGTTCCGCGAACCCGGCGGCGGCTGCACCCGCCCCCGCGCGTCCCGCGCCCGCGAGCGGACCGTGTGCGCGCCCCGCGCGAGCGTGCGCCGCAGGGAGAAGCCCTGCCAGGCCGGCTCGGAGCCCAGGGCGTCGAGGACGGCCGGCTCCCACGGGCCGCCGTCGACGGAGAGGTCGAGGCCGACGACCTCGGTCGTGGACCACGTACGCCCCCTGAACGTCACCGTGCCCGGGGGCAGTTCGGCGCCCGGCGCGGGCGAGAGGATCTTGCTGTTGACGTCGACCTCGCGCACCGGCCGCGGCGCGTCGTCGCCCGGCAGGGTCCGGGTGTAGTACGTCGTCGTGAACATGTGCCGGGGCCGCTCGTCCGTCAGGACGATCCTGGTCAGCCACTTCACCGAGTTCGTGCCGAACATGCGGGGGACCACGGCCCGCAGCGGCCGGCCGTGCGGGGCGCGCAGCGGCTCGCCGTTCATGCCGTGGGCCAGGAACACCTGGCGGTGCGCCGTCTCCAGGGGGAGGTCCTTCAGGTACGAGATGCCCTCCTCGTCCCCGAACGAGCCGGTGTCCGCGCCCTCGAGAACGACGTGCCGGGCCGTGGGCAGCGGGCGCGCGCGGTCGAGGAGCGTGGCCAGCCGCAGCCCCGTCCACTCCACGTTCGTCACCGCGCGCGTCGGCACGTCGGGACGGAACGGGCTGCCGAAGCACTCGTGCACGGCGGTGAGCCGCTCGGACGGGAGCGCGAGGAGCGCCGCCAGGTCCAGACGCAGGGGGCGCTCGACCAGGCCCTCCACCGTCAGGGACCACTCCGCGACGTCGACGTCGGGCAGCCCCAGGTGGGTGCGGACGAAGACGTGGTCCACCGGAGTGACGAAGTCGGGGCCGGGCGCGGGATCGGCCAGCGACGGGTCGCCGGGCGGAGGCGTCAGCGACGCGACGGCAGGTGTCAGTGGCGCCGCGGGAGACGTCAGCGGTCCGGACGGGGGCTGCGGGGGGCGTGCGGTCATCGGGCGGCTCCCTGGACGGGCCCCTCCGGTTCGATGTCCGGCTCCGCCGCCCCGCGCGGCGGCCCCGTGTCGGTCGCCTTCATCGCCAGGACGAACAGGGCCAGCAGAGCCAGGGCCGTGGGCATGATCAGCATGACGAGAAGTCCCCCCGGTTCTCGAAGCACGGCAGGAACCCTGAGAACGATCCCTGCGAACTCGAAGATCCTAGGGGGACGGCGGGACGCTGCCCACTTGTTTTCCGCGGCGCGGCGGACGTTCAGCAGTTGCCGCGCGCCACCCTCCCCGCGAACCGGTCCGCCAGCCACTGCGCCGCGAACGGGCTCTGCGTGATCACTCCGCTGACGTGCTCGCCGACCGGCACCGTGTGCCACTCCACGTTCGCGCCGCGCGCACACCAGTCCTCGCGCACCTGCCTGCCGACGCCGTACGGGATGAGCTCGTCGCCGAGCGCGTGGTACTGGTACACCGGCGCGTCCGGCTTGACCGTGCCGACCTTGGACTCGTTCAGCCGCCGCTGCCAGTCGGGCTGTTCGAGCGGGTTCTTCGTGGTCATCGACGCGATCGTCTTGAACGAGCCGAGCACCGCTCCGTCCGCGACGCAGGTGTTCTTCATCGCCCCGACGAGAGTGCGGCCCAACGGGTTGAGGTAGGAGTCGAGCTTCAGCTCCGGGAACGCCGCGTTCTGGCCGATCGCCGCCATGAAGATCAGGCCCGAGCCGTAACCGCCGTCGTTGAACTTCGCCACCTTCAGCAGGTCGCCCGGGACGCCGCCGGTCGCCGTCCCCTTGACGTCGAGATCGGGCGCGTACGAGCCGTGCAGTTCGGCCGCCCACGACGAGGCCTGGCCGCCCTGCGAGTACCCCATGATGCCGACCGGCGTGTCCGTGCCGAGGCCCGCCTCCGGCAGCCGGATCGCGGCGCGTGCGGCGTCCAGCATGGCCTGGCCCTCGGCGCGGCCCACCGTGTACGTGTGGTCGCCGGGGGTGCCGAGGCCCTCGTAGTCGGTGACGGCCACCGCCCAGCCGCGCAGGGTGAGCTGCTGGATGAGGTTGGCCTCCACGGCGGTGCCGTCGGGGAAGCCGGCGCTGGGGGCGCAGCGGTCGGCGACGCCGACGGTGCCGACGGCGTAGGTGATCAGCGGGCGCGGGCCCTTCCTGCCGTCCTGCGGCACGATGACCGTGCCCGTGACGGTGTTCGGCGCTCCGGTGGCCGTGGTCGAGCGGTACGCGATCTTCCAGGCCTTGGTGTTGGTCGGCTGCCCCGGCAGGGGGTGGAAGCTGCTCGGCGCGGAGCTCACGACGTCGCCGGGGGAACCGGCGGCGGCGCGGTCGTCGGCGTGCGCCGCGGTGAGCGGGGTGACGGCCGTCAGTCCGAGCGCGGCCACCACGGCCCACGCTCTGGCTCGGGCGCTGGTGCGTGTGTGCATGCGGCACTCCCAACTGTTCTCAGGGGGTGGGGCGGTACGGCAACGACCGTACTGACCTGCGAGTAAGTTCGGGGCTGACCGGGACGCTCACCTTCGTTGACCCGGGGCGCCCACCCGGTACGCGGGTGTTCAGGGCGGCGCCCCGGCGCCGCGTTCACCGAGGCGGCGCGGGCTCCGGGCGCGGCGGCGGTACGAGCGGGCCGGACGGACGCCGACGCGAGTGGACCCGAGCAGCCTCCCACCCCGCCGCTCCGGAGGCAGGACCGCCATGCCGGAACGGCGGCCCACCACCCGGCCGGCCCGGTGGGCGACGGCGAAGCGGCTCAGCTCCCGCGGCCCGGCGGCCGTTCCGTCTCGGTCCGGTACGCCCCCGGGGTCGTCCCCGTCCACCGTCGGAACGCCCGGTGGAAGGCCGTGTCCTCGGAGAACCCGAGCCGCGCGGCGAGCTCCGCGATCGGCTCGCGGCCCTCGACCAGACCGGCGATGGCGGCGTCGCGCCGCACCGCGTCCTTGAGCTGCTGGTACGAGGTGGACTCCTGGGCGAGCCTGCGGCGCAGCGTCGCCGGGCTCACCGCGAGCCGCGCCGCGATCTCGCCGAGCGAGGGCAGCCGCGGCGAGGAGCGCAGCGCGTGGGCGAGGGCACGGCGCACCTGCTCGGCGACGGTCGTGCCGTACTCGCGCCGGGTGAGCAGCTCGAAGGGCGCCCGGCGCAGCATCTCGTCCAGCGCGTCCTCGTCCCTGATCAGCGGGGCGTCCAGCCAGTGCGGGTCGAAGCCCGCGCCGGTGCGCCCGGCGCCGAACCGCACCGGGCAGCCGAAGAGCAGCTCGTACTCGTCCTTGTGCGGGGGCGGTGGATGGCCGAACGCGGCCCAGCGCAGCGGGATGCGGCGGCCGATCAGCCAGCTGCAGAGGCGGTGCCAGATGATGACGAGGCACTCGGCGAGGAAGTAGTCCTGTTCGAGGTCGTTGCGGACGCCGAACACCGCCTCGTCGGCGCGGCGTTCCAGGACGAGGTCGGGACCGCCGGGGAAGAGTCCGTAGAAGGTGGTGCCGCGGTGCACGGCGGCGCCCAGGTCCCGGCAGCCGAGCGAGGCCTGGCACATCATCGCGAACGTGCCGGGCCTGCTGACGGCGGCGCCGAGGCCGAGGAACTCGTCCTGGGTGACCCGGTACAACTCCCAGAAGAGGCGGGCGAACTGGGGCGCGGTGACCCGGGCCCGGTCGTCGCCGAGGAGCAGCGGAGGGATCTGCGCGCCCCGCAGCAGCGGCACGGTGTCCACGCCGCTGCGCTCGGCGCCGCGCAGCACGGCCCGCACATGGTGCACGGTGATCGTCCGCCTGGCCATGCCACGACGTTAGCGCCGGTGGCGCCGCGCCAGAACACCGCGTGAGCGTCCCGGTCAGCGGGGCTGACGTTTCCCGTCATCCCGGGCGCCGGGCGCGCTCCCTAGCGTCGTACCCATGCAGCAGACCCGGAAGGAACCGCCCGAGCCGCCCGAACTCCCCGCCACACTGGCCCTGTTGACGGAGTGGGCGGCCCGACGCCACGGCGCCCTGCCCGCCCTGCGGTTCCGGCGCGCGGGGGAGTGGACCGAGCTGTCGTACGACGGGCTCAGGGACGCCGCGCGCCGGGTGGGCCGGGCACTGCTGGCGCTCGGGGTCCGCGCGGGCGACCGCGTGGCGATCCTCGCCGAGACCCGCCCGGAGTGGACGTGCGCGCACTTCGGCGCCCTGGCGGCGGGCGCGGTGGTGGTGCCGGTGTATCCGACGGCGGGCGACGCGGAGGTCACCTGGGTGCTGTCGGACTCCGGCGCGTCGGTGGTGCTCTGCGAGGACGCGGCGCAGGCGGCGAAGGTCGAGCGGCTGCGGGGGGAGGGGCGGCTGCCCGGGGTGCGGCACGTGACCCTGATGACGGACGAGCCGCGAGAACTCGGTTCCCAGGAAGCCCTGTCGGAGCGCGCGCGGGCGCGCCGGGGCGGGGACCTGGCCACCATCATCTACACCTCGGGCACCACGGGCCCGCCCAAGGGCTGTCTGCTCACGCACGGCAATCTGCTGGCCGTGCAGGCGGCCACGGTCCCGCTGGTCGACGGCGGACCCGGCGACTCGACCTACCTCTATCTGCCGCTGGCCCATCTGCTCGCCCAGCTCATCGAGTTCACGACGCTCATCGGGGGCGGCACGCTCACCTTCTTCGGCGGGCGCGTCGAGGACGTCGTCGCCGAGCTCGCCGAGGCGCGGCCCACCCATCTGCCGTCCGTGCCCAGGCTGTTCGAGAAGGTGCGCTCGGTGGTGCTCTCGCTCGCCGAGGCGCAGGAGGGCGGGCGCGAGCGGTTCGAGGAGGCCGTCCGCATCGGGGTCCTCGCCGCCGACGGCGCCCTCCCGGAGGAGCTGCGGGAGGCGTACGAGGAGGCGGACAAGGCGCTCTACTCCCTGGTCCGGCAGGCGCTGGGCGGACGCGTCCGGTGGGCGCTGACCGGCGGTGCGCCGATCGCGCCGGACACCGTCGACTTCCTGCGGGCCTGCGGCGTCGAGGTCTACGAGGGGTACGGGATGACGGAGTCGGCGGGCGTCCTCACCCTCAACCACCCGGGCGCGGTGCGGTACGGCACCGTGGGCCGGGCGGTGGCCGGCGTCGAGCTGCGCATCGCCGACGACGGGGAGGTGCTGGCCCGGGGCGCCATGGTCTTCCCCGGCTACCACGGCAACCCGGAGGCGACCGGTGACGCCCTCGACGAGGACGGCTGGCTGCACACCGGCGACCTGGGCGCGCTGGACGCGGACGGATACCTCACGATCACCGGCCGCAAGAAGGACCTCATCATCACCTCCGGCGGCAAGAACCTCACGCCCTCGCTGAGCGAACTGGCCATCCAGAACGCGCGGTTCGTCTCGCGCGCCGTGCTGGTCGGCGACCGCCGCCCTTACCCGGTCGCGCTCATCACGCTCGACACGGAGGAGGTGGCCGCCTGGGCGGCCAGGGAAGGGCTGACGCTGACCTCCCCCGCCTCCCGCGACCCACGGGTCCGGGCCCTGGTCGAGGAGGCCGTGGCCACCGCCAACGCCGCCGCCTCGCGCCCCGCCCGCATCCGCGGATTCGCCGTCCTCGACGAGGACTTCACGATCGAGGACGGCCTGCTCACCCCGAGCCTGAAGGTCCGCAGAAAGGCGGTGACGGAACGGTACGCACAGGTGGTGGAGGAGCTCTACGAGCGCGGGGTGGCCCCGGACCCCACGGCCGGCGCGGGCGCTAGTGAACCCCCGCGAGGCGCAGCAGCGCCGTGACCCCCGCGGCGCCCACCACGACCACGGCGAAGGGCGCCCTGCGCCAGGCGAGCACCCCGCCGGCCAGCACCCCGGCGGGCCTGGCCCACCCGGCGAACTCCTGCCCCTCGGTGAGCGCGCCGGTGGCGAGCAGGGCGACGAGCAGCACCGTGGCGCCGACGGTCAGCAACTCCTGGACCCGGGCGGGCAGTTCGACGCGTCCGTGCAGGACGGGCCCGGCGAGCCGGAAGACGTACGTGCCGGCGGCGAGGACGAGGACGCAGGCGAGTGTGGCGTTCATGAGGCGCTCCTCGACGAGGCGGTACGGGGACGGCGGGGCCCGCGCCGCGCGGCGAGCAGCCCGAGCAGGGCGAGCAGCACCGGCACCCCGGCGGGCAGCAGCGGCGCGGCGACGACCGCGATGACGGCCCCGGCCGCCGAGGCCCGACGCGCCGCGCTGTCACCGCGCAGCGCGGGCAGCACCAGCGCGAGGAGCACCGCGGGGAACGCGGCGTCGAGCCCGAGCCGGTCGGTGTCGCCGAGCGCGGAACCGGCCAGCGCGCCCCCGAGCACGCTCAGGTTCCACGCGACGAAGAGCCCGGCCCCGGATATCCAGAAGGCGGCCTTGCGCTGCGCCCGGCCCCGCTGGGCGAGGACGAACGCCGCGGTCTCGTCCGTGACGAGGTGCGCGCCGATCAGCCGGGCCGTCCAGGACCGGCCGAGGTCGTCGGCGAGCGCCAGACTGAACGCCGCCGTGCGGGAGTTGAGCAGCAGCCCGGTGGCGGCCGCCGCCACGGGCCCGCCGCCCGCGGTGAGGATGCCGACGGCACTGAACTGGGCGGAGCCCGCGTACACGAGCAGCGACATGACCACCGGCACCCACAGCGGGAGCCCGCCGGCGACGGCGATGGCGCCGAAGGAGAGACCGACGACGGCGTCGGCGACCCAGACGAGGGCGATGTCGCGGAGCACCCCGGGCGGCAGATCGGAGAGACGGACGAGACCACCACCTTCTCGGCTCGTTCGGTGGGTCGGCCCGTCTGTTCGGTGTGGCGAACGCATACGTCGTAGGATGAACAAGGCGGGTGCTGTTCGTCAAGCCGAACGATCGGACCGCCGCACCGAACGCTACGGGGAGAGCCCGAGGAGAAGCGACTGATGACCGACAACGGGTCCCGCATGCCGCGCGAATGGGTCGCCGCGGCCCTGCGCCGCGAGCGCACCAGGGCCGGACTGTCCCTCTCGGAGCTGGCCAAACGGGCCGGCATCGCCAAGTCCACGCTGTCCCAGCTGGAGGCGGCCACCGGCAACCCCGGCATCGAGACGCTGTGGGCGCTGGCGGTGGCGCTCGGGGTGCCGTTCAGCGTGCTGGTGGAGTCACCCGCCCCCGCGGTGACGGTGATCAGGGCGGGCGAGGGCCCGACCATGCTGGCGGAGAACTCCTCGTACGCGGGCACGCTGCTCTCCGCGGGCCCGACCGGCGTACGGCGCGACATCTACCACGGCGCCCTGGAGCCGGGCGCCCCGCGCGCATCGGACCCGCACATCCCGGGCTCGGTCGAACACCTGGTCATCAGCACGGGCCGCCTCCTGGCGGGCCCGAGGGGCGAGGAGGTGGAACTGTCCCCGGGCGACTACATGTCCTACCGGGGCGACGTCCACCACTCGTACGAGGCCCTGACCCCGGAAACCACCTTCGTCATGATCATGCAACACACCTGATCGGCCCCGGAGCCGCCCTGAGGGCCCCGCAGGGGCCCAAAGGGGTGCGGGGAACTGCGCGCGCAACCCCCACAAGCGGCACCCGGCGAACCACGAGAACCCCCCGAACCAACTCCGCCCCCCACCCGAGGCCCAGGGGCCAGAAAAAGGCAGGAGCCCCGCCTCCCCCGCCGAGGCGGAGGAGCAGGGCTCCTTGGGTACTGCTATCCATCTCCGGATCTGTCACCGGAGCAACCACACGCCCCACTCACGTGAGGCGCCCGATTACATCGGGGTGACGTTCTCCGCCTGCGGGCCCTTCGGACCCTGCGTCACGTCGAAGGAAACGGCCTGGTTCTCCTCAAGGGAGCGGAAGCCGTTCGCGTTGATCGCGGAGTAGTGGACGAAGACGTCCGGGCCGCCGCCTTCCTGGGCAATGAAGCCAAAGCCCTTTTCAGCGTTGAACCACTTCACGGTTCCGGTAGCCATAAGCCCTCCTTGGGCCAAAGGGTTGCCCTGCTCCAGAACCAGCGATTGTTTAAACAACTGCATAAGTCTGAAAACGACGAGAGCCCGCGGAGTTACATGCTCCGCAGGCTCTGTACTGCAAGGGAAACCAAACTGCAACTTGCGGCGAGCTTAGCACGCAGGCACGGGAATGCAATAGGGGGCAAGATCACGTCACCCGGAGGTTTGACGAGGCATCCGACGGGGTTGACGGTGAGCGCGTCGGGGGCCCGGCGCCCGGACCGTACCGCATGGGGGCTAGCCTCCCCGATGTGGACAATTCTCCCCTGGACGCCTCCGCGGGGGCAGGCGCCGAACAGCGACACGGCTCCCGCCGCATCCCCCGGCCGCGCGTCGGTCACATCCAGTTCCTGAACTGCCTGCCCCTGTACTGGGGGCTCGCGCGGACCGGGACGCTCCTCGACTTCGAGCTGACCAAGGACACCCCGGAGAAGCTCAGCGAGCAGCTGGTCGGGGGCGAGCTCGACATCGCGCCGGTCACGCTCGTCGAGTTCCTCAAGAACGCCGACGACCTCGTCGCCTTCCCCGACCTCGCGGTCGGCTGCGACGGCCCCGTCATGTCCTGCGTGATCGTCTCGCAGGTGCCGCTGGACCGGCTGGACGGCGCCCGGGTCGCGCTCGGCTCGACCTCGCGCACCTCCGTGCGCCTCGCCCAGCTGCTGCTCACCGAGCGCTACGGCGTGCGGCCCGACTACTACACCTGCCCGCCCGACCTGGGCCTGATGATGCAGGAGGCGGACGCCGCGGTCCTCATCGGCGACGCCGCGCTGCGCGCCAACCTGATCGACGGGCCCCGGCTCGGCCTGGACGTCTACGACCTCGGGCGGATGTGGAAGGAGTGGACGGGCCTGCCGTTCGTCTTCGCCGTCTGGGCCGCCCGGCGCGACTACGCGGCGCGTGAGCCGGAGGTGGTGCGCGAGGTCCACAAGGCGTTCCTCTCGTCCCGCGACCTCTCCCTCGACGAGCTCACGAAGGTCGCCGAGCAGGCCGCGCGCTGGGAGTCCTTCGACGCCGGCGTCCTGGAGGAGTACTTCACGACGCTCGACTTCCGCTTCGGCGGCGCGCAGCTGGAGGGCGTCACCGAGTTCGCCCGCCGGGTCGGGCCGACGACGGGCTTCCCCGCGGACGTACGGGTGGAGCTCCTGGAGCCCTAGCGCGGCTCAGCCCGCCGGGATCGGCGCCTGCATGTGCTCGCTGATCCACTGGATGGGGCCGTCGGCCATGCCGGGCACGTACGAGCGCGCGTTGTGGCCGCCGCCCTGGATGACGTTGAGCCGCGTCTTCACCGGGCCCTTGCCGTAGTTCTTCATGAAGGTCCGCAGCCTCGCCCGGCCCGACTCCCGGGTGCCGATCTGGAAGGCGACGTCGACCTCGGGGCCGCCGCGCTCGGCCAGCCGCCGGGCCAGCCGCCCGGGGTCGTTGGCCTGCCGCTCCTTCTCGTGGCCCGCCCAGAGCGGGGAGTCGGGCACGGTGTCGGGACCGCTCGCGATCACGGCACGGAACTTCTCCGGGTGCTGCAGGACGGACTTGAGGCCGACGAAGCCGCCGGACGAGGAGCCCATGAAGGCCCAGCCGTCGCGCGAGCGGAAGGTGCGGAAATTCGCCTTCACAAAAGCGGGCACGTCCTCCGTCATCCACGTGCCCATTCGCGGCCGGCCCGGAATATCACTGCCGTCGTCATAGTGCTCCGCGTCCGGATTGAGTACGGGCATCACCACGACGAACGGCAGGCTCTTCCCTTGCCGGGACCACTCGGCGATGCTGCTCTCCAGCTTGAGGTCGGTCCCCATCCAGTAATTGGTGGGATAGCCGTTGCCGCCGGGCAGGGCTATCAGGACGGGGAAGCCGCTGTGCGCGTACTTCGGGTCGAAGTACTGCTTCGGCGCCCAGACCCATACCTTGCCGGTGAATCCGGACTTCTTGCCCTGCAGTGTCGTCACGCCGATCTTCGTGCCGTCCTCCAAAGTGTTCGCGGTCGTGAACTCCGAACGCGGCCCCGTGGGCAGGAGCGTCCTGTCGGCCGCGGCGCCCTTCGCCTGCCGGGTGGCGCCCGACGGGCCCGGGCCGTCGAACCGCACCGGCTCGCCCTTGTCCGAGGCGCAGGCCGACAGGAGCAGCGCCGAGGCGAGCGCCGCGACGCTCGCGGCGAGGGCGGTGGGGGACGGACGGCGGCGGTTCATGGGGACCTCGGAGCGGGGGACGTAGGCGACCAATACGGTCATTGCGCCCAGATAGAGGGGAATGCGGCCGCGGACGTTCCCGCGGCGGCGCGCGCACTACGCTGAGCCCCGGTGCCGGAGCGCGCGGGGCGTCCGGCGCCACCGGCTGGGGGAGGCCACGGTCATGCATCCGCTCGACGCCGGCGAACCCACCGTGATCGGGCCCTACCGGCTCCTCGGCCGACTGGGCTCGGGCGGCATGGGCCGGGTCTATCTGGGCCGCAGCGAGGGCGGCCGCACCGTCGCGGTCAAGATCGTGCACCCGCACTTCGCGCTCGACGAGGAGTTCCGCGCCCGCTTCCGCCGCGAGGTCGACGCCGCGCGCCGGGTGGGCGGCGACTGGACGGCGCCGGTCCTCGACGCGGATCCGGAGGCGCCCGTGCCGTGGGTCGCCACCGGGTACGCGGCGGGGCCCTCGCTCACGGAGGCGGTACGGGAAGGCGGTCCGCTGCCCGAGCACTCCGTACGGGTCCTCGGGGCGGGCCTCGCCGAGGCGTTGGCGCACGTGCACGGTCTGGGGCTCGTGCACCGCGACGTGAAGCCGTCGAACGTCCTGCTCACGCTGGACGGCCCGCGCCTCATCGACTTCGGCATCGCGCGGGCCACGGACGGCACGGCCTCGCTCACCGCGACGGGAGCCTCCATCGGCTCGCCGGGCTACATGGCGCCCGAGCAGATCCTCGGCCGCGGCGTCACGGGCGCGGCGGACGTCTTCTCGCTGGGCGCGGTCCTGGTGTACGGGGCGACGGGGGAGTCACCCTTCCCCGGTGACTCGTCGGCCGCGCTGCTCTACAAGGTCGTCCACGAGGAGCCCGAACTCGGTCCGCTGGACAGTGACTTGCGGGAGATCGCGGCCGCCTGCCTCGCCAAGGACGCGTCCGCGCGCCCCGCTCCCGAGGAGCTCGCCCGCCACCTCGCCCCGCAGGGCGCGGCCCGGCTCGTGGCGGCCGGGTGGCTGCCGGGGCCGGTGGTGGAGCGGGTGAGCCGGGGGGCGGTGCGGTTGCTGGACCTGGAGACGGGGGCGGGCGCGGGATCGGGTTCGGGCTCGGGCGGGAGGCCGGGCGGAGGAGGTGCGGGGTTCGGGGCGGGCGCCGGGGTGGCGTCGGCCGACGCGGTGTCCGGGCCGGTGGCCTTCAACACCCCGTCCGTACCGGGGACGTTCGGGCCGCCCGACCCGTCGTACGCCGCGCCGACGACGGGGTTCGCGGGCCCCACGCCGCCCGCACAGGCCCCGCCTCCGCCGCCGTCGCCCGTGCCGGGCCCCCGCTCCGACGCGCCGGCGGACGCGGGCACCCGGGCGCCGGGCAAGTTCTCCGTCTCCGTGGCCGCGACCTCCGTACCGGGCGGCGAGAACGGCCGGGGACGCAGGGTGAGTTGTACGGTCGCCCTCGCGGTCGCGGGCGCGATGGCCGCGGTCACCGTCGGCTCGGTCTTCGTCTTCGGTCTGCTGCCGGACGGCGACGACGACAACGCGGCCGGCGACCAGGGCCACGACCAGCCCCCGGCGGCCACGGCCCCGCCCAGCGCCTCCGACGAGCCCACGGCCGACGGGGTCCCCGCGGCCTACCTCGGCACGTGGCGCGGCAAGGCCGACGCGAGCGGCGGCACGATCCCGCTGGGCACGTTCACGGTCACCCTGCGCCAGGCGGAGCCGGGGCAGCGGCTCGGCACGGTCGTGCAGCACGACCCGATCGGCAACACCTGCACGGACGTGCTCACCCTGAAGTCGGCGTCGAAGCGGCTCCTCGTGGCGGCGGCCGAGGGGGCGGAGGACAACGGCAGCCAGTGCTCGCAGACGGCGCACACGGTCCGTCTGCGGCTGGACGGCAAGAGCCTCGCCTACACGTCGGACGACCCCGGTGCGGGGAACCCCGCGGCGCGACTCTCCCCGGTCGAGTGAGCTCCTACGGAGTGGGCTCCGACGCAGCAGGGGCCGACGGGGCAGGCTCCGGGACGCCGGGTTCCGGCCGGGCGAGGCGGGCGCGGCGCTTCCTGACGTATCCGAGTACGAGCCGGCCGCCGATCCCCGCGCAGAGCACGGCCGCCGCGATCCCCGGTGCCCACAGGTAGGGGTACTGCTCGTGGATCCAGCAGGGCTCGCCGTGCGCGTAGCACTCCGGTCCCCGGCGGCGGCGCTTGGGCCGGGACGCCGCGAAGTCGAGCAGGAGCAGCAGGCACGCCAGTGCCGCGCCCGGCAGCGCCGCGACGGCCCAGCCGGTGGAGCGGAGGGGCTCCTTCTTCCGGTTCGCCCGGCCGAGCGGGGCGACGATGCCCGCGACCGCGGGCGGGGTGAGCAGCCCGATGGTGATCGCGAAGCCGTATCCGCCGCCCGGCCAGGCGGGGGCCACGTCACCCCACAGCGTCGCCCCCCAGGCCATGTCCGCCAGGCCGAACAGGACCACCACGGCGAGCACGGTGAGGAACATCAGGGTGCCGAAGAGCCAGTTGCTCCCCTCACCCTCCTTCGCCGGCCGCCGCCTGCCCGGGCGCCCGCCCGACGTCCGCGCCCCCGGCACGTGCGCGTACCGCAGCGCGGGGCCCGCCGCCCGGCGCCGGGTCCTCTTCGCCGAACCGCCCATGAGGTGGCCCGCCCTACAACGGAGTGGTGACCGTGGCGAGTTCGCCGTTGCCCAGGTGCAGCATGCCCTTGCCCGGGGCGATCGGGCCGCCGATCAGGCTGCGGGAGATCCGCAGGCCGATCAGGTCGCCGCTGGAACTGTCCTGCGGCGACAGCAGGATGCCCCGGCGGCCCTTCTTCGCGTCGACCTGCCAGCCGGAGAAGCCGCTGCAGACGTCCTCCTCGTCACCGGCGAGGACCAGCGCGAGGCCCTGCTCGGCGCCGCGCTGGATGATCCGCTTGAAGTGGCTCGCCGCGTCCGCGTCCTCCAGCATCTCCGCGTCGTCGATGAGGACGACGACCGGGTCCTCGCGGGACGCGTCCGCCTCCTCGAGGAGCTCCTCGAACTCGTCCTCGTCGATGTCGTCGCCGGTGAACACCTTCAACACGCCCTCGGCGCCCTCCAGTTCGCGCAGCGGTGACAGGCGGGGGGCGGCCACGACGAGGCGTACGCCCTGCGCGCGGAACGAGCGCGCCATGTTCATCAGGACCGTCGAGCGGCCCGACTTGGCCGGACCCGCGATGACGAACGCCGGCACGCCCTGCGCCAGGTCGGGGCCGTGGCCCATGACCTCGTCGCCGCCGATGCCGACCAGCGCCCACAGCCGGGACCGCGAGGCCTCCGGGTCGCGCAGCTCCCACGCCTCCTCGAAGCCGATGCGGCTCGGCAGCGTGTCGACGCGGAACGGGCGGCGGTGGCGCGGCACGTCGGCGTCGCGCGCGGCGGCCCGCTCGCCGATCGCGGCGATCGCCGCGGCCTGCCCCTGGCCCGTGGAGTCCTCCGAGAGCAGCGCGAACTGCGTCTCGGTGCCCGACTCGTTGCGGAAGGCGCGGCCCGGCGCGATCTCCTCGGGCACCTTGCGGGCCGGGATGCCGAGCATCGAGAAGTCGGAGCGGTCCGCGAGCCGCAGGCCGTACTTGTCCTCGGTGAGGGAGGAGATGCGGCCCACCAGGAGCTGCCGGTCACCGGTGAGGATCATGTGGATGCCGACGCTCGCGCCCTCCCGCATGATCGTGGTGACCTCGTCCGTCAGTGAACCGTGGTCGATCTCGCCGAGCGTGGGCAGCCAGCCCTCCCAGCGGTCGAGGAGCACGACGAGGTGCGGCAGCCGCTCGTCCTCGGGCGCGTCGGTCCGCTGCTCGCCGATGTCCGCGTACCCCTTGTCCGCCAACAGGTCCTGGCGGCGGGTGAGTTCGGCCTTGAGGCGGTTGATGAGCCGCACGACGCGCTCGGTCTGGTTGCGGCCGACGACGGCACCGCAGTGCGGCAGCCGGGTCAGCGCGTTCAGCGCGCCGTTGCCGCAGTCGATGCCGTACATGTGGACGTCGGCGCAGGAGTGCGTGCGCGCGAGCGAGCCCGCGATGGTCCGCAGCACCTGCGAGCGGCCGGAGCGCGGGGCGCCGCCGATCATCAGGTGGCCGAAGCTCGCGAAGTCCACGACGACCGGGCGGCGCGCCTGGTCGGCGGGCAGGTCCTCGACGCCGTACGCGGCGGGCGTGAGCGCGCCGGGTGCCGTGCGCGGTGCGGGCGCCGGGATCTCGTCGAGCAGCACCGTCTCGCCGAGCGCGGGCAGCCACGGGCTGTGCTGGGCGGGGATGCCGAGCGTCCGGTTGGCCTCGATGACCTCGTCGACCAGCACCTTCAGGTCGGTGATCTCCTCCTCCTCGCGGGCCTCGGCCTTCGGCTTCACCAGCGAGGCGCGGCCGAGCGCGGACCAGTCGAGGGTGTCGACCCAGGGGGCGAGCACCGTCGGGTCGGCGGCGCCGGGCCTGCGGCCACCGACGCGCCCCGACTGGAACGGCACGAGGGAGGCGTGCCCGAGCCGCACGTACGCGCGTCCGGGGGTGTTCTTGGAGATGTGCCCGGCCTCGGGGGAGTCGATGACGTCGGTGGACTCGCCGCCGTCGGTGACGCGCAGCGCGATGCGGAGGTTGGTGTTGGCGCGGATCTCCGGGGAGACCACACCGCTCGGCCGCTGGGTGGCGAGCAGCAGGTGGATGCCGAGCGAACGGCCGCGCTGCGCGATGTTCACCAGACCGGTCACGAAGTCGGGCAGGTCGCGCACCATGGAGGCGAACTCGTCGATGACGATGAGGAGTCGGGGCACCGGCGCGTGCGACGGATCGCGCCGCACCAGGTCCTGGTAGTCCTCGATGTCCTTGGCGTCGGCGTCGGCGAGGATGTGCTCGCGCCGCTTGAGCTCGGCGCCGAGCGACTCCAGGGCGCGCTCGACGAGGTGCGCGTCGAGGTCGGTGACCATGCCGACGGTGTGCGGCAGCTTCACACAGTCCTTGAACGCGGACCCGCCCTTGTAGTCGACGAGGACGAACGTCATGTTCTCCGGCGTATTGGCCACGGCGAGCGCGGCCACGATCGTCTGCAGCAGCTCCGACTTACCGGAACCGGTCGTACCCGCGATCAGACCGTGCGGCCCGTCCTTGCGCATGTCGATGCCGAACGGCCCGTCGTACGACTCACCGATGACGGCCATCGTCGACTGCCCGCCCGCCTGCCAGCGCGCGGTGATCGCGCCGGCCGTCGGTGGCTCCAGCTGCAGCACGTCCAGGAGCCGGCTCGACCCGGGCAGCGCGGAGTCCTCGGTCTCCCCGCTGATGTCGCGCAGCGGCGAGACGGCGCGGGCCAGCCGCAGACACCAGGCGGGGGTCACGAAGTCGGGCCGCACGTCGCTCAGCCGCTCCGCCCCCGACATCTCCACGCGCAGCCGCAACTCCGGTGCGGCGGCGGTCTGCCGGGCCTCGGGCGCGGTGGTGTGCCAGGCCTGGAAGGAGGGGAAGCCGCCGGGGGCCTGCTGGGGCGGCACGGGCGCGTGCGGGGCGCCCTGGTGGGCCGGGCCGCCGGCGGGGCCGACGGCGTGGGCCAGTGGGTCGGGCTTCGGCTCGGCGACCACGAACGCCAGGCACTCGCCGGGCAGGAACCGCTCCTCGGTGTCCAGGCAGAGCGCGTACATGTGCACGGCCGGGCCCTCGCGCAGCAGCCGTACGACACCCGGCAGGGACCGCAGCCGCCGCGAACCGTCCCACACCACGACGATGTCGGGGTCGGAGAAGGTGGCGCCCTGGCTCTTGTTCTGCTCGGCGGCCTTCACGCGCGCGTCGAGGATCTGCGTCAGCTCACCGATGCGGGCGCCGACGGTCTCGGCGTCGGTGCCGATCAGCAGGTTGATGTCCTGGCCGCCGGAGGGCTTGGCGTGCGGCAGCCACCGCATCCAGTCCCAGCTCTCCCGCGAGGTGTTCTCGGTCAGCACGTAGAACTGCACGTCCATCGGGCTGTGCAGCGTCGCGGTCTGGGCCACGGCCCAACGCCCCAGCGCCGTCGCCGAGTCGCCGGGCCCGGCTATGCCGATCACCCCGAGGCCCTTCAGCGGCAGCGCGACCGGCGCGTCCTCGATCTGCCAGGTCACCTGGCGCCGGTGCTCGTCCTTCTCCGGGTCGTCGAGGACGACCTCGGAGGGCAGCCGCCCGGTGCCGAACCGGATCAGCAGATGGTCGGCGTCGGTGCGCCGCCGCTCCCACAGCCGTGTACGGGGGCCGGTGCCGAGGGCGAGGACGGCCGCCGGGTCGGGGACGGCGCCGCGCCGGTCGAGCCGCTCGGCGACCAGCGCGTCCTGCGCGTCCTTCTCGATCCGCGCCTTGTGCTCCTTGTACTCCTTGACCTGCTTCGCATGGGACTTGCGCCCGTGCTTCTTGTCCATGAAGTAGTTGCCGAACAGCATGATGGGGCTGAGCCCCGCCATGATCAGGTAGTACCAGCGATTGAAGATCATCGCCGCGACGACCGCGCCGACCAGCGGGAAGAGCGCCATCAGCCACGGCAGCGGACGTGCCTCGTACTCCCGGGGCGGGCTGGGCAGCTTGAAGTGGGTCTGCCGCTCGGGCGGGCGCAGCCTGGGGGGCCGGTTGTAGTCGAGGCCCGCCCCGTCCTCGGACCACTTCAGGGCGGCGTTCGGCGGCGTGTAGCGGACGAGTTCGAGCAGGGTGTTGCCGAGGGCGATCTGCGCGCCGAGCGGCCACGGCACGGTGTCGCGCCGGCCCTGGGCGGCCCGGGCCCTGGCCCGTGCCTCCTTCCACTCCCGCTTCTCCTGCTTCTCGCGCTTCTCCCGCGCCTTCCGGTCCTTCTTGGACTCGCCCTCGGGCGGCACCGCACCGGCCGGCTCGGGCTCCTCCTTCTCCACGCCGAAGGGCTCCCCGTCGAGGGTGACGCCCTCCTTGTCCTTCTCCTCGCCGTGCAGGGTGGCCTGGCAGGTGCCGTCGGTCGCGACGGACAGCGTCAGGGCGCGGGCGGGCATCTCCGGATCGTCGACGCGGAGGTACGCGGCGGGCCCGCTGCCGATGTCGTACCGTCCGATGCCGAGCCGGTGCACGGCGCCCGCGGCGGCACCGCTCGCCACGCGCAGCTCGACGAGGCCGGAGGGCTCACCGGGCAGACAGCCGGCCGGATCGTCGAGACTGACGACGGCGCCGTCGCGCAGCGGCGAGGTGACGACGGTGGCGGCGGGGTCGACGGCGTACCCGTCGACGTAGATCATGGGCGCCCCGCCGCCCGGCACCTGGTGCGGCTGCGCCTGCTGGCGGTGGCCGATGGGAATGATCTGCGCCCCGCTGTGGCCGACCTGCCGGGCCAGTTCCACCGCGATGTCCCGCACGGTGGACTCGGGATCGGCGTCGAGAACCACGTCGGCGGAGCCCCCGCCGAACGGATCGACGACGGTCAGAGTCAGGCGCACGATCGTCCTCCCCGGAGCTGAACAATGGGCCTGACGATATCTGCTCCCCCCTTCCCACAGGCAACGCCCCGGGCCCGCCCCTCATCGCCCGACCGCCCCCGTCCGCGTCACGGAACCGCCCGCACCCGGACAGGTCCGGCTTCGCACTCGCTCATAGCAGAGCTGTGACTGAACCCGACTGGGATCCCACCGGTCCCACCCGTAAGCTGCTGGCGCAAGAGCGGAAGATCACACCATCCGCGTTACGGGTGCCACGGGGGTTGGCCCTGCGGCGAGTTGATTGGGAGAAAGCCTCATGGCTGGCAACAAGGACCTTGATGTCACATATCAGGAGATGCGTGACGCGGCCAAGCACGTGGTCAAGGAGAAGGACAAGCTCAACGAGAAGCTGGACGGCCTGAAGAAGTACATCAAGAACCTGGTCGAGACCGGCTTCGTCACGAAGAGCGCGTCGAAGGCGTTCGACGAGAACTTCGACGAGTTCGTCGAGGGTGCGAAGAAGACGCTCGAGGGCCTGGACGGCATGGGCGACTACCTGACCAACGCCGCGGACAAGTTCGAGCAGATCGACGACGAGCTGGGGAAGGCTGCGCGGAAGTAGGCGCAGCGGCCGTTCCCGGGGGCGGGGCAACGAGAGGCGCCAGCCCTCCTGTCTCCCGCCCCCTGCGGGCCGTCGCCGACCTGCCCCACATCGGGGCGAGGATCGCAACGGCCGCGTAGGGCACGTCAGTTGCCGGCCGGAGGCTGTCCGGGCGAGCGGATCGCGTGCATGTGGAGCTCGCTGCGGAACTCCTCCGTCGTCAGCCGGAGCCAGCTTCCGTCGCGGAAGGTCAGCAGCAGCAGCTGGGTCCTGAACTCGCCCTGGAACGGGTCGACGAGGGCGGCTTCCGCGGCGGACCCGTCGGCTCCGGCGGCCAGTCGGGCCACGATCCGCATGTGCTTCTCGCGTCCCACCGAGACCCTCTTGGGCGGGGCCGCCAGGACGATCTCGCTCTCGGTCGCGACGACGAAACGCTGATGGTGGGTGGAATGTCCGTACCAGCGCAGCAGGAACTGTCCCGCTTCACCGGTCCAGTCGCCGTCGAAGACGCGGTCGAGCCCCTGCTCGGCGACGAGGGCCTGCCGGCGCGCTTCGTCGTCGCGCGCCCGGCGCTTGTCTTCCCGCGTGTTGCCGGACACCTGCTCGGTCGCCTCTCGGGCCTTGTCCAGCAGGGTCAGCAGCATGACGAACGGGATCCCCAGCACGCCGAAGGCCGTGCCGAGCATGCCCAGCGGCGGCATGGTCGCCGGGCGCAGTCGCGGGTCGCCCGCCGCGTGGAGTACTTCTGCCGGTGGTTCGGGGATCTTGTCGATCGTGCACCATCCGGCCGCCTCGGCCCGGATGCCGAGGCGATCGGCGATCATGCGTTGGTTGGCCCTGGACGTCACGTCGGCAATCTCCTTTTCGGGACGGGACGGGCTGTGATCGAGAGGGTATCGGGTGGCAGGCGGCGCCCGGCAGGAAGCATTCAGTCGGTACGGGCGCCTTTGTCGGGGGCTTGACCGGATATGTCAGAACGGGGGAGTTGCCCGTGGGAGACCACACCAAGGCGGATCTGGCCGCCATCAAGAAGTGTTCGCGCGATCTCGGCAGGATCCACGGCGAGTTCGAGCGGCACGCGAATCCGGCCGACGAGTACGGGGACGCCGTGGGGCACGGCGGCCTCAAAGACGCGTTCTCGGAATTCGACGACACCTGGAAGAAAACCAGGAAGAAGCTCATGAAGGAGCTGGAGAAGCTCGCCGAGTTCACCTCGACCGCCGCCAAGACGTACGACAAGATCGATCATGAGTTGGCCGAGGCGATACGCGGCGCCAAGGCGAAGGGCAAGGGGAAGAAATGAGCAGGACGGACAGTGATTGGCCACCACTGTGGCATGACGACCCCACTCCGGGCGATCCGGAGGAGGTGGCCGAACTCGGCCGGAAGCTGCGCAAGATGGCCGACATGATCGACGAGCAGTCGCGCGTCATCAAGGCCCTGGCCTCGGTGGATGGCTGGGACAGCGAGGCGGGCCGGGGCTTCCACGAGATGGCGGGCGGTACCGCGGACAAGCTCAAGAAGTCGTACGAGCGGTACGACGAGGCCGCCAAGGCCATCGGCGAGCACGTCCGCGAGGGCAGCTCGGACGAGTTCGCCGGCGAGATGCGCAGGGCGCAGCGGAAGGCGGACAAGGCGCTCAGCGATTACCGCGAGGCCAAGGCCGATCATGACATCGCCGAACGCGAGGTCAAGAAGTTCACCGACAAATACCCCATGAACAACATTCCCGCGAAGGACAGGGAAGAGTACGACCGCTGGGTCAAGAAGGAAGCCGAGTCCCTGCGTCGCATCGGCGGCGCGCGGAAGATGGTGAGCGACGCCCGGGAGATCTACGACGACGCGGGGGACAAGGCCGCCAAGCACATCAAGAACGTCGTGCATCACGACGATGTGCGCGACCCCGGCGGGTTCATGAATTTCCTCGCGGACTGGGCGGACGCGCTGTCGAACATATCGGCTGTTCTGTCCGTTCTCGCCGTCATCTGCGCCTTTGTTCCGCCCTTGCAGTTCCTTGTGCCGATCTTCGCGACGCTCGCGGTGCTCGCGAGTGCCGCGGCGCTGGCGGGACACGCGTACGACATGATCGCGCGCGGTGGAAAGCTCGACTTCATGAAGCTCGGGGCCGACCTGCTGGGCGTGCTGCCCGGACTCGGCGCCCTGAAGGGCTTCAAGCTGGTCAAGGGCCTCAAGGGGCTCTCCAAGCTCAAGGCCGTCCGGTTCAGCGGCCTGCGCGCGCTGGACGGCGTCGGCCACAACTTCCTGAACGGTGTCGCGGTCAAGACGGCCAACAAGATCCTGGGGCGCACCGCGCGCAAGGAACTCCTCGACGGCAAGAAGATCACGGCGGCCATCAAGGGCGGCGGGCTCGCGAGCGCTCTGAACAGGATGATCCACGGCGAGAACGGAGAGCGGACCGGATACCAGGAGCCGCCCAAGAAGCCGGCGGTCACGCCCACGCCGTCTCCCTCGCCCCGCCCCTCACCGAAGCCGTTCAACGCGGCACTGGCTGCCTGATGGTGGAGGAAACGACCGTGGCCGAGCAGCGGACAACGGTGGCGGAACAGGTGACGGAGGCCGAGCAGGCGACGGTGGCCGCGCAGACGACGGTGGCCGAGCGGCGGCCGGACGATGAGGGTGGGGCGGACCACCGGAGCCTGACCGGGGACGACGGCCTCGAGGTCCGCTGGGTCATGCCCGAAGGTTTCCTCGAGCTGCCCTTCGAGGCCGAGGACTTGGACGAACTGGCCGACCAACTCCTCGAGTTCGCCCGGACCTCGCTGCCCGGCGCGGACGAGGAAGTACACGTCCAGTGGGCTGTCATGTGCGCGCTGAACTACGACGAGTTCATCGAGGCGGGGGTGCAGTACGCGGGCTTCGTCACGACCGAGGTCGACGGGGTCCGCTGCACCGCCACGGTCAACGTCAGCATGACCGACCTGGACGAGAGGGCGGGCCGCAACCCCGCCGGGTTCATCGCCACCACGCTGCGCCACCTCGACGTCGGTGAGGTCGACGAGGTGGCGCTGCCCTGCGGCCCGGCGGTGACGTGCGTCGGCAGCCGCACGGCGATGGTGGACGGTGGCCTCACGCAGTCCGGGCAGCCCGAGCCCATCACCACGTCGTTCATCCAGGTCCGGATTCCCGTGCGCAACGGGACCGCCCTGGTACTGGAGATGGGGACCCCGACCCCCGAGGGCTGGGACACCTTCTCCGCCATGTTCGCGGGCGTCGTGAAGAGCGTGCGGTTCTTCGACGATCAGCAGGCTCCTGTGGTGATGCCGGGGTGACGAAGACGCCCGAGCCCGACGTGTCGCCCCCGCCCCCGCCCGGGCCCGCGTCCCGGTCAGCCGCTCCCAGCGACTACCGGCTGCTGGTCCCGCGGGACTGGTTCCGTGTCGATCTCACCCAGGACCGGTGGCGGAGCCAGCTCAAGACCTTCGTGGACCTGCAGGCGGAGGGGAGGCCGGTCTCCGCGGACCTCACGCGGAAGGTCTGGTCCACGCTGCGCAACACGGCGGAGACGGCCTTGGCGCGCGGAGCCATGGAGTTCTACCTGCTGTCGACATCACGGGACGGCGGCATGCCCGCGTCCCTGCTCGTGTCGCTGATGCCGCTGGGGGAGACGCCCGCGGATCCGCACAAGTACGCGGCGTGGCTGGAGCTGCGGGAGCCGGAGGAGGGAGACCGCCGCCGGGAGGTCACGGTGGCGGACCTCCCGGCGGGCCCCGCCGTCCGCGTCCTCGGGCCCACGAGCCTGGACTTCCACGTCCATATGCCGGGAGGCGTCGGCTACCTGGTGCTCTCCTTCGCGGCACCGCTCATCGGGATGGCGGGCCCGATGGAACGGCTCTGCGACGCGATGGCGGGCTCCTTGGGGTGGGTGGAGTAGGACACGCCCTGCCGCCGTCCGCCCGGTCGGAACCTTCTCTTTCCGGGCAGGTCGAGTCCCGGGCAGGTCGAGTTCGTCGGCGTCCGGAGGGAAGGTGGCCGCGAGGGGGGGGGGACAGTGGGGTGGCCGACGCTACCTCGCGGGACCCGAGGCGCTCCGGGACGGGACGCGCTCCAGACCCTGGAGGGCATACCGCTTCGACGCTTCTGACGGACGGCCCGGCCCTCGTGCCGAGGGCTTCGCAGCAACGTCGTTTCGGTCGTAAGCAGGTTCCCGGCTGTCGGGAACGGTCATCGGTTGACGGCTTGCACTTCCTTGACGGTGACATCCTGTTGGAACGTCGACAGGCCGTCAGGGAGCTTCGGCTGCCGGGGAGGGCCCGCGGGATCGGCCGAGTCGGTCCACGTCACCTTCCAGGTGATCTGCGCCTGCAGAGGGTAAGTGCCGTCACCGGACGACTTCTGGTAAGCGATGTTGCAGCCGGACTCGGAAGTGTCCACCCGGTAGCCACCCTTGGCCTTGGCCAGGTCGTAGTCGCAGGTCTGCGGATCGGCGAATCCTGTGCCGGCGTCCACGCGAAGGCCCACGGGGGTCGCGACGGTCGTCGCGGCGATGTCGATGCCGAAGTGGTGGAAGCGCGCCGTCACCCAGACCGGTTCCAGGGGCGCTTCGAACTTCACGTGGGTACCGAGGTTCACGAGCTGGCTGTCGGCGCCGGGACGAAGGGTGACCGGAGGGGCGGGGAGCTTCGTCTCCGCGAAGGCGAGGCCGGCCAAGTCCTCGGGCGATATGGCGTCCGGAGGCTTGGGCTTGCCCTTCTCCACCCACTGCACCCCCGGAATCGCATTGCAGTGATCGAGGTCGCCGGGCCGCAGTTTGCCCGACTTCAACTGGCTTACGGCGTACGTGCGATACCACCACGCGCCGTCGTCCTCCTCGTGGAAGTCCTTCCCCTTGTCCCAGTTCTCGAGTTTCTTACCCGTCGACGGGTCTACCGGAGCCGTCTTCTTCAGGTACTCCTTGTACTGTTCCGGGGTGAATTTCGGCTGGGTCCAGCACACCGGAGGCTGCCAAGAGGAGTCGGTCGGCTGGATGTAGTCCGCCCCCTTCTTCTCCACGAAGTTCGTTTCGAACTGGACCTGGGCCGACACTGAACCATCACCGGAGCCGCCCCCTTGTTCCGTGCTCCCCGTCGGTGCCTTGTCGAGCCCGTCTCCCGCCGCCGCGGGCTGGACGGCCAGCAAGGACAGGAGGGCCGCGCCGCAGGAGGCGGCGACCAGACGGTTCCGCGCGTCCGTCACTGGCACTCCTTGGCATCGGACCGGCCGCTGAGCTCCTGGAGCTGCCATACGCCGCCGGGCGCCTTCCGGAGGATCGTGTCGTAGCGCGTGTAGTCGTTCGGTGTCGGCGTCGTGGGCTCGACCTTCTTGGTCTTGATGTCCTTGGGAAAGGCCTTCGTCTGGTCCTCGCAGTAGGAGACGTATGCCAGATCCGAAGTGTGCTGGGTGACCTTGCGGTCGTAGTAGCGGTACGTCCCGGAAATGGTCTTCCCCCGCTTCTTCGCCTTCTGCAGCTGCTGCGTGTAGAACGCCTTGGCCTTGCCGCTGAAGTACGTCGTGAGGAAGGTGGACTTGGGGTCGAGGTCCACCAGGACGCGCTGCCGCGCCATCAGTACTTCCGACTGGGCCCGCAGGATCGCGTCCTTGGCCTTGTCGCCGGTCTTGTCGAGCGAGATGTCGACCTTGATGTCGCTGGGCAGGCCGAAGTCGGCGACCTCGGCCGATGAGCCGGCCGATGTCTTCGGCTCGGGGGTGCTGTCGGCGTGGCCCTGCTCAGCTCCCTCGATCTTCTCGCCCCCGTCGGAGCCGTCGGAGCACGACGTCAGGGACAGCGCCGCGACCACGGCGAGTGCGGCAGCAACGGGCAAAGGGCGACGGTTCACGACGGGCTCCCAGAGGCGACGGACATGCAAAGCGTTCCGACGCTATCGGTGGCCTTCCAGGTATATCCAGGCAGATCCGGCTCCCGAAACGGGAGAAAGGGCCCGGATCAGGGAGAGGCGGACGGAAAAAGTCCTGAACTCGCCCGGGCAGGCGTGGGCCAACGGTTCCGCGATCCGGACTTTCGGGGCAGCGCCGGTCCACGGCAGCATGACCGGAAGCTGCGGACGCTCCCGCAGGACTTCGCTGATGCAGCGTTGCGCGGGGCCGGCAGAGCCCCCCGGGCCGGGCGCCGCAGAGCGGTGATCGGCCCCGCCCGCCTCAGTCCGCCCCGGAGCCGTGGTCGCCCGCCCTCGTCAGTCCGCCGCCGGGCCCCACCCTCGATCCACGTCTCACCGTTCCACGTTGATGAACAGACTCCGGGCGAAGTCGTCGAACTCGTCGATGTTCGACGTGACCCATCCGATGTCCTCGCCGAGCGTCCGTACGATGACGTCGATGCCGAGGGACTCCAGACGCCACGCGTAATTCACCGAGCAGCACATCGCCTCGGCCTTCGCCGCCACGAAGTAGCGGATCGATCGCTTGCCGCGGCCCAGGCGTTCGGTGTCGAAGTCGATGACCTCGGGGTCCTGTACGGCGCCCGGCTCGTTCTTCTGGACGAGCTCGTCCAAGGTCGCGTCGACGTCGCCCTCGCTCGGCCCCGCGTGCACCAGGAAGGTCAGGAACTCGCGTCGCGGGTCGGGGACGTAGAGGAAGATCTGGTGCGCCGGAACGGTCTTGGGGATCAGCTCGGCGGCCGAGTCGAGCTCGAAGGCGAGCATCTTGACCTGCTTGTCGTCGACCTCCTCGTCATCGACGAGCGCCCAGAGCAGCTCCGCGGTGCGCCGCGCCCACTTCTTGCGCTCGCGGGCCGCACGCCACCCGTCGCCGAGGATCGGCATGGCGGGCCAGACCGTGGCGTCGCTGTCCGTGTCGAGGGAGAAGGCGACGTTCACTCGGTCCTCCAGCGGAACGTGGTCATGACGGCGTCGAAGAGTTCGACGAGGAGCTCGGTGAAGTCGCTCTCGGGGTTGCCGTCACCGAGTGCGGTGAAGCTGACGACGATCCAGCCGGCGTCGCCGGCGGCCGACGGCACCGGCACGACGTAGTCGACGTGCCTCGACGCAGTGTCGGCGCCCCTCTCCGGATCGGCCGGCATCGTGCGCTCCTTGCGCGCCCCGGCCGAACCGTCGAGCTCCACGGGTTCGGAGTCCTCCGAGCCGGCGAGCAGTTGCGTCAGCACCTCCTGCCGCCTCACCCCCTCGCGCAGTTCGCCCTCGGGCTTGGCGACGACGATGGACGCGGCGACGAGCAGCCCGTGCATGGGCTCCACCGGCAGATACAGATCCACACCGTCGCGGCGCTGGGCCTCCTTCACCGAGGAGTTCAGCCGCCGGTACAGATCCAGGCGGGCGTCCGCCACCTTGTCCCTGGGCAGCTCCCGGGCGACCCGGTCGGCGGCGTCGTCGACGATCTCCTTGACCGCCTCCGCCGTGCCCTCCCGCAACGGGATCCTGGCCCACCCGGGAGGGATGACGAGGGTGTAGCCGAACGCGTTCCTGGTGTCAGCCGGCGGCATCGCGGCGGCTCCTTCGGTCGAGCATGCCGTGCGCGAGGGCGACGGCTCCGGGCAGAAGAGGGCAGAGCAGGACCACCGGGTGGTGGTGCATCAGCAGGAGCAGCGGAGCGAGCTGGGCGAGGCCGCCGCCCGCGAAGTAGAGAACGAACTCCCTGCGCCAGCGGCCCCGCCGACGCAGTACGACGACGCCGGCGGTCAGCAGCGCGACCGCGAGGAGCGGCAGCGTCTGCCCCGGTACGCGGAAGACTCCGGCCAGGGATTTCGGCAGCGCCCCGGAATCGATGAGGACCCCGCCGATGATGGCCACGACCAGAAAGGCGATCGGGGTCACGATCGTGATCCGCGCGTTCCTGATCACCGCGTCGTCCTCGGGGGAGAGGCCGGCGGCTGCTGCGGCTGTTCCGTTGTCCACCATGTGCGCGGCTCCTGGATCTGTACGTCGTCACGCCGGACGGGCGGCCTCGGCTCTACCAGGCGGACTGTGCCTGCGTGACGCCGTGGCCGGCCTTGAAGTCGTTGTAGGCGTCCCAGCTGGGCTTGTGCGGGAGGCCGAGCCCGTCGCTCGCCGCGTTCAGCGTGTCATTGTCCCCCAGGAGCTTGTCGCCCCAGTCGACGGCCGTACCGGCGTAGGCGGACCCCATGGCGACGCCGTAGGCGGCGTTCCCGCCCGCCTTGGCGCCGTGCGAGATGCCCTCTCCGAAGAGCCGCTTGTTCGTGGAGATGCCCTTGCGCAGGGCGGCGAGCTCGCTGTCCCCGAGGTGTGCCACGGTCGACCACTTGCCGGGCGGCGGCATCTCCTCGGCGACCCGTCCCGCACGTCCGGCGATGCCCTTGCGCAGGGCGGTCATCTCCCGGCGGACGGCGGCCTTCGTCGCGTCGTCGGTCGCGGTGGCCAGCCGGTTGGCCAGCTGGTTGCGCAGCGACTTGGTGCCGGCCAGACCCTGCTTGAGCTTGGTGACGCGCTGCACGGTGGACGCGGCGCGCGTCGTCTTGCTCGCCGCCTTGAGCCCGGCCATGGCGCCCCGGCCCATGCCCATGGTGAGCAGCCCGAAGGCGTCGAAGGCGACGTCCATCCAGGTGGCCTTGCCTGCCGCCACCAGGAGCATGCGGCCCAGCACGACGGCCACGCCCAGCCCGATCACCAGAAGATTGAGCCCCGGTACGAAGATCGCGACGATGGCCAGGGCCGTCCCGACCCAGCTGAGGACGTCGAGAAACAGTTTGAAGCCGTCCGCGTGTTCCTTGGCCCACCCGACCAGATCGTCCCAGGGGCTGTCCTCGACGGCGTCGTCGATCGCGTCCAGGATGTTGCGGCGGGCCGTCAACGCGTGGGTGCGGTAGTGCGAGGTGGCCTTGAAGAGGTCCTCCTTCGCCTCCTTGACGGCGTCCTCGTCCTTCTCGTCGGCCTGTGCCTTGTCCCTGGCCTTCTTGGCGAGACCCTGGGCGTGTTCCAGTTCCCTGGCCCAGGTGCGCAGATGGCCGGAGACTTTTTCGTACCGGCCCTTGGTCTTGTCGAAGCGCCCGGCGAGCTCGTCGGACTCCTCCTTCAGACTCTCCGCGTACTTCCCCTTGATGTTGTCGTCGTCGCCGAGCTGACGGAGCTTCTTGACCTGGCGGGACAGCGTTTCCGCGATGTCGGCGAGACGCTTCGCCTCCCCGCGTATCTGCTCCGGGTCGCCCGGGGTCGGGTCTGACTCGGCGATGGGGGACCAGTCGACCGGACGGCCAGCCACGCGCGTTCTCCCTTGCTTTCAGGCCTGCACAGACGGATTCCGTTCCGCTGCTTCGCGTTCCGCTAGTTCTTCTTGCGCTTCTTGGCCTCGGCCAGTTCCTTGTCGAGCTTCTCGAAGTTCTCGATCGACTGCTCGACCAGCTTGCCGACCTTCTCGATGCTGGTCAGGAGTTCCTTGCGGTGGTCGTCCCAGTTCGAGGTGAATTCGTCCATGGCGCCCGCGACGAACGGCGACCCGTATTCGTCCCGCAGGTCCTCCTGGTGACCGGAGCAGTCCTTGAACTCCTTGCGGACCGTGCCGAGGTCCTTCTTGATCGTGTAGAGGTAGGCGTAGTCCACCCCGAGGTCGGTCACCCTGATTTCCCCTGTCCGTGAATGTCTTCCGTCCGGTCCGTCCGGTCCGTCCGGCCCGCCCGGTCATCGGTTGATCGACTGCACTTCTTCGACGGTGATGTCCTGCACCACTTCGATCGTGCCGTCCGGCATGCCGACCGCATCGGCCTGGCCGGTGCCTGTCCAGCTGATCTCCCAGGTGAGGGCGGCCTTGAGCGGGAGGGTCCGGCCTCCGCTCGAACGTCGGTAGACGATTCCGCAGGCAGGGGTCTCCTTCGACTTCCCCTTCGCGTAGGGCTCGCCGATCCTGCCGTCGACGATGGGGCATTCCCCGCCGGCGGGCAGCATGGTGGCGTCCTCGGTGCCGGGGTCGAGCGTGAGCGACTTGGGCCTGGCGGTCGTCGTCGCCTCGATGTGGAAGCCGGGGACGTCGACGGCGGCCGTCGCCCGCACGTCGTCGAAGACGGCCTTGTCGAGCCAGGCCCAGGTGGGCAGATTCACCTTGGTGGTGCCGTCGGGGGCGAGGGAGACCTTGGTCTTCGGCAGTTCCATGTGCTGGTAGGCGAGGGCGGCGAGCATCTCCGGCTTGATGGCTTCCTCGTACCGGGCCGGCGGGGGTTCGCCGTTGTCGACCCAGAAGGGGATGTCGCTGCACGAGCTGCGCTTGAGGATGTCCGGCTCGTCGGGGTTCTCGACGGTGGCCCAGAACATTCCCTCGCCGTCCTTGTCGACGTTGTAGTCCTTGTAGCCGGGGGTGTCGGTCCAGCCGTAGTCATCCTCATAGTGCCGCTGCATCTCATTGATGGCCGCCCCCGCGTGTCCCGCCATCCCAGGTGCGCCCGCGGCTTCCTTGAGCTCCTTGGACATCTTCTTCTTGAATTCCTTGGCGCCGTACATCGGGGCGTACCAGCAGGGAGGGGGCGTCCAATTGACGTCTGCGGAAGCCACGTTGCCGCTGCCGCCGCTCTTGGCGACGGATCCGGAGTACCGGATCTTGGCGGCCGCGTAGATGCCCGTACCGGTGTCCTTGCCGCCGTCCGCCTTGGCGGAACCCTTGCCGTTGCCGATGTCCTCGTCGGCGTGCGCTGTACCGCCCGTCATGAGGGTGCCGACAGCGACCGCGAGGGTGAGGCAGGCGGCCGTGAACCGCGGGGTCACGCGCACTGCTTCGCCTTTTCCGTCACGAACACGAACGATGCCCGCCACAGGTCGTCCTTCCCCGGGAACTTGTTCATCACGATTTTGAAGTGGTCGTACGAGGACGCTCCGGAGGAATTCCCCTTGTGGGTCTTCTCCGTCTTCACTTCCTTCGAGAAGAATTTGCTGGAGTCCACACAGAACGCGACCTCGACCGCGTTGCCGTTGGGTGCCTTGCGTGTCTGCGCGCGGTAATGGCGGCGGGTGCCCGTCGAGGTGAGCCCGGCGTCGACCCGGCTCTGGATCTGGGTACGTGCGTAACTGAGACCCTTGTCGGTCGCGAACGCGGCCACGGCCGGGGTCTTCGCCGACTGCTCGGCGACTCCCTTGTAGATGGACTGCACGTAGTGCCGCGCGTCGTCCATCGCCGCGGCCTCGTCCTTGTCCTTCGGCCTGTCCCAGTCGAAGACCAGCTTCATGTCCGACGGCAGGGAGAGGTCCACACCGTCCGGCCTCTCGTCGTCCGAGGCCTCGGACGGGCCTGCGGACTTCTCCGGCTTCTCCGCCCCCTGGTCGGAGCCGGCGATCTTGTCGTCGTCCTTGGACGACTCCCCGTCTCCGCCACAAGCCGTCAGGAGCAGGGCAGCGGTCATCGTCAGCGCGGCGGTGACGGGCATGGTGCGGCGGTTCACGGTCGGCTCCCGGCGGATCGAGGGGTGGCTCCAACGGAGCGACGTTATCCAGGGGGCTGCTGGTTCTCCAGAGCCGATATCGGGGCAAGCCGTCGCATCCCGGTGGACCGTCATCGTGTTGTGACGAGGGAGATGGGGCGGGGTTCTGCGGGTGAGGAGGCGGAGGGGCGCGTCGCGGGACGCGCCAGGTCACCGCCGCCTCCGCGAGAACTCCCCCCGCCCCACCCGCCGCGCGAGCCCGGTTTCCGGGTCGGTGGTGCCCGTCAGGGAGCCGTAGCCCGTGGCGGCCCAGAGGCTCTTCTCCGCGTCGGCCTCGAAGTAGGGGATCAGCCGCTCGCCGGAGCCGTCCGCTGAGGTGGCGGCCTCGGTGAGTACCTCGGGTGCGCGGTGTTCGCGCAGTGCGTGGGCGCAGTCGGTGCAGGCGGCGATCCGGAGCTGGTCGCGGCGGCCCAGGGGGCGCCAGGTGACGCGGCGGGCCGCGCGGCCGTGCAGGGGGTTGAAGAAGCAGAGGGGGAGCGGGTCCGGGGTGCCGGTCAGGGCGTCGCGGCCCTCCGTGACCAGGGCCAGGACCCCGGCGAGGTCGGGCAGTCCGTGCGCGGCGTCGAGGACGGTGCCCGCGGCGGCGTACGCGTCCAGGGCCCCTGCAGTCCGGGCGTCGTCTCCGCGTCCGCGGCCCGCACGGCCTCGCCGAGGGCGAGCACCTCCGCCTCCGCGCGGCGGCGCAACTCGCTCTCGTCCGCCGTGCGCGCCGCGGCGAAGACCGCGTGGGGAAAGGTGAAGGGGGCCGTGGCGTGCGCGCCTCGCGGGGCGCGTCGACCGCGACGCCGGCGTACGGAACGTACGGAACGTACGAGCAGAGCCGCGCACGTCAGACCTGCGGCAGTCGCCGCCACCGGCACGAGCCACCCGGTCCACCCGGGCCGCTCGGGCCCGCCGGAGGCGTGGGACCCGGCGCCGGCGTCGGACCCGGCACCCACGTGGTCGGCCAGGCTCTCGTCCAGTTCCTCCGACGCCTTCGCGTACGCCTTCGTGCCCTCGCCCCGCGCGATCAGGTCGATGGCGCCCGCGGTCCGTTCGGCGAGGCCGGCGTCGTCGAACTCCTCCATGATGCCGACCGCGGCCGCCGCGTCGTCGGCCTGGTGCTCGTCGGCGGGCCATTCGAAGCCGTGGACGTCGTCGTTCCGGTCCTGCTCGGAGGTGAGGAGGATGAGGTCGCTGCCCGCGCCCCGGCCCGTCGGGTCCGCGCCCCGCCCCACCTGCTCCTCGTCCGCCAGGCGGTCGCGTACGACCGTCGCCAGCGTGCCGGGGTCGCCGTCGAAGGAGTCGCCCTTGGCGAGCGGGACGAGGACGACCTTGATGGGCAGGCCGGTTCTCCGGATCTGGGCGACGAGTTCCTTCTGGCGGGCGGGCGGCACGGCGGACGCCGCGTACGAGGGGTCGACGTAGACCGGTGAGGCGCGCAGGGCTTCGGCGATCTTCTCGCCGGGGCTGGGTGCGGGGACCGCTGCGGGGGTGGCGGAAGCGGGGACAGGCCCCCCGCCCGCCAGGCCCAGGGTGAGGGCGATGAGGGCGATGAGGGCGAGGATCGCGTACGGGCGGGCCGCAGCGCGGCGCTTCAGGTCACTGGACACCGACGTACTCCCGTACCTGGCGGATGAGTTGGGGTACTCCCTTGCGCGCGGCGCGCAGCGGTCCCGGCGCTTCGTCGTACGGGACGCGGGCCCCGCCCCTGCCGTCCGCCGGGCCCGGCAGGGTGAGGCGGAGGGAGTACGCGCGGCCGGGTTCCTCCGTCACGAAGAGGCGGCAGGCGGCGCAGACGGGGAGGGTGCGGCGCCGGCGGTCCTCGGGTGCGTACTGAATCTCGCGCCAGCCGGTGGCGAGGCCGTGCAGGGGGTTGAGCGCGCAGCAGGGCTTGCTGGTGTCGCCGCTGGCGAGTGCGGCGCGGCCGACGCGGGCGAGGGTGATGGCCGCGGCGAGGTCGGCCGGTGGCACGTCGTCGTCCACGCGCCCGTCGGGTCCGCCTGCGTGGGGCCCGCCTCCGTCCCGGTCAGCGGTGGGCCCGCCTCCGTCCCGGTCGGCGAGGAGCGTGGCGGTGTCGAGGCAGTCCCACACGCGGGTGCGGAGGGCGGAGGGCAGCGCGGCGTTCGGGTCGAACTCGCGCGCGAGGGCGGTTAGTTCCGCGCGAGCGGCGTCGCGCAGGTACCGGAGGGAGGGCGCGACCGGGGCCTCGAAGGGGGACGTCGGCCGGGCCGGTGCCCAGTCCGATCCCATGCCCTGCCCCGCCCCCGACGAGCCACCCGCCCCCGACAAGCCGCCCGCCAACCGCACCGGCCGACCGGAGCGCCGGACTATACCCGTAACGCCGAGAGCTCCGGCGACGAGCGCGAACACCACACCGGCACCGATCGCGCCGAGCATCAGCCCCGGCCAGAAGTCCCCGCTGAACAGCCGCGGCAGCGTGCTCTCCTCGACGGGGTCGGGGGCGGGCTCGCCGTAGGAGGAGGTCTCGGGCGCGTCCGTGCGGGGCGCCTTGTCGAGGAACGTCAGCAGCTTGTCGAGCCGCTCGCCGAGTCGATGGTCCTCGGAACGATCGTCGGAGTCGGCGTAACCGATCGCGTCCGGCACGTCCAAGGCGGCCAGGTTCGCGTCGATGCGTACGTCGTACGTGACGACGTCGATGCCTCCGGCGTACGGATCGGCGACTACGTAGACGCCGGGCTTGCCGAGCCGCGCGTGGAGAGCGTCGGCGAAGGTCTGCGGCACACCGGCGGACTCGTCCTCGCTGAGCTGCGGTACGAGGGCGACGTACACGGGCCCGCGCCGGAACTCGCCCATACGCGACCGGAGTTCGGATGCCCGCCGGGCGGAGAGCAGCCGCGGGCTGTCGGGTTCGGTGTAGACGGGGTCGCGCCGCAGTCCGTCGGCGACGCGTTCGACGCGGGCGCTCATGTCGGCGGAGGTGGGCAGGGGAGCGGCGTTCGACGTGGACTGGTGGAAGAGGGCGGAGGCGGTGACGGCGACGAGGACCGCGAGGGCGGCGGCGACGGTGGCTTCGATCCAGTGCAGACGGAACCAACGGGGCCCGAACCAGCGGGACTTGAGGTCGCCGCCACCGCCACCGCCACCGGTACCGAGCGACCGCCGCCGCGCCCCCCACCGCCACCGCCAGCGTCGTACGTACGGGACGAGCAGCAGCACGAGCAGCGGCAGGGCCGCGAGGGCGATGCCGGTCAGGAAGGACTGGTTGCGCCGGTCGGTGGGACCGACGTGCATCTTTTCGGGCTCCTTGTAGCCCTCGCCGTACGGCCCGTGCCCGCCGTACTCCTCACGCGCGGCCTCGGCACGCTTCGCCGCTTCGGCGCGCCCATGGGCGATGACGTCGACGAACCGCTCGAAGCTGAGCAAGGGCCCTGCGTCGTACGGGAGTTCGTACTGCTGCACCGTCTGCGCGTCGTCGGCGGGCACCCGCACCCCGAAACCGCCGGCCGCCACGACGGAACGCTCGTCCACGAGCACGAACAGCCCGTCCCGCCCGAGCCGATCGTGCACGGCCCCGAGCAGGGCCTGACTGTCACTGCTGCTCCCGCCCTCCGGCAGCACGAGAACGTAGGTAGGCACCCCGGTCCGCTTGGCGAGCCGGGCGAACTCGGGGGCGGTGGAGCGGGGAACGGCACGGGGGAGCTGGTCGGTGACGTAGACGGGGTCGGCGCGGAGATGGGCGGCGAGGGTGGCGGCCTGGGTGCGTGCGGTTGTGGGGGAGGGGGGTGCGCCGGGGATGCCTGGGGCGGCGGTGGCGGCTGGGGCGTTGACGGTGACGGTGATGGCGACGGTGGCCAGGAGGGGGAGGAAGGGGAGCCGGGGGAGGAGAGCGCAGGCCGACAGGAGCCTGCGGAGGAGCGCCGACCGGGCGGATCCGGTGCTGCGGCGGCGCGGGGGGCGGGGGGTCTTGTGGTGCGGGGGGCGCGCGGCCCAGCGGCGCGGGGGGCGTGCGGTCCTGTCGTGCCGGCGGCGTGCGGCCCAGTTGCCCTGGCGAATCCCGCCACCACGGACGCGTGCCACGCCCTCCGCCGCCATGCGCGCTTCTTCGGCCCCCTGTTTCATGGGCGCACTTTACTGACGCGACGTATTCGGGGGCCATGGGGAATGGGTGTGCGGAACGGCGGGCGCGGGTAACGGCGTTGGCGTCAGGAGTCCCCGTTCCGGAGGACTCCGCCGCGTCGCCCTCGTCGACGCGTGGGTTCACGGGCCCATGAGTCGGTGTGCTGCCCTGATCCCGTGCTCGGCCGCGGAGACGGGCGGGCCGCCGGTTCATCAGCTCGCCTCAGCTCGCCGTTTCGACGAACTCGATCTCGGGTTCCTCGAACGACACGCTCTGAAGCACGGCCGTCATGATGTTGCAGAATTCGACCCAGTAATCCGTGGACGCGGTGTGCAGCGTGAAGACTGCGGTAAATGGGCCCGTGGGAAACGGGACATGGACCTGTATCTGTCCCGTGAGGAGCTCTGTCGCCTCGCCGGTCGCCGTGATCTCCGGGTTCAGCTTGTACTCGGTCAGCGTGACGCACGAGACGGCCGGGCCGCACGGCAGGTCGAGCCAGCGCGCGTCGTTGTGAGCGTCGTCGGAGAGGACGGCGAGGATTCCCTGGGCGACTGTCTCCGTGTCGCCCGCAGCCTGGTCGGTGGGGACGGCGGCCAAGGTGAACGCGCACTGGGCGACTCCGGCGGAGGGCTCGTGCCCGGCGGCCGTCTCGTCTCCCGCCTCAGTTACGTCCGCCGTGGAGAAAAGCCCCATCGCCGAGTACGAGACGCCGGCCGCCGCCATGAGCTGGGCGAGACCTGCGTAGTACGGGACGGCCGGCTCCCAAATGTGCTCGTCTCCACGGGAGTAGAGCCCGCGTACGAATTCCTCGGCGCGTTCGGTCCGCCCTTCCGGTGTGGCGGCGAGGGGGAGGGCGTGGAACCCGTCGGGAACGTGGAACCAGATGGGTGGGGGATCGAGTTGGTCGGCGGGGGCGGGCGGGAGCGTGTTCGTGGGATTGAGGGGGAAGGTCATGGGGTGTGAGGCGTCCCGGTCTGATGCGGAGGCGGAGTCACGGGTCAGAGGTCTTCGGGGTGATGGTCGCCGGGCTGCAACTCACTGCCGTCCGCGTTCATGCTCAGGTCGAGGGATCCGGCACCGAAGAATGAGTCGAGCTTGCTGGATACCACGGCCTCAGCGCGGTAGTGCCCACATGGCAGGCGCCTGACGAAGGGCTCCAAGGGGCCTGGAGCACGGGCGGTGGCGAAGAAGTTGTCGACGGAATCCCGCTGCGCCTGCGTCAGGGATTCCGGGGGGATCAGATCGAGAGGGGAATACAGGTGTCGAATCAGAGGGGACCGGGACATTGCCCGCAGCCTGCACCATGAGCCGTCGCTGAAGAGGACCTTGAAGTCCCGCCCGTCCTTGAAGTCGCGTGGCTCGACCTTGCTGATGTTCGACCGGGGGATCTCCCAGAGGACTTCGTCCTCGATACGGGCGAGGTCCTTCTTGTAGAACGGAAGGCCGACGATGACCAAGCGTCGATCGGTGACGATCGCATGTGTGCGGTAGCGCTTGTCGTTCGAACGCCCGGGGTCCAATTGCCAGGGCAGGGTGCGGGCGATGGTGCCCGGCGCGGCCCACATGACGGGGAAGTCTTCGACTTCATCAGCGCGGTCGTCAGGGGTGTCGGAACCGGAATCGCCGAAGGCGCCACCGCTGAGATTGCCTCCGGCCGAGCTGAGAACGGCCATGATGGCGCCGCCCACGGCCATCAGACCGCCCTTGCCGGCCTTTCGTGCGATCGAGGCACCACTTGAATGATGGGTGTATACGGGACCTTCGGGCCAGCCGGGCAATTCTTTCTGGATGTCGTTGCGCTCGGTGTCACGGAACCAGCGCATGCCCTTGACGCGCATGGCCTCGCCCGTGGCGAAGGTGACGTTCTTGCGGGCCAGGACCGTCTCGCCCGGTTGAGGCTGCCAAATTTCCATGGATGTGTGACTCTCCCTCTTCGACGCAGTCGGCTACGTCATCCGGCGCATCGGCCCGGTCCTACCGCGTCGCATGCTCTCAGTTCCCCGATGCCGACTGCGCGAATCGATCACCGGGAAAGAGGGCCTCGCTCGTATGCTGGTGAATGCTCGTGATCTTGGGGAAGATCTTGAGTCCCGCGTCCATGGCGATACCCGCCCCCACGGGGTCGATGTTCACCTTGGGAATCATGTTGAGCCCCTTGGAGCCGAGCCATTGGCCCTCGTGATAGCCCGCGGCGGCCAGCCCGCCCATGCGGGATTTCAGCCCACTGGTGGCGTGTGCCACCTCGTAGATGTCATCGGATTTTCCGCCGATCTTTACGAGGCCACCCACGCCGAATCCGCCGGTGAGCTCCCGTGAGGTTTTCCCGAAGGCCATGAGCATTTTGCCGTTGCCGACCGAGGTGTATTTGAATCCCTCGCCAAGATTGGTAGCCGCCTTGACTGCCCTGGCTTTCCCGACGACCTTGGTGGCCTTGCTGAACATCCCGATCCCTGGCATGAGCCCCACCGCGTCGAGCCCCATGGTCGCCCAACTCACGTCGGCCCCGCCCATTTTGGCGAGCCCGTGCGCGCCCAGCGCGAGCCCGCTGGTGATGAGGGCGGCCGTACCGAAGACGGCAGCGAGGGGTGGGAACGGCAGCGTGACGATGGCCAGGAGGCCCAGGACGGCGGTCAGGTCGCTCAACAGGTCACCGATCAGTTTGATCAGGTCCGCGTGGTCCTGGAGCCACTTGCCGGCCGCGTCCCACGCGTCGGCGACGCCCTTGGTGAGCTTGTCCCAGAACCCCGGCTCGTCCGGTGCGATGTCACCCGCCTTGTCGAGCTCCTTGCTGATCGCCCCGGCGGCCTTGCTGTAGCGGTCCTCCAGGTCGTGGACGTCGGCGATGACCGTGGTGACCTCACCCGACGCCTTGCCCATCTCCTTGGTGCCGAGCTTCGCCTCCGACCGGGCCTCCAGCTTCTCCCCGGCCCGCTTCTCCAGTCGGTTCGCCTCCTCCTGGAACTCGTGAAGCTCCCGCGCCCACCGGTGCAGCGCGCGCGAAGCCTTGTCGAAGGACTCGTGGCTCTTGCGGATGAGCGGAGTGACGTCCTCGCCTATGTACTCGGTGAAAGCGAGGGCCGCCTTGCCCTTCCAGGCGCCGCACTCTATTCGTTCCAGGTCGCGGACCGCGGTGCCCAGCTCGGACGCGAGGCCGCCGAGTTTCTTGGCGAGGTCGCGGGTGTCCTCCACGCTGCCCGGCGTCGGGTCCCAGCCGATGTGGGGAAAAGCGGGACGCTTGCCCGTCACGTCACTTCCCCTTCACACGGGCCGACTTGTGGGTCGACTTGAGCGACTCGGCGAGGGCCTGGTCCAGCTTGCTGAACTCCGTGTCGATCTTGTTGATCATCTTGACGGCGCCCTGCGTGTGCTTCCCCAGCTGCTTGATGCCGTAGCCCCACTCGTCGGCGAACTCGTGCACGTCCTCGATGAGTTCCTTGGCACCGACCACCGAGCCGTCCGTGCCCTTGAGGGTGCGGCGCGCGGCGTCCATACGGTCACTGACCCCGGAGAACGTTCTCTTGAGGTCCTCGAAGACCGTGCCGTCGAGCCGAAGGTCGCTCATGAGTCGTGCTTCCGTTCTTCGTCGGGTGGGGGGATGGGGCGGCGCGCCGTCCGGACGGTGGCGGTGGCGGTCACGATGCGTGCCGTAGCCAACGATATTCACGATATGCGTGAGGCCTGTGGGGCGGAGGGGCAGGGGGCTCCTTCCGGCCCTCACCGGTTGACGGACTGGATCTCCTCGACCTTGACCGGCTGGTCGTTCCCGTATTCGCCGTTGGGGAGCGTTCCTCCGGGGCTGTTCGTGCCCTTCCAGGTGATCTCCCAGGTGGCCGTGGCCTGGAGGTCGTACGTGCCCTGTCCGGAGGAGCGCTGGTAGACGACGCCGCACGGCGGGGTCTGCTCCGCCTTGCCCTTCGCGTACGGTTCGCCGATCGAACCGTCGTCGTTGAGCTCGCACGCCCCCGAACCGGGCAGCACCTTCGCGTCGTCCGTACCCGGCTTCAGGGTCAGCGCGACGGGCTTCGCGGTGGTGGTTGCCTCGATGTGCAGTCCGGGTGCGTCGAGTGACGCGGTCACGGACACGGGCTTGAACTCACCCTTGTCGAGCCAGGCCCACGTGGGCAGGTTGACCTTGGACGCGTTGCCGGGGGCGAGGGAGACCTTGGTGCCGGGCACCTTGATCTGGTCGTAGGCGAGGCCCGCGAGGATCTCGGGGCTGATGACGTTCGGGACGTCGGGGGTTTCGCCGTTCTTGACCCAGAAGGGCGGCTTGTTGCATTTCTGCTGTTCTTCGAGTGTGGCGTCCGGGCTGAATTGCGCGCCCCACCACATCCCCTCCTTCTCCTTGTCGATGTTGTAGTTGTCCTCGGCGTATGCCTGGTTCTCGTCGGACATGTCGTTCAGGGCGTCACGCGGGGCTTCGGGGTCGTGCCGGGCCCCGAAGTACAGCCGGTCACGGAACTCGCGGAACTCGCTCGCCTTCCACTCCGGTGCATACCAGCAAGGAGGTGGCGCCCAGTTGGGGTCCACCGAGGTGATCGGGCCGGAGCCGGAGCCGGACCCGCCGCCCCCGGCCTTGGTGTAGCTGATGCGTGCGACGGCACCGACGGTGTCGTCCTTCTTGGTGGCCGACGTGCTGCCGTTGCTGATACCGGGGTCCTCGCCGGCGACGGCCGGCGCACCGGCGATCAGCACCAGTACCAGTGCCGCGCCCGTGGCTGTGGCCGAGAGGAGCGATATCCGCGCGGTGGTCACCTGCATTCACCAGCCTTGTCCTTGACCTGCACCTTCTGCGCCCGCCACAGTCCCTCGGAGTTCTTGGAGGGCTTCATGAGGACCTGCCACGAGTTGTAGTCGCTGATGCTCGGCTCCGTGTGGTGCACCTTCTTGGTCCTCACTTCTTTGCTGAAGAGCTTGCTGCTGTCGCTGCAGAAAGTGACGACGGAGGATTCCTTGTTCTCGGCGGGGGACACCTTTGTCCGGGTGAAGCGCATCTCACCGCTGATGCTGAGTCCCCTGTCGACGCGCTGCTTGATCTGGTCTTTGGCGTAGGCCTGCGCGGGGCTCTGCGCCTCGGAGTAGAACTTGTAGGCCGCGTTGTTCACGTCCTGCTTGACGATTCCGTACCGGATGGCGCGGACGAACGCGCGGGCGTCGTTCATGGCCGCGGTCCGGTCGGGGTCGGTGACGCCGGCCCGGTCGAAGGTGAGGCGTACGTCCGACGGGAAGGTCATCTCGGGGCGGTCGATCTTCGGGGTCGCACTTTTCTCCGCGCTCGGCGCCCCGCTCTTCTTCGTCCCTCCATCATCCGCCCCGGCGATCTTGTCCTTCCCTGAGTCGTCGTCACCGTCACCCCCGCATCCGCTCAGCAGCAGGGCAGCGGCGGCCGCCAGGGAAACGGCGGTGACGGGGAAGGTGCGACTGCGGTTCACGTGTGACTCCCGGTGGGGCGACAGTTCGGCGAGCGATCCGACCGTACTGAAGCGGTCAATGGCTTCGCTAGAGCGATTTCGCACACACGCCGACGGCGTACGAGCTCCTGTGCAAGCTCCGTGTGCGAGCCCCGCCGACCCGGTTGATTGCCCCTCGCGCGGGGCGAAATCCCGTGCGCCGTCACGCCGCTGCGGCCAAGATGGCCGGATGCCCATAGAACCGCCCGCCTTCCCGTCCCGCCGGACCGAACCCCCGTCCTCCGGCGCCGGTGAGCGTGCCTCGCTCACCGCGTTTTTGCAGTACCAGCGCGAGACCCTCGCGATGAAGTGCGCCGGGCTCACGGCCGATCAGCTCAAGGAGCGGGCCGTACCGCCCTCCGACATGTCGCTGCTCGGGCTCGTCCGGCATCTCGCCGAGGTGGAGCGCAGCTGGTTCCGCAACGTCCTGAACCGCGAAGCCGCCAGAGCGAACTGGCAGGGGCGCGTGCCGGGCGAGTACGCCGACTTCGACGTGGCGGACGCCGACCCCGACGAGGCGTTCGAGGTCTGGCACACGGAGTGCGGGCGGTCCCGCGCCATCGTGGACGCGGTGGACTCCCTGGACGCCACCGTCGACTTCCGCGACGAGACGTACTCGCTGCGCTACATCCTCACGCACATGATCGAGGAGTACGCGCGCCACAACGGCCACGCCGACCTGCTCAGGGAGCGGATCGACGGAGCCACGGGGGAGTAGGGCGGGCCCGTAGGGGAGCGGATCCCGGCGGAAGGGGGGGCGGATCCCGGAAGGGGGCGGATCCGGTAGGGGGCGGGGCCCGCGGCCCGGGGCCCGTAGGCTGGCGGTCGAACTGACAGTCGTACCGGCGGACCGGAAGCCCGGGAGGACGGGAGGCCGACGCGACGGGAGACCGGCGCACCGGGAGGCCGGAGTGCCGGCGTCCGGAGGGTCGGAGCCCGGTCCGCCGGGGGACCGGAGGCCGGAGACCGGCGAAGCACCGGGGACGGGGAGAGTGCCTGCATGGCCCGCTACACACCACCGCAGACCATCGCGCGCGGCGGATTCAGCATCAAGGTGCCGGAGACGTGGTGGGAGTTCGACGTGCGGCCCGAGTCGCGCGACGCCGCCATCCGGCAGATGATCAACGACCGGGTCCGCGCGCGCCCGGAACTGGCCCCGCACCGGGAGACCTTCGAGGCGTTCCTGCGCAAGGCGGCGAAGGACGCCTGGCAGTCCGGCGCGCTGTACTGCGGCTGCATGGCGGAGAGCTTCGGCGGCGACACCCCGGTCACCGGCTCTGTCACCGTCTCCCTGGTCGGCGCGCGCACCCCGAACGGTGACGTCCTGCCCACCGACCCCGAGCGCATCGTCGCTCAGCTCGGCGTGCGCGAGGCGAAGCGCGAGGGCGACGCGTGGCGGAAGGTGACGACCGTCGACATCCCGGGCGTCGGCCTCGCGGCCCGCACGCACGGCATCGAGGACATCTCCGTGGACGGCGACGAGCGCACGATGCGGGTCGTCCTGATGCAGACGTTCATCCCGGTGCCGGGCCAGGAGGGCAAGGTCGCCCTCGTCTCGGGCAGCAGCCAGATCCTCGACCTCGCGGACTCGTTCTTCGACATCTTCGACGCGGTGACCTCTACGTTCCGCTTCGCGGAGTAACGGAGTAACGGATTAGCGGAGTGGTGGGGTAGCGGAGTGGTGGGGTGCCACCGGCCCGTAGCCCGTAGCCCGTAGCCCGTCGCGCCACCCCGGGGAGGCCAGGAAGACGACGGCCCGGGGCCGCGATGACGCCCCGGGCCGTCGATCACTCGTGGAACAGCCGCGGATCAACCGCAAATCAACCGCGGTTCAACCCCGGTTCAACCCCGGTTCAGCGCCCGCCTCACCTTCTTGCCCGCCGCCGACTCCTCCAGCGTCTTCCACAGCTTCGCCGAGCTCAGCGACGTGTAGACGCCGGGTGCGCCCTGCGCTCCGCAGCCGTCGCCGTACGAGACGACGCCGATCAGGATCGGGGTCTCGCGGCCGGGGACCTTGCGGAAGACCGGGCCGCCGCTGTCGCCCTGGCAGGAGTCCTTCGTCTCCACTCCGGCGCAGAAGTTGACCTTCGCGTCGTACTCCTTGTAGCTCGTGCGGCACTCCGCGTGCGAGAGGATCGGGACCTTGACCTGGCGCAGGCGGTCGGGGCTGTGGGTCAGGTCCGTGTCCGTGTTGCCCCAGCCCGTGACCGTCGCCTTCTGGCCCGGGCGGATCAGCGCGTCGGTGCCCTGGGTGGGCAGCGGCACCGCGGAGATGCCGCGCACCGGCTTCGCCAGCTTCAGGAAGGCGACGTCGTAGGCCTCCTTGCCCTTGAGATAGCGCGGGTGCACGACCACGCCGCCCTTGGCGATGTCACGTATCCGGCCCTGCCGGGCGGAGAGGACCGTGCGGCCCACCGCGACCTGGAGGGACTTCGGCTTCACCGGCTTGCCCGCGTCGTCGACCATGCAGTGCGCCGCCGTCACGACGGTGTCCGGCGTGACGAGGCTTGCGCCGCAGAACTGACGGTCGCGCACACTGCCCGGGCCCTTCTCCAGGACCGCGGTCATGAAGGGGTAGGCGTCGTTCGGGACCTCGGTGCCGCCGATGATCGCGTGCGCCGAGGGTGCGGAGGTGGCGACCAGCGCGAGGGCGGCGGTCGTCGCGGCGAGGGCGGCGGCCGCGGGGGTCTTCCGCACGCGCGCGGGGCGCGCGGGCGTGGAGGTGGGGGTTCTCTTGACGTTCATGGGGGGTTGTTTCTCTTTCTTACGACAGAAAGTGACTCGCTCCGCGCGTGAAAGGTCTGGACCACAATGCGTCAACGGCGTTTACCGACACGTCATTTGGTAGGCCGTCGAACCATTCCGGTCAGCGGAATTCCGCGCTGAAAAGAGAGAGTCGAATCGCCCCATCCGGGTTCACTCCGCCGCGCGCTCGGTTTCCGCCGCCAGCAACTTCCGCAGGGGCAGGGACAGTTCCGGAATGCGCACGCCCGCGGCCTGCGCCGCAGCCAGCGCCCGCACATAGGTCACCGCCTCCTCGCGCAGCGCCTCCCTCTCCCTGCCCCGGCGCGCACCCGCCACCCAGGTCATGATCGCCGCGGGGATGAGGACCCCCGCGAGCAAGGCGCCCGGTACGTCCTCCGTCGCGCCGTAGCTCACGCCGATCACCCCCGCGATGAACAGCAGGCAGCCGCCCTCGCCGTGCCGGCCTCCGTCCTCCGCTGTCGCCTCGTAGGTGGAGACCGCGAACGGCTTGGCGGGGAGGGAGGGGGTGTGCGGGGCGCGTGCCGCATCGCGCACCCGGGCGTCGGGCTCGGGCTCCGACGGCTGCGGTGTCCCCCCGGACGGCGTCCCCCCGGACGGCGTTCCCCCGGACGGTGTCCCCCCGGATGGCGATCCCCCGGACGGCGTCCGCTTCACCTCGTCGTACACGGGGATCGGCGCCGACCCCTTCCCGCTCGTGTTCTCCGACCGCCCCACCAGCCAGTCCGGTATGTGCGTCACCGGCACTCCGTACGCCCGCGCGAGACCGATCACCTCGCGGTAGCCGGCGAGCTGCGGGTGCAGCAACTCCCGCCTCCAGCAGCGCCGTACGAGGACCCAGAGCCAGCCGCCCACCAGCAGCAGCGGAAGAGCGGGGCCGTAGAGCACGGCGGGCGGCTTTCCGGCGAGGGCGGGGACCCCGGGCGAGACCACCGGCCAGACGACGGCCGCGACCACGGCCAGGCATCCCAGCCAGACCGGTGCGCTGGTGCTCACCCGGGCCACAGCCTTCCGGCGCTCCTTGAGCAAGGTGGCCGTCGCCGCGTCGTCCGTGTAGTCGAAGCCGCGCCGGACGCCGATCTCCCGTACCGCCGGGAGGAGTCCGGGCGCCGAGGCCAACGCCGCCCGGGTCACGGGGAGGAGCTGAGGTCGGTCGGTGGGGGTGCTCATCGCGGAGCCAAGTCCCTTCGTGAACGGCGGGGATGGTGGGGATGGTGGGGGTGGTAGGGACGGTGCGGGCACTGCAGGAGGTACGGGCACTGCAGGAGATACGGACAGTGCAGGAGGTACGAGTGGTACGGGCGGTACGGGCGGCAGGATCGCTGCGCCGGGCAACGGTGCCGAGCCACGGGAACCACCCCGCCCCCCACCCGCGTCACCCATGAGGCTGACGGATCATGGCATGGCCGGTTCGGGACCCGGGGCCGGGGTCCGGGCCAGGGGGAGGAGCATGTGGGAACCGTGTGAAGGCGCCATCGGGCCTCCCCCCGAAGGGCGTTGTGCAAAGGGTGTGGATTCGCGTACGCACACGATTCGGCGCGCGCGGGACGCAAGGATGGCATCGGAACCAAAGGGTGTGGATTGCACGTGGATAACGATGCCCGGTGTGAGGTTCGCGATCTTTAACGCGCCTTGAGGGGCTTATGTGCTGCTGATACGGTGCGATGACTTGACACTGAGTCTGAGGCTGAATAGTTCGCCTGAGACAGGCAGATGAGCCGAGAGTGTCGCGAATGAACGAAATTGACCGAATCTTCTTGGGTGTGCGGGGAGCAGTTGCGTGAAGATCCAGGAGCGTATGGGGGCGGGCAACAACCGTTCCGCCGCGCCGGCTCAGCAGGCGGTCGGTGAGCGCCTTCCCGCGCCGCCTCGCGAGCGCAAACCGGCACTCGCCGCACTGGCCGTCCTCCTCATCCTCGTCGGCGCCCTCGGCGCCACCGTGCTGGTGCTGCGCGCGGGCGACCGGATCGAGGTCGTGAAGGTGCAGAAGGAGATTCCGGCCGGCGAGGCCATCACCGAGGGCAGCTACACCACGGTGATGGTCAACGACGACAGCTCGGCGCACTTCATCAAGAAGTCCCAGCTCGGCCAGCTCAAGAAGCTGAAGGCCAAGGCCACCATCTACCCCGGCACCGTCGTCGTCGGCGAGATGTTCGGCGCCAAGGCCACCCTGCCCGCGGGCAAGGCCTCCGTCGGCCTCTCCCTGAAGGAGGGCCAGTACCCCGCCGACCTGAAGGGCGGAGACACGGTCGCCGCCTACCCGGTCGTCGCCGGCACCTCCACCGGCAAGGGCTCCGCCGGCGGTTCCACGAGCGGCACCCCGCTGGTCGCCGCCGCCAAGGTGAGCTCCGTCATCGTCAAGAGCGACGCCACCGTCAGCACCGGCAACCAGAACGTCACGCTGCTCGTCCCGCAGGACGAGGTCGGGCCGCTCGCCAGTGCCGCATCCGAGGGCCAGGTCGTCCTCGTCCGCATCCCGTCCGACGCCAACTAGAGGCGAGTACAAGAGACATGGCGCTCATCGCTCTCGCCGCCGACAAGGGATCCCCCGGCGTCACCACCGCCGCCGTCGCGCTCGCCGCCGTCTGGCCGCGCCGCGTCCTGGTGGCGGAGACCGACCCCGCCGGCGGCGACCTGGTCTACCGCAGCGCCGCCGCGCACGGCGGACCGCTCAACCCCAACACCGGCATGCTGTCCATCGCGGCCACCGCCCGCCGCGGCCTCGTGCCCGACCAACTCTGGGACCACACCCAGCCGTTGAGCGGCGGGCTCGAGGTCCTCGTCGGGCTCGGGATCGCCGAGCAGGCCGCCGGTCTCGCCGGGATCTGGCCCACCCTCGGCCGCGCGTTCGCCCAGCTCGCCGACTCCCCGCACGCGCCCGCCGACGTCATAGCGGACTGCGGCCGGATCAGCGGCGACGGCCCGGCCGTCGAACTCTTCCCGCACGCGGCGCTCGTGCTCCTCGTCTCCCGCACCGAGCCGGAGGCCATCGCGCGCGTACGCGACCGTGCCGCGGCCCTCGCCACCAAGCTGCACGGCGGCTCGCGCGGCGCGGCCTCGCTGGCCCAGCCCCTCATCGGCGTCCTGCTGATCGCGGACCCCTCGACCTCCGCCAAGCTGGTCCACCAGGTCAACGACATGCTGATGGCGGCGCAGACCGGCGCCCGCGTCGTGGGCACCCTCGCCGACGACCCGGCGGGCTCCGACCAGTTGGCGGGCCGCCGCCGCGGACGGCTCGACAAGTCGCTGCTCATCCGCTCCGCGCGCAAGGTGACCGTCGACCTCTACCAGCAGTACGGCGCCGCCTGGACCAACCCCGTCGCGCACCACCCGGGGCAGGCCCGATGACCACAGCCGTCGATCACCAGCTCGTCAAGCGGTTCCGGCAGGACGCCGGTGACCGCATCGCCGAGCAGCGCCGTCTCGACCAGGTCTCCGGCGTCACCCCGATGTCGGGCGAGGACGAGCGGCACTACGCCCGCGCCGTCATCGCGCAGATCCTGGAGGAGTACGCGCGCACGGAGATCAACGCCGGGCGCACCCCTCTCGACGCGGAGACCGAGGAGCAGTACGCCGCCGCCGTGCACGCCGCGCTCTTCGGCGTCGGACGGCTGCAGCCGCTGCTCGACGACCCCGAGGTCGAGAACATCGACATCAACGGCTGCGACCAGGTCTTCGTCGGTTACGCCGACGGCCGCGAGGCCAAGGCCGACCCGGTCGCCGAGACCGACGAGGAGCTCGTCGAACTCATCCAGGTCCTCGGCGCGTACTCGGGTCTGTCGTCGCGTCCCTTCGACTCCGCCAACCCGCAGCTCGACCTGCGGCTGCCGGACGGCTCGCGGCTGTCGGCCGTCATGGACGTCACGCGCCGCCCCGCGCTCTCCATCCGCCGCGCCCGCATGGGCAAGGTCTTCATGTCGGACCTGGTGGGGAACGGCACGCTGACGCCCGAGATCGGCCACTTCCTCGCCTGCGCCGTCCGCGCCCGCAAGAACATCATGATCGCGGGCGCGACCAACGCCGGAAAGACCACGCTCCTGCGCGCCCTCGCCAACGAGATCCCGCCGCACGAGCGCCTGGTGACCGTCGAGCGCGCCCTCGAACTCGGCCTCGACCAGTTCGCCGACCTGCACCCGAACGTCGTCGCGTTCGAGGAGCGGCTGCCCAACTCCGAGGGCCAGGGCGAGATCTCGATGGCGGAGCTCGTCCGCCGTTCGCTGCGCATGAACCCCTCCCGCGTCATTGTCGGCGAGGTCCTCGGCGACGAGATCGTGACGATGCTGAACGCGATGTCGCAGGGCAACGACGGCTCGCTCTCCACGATCCACGCCAACAGCTCCAGCGAGGTCTTCAACCGTATTTCCACGTACGCGCTGCAGGCCTCCGAACGCCTCCCCATCGAGGCGAGCCAGATGCTCGTCGCGGGAGCCGTCAACTTCGTCGTCTTCATCCAGCGGCGCAACAACTACCAGTCCGGCGGCAAGCTGCAGCGCATGGTGACCTCGGTCCGCGAGGTCAACGGCGTCGACGGCCGCGTCCTGTCCAGCGAGGTCTTCGCCGAGGCGCCGGACGGCCGTGTCGTCGCACACGCGCCGATCGCGTGCATGGAAGAGCTGGCCGCGTACGGCTACCGCCCCGCCGGGCAGTGGGGGTGAGCACGACATGAACACACCGGAATCCCTGGAATCCCTGAACGCCACCGGCACGGGCGCGAGTTCGCTCGCCGCGGGCGGTCCGCTCGACTCCATGGGCGGCCTCTTCTCGCTGACCGTCCTGTACGCACTCGGCTGCGGCATAGCCGCCGGCGGCGGCCTCGCGCTGCTCGCCGTGGCCATCCGCGGTCTGCCGGTCAAGCCCGCCCACGAGAAGCACCGGGCGAGCGAGCGCGCGAGCGAACTGGTCCGCTTCATCGGCCGGCGCGGCTCGGCGGCCATCGGCGTCGGCCTGGTCGTGCTGCTCCTCACCCGCTGGGCGGTGGCGGGCCTGGCCTCGGGCATCCTCGTCTTCTTCTGGGACAAGCTGTTCGGCGGCGCCGCCGAGGAGCGCGCGCAGATGAAGCGCGTCGAGGCGCTCGCCGCCTGGACGGAGTCCCTGCGCGACACGATCGCGGGCGCGGTCGGCCTGGAACAGGCGATCCCCGCCTCGGCCCGCGCCTCGGCGCCGGTGCTCCGCCCGCACCTGGACGCCCTGGTGGACCGGCTGAGGGCCCGTACGCCGCTCCCCGAGGCCCTGCAGATACTGGCCGACGAGATCGACGACGCCTCGGCGGACATCATCGTCGCGGCCCTCATCCTCAACGCCAAGCTGCGCGGCCCCGGTCTGCGCCAGGTCCTCGGCGCGCTCGCCAAGTCGGCGCGCGAGGAGGTCGACATGCGTCAGCGCGTCATGGCGCAGCGCGCCTCGACCCGCCGCTCGGTGCAGATCGTGGTGGCCGTCTCGATCGCCTTCGTGCTCGGCCTGTCCATCTTCAACCGCGAGTTCGTCGAGCCGTACGGCACGCCGCTCGGCCAGGCCATGCTCGCCCTCGTCTGCGCCCTGTTCGCGCTGGGCTTCTGGTGGCTGCGGAAGCTGTCGACGGTGGAGACGCCGGACCGCTTCCTGGTCAAGGACGAGCCGGGCGTGCAGTTCGTACGCCCCCGGGGACCCGGCCCTGGTGCCGGTACCGGTTCCGGTGACCCGGCGCAGGCGCCGCAGCTCGGCAGACCGGGAGCGGTCCAGCAGGGCCTGCCGGGCTACGCCAATCCGTCCGAGGGAGCACGCCGATGAGCCTGACGATGCCGGTACTGATCGGCGCCATCCTCGGACTCGGCGTCTTCGCCCTCGTCCGCGCCCTGATGCCGTCCAAGCGCAGCGCCGTCGCGACGGTCGCGCGCATCGACGCGATGCGGGCGCGCGGCGCGGCGTACGAGTCGCACCGCGCCACCTCGGACGTGGAGAAGCCGGGACGTTTCGGCTCGCTGCGGACCCGGGTGGGCGCGCGGGTCTCGGAGTTCTATCTGCAACAGGGCTGGGAACAGCGGTCGTTGCGGGCGGACCTCGCCGTGCTCGACCGCAGCTGGGAGAAGTTCCTGGCGACGAAGGTGCTGCTGGCCGCGGCCGGCGTGTTCTTCGGGCCGTTCCTCTTCGTGATCGTCGCCACGATCGGGTTCGCCCGCAGTCCCGTCATCCCGGTGTGGCTCGCGCTGATGTTCGGCGCGCTCTTCTTCTTCCTGCCCGACCTGGAGGTCCGCAGGGACGCGGCCGACAAGCGGCGCGACCTGCGCCGCGTCATCGGCGCCTATCTGGACCTGGTGTCGATGAGCCTGGCGGGCGGCCGCGGTCTGCCCGAGGCGCTCATGGCGGCGGCCGAGGTCTCCGACGGATGGGCGACGCAACGCATCCGCAGCGCGCTGGCCGACGCCCGTATCACCGGCGTCAGCCAGTGGCAGGCGCTCGGCTCGCTCGGCGAGGAACTGGGCGTGGAGGAGCTGAAGGACCTGTCGGCGTCGCTGGCGCTGGTGGCGGACGACGGCGCGAAGGTGCGCGAGTCGCTCGCCTCCCGCGCGGAGACGATGCGCCACCGCGAGCTGGCCGAGATCGAGGGCAGCGCGGGCGAGAAGTCCCAGTCGATGCTGGTCGCGCAGCTGCTGCTGTGCGCGGGCTTCCTGGTCTTCCTCATCTTTCCGGCGGCGATGCGCGTGTTCCAGGTCTGATGCGGGTGTCCGGGCCGATGCGGGTGTCGTGTGCGCCGGGTGCGCCGTGCGTGCCGAGGCGGGCGCCCAGGTCCGGAAACCCTCTGACGAAGGTGCCGACGACAACGGGGCTCGGCGCCTCTTCCCCCCACCACTTCTGAGAGGACAACTCACCATGAACGGACGGAACTTCAGTCACCCGGCTGTCGACTTTCTCGTGACCTTCCTGAAGGGCCGCGTCCAGCGCGCCCGCTCCGGCGAGCTCGACCGCGGCGCGTCCGCGGTGGAGTGGGTCATCATCTCGGCGGTCGTCGTGGCGATCGTCGGCGTGGTCGCCGCGATCATCAACGCGGCGCTGAAGGGCGGCGCGTCCAAGGTCGGGGACTGCATCGAGGGCGCCGACGCGGGCAAGACCTGCTGAGCCGGCCGCCCCTCACCATCACCGACACCGGTATCTGACGCCATGAGGAATCACGAGGCTCGGCCCGAGGGCCGGCCCGAGGACCGGGCGCCAAGCGCGCGCGGCTTCAGCGGATTCGTACGCCGCCGGGTGGAGGCCGCCTCCGCCCGCGGTGAGTCCGGCATGACCGCGATCGAGTTCGTGCTGCTCACCCCGGTGCTGTTCTTCATGATCTTCGCGACGGTGCAGTTCGCGCTGTACTTCTTCGCGGACCACGTCGCCCAGGCGGCCGCGCAGGCGGGCGCGCGCAAGGCCCGCGCCACGGCCGACGAGAACCCCGGCGGCTGGCGCGGCGAGGCGAACGACGTGGCGGACGCCTACATCCGCCAGCTCGGCCCCCAGCTGGTGATCGACCCGGACGTGAAGACCGTCCAGCCCGAGCAGAACACGGTCGGCGTGGAGATCACGGCGAAGGTGCCCATGGTCTTCCCCGGCCTCGACTTCACGGTGCACGCGCAGTCGTTCGGGCCGGTGGAGCGGTTCGTCGAGGAGGACGGGTGATGCGTGCGGTACGGGCCGGCGCGGCGGGGCCGGCCGGCGTCGGGTACGTGGCTCGCGCGGGGCGCCGGCTGCGGTCGCTTGGCGGGCGGGACGGCCGCTCCGCGCGAGCGCGAGAGGGCGACCGCGTGCGCGGGGGCGACCGCGTACGCGAGGGCGACCGAGGGCTCTCCACCGTCGAGGTGGTGATCCTCGCCCCGGTGATGATCCTCCTGGTCCTGGTCCTGGTGGCCTTCGGGCAGCTCGTCGACGGCCGGGGCGCGATCGACGGCGCGGCCCGCGACGCCGCGCGCGCCGGGTCGATCCAGAAGGACTACGGGACGGCGATGGCGGAGGCGAGGAAGGCGGCCTCGGCCGACCTCTCGGACGTCTGCTCGGGCCCGGTGAACGTCGTCCAGAAGAGCCGGGGCTTCGACTCCGACGTGGACCCTTTCTTCACGGTGGAGGTCAGCTGCGAGGTGCGGGGCCTCGCCATGCTGGGCCTGGACATCAAAACGACCCTGGACGCCACCTTCAGCTCACCGCTGGACCCGCTCCGGAGGACGGCGTGACCTTGTCAGCGATGCGGTATTCGGTACGGACCTGGGCCGGGGCACGCCGCGCGGCCCTCGACGACCGGGGCTCGGGCGCGGGCGCGGTGATCATCTTCGCGATCGTGTTCCTCTCGCTGTCCGCGTTCGTGATCGACGGCGGCCTGTCCATCTCCAAGCGGGAACGCGCCGCGGACATCGCGGAGCAGGCGGCGCGCTACGCGGCGCAGGACATCGACAGGGAAGGCATATACGAGGGCGTCAAGGGCGCCCCCATCAACTACGAGAACTGCGGCGCCCGAGTCCAGGCCTTCGCCGCCGAGGCGGGCCTCGACGCCCGTGACACAGCGGCGACCCACTGTGTGAACGCGAACGCGCAACGGGTGGAGGTCGAGGTCCAGCTCACCTACAGCCCGGTGTTCACGGGCATGTTCTACGGCGGCGACGTCACGGTGAGGGGCAGCGCGGTGGCGGAGAACGAGGTGGGCTGAGCGGGGCGGGAGCGGCGGGGACCGGCGGCCTTCTGCGGCCGTATCCCCCGAGGGGGACGGCCGCTGACCGCTCCGCTCATCACACGTATTGATGATGCGTTCCGGCGTATGCCAGGGGCGGTTGCGGCCGGGGAGGCCGCGCGCGGCGCCCTCGGCCGGGCGGCCGGAACCCGGCCTGCGCCAGGCACGTCCCGCCCACGGCCGCAGCCCCGGCACCGACGGGGCCGCCCCGCCCCCACGGCCGAGCGCCCACCTCTCACCCCCGCCGGCTCCTGGGCGGCCCCACTAGCGTGACCGTCGCTTCAGCGACCCCACGCCTCCGGGAGCCCCAAGTGCCCTGCCGCAGCCCCCTCGTGACCGCCGCGCTCACCATGTCCGCGGCCCTGATACTGACCGCCTGCGGAGCCTCGGCCGACGGGGGAGGGGACGACGACAGGATCGCGGGGGCGGAGAGCGGCGGGCCCGGTACGGACACCGACCCGTCCCTGTCGGGGCCCACGCCCCGCACGGGGCGTCCGAGGGTGGAGCTGCCGTCGTCCTTCCGAGTGAAGTTCGAGAACTGGACGAACAGCGACCCGGAGCTGCAGGCCATCTTGAACGACGGGAAGGAAGAACTCCGGGCCGAGTACGCCGCCATCATCGAGGCCGACCCGCGCTCCGAGGAGCTCGCTTTCTACAACACGGGCCCGTCTCTGACGTCCGCGCGCAAGTGGGTGCGGGGATTCGTGGAGGACGATCACACTCTGGTCGGCGAAGGCCGGGTCTTCGACCCTCAGGTGCATCTGAGCAATGAGGGCTTCGGAGTTCTCTTCTACTGCGTCGACGAGAGTAAGGGGTACACGAAGAATCGGAAGACCGGGGAGAAGAAGGGCACTCCAAAAGGTACTGACCCACGACTCCAGTACCGGACGCGTCTCGACAAGTCCGAACAGGGCGTATGGCGGACGACGACGGTGGAGACCGAAAGGGGCGCGTGCTGATGGGGGAGCGCAGCATCCGCAGAGCCCCGCGCCTGCTGGTCGCGCCGTTCCTCGTACTGGCTTTCGTGCCGGGCAGGGCCCATGCGTGGGGTGAGGATATGGACAGGCAGTCGCGTGCGCCCTCGCGGATCGTCAGCGGCAATGCCTCGGGCAGGAACCTGATGGCGTCGGTCTCCCACTCCAGGATCCGACTCACGCGGTCCGGCGGCCGGACGGCCAAGGCATCCATGGGCGAGCTCAGATCTGTGGACCCCAACTGGCGGCCGCCGGCGTGCTGGTACGAGCCGGTCTTCTCCCCGGAGCGGCTCAAGGCCGCCGTCGCGACCGGCGAAGGCGGCCTGGTCACCGCCCATACGTGGTGGAGCAACGGCCGCTGGGTGGATCACTACGAGAAGCGGAAGCCGGCCCACACCGTCGGCCTGAACCTCCCCCGGAGCCCCGACGCCGAGGGTTACAAGAACTACAACCTCGGAAAGAAGGGCATGTTCTGGCGCAGCACGGTCCGCAAGGGGATGTACCAGGACTCGAAGGCGTGGGACTGCGGCCGTGTGATGTTCTGGCAGCCCGCCGGCCACGTCCCTGGGGACGCGAACGCCCCGACCCCCGAGACCCTCGCGGCTTTCGCGTACGACAAGATCCGGGTCCCTGACACCAAGGTCGAGCTGAAACCGGCGCGTGGCTCGACGGTGAACCTGCCCACCTGGATGTGGCTCGACAAGGGAACGTTCAAGGACATCAGAGTCCGTGCCGATCTGCCCGGCACCGGGTTGTACGCGGTCACCACGGCCAGACCCGTCGCCCTCCACCTTCAGCCGGGCACGGACGACGCGAGGACGTACCCCGCTTCCGGGGACTGTGAGATCGCCGACGACGGCAGCATCGGCGTTCCCTACAGCAGGGAGGCGGCCGCCACCGGTGCCCCGCCCTGCGGTGTCGAGTACCTCCGCGCGACGGACGGCCGCCCCTACCGGCTGACGGCTTCCCTCACCTGGGCCATTTCCTGGGAGGGGACGGGCGGGGCGACGGGCGACCTGCCGGACGGCACTTTCGAGAGCACACAGGACGTACACGTCCAAGAGATCCAGTCCGTCAACAGGTGATGGCGGCATGACCGTCTCGAGCTACGGGGAGGCCCCGCCGCATGGCCCGGAGACTGAGAGTCGACGGCACGGAACTCGACAATTTTTGCCGACAGTTGAAGGGATCGACCGACGCGCTCAAGGGCCTGCGCAAGGCGCTCGCCGGCGCCACCGTCTCGGGGCTGGGTACGGACGATCTGGACAGTGCCTGCGAGGAGTTCCAGCAGGACTGGAAATACGGCACGGAACAGATCGGCGAGCAGGCCGAGGACCTGGCGAAAATCATCGGCGACAACAAGGAGAGCTACTTCGAGGTGGACAGGGCTCTGGAAGAGGCCATGCGGAAATCCCAGGGGAAGGCGGATCGGAAGAGCGGCGGTGGCATGGCATGACGATTACGCCAGGCATGGAAGCCGACCCGTACGCGCACTCGCCCGCGGCGAGGAACGCCGATCTGCCGGAGGGGCTGAAGTCCCCTTTGGCGGTGCCCGACCCGGGCAGGGTGATCAAGAACCCTCATTACCCGGACCTCGGCTTCAATCCGGTTCCCGGCAACTGCGACACGGTCGCGTCACTGCACAGGAAACTGGTCGGCTGCGCGAAGGTCCTGGGTGACACGCACGAGACCGTGACCAAGCTGATGGACGGCAGCTACTGGGCGGGTGACGCGGCGGTCGCCTGGCGCGAGCAATTGCGGGACGGCCCGTTGGCGAAGAATCTCCGGAACGCCGCGCACTCGATCGGCAAGGCAGCCCGACAGCTCGATCGCTGGCACGGTGAACTGGAGGATTTCCAGGCTCGCGCGAGGCGTTTGAACGACGATGCGAAGGACGCGCGTGACGCTCTGTGCAGAGCGAGAGGTGCCGCCGAGACGGCGGCCGATGCCCCGGCCCTGAAGAACGGGAAAGACGGAAAGGGGACGGGCCGCGACGACGCGCAGAAGGCACTCGGCCGAGCCGACGCCCGCGTGGAGGAAGCCGAAGCGGAACTCGAACGCGTCCTCGGCAGGGCCCGAAGGCTGGCCTACGAGCACGAAGAGAAGGCCGGCCGACGGGCTTCGAAGATCCGCGCCGCCACGGCGAAACTCGCTCCGCACGAACCGGGTTGGTTCGAGGACACGATGGAGTGGATCAAAGAGAACCTCCCGGACATCCTCAGCACGATCGCTGCTGTTGTCGGACTGGTGGCGCTGTTCGTGGTGTCGGGCGGGACGGCGGCTGCGGTGCTTTTGTTGGTGGGGGCGGCGTTGAGTGCGGGGTCGCTCGCGCTGCGGGTGTTCGCTGACCCAGAGCTACGGGCATCGCTGTGGGATGGCGTCACCAAGGGCGAGTTGGACCAGGATTTCTGGAGCAACCTGGTGACGGTGGGAGGCGACATGCTGGGAGCGGCGCCGGGAGTGGGGGCGGTGTGGAAGGGGACCCGAACGGCGATGCAGGCCGCCGGGGCCGCTGGAGAAGTGCTGCCGTTGGGGCAGCGGATTGCCCGGCTCGGATCCTGCACGGTGGACGAGGCGAAGACGCTTACAGGGCTGGGTAACTCGCTCCTGACCGCGACCGTTCGAGGCGCGAGGGCCGAATCGGTCGTCAAGGCGGTCCAGATGACCTCAACGTCGTTGGGCGTGGGCACTGCGGCATTCGGACTGGCCATGAAAGTGGTGGACGCGGATGACGATGGAATCAAGGGTGGAGCCGTGGCCGGAATCGATGGAACGCGCCTCGGGATCGACGGCAGTGGAATTGTCGATGTAGCCCGACATGTCTTCAGGTGAGCTGTTCGTAGTGAGGGGTCGACTTCGATGAAGGCATATGAACACCGGGTGGCATGGGATCACAAGCCGAGTCGACGGTCTTGGACGCGGAGCAGGATCGGCAGCTTTCTCAGGGTTCTGGGCTGGCTGTGCCTGGCACTCGGAAGCCTGTTTGCGATTACTGGCCTCCCAGTGTCCATCGGATGGGTCCTTTTTCCGTTTCTGCTCTACGCGCCGTTTCGTGCTCTGGTGGAGGCTTCCTTCGTGGTCAGTCTCAACCGTATGCGGCGAGTGATGAGTGAATATCGATGGCAGGTCATCGACGATGTCCCGAAGGGTATTTCCCCGCACCCTGCGGCTTTGGACAAGCGTATGTGGTTCGAATTCCCCAATCCGGAGAACCCCGCTGAGCGGGTACCGTTGACCTTCGTTGCGGCTTGTCGGAGCCATTGGTGGTTCAGGCGGATCGGCGCTCCTGGTACGAAACCGGAGCGGAGGGCTCAGATCGAGCCGCTGTGGTTCGCCGGCGACCCACGGTTTCTGGCTGTGGTCGCCGTCTCGAGTCGTGATGGATCGGCGCCCCGTCGGCTGCATTTTCTGTATCAGGCAGAGGCCTTGGACGGGCGGGTCGTCGTGGCGGGACAGCAGGCCGGTTCTGCGGCCGTGGAACGGGCCCGTCGGGCTGGCGCACGGGTCCATGAAGCGGCAGGTCCGCCCGCGTGACCGCACTGCAGTGAGTCCCACTGCGAGTGTGGGCGCGCTCCATCCTGCGGGCAACATCTGCTCGCCCGTCGTCCTCTTCCTTGCCCAGGTGGTGCTGCATCCGATGCCAACCGACTCGCCATTTTTCGTCATCGACGACTCTGCCCGCGATCCCGGCGCCGACATTTGGTTCACGGTGCCCGCGGGGTTCATCACGATTCCGCACGACATTCCGCTGGACGCTGTGGAGCCGTCAAAGAGTCTTGCCTTCAGAGGTGTTTTGAGGTCGGTGCTGGACGCAGCCCCTGACGAGTCGGCCCGCCGGAGCTTGCGGGGACAGCTCGGATTCCTGGGGCAGTTATGTGCGGCTCTCTGTGAAGTCGGCACGGTCTACTGTGCCATCGGTCTGCACCACGACGACGTTGGAACCGAAGGTGACGCCTCACTGGACGACGGCAGTAAGAGCTCCAGCGAATGTGCCGCCGCCGCACCGGAAGGCACGGGTCAACCTCTGCTGTCCTTCCTTACGCTTTCGTTGCGGGCCATTGCTGTGGCTCCGTGTTCCGTCACAGCAGCGCGCGCTGTGACGGCGGATCGGGGCGATTTTCACACCGGTATCGAGTACGTCGAGGACGCGGCCTGTGGACCGGCCAGTCTCAGCGAGTCGCTGCAGACCCCTGCCGCGGTCGGCGGGCTGGGTACCCAGCCGCTGCTTCAGATGCACGCCAACTTGCCGCACCCGGACGGAAAGCGCCTCGCTGTGATGACCTTGAGCACACGGGCGCTGCACCGTCGAGAGGACTATCGCCGCATCCTCCGCGGCTGTGTCGACCTGGTCAGCTTCGCCGATCCGCTCGGCTGAGAAGCCTGCGAGGCCTGCCTGCTACCAGGGTCGATCGGGGCAGTGGAACTCGGCTTCGTAGAGGACCGCGCCTACTTCCCGTCCCCCTTCCCGCCGCCCCCGTCCTTCCCCTTGCCACCCTTCCCGTCCGCCTTCACCGCGTCGTTGATCTTCTTGGTGAGGTCGTCGTCCAGCTTCTTGAACTCGCGTACGACCGCGTCGGACAGGTCCGCGAGCTGGTCCAGTTGCTGGCCTATGTCCTCGCGGCCGTCCTCCCAGTTGGACTCGAAGTCCTCCAGGGAGTCGTAGACGCCGCCGTCGCCGATGTCGTCCTTGTAGGACTCGAAGGTCTTCTTCGTGCGGTTCATGCGGGTCTTGATGGAACGCAGGCGGCTGCCGTAGTCCTCCAGGTCGGTGAGCGGGATGGAGAGGTCGCTCTTGCCCTTGCTGCCCACGTTCGTGTCCCTCCTGTGCCTTCGGACGTTCCGGCGTTCGGACGTTCCGAGGTGCCGACCTTTCGACGTGCCGACCTTTCGACGTGCCGACGTGCCGACCTTTCGGCGACCGTCGTCTCGACGTGCCGACTCTTCTGTTTCTGCGGCGCCCGGTGTCGAGGTCATGCCTTGGGTGAGCGCCTCGCCCCGTGGTTCGCCGCGGAGCACCGCCACGAAGAGAGGGAAGTGTTCCACTTCGAGCGGGGGCCCCGCACCGTGAATGACGTCCGCGGTGCCGATCCGGTTCGCCGCCGCCCCCTCGCCGCCCCCCCGGCCCCGGACCCGCCCCGGCCCTGCCCCGGACCCGCCCCTGATCCGTACCGGAACTGTGACCGGAGCAGGTCGGCGCGCCCCGTACACCCCAACCTCCGCGCTCAGAGGCCCCGACCCCGCGCGGAATCACACCACACCGCCACCCCGCCAACAGGGCCCGCCAATCGGGCCTATCGGGCACCCCAACAGCAACCGGACCAGCCACCCCCCGTCCGCCCCTGTCTGACCTCCGGCCCCTTACGTACCATCACCCAGTACGCTCACCCGACCCGTTTCCCGGCCACTTCCACCCACCTCGGCCGACCTCCGACCAACCACCCACCCACACACCCACTCCTCCCCACAGGACACCAGGACACCCGCCATGGCGCGCACCACCTCACGCTCGACGAGCCCGCCGAATCAGCCGAACCGGCGGAACCAGCCGAATCCGCAGTCTCCGGCGAGCCCGCGGAACCGTACGCCGCAGCCGTTGCCGCGGCGTCGGCGCAGTTTCGGGGACTTCGTCAAGGCCTTCCTCGCGTTCGTCGCGCTGGCCGTGCTGCTCGTCGCCGTGCCCGCCGCGCTCGTCGTCTTCGTGGGGTGGCCGCTGCCGGGCGGCGCGCCCTCGCTGGACTGGCTGCAGCAGGAGATCACGGTCGGCACGTTCATCAACGTGCTGACCGTCGTCGTGTGGTTCGCCTGGGCGCAGTTCACCGCCTGTGTGCTCGTGGAGATAAAGGCCGCGCTCTCCGGGGTCGGGATCCCGAACCGGGTGCCGGGGGCCGGCGGCAGCCAGCTGCTCGCGCGGCAGCTCGTCGCCGCCGTGCTGCTCCTCGGCGCCACCGCCGCCAGCTTCGCGCCGGGGCTCTCGCAGTTCGGGCAGTCGCTGGAGGGGAACCAGAAGCCCGCGTCCGCCGCCTCCGCGCAGCAGACCCCCGGCCTCTTCGGGCAGCAGCAGGAGCAGGCCGCCCTGGCCGCCGACGCGCTCGCCGCCCAGGCCGACCAGGCCGCCGCGCACGCCGACGGCGGTGCGGGGCACAAGGACGGGGACACGAAGTACTACCGGATCCAGCCCCCCGAGGGACGCCACCACGACTCCCTGTGGGAGGTCGCGGAGCGGCACCTGGGCGACGGCCGCCGGTACAAGGAGATCTACCAGCTCAACAAGGACCGTGAGCAGCCCGACGGTTCGAAGCTCTCCGAGGCCAGCCTCATCCGGCCCGGCTGGATCATGGAGATGCCCGCGGACGCGCACGGCGGCGAGCTCGTCGAGATGCCCGACGAGGCGCCCAAGGTCTCCGAGGACGTCAAGGAGCAGATCTCCGACTACTCCAGGACCGGGGACCAGCGGCACGAGCAGGGCGGCGGCGGACAGCAGGGCGGCGACCGGGGCGCGGGCGGGGGCGGCAGTTCCGTCGACCGCGACACCGCGCACATCGTCCTGCCCGAGCAGCGCCCCGGCGCACCCGAGACCCCCGCCATGCCGCAGGCCCCGGCCACCCCGGACGCCCCCGCCGCGCAGACCCCCGCCGTCGAGACCCCCGCCGCCACCGACGGCGGCGTGCTGGACGGGATCACCGGCTCCGACTTCGGGCTGCCGCAGGCACTCCTCGGCGCGCCCCTCCTCGCCGCGGGACTGCTCGGCGCGCTCGGCCGCCGGCGCCGGCACGCCCTGTGGCAGTCGGCCATGGGCGCGGTCGGCGGGCGCGGCGGCATGCAGCCGCCGACGCCCACCGGGGCCGCCGCCGACGTCCAGGACGCGCTGCTCGTGGGCGCCGACCCCGAGGGCGTACGCCTGCTCGACCTGTCGCTGCGCGGGCTCGCCGCCTCGCTCGCCGAGGAGAGCCGGGCCCTGCCGACCGTGTACGCGGCCTGGCTGAGCAACGGCGATCTGCACCTTCAGCTCGCCCAGCCCGCCGGACGGCCGCCCGCGCCCTGGCAGTTGGGCCAGGACCAGACGTTCTGGATGCTGTCGCGCACGGACGCCGAGGGGTACGAGGACGTGGACACCGCCGCGCCCTACCCGGGCCTGGTCAGCCTCGGCACCATGGACGACTCGCGGCTGCTCCTCAACCTGGAGTCCGTGCCCGGCATCGTCTCGCTGAGCGGCGGCGCGGACGACCGTGCCGCGGTCTTCGCCTCGGTCGCCGCCGAACTCGCCACCAACGGCTGGTCGGACCGCATGACCATCACGGTCGTCGGCTTCGGACAGGACCTCACCCCGCTCGCGCCCAACCGGCTGCGGCACCTGGAGGACGTCGAGGCGCTCATCGAGACCATGGAGGCCGAGACGCGGCAGCGGCGCGGCGCACTCGGCGCCGCCGGACACGACTCCGTGCTCACCGGCCGCACCGGACCCGCCCAGCACACGCGTTGGGCCCCGCACCTGGTGCTGCTCGCCGCCGAGCCGAGCGCCGAGGACGCCGTCAAGCTCGCCGAACTCGCCTCCGACGCGAGCCGGCTGGGCATCGGCTACCTCGTCGGCACGGACTCCGGCGACCTGCCCGGCGCCGCCTGGCAGATGGAGGTCACCCGGGAGGGCAAGCTGCTCGCGCCGCTGCTCGGCCTGGAACTCGCCGCCCAGACCCTGCCGGAGGCCCAGCAGCGGGCCGTCGTCCAGCTGTTCACGGACGCCGACCCGGACGGCTCCGGCACACCGTCCGGCCCCGGCGACGGACCCACCGGCGCGGCCCCGCCGTTCCTCGTCGACGTCACCGAGCAGGGGCGGCCCGCCGTCTACGCCCGCCTCGTCGGCACGTACGAGATCATCGGCCTGGAGACGCCGGACGGTGAGCGCAGCCCGCTGATGCACGAGGCGCTCGCCCTGCTGCTCCTGCACCGCGAAGGGGTGCACCCCCGGGTGCTCGCCTCCGCGCTGTGGCCGCGCGGCGTCACCGAGGACGTGCGCGACGCGCTCGTCGACCGGCTCCGCGACTGGCTCGGCACCGACCCCGACGGCTCGCCCCGGCTGCGCGCCGACGCGACCGGGCGGCTCACGCTCGCCAAGTCGGTCGTGTCCGACCTGGACGTGCTGCGCTCGCTCTACCACGAGGCCACCCAGGGGCGCGGCGCGGGCAACCGCGCGGTGCGCGGGCGGATGCTCACCGACGCGCTGGTGCTCGTACGGGGGCCGCTGCTCGCCGACCGGCCGCAGGGCCGGTACGGCTGGCTCACCCACGAGATCATCGACGCGCAGCTGCCGCTGCTCGTGGCCGACATCGGCCTGGCGCTCTCCGAGTTCCACCTGGAGAAGGGGCGCGCGGAGAAGGCGATCGAGGCGCTCAACGCGGCACTCGGCTCCGCGCCCACCGACGAGCGCCTCTGGAACGAGCTGCTCCGCGCCACCCACGCCACGGCGGACCCGGCCCGGCTGCGGCAGGTCGCGGCGGACCTGGTCGCCCGCAGCGGCGCCCGCGGACTGCCGCCGCGCACGGAGGCCCTCCTGGACGAGCTGCTCCCGACGTGGCGCGGCGGCGCGGGCGCCGGCGCGACGGGCTGACCACGCACCCGGCCGACCGGCCCGTGACACGGCCGGCCGGGGCCACCCCCTGGTACCCACCCATGCCCTCGTCCTCACGCACCCACTACCGCCAGTCGCCCCTCCGCTACCGCTGCTCGCCCACCCACTAAGGGAAGCCCTGCCCCTTGTTGCCGCTCCTCGTTCTCGGTGCCGCCCTCTGGGGCGGCCTCACCGGACTCCTCGTGCCGCGCGCGGCCTACCGGCTCTCCGTGGCGCCCGGTGAGAAGTGGCGTGCCGAGAGCCCCGAGGGGCAGCCCATCGGCTCGTGGACCGGGCTCGCGCACTGTCCGCGGGGCGGCTGGTACGGGCCGCGGACCTCGGGCGTCGCGACCGTCACCGCCCTCGTCTGCGCCGCCCTCGCCGCCACCACCGGGACCCGGCCCGAGCTCGGCGTCTGGCTGCTGCTCGCGCCCTTCGGCGTGCTGCTCGCCCTCGTGGACTTCACCGTGCACCGGCTGCCGGACGTGCTCACGCTGCCGCTCGCCGGCGCCGCGCTCGCGCTGCTCGCGGCGGTCACGCTCGCCCCCGAGCAGGGCGGCTCGTGGGCAGGGGCGCTCTACGGGGCGCTCGCGCTGGCGGGCGCGTACTTCGTGCTCTTCCTCATCAACCCGGGCGGCATGGGCTTCGGCGACGTGAAGCTGGCCCTCGCCCTCGGCGCCGTGCTCGGCTGGTACGGATGGGGCGTGCTGCTGCTGGGGACCTTCGCCGGTTTCCTGCTGGCCTCGGTGTACGGGACGGCGCTCGTGATCGCCCGTCGCGCGGGCCGGAAGACGGCGATCCCGTTCGGGCCGTTCCTGATCGCGGGCGCGTTCGTCGGGCTGCTGCTCGGCGGCTACGGGGCTTGAGCCCACGTCGGACGGCCGATGGCGCTGGCGTACGCTGGCTGGGAGTTCCGTCCACAACCCTTACGAAAGGGACGCCCCGGTGACCGAGAAGGCCGACCTCACGTCGTTTGATGTCACAGCCGTCCTCGACCGTGCCGCCGCAGGCGGACGGATCACTCCCGAAGAGGCGCTCGGCCTCTACCGCGACGCCCCGCTGCACGCGCTCGGCGCGGCTGCCGACGCCATCCGCCGCCGTCGCTACGCCGGTACGGAGCACATCGCGACGTACATCATCGAGCGCAACATCAACTACACGAACGTCTGCGTGACGGCCTGCAAGTTCTGCGCCTTCTACGCCGCCCCGAAGGACACCAAGAAGGGCTGGAGCCGCGACCTCGACGACATCCTGCGCCGCTGCGCGGAGACCGTCGAGCTGGGCGGCACCCAGGTGATGTTCCAGGGCGGCCACCACCCGGACTACGGCGTCGAGTACTACGAGAAGCACTTCGCCGCGATCAAGAAGGACTTCCCGCAGCTGGTCATCCACTCCCTCGGCGCCTCCGAGGTCGAGCACATGGCCCGCATCTCCAAGGTCTCCGTCGAGGAGGCGATCCAGCGCATCCACGCCGCGGGCCTGGACTCCTTCGCGGGCGCCGGCGCCGAGCTGCTCCCGGAGCGGCCGCGCAAGGCCATCGCCCCGCTCAAGGAGAGCGGCGAGCGCTGGCTGGAGATCATGGAGATCGCCCACACCATGGGCGTCGAGTCCACCTCCACGATGCTGATGGGCACCGGCGAGACCAACGCCGAGCGCATCGAGCACCTGCGCATGATCCGTGACGTGCAGGACCGGACGGGAGGCTTCCGGGCCTTCATCCCGTACACGTACCAGCCCGAGAACAACCACCTCAAGGGCCGCACCCAGGCGACGATCTTCGAGTACATCCGCATGATCGCCATCGCCCGGATCTTCCTCGACAACGTCGCGCACATCCAGGGCTCCTGGCTGACCACCGGCAAGGAGGCCGGCCAGCTGACCCTGCACTACGGCGCGGACGACCTCGGCTCGGTGATGCTGGAGGAGAACGTCGTCTCGTCGGCCGGCGCCAAGCACCGCAACAACCTCCGCGAGATGATCGAGATGATCCGCACCGCGGACCGCGTCCCGGCCCAGCGCGCCACCACGTACGAGCACCTCGTCGTGCACGACGACCCGGCGAACGACCCCGTCGACGACCGCGTCGCCTCGCACATCTCCTCCACGGCGATCGAGGGCGGCACGGCCCACCCGGAGCTGAAGCTCCTCGCCGCCAACTGAGGCCGTCTTGCTGACACTTCACGTCGCCGAGCACACGCCGGAGGCGGCGGTCCTGGTCGAGGGGGCGCGCGTCGCCGCGGTCGGCCCGTACGACGAGCTGGCCGCGGCTCACCCCGCGGCCCGCGCCCGTCACTGGCCCGGCATCCTGACCCCCGGACTCCTCAACCCGTACGGGCCCGAGCTCCTGGAGGCCACGTACCACCCCGACCCGCGCGAGGCGGACCGCCTCGGCACGGAACCCGTCGGAGGGGAACGGGCCGCGGCGCTCTTCCGCGCGGACCCGTCCCTGCTGGGCGCGAGCGCCCGCCGCGGCGTCCAGCGCCTGTTCGCGCACGGCACGGTGGCGATCGCGGGCGAACTCCGCGCCCGCCCCGTGGTCGACAGGGTCCGCAGGGCGGGCCTGGCGATCGGCGCCCGCCCGCCCCGCCTGCCGGGCCCGCCGTCCCTGTCGCCGACCCCGCTGATCCTCCTCCCGCCCCTGACGAAGGACGCCCCGGCCCGCTTCGCGGTCTTCGACGTACCGAACCGAGCCGAGCTGGTGCGACAGGGCGCGACGACGTGCGTGGCGACGGTGATCGCGGGCCGCCTGGTGTACCGCGCCCGCTGAGGGGCGCCGGGGGCGCCCCGTAAGGGGCGCGGGGAACTGCGCGAGCGATGAGGACGGACCCGCACCCGCCGAAGCACCGCACACAGCAGACGCAGCGCGCAAGAGCCCGCCGCAGGCGAGCCGGTCCGATGTCACGGTAGAGACCCCGCCTGACACAATGGGCCGGGTGACCCGAGCCACCCTGGACAAGCAGCCGCACGAAGTCGCCACCATGTTCGACGACGTGGCGGAACGCTACGACCTCACCAACGACGTGCTCTCCCTCGGCCAGGCCCGCCTCTGGCGCAAGGAGGTCGCGAAGGCGGTGGACGCGCGCCCCGCGCAGAAGGTCCTCGACCTCGCCGCAGGCACCGCCACGTCCTCGCAGCCCTTCGCGCGGGCCGGCGCCTACGTCGTGCCCTGCGACTTCTCCCTCGGCATGCTCCGCGTCGGCAAGCAGCGCCACCCCTGGATGCCGTTCACGGCCGGCGACGGCACGAAGCTGCCGTTCAAGGACGACACCTTCGACGCCGTCACCATCTCCTTCGGGCTGCGCAACATCCAGGACACGGACGCCGCGCTGCGCGAGCTGTACCGCGTGACGAAGCCCGGCGGCCGCGTCGTGATCTGCGAGTTCTCGCACGCGACGTGGGGCCCCTTCCGCACGGTCTACGAGGAGTACCTGATGCGCGCGCTGCCGCCGGTCGCGCGCGCGGTCTCCTCCAACCCCGACGCGTACGTCTATCTCGCCGAGTCGATCCGCAGCTGGCCCGACCAGCCCGCGCTCGCCGCGCGGCTGACGGACGCGGGCTGGTCCAAGGTGGCCTGGCGCAACCTCACGGGCGGCGTCGTGGCCCTGCACCGAGGGTTCAAGCAGGCCTGACCGGACGGCGCCGCGCGACCCCGTCACGTAACGCTTCAGTTGAGAACAGGGATCCCGCTCCGACGGGAACCAGCAGGCGGGCAAGATATGTCCGTTGTCACGACCCGAGTACATCCTTATGTGGCTCTTACGGGTCGGTCCTGTTGCTGGTGAACTGTGAACTCCTGGACTGACGGAGCGATTCGATGGCGTCGTACTGCCCACACTGCGGGGCTTCCGCTCCCGATGAGGCCCGCTTCTGCATGAAGTGCGGCAAGGAACGCCCGCCGGAGCCCGCGGCGGAGCCGACGGCACCGCCGCAGGCGCCGCCCGCCCCGACGGGGGCGCCCGCGGCGGTGGTTCCCGCGGCGCCGCCCGCCGCACCGCCGGCGCCCGTGCTCCCGCCGCCCCCGGCCGCCCCGGCGGGCCCCTCACCTGTCGGTGCCTTCTTCGGGCGTACGTTCCGCTCCGGCTGGGCCGGCTCCGCGCAGGCCGCGCTGTGGCCGGTGGCGCTGCTGCTGGTCGGGGCCGTCGCGCTGGCGATCCCGGGGTACGGGCAGGGTGACGACGCGGTCGTCGGCTTCGGCGAGCGGATGCGGATCGCCCTCGCGCTGCTGCTCCAATCGGTCGGCGGCGGCTTCGAGTTGTCCGGCCGCGAGGAGCAGCCCGGCTTCGGCGGGTCCGACGGTCTAGGCCTCGGTTCGGACAGCTCGGACACCTCAGGCATCCCGGATACCTCGGGCCTCCCGGGGTCCTCGGACCTCCCGGACACCTCAGGCATCCCGGGGGCCTCGGACTCCTCGCTCGAAGGCTCGTTCGCGCTGCACTTCGCCCCGCTCACGGTGACCTTGCTGTGGATCCTCGCGCTCTACATCGGCGTCCGCGTACAGCGTGCCCGCCTGGTGGCGCGGGGCGCCGGACAGGGCGGACCGGGTGGCCGCACCGCCGGACTCGAAGCGGCCGTCCGCACCACGCTCCTGGTGACCGCGGGCGTGCTCGCCCTCGCGCTCTTCGCGCAGCCCGAGATCGAGGGCATCGAGCTCTCCTCGTCCCCGGCGCTCGCCGCGCTCGGCGCGCTGCTGCTCGGACTCGCCGTCTCCTGCGGGGTGTTGCACCGGGCCGACCTGGCGCACTGGGTGGCGGCGCGCTCCGGCGCGCAGTCCCTCCTGCGGGCCTCCGGCGCCGCGGTGCGCGCCCTCGCCGTCGTCCTCGCGCTCTGCTCGCTCGTCGCCTTCATCAGCCTCACCCAGATCGACGACCTGGCCGACATCACCGGCCTCGACGACTCCGACATCTCACCGTTCCTCGTCGCGCTGCTCATCCTGCCCAACCTCGCCGTCACGGCGCTCGGCATCGGCTGGGGCGCCGGCGCGGAGGCCTCGGTGAGCGGCAGCAGCTCGCTGTACGGGAGCGGACACGAGAGCCGGTCCTTCGGCCTCTCCGAGCTGGGTGACGTCACCAACGACTGGGCGGTCGTGGGGGCGTTGGCCCTCGGTCTGGTCTGCGCGCTGACCCTCGGCGTGTACGCGGCCCGGCGCTGCGCGGGCCGGGGCGAGGCACTGCTCGCGGCCGGTGTCTTCTTCGCCTTGGTGCTGCTGCTCGCCGGATTCAGCGGGATCGGGGTCGACCTGTCCGGCCAGGCGCTGGGCGGGGGTTCGCCGTTCGGCGAGTCGGGCGCCGGCGGCAAGGGCGGCATGGACCTGGGGATCAGCGTCCCCGAGATGCTGCTGTTCGGGCTGCTGTGGATCTTCCCGGCGGCGCTGGTGGGGCCGTTCCTGCTCCAGATGACGGGACAGCGGGGCGCCGCCCCGGCCTTCCCCGCGGCACCCGCAACGCCGCTGTACGCGCCGCCTGTTACGGGTACGGGTACGGGGACGGGAGCGGGTACGAGTTCAGGTACGGGTACGGAGTCGGCTCCGGGGACGGGTACGGGTACCGACGCCGGAACCGACGGCGCGGCGGAAGCCGAGGGCGCCGACGCTACCCCGGCCGATGCCACTCCGGCCGACGCCACCCCCGTCGCGTACGCCCCCACGCAGACGGCCCACAGCCTCCCCCACACGCCTCCCGGTACGCCCAGCACGCCCCCCAGCACCCCGAGCGCCCCCAACCCCCCTGGCCCGCCCGGTACGCCCGGCGTGCCCGGCACCCCGGCCTCGCCCACCCCGGCGTACGCCTATCCCCACCCGCACTCGCAGGGCGCCGTCCCCGTGTACGGCCCCCAGGGCCCCGGGACCCCGCACACCGTCCAGATCGGACAGCAGTCGGCGGGCGCGTCCCGTGGGCGGGCGAGCGTCTGGGTGGCCACGATCGCCGTGGCGGTCGTCGTCGGCGGCGGCGCGACCGCCGGGATCCTGCTCTGGCAGAACGCGGAGGGCGATTCGTCGGACAACGCGGGCAAGGACGACCGGCCCACGGTCAGCCGGTCCGAGGGGCCGAGCGGCGCGCCGAGCGCGACCCCGAGCCCGTCCTCGCAGGGGCCGAGCTCGAGCCCGAGCGCGAGTACGGACACCGACACGGGTGACGGCGCGACGGTCCCCGCCGGAACCGAACGGGTGACCGACCCCGAGGGGTTCTCCTTCGCCGCACCGGAGGGATGGAGCCGTCAGCCCGTCAACCCCGAGCGACCCGGACAGATCACCTATGCGGGGTCGACCGGGCGGGAGGAGTTCCTCGTCGGCGTCGTCACGGACGCCCCGTACACCTCGTACGAGAACTTCACGAAAATCGAGAAGCACACCAAAACCGCCCCGGACAAGTCCGACTACCAGCGGATCAGCCTGGAGAAGAACACCTTCAAGGGGCGGAACGGGGCGTTCTGGGAGTACACGTACACCGACGCGTCGGGCCGTACGATCCACGCCCGCAACCAGAGCTACATCGCGGAGGACGGCACGGAGTACGCGATCCAGCTGTCCTGGCGCGAGGACTTCTGGCCCGCGGGCGAGGGGGCGAAGACGCACACCACCGCGCTCGACACCTGGCGGCTCACGGACTGAGCGCGAGGGGCGGCCCGCGGGCGAACGAACCACGGGCCCCCGCGCGGGCGAACCGCAGCGGTGCGGCGCGCGCGGGGGCCCGCCACAGCCCCGGCGCGCCCGCGCGGGGCCCTGGCTACGGCCTCACCGCAGCATCAGCCGGAAACAGTGGGCGACCCGTCGCGACCCCTCGTCCCCGGGGATCCGCGGCGGAGTGGTGAATGTCTCGGCGCGCTCCATGCCGAGCCGCCGGGTCACCGCGATGGAGCGTTCGTTGCCGGCGTCGACCATCGCCACCACGCTCGGCACGCCCGCCGCCCGCAGCCGCTCGACGGTGGCCCGCGCGGCCGCCGACGCGTACCCCTTGCCCCAGGCCGCGCGGGCGAGCCGCCAGCCGATCTCGATCTCGCCGGTCGGGCCCCAGTCCCGGGGCCAGGGCTGGGCGCCCGCGAAACCGATGGGGGCGCCGCCCTCGTCGAGCACGGTCCACAGGCAGTAGCCCCGTTCGGCGTCGTGTCTGCGCTGGCGGGCGGTCAGCTCCTCGTACATCGAGAGCTCCGCGGAGGAGCCGCCGAAGAACTCCATGACCTCGGGGTCGTCGAAGAGCCGGTGCCAGACGAAGGCGTCCTCGTGGGTGGGGACGCGCAGCTGTACGGCGGGGAGGTGGAGCGCGGGCAGGGTATCGGTCTGCTCGGTCACGTGTGGCCCTTCGGCTGGCTGATCAGTACCGCCTCATAGACTGCCCATATCCCGTGCCGGTCGGCACACAGATTTCGAGCCTTGGGGAGAACCCGCCGTGACCGAGCCCCTCTCCGAACATTCCGCGGACGTGATCGTCGTCGGCGCCGGCCCCGCCGGTTCGACGACGGCGTACTACCTGGCGAAGGCCGGACTCGACGTACTCCTTCTTGAGAAGACCGCGTTCCCACGGGAAAAGGTCTGCGGTGACGGGCTCACCCCTCGCGCCACCAAGCAGCTGGTGTCCATGGGCATCGACATCTCCGAGGAGGCGGGCTGGCTGCGGAACAAGGGCCTGCGCATCATCGGCGGCGGCGTGCGGCTCCAGCTGGACTGGCCGGAACTCGCCTCGTTCCCCGACTACGGCCTCGTGCGCAAGCGCGACGACTTCGACGAGCAGCTGGCCCGTCAGGCGCAGAAGGCGGGCGCCCGCCTGTACGAGCGCTGCAACGTCGGTGAGCCCGTCATCGACGACCGCACCGGCCGCATCGCCGGCGTGCACGCCAAGATGGGCGAGGAGAAGACCCCGGTCACCTTCCACGCCCCGCTCGTCGTCGCGGCCGACGGCAACTCCTCGCGGATCTCGCTGGCCATGGGCCTGCACCGCCGCGAGGACCGCCCGATGGGGGTGGCGGTCCGCACGTACTTCACCTCGCCCCGCCACGACGACGACTACCTGGAGTCGTGGCTGGAGCTGTGGGACCGCCGCGGCCCCGGCGAGGACCGGCTGCTGCCCGGCTACGGCTGGATCTTCGGCATGGGCGACGGCACGTCCAACGTCGGCCTCGGCATCCTCAACTCCTCGAAGGCCTTCCGCGAGCTCGACTGGCGCGAGGTCCTCAAGGCGTGGTGCGCCTCGATGCCGGAGGACTGGGGCTACACCCCGGAGAACATGACGATGCCGATCCGCGGGGCCGCCCTGCCGATGGCGTTCAACCGTCAGCCGCACTACACCAAGGGCCTGATGCTCGTCGGTGACGCGGGCGGCCTGGTGAACCCCTTCAACGGCGAGGGCATCGCGTACGCCATGGAGTCCGGCCAGATCGCCGCGGACGTCATCGTGCAGGCACACGCGCGTGCCACCCCGGCCCAGCGCGAACTGGTCCTGCACAACTACCCGAAGACCCTCAAGGAGGTCTACGGCGGCTACTACACGCTGGGCCGCGCCTTCGTGAAGCTCATCGGCAACCCGAAGGTCATGAAGATCGCCACCCAGCGCGGCCTGACCCACCCGATCCTGATGAAGTTCACCCTGAAGATGCTGGCCAACCTGACGGACCCGACCGGCGGCGACGCGATGGACCGCATCATCAACGGCTTGAGCAAGGTGGCACCGAAGGCGTGAGTGCGCCGCACTCGGTGGACCGGGCGCTCGACCTCCTGGAGGCCGTCGCCCGGTCGGCGCGTCCCGTCCCCGCCAAGTCCCTCGCGCGGGAGGCGGGCTGCGCGCTGTCGACCGTGTACCACCTGATGGGCCCGCTCGTCGCGCGCGGCCACGTCGACCGCACCCCGACGGGCTATGTGCTCGGTCCGCGGGTCCCGGCCCTGTACCGCTCCTTCCGCCGGCACACGGGCCTGGACGATCAGACGTACGGAATGCTGCACGCGGTACGCCGGCTCGCGGGCGCCCACGCGTATCTCAGCGCCCGTCAGGGCGGGCGGATCGCGGTCGTCGACTCCACGGCGTCGGTGGCCGAGGGCGACCCCTTCGAGGTCGGCGTCGACCACGGCGCGCACGCCACGGCCCACGGCAAGGTCCTGCTGGCCTCCCTGGAGCGGGCCGCGCGGCGCCGCTATCTGGACGAGCACGGCCTGCCGCGGCTCACCGAGCACACCATCACGAGCCCCGACCGCTTCGAGGCCGAGCTGCGCCGGGTGCGCGCCGCGGGCGTGGCGGTGTCGGTGGGGGAAACGGACCCGGCGTACACCTGCGTGGCCGTACCGCTCGCGGACGGTGCACGGGCGCTGTCGGTCTCGCTGCCCACCGAGCGGTTCCGGGGCCGGCGGCGGGAGTTGACGCGGGTGCTGTCGCGGGCCGCACGGCACGGTTTTCCGGCAGGGCCGGAATAGCGGCGGGTCCACTTGCCGGGCGCGGCGGCCGGGCGGACGCTGGCCGCATGATTTTCATCGCCGTCAAGTTCACCGTCCGCCCCGAGCACAGCGAGAGCTGGATCGAGCGGACCGCCGCATTCACCGCCGCCACGCGCGCGGAGCCGGGCAACGTCTTCTTCGAGTGGTCCCGCTCCGTGGAGGACCCGAACCAGTTCGTGCTCCTGGAGGCCTTCGCCGACGGGGACGCGGGTGCCGCGCACGTCAGTTCCGACCATTTCAAGGCCGGCCTGGAGACGATGGGCGAGCTGATCGCCTCCGTGCCGCAGATCGTGAACACCGAGATCGAGGGCGACGGTTGGTCCGCGATGGCGGAGCTGTCGCCGAAGAACGCCTGAGCGGCGTTCTCAGGACATGCCGAGGGCCGGAACCCCCCGTGGGGAGTTCCGGCCCTCGGTCGTGGCTCTAAGGGGCCGTCAGAGGACGCGCACGGCGCCCGAGGCCGGGTAGCCCGACAGGTCCTGGATGACAACGCCCTTGCCGGGGTTGGCGGCGTCCAGGTACTGGCCGCCACCGATGTAGACGCCCACGTGGTACGCGGAACCCTTGCCGCCCCAGTAGAGGATGTCGCCGACCTGCAGGTTCGAGGTGCCGACCTCGGTACCCATCGTCGACTGGTCCTGCGAGACGCGCGGCAGGTCCACGCCCGCCTGCTTGAACGCGGCCTGCACGAGGCTGGAGCAGTCCCAGGCGTTCGGGCCCGAGGCACCCATCACGTAGGCGTCGCCGAGCTGCGCCTTGAGGAAGCTGATGACCGTGCCGACGCTGCCGCTGGCCGGAGCGGGCGCGTCCGAGGTGTCCGAGGAGGCGGACGTGGACTGCGTCGCGAGCGTCGTGCGCTCGGAGGAACGCGAGGCGCGCTCCTCCTCGGCCTTCTTCGCCGCGGCGGCCTTGGCCTTGCGCTCGGCCTCGGCCTTCTTCTCGGCCTTGGCCTGGTCTTCCTTGGCCTGCTTGGCGGCCTTGGCGGCGGCCGCGTCCTGCTCGGCGCGCGACTCGTAGGAGTCGGCGGCCTGCTGGGTGGCGTCGGCGGACTGCGCGATCTGGGCGGACAGATCGGCGGTCAGGGTGGGCATTTCGATGGTCTCGGACACCGGCTCGGCCGCGTTCGCCGTACCGGCCGCCGCGGCCACTGCCAGGGTGCTGAGGACGCCACCGGCAACTCCGGCGCGCAGGGCGATCTTGGACGCGCTGCGACGGGGCTTCCGGTGGCTGGGTATGTGAGCGGTGTGGGACATGAGAACAACCGCTATCAGGGACCCACGGTTCCCTTCAAGAAACGTGTGCTGCGCCACAGTTGTGAAATCCGGGCGTGAATCCCGGGCGTGTCGCTCTTTATTGACGCCGTAACGGGCAATGCGGACAGTGGTGATCACGCCTGTGATCATGGGTTTTCTGCGATACGTCCGAATTGCCCATGGTCTACCACCCGTTGAGCCGGTTGGCCAAGCCCGGCATATTCGAGGAAGTTGCTCGTGTGGCACAGGTCACATAAGGGTGCTCTTGGGGATCTCCCTGAGATCTCGCTGAGACATCCCTGAGATCTCCCGTGGTTTTCGGCGCCCTTCGGGGGAGGTCGGGTGCCCGGGGTGCGGCGGTCGAGTGCCGGAGATGTGCGCGTCGTGGCGGTCGCGTGCGTCGACGGTCACGGCGAGAGGTGAGCGGCCGTCAGGGGTGAGCGGCAGGCGTGGGTGAGCGGCCGTCAGGGGCGAGTGGCCGTCGGGGGTGAGTCGTCGCCGGGGATGAGCGGCTGCGAGAGGTGGGTCGCGCTCGTGAATCGGTGCACGCGTCCACATCCGTCCCCACCCGTGCCGCCAAAGTGTGAACGCGGCTCCTCTATCAAGCGAGTGAGTCCAGCGCCAATTTGCCTGTAGCCGCCACCCCTTGATAGTGCAACACGCCTTTCACCAGCGATGACGCGCTGAGATGTCACCACTGGTGATCACTCAGGCGCTTCGCGTACGAAGATCACCGCTCATCCGACTTCATGATCCTTCGTCAGGTGGTGGAGATCACAAAGCCGTTGTCGTACCCCGTGTCGCAGATCACAGACCGGCGGGCATAAGATGCGGGGCAGTTGGGCTTGTGACCTGCTTCACATGTAAGCGATCTTCGATGGGGCGCAGGGCTCGGTCCGACGCAACCGCCAACAGTCAGTGCCGACTGAGAGGAGCGAGGAGCGTGAACGCCTATGCGCCCATCCTCGTGCTGGGAGCCCTCGGGGCAGGCTTTGCGATCTTCTCCGTGGTCATGGCCACGCTTATCGGTCCAAAGCGGTACAACCGCGCGAAGCTAGAGGCCTATGAGTGCGGCATCGAGCCGACGCCGACGCCGGCAGGCGGCGGGCGATTCCCCATCAAGTACTACCTGACGGCGATGCTCTTCATCGTCTTCGACATCGAGATCGTCTTCCTCTATCCCTGGGCCGTCACTTTCGACGCCCTCGGGATGTTCGGGCTCGTGGAGATGCTGCTCTTCGTGCTCACCGTCTTCGTTGCCTACGCGTACGTATGGCGGCGCGGCGGCCTGGAATGGGACTAAGGGTCTGAGGGGTCAAAGAGCATGGGACTCGAAGAGAAACTGCCGAGCGGATTTCTGCTGACCACCGTCGAGCAGGCCGCGGGCTGGATGCGGAAGTCCTCCGTCTTTCCCGCCACGTTCGGCCTCGCCTGCTGCGCCATCGAGATGATGACGACCGGCGCGGGACGGTACGACATGGCGCGCTTCGGCATGGAGGTCTTCCGCGGCTCACCGCGCCAGGCCGACCTGATGATCGTGGCGGGCCGGGTGAGCCAGAAGATGGCGCCGGTGCTGCGGCAGGTCTACGACCAGATGCCCAATCCCAAGTGGGTGATTTCCATGGGGGTTTGCGCATCATCGGGCGGAATGTTCAACAATTACGCAATTGTGCAGGGTGTGGACCACGTTGTCCCGGTTGACATCTATTTGCCGGGCTGTCCGCCGCGCCCCGAGATGTTGTTGGACGCGATTCTCAAGCTCCACGAGAAGATCCAGAACACCAAGCTCGGCGTGAACGCGGAAGAAGCGGCCCGTGAGGCGGAGGAGGCGGCCCTCAAGGCGCTCCCCACCATCGAGATGAAGGGGCTGCTGCGGTGAGCGACGCGCACGACGAGCACCGAGAAGGCAACGGCAACGGCGTACCGGCCCCGCGCGACGAGGCCGGCGAGGTCATCGGCGTCCGCAGGGGCATGTTCGGCGCCTCGGGCGGCGGGGACACCTCCGGCTACGGCGGGCTCGTACGGACCATCACGCTGCCCGGCGCGACCTCGCGCCCCTACGGCGGCTGGTTCGACGAGACCGCGGACGAACTGGAGGGCGCCCTGGAGGAGCAGGGCCTCGTCCCGGAGAACGCGATCGAGAAGACCGTCGTCGACCGCGGCGAGATCACCTTCCACATCGCGCGCGAGCACCTCGTCCGCGTCGCCCAGACCCTGCGCGACGACCCGGCCCTGCGCTTCGAGCTCTGCACCGGCGTCAGCGGCGTGCACCTCCCCGGCGACAAGGGCCGCGAGCTGCACGCCGTCTACCACCTGCGCTCGATCACCCACAACCGGCTGATCCGGCTCGAGGTCACCGCCCCCGAGGCCGATCCGCACGTGCCCTCGCTGGTGAAGGTCTATCCGACCAACGACTGGCACGAGCGCGAGGCGTACGACTTCTTCGGCCTGGTCTTCGACGGCCACCCGGCGCTCACGCGGATCATGATGCCGGACGACTGGCAGGGGTTCCCGCAGCGCAAGGACTACCCCCTCGGCGGCATCCCCGTCGAATACAAGGGCGCCCAGATCCCGGCTCCGGACCAGCGGAGGTCGTACACCTGATGTCCACTCCACAGGGGACTTCCCCCGCTTCGCCTCGCGAGACGACCGAGGGGACCGTCTACACGGTCACCGGCGGCGACTGGGACGAGGTCGTCCGCTCCGCCGCCAAGGCCGACGACGAGCGCATCATCGTCAACATGGGCCCGCAGCACCCGTCCACGCACGGCGTGCTCCGGCTCATCCTGGAGATCGAGGGCGAGACCGTCTCCGAGGCCCGCTGCGGCATCGGCTACCTGCACACCGGCATCGAGAAGAACCTCGAGTACCGCACGTGGACGCAGGGCACGACGTTCGTCACGCGCATGGACTACCTGACGCCGTTCTTCAACGAGACGGCGTACTGCCTCGGGGTCGAGAAGCTCCTCGGCATCGAGGACCAGATCCCGGACCGCGCCTCGGTGATCCGCGTGCTCCTCATGGAGCTCAACCGCCTCTCCTCGCACCTGGTGTGCATCGCCACCGGCGGCATGGAGCTCGGCGCGACGACGATCATGATCTACGGCTTCCGCGATCGTGAACTCGTTCTCGACCTCTTCGAACTCATCACCGGCCTGCGCATGAACCACGCGTACGTCCGCCCCGGCGGGCTCGCCCAGGACCTGCCGCCCGGCACGGTGGACCAGCTGCGCGAGTTCGTGAAGAAGATGAAGAAGAACATCCCCGAGTACGACAAGCTCGCCACCGGGAACCCCATCTTCAAGGCCCGCATGCAGGACGTCGGCTATCTCGACCTCGCCGGATGCATGGCGCTCGGCGCCACCGGGCCGGTCCTGCGCTCCGCGGGACTCCCGCACGACCTGCGCAAGACACAGCCCTACTGCGGTTACGAGAACTACGAGTTCGACGTCCCGACCGCCGACACCTGCGACTCCTACGGGCGCTTCCTGATCCGCGTCGAGGAGATGCGGCAGTCGCTGCGCATCGTCGAGCAGTGCATCGACCGGCTCGCCCCCGGGCCCGTCATGGTCGAGGACAAGAAGATCGCCTGGCCCGCCCAACTGGCCCTCGGGCCGGACGGACTCGGCAATTCGCTCGACCACATCAAGAAGATCATGGGCACCTCCATGGAGTCCCTTATCCACCACTTCAAGCTGGTGACCGAGGGGTTCCGGGTCCCGCCGGGCCAGACGTACACCGCGGTCGAGTCGCCCAAGGGCGAGCTCGGCGTGCACGTCGTCTCCGACGGCGGCACCCGCCCCTACCGGGTCCACTTCCGCGACCCGTCCTTCACCAACCTGCAGGCGATGGCGGCGATGTGCGAGGGCGGCCAGGTCGCCGACGTCATCGTCGCCGTCGCATCCATCGACCCCGTGATGGGAGGCGTCGACCGGTGACCAGCACCCCCTCTTCCGAGCAGGGCACGGGCGTCAGCCTGGGCATGCCCCAACTGCCCGCCCCCGACTACCCGGCCGATGTACGGGCCAGGCTGGAGACGGACGCCAAGGAGGTCATCGCCCGCTACCCCGACTCCCGCTCCGCGCTCCTCCCGCTGCTGCACCTCGTGCAGTCCGAGGAGGGCCACGTCACGCGCACGGGCATGCAGTTCTGCGCCGACGTGCTGGGCCTGACCACCGCGGAGGTCACGGCCGTCGCGACGTTCTACACCATGTACCGGCGCAAGCCCTCCGGCGACTACCAGGTCGGCGTCTGCACCAACACGCTCTGCGCCGTCATGGGCGGCGACGCGATCTTCGACGAGCTCAAGCAGCACCTCGGCGTCGGCAACGACGAGACGACCGAGGACGGCAAGATCACCCTTGAGCACATCGAGTGTAACGCCGCCTGCGACTTCGCCCCCGTGGTGATGGTCAACTGGGAGTTCTTCGACAACCAGACCCCCGAGTCCGCCAAGCGGCTCGTGGACGACCTGCGCGCGGGCACCCCGGTCGCCCCCACGCGCGGGGCGCCGCTCTGCACGTACAAGGAGACCGCCCGGATCCTCGCGGGCTTCCCCGACGAGCGGCCCGGGGCCGTCGAGGCGACCGGCGGCGCGGGCCCGGCCTCGCTGATCGGTCTGCGCCTGGCCAAGGGCGAGGCCGCCCAGCCGCGCGTGGTCCACCCGCGCACCGGAGGGCCGCAGGACGAGACGCCCCCCGAGCACCTCAGCTCGCACGACGCACCGCAGCAGACCTCGGCATCCGACCCGGCGCACCCGGCAGGACCCACCGCCGAGGAGGGGGAGTGATGACCTTGGCAGCCGAGATCGACAACGAGACCAGCCCGGAGAAGCTGCTCGCACCGGTCCTTTCGGCCTTCTGGGACGAGGAGAAGTCCTGGACGCTGGAGACCTACCGGCGGCACGAGGGGTACGAGGGCCTGCGCAAGGCGCTCGCCATGGACCCCGACGACCTCATCGCGTACGTGAAGGACGCCGGCCTGCGCGGCCGCGGCGGCGCGGGGTTCCCCACCGGGATGAAGTGGCAGTTCATCCCGCAGGGAGACGGCAAGCCGCACTATCTAGTTGTCAACGCCGACGAGTCGGAGCCCGGGACCTGCAAGGACATCCCGCTCCTCTTCGCGAACCCGCATTCCCTCATCGAGGGGATCGTGATCGCGTGCTACGCGATCCGTTCGTCGCATGCCTTCATCTATCTGCGGGGTGAAGTCGTCCCCGTACTGCGGCGGTTGCACGAGGCCGTCCGCGAGGCCTACGCGGCGGGATACCTCGGCAAGAACGTGCTGGGCAGCGGGCTCGATCTGGAACTCACCGTGCACGCGGGCGCGGGCGCGTACATCTGCGGTGAGGAGACCGCGCTGCTCGACTCGCTCGAAGGCCGCCGTGGTCAGCCGCGACTGCGTCCCCCCTTCCCTGCGGTCGCGGGCCTCTACGCGTGCCCCACTGTGGTGAACAACGTCGAGTCCATCGCATCCGTTCCCGCGATCCTCCAGCGCGGCAAGGACTGGTTCAAGTCGATGGGCAGCGAGAAGTCGCCCGGCTTCACGCTCTACTCGCTCAGCGGCCACGTCACCAGCCCCGGCCAGTACGAGGCGCCGCTCGGCATCACGCTGCGCCAGCTGCTCGACATGAGCGGCGGGATGCGCGCCGGACACCGGCTCAAGTTCTGGACGCCGGGCGGCTCCTCGACCCCGATGTTCACCGACGAGCACCTCGACGTCCCCCTCGACTACGAGGGAGTCGGCGCCGCCGGATCGATGCTCGGCACCAAGGCGCTCCAGTGCTTCGACGAGACCACGTGCGTCGTGCGGGCGGTGACCCGCTGGACGGAGTTCTACGCCCACGAGTCCTGCGGCAAGTGCACGCCCTGCCGCGAAGGCACGTACTGGCTGGTGCAGTTGCTCCGGGACATCGAGGCCGGCAAGGGCGTCATGGCCGACCTCGACAAGCTGAACGACATCGCCGACAACATCAACGGCAAGTCCTTCTGCGCCCTCGGCGACGGCGCGGCCTCGCCGATCTTCTCCTCACTGAAGTACTTCCGCGAGGAGTACGAGCAGCACATCACCGGCAAGGGCTGTCCCTTCGACCCGGCCAAGTCGACTCTCTGGGCCGACAGGCCCTCGGAAAGCGCGCAGGTGAACGCATGACAGTGACCACGAACAGCGCTCCCTCCGGGGGCGGGGAGGCGGCGGTCCCGCCGGAGGACCTGGTCTCGCTGACCATCGACGGCATCGAGATCAGCGTCCCCAAGGGGACGCTCGTGATCCGGGCCGCCGAACTGCTCGGCATCGAGATCCCGCGCTTCTGCGACCACCCGCTGCTCGACCCGGCCGGCGCCTGCCGCCAGTGCATCGTGGAGGTGGAGGGCCAGCGCAAGCCGATGGCGTCCTGCACCATCACGTGCACCGACGGCATGGTGGTGAAGTCGCAGCTGACCTCGCCCGTCGCGGAGAAGTCGCAGCGCGGCGTGATGGAGCTGCTGCTCATCAACCACCCGCTGGACTGCCCGGTCTGCGACAAGGGCGGCGAGTGCCCGCTGCAGAACCAGGCGATGCAGGTCGGCGACGTGGACACCCGCTTCGAGGGCAAGAAGCGGACGTACGAGAAGCCGGTGCCGATCTCCACCCAGGTGCTGCTCGACCGCGAGCGGTGCGTCCTCTGCGCGCGCTGCACCCGGTTCTCCAACCAGATCGCCGGCGACCCGATGATCGAGCTCATCGAGCGCGGCGCCCTCCAGCAGGTCGGCACCGGCGAGGGCGATCCCTTCGAGTCGTACTTCTCCGGGAACACCATCCAGATCTGCCCGGTCGGCGCGCTGACCTCGGCGGCGTACCGCTTCCGCTCCCGCCCCTTCGACCTGGTGTCGTCGCCCTCGGTGTGCGAGCACTGCGCGGGCGGCTGCGCGACCCGCACCGACCACCGGCGCGGCAAGGTCATGCGGCGGCTCGCGGCGGACGACCCCGAGGTCAACGAGGAGTGGCTGTGCGACAAGGGCCGGTTCGGCTTCCGGTACGCGCAGCGTCCCGACCGGCTGACCACCCCGCTGGTGCGCAACGCCGCGACGGGTGAACTGGAGCCCGCCAGCTGGCCCGAGGCCCTCGACGTCGCCGCCCGCGGTCTCGCGGCGGCGCGCGGCCGGGCCGGTGTCCTCACCGGTGGCCGGCTCACCCTGGAGGACGCCTACGCGTACAGCAAGTACGCGCGCGTGGCGCTCGACACCAACGACATCGACTTCCGCGCGCGCGTGCACAGCAGCGAGGAGGCCGACTTCCTGGCGGCGAAGGTGGCCGGACGGGGCCGGGACCTCGACGGCCGCGGCGTCACATACGCCCTCCTGGAGAAGGCGCCCGCGGTCCTGCTCGCCGGGTTCGAGTCCGAGGAGGAGGCGCCCGGCGTCTTCCTGCGGCTGCGCAAGGCCTGGCGCAAGCACGGCCAGCGCACCTTCTCCCTCGCGCCGTTCATGACCCGCGGCCTGGCGAAGGCGGGCGGCACGCTGCTGCCGGCGGCGCCGGGCACCGAGACCGAGTGGCTGGACGCGCTCGCCGCGGGCGTGGGCCTTCAGGCGCCGGGCACCGAGGCCTCCGAGGCGCTCCGCGCCGAGGGCTCGGTCATCGTCGTCGGCGAGCGGCTCGCGGCCGTGCCCGGCGGGCTCACCGCCGCCGTACGGGCCGCCGCGGCGACCGGCGCGCGGCTGGTGTGGATCCCGCGCCGGGCGGGCGAGCGCGCCGCCGTCGAGGCGGGCGCCCTGCCGTCGCTGCTGCCCGGCGGGCGCCCGGCCACCGACCCGCGCGCGCGGGACGAGGTCGCGGCCGCCTGGGGCGTCGCCGAACTGCCGCACCGCTACGGCCGCGACACCGGCCAGATCGTCGAGGCCGCCGCGACCGGTGAGCTCGGCGCGCTCCTGGTGGCGGGTGTGGAACTCGCCGACCTGCCGGACCCCACGCGCGCGCGTGCGGCGCTCGACGAGGTCGGGTTCCTGGTCTCCCTGGAGCTGCGGCCCAGCGAGGTGACGGAGCGGGCGGACGTGGTCCTGCCCGTCGCCGCGGTCGCCGAGAAGCCCGGCACCTTCCTCAACTGGGAGGGCCGGGTGCGGATGTTCGACGCCGCGCTCAAGCCGGACCAGATGACGCGCCGACTGGCGCCCACCGACGCGCGGGTGCTTCACATGCTGGCCGACGCGGGCGACATCCACCTCGGCCTGCCCGACCTGCTCACCCTGCGCCGCGAGGTGGAGCGGCTCGGCGGCTGGGACGGCCCGCACGCGAGCGAGCCCCTGGAGACGGCGGTCCAGCCGCCGCGGCCCGCCGCCGGCGAGGCCGTCCTCGCGGGGCACCGCATGCTGCTCGACCAGGGCCGCCTCCAGGACGGCGACGAGGCGCTGGCCGGCACGCGGCACGCGGCCCTCGCGCGCGTGTCGGCGGCCACCGCGGCCGAGGCGGGCGTGAAGGACGGCGACCTGCTGGCCGTCACCGGCCCGGTGGGGACGACCGAACTCCCGCTCAGCATCACCGAGATGCCCGACCGCGTGGTCTGGCTGCCGCTGAACTCGACCGGGGGAGGCGTCACGTCGGACACCGGCGCGCGCCCCGGCGATCTCGTCCGCATCGGCCCGGCGGTCCTGCCGGAGCCCATCGAGGCCCCGGAGGTGACGTCGTGACGCACACGCTGGTACCGCTTGCGGCGGAGGACCTGTCCATGTTCGGCCGCGACCCCTGGTGGCTGGTCGTCGTCAAGGCGGTCTTCTGCTTCGCCTTCCTGATGGTGACGGTGCTGCTCGCCATCGTCTGGGAGCGCAAGGTCGTGGCCTGGATGCAGCTGCGCATCGGCCCCAACAGGAACGGCCCCTGGGGTCTGCTGCAGTCCCTCGCGGACGGCGTCAAGCTGATGCTCAAGGAAGACGTGATCGTCAAGCGCGCGGACAAGGTGGTCTACGTCCTCGCGCCGGTCGTCGCCGCCATCCCGGCCTTCATGGCGATCGCCGTGATCCCCTTCGGGCCCGCGGGCAACGAGGTGTCGATCTTCGGTCACCGCACCACGATGCAGCTCACCGACCTGCCGATCGCGATGCTCTACATCCTCGCGGTCGCCTCCGTCGGCATCTACGGCATCGTGCTCGCCGGCTGGAGCTCGGGGTCGACGTACCCGCTCCTGGGCGGCCTGCGCTCCTGCGCGCAGATGATCTCGTACGAGATCGCGATGGGCGCGGCCTTCGCCTCGGTCTTCCTCTACTCCGGGTCGATGTCGACGTCGGCGATCGTGGAGGCGCAGGCGGACCGCTGGTACGTGCTGCTGCTGCCCGTCTCGTTCATCATCTACATCATCACGATGGTCGGCGAGACCAACCGCGCGCCGTTCGACATGCCGGAGTCCGAGGGCGACCTCGTCGGTGGCTTCAACACCGAGTACTCCTCCATCAAGTTCGCGATGTTCATGCTCGCCGAGTACGTCAACATGGTCACCGTCTCGGCGGTCTCGGCCACGCTCTTCCTCGGCGGCTGGCGGGCCCCGTACCCGATCAGCACCTTCTGGGAGGGCGCGAACCACGGCTGGTGGCCGATGCTCTGGTTCATCGTCAAGGTCCAGCTGCTGCTGTTCTTCTTCATCTGGCTCCGCGGCTCGCTGCCCCGCGTCCGCTACGACCAGCTGATGAAGCTCGGCTGGAAGGTCCTGATCCCGGTCTCGGTCGTCTGGCTGATGCTCGTGGCCACCGTCAGGGCGATGCGGAACGAGGACTACGAATTCACCTCGATCGCCCTCTACGTGGGCGGCGGCGTCATCGCACTCCTGCTGCTCTCCGTGGTCGTGGACATCTTCCGCGACAAGCGCGAGAAGGAAGCCGCCGCCGAAGAGGAGCAGCCGGCCGCCTTCGACCCGATGGCGGGCGGATTCCCCGTCCCGCCGATGCCCGGCCAGAGCCTGCCACCCGTGCCGCGCCGACGCTCGCGCCAGGAGCGGGAGTTGATTGTCAGTGGTGGGCCGGATACTCAAAGTGACGGAACCCGAAGTGACGGAAAGGAGGCGTCCGATGGCTGAGTCGAACCAGGAGTCCCACGAGTCGAACCAATCGAAGCAGGGGTTCCAGAACCCTGTCGCGGGCTTCGGCGTGACCTTCAAGGCCATGTTCAAGAAGCGGCTGACCGAGCAGTATCCGGAGCAGCAGAAGACCACCGCTCCCCGCTTCCACGGCAGGCACCAGCTGAACCGCCATCCGGACGGCCTGGAGAAGTGCGTCGGCTGTGAGCTCTGCGCCTGGGCCTGTCCCGCGGACGCCATCTACGTGGAGGGCGCGGACAACACCGACGAGGAGAGGTACTCGCCCGGCGAGCGGTACGGCCGCGTCTACCAGATCAACTACGCCCGCTGCATCCTGTGCGGCCTGTGCATCGAGGCGTGCCCCACGCGCGCGCTGACGATGACGAACGAGTTCGAGCTGGCCGACACCAGCCGCGAGAACCTCATCTACACGAAGGAGCAGCTGCTCGCCGGTCTCGAGGAGGGCATGGTCGACAGCCCGCACTCGATCTTCCCCGGCGCGGACGAGCAGGACTACTACCGCGGTCTGGTGACCGAGGCCGCTCCGGGGACGGTGCCCCAGGTCGCCCTCTCCAAGGGGGAGACGCCGCAGGAGGCCGCCTCGGACTTCGGTGACGGCGAGCCGGCGTCGGAGCAGGTGATCGGCCGATGACGCAGCTCGCCGCCTACTCCACCTCCACCGGCGAGGCCTTCCAGTTCTGGGTGCTCGGCACGGTCGCGGTGATCGGCGCCCTGTGCACCATCCTCATGAAGAAGGCCGTGCACAGCGCCCTCTGCCTGGCCGGGACCATGATCATCCTTGCGGTGTTCTACCTGGCCAACGGCGCGTACTTCCTGGGCATCGTGCAGATCGTCGTCTACACCGGCGCGATCATGATGCTCTTCCTCTTCGTGGTCATGCTCGTCGGCGTCACCGCGGCCGACTCGCTCACCGAGACCATCAAGGGGCAGCGCTGGCTGGCCCTGCTCTGCGGCCTCGGCTTCGCGGTGCTGCTCTTCGCGGGCATCGGCAACGCCTCGATGAAGGAGTTCAACGGCCTCGGCAAGGCGAACTCCGGCGGCAACGTGGAGGGCCTCGCCCAGCTCATCTTCACCAAGTACGTCTTCGCCTTCGAGATCACCGGTGCCCTGCTCATCACGGCGACGGTCGGCGCGATGGTGCTCACCCACCGCGAGCGCACGGAGCGCGCCAAGACCCAGCGCGAGCGGTCCGAGGAGCGCGTGCGCGCGGGCAAGCACCTGCCGCCGCTGCCCGCCCCGGGTGTGTACGCGCGGCACAACGCCGTGGACATCGCGGGCCTGCTCCCCGACGGCACCCCGTCGGAGCTCACCGTCAACAGGACGCTGCGCGAGCGCGGCCAGATCCGCGACGTGTCGAACGAGGCGCTGGACGACCTGCGGGCGCTCGAACAGCGCTCCACCGACCGGCTTGAGCGGCCCGACCTCCGGCGGTCCGACGCCGGGCGACCCGAGGCCGGGCGGACCGAGGAGGCGTCGAAGTGAACCCCGTCAACTATCTGTATCTCGCCGCCCTGTTGTTCACGATCGGTGCGACCGGCGTGCTCATCAGGCGGAACGCGATCGTGGTGTTCATGTGCATCGAGCTCATGCTCAACGCCTGCAACCTCGCGTTCGTCGCCTTCTCCCGGATGCACGGCAACCTCGACGGCCAGATCATCGCGTTCTTCACGATGGTCGTCGCCGCCGCGGAGGTCGTGGTCGGGCTGGCGATCATCGTGTCGCTGTTCCGTTCCCGCCACTCGGCCTCGGTCGACGACGCCAGCCTGATGAAGCTGTAAGGGGTCGCAGGAACCGTGAAAATGGAGAACCTGATCGCGCTGCTCGTCGCGGCGCCACTGCTCGGAGCGGCCGTACTGCTGTGCGGCGGGCGGGCGTTGGACCGCGTGGGCCACTGGCTCGGCACGCTCCTCGCCGCCGCCTCCTTCGTCGTCGCCGTCGTACTGTTCACCGACATGCTGGGCAAGGGTGCCGAGGAGCGCTCGCTGTCCCAGCACCTCTTCAGCTGGATCCCCGTCGAGGGGTTCCAGGCGGACGTCGCCCTCCAGCTCGACCAGCTGTCGATGACGTTCGTCCTGCTGATCTCCGGAGTGGGCACCCTGATCCACGTCTACTCCATCGGGTACATGGAGCACGACGAGCGGCGCCGCCGCTTCTTCGGCTATCTGAACCTGTTCCTCGCGGCGATGCTCCTGCTGGTCCTCGCCGACAACTACCTGCTCCTCTACGTCGGCTGGGAGGGCGTCGGCCTCGCCTCGTACCTCCTGATCGGCTTCTGGCAGCACAAGCCCAGCGCGGCCACCGCCGCGAAGAAGGCCTTCCTGGTCAACCGGGTCGGCGACATGGGCCTGTCCATCGCCATCATGCTGATGTTCACCACCTTCGGGACCTTCGCCTTCGGGCCGGTCCTTCAGGCCACCGGTGACACGAGCGAGGGCAAGCTCACCGCCATCGGCCTGATGCTGCTGCTCGCCGCGTGCGGCAAGTCCGCGCAGGTGCCGCTGCAGTCCTGGCTCGGGGACGCGATGGAGGGCCCGACCCCGGTCTCGGCCCTGATCCACGCCGCCACGATGGTGACCGCCGGTGTCTACCTGATCGTCCGCTCCGGCGCGATCTTCAACGCGGCGCCGGACGCCCAGCTCGTCGTCACCGTCGTCGGAGCGGTCACGCTGCTCTTCGGTGCGATCGTCGGTTGCGCGAAGGACGACATCAAGAAGGCCCTCGCCGGGTCGACGATGTCGCAGATCGGCTACATGATCCTGGCCGCGGGCCTCGGCCCCGTCGGCTACGTGTTCGCGATCATGCACCTGGTGACGCACGGCTTCTTCAAGGCCGGGCTCTTCCTCGGCGCCGGCTCGGTCATGCACGGCATGAACGACGAGGTCGACATGAGGAAGTACGGCGGCCTCCGGACGTACATGCCGGTCACCTTCGTGACCTTCGGCCTCGGCTACCTCGCGATCATCGGCTTCCCCGGTCTGTCCGGCTTCTTCTCCAAGGACAAGATCATCGAGGCGGCGTTCGCCAAGGGCGGCACGGAGGGCTGGATCCTCGGCTCGGCGGCGCTCCTGGGCGCGGCCGTCACCGCTTACTACATGACCCGCGTGATGATCATGACCTTCTTCGGCGAGAAGCGCTGGCAGCCGGACGCGGAGGGCAATGACCCGCACCCGCACGAGTCCCCGAAGTCCATGACCATCCCGATGATCGTGCTCGCCTTCGGCTCGGTGTTCGCGGGCGGGTTCTTCAGCTTCGGCGACCGCTTCCTGCACTGGCTGGAGCCGGTCACCGGGCACGACCACGGCGACTCGCCGCTGAGCGCGGCCACGGTCACGGGCGCCACCATGGTGGTCCTCGTCATCGGCGTCGCCCTCGCCTACGTCCAGTACGGACGCCGGCCCGTCCCGGTCACCGCCCCGCGCGGCTCGCTGCTCACCCGTGCCGCCCGCCGCGACCTGCTCCAGGACGACTTCAACCACGTCGTCCTGGTCCGCGGCGGCGAGCACCTGACGCGGTCCCTGGTCTACGTCGACCACACCCTGGTCGACGGGGTCGTCAACGGCACGGCGGCCTCGGTCGGCGGCCTCTCCGGCCGGCTGCGCAAACTGCAGAACGGCTACGCCCGCTCCTACGCGGTCTCGATGTTCGGCGGCGCTGCGGTACTCATCGCCGCGACCCTGCTGATGAGGGCGGTCTGATACCGATGTCCTTTCCCCTCCTGACAGCGACGGCGGTCCTGCCGGCGGTCGGCGCGATCGCCACGGCCGCCGTCCCGGCCGCCCGGCGGACGGCCGCCAAGTGGCTCGCCCTGCTCGTCTCGCTCGCCACGCTCGGCCTCGCGGCCACCGTGCTCGTACGGTTCGACCCGGACGGCGGCCGCTATCAACTGACCGAGTCGCACGCCTGGATCGCGGACTTCGGGGTGCGCTACGAGCTCGGCGTGGACGGCATCGGCGTCGCCCTCGTCGCGCTCACCGCGCTCCTGATGCCCTTCATCATCCTGGCGGGCTGGCACGACGCCGATCCCCTGGAGACCAAGTCGTCGCGCTGGCGCCCGACCCAGGGCTTCTTCGCCCTGATCCTGGGCGTCGAGGCGATGGTGATCATCTCCTTCGAGGCCACCGACGTCTTCCTCTTCTACATCTTCTTCGAAGCCATGCTCATCCCGATGTACTTCCTCATCGGCGGCTTCGGGGACCGCGCCCACGCGGGCAGCGACGAGAACGCCTCGGCCCAACGCTCGTACGCGGCCGTGAAGTTCCTCCTCTACAACCTCGTCGGCGGCCTCATCATGCTGGCCGCGGTGATCGGTCTCTACGTAGTGGCCGGAACGTTCTCACTGCAGGACATCATCGAGGCCCGCGCCAACGGCACGCTCTCCATGGAGACCAGCACCGAGCGGTGGCTGTTCCTCGGCTTCTTCTTCGCCTTCGCGGTGAAGGCGCCGCTGTGGCCGCTGCACACCTGGCTGCCGAACGCGATGGGCGAGTCCACCGCGCCGGTCGCCGTGCTGATCACGGCCGTCGTCGACAAGGTCGGCACGTTCGCGATGCTGCGGTTCTGCCTCGGGCTCTTCCCCGAGGCGAGCGAATGGGCGACGCCGGTCATCCTCGTCCTCGCCCTGATCAGCATCATCTACGGGGCGCTGCTCGCCGTCGGCCAGCGCGACATCAAGCGCCTGGTGGCGTACGCGTCGATCTCGCACTTCGGCTTCATCGTCCTCGGCATCTTCGCGATGACCTCGCAGGGCCAGTCCGGCGCGACGCTCTACATGGTCAACCACGGCATCTCGACCGCCGCGCTGATGCTGGTGGCCGGCTTCCTGATCTCGCGGCGCGGCTCGCGGCTCATCGCCGACTACGGCGGTGTGCAGAAGGTCGCCCCGGTGCTCGCCGGCACCTTCCTGATCGGCGGCCTCGCCACCCTGTCGCTCCCCGGGCTCGCGCCCTTCGTGAGTGAATTCCTCGTCCTGGTCGGCGCGTTCGCGCGCTACCCGGTGGTGGGGATCATCGCGACCATCGGCATCGTGCTCGCCGCGCTGTACACGCTCGTCCTCTACCAGCGGACGATGACCGGCCCCGTGAAGGCGGAGGTCTCGGCCATGCCCGACCTGCGGGTGCGTGAGCTGGTCGTGGTGGCCCCGCTGATCGCCCTCCTGATCGGCCTCGGGGTCTACCCGAAGCCGCTCACCGACCTGGTGAACCCGGCGGTCAAGCACACCATGTCCGACGTCCAGAAGAAGGACCCCAAGCCCGATGTGGAGGCGGCCAAGTGAGCGCATCAGCCGTCCACAGCCTGTGGACAACCGCGGCCGATCCCATCGACAAGATCGACGCACCCAACATCGAGTACGGACAGCTGTCGCCGACGTTGATCGTCATCGGCGCGGCCGTCATCGGAGTGCTCATCGAAGCCTTCGTCCCGCGCAAGTCCCGCTACTACGCCCAGTTGTTCGTTTCTGTGGTCGCCCTGGCCGCCGCGTTCGCCGCGGTCGTCGGGCTCGCGGCCCGCGGCTTCGGCACCACCAAGGCGCAGGTCGCCGCGATGGGTGCCATCGCGGTCGACGGTCCCGCGCTCTTCCTGCAGGGCACCATTCTGCTCACCGGCATCGTCGCGATCTTCACCTTCGCCGAGCGCCGCCTCGACCCGGTGGCGCACGGCAACCGCGTCGACTCCTTCGTCGCGCAGGCCGGCTCCGTGCCGGGCAGCGAGAGCGAACAGGCCGCCACCAAGGCCGGGTTCGCCACCACCGAGGTGTTCCCGCTGGCGCTCTTCGCCATCGGCGGCATGCTCGTCTTCCCGGCGGCCAACGACCTCCTGACGCTCTTCATTGCGCTGGAGGTCTTCTCCCTGCCGCTGTACCTGCTCTGCGCGCTCGCCCGCCGCAAGCGCCTGATGTCGCAGGAAGCCGCCGTCAAGTACTTCCTGCTCGGCGCCTTCGCCTCGGCGTTCACGCTCTTCGGCATCGCGCTCCTGTACGGGTACGCGGGCTCGGTGTCGTACGCGACGGTCGCGGACGTCGTCGAGGGCAACGTGAAGACCGTGGACCCGGCGCTCGCCGACACCATGGGCAACGACGCGCTGCTCCTGATCGGCGTGGCGATGGTGGTGATGGGGCTGCTCTTCAAGGTGGGCGCGGTGCCCTTCCACATGTGGACCCCGGACGTGTACCAGGGCGCCCCGACGCCCGTCACCGGCTTCATGGCGGCGGCGACGAAGGTGGCCGCGTTCGGCGCGCTCCTCCGTCTCCTCTACGTGGTCCTGCCGGGCCTGCGCTGGGACTGGCGGCCGGTGATGTGGGCTGTCGCGATCATCACGATGCTGGGCGGCGCGATCATCGCGATCACCCAGACCGACATCAAGCGGCTCCTGGCGTACTCGTCCATCGCGCACGCCGGCTTCATCCTCGCCGGTGTGATCGCGACCACTCCGGACGGCATCTCCTCGGTCCTCTTCTACCTGGGCGCCTACTCCTTCGTGACCATCGGCGCCTTCGCCGTCGTCACACTGGTGCGGGACGCGGGCGGCGAGGCCACGCACCTGTCCAAGTGGGCCGGGCTCGGCCGGCGGTCCCCGCTGGTCGCCGCGGTCTTCGCGGTCTTCCTGCTCGCCTTCGCCGGCATCCCGCTGACCTCCGGCTTCGCCGGGAAGTTCGCGGTCTTCAAGGCGGCGGCGGAGGGCGGCGCCGGCGGGCTCGTCGTGGTCGGTGTGCTGTCGTCGGCGGTCGCCGCGTTCTTCTACATCCGCGTGATCGTCCTGATGTTCTTCAGCGAGCCGAAGGCGGACGGCCCCACGGTCGCCGTGCCGTCGCCGCTGACGATGACGGCGATCGGCGTGGGTGTCGCGGTGACGCTGGTCCTGGGTGTGGCCCCGCAGTACTTCCTGGACCTCGCGAACCAGGCGGGGGTCTTCGTCCGGTAGCCCGGTTCCTTTTCGTACGTGTGTTGCCGCCCGGCATCCCCAGCAGGGGTGCCGGGCGGCGGCCTGTGGATAACTGTCCGAGGTGTCGGTGCGGAGCCCTATCGTGGAGGCAGTGGTCGAGGCAGTGGCTGAGGCGGCGTGTACGGCGGGGGACAGGGCGATGGATGGGACCAGAGGCATGAGTGAGGTGACGGCGCCGGTATCGGCGTCGGACGTGGCGGCCGACGGCACGACCGGTGGCGCGAGCGGCGGGACGGCCGGCGGTGTGACGCAGAGCGACGCGCTGCGCACGCTCCACCGCGTCTTCGGATACGACGCGTTCCGCGGTGAGCAGGAAGCCGTCATCGACCACGTGGTGGGCGGTGGGGACGCCGTCGTCCTGATGCCGACCGGCGGCGGCAAGTCCCTCTGCTACCAGATCCCCGCCCTGGTCAGGCCGGGCACGGGCGTCGTGGTCTCGCCGCTCATCGCGCTCATGCAGGACCAGGTGGACGCGCTGCGGGCGCTCGGTGTGCGGGCCGGGTTCATCAACTCCACGCAGGACTTCGACGAGCGGCGCGTGATGGAGGCGGAGTTCCTCGCGGGCGAGCTCGACGTGCTCTATCTCGCGCCGGAGCGGCTGCGCCTCGACGCCACGCTGGACCTGCTGTCGCGGGCCAAGATCTCCGTCTTCGCCATCGACGAGGCGCACTGCGTCGCCCAGTGGGGCCACGACTTCCGCCCCGACTACCTGGCCCTCTCCCTCCTCGGCGAGCGCTGGCCCGACGTGCCGCGGATCGCCCTCACGGCCACGGCCACCCACGCCACGCACCGGGAGATCACCCAGCGGCTCGGCATGCCGGACGCCAAGCACTTCGTGGCGAGCTTCGACCGGCCCAACATCCAGTACCGCATCGTGCCGAAGGCCGAGCCGAAGAAGCAGCTCCTCGCCTTCCTGAAGGAGGAGCACGCGGGCGACGCGGGCATCGTCTACTGCCTGTCGCGCAATTCGGTGGAGAAGACCGCCGAGTTCCTCTGCAAGAACGGCATCGAGGCGGTCCCGTACCACGCGGGCCTGGACGCCGGCACCCGCGCGGCCCACCAGTCCCGCTTCCTGCGCGAGGAAGGCCTCGTGGTCTGCGCGACGATCGCCTTCGGCATGGGCATCGACAAGCCGGACGTCCGCTTCGTCGCCCACCTCGACCTGCCCAAGTCCGTCGAGGGGTACTACCAGGAGACGGGCCGCGCGGGCCGCGACGGCCTGCCCTCGACGGCCTGGATGGCGTACGGCCTGCAGGACGTCGTCCAGCAGCGCAAGCTGATCCAGGGCGGCGAGGGGGACGAGGCGTTCCGCCGCCGCGCCGCCGCCCACCTGGACTCGATGCTCGCGCTGTGCGAGACCGCGCGGTGCCGCCGCGCCCAGCTCCTGACCTACTTCGGCCAGGAGGCGACGGCCGAGGCGTGCGGCAACTGCGACACCTGCCTCACCCCGCCCGAGACCTGGGACGGCACGGTGGCGGCGCAGAAGGTGCTGTCCGCGGTCGTGCGCCTGCAGCGCGAGCGCGGCCAGAAGTTCGGCACGGGCCAGATCATCGACATCCTGCTCGGCAAGAAGACCGCGAAGGTCATCCAGTTCGACCACGACCAGCTCTCGGTCTTCGGCATCGGCGAGGAGCTGGCGGAGGGCGAATGGCGGGGCGTGGTACGACAGTTGCTGGCCCAGGGCCTGATCGCGGTCGAGGGGGAGTACGGCACGCTGGTGCTCACCGAGGAGAGCGGTTCCGTGCTGGCGCGCGAGCGTGAGGTGCGGCTGCGCAAGGAGCCGAAGCGGGCTCCGGCGGCGCGTGCCGCGAAGGGGGAGCGCAAGGCGAAGTCGGCGGCGGCGGTCGCCGAGCTGCCCCAGGAGGCGGTGCCGCTCTTCGAGGCGCTGCGGGCCTGGCGCGCGGCGCAGGCGAAGGAGCAGGGCGTCCCGGCGTACGTGATCTTCCACGACGCGACGCTGCGCGAGATCGCGACGCTGCGGCCGACGTCGGTGGCGGACCTGGCCGGCATCAGCGGCGTGGGCGAGAAGAAGCGGGCGACGTACGGCGAGGGCGTGGTCGAGGTCGTCGCGGAGCTCGCCGGCGCGGGGGCCGAACAGGACGGGGCGTCCGGAGCCGCCGCGACGACTCCGGCACCCGCTGCCAAGCCGACCCCGGCCCCGGCACCCGCCGCCAAGCCGACCCCAGCCCCATCCCCGGCCCCATCCCCAGCCCCTGCCCACGACGACGGCGGACTGGACTGGGACATGGAGGAGCCGGACTGGTGAGCGCCGGAGGGGCAGTGGCTCGGGCACCCGCCGCGCCGCCGCCCCCTCCCGCTAGCGGGCCGCCACGATCCGTCCCGTCACTTCGCCGAGGCCCACCTTCGTGCCGTGCGGGCCGGGGGCCCAGGCCGAGAGGGTGACCTCGTCGCCGTCCTCGAGGAAGGTCCGCTTGCCGTCGGGGAGTTCGAGGGGGTCGCGGCCGTTCCAGGTGATCTCGATCAGTGAGCCGTACTGGCCGGCCTCGGGACCGCTGACCGTGCCCGAGCCGTAGAGGTCGCCCGTGCGCAGGGAGGCGCCGTTGACCGTCATATGGGCGAGCTGCTGCGCGCCGGTCCAGTAGGTGGAGGAGAACGGCGGCTCGGAGATGACCTTGCCGTTGAGGGTGACCGTGATGCGCAGGTCGTAGCCGCCGGGCTCGTCGGCCGCGGACTCCGCGGAGTCGTCCAGGTAGGGCAGGAGCTGGTGGGTGCGCTCCGGAGGGGCGACCCGCGCCGCGTCCAGCGCCTCGAGGGGCGTGATCCACGCGGAGACCGAGGTGGCGAAGGACTTGCCGAGGAACGGGCCGAGAGGCACGTACTCCCAGGCCTGGATGTCGCGCGCCGACCAGTCGTTGAGGAGGGTGAGCCCGAAGACGTGCTCGCGGAAGTCCGCGAGGGGCACGGGGGTTCCGTGCGTCGAGGAGGCGCCGACCACGAAGCCCACCTCCGCCTCGATGTCGAGCCGGACCGAGGGGCCGAAGACGGGGGCGGTGTCGGAGGGCGCCTTGCGCTGGCCGGACGGGCGGACGACGTCCGTCCCGGAGACCACGACGGTGCCGGAGCGCCCGTGGTAACCGATGGGCAGATGCTTCCAGTTGGGCGTCAGCGGGGTCGGCGCGTCCGGCCGGAAGATCTGGCCCAGGTTGGTGGCGTGGTGCTCGGAGGCGTAGAAGTCGACGTAGTCCGCGACCTCGAAGGGCAGGTGCAGGGTCACGTCGGAGAGGTGGTGCAGCAGGGGGCGGACGGCCTCCCGGTGGGAGGGCACCGTCACCCACGCGGTGAGCGCGCGGCGTACGTCGGACCAGGCGCGGCGGCCCGCGGCGAGCAGCGGGTTCAGCGTGGGCCGGGCGAGCAGCGAGACGTAGGGGGAGCCGAGCGCGGCGGCCGCGGCGCCGGCGTCCAGGACGTGACTGCCGAGCCGTACCCCGACCCTGCGCCGGTTGTCCGCCTCGCCGGCCAGGGAGAACACGCCGTAGGGAAGGTTGTGCGGTCCGAAGGGGTCGCCCTCGGGCAGGCCGAAGGGGTCGCCCTCGGGATGACCGGTGGAACCGCCTCGGGGGAGGTCGGTGGAGTCACCGGCGGCCGGGTCGAGCGGGGTCTGCTCGGACATGCGTACCTGCCTCGCTTTCCATAGGGGTGTGCCACACGTTACGTGGGCGGGCCCCTGTTGCGGCAGTGTCCAAAGGGCGCGCAATGTCCGGATGGGCCTTGCTGGGCGGCCGATGGGGCCGCCGGATTCTCTCGGCGCCGGGGCGCGGGGTGGGGCGTAAAACCGACCCGGCCCCGACCCGGCCCCGGCCCGGCATCGACCCGCCACACCGACCCGCCGCCGCTCCGGCCCGGCACCCGGCCACCCCGGCCCCGCATCCGGTCGCCCCGGCCCGGCGCTCGGCGCCCTCCCGCGAGCCACCGCGGCGGCGCGCTCCGCATAGTCGGAATGAGGCATGCCGGAATCTAATCTTCCACTTTCCGGTGAACCGGCGGGCCCGCTGTCCCGTCCGGTCTCACCCGCCCGTATACGCACCTTGCCAAGCAGCTTCCCGCCGGGCCCAGGATCCGTATTCTCTGGATCATGTCCGCTCCCCTCGCATATGCACTCATCGCCACTGACCTGGACGGGACGCTGCTGCGCGGCGACGACACGGTCTCGGACCGGTCGCGGCGGGCGCTGGCCGCCGTGGGGGAGCAGGGCGCCCGGCACCTCGTGGTGACCGGCCGGCCCGCGCCGCGGGTGCGGCCCCTCTTCGACGCGCTCGGCTACGACGGCCTGGCCGTGTGCGGGCAGGGGGCGCAGCTCTACGACGCCGGGGCGGACCGGATGGTGTGGTCGGTGACGCTCGACCGCGAGCTCGCCGAGACGGCGCTGGGGAAGATCGAGGCCGAGGTCGGGGAGGTCTACGCGGCCGTCGACCAGGACGGCGTGGACGGCCTCACGCTCATCGAGCCGGGGTACGAGATGCCGCACCCCACGCTCCCGGCGGTGCGGGTGCCCCGTCGCGAGGTGCTGTGGGAGGAGCCCATCAGCAAGGTGCTGGTGCGTCATCCGCGGCTGCCGGACGACGAGTTGGCGGCCGTGGCGCGGGACGCGGTCGGCCCGCTCGCCACGGTGACGATGTCGGGGCCCGGCACGGTGGAGCTCCAGCCGTGCGGGGTGACCAAGGCGACCGGGCTCGCGCTGGCCGCGGAGCGGCTCGGCCTGACCGCCGCGGACACGGTCGCCTTCGGGGACATGCCCAACGACATCCCGATGTTCCTGTGGGCGGCGCACGGCGTGGCCATGGCCAACGCGCACGGCGAACTCAAGGCGGTGGCCGACGAGTTGGCGCTCTCGAACGAGGACGACGGCGTCGCCGTCGTCCTCGAACGCCTTCTCCAGGGCCGGGCCAGGCCCGCGCTGCCGGTCTGTGGCCGCTGGAACTAGGCCCCGCCCGGCACGAAGAGCCGGGAAACTGCCCGCCCGAAACGAAGGGCCGGGAGACTATCCGGCCGTCCGCCGGATCCGCTTCTCCCAGGTGCGGTGGAAGACGACCTCGCCGCCGTCCTTGCACACCACCTCGTTCGCGGTGATGAAGTCCGCCGCGTCGCAGCTGATCTCCGAGCGGGTCTCCACCGTGACGTCCCAGCCGAGTTCGGGCCGGTGCAGCCGGATCCGCCAGTCCGAGCGGGTGCGGGCGCTGAGCGGATCGTCCTCCTGGATCGTGTATGTCTCCAGGGCGTCCTCGGCGAATTCGAGGCCGTCGGGGTACACGCGCGTGCCGCCGTAGCGCGGGTCGACCTCCAGGCGCCACTCGCCCTTGGCGACGTCCCGTACCACCAGGCGTTCGGGCCGCTGTTCGTCCAGGGTGGCCGGGTACACCACGCCCAGTGGCGGCGACTGCTCGGCCGGCTCGAAGGTGATCGCCGGATCGAGGCCGCCCTCGCGCACCGGCAGTTCCAGCGTGCTGCCCACCGGGTCGAGCGTGAAGCCCACCGAGTCGGCCTGCGGCCAGATCCACGGCCAGTACGCGGAGGAGACCGCGAGCCGGATGCGGTGGCCCGGCGGGAAGGTGTGGCCGATGCCGTTGAGCTCGAAGGTCACGTCCTCGGTGGCGCCGAGCGGCCAGGCGTCCGCGCGGTCCCGGCCGTTGCGGGCCGAGAGGTTGAGCACGCCCCGGGTGACCAGGGTGGAGGAGCCGTCCGGCGCGACGTCGCAGACGCGGGCGACGGCCTGCCCGTACGGCACGTCCATGCGCAGCCGCAGCGTCACCTTGGGGCGGCCGAGGATCCGGACCTCGGCGGGCACCTCGAACTCGAAGCACGCCGACTTCGCGTCCTCGTCCCGCTGGTCGGGCGGCAGGTCGGCGTCGTTGCCGAACGGGAAGTACCGCCCCGCGTCCAGGCCGGTGTGCTGCGGGGAGTCGACGACGACGGGGGTGCCCTGGAGGGCGTACGCGACGGGGGTGACGTTCGGGGAGGGCCAGGACGGGTCGCCCACCCAGCCGCCGCTCAGCTCCGGGTAGACCGTGGCCGGCGGGTGCGAGTCGCTGATCCACGAGCGCAGCTTCGGCTCGGCCATGATCCCGGTGTCGACGCCCTTGAGGTGCTGGTCCCACCAGCGCAGGGTCTCCTGGAGGAAGCCGATCGCGGGACCCGGCGGCAGGCCGCGGTCCGGGTACTGGTGCGACCAGGGGCCGATCAACCCCCGTACGTCGCCCGGGAGGTGCTCCACCAGTCGGAGCACCGTGTCGCGGTACGGGTCGTGCCAGCCGCCCACCGCGAGCACCGCGGCGCCGATCGCGGAGTAGTCCTCGCAGACGCTGCCGTGCCGCCAGTAGGCGTCGCGGGTCTGGTGGTCCAGCCAGGTGTGGATGAAGGGCTCGACGGCCTCCAGACGGGTCAGCCACATGTCGCGCCACGCGTCGCCGACGAAGGACGGGTCCGGCGGCCGGGAGACGAACGCGAGCATGGTCGCCGCCCACGCGTGCATGTCGACGGCGAGGACGGAGCCGCCCATGTAGTGCACGTCGTTGTCGTAGCGGTCGTCGGCCGAGCAGACCGTGACGACCGCCTTGAGCGGCTCGGGGGCGAGCGCGGCGAGCTGCAGGGAGTTGAAGCCGCCCCAGGAGATGCCGAACATGCCGACCTTGCCGCTCGACCACTCCTGCGCGGCCAGCCAGTTCACCACCTCGACGCCGTCGGCGAGCTCCTGCGCGGAGTACTCGTCGGTGGGCAGGCCCTCGCTGTTGCCGTGCCCGCGCACGTCGACGCGCACGGAGGCGTAGCCGTGGCCCGCGTACCAGGGGTGGCGCTGCCAGTCGCGCGGCGCCGTCCAGTCACTGAGGCGGTAGGGCAGGTACTCCAGGAGCACGGGGACGGGTTCGTCGGTGACCGGGCGCCACACGCGCGCGTAGAGCCGGGTCCCGTCGGCGAGGGGCACGCGGATGTCCTCGCGGGTCGTCTCGTACGGGAAGGAGTCTCGGATCTGCATGAGTGGAACCTCGGTGGACGGGGGTGTCCCGGTGGTCGGCCGGGTGGTCTCAGTGGACGGGGTGCATGGTGCGGCGCAGCCAGGGCGCCAGGGTGATCACGGCGATGCCGGCGAGCACGGCGATCGTGCCGTTCACGCCGAAGTACGCCGGGTTGGAGACCTCGCCGTACACCTTCACGACCTGCGCCTGGATGCCGTTGGCCAGCGCGAGGGAGAGGAACCAGAGGGCCATGGTCTGGCTGGCGAAGGCCTTCGGGGCGAGCTTGGTCGTCGCCGACATGCCCGAGGTCTCCACGAGGATGTCGCCGAGGCCGAGCAGCAGGTACGAGCCGACGATCCACCAGACCGCCATCTTGTACGTGTCGTCGCCGTGCCCCGAGGTGGGCAGGACCATCAGCAGGAACGACAGGCCGCCCAGGACCACACCGAACGCGATCTTGTTGGAGGCGTGCGGCTGGCGGTGGCCCATCCGGGCCCAGACCGCGGCGACGACGGGCGCGAGGGCGACCTCGAAGGCGCCGAGCGCGGAGGCGTACCAGCTGGCCGGGAAGTGGTAGCCGAAGATCGAGGTCTCGGCGTTGGTCGAGGCCAGCAGGATCATCGTCGAGTAGGCCTGGAAGAGGATGAAGTTGAAGACGACCGAGGCGAGGAAGAGGACCACGTAGGGCCTGAGCCGGCCGCGTTCCTCGGCGCTCACGCGCGGGCTGCGGAACATCACCGCGAAGTAGACGACGGGGGCGATCACCGAGACGAGGGTGAGCAGGTCGACGAAGCGGTCCATGGTCAGCCAGCCGACCCCGGCGAGCAGCCCCGCGAGGGCGGCGAACACGACGAGCCCGGCGACGATCAGGAGGACCGCGCGGCGCATCGCTTCCCTCGGCAGCGCGAACTCGGCGGAGGCCTTGCGCCCGGCGAGGTGCCGGCGGCCGAGCACGTACTGGACCAGGCCGAACGTCATGCCGATCGCGGCGGCCGAGAAGCCCCAGTGCCAGCCCTTGTGGTCGCCGAGCCAGCCGGTGATCAGCGGGCCCGCGAAGGCGCCGATGTTGATGCCCATGTAGTAGAGCGCGAAGCCGGCGTCGCGCCGGTCGTCGTCGGTGCGGTAGAGCTTGCCCACCATCGAGGCGACGTTCGGCTTGAGCAGGCCGGTGCCGGCGCTGATCAGGCCGAGGCCCACCCAGGTCATCGTCGCCGTCGGCACGGCCATCGAGTAGTGGCCGCAGGCGATGAGGATGCCGCCCCACAGGACCGCCCGGTAGGAGCCGAGGATACGGTCGGCGAGCCAGCCGCCGGCCACGGAGACCAGGTAGACCAGCGTGCCGTAGGCCGCCGAGACCGACGCGGCCGTCCCGGCGTCCATCCCCATCCCGTCGTGGGCGACGGAGTCGGCGAAGTAGAGGACCAGGATGGCCTGCATGCCGAGGAACGAGAAACGCTCCCAGACCTCCAGGCCCGACAGGGTGAGCAGGCCCCGGGGCTGCCCGAGGAAGGCATGGTCGTCGCCCGGCGGTGGCTCGCCTTCCGGCTCGGCGGGCGGCTCGTACGCGGCCGTGGTGCGGGACAAAGAGCCTTCTCCCGGTCGTTACGGTTCTTGTGGGTGCGGGACGGTCTTCTCGGTCTTATGGGCTGATCAAGAACATACCGGTGACCCCCGTCCGCCGCGCGGCCTGGTCCGCCCGGGCGGCCGGGAGGGCTCGCGCGCCGCGCCGACCGGAGCGGTGGTGTGCGACGGGCGGGCAGGTGCTCGCCGTGATCGAAAGTCGACCGGATACGCTGACTTGAGTGATGGCAGCGACACATCGACAAACCCGTGTCATCGACCGAGATCCAATGATCGACCGAGTTGGCCATGTGATCGTCAGCAGACAGGAGAACCTCTCGTGACCGTCGTCGGGCCTTTCGGGCTGAGCGTGCGGGACCAGGCTCTCGAAGCCGATGTCCAGGTCGGGTTGGCGGCTGTCGAGGAGGGACTGCTCGAGGCCACCAAGAGCGAGGTCCCCTTCATCACGGAGGCCGCCCAGCACCTCGTCCGTGCCGGGGGCAAGCGTTTCCGTCCGCTGCTCGTGATGCTCGCCGCCCAGTTCGGCGACCCCGACGCGCCGGGCATCGTCCCCTCCGCCGTGGTCGTCGAGCTGACGCACCTCGCGACGCTGTACCACGACGACGTGATGGACGACGCCGAGGTGCGCCGCGGGGTCGAGAGCGCCAACCAGCGCTGGGGCAACTCCGTCGCCGTGCTGACCGGTGACTTCCTCTTCGCCCGCGCCTCGTACATCCTGGCCGACCTCGGCCCGGAGGCCGTCCGGATCCAGGCCGAGGCCTTCGAACGGCTGGTCACCGGCCAGATCCTGGAGACCGCGGGGCCCGCAGAGGGGCGCGACCCGGTCGACCACTACCTCGACGTGCTGCGCGGCAAGACCGGCTCGCTGGTCGCCGTGGCCTGCCGGTTCGGCGCGATGATGTCGGGCGCCGACGAGTCGGTGGTGAACGTCCTGACGCAGTACGGCGAGCGGCTCGGTGTCGCCTTCCAGCTCGCCGACGACGTCCTGGACATCGCGTCCGACTCGCACGAGTCGGGCAAGACGCCGGGCACCGACCTGCGCGAGGGCATCCCCACGCTGCCCGTGCTGCGGCTGCGCGAGCGGGCGGCGCGGCTCGGCCTCGCCGAGGACATCGCCCTGTGCGAGCTGCTCGACTCCGACCTCACGGACGACGCCCGGCACGCCGAGGCGCTCTCCCGGCTGCGCGAACACCCCGCCCTGGAGCACGCCCGCCGGGACACCGTCTCCTACGCGGAGAGCGCGCGGGCCGCGCTGGGACCGCTGCCGGAGGGCGACGCGAAGGCGTCCCTGATCGAGCTCTGCGACCTGGTGGTGCACCGGGCGGGCTGATCCCGGTCCCGCAGTGCGGACGCGGCCATGTGACTCGTGTCACATGGCCGCGTTCTTTTTGCGTCTCCCCCCTCCCTTCCCCGGACCCCTACGGGACGGGGGAGGGAAGCCCGCCCCGTGTCATCCCAGAGCAGTACGCGGAGTTGCGCCCGGGGGCTGACGCTTCTCGGCGGCCGATTTGGTCGGATGGAGTCCACAGAGAACCCCCACTCCTGACCTGTTCGGGTGAGAATGGCGGCACGGGGTGGACGTAGGCACGTACAGGGAAGGCCGCCGCCGACCACGGAGGTAAGGCAGACAATGGCACCGTACGAACCGGAGAAGGACACCAGCGAGGCCGCGGACCTGCGCGTCGGCCGCCGCAAGGCGGCCCGTTACGCGGTCCCGATCGCGGTGGCGGGGGTGGCCGCGGCGACGATCGGGCTCGTACCGGCCCTGGCCACCTCGGGCGACCCGGACCTGCCGAAGGTCACCGCACAGGAACTCATCGAGAAGATCGCCGCGTCGGACACGCAGCAGCTCTCCGGCAACGTCAAGATCAGCACCGACCTCGGCCTGCCGTCGATCGGCGGCATGGCGGGCGGCTTCGGCGGCGGTGGCGGAGCGGACCGGGGTGGGGACGGCGGGGGCAAGGGCTCCGCGGCCGACCCCAAGGGCAAGCTCATGGAGCTGGCGTCCGGCACCCACACGCTGCGCGTGGCGGCCGACGGCCCCGACCGGCAGAAGGTGTCCGTCCTGGAGGACGCCGCCGAGTACAGCGTGATCCACAACGGCGACGACATGTGGGCGTACGACAGCGCCTCGAACGAGGCGTACCACGCGAAGGGCGAGGGCCGTGGTGCCGCCGAGCGGCACGGCAAGGGCGGCCGGGACGTCCCCGAGGGGATGCCGGCCACACCGAAGGAGTTCGCCGAGCAGGCCCTCAAGGCGGTCGACGGCACCACGTCCGTGACGGCCGACGGCACCGCGCAGGTCGCGGGCCGCGACGCGTACCGCCTGGTGATCAAGCCGAAGCAGTCCGGTTCGACGGTCGGCCGGATCACCGTCGCGGTGGACGCGGAGACCGGCACGCCGCTCAAGTTCACCCTCACCCCGGCCTCCGGCGGCGCGGCCGTCGTCGACGCGGGCTTCACGAAGGTCGACTTCGGCAAGCCGTCCGCGGCCACGTTCGACTTCACGCCGCCCAAGGGCGCGAAGGTCACCGAGGCCGACGAACACGCCGCGAAGGGCCGCGACTTCAAGGAGAAGGGCGGCAAGGGCGGCAAGGAGTTCGGCGAGGGCGACCTCGACGGCATCAACGTCATCGGCAAGGGCTGGGGCTCCATCGCGGAGCTGAAGCTGCCGGGCGGCCAGGGCCTGCCGAAGGCCGGTTCGGGCGACGTCCCGCAGGACGCGCAGAAGCTGCTCGACTCGCTGGGCGACCAGGTCGACGGGAAGTTCGGCTCCGGCACGGTCTTCTCGACGCGCCTGGTCAACGCCCTGATCACCGACGACGGCACGGTCTACGTCGGCGCGGTCACCAAGGACGCGCTGGTGAAGGCGGCCGACGCGGCGCACTAGCGGGCGCCGGACGACTCAGGGGTACGGCGGATGGAAGGTGCCGGCGCGGCACCTTCCATCCGTTTCGTGGGGCGGAACGACGGAGGGCGGGCAACGTGCCGGGCACCAGCGGCGGTTCGAGGGCGGCGCACGTCATCGAGACGCAGGCGCTCACCAAGCGCTACGGAAAGCACCTCGCCGTCGACCGGCTCGACCTCGCCGTCCCGGAGGGCAGCGTCTTCGGCTTCCTCGGGCCGAACGGCTCGGGCAAGACGACCACGATCCGCATGCTGATGGGCCTCATCGCGCCGACCTCCGGCCACGCGCGGGTCCTCGGCCACCCCATGCCGCGCGCCACCCGCACCGTGCTCCCGCACGTGGGCGCGCTGATCGAGGGCCCCGCCCTCTACGGCTTCCTCTCCGGCCGCGACAACCTGCTGCGGTACGACTCCGCCGACCCGGACGCCGACCCGCGCACCCGGCGGGCCCGGGCCGAGGCGGCCCTGGACCGGGTCGGGCTCACCGCGGCGGCCGGCAAGAAGGCGAAGGCGTACTCCCTCGGCATGAAGCAGCGGCTCGGCCTCGCCGCGGCGCTCCTCCAGCCGCGCAGGCTCCTCGTCCTGGACGAGCCGACGAACGGCCTCGACCCACAGGGCATGCGCGAGATCCGCACCCTGGTACGGGAGCTGGCGGCGGAGGGCACGACCGTCTTCCTCTCCTCGCACCTCCTCGACGAGATCGAGCAGGTCTGCACGCACGCGGCCGTGATGACCCGGGGCCGGCTGATCACCCAGGGCCCGGTCGCCGAACTCGCGGCGGGCGCGCGCGGCCGGCTCGTCGTGACGACACCGGACACGGGCGACGCCGCCCGCGTCCTCAAGGAGCAGGGCGTGACGGATCTCGTGGTGACGGAGGACCGGGTGACGGGTGAACCGCCGGGCCGGGACGCGGGTGGCCGGGACGTGGCGGACGGAGGCGGCCCCGACGGAGGTGGTCCGGACGTGGACCTGGCCGACCTGAACGCCGCGCTGGTCCGGGCGGGTGTCCGCGTCCGCGGCTTCGGCCTCGAACGGGCCTCGCTGGAGGACGCGTTCGTGGCGCTGACGGGGGAGGGCTTCGATGTCGCGGGCTGACGTGGCGGGAGTGGCCGGGCAGGGGGGCGTGCGGGGGCCGCGGCGGATCTGGACCCTCGGCCTCTTCCGCAGCGAGCTCACGATCACCTTCCGCCGCTGGCGCACGCTCGCGCTGCTCGCGGTGCTCGCCGCCGTGCCGGTCCTCGTCGGCATCGCCGTCAGGATCGAGACCAGCGACGGCTCCACGATCGGCGGGGGCGGTGACGGGGGCGGGCCCGCCTTCATCGCGCAGATCACCAACAACGGCCTGTTCCTGGTCTTCACCGCGCTCGCCGCGACGCTGCCGTTCTTCCTGCCGATGGCGATCGGCGTCGTCGCGGGTGACGCGGTCGCGGGCGAGGCGAACGCGGGCACCCTGCGCTATCTCCTCGTCGCGCCCGCGGGACGGACCCGGCTGCTCCTCGTCAAGTACGCGACCACGCTGACCTTCTGCCTGGCCGCGACCCTGGTCGTGGCCGTCTCCGCGCTGGCGACCGGCGCGCTGCTCTTCCCGCTGGGCGAGGTCACCACGATCTCCGGCACCCGGATGAGCTTCGGCGAGGGGCTGCTGCGGGCGCTGCTGATCGCGCTCGTCGTCGCCGTGTCACTGATCGGTGTGGCGGCGCTCGGCCTGTTCGTCTCGACGCTCACCAGCAGCGGCATCGCGGCGATGGCGACGACGGTCGGCCTGCTGATCACGGTGCAGATCCTCGACCAGATCCCGCAACTGCACGGCCTGCACCCGTACTTCTTCTCGCACTACTGGCTGTCCTTCGCCGACCTGATGCGCGAACCGGTCTACTGGGACGACATCCTCAAGAACCTGCGGATGCAGGGGTTGTACGCGGCGGTCTTCGGCTCGGCGGCGTGGGCGCGGTTCGGGGCGAAGGACATCATGGCGTAGCCGCCGGGCCCCCGTTGGTGCGTCGTCGTACGGAACTGCGCCCCCTCGTACGGGAACTACGCCTCGTCGTACGGGAAGCGGGCGAGCGGCGCCTCCCGCGCGAAGAACGTCTTGGCGCGCGCCAGGGCCTCGGTGTCCTCCAGGACCTGGCCCGGCCGGGTGCCGTTGCCGAGCAGGACGCCGCCGAAGCGCATCGGGAAGAACGCGGCGGTGTTGCGCAGCGTGCCGATGAGCGGCTCCGCCACCTCCTCCTCGCGGTGCGCGAGCGCGGTGACGCCCCACAGGGTGCGGCCCGCGAGCGTCTCCTTGAAGGAGATCTCCGGCGTCTCCAGCCAGGCGTCCCAGTAGTCGAGGTAGCGCTTGACGGTGGCCGAGAGGGAGTACCAGTACAGCGGCGACGCGATGACGATGTCCGTCGCGCCGAGCGTGGCGTCCAGGAGGACCGCCTCGTCGGTGTCGACGGGGCGCGGCCGCTCCCGCGGGCCCTCGCCGCCGTGCCGCCGGTCCTCGAAGTCGGGCAGCGGCAGGTCGGCCAGGTTCAGCCAGCGCTGCTCGACGTCCGGGGGCAGCTGCTCGGCGGCCTTGCGGGTCAGGATCTCGGTGTTGCCCTCGGGGCGGGCGCTGCCGAGGACGAAGAGGAACGAGCGGGTCATGGGATCCCCCCTGGGAACGCGGACGTGCGTGGACGTGCCGGCACCCGCAGGGGTGCGCATACGGCAAGTGCTTGCACGCGCACTATATGCACGCGCAAGCACTTGCGTCCAGGGTGGCCCGAAGGGGCTCGGGGTGAGCAGGACACTCATGCTGTCGTGGCTCCCGGGGCCTTGAAGCACAACCAGACGATCTTCCTGATCGGAGTGCGGTCCTCGACTCCCCAGTCATCGGCGAGCGCCGTCACCAGGATCAGCCCGCGCCCGGCGGTGTCCGTGCCGGTGGTCTGCCGGGCTTCGGGGCGCCGGCGGCGGCTGTCGTGCACTTCCAGGCGGACGACTCCCTCGTCGGCGTCGAGCTTGACGAGGAAGCCACGACCGGGGGCGGTGCCGTGAACCAGAGCGTTGGTGGTGAGCTCGGAGACGCAGAGCAGTACGTCCTCCGCGCGGTCCGGCAGGCCCCAGTCGGCCAAGGCCTCGGAGGCGAAGGACCGTGCCTGGCCGACCGATTCGGGCCGCGCGTCGAAGAACTGCTGGGTCGTCTTGGTCATCGCTCAGGACCGTCCAAAGGGCTCGACGAGTGGTGACGCTCCGAGCGTGGTCGCATCCCAACTCCTGGCCAATCACCGGCTGTTCCACTTCAGTTCCACTTACGTCCCGCCGGCCGCACGGATCTGCTTCGATGACCGATGGAAGGGAGCGACGCGTGGCGACCGTGCACCACTGGACCGGCCTGGAGGCCAAGGCCCTGCGGCTCGCCCTGCGACTGAGCGTGCGGGCCTTCGCCCAGCAGCTCGGTCTGGCGATCGCGACCGTGTCCAAGTGGGAGAGCAAGCTCGCGGGCACCGAGCCGAGACCCGACACTCAGGCCATCCTCGACACCGCTCTGGGGCGCGCGGACGCCGCAGTCCACCTGCGGTTCGAAACGTTCTTGTCCGAGATGACCAGCCCGGTGCGGAATGCCGGCCGACACCGCGTCACCGCCGTTGGTCCCCTGGCCTGGGAGTACGAGTCCTGGGCCGATGATCTCGATCGCGTCGTGATCGCCTTGTCCGGGCAGCACTTCGCCTTCGCCGACAGCCTCCTGACCCGGTGGCTGGGCCGGTTCAAGGCCCCCGAGCTGGACGAGAAGGGCCTGTATCTCTTCGCCCGCTCGACCGCCCTGCTCGGCGACCTCAAGCGTGACCAGGGCGTCGTCCTCGGCCCGCTGTCCGCCCAGCACTCCTACGCCGGTGCCCGCGCCGTCTTCACCCGGCTCGACATCCCCCGTCGCGTCGCCCAGCTCGACCTTTCCCTCGCGGTGGTCACAGAGATGTCCGGAAAGCTGGAGATCGCCGCCCGCAACTATGAGGTCCTCGCCGTCGATGACCGTCTCTCCCGCCGCGACCGGGCCCGCGCGAGACTGTGGGTGGGGACCGCGCTGAGCAAGGACGGCCGACACGACTACGCGACCCGCGTCATGACCGCGGCGACCCGCGACTTCGAAGACCTCACCGAACCCGAGGACTGGTCGGTGGCCCACCAGAAACTCGCCCTCGCCCGCCGCGGCGCCGGGGACCTCGATCAGGCCCTGCACTTCATCGACATCGCCCGAAGCAGCGGGACGACCGACTCACCGATGCAACGCGTGCGACTGGCCACCGCTCATGGCCACGTCCTGCTCTCCGACGCGGCGACCCGGGATGATGGCCACCTCGTCCTCGACCATGCCGTCAAAGTGGCTGCGCAGTACGGACTCGTGCACCAACTGCCCAGTATCGAGGGCATCAAGGCCATGAGCGAGGGGCAGACGGGCCCCCGGCAACGGTGACCAGGGAGAAACGCGTGAGCAACGACCGACAGGGCATCACCGAGGACCAGTGGCGCCAGGCCAAGCTGATCTGGGACCACCACCGGATGCAGCATGAACTGCGCCCCGTCGACGTGGCGATCGGACTGGGCAGCCACGACCTCGGCGTCGCCGCCCACGCCGCCGAGCTGTACCGCTCCGGGCTCTTCTCGACCCTGGTGTTCACCGGCGGCAACAGTCCCACCACCGCCGAGGTCTTCCCGCGCGGCGAGGCGGTCCACTTCCGCGAACACGCCATCGAACTCGGCGTCCCCGCCGCGGCGATCCTGCTGGAGCCCGACGCGACGAACACCGGGCAGAACATCACGCTCTCACGCGAGGTCCTCGCCACCGCCGGAATCCATCCCGCAACGGTGCTGCTGGTCGCCAAGCCCTATATGGAAAGGCGGTCGTTCGCGACCGCCCGCAAGGTGTGGCCCGACGTCGAGATCCTCTGCGCGTCAGAGCCGCTGGAGTTGGACGACTATCTGAAGTCCATTGGAGACGAGAAGCTCGTTCTGGACATGCTCGTCGGAGACCTCCAGCGGGTCATCGAGTATCCGAAGCTCGGGTTCGCCATCGAGCAGGAGGTCCCGGAGGACGTGCATGCCGCGTACGAATCCCTCATCCGCGACGGCTTCACCGGCCGCCTCATCCATCCGTGAACTGCCCGCTCCCGGCGGGCTGTGCGCGATCCACCAGCCGAACTTCCTGCCCCGGCTGACCACGCTGGCCAAGCTGTTCGCGGCGGACTACTGGATCGTCCTCGACGATGTGCAGTTCACCCGCCGCGACTACCAACACCGAGCCCGCCTCGCCGCCCTCGACGACCCGGCCCGCCACCAGTGGCTCACCATCCCGACTCACCTACCGAACGGGCGGCCCACCCTCATCCGGGACGCGCTGATCGACGACGCGAAACTGGCCCGCCGCAGGACAGCGGGGGTGTTGCGGCAGCACTTCGCGCCCAGTCCCCACTGGCCCGCCCTCGCCCGGGCCTTGGACCCGGTGCTGGACACCTTCACCACCGGACGCACCGCGAAGGTCGCCGAGATGTCCACCCGCGTCTTGCTGGACATCCTCGGCTGGCGGGGCCAGATCCTCACCACCAGCAGCCTGCCTGCCCGACCGGGCCGCTCGGTCCGGCTCGCCGACCTGGCCGCCGCGACCGGAGCCCGCGCGTATCTGTGCGGGACCGGCGGCATGACCTATCTCGACCCCGCCCCGTTCACGGCCCAGAACATCGCCGTGGCGTCGTTCCGGCCGCCGACGACCGGCATCTGGTCCTCCGGACGGCGGCTCAGTGCCCTGTGGGCATTGGCGACACTCGGGCCGCAAGACATGGCGGGCGACTTGCAGTTCCTCGCCGTCCACGGCATGCGTGGGTACACCTCGGGCCGGACGGAGTGGTGCGCTCGCACAGCGACGGAACACGCCCCGCCCCCCGACCTCTGAAGCCGACCCGCGCCCACGGCTCAGTGGACGCAGAACTCGTTCCCCTCCGGGTCCGTCATGATCACCCACTCGCCGCCGGGCTCCTTGACGTGCCGCTGCACCGCCGCGCCCAGCGCGCCGAGGCGGACCACCTCGTCCGCGCGCCGGCCCGGTTCGCTGTGCACGTCCAGGTGCAGCCGGTTCTTGCCGGTCTTGGGCTCCGGCACCCGCTGGAAGAGGATCCGGCGGCCGAGGCCCGTGCCGCTCTGCTCGTCGTAGGGGTCGTCGGGGTGCCGGACCGCGACGAGGTCGCGCCAGGCGCGCCGCCCGCGGAACTCGACGGTCGCGGCCTCCGGCGCCGCGCCGACGTCCAGGAGGCGCTCGATCAGCATGCTGTTGTCCTCGACCTCGTACCCCAACGTCTCGGCCCAGAAGGCGGCTTGGGCGTGCGGATCGGCGGCGTCGACGACGAGCTTCCAGTGCAGGGTGGTCATGGTGACCAGGTATAGCGGTTACCTGGTGCGGAGTCGGGGATTCGGGCGGATTGGCAGCGATTGGCAGCGATTGGCAGCGCGACGGCTCAGACCGCCGGTTCCGGCGCCTCTCCGGCCGTCGTCGCCGCGGGCGCGGGCGCCGCGGCGGCCGCCTCCCGGGCCGCGGCGAGCCGCGCCGCGTTCCGCCGTGCCGTGCGCAGCGCGTCCCACGTCAGCAGCGTGAGCGCCAGCCACACCAGGCCGAAGCCCGCCCACCGCTCGGGCGGCATCGCCTCGTGGAAGTAGAGGACCCCGAGCCCGAACTGGAAGACCGGCGCGAGGTACTGCAGCAGCCCCAGCGTGGAGAGCGGCACCCGGATCGCGGCGGCCCCGAAGCAGACCAGCGGGGCGGCGGTCACCACACCCGTGGCCGCGAGCAGCGCCGCGTGGCCGGCGCCGCGGGTGCCGAAGACGATGTCGCCCTGCGTGGCGAGCCACACCAGATAGCCGAGGGCGGGCAGGAACTGCACGGCTGTCTCCGCGGCGAGCGACTCCAGACCGCCGAGGTTGACCTTCTTCTTGACCAGGCCGTACGTGGCGAAGCTGAAGGCGAGGGTGAGCGAGATCCACGGCGGCCTGCCGTACCCGAAGGCGAGCACGAGGACCGCCGCGGCCCCGATGCCGACCGCCGCCCACTGCACGGGGCGCAGCCGCTCGCCGAGGAGCAGGACGCCCATGGCGATGGTGACCAGCGGGTTGATGAAGTAGCCGAGCGAGGCCTCGACGACGTGCCCGGAGTTCACGGACCAGATGTAGATGCCCCAGTTGACCGTGATGACCGCCGCGGCGACCGCGACCAGAGCGAGCCGGCGCGGCTGCCGCAGCAGCTCGCGGGCCCAGTCCCAGCGCCGTACGAACAGCAGCGCGACGCCGACCACGACGAGGGACCAGACCATCCGGTGCGCGAGGATCTCGACGGCGCCGGCCGGCTTGAGGAGCGGCCAGAAGAGGGGGACGAGGCCCCACAGCCCGTAGGCGGCGAAGCCGTTCAGCAGCCCTACGCGCTGTTCGTTCCCCGACTTCTCGGCTGCTGAGCTCTCCACGGCCCCTCCAAGGTGCACGGCAGCCCCATGCTGCTCCCCAGAAGGTAGCGCCGGAAACCGTCACCTGTCATGCCTGTTCCACGAGGACGCTCATGACCTCCGGCGCCCGCCCCGAGGTCACCCCTTGAGCGCCGCCGACACCGCCTCCGCGATCCCCGTCGTGGGCCGCCCGATCAGCCGCGCCAGGTCCCCGCTCGTCCCCGCGAGGCGCCCCCGCGCGATGCCCGCGTCGACGTCGACGAGTGCCGCCGCCAGCGGCTCCGGCAGCCCCGCACCGGTCAGCACCGCCAGGTGCCGCTCCGCCGGGACGTTCGCGTACGAGATGTCCTTGCCGCTGAGTGCCGCCACCACGGCGGCGTACTCGTCGAAGCTCCACGCGACGTCGCCGCTCAGCTCGTAGACCTTGCCCTCGTGGCCCTCGCCGGTCAGCACGGCGACGGCGGCCGCGGCGTAGTCGGCGCGCGCGGCGGAGGCGACCCGGCCCTCGCCCGCGGAGCCGACGACGGCGCCGTGCTCCAGGACCGGGGCGAGGTGCTCGGTGTAGTTCTCGTGGTACCAGCCGTTGCGCAGGAAGGTGTACGGCAGGCCGGAGTCGAGGATCAGCTGCTCGGTCACCTTGTGCTCGGCCGCGAGGTCGAAGTCGGCGTCCGGCCCGCCGAGGATGCCGGTGTACGCGAGGAGTGCGACGCCCGCCTCGCGTGCCGCGTCGACGACCGCGCGGTGCTGCGGCACGCGCCGCCCCACCTCGCTGCCGGAGATCAGCAGGACGCGGTCGCCGGCGGCGAAGGCGCCGCGCAGCGTGCCGGGCGCGTCGTAGTCGGCGATCCGCAGCTCGACGCCGCGCTCGGCGAGGTCCGCGGCCTTCTCCTTGTCGCGGACGACGGCCGCGATCTCCCCGGCCGGGACGCGGGCCGCGAGCAGCCCCTCGATGACGAGACGGCCGAGGTGTCCGGTGGCTCCGGTGACGACGATGCTCATGGCTGGGGTGCTCCTGCTGGTGTGGGCGGAATGCGGTACGTCCACCACCCTAGGAACAGCGCTAACTTTTCGTAAGTACCCACTTTCAAGTAAGGTACTTGCATGGCCGTAAGTACCCACCGCACCCGCGTCGAGGCGATGTGCCCCTACCGCCTCGTCCTCGAACACGTCACCAGCCGGTGGGGCGTCCTCGTCCTGATCGCGCTGGAGGAGCGCTCGTACCGCTTCAGCGAGCTGCGGCGCGCGATCGACGAGACCAGCCGGGTCAGCGAGAAGTCGCTCACCCAGACCCTGCAGACCCTGGAGCGCGACGGCCTGGTGCACCGCGACGCCAAGCCGGTCATCCCGCCCCGCGTCGACTACTCCCTCACGGAGCTCGGACGCGAGGCCGCCGAGCAGGTCAGGACCCTCGCGACCTGGACGCAGCGGCGCATGGCCGATGTGGAGCGGGCGCGCTCGGCATACGACGGGGCCCGGTCCTGAAGGATCAGGACCGGGCCCGGTCGGGCGGTGGCGGGACGAGCTAGCCGACGACCGTCCAGGTGTCCTTGCCCGCGAGCAGCGAGGCGAGGTCACCCTTGCCGTCGCGCTCGATGGCGCTGTCGAGCTGGTCGGCCATGAGCGTGTCGTACACCGGGCGCTCGACGTCGCGCAGGACGCCGATCGGGGTGTGGTGCAGGGTGTCGGCGTCGGCGAGCCGGGAGAGCGCGAAGGCCGTGGTCGGCGACGTGGAGTGCGCGTCGTGGACCAGGACGTCCGCCTCGTTCGCCGGCGTGACGTCGACGACCTTCAGGTCGCCGGTCGCCGTGTCGCGCACGACGCCCCGGGACCGCTCGGCGCCGAAGCGGATCGGCTCGCCGTGCTCCAGGCGGATCACCGCCTCCTCGGCCTGCTGCTTGTCCTTGAGGACCTCGAAGGCGCCGTCGTTGAAGATGTTGCAGTTCTGGTAGATCTCCACCAGCGCGGTGCCGGGGTGGTCGGCCGCCGCGCGCAGCACCGAGGTGAGGTGCTTGCGGTCGGAGTCCACGGTCCGCGCCACGAACGACGCCTCCGCGCCGATGGCCAGCGACACCGGGTTGAAGGGCGCGTCCAGGGAGCCCATCGGCGTCGACTTGGTGATCTTGCCGACTTCCGAGGTGGGGCTGTACTGGCCCTTGGTGAGGCCGTAGATCCGGTTGTTGAACAGCAGGATCTTCAGGTTCACGTTGCGGCGCAGGGCGTGGATGAGGTGGTTGCCGCCGATGGACAGCGCGTCGCCGTCGCCGGTCACCACCCACACGCTCAGGTCGCGGCGCGAGGAGGCGAGGCCGGTGGCGATGGCCGGGGCGCGGCCGTGGATGGAGTGCATCCCGTAGGTGTTCATGTAGTACGGGAAGCGGGAGGAGCACCCGATGCCCGAGACGAAGACGATGTTCTCCTTCGCCAGGCCCAGTTCGGGCATGAAGCCCTGCACGGCGGCCAGCACGGCGTAGTCACCGCAACCGGGGCACCAGCGCACCTCCTGGTCGGACTTGAAGTCCTTCATGGACTGCTGGGCCTCGGCCTTGGGCACCAGGGAGAGCGCCTCGATCGCGCCCCCGGCCCCTTCGGGCCCGGCCGTTTTCGTGTCAGCCATCGATGGTCTCCTTGAGAGCCGTGGCGAGCTGCTCGGCCTTGAACGGCATGCCGTTGACCTGGTTGTACGAGACGGCGTCCACCAGGTACTTCGCACGGATCAGGGTGGCGAGCTGACCGAGGTTCATCTCGGGGATCACCACCTTGTCGTACCGCGCGAGGACCTCGCCCAGATTCCGCGGGAACGGGTTGAGGTGGCGCAGATGGGCCTGCGCGATGGACTCGCCCGCGGTGCGCAGCCGGCGCACCGCCGCGGTGATCGGCCCGTACGTCGAACCCCAGCCGAGGACCAGGGTGTCGGCGTCCCCGCCCGCGTCGTCGACCTCCAGGTCGGGCACCTCGATGCCGTCGACCTTGGCCTGCCGGGTGCGGACCATGAAGTCGTGGTTGGCCGGGTCGTAGGAGATGTTGCCCGTGCCGTCCTGCTTCTCGATGCCGCCGATGCGGTGCTCCAGGCCCGGCGTGCCCGGGATCGCCCACGGGCGGGCGAGGGTCTGCGGATCGCGCTTGTAGGGCCAGAACGTCTCGGAGCCGTCGGCCTCGGTGTGGTTGGGGCCGGAGGCGAACTGCACCCGCAGGTCCGGCAGTTCGTCCACCTCCGGGATGCGCCAGGGCTCCGAGCCGTTGGCCAGGTAGCCGTCGGAGAGCAGGAACACCGGCGTCCGGTAGGTCACCGCGATGCGGGCCGCCTCCAGCGCCGCGTCGAAGCAGTCCGCGGGCGTCCGCGGCGCCACGATCGGCACCGGCGCCTCGCCGTTGCGCCCGAACATCGCCTGGAGCAGGTCGGCCTGCTCGGTCTTGGTCGGCAGTCCGGTGCTCGGGCCGCCGCGCTGGATGTCCACGACCAGCAGCGGCAGTTCGAGGCTGACGGCCAGGCCGATGGTCTCCGACTTGAGCGCCACCCCGGGACCGGAGGTCGTCGTCACCGCGAGGGACCCGCCGAACGCGGCGCCGAGCGCCGCGCCGATGCCCGCGATCTCGTCCTCGGCCTGGAAGGTGCGCACGCCGAAGTTCTTGTGCTTCGACAGCTCGTGCAGGATGTCCGAGGCCGGCGTGATCGGGTAACTGCCCAGGTACAGCGGCAGATCCGCCTGTCGGCCCGCCGCGATCAGGCCGTACGACAGGGCGAGGTTGCCGGAGATGTTGCGGTAGGTGCCGGTCGCGAACGCCTCGGCGGCCGGGGCCACTTCGTAGGAGACCGCGAAGTCCTCGGTGGTCTCGCCGAAGTTCCACCCCGCGTGGAACGCCGCGATGTTCGCCTCGGCGATCTCCGGGCGCTTGGCGAACTTGGTCCGCAGGAACTTCTCGGTGCCCTCGGTCGGCCGGTGGTACATCCAGGAGAGCAGGCCGAGCGCGAACATGTTCTTCGAGCGGCCGGCGTCCTTGCGCGAGAGGTCGAAGTCCTTCAGCGCCTCCACCGTCAGCGTGGTCAGCGGCACCGGGTGCACGCTGTAGCCGTCCAGGGAGCCGTCCTCCAGCGGCGAGGTCGTGTAACCGACCTTCTGCATCGCGCGCTTGGAGAACTCGTCGGTGTTGACGATGACCTCGGCGCCGCGCGGCACGTCGCCGATGTTCGCCTTCAGCGCCGCCGGGTTCATCGCCACCAGGACGCTCGGCGCGTCGCCCGGCGTCAGGATGTCGTGGTCGGCGAAGTGCAGCTGAAAGGAGGACACGCCCGGGAGCGTCCCTGCGGGCGCGCGGATCTCGGCGGGGAAGTTCGGCAACGTCGACAGGTCGTTGCCGAAGGACGCCGTCTCCGAGGTGAAGCGGTCACCCGTGAGCTGCATCCCGTCACCGGAGTCACCCGCGAAACGGATGATCACCCGGTCCAGGCGGCGCACGTCTTTGTCACCCGCAGGCTTGCGCTGCTCCCCGACGACTGCTCCATCGGCCTGCTCGGCTTGGCTACTGACCTGGCTGGTCACTGAACTGGACCTCCCTCGAGGCGACTGAGCGGAATCGCCGGGACGGCCGGCGCTCCCAAGGTCCACCCTACGTCCGTGAGGGGTGCCTTCCTGGGCTTGATCACATGGTGGATGCACTTCTGAGACACCGTGTCGCACCGGTTTGTCATGGTTCGCCTCGCCCCCCGACCCTCCCTGGATGACGCTCCCCGCTCATCCTTTGGTTGTAGGACCCGCTCCGACCGACCACGGAAGCCCGTGACGCTCCGTGGTCATGCCTGCTCATGTTGTGGTGCGCTGTGGCCCGCAGGTCACCTGACAGAGTGTCAGTCGATTACGAGTTGAGGTAGGTGAGGACCGCGAGCACACGACGGTGATCCCCGTCACTCTGGGACAGGCCGAGCTTCAGGAAGATGTTGCTCACGTGCTTCTCGACGGCGCCGTCGCTCACCACGAGTTGCCGGGCGACCGCCGAGTTCGTCCGCCCCTCCGCCATCAGGCCGAGCACCTCGCGCTCGCGCGGGGTGAGCCCCGCCAGCACGTCCTGTTTGCGGCTGCGGCCGAGCAGCTGCGCCACGACCTCCGGGTCGAGCGCCGTGCCCCCCTCGGCGACCCGCACCACCGCGTCGACGAACTCCCGTACCTCCGCGACCCGGTCCTTGAGCAGATAGCCCACACCCCGGCTCGACCCGGCGAGCAACTCGGTGGCGTACTGCTCCTCGACGTACTGCGAAAGGACCAGGACCCCGAGGTCCGGGTGCTGCTGACGCAGGAACACCGCGGCGCGCACCCCCTCGTCGGTGTGGGTCGGCGGCATCCGCACGTCGGCGACGACCACGTCCGGCAGGGCGTCCTGCCCGGCGAGGTCGGTGATCGTCTTGATCAGCGCGTCGGCATCCCCCACGCCGGCCACCACGTCGTGCCCGCGGTCGGTCAGCAGCCGGGTCAGGCCCTCCCTGAGCAGCACTGAATCCTCGGCGATGACGACCCGCACTTTGTCCTCCACTTTTTGGCCCCCCGGCACTTTCTTCTCCCCCGACGCGCCGGCCCGCCCGGTCGGGCGGCGGCCGTGTCGGCCGCGCGTCCGGCACCTCAGTATCGCGCGATCCGCGCCGGCCCACCGGCCCGCTCACCGGAATCAGCCGCCCCCACCCGCCGCGACCCCCCGGGCGGCACACGGCGCGCCGCCCCGGCTCGGCGTACGAACCAGGGGCGGCGTGACGGCGACGGCGCAGGTCAGCCCGGGCCGGGCCGGCCGGGACCGGTCAGCCCTTGCGCCACGGCAGCTCCGCGGTGACCGTCGTCGGACCGCCCGCGGGCGAGTCGAGCACCAGGATCCCGTCGACCGCGTCGAGCCGCTCGGCGAGGCCCGCGAGGCCGGAGCCCGCCGAGAGGTCGGCGCCGCCGACGCCGTCGTCGGTGACCTGGAGCATCAGCCGGTCCTCGGCCCGCCAGACGTCGACGCCCGCGGCCTTCGCGCCGCTGTGCTTGCTGATGTTCTGCAGGAGTTCGGAGACGGTGAAGTACGCGATGCCCTCGATGGCCGCCGCCGGACGGCTGCCGAGGTCCACCTCCACCTGGACCGGCACCGTGCAGCGGGCGGCCAGCGCGGAGAGCGCCGCGTCCAGGCCGCGGTCGGTCAGGACGGCCGGGTGGATGCCGCGGGCCAGGTCACGCAGCTCCTGCAGGGCCACCTTCACCTCGCCGTGCGCCTCGTCCACCATCCGCGCCGCGGCCTGCGGGTCCTCGGTGAGCTTCTCCTTGGCCAGGCCCAGATCCATGGCGAGGGCGACCAGGCGGGCCTGCGCGCCGTCGTGCAGATCGCGCTCGATGCGGCGCAGGTCGGCGGCGGCGGTGTCCACGACGACCCCGCGGTCCGACTCCAGCTCGACGACGCGGGTCGCGAGCCGCGACGGGCCGAGCAGCCCGGCCACCAGCACGCGGTCCACCGTCGTCAGGGCCCGCAGGATCCACGGCGTCGCCAGCGTCACCAGGAGGCCGGTGGCGGCGACGACCCCGATCTCGAAGGGGTTGTCGAGATAGATCTGATGGTGGTCGTCGCCGTAGAGCTGGATGCCGCCCTGCCCGCCGTACATGGGGAAGAGCCAGAACCACAGCGGGTACGTGAGCATCATCCAGCCGTACGTCCAGAAGACGATCGACACCGTGAACGAGAAGATCGCCCACGGCATCATCAGCAGCGAGTACAGCAGGTGCCGCCAGGACGCGCCGCTCTTGAGGACGGCCCCCATGAGCGCCATCACGCCGCCGTTCTCGGGGCGCAGCGGCTCCGGCGGCGCGACGTCGAGGCCGAGCAGGCCGCGCGCCCGGGTCCGCTCCAGGGAGCCGATGCCGCGGCAGCCCGCCAGGCCCGCCGCGAGCACCGGGACGCCGATGAAAGTGATCAGCAGGCCCACGCCGAGCGAGAGCGAGACGACGGCGAAGACGAAGGCCGCGATGCCGATGGGCAGACTCAGCATGGTGTAGCCGAACTCCCGCCAGGTGCGGCCCTCCAGGGGCGCGCGCAGCCCCGCGGGCAGCCGGTGCCGCCGCTCCTCGGCGTCCGGTCCCGCTCCCGGGCCCGCTCCCCGGACATCCGGCCGGTCCATGTGCGCGTACCCCTGTCCGTACTCCGTGGCCATCGCTGCCGTCCGTTTCTGCGTCTGCGTCTGTGTCTGCGCCTGCGTCTGCGTCTGCGCTGGGCTGCGCCTGCGTTGCGTCCGTGTCGGTGGCCGGGTGCCGCCGCCGAAGCTGCTCTCCTGCCGTGTGCTCCCAGCTTCGCCGTCGCGGCGGCGGCGGACCATGGAGCGCGTCGGCCTCTTCGACCGGGGGTTTTCCCTACCTGCGGGAGTTTTCCCGCCGACGGGAGCTGCCCTGCCCGTGCCGGCGGGAGTCGCCCTACCTGCCGGCCGCGGGCCGGCTGCGCGCCTCGGCGCGCCGCGAGCCGGGGGCGCCGTCCGCCGACCGGTCCCGCCACGGCAGCTCCGCCGTGATCCGGGTGGGCCCGCCCTCCGGGGAGTCGATCACGAAGAGCCCGTCGACCGCGCCGAGCCGGTCGGCCAGCCCCGCCATGCCGGTACCGCCGTCGAGCCGCGCGCCGCCGCGCCCGTCGTCCCACACCTCGATGAGCAGCCGCTCGTCCGACCGCCAGACGTCGACGCTCGCGGTCCTCGCGCCGCTGTGCTTGCTGATGTTCTGCAGGAGTTCGGAGACGGTGAAGTACGCGATGCCCTCGATGGCCGCCGCCGGGCGCGCGGGCAGATCGGCGGTGACCTTCACCGGGACCGTGCAGCGCGCGGCGACCGAGGAGAGCGCGGCGTTCAGGCCGCGGTCGGTGAGCACGGCCGGGTGGATGCCGCGGGCCAGGTCGCGCAGCTCCTGAAGGGCCAGCTTCACCTCGCCGTGCGCCTCGTCGACCATCGAGGCCGCGGCGTCGGGGTCCTCCAGGAGCTTCTCCTTGGCGAGGCCGAGCCCCATGGCGAGGGCGACGAGCCGGGCCTGCGCGCCGTCGTGCAGATCGCGCTCGATGCGGCGCAGGTCGGCGGCGGCGGTGTCCACGACCACCCCGCGGTCGGACTCCAGTTCGGTGATGCGCCGCTCCAACTCGTCGGAGGGCGAAAGGAGTCCCCGCACCATCGCCCGGTCGACATGGGTGAGACCGCGGGCGACGAACGGCAGCACCGGCCAGAGCACGAAGAGCCCGACGGCCATCACGGCGAACGACAACACCCCCCAGGGCAGCCGGATGAACGCGTACAGCATGGTGCGCCAGCCCACCGGATCCTTCAGGCTCCACCACACCCGGCCGAGGAACCCCTGCCCGCCGCCCGGCATCGGGCTCGGCTCGTCGACGTGCACGCCCAGCAGCCTGCGGGCCCGCGCCCGCTCGGACCGGGCGAGGAAACGCGCGCCGAGCAGCCCCACCGCGAGCACCGGCAGACCGATCACCGTGACCGTCAGAGCGGTGCCCACAGACAGCACGAACACGGCGTAGACGAACCCGACGATCCCCACCGGCAGGTTCACCAGAAGGTGGGCGATCTCCTTCCAGGTGTGCCGGTCGTACGCGAAGCGCGCGGGCGGCAGCCGGTCGTCGTGGGGCCGCGCGGGCGGCAGCCGGTCGTCGTGCGGGGGCGAGGTGCGTGCGGTCATACGCGCCAGGGTGCCCGGCCCGGCGCCGCGGCGCCATGAGGGCGACCTGCCTCGTGTCCGGGGGATAACCCCACCTCACCGGCGCGGGAGCGGCCGGCTCCGGCCCGGGTGGGACACGACGCCGTGCCCTGACCGATGCGTGACGCTCTGCTTACCGAACCTTTAGCAGGCCCTAGACTCCCGTGCGTACAGATCGTCGAACGGTCCGGTCCAGAACGGTCCGGCCGAGGCGGTCAGGTCGAGAACGGCCAGCTCAAGGACGGTCGGGGAGTGAGGGGCTGACGTGCACGTGACGAGCGTCGCGGCAAGCTACTACCAGTCGTACTCCGTCGTCGGACTGCTCGCCGTCGTGGGCGTGCTGTTCGTCGCCGTGGCCTTCGGCGCGGGGCGTCTGCTGCGCCCCGTGGTGCCGACCCCCGAGAAACTCCTGACGTACGAGTGCGGCGTCGACCCGGTCGGCGAGGGCTGGGCCCACACCCAGGTCCGCTACTACGTCTACGCGTTCCTGTACGTCATCTTCGCCGTCGACTCGATCTTCCTCTTCCCCTGGGCGACGGTCTTCGCCGCGCCCGGCTACGGCGCGACGACGCTCGTGGAGATGTTCATCTTCCTCGGCTTCCTCGCCGTGGGCCTGCTGTACGCATACAAGAAGGGCGTCCTGACGTGGACGTGACCCCGGACACCGCGCACTTTGAAGGACGGGCCGTGCCGCTCCCCGAGCCGAAGCGGCTCGGCGCGCTCGCCCGCCTCGCCCCCGAGCCGATGAAGGTGGTCCTCAACTGGGGCCGCCGGTACTCCCTCTGGGTCTTCAACTTCGGCCTGGCCTGCTGCGCCATCGAGTTCATCGCCGCGTCCATGGCGCGCCACGACTTCATCCGGCTCGGCGTCATCCCGTTCGCGCCCGGCCCGCGCCAGGCCGACCTGATGGTCGTCTCCGGCACGGTCACGGACAAGATGGCGCCCGCCGTGAAGCGGCTGTACGAGCAGATGCCCGAGCCGAAGTACGTCATCTCCTTCGGCGCCTGCTCCAACTGCGGCGGCCCGTACTGGGACTCGTACTCGGTGACCAAGGGCGTCGACCAGATCATCCCCGTCGACGTGTATGTCCCCGGCTGCCCGCCCCGTCCCGAGGCGCTGCTCCAGGGCATCCTCAAGCTCCAGGAGAAGATCGCCCGCGAGTCGCTGGGCGAGCGGTACGGGCACGGGGCGCGACCGTCGACGGCGGCGCTGCGGAGCGGGCTGGTGCAGCCGCCCGCCCCGGCGCCGGGGGCGACGGCCGAGAAGGAGGGGGACCGGTGACCGGCTGGCTGCCGAGCCCCGTCGAGGAGCTCTTCGGCGCGGAGGCGACGGCCGAGGAGGCGTACGACGTCCTCACCGTCGACGTCCCGCCCACCGCGTGGATCACAGCCCTGGAAACGGCCCGCACCACCCTCACCTGCACCTACTTCGACTGGTTGAGCGCGGTCGACGAGCCGGGCACGGGCTTTCGGATCTGCGCCCACGTCGTGGCGCTCTCTCCGGTACGCCGTCTCCTGCTCCGCACGACGGTCGCGCACGAGGCCCCTGTACTGGCCTCCGCCGTCGACGTCTACGCGGGCGCCGCCTGGCACGAGCGCGAGACGCACGAGATGTTCGGCGTGACGTTCGAGGGCCACCCCGGACTGACTCCGCTGCTCCTGCCCGAGAGCTTCGAGGGCCACCCGCTGCGCAAGGACTTCGTGCTGGCGGCCCGCGTCGCGAAGGCGTGGCCCGGCGCGAAGGAGCCGGGGGAGTCGGAGCACGGCGGCCCCAAGCGCCGCCAGATGCTGCCGCCGGGCGTGCCCGACCCCAACGAGTGGGGCCCGCTCAAGGGACAGCTCCCCGCGGCCCCGGCCCGCCCGGCCCGCGGCGCGGGCCGCGCGGCGGCGTCCGCGTCCACGTCCGCATCTGCTTCGGCGCCCGGCGAACGCCCGCCCCGCCGCACCCGTACGGCCGGCCAGGGCTCGGCGAGCCAGGCCGCGCCGAGTCCCGCCGCGGCCGGCTCGGCGGAGGCGGGGCGGGCGGAGGCGGGGCCGGCGACGGGACCGACGGAGGCCCCGGCGCGTCCTCCGAGGCGCTCGCGCAGCGTGAGCCAGGGCTCGGCGTCGCAACGGTCGACGCCGCCGGCGTCCCCTGAGGCGGGATCGGGATCGGGGACGGGGTCGGGATCGGGGACGGGACCGGGACCGGGATCGGGGACGGGGGCTGGATCGGGGCCGGTGCCCGTGCCGGAACCGAAGGGTCCGGCTGCCCCGGTGCCGACGCCGGAGGCCGAGCCGAAGTCGGCGGCCGAATCGGAGGCAGTGGAGGCGCCGAAGCCCGCGGACGAGCCGAAGGCCACGCCTCCGCCGGCGGCCCCGCGCAGTTCCGACGCCCCGTGGCACCACGCCCGCCCGGCGTTCGACGACGCCCCGGCGGCCACGGAGAAGCCGACGGACCCGCGACCGGCCACGGCCCCTCAGCCGGCGGCCACAGACCCCCAGCCGAAGCCCGCCCAACCCGGCAAGCCGACGGCCGCCCCCACCGCGACCCCCGAGAACGCCGAGGGCCCCCGGAACCCCGACACCCCCCAGGACCAGGACCCCGACACCCCCCAGAACCCCGAAACCCACACCCCCGAAACCCAGAACCCCGAAACCCAGAACCCCGAAACCCAGAACCCCGAAGACGGCGAACGCCCAGGAGGCACCGAGTGAACGACGCCCTCGACGTCGCCCTGCGCCTCGTCATCGTCTTCGCGGTGTTCCTGGTCCTGCCCCTGGTGATCGGCCAGACCGAGCACAAGGTGATGGCCCACATGCAGGGCCGCCTCGGCCCCATGCACGCGGGCGGCTTCCACGGCTGGGCCCAGCTCGTCGCCGACGGCGTCAAGTTCGCCCAGAAGGAAGACATCGTCCCGGCCGACGCCGACCGCCGCGTCTTCCAACTGGCCCCCGCCATCGCCCTCCTGCCCTACCTCCTCGTCCTGATCGCCATCCCGATCGGCCCCGGCGAGGGCGCGGTCGGCGAGGTCGTCGACGCGGGTGTCTTCTTCGCCCTCGCGGTCATGGGCATCGGCGTGCTCGGCTCGCTCATGGCGGGCTGGGCCAGCGCCAACAAGTTCTCCCTCCTCGGCGGCCTCCGCACCGCCGCCCAGCTCCTCGCGTACGAACTCCCGATGCTGCTCGCCGCCGCCTCCGTCGCGATGGCGGCCGGCACGGTCTCACTGCCCGGCATCCTCGACGCCTTCGAGTGGTGGTGGCTGCCCTGGCAGATCGTCGGCGCCGTGGTCTTCTTCGTCGCCGGGCTCGCCGAACTCCAGCGCCCGCCCTTCGACATGCCGGTCGCCGACTCCGAGATCATCTTCGGCGCGTACACCGAGTACACGGGCCTGCGCTTCGCCCTCTTCCTCCTCGCCGAGTACGCCGGAATCGTCGTCCTGTGCGGTCTGACCACCGTCCTCTTCCTGGGCGGCTGGCACGGACCGTGGGGCGCCGACGGTCTCGGCTGGGTCTGGACCCTGCTCAAGACCGCCGTCCTGGCCTTCGTCGTCATCTGGCTGCGCGTGTCCTACCCCCGTCTCCGCGAGGACCAGCTCCAGAAACTCGCCTGGACCCTCCTCGTCCCGCTCGCTCTCGCGCAGATCGCGCTCACCGGCATCGTGAAGGTGGCGATCAACTGATGCCCCCGATCCCTGGCAGCGGCCTGGCCAAGGGCCTCGCCGTCACCCTCCGCACGATGACGAAGAAGACCGTCACCGAGCAGTACCCGGAGCACCAGCCCGAACTCCCGCCCCGCACCCGCGGCGTCATCGGCCTCTTCGAGGAGAACTGCACGGTCTGCATGCTGTGCGCCCGCGAGTGCCCCGACTGGTGCATCTACATCGACTCCCACAAGGAGACGGTCCCGCCCGCCGCGCCCGGCGGCCGCGAGCGCAGCCGCAACGTCCTCGACCGCTTCGCCATCGACTTCGCCCTCTGCATGTACTGCGGCATCTGCATCGAGGTCTGCCCCTTCGACGCGCTGTTCTGGTCCCCGGAGTTCGAGTACGCCGAGACCGACATCCACGAACTCACCCACGAGCGCGACAAGCTCCGCGAGTGGATGTGGACCGTCCCCGCCCCGCCCGCCCTGGACCCCGGCGCGGAGGACCCCAAGGAACTCGCCGCCGCCCGCAAGTCGGCGGAGAAGCTGGCCGCGGCCGCCACCGAGGCGCCCGCCCCCGAGCCGCCGGCCACCCCGCCGCCTGCCACCGAGCCGCCGGCCGCCGGCCCCGGGAAGGAGGGCGGGGCGTCGTGACCATCGCTGCCGGAACGACCGGCTTTCTGTCCCCGACCGGCGTCGAGATCGCCTTCCTCCTCGTCGGACTCGTCACGCTCGGCGCGGCGGTCATCACGGTCACGACCAAGCAGCTCGTGCATGCCGCGCTGTGGCTGGTCGTGGCGCTCGGCGGACTCGCCGTCGAGTACCTGCTGCTGACCGCCGAGTTCATCGCCTGGGTCCAGGTCCTCATCTACGTCGGCTCCGTCGTCGTCCTCCTCCTCTTCGGACTGATGCTCACCAGGGCTCCCATCGGCCGCTCCCCGGACGCCGACTCGGGCAACCGGCCGGTCGCGTTCGCGGTGGCCCTCGTCGCCGCCGTCGCCCTGGTCTGGGTCGTCGTGGACGCGTTCCGCACCACGGTGATCGACCTGGACGGCGCCGCCCAGGGCTCCACCGACGTGACCGGATCGATTCTCTTCCGGCACTGGGTGCTCCCCTTCGAGGCACTCTCCGTCCTCCTCCTCGCCGCCCTCGTCGGCGCGATCGCCCTGTCCCGCAAGAACGCCGCCGCGCAGGACCCGGGCCAGAGCACCGCCGCCCACAACCGGGGCAAGAACGCCGCCGCCCAGGACCGGGAGGGGAACCGCTGATGCACCTCCATCTCGCCTATCCCGCCGTCCTCGCCGTCCTCCTCTTCTGCGTCGGCCTGTACGGCGTGCTCGCCCGGCGCAACGCGATCCTGGTCCTGATGTCCGTCGAGCTGATGCTCAACGCCGTCAACCTCAACCTCGTCGCCTTCGACGTCTGGCTCCGCGACTCCCTCCACGCCGGCCAGGCCCTGACCCTCTTCACCATCGCCATCGCCGCCGCCGAGATCGGCATCGGCCTCGCCATCGTCCTGGCCGTCTACCGCAACCGCGGCAGCTCCGGCGTCGACGACCTCCGCGACACCGCCGAGGGCCCGGACGACGACCCCGGCGACACCGAAGGCGCTCGCGACACCGACGACACCCGCGACACCGGCGGCACCGGTGACGAGGCCACTCCGGCGCAGAAGGCTGAGGCCACCCCGTGACCACGACCACCCTCGCCGTCCTCGTCCCCCTCCTGCCGTTCCTCGGCGCGGCCGCGGGCCTGCTCCTCGGCCGCCGCGTGCCCGGACTCGTCCGCCCCCTCGCGGTGCTGCCCACGCTCACGGCCCTGGTGCTCGTCGTGCTCGTGGCCGTCCGGCAGGGCGGCGGCACCGGTGGCGGACAGGCCTCCCTCGACGCCGCCACCGAACTCACCCCGACCGGCTCGGTCCCCATCGAACTCGCCCTGCACATCGACGGCTTCGCCGCCCTCGTCGCCGTCCTGGTCGGCCTCGTCGCCTCCTGCGTGCAGATCTACTCGACGGGCTACCTCCGCGAGGACCCGCGCTACCCCTCGTACGCCGCGCTCGTCTCCCTTTTCACCTCCGCGATGCTGCTCGTCGTCTACTCCGGCGACCTGATGGTGCTCCTGGTCGGCTGGGAGATCATGGGCATCTGCTCGTACTTCCTCGTCGGCCACTACTGGGAGACGCCCGAGGCACGCGCCGCCTCCCTGAAGGCCTTCCTGGTCACCAAGCTCGGCGACGTCCCCTTCCTGATCGGTCTGTTCGCGCTCGCCGGCGACACCGGCTCCTTCCGGATCACCACGATCCTCGCGAAGGTCGCGGACGGCGGCCTCGACCACCCGACGCTGATCGCCCTGCTGCTGCTCGCGGGGGTGGCGGGCAAGTCCGCGCAGTTCCCGCTGCACACCTGGCTGCCCGACGCGATGGCCGGCCCCACGCCCGTCTCCGCGCTGATCCACGCCGCGACGATGGTCGCCGCCGGTGTCTACTTCGTGGCCCGGCTCCTTCCCGTCTTCGCCGCCTCCGCCGCGGCCCTGGTCGTCCTCGCCGTCATGGCCGCCGTCACGATGACCGGCTCGGCCCTCGCCGCGCTCGCCCAGGACGACATCAAGCGCGTTCTCGCGTACTCGACGATCGGCCAGCTCGGCTATCTGACCGGCGCCCTCGCCGTCGGCGACCGCGGCGCCGCCATCTTCCACCTCCTCTCCCACGGCGCCTTCAAGGCGCTGCTGTTCCTCGCGGCGGGCGTGATCATCCACGCCGCCGGCACCAACTCACTCGCCGCCATGTCCCGTATGAAGGGCCTGCGCGACCGCGTCCCCGACGCCTACTGGACAATGACCGTGGCGCTCCTCGCGCTCGCCGCGATCCCGCCGTTCAGCGGGTTCTTCTCCAAGGAGGCGGTGCTCGGCGCCGCCGAGCACACGGCCACGGGGCATGCCGCGTCCGCGCCCACCGCCGCGGGCTGGATCGTCCTCGTCGCCGGTCTGCTCACCGCCCTCCTCACCGCCGCCTACGCGACGCGGCTGTGGCTGCTCGCCTTCAACGGCAGGGGCGCCGACGCCCCCGACCACGGCAGGCAGCCCGTCGCGATGACCGCCGTGCTGTGGGTGCTCGCCGTCCCCTCCCTCGCCTTCGGTCTCGCCGTCGGTGTCCTGCCGGACTGGTTCGACGGCCACGCCCTCACCCCGACCCTGACCACCTCCGTCCTGGGCACCGGCCTCGCGCTCGTCGGCGGCCTGGTCACCTACGGCGCCTGGCGGCACACCACCGCGCTCGCCGACCGGGTCCCGATGGGCGCGGTCGCCGCGGACACCGGAGCCGACGGAGGCCTGGTCGAGGCGGAGGCCATCGCCACCCACGCCCCCGCCTACGGAGACATCGCGTCGGCCCCCGACCCTGCGGACCCAGGCCGGCTGCTGCTCGGCCCGCTGCACCGGCACGCCGCCGTCGGCTTCCACCTCGACGCCGTCTACGCCGCCCTGTTCGTACGCCCCGTCCGAGCCGCCGCCACGCTCGTCCGCTTCCTCGACCGCGAGGTCGTCGACACGTACGTACGCGGCGCGGGCGCGGTTCCCCGCTGGCTCGGCGCGGCCGTCCGCCGCGCGCAGACCGGCAATGTCCAGACCTATCTGAGCGCGCTGCTCGCCGGCACGGTCGTCCTGGCCGTCGCCGCGGTCCTCGTCGCCACCGCCGGAGCGTGAGCAGCCGTGATCGGTATCAGTGAGTCCGTGATGCAGTTTCTTCTGGCGTTGATCGTCGTCGGGCCGCTCATCGGCGCCGTGGCCGCCCTGCTGCCGGCCCCGCCCGGACTGAAGGGGAAGTCACCCGACCAGGCCGTGCTGCGCCACGGCGTGGTCGTGACCGGCGCGATCCTGCTCGCCACACTCGTCCTCGCGCTCGGCTTCGACCACGACCATCCGTCGAAGATGCAGGCCACGACCGATATCAGCTGGATCCCCGCACTCGACGTGCGCATCCACCTCGGCATCGACGGCATCTCGCTCCCCCTTCTGGTCCTGACCGCGCTGCTGACCTTCCTCTGCGCGCTCCACAGCTACTTCAGAATGCCGTCGGGCCCGTCCCCCAAGGCATTCGTGGCACTGATCCTCGTGCTCGAGTCCGGCACCCTCGCGACCTTCGCCGTCCTCGATCTGCTGCTGTTCTTCCTGGCGTTCGAGATGGTGCTCATCCCGATGTACTTCCTCATCGCCCGCTGGGGCGGTGAGCAACGCACGCGGGCCGCCTGGAAGTTCATCCTCTACACGCTGCTCGGCTCCGTCGTCATGCTGCTGGGCCTCCTCGTCATCGGGCTCGATTCAGGCACATTCGACATGGTGGCACTCGCCACTGACAACGGCCGGGGCCTGACCACATCCGTGCAGGTCATCGCGGTTCTGGCGATCGGGATCGGGCTCGCGGTCAAGGCGCCGATGTGGCCGCTGCACAGCTGGCTGCCGGATGCCCACACCGCCGCGCCGACCGTCGGCTCGGTCCTGCTGGCCGGCGTGCTGCTGAAAATGGGTACGTACGGATTCGTCCGGATCGTCCTGCCCATCGCGCCCGACGGGATGCGGGAGTTCGCGCCCTACCTCGCCGCCTTCGCGGTCGTCGGCATCATCTACGGTTCCCTCGCCTGCCTCGCGCTCGCCAGGCGGGGCGCGAAGGGCGACCTCAAGCGCCTCATCGCGTACTCGTCCGTCGGCCACATGGGCTTCGTGCTCCTCGGCATCTCGACGATGAGCCCGACCGGCGTGAACGGCGCGCTGTTCGCCAACGTCGCCCACGGCCTCATCACCGGCCTGCTGTTCTTCCTGGTCGGCGCACTCAAGGACCGCACCGGCACGACCGACCTCGACACCCTCGCCCGGGAATCGGGCGCCGCGCTCTACGGCAGGGCCCCGCGCCTCGGCGGCCTCCTCGCCTTCGCCGCCGTCGCCTCGCTCGGGCTGCCGGGCCTCGCCGGGTTCTGGGGCGAAATGCTCGCGCTGTTCGGCGCGTTCGAGCCCGCCGACGACCTGAGCCGCCCCGCCTTCCTCACCTTCATGGCGATCGCCGCCTTCGGCACCCTGCTCACCGCCGCGTACATGCTCATCGTCGTACGCCGGATCTGCATGGGCCCGACGGCGCGTCCGGCGGCCGCCCCCGACGAACCGTCGCCCGCGGCGCCCGCCGACGAGCCGGCACCCGTGACGCTCTCCGACGCCCCAGCGCCCAGGGACGGCGCTCCGGCGCTCGCCGACGTCCACGGATACGAGTTCGCCGCCTGGACCCCGCTCGTCGCCCTCACCGTCCTCGCCGGACTCTGGCCCGCGGCTCTCCTCGGCCTGACCGACCCGGCCGTGCAGAAGCTCCTCACTGGAGGCAAGTCGTGACCGTGGCCGCCGAAAGCGCCGAAAGCGCGGCAAACCTGGTCCAGTCCGTCGACTGGCTCGCGATCGCGCCGCCGACCATCGCGGCGGTCGTCGCCCTCGTCGTGCTCGTCGCCGACCTCTTCGTGGGAGCAGGCAAGAAGGCGCTGCTCGGCTGGGTCTCCGTGGCGGGCCTGGCCGCGGCCGCGCTCAGCCTGCTGCCCCTCCTGGACGACGACCGCTCCACCTTCTGCCTGACCGGCGGCGGCACGCACGCGTGCAGCTACACCGCCGACCGCTTCACCCTCGTCATCCAGCTCCTCGTCCTCGGCGGCGCGCTCCTCGCCGCCCTGCTCTCGATGAGCACCCTCAAGGACTCCGGAGACGAACTGCCTGCGGGGGAGTACTGGTTCCTGCTGCTCTCCTCGGCGGCCGGCGCCGCCCTGCTGCCCGCGTCGCGCGACCTCGCGACGCTCATCGTCGCCCTGGAGGTCGCCTCCCTGCCGGCCTTCGCACTGGTCGGCCTCAAGCGGGGCGACAAGCGCTCCTCCGAAGCGGCCCTGAAGTTCTTCCTGTCCTCGGTCACCGCGACCGCCGTCAGCCTCATGGGCGTCAGCTTCGTGTACGCGGCGACCGGCACCCTGCACCTCACGGAGATCGCCACCAAGCTGCAGAGCTCCGAGGTCCTCGACGGACAGCTGCACACCCTCGCCCAGACCGGCGTCGCCCTCACCCTGGTCGGCTTCGCCTTCAAGGTGGCGGCCGTCCCCTTCCACTTCTGGGTGCCCGACACCTACGTGGGCGCACCGCTGCCCGTCGCCGCGTACCTCTCCGTCGTCGGCAAGGCCGTCGGCTTCTCCGGCCTCATCCTCGTCACCGTCGTCGCCTTCCCCTCGTACGCGGACGTCTGGGGCCCGGCGCTCGCCGTCCTCGCCGCGCTCACCATGACCGCGGGCAACGTCGCCGCGCTGCGCCAGGGCACCACGCGCGCGTACAGCGCGGTCCGCCTCCTCGCCTGGTCCTCCGTCGGACAGGCCGGCTACCTCCTGGTGCCGATCGCCGCCGCCGGATACGCCGACAACGAGGCCGCCGCTGAGGAGGCCGTCGGCTCCACCGTCGCGTACGCCCTGATGTACGCCGCCGTGAACCTGGGAGCGTTCGCCGTGGCAGCCCTCGTCGGCCGCACCCGGCGCCTGAACCGCGTCAGCGACTACCGCGGCCTCTACGCCCGCAGCCCGCTGGCCGCGCTGGTCCTCGGCTTCTTCCTGCTCTGCCTCGCGGGCCTGCCGCCCGGCATCGTCGGCCTTTTCGCGAAGGTCACGGTCTTCTCGGCGGCGGTCGACGCGGGCCTCGGCTGGCTCGCCGTGGTGATGGCCGCGAACGTCGTGATCGCGCTCTACTACTACCTCCAGTGGACCGCGCTCCTGTTCCGCGCCCCCGAGGGCGAGCCGGCCGAGCACCACGCGCCGGCGCCCCTGACCGCGGCCATCGCCCTGACGGCGGTCCTCGGCGTCGCGCTCTCCGGAGCACCCCAGCTGATCCTGCGCTTCTCGGACACCAGCCTGTTCTGACGCGCGGCAGGCGGCGCCCCCTCAGATCGCCGCTGGACCGCCGCCGCCCGCCATCACCCGCGCGGCCTACATCGCTCGTACGTGCACAAGGGAACTAGTGCTCCCCGCCTGGCGTTGACCAGTACGGGAGGGTCCACTGAACAGTGGAAGCACCAGTCAGCAGAGGGTTCCCCCACGCACCACCAGGAGGGCGTACCGTGCACCGCCGGCACAACGGGTTGAAGACCGCCGTACTCCTCGGGGGACTGTCCGCGCTCATCCTTGTCATCGGCAGTTTCTTCGGGCGTACGGGCCTGATCGTCGCGCTCTTCGTGGCGCTCGGCACCAATGCGTACGCGTACTGGAACAGCGACAAGCTCGCCCTGCGCGCCATGCGGGCCCGCCCGGTGAGCGAATTCGAGGCCCCCGAGTTGTACCGCATGGTCCGTGAGCTCTCCACCCAGGCCCGCCAGCCCATGCCGCGCCTGTACATCTCGCCCACCGAGGCGCCGAACGCCTTCGCGACCGGCCGCAACCCGCGCAACGCCGCGGTGTGCTGCACCGACGGCATCCTGCGCCTCCTCGACGAGCGCGAGCTGCGCGGCGTCATCGGCCACGAGCTGAGCCACGTCTACAACCGCGACATCCTGATCTCCTCGGTCGCGGGCGCCCTGGCCTCCGTGATCATGTTCCTGGTCAACTTCGCCTGGCTGATCCCGGTCGGCCGGTCGAACGACAACGACGGCCCCGGCATCTTCGGGATGCTCCTCATCATGCTGCTCGGCCCGCTCGCGGCCTCCATCATCCAGCTCGCCATCAGCCGCTCCAGGGAGTACGAGGCGGACGCGTCCGGCGCCCAACTCACCGGCGACCCCTTGGCCCTGGCGAGCGCGTTGCGCAAACTCGAAGCGGGTACGAAGCAGTTGCCGCTGCCCCCCGAGCCCCGGCTCGAGACGGCGAGCCACATGATGATCGCTAATCCGTTCCGTCCGGGGCAGGGGATATCCAAGATGTTCTCCACGCACCCGCCGATGGCGGAGCGCATTGCCCGACTCGAGCAGATGGCAGGTCGCCACCAGTGAAGACAATCCTCAACGTCATATGGCTCGTCCTCTGCGGCTTCTGGATGTTCCTGGCCTACCTCCTGGCGGGCGCGCTGCTGTGCATCACCATCATCGGCATCCCGTTCGGCCTGGCCAGCTTCCGCATCGGCCGCTATGCCCTGTGGCCCTTCGGCTACACGACGGTCGAGCGCCGCGACTCCGGCGCCCCCTCCTGCCTCGGCAACGTGCTGTGGCTGGTCCTCGCCGGCTGGTGGCTGGCGATCGGCCACATCGTCACGGGCTTCCTGCTCTGCGTCACGATCATCGGTATCCCCCTGGGCATCGCCAACTTCAAGCTGATCCCGGTCTCCTTGCTGCCGCTCGGCCGCGAGATCGTCCGCACGGACCAGCCGTTCGCCGCGCGCTACTAGGCGTTCGCCGCGCGCTGCCGAAGCAGGCGTGAGCGGGCCCTGACGCCCGCTCACCTCGCTCTCGCCCGGGCTCCCGGCCCGGGACTGTCACTGCCGTGGTCCACCATGAACTCATGACCGAGACCGAGCAGTTGCTGGACCGCGTCGCCGCGGCGGCGCGCGCCACCCGCCCCTGGGGCTGGGACTCCCTGCCCGCCCCTGTGGACGCGGGCACCCTGGCCCGGGCCGAGGTCTCCCTGGGCTTCCGTCTGCCACCCCTGCTCGCCGCGCTCTACACCCGCATAGGGGACGGCGGGTTTGGCCCGGAGTACGGCCTGTTGTCGCTCCTCGAAGGGAAGTCGTCCGGCGGCGAACCGGCCGTCGTCGAGGAGTACCACGCGATGCGCGGCTCGGCTCGGGGCTGGCCTGAGGGCGTGCTGCCGATATCCCACTGGGGCTGCGCGATGTACGCGTGCGTGGACTGCCGCACCGAGGAGGCCCAGGTCCTCCTCTTCGAGCCGAACGGCGGCGACCCGAGCCACGCCTGGTTCGTCGACTCCCCGGACCTCACGACGTGGCTCACGGCCTGGCTCGACGGCACGGGGTGGTACGCGGAGGACAACGACGACCTGGACCTGCCGGAGTGGCAGGACGCCCGCACGCGCGCGTAGCCCGTCCCTGCCGCCCCCGGGCCACCCTGGCGGCCCAGCGTCTCGTGTGGGATGCGCCGCACCTCGTGGATCACCGCAACCGCGCCCCCGCGAGGCGACGTCCTTCAGGGCGACAGCGCACCAGCTCACCGCGCGAGAAAGGCAGGTCACCGCATGGGCATCATCAGCTGGATCGTTCTGGGGCTCCTCGCCGGAGCCGCCGCCAAACTGCTGCTGCCCGGCCGCGACCCGGGCGGCTTCATCGGCACGACCGTCATCGGTATCGCGGGCGCCTTCCTCGGCGGCTGGATCTCCGCCCGCTACCTGGACCGCCCGATCCCGAACCACTTCTACGACGGCGCCACCTGGGCGGCGGCCATCGGCGGCTCACTCGTCCTCCTGGTGGCCTACCGCATCCTGTTCGGCCACTCGCGGCGCTGAGAGGCCGCGGCTCCGGCCCGCGGCCGACACCAAGGGCGGGCACCCTCTGTGGGGTGCCCGCCCTCCGTAGTCGTACGACGGTGAGGAACCGGCCGCCGGCGAACTACCGGACCACCGGACTACCGGTAGTTCACGAACTGCAGCGCGAAGTCGAAGTCCTGCCCCTTGAGCAGTGCCTGCACGGCCTGCAGGTCGTCACGGCTCTTCGAGCTGACCCGCAGCTCGTCACCCTGGACCTGCGCCTTGACGCCCTTGGGGCCCTCGTCGCGGATGATCTTGGCGACCTTCTTCGCGTTCTCCTGGGAGATGCCCTCCTCGATCGAGGCGAAGATCTTGTACTCCTTGCCGGACAGCTGCGGCTCGCCCGCGTCCAGCGACTTCAGCGAGATGCCGCGCTTGACCAGCTTGGACTGGAAGACGTCGAGGATCGCCTTGACCCGCTCCTCGCCGCTCGCCTCCATCAGGATCTTCTCGCCGGACCACGAGATCGAGGCACCCGTGCCCTTGAAGTCGTAGCGCTGGGAGATCTCCTTGGCGGCCTGGTTGAGGGCGTTGTCGACCTCCTGCCGCTCGACCTTCGAGACGATGTCGAAACTGGAGTCGGCCATGTCCTGTGGCTCCTTGTATCGGGGTATGCGTACTCAGCGGTTACACGGCCGACTGACGCTGGCCGCATCCGCAAAGCCTAGCCACCGCCCCCGCGCGGGGTGCCGATCAATCGGGTGGCGAAGCACCCCCTGGCATCAGGTATCGTTTACGTCGTTGCCACGGAGCGCCGCGCAAGCGGGGCCAGGCAGCAAACCCGGCGGTGTGCCCGAGCGGCCAAAGGGAGCAGACTGTAAATCTGCCGGCTCAGCCTTCCCAGGTTCGAATCCTGGCGCCGCCACATGAAGGTAAACCCCCTCCGATCTGCGGAAACGCGGATCGGAGGGGGTTTCTTCGTCTGGGCGGCCCCGGCACCCTCGGGTGCGGACGCGCTCGCGGACGGCGGGGAGGCGGGGGCGTGAGTGAGGGCGGCAAGGGGTGCTTCGGCCTCCAGCCGCTGGAGTGCCGGACGGGAACCGTGTGCCCGCGCCCTGTCGTTATTACTCTCGGTAATGGACCTGTGATCGATGCTGCCGATTTCGACGGCTCCGATTCCCGATTAAGGAATCCGATCTTCCGCTGTTCCTCGCCATGGATTCATGGGTTCACGGGATTCGTGAGGATCCGGCGGATTCGACGGGATGCAGTCGGCGGAGGGCGCTCTCCGGGGGTTCCGTCTCGCTGACAGGCCCTCAAGTGCGCGCCACCCGCCCCGCCGTCACCGTTTCCGATCAACCGCCGACGTACCAGCTGAACCCGCCGGACGCGACGAGGGCCAGCATCACGATGAACAGCACCACGTCGATGATGCCCAGGATCAGGCCCGCCTTCGCCATGCCCAGGCTGCCGGCCCTCTGGCGCAGGGCGACCGCGCCGAAGATGATCGCGAGCGGCCCGAGGACGAAGGACAGGAAGAACAGACCGAGGATGCCGCAGACGAGTCCGGCCACCGCGAGGCCGTTTGTCCGGGCGCCGGGAGAAGCTGCTGAACGGCCGCCGTAAACCGACATGGCCACACTCCTTGGAGATCGAATTCCAGTATTGCGTGACGCACGTTCAGGTGCCCCGGAATTCAGGCCGTAGTCCGCCTGATGTCTGCGTAGTTGAGTATTCACACGGCGGCGAGATCAGGTCGGCTCCGGAGGATCCGGCTCCGTTCTATGAGGTCGTGCGGCGAGGTCGTGCGGCGGTGGCGTGCAGCGGGGGCCACGCTGCGGGGCCGCGCCTCGCGGGAGTCGTCGAGCGCCGTCCGGGATCCCCTGCGCGCAAAATGGATGCATGACGTCCCGTCGCAGAAACTGCCCGGTGTGCCGCCGCGAGATCGCTGTCGTCGGCGGCCGCTTCGCCCGCCACGACCCACCGGGCCCGCGCGGCACCGGCGACCTCATCTCCTGCCCGGGCTCCCGCAGCCAGGCCCAACTGGGCGCGGCACAGCCCGCCCTGGACGGCTACGTCGTCCCGGACCTCCCCGGCCAGCTGCCGCTGTTCTGAGCCCAGCCACGTGCTCTGAGCGCGACCAAGTGTTCCGGGCGGAACCAAGGCTCCAACGCCCCTGAGCGCCCTGGCGCCCCTGACGGTGTCCGAGAGCGTGACGGCCCCTCAGGCCGCCCTGAGCGCCCCCACACACCCCTCAGACGCCCCTCAGGCGCCCCGCGTCGTCCTCAGTTGCCCGCGACCGACTTGACCGCCACCGACACCGGCACGGAGCCGCTGACCAGTTCCAGCGTCAGCCCGGCCGTCGCCGAGGTCTCCACGAGCTCCGCGAGCACCGCGGCGACGTCGTCCCGCGGGATCGGTCCGCGCCCGGTCGACGCCTCCAGGCGCACGAGGCCGGTGCCCGCGTCGTCCGTCAGCATCCCGGGGCGCAGGATCGTCCAGTCCAGGGCGGCACGCGCGCGTACGGACGCGTCGGCCTTACCCTTGGCCCGCAGATAGGCATCGAAGATCTCGTCGCCCTGGTGCCGCGGATCGGCGCCCATCGACGACACGACGATGTGGCGACGCACCCCGGCCCGCTCCGCCGCGTCCGCGAACAGCACGGCCGCGTCCCGGTCCACGGTGCTCTTGCGGTCGACGCCGCTGCCCGGCCCCGCACCCGCCGCGAAGACGGCCGCGTCGGCGCCGCGCAGGTGCCCGGCGACCTCGTCGACGGACGCCGACTCCAGGTCGCACAGCAGCGGTTCGGCACCCGCCTCGCGCAGATCGGCCTCCTGCCCGGAGTTGCGGATCAGTCCCGCGACCTCGTCACCACGCGCGGCGAGCAGACGCTCCAGCCGCAGCGCGATCTGACCATGACCACCAGCGATGACAATGCGCATACTCCCGACCGTACGACAGGCCGGACGGGAGCGCTCAACACGCGCGTGGGCACCAGGAAAACCACCGCGACGCACGCGCGCGTGAAGGGCCATCCGGACCCACCGGCCCCGCCGAAGCGAGCCCCCGGCCGAAACAAGCCCCGGGCCGTGCCCTCACCGGCACGCGGGGACGGCCGCCGGCGTCACGCCGACGGTTCCTCGCCCCTGCCCCGCCCGGGCGGGGTACCCGACGACCGCCCCTGCCGCGGCAGGTCCAGCGCCACCGCGGCGGCGGAGTCGCAGTACTCGCGCACCGCGCTGGTCCGCGCCACGACGCGCCCCCGATGCACCACGATCCGGCTGTACGCCAGCGACAGCGCGCCCGCGAGCCGGTCGCCGCGCACGGCGAGCAACTCGGCGGGGAAGCCCGCCTCCACCCGCACCTCCGGCAGCCCCATGGCCGCCCGCGCCGCCCCGCTCACCGAGCGGTACGCCTCCTCGGGCCGCAGTCTGCACCGCGAGGCCAGCAGATACGCGGCCTCCAGCGGATCCCCGCGCCCCACCGGATTCGACACGTCCCGCATCGCCCCGCTGCCGGCGGCGACCCGCACCCCCGCCGCCCGCAGCAGCCGCACCGGAGCCACCCCGTGCCGCTCCGCGCTCCCGCAGCCGCCCTGGGGCAGACAGACCACCGTCACCGCTGCCGCGGCCAACTGCTCCGCGGTGCGCGCCGCCACGTCCGAAGGGAGCCGCCCGAGGCCGGCGCACGGGCCGATCGTCACGCCCGCCCGCAGGCCGCCGGCCATCGCCGCGAGGCGCCCGAGGCGCGCCGGATCGTCACCGTCCGTGTGCAGATCCACGGGACACCCGTGCTCCGCCGCGATCTCCAGGACCGCCTCCGCGTACCCCGTCGGATCGGGGTCGAGATCGGGACAGCCGCCCACGACGGAGGCGCCCATCTTCACCGCGTCGCGCAGCATCGCGAGCCCGTCGGCCCCGGCGACGCCGGTCAGCAGCCGCGGCACCGCGACGGCCGTGAGGTCCACCAGGCCCCGCAGCGAGCGCCGCGCCTGAAGGACCGCCTCCATCGGGCCGAGCCCGTGCACGTCACCGATCCGCACGTGCGACCGCACCGCGGTGGCGCCGTGCCCGAGCTGCAGCAGTGCGGCCTCCGTGGCCCTGCGCTGCACGTCAGGGACGTCGTAGGAAACCGGACCCGGCGAGTCCGCCGACAGCGCCGTGTCGCCGTGTCCGTGCGGTTCCGCCGCCGCGGGCAGCAGCAGATAGCCGCCCAGGTCCACGCGCGCGGCGTGCGTGCTCAGGCTGCCGGCCGTGCCGACCGCCTCGATGCGCCCGCCGCCCAGGCGGACGTCCACGGTCCGTCCGTCGGTGAGCCGGGCGCCGCAGAGCAGCAGGGCCCCGGAGTCGTCCGCGGGGCCGGAATCCGAGGAGCCGGAGGCGCCTGAGGAGTGGGGCTGCTGCGGCTGGCTGTCGGGCATCGCGCTCCTGGGGTTCGGGGGCGGCTGCATCGGGGGGAGGCGTCAAGATCACGCAGCGTGTGCCGAGCCTAGGACGGCGAAAGGCCTGCTTCGAGGAGGAGCGGAATAGTCGTACCGGTGTGGTGCGGGTGTGGTGCGCGTGCACGGATGAGGCGCTGACAGACCCCTGGGACGAGCCCGCCGATGCCCTCGGAGGGCCCCGGCGAAACGGATTTGGGCGATCGGCGGGCAACCGTGTAATGTCTTCATCGCTCGCCCCAATAGCTCAGTCGGTAGAGCGTCTCCATGGTAAGGAGAAGGTCTGCGGTTCGATTCCGCATTGGGGCTCTGATGTTGAGTGATCCTCGCCTTCGGGCGGGGTGATCCGGCATCGCAGCGGTGTAGCTCAGTCGGTAGAGCAAGCGGCTCATAATCGCTGTGTCACCGGTTCAAGTCCGGTCACCGCTACTAACGGTAGCCGATTGTGGGGTCGGTCCTTCGATCGGCTACTCTTTTATGCGTTCATCCGTCCATCCGTCCGTCAAGGAGCACTCACGTGGCTGCCACCGACGTCCGCCCGAAGATCACGCTGGCCTGCGTGGAGTGCAAGGAGCGGAACTACATCACCAAGAAGAACCGGCGTAACGACCCGGACCGTCTTGAGATGAAGAAGCACTGCCCGCGCTGCAACGCGCACACTGCGCACCGCGAAACGCGCTAAACACAGGCTCGTACACGAGGCCGTCCCCGTTTTCTGGGGGCGGCCTCGTGTCGTTATGTCGTTACGAAACCAACCGCAGGAGGTTCCGGGCCCATGGCGCTCGACCAGTCCTTCGTGGGGCGGTCCTATCCCCCCACTGATCCTTATGAGGTCGGCCGGGAGAAGATCCGCGAGTTCGCCGAGGCGGTGGGGGACGCCCATCCCGCGTACACCGACCCGGCGGCCGCCAAGGCGCTCGGTCACCAGGACGTGATCGCGCCGCCGACTTTTGTGTTTGCCATCACGTTCAAGGCGGCCGGTCAGGTCATCGAGGACCCGCAGCTCGGCCTCGACTACAGCCGGGTGGTGCACGGCGACCAGAAGTTCGTCTACGTCCGCCCGGTGCGCGCCGGTGACCGGCTCACCGTCAGCTCGACGATCGAGTCCATCAAGTCGCTCGCGGGCAACGACGTCCTGGACATCCGCGGCGAGGTCCACGACGAGGCCGGCGAGCACGTCGTGACCGCCTGGACCAAGCTCGTCGCGCGTGCGGCGGAGCCCGCGGCGAAGGAGGCCTGAGGCGATGACGGCGAAGATTTCCTACGACGAGGTCGAGGTCGGCACCGAGCTGCCGGCCCAGTCCTTCCCTGTGACGCGCGACACGCTCGTGCGGTACGCGGGCGCTTCCGGTGACTTCAACCCGATCCACTGGAACGAGAAGTTCGCGGTCGAGGTCGGCCTGCCCGACGTCATCGCGCACGGCATGTTCACCATGGCCGAGGCGATCCGCGTCGTGACGGACTGGCTGGGCGACCCCGGAGCGGTCGTCGAGTACGGCGTGCGCTTCACCAGGCCCGTCGTCGTACCCAACGACGACAAGGGCGCCACGCTCGAGGTCAGCGCCAAGGTCGCGGCCAAGCTGGACGACGGCCGCGTCCGGGTCGACCTCCTCGCGAAGAGCGCGGAACAGAAGGTCCTCGGCATGTCGCGCGCGGTCGTGCAGCTCGCCTGAGTGCGTCCGGTCGCGCCTTAAGCGGTGCGCGTGGTCACGGCCGGGGCCTTGACTCATGGGTAAGGGGCGTCCGGCATTGCGGGCGCCCCTTACTGCGCGCGTACCGCACCCCTAGGCACACCTGTAGGGCACCCACGAGGAGCCGCGGATCCATCTCTTGACGACTTAGTGATTGACCACTAACTTACTTCCATGGTCAGGATGAGCGCAGAGGAGCGGCGCGAAAGCGTCATCCGCGCGGCGATGGTCGAGTTCGCCCGCGGCGGCTACAACGGCACGTCCACCGCGTCGATCGCCCAGCGCGTGGGGGTCTCGCAGCCGTACCTCTTCCGGCTCTTCCCGGACAAGCGGGCCATCTTCCTCGCCGCCGCCGAGCGGTGCTGCCAGGAGACCACGGAGGTCTTCCGCGCCGCGTCCGACGGGCTGGCGGGGGAGGAGGCCGAGCGTGCGATGGGGCGGGCCTACCAGGCGCTCATCGCCGAGGACCCGGACAAGCTGCTCATGCAGATGCAGATGTACGTCGCCGCGGCCGCCGCGGAGGCGTCCGGCGACGAGGAGCTCGGCGCGGCGCTGCGGGCCGCCTGGATGGAGATGTACGACACGGTGCATCTGGCGCTGGGGGTGGAGGTCGACGCGACGACCACGTTCCTGGCGTACGGGATGCTGATCAACGTCATGGTCTCGTTGGGCTTCCAGCCCGACCACCGGGTGTGGGCCGGCTTCTACGAGCCGCCCCAGCCCCGGCGGTGAGGCGGTGCGGCGCGGGCGCGCGCGGGCGGTGGGGTACGCGCGCGTGAGGCGGTGGGTCATGTGTGTCACGGGGTGCGTGTTTCTTTGCGCCCACGAAAGTTAGTCATCAATAACTAACCTCAGGGGAAGCGATGTCACAGCAGATGCCACAGCGGACAGCACCACGCGGGGGAATGGTCTGGGCCCTCGTCATCACCAGCGTCGCCGGATTCATGGCGGCGCTCGACAACCTCGTCGTCACCACGGCCCTGCCCTCCATCCGCGAGGACTTCGGCGGTGCGCTGCACGACCTCGAGTGGACGGTGAGCGCCTACACCCTCACCTTCGCCGTGCTGCTGATGTTCGGCGCGGCCCTGGGGGACCGGTTCGGCAGGCGACGGCTCTTCCTCGTCGGCCTCACGGTCTTCACCGGCGCCTCCGCCGCCGCGGCCCTCGCGTCGAACCTCGGGGTGCTCGTCGCCGCCCGCGCGGTGCAGGGTGTCGGCGCCGCCATCATGATGCCGCTCACGCTGACCCTGCTCACGGCGGCCGTCCCCGCGGCCAAGCGCGGCATGGCGTACGGGATATGGGGCGCCGTCAACGGCCTCGCGGTCGCCAGCGGTCCGCTGATCGGCGGCAGCCTCACCGAGCACGTCTCCTGGCAGTGGATCTTCTGGCTGAACGTCCCGCTCGGCCTGGCCCTGCTGCCGCTGGCCCGCCTCCGCCTCACCGAGTCGTACGGCTCCGGGGCGCGCCTGGACGTCGTGGGCACGCTGCTCGCCAGCGGGGGACTCTTCGGCATCGTGTACGGCCTGATCCGCGGACCGATCGACGGCTGGACGAGCGCGACGGTGCTGACCAGCCTGATCACCGGCGCCGCGCTGCTCGCCGGATTCGTCCGCCACGGGATCCGCAGCAAGGCGCCCATGCTGCCGATGCGCCTCTTCCGCAGCCGCGCCTTCTCCGGCATCAACGCCGCGAGCCTGCTGATGTTCCTCGGCATGTTCGGCTCGATCTTCCTGCTCAGCCAGTACATGCAGGGCGTCCTCGGCTACTCGCCCACCGAGGCCGGGCTGCGCATGCTCCCCTGGACCGGCATGCCCATGCTCGTCTCGCCCCTCGCGGGCTATCTGTCCGACCGGATCGGCGGCCGCCCGGTCGTCGCCGCCGGACTCTTCCTGCAGGCCGTGGGCCTGGCCTGGTACGCCGTCGTGGTGGCGCCCGGCGCGACGTACACCGCGCAGCTGCCCGCCCTGATCGTCAGTGGCGTCGGCATGGCCCTGTACTTCGCCCCCGCCTCCAACCTGGTCATGTCCAGCGTCCGGCCGCACGAGCAGGGCATCGCCTCCGGCGCCAACAACGCGCTGCGCGAGGTGGGCGGCGCCCTCGGCATCGCCGTGATGTCGTCGATCTTCTCCGCGCAGGGCGGCTACGCGTCCGGCCAGAACTTCGTGGACGGCCTGCGGCCCGCACTGTGGGTGGGCGCCGCGACGGTCGCCCTCGCCGCGGTCGCGGCGCTGTGCATCCCGTCCCGCCGGGCGTCGGCCGCGGGACCCGCCGAGTCCGCCGCGAAGTCCGAGGAGGAGCTGGCCGCCGTCTGAGCGGGGAGCCCGGCGCTTCCCTCGCCCGAGAACGGCCCCGCCCTGACCGGCGGGGCCGTTCTCGTACTCTTGAGCACGTGCTGGAACTCCACGATGCCCCGCTCGCCCCGCTGACCACCTTCCGGCTCGGCGGCCCCGCGACCCGTCTGATCACCGCGACGACCGACGCCGAGGTGATCGCCGCCGTCCGTGAGGCCGACGACTCCGGTACGCCGCTGCTGCTCATCGGCGGCGGCTCCAACCTGGTCATCGGCGACAAGGGCTTCGACGGCACCGCCCTGCGCATCGCCACCCAGGGCTTCGACCTGGACGGCACGCGGCTGGAGCTGGCCGCCGGCGAGACCTGGACCGACGCCGTGGCGCGGACCGTCGAGGCCGGTCTCGCGGGCATCGAGTGCCTCGCCGGAATCCCGGGCTCCGCGGGCGCGACGCCGATCCAGAACGTGGGGGCGTACGGCCAGGAGGTCTCCTCGACGATCACCGAGGTGATCGCGTACGACCGGACGACGCGCGAGACGGTCACGATGGCGAACGCCGAGTGCGCCTTCTCGTACCGGCACAGCCGCTTCAAGGCCGACCCCGACCGGTTCGTGGTGCTGCGCGTCCGCTTCGAGCTGGAGGACGCGCAGGGGATGAGCGCCCCCCTCAAGTACCCGGAGACGGCCCGCGCGCTCGGCGTCGAGGCAGGGGACCGGGTCCCCGCAGCGGTCGCCCGCGAGACCGTCCTGAAGCTGCGCGCCGGCAAGGGCATGGTGCTCGACCCCGAGGACCACGACAGCTGGTCGGCCGGGTCCTTCTTCACCAACCCGATCCTCACCGAGGAGGAGTTCACCGCCTTCCACGCGCGCGTGACGGACCGCCTCGGCCCCGACGTCGCGCCGCCGGCCTTCCCCACGGGCGACGGCCGGGTGAAGACCTCCGCCGCCTGGCTCATCGACAGGGCGGGCTTCACCAAGGGGTACGGACAGGGGCGGGCCCGCATCTCCACCAAGCACACGCTCGCGCTCACCAACCGCGGCGGCGCGACCACCGAGGACCTTCTGGAGCTGGCCCGCGAGGTCGTCGCCGGAGTGCGGGACGCCTTCGGGGTCACCCTCGTCAACGAGCCGGTGACGGTGGGCGTCAGCCTGTAGCGCCCGGCGCCGGACCACGGTCCTGAAGGGCGTCGGCCGACCGGCCCGTCAACCGGCCAGCCAGTCGTCCACCCCGGCCAGCAGCTTGTCCCGCTCGTCCGCGGGCGCGGCCGAGCCGCGGATCGACTGGCGGGCCAGCTCGGCCAGTTCGGCGTCGGTGAAGGCGTGGTCCCTGCGCGCGATCTCGTACTGGGCGGCGAGCCGCGAACCGAAGAGCAGCGGGTCGTCCGCGCCGAGCGCTATCGGCACCCCGGCCTCGAAGAGCGTCCGCAGCGGCACGTCCTGAGGCTTCTCGTAGACCCCCAGGGCCACGTTGGACGCCGGGCACACCTCACACGTCACGCCCCGGTCCGCGAGCCGTTTCAGCAGGCGCGGGTCCTCGGCGGCCCGCACGCCGTGCCCGATGCGCACCGCGTCCAGGTCGTCCAGGCAGTCCCGCACCGACGCCGGGCCGGTGAGCTCGCCGCCGTGCGGCGCCGCGAGCAGGCCGCCCTCGCGGGCGATGGCGAAGGCCCGGTCGAAGTCCCGCGCCATGCCGCGCCGTTCGTCGTTGGAGAGCCCGAAGCCGACGATCCCCCGGTCCGCGTACCGCACCGCGAGGCGGGCCAGCGTGCGGGCGTCCAGCGGGTGCTTCATGCGGTTGGCGGCGACCAGGACGCGCATCCCGAGGCCCGTCTCGCGCGAGGCGCTCTCGACGGCGTCCAGGATGACCTCCAGGGCGGGGATGAGACCGCCGAGCCGCGGCGCGTACGAGGTCGGGTCCACCTGGATCTCCAGCCACCCCGAGCCGTCCCGCAGATCCTCCTCGGCGGCCTCGCGCACCAGGCGCCGGATGTCGTCGGGCTCCCGCAGACAGGATCGGGCGGCGTCGTAGAGCCGCTGGAAGCGGAACCATCCGCGTTCGTCCGTGGCCCGCAGCTTCGGGGGCTCGGCGCCGGTCAGTGCCTCCGGGAGCCGCACTCCGTACTTGTCGGCGAGTTCGAGGAGGGTGGCGGGCCGCATCGACCCGGTGAAGTGCAGGTGCAGATGGGCCTTGGGCAGCTCTCTTACGTCTCGTACGCGCTCCATTGGAGGATCTTGCCGCACGCACCTGTCGTCCCGGTAGCGGCTTTCCACCTTCGGGCCCTTCCCCGAACGAAGAAACGGGCCGCCCCTCCCGAAGGAGAGACGGCCCGCACGCGCGCGTGGAGCGCTGTTTCCGCGCCTCCGGTGCCGTGGCCCTGGTCTCAGTCGCGGGCCTCGGCGAGCAGCTTCTGGATCCGCGAGACGCCCTCGACGAGGTCCTCGTCCCCGAGCGCGTACGAAAGGCGCAGGTAACCCGGCGTCCCGAAGGCCTCGCCCGGAACCACCGCGACCTCCGCCTCCTCCAGGATCAGCGCGGCCAGCTCGACGGAGTCCTGCGGGCGCTTGCCGCGGATCTCCTTGCCGATGAGGCCCTTCACCGAGGGGTACGCGTAGAAGGCGCCCTCGGGCTCGGGGCAGACGACGCCCTGGATGTCGTTGAGCATCCGCACGACGGTCCTGCGGCGCCGGTCGAAGGCCTCGCGCATCTTCTCCACGGCCTCCAGGTCGCCGGAGACGGCCGCGAGCGCTGCGGCCTGGGCGACGTTGGAGACGTTGGACGTGGCGTGCGACTGGAGGTTCGTCGCGGCCTTCACGACGTCCTTCGGGCCGATGATCCAGCCCACCCGCCAGCCGGTCATCGCGTACGTCTTGGCGACGCCGTTGACCACGACGCACTTGTCGCGCAGCTCGGGCAGGATCGCCGGCAGCGAGGTGAAGGTGGCGTCTCCGTAGACGAGGTGCTCGTAGATCTCGTCGGTCATGACCCACAGGCCGTTCTCGACGGCCCAGTGACCGATCGCCTCGGCGTCGGCCTCGCTGTAGACGGCGCCGGTGGGGTTCGACGGCGACACGAAGAGCACGAGCTTCGTCCGCTCCGTGCGCGCGGCCTCCAGCTGCTCGACGGAGACGCGGTAGCCCGTGGTCTCGTCGGCGACGACCGGGACCGGGACACCGCCCGCGAGACGGATCGACTCCGGGTACGTCGTCCAGTAGGGGGCCGGGACGATGACCTCGTCGCCCGGGTCCAGGATCGCCGCGAACGCCTGGTAGATGGCCTGCTTGCCGCCGTTGGTCACCAGGATCTGCGAGGCGTCGACCTCGTACCCGGAGTCGCGCAGGGTCTTCGCCGCGATCGCGGCCTTGAGCTCGGGCAGGCCCCCGGCCGGCGTGTAGCGGTGGAACTTCGGGTTCTTGCAGGCCTCGACGGCCGCCTCGACGATGTAGTCCGGAGTGGGGAAGTCGGGCTCGCCCGCGCCGAAGCCGATCACGGGACGGCCCGCAGCCTTGAGGGCCTTGGCCTTGGCGTCGACAGCGAGGGTCGCGGACTCGGAGATCGCGCCGATGCGCGCGGACACCCGGCGCTCGGTCGGAGAAGTTTCAGCGCTCATGGCCCCATCGTTCCAGACCCCGAAGGGCCCCCGTGCAGGGGTTTCCCGGACCATTGGAGGACCGCCGGATCCCTTTCTGTTCGACGGAGGGCCGCGGAGCACGTACACTCACTGCTCGTTGGCCCTCACCGGCCGCACCCTCTCCAGGCACTCCGTGCACATGGGCGGATGCGGTAGGTTGGGGGAAATCAAAGGGTCGTAGCTCAATTGGTAGAGCACTGGTCTCCAAAACCAGCGGTTGGGGGTTCAAGTCCCTCCGGCCCTGCTACACACTCCTTCGCCAGGATGTGTGCGCATGTACGTACTGCAATGCACCGCCGTGCGGCTCAACCGGGCGCGGCACGGCCACGACCCGGAATCAGGTGAGGACGAGTGACGGACGCCGTGGGCTCCATCGACAAGCCTGATGCCGAGGCGCCGGAGTCCAAGAAGGCCCGCAAGGGCGGCAAGCGCGGCAAGAAGGGCCCCTTCGGCCGTCTCGCGCTCTTCTACCGCCAGATCATCGCGGAGCTCCGCAAGGTCGTCTGGCCGACTCGCAGTCAGCTCACGACCTACACCACCGTGGTGATCGTCTTCGTCGTCATCATGATCGGTCTCGTGACCGTGATTGACTATGGCTTCAGCCACGCTGTCAAGTACATCTTCGGCTGAGCCGAGAGCGAAGGGCGCCGTACCCGGCGCCCCTATTCGCGTGTTCCACCCCATGTATCCAGGAAGAAGCAGCCACCGTGTCTGACCCGAACCTGAACGACGCCATGGAGCCTCGCGGCGGGCAGGATGCCGAGTCCGTAGAGGCCGAGCTCGACATCGTCGAGGCGGCGGACGCCGAGGCGCCGGATCAGGCCGAGGCTGCCGACGCCGCCGCGGGCGAGCCCGCCGAAGAGGCCGCCATCCACCTGGAGGGCGACGCCGAGGCCGTCGTGGAGTCCGCCGAGGACGAGGCCGCCGTCGCCGAGGTCGCCGACGAGGAGACCCCCGAGGCCGCCGACGCCGCGGAGGAGCCCGAGGAGGAGGCCGAGCCGGTCGACCCGATCGCGGCCCTGCGCGAGGAGCTCCGCACCCTTCCCGGCGAGTGGTACGTCATCCACACCTACGCCGGTTACGAGAACCGCGTGAAGACCAACCTCGAGCAGCGCGCCGTCTCGCTGAACGTCGAGGACTTCATCTTCCAGGCCGAGGTGCCGCAGGAAGAGGTCGCCCAGATCAAGAACGGCGAGCGCAAGACGATCCGTCAGAACAAGCTCCCCGGCTACGTGCTGGTGCGCATGGACCTGACGAACGAGTCCTGGGGCGTCGTCCGCAACACCCCCGGCGTCACCGGCTTCGTGGGCAACGCCTACGACCCGTACCCGCTGACCCTGGACGAGATCGTCAAGATGCTCGCGCCGGAGGCCGAGGAGAAGGCCGCCCGTGAGGCCGCCGAGGCCGAGGGCAAGCCCGCCCCGCAGCGCAAGGTCGAGGTCCAGGTCCTGGACTTCGAGGTCGGCGACTCGGTCACCGTCACCGACGGCCCGTTCGCGACGCTGCAGGCGACCATCAACGAGATCAACGCCGACTCGAAGAAGGTCAAGGGCCTCGTCGAGATCTTCGGCCGCGAGACCCCGGTCGAGCTCAGCTTCGACCAGATCCAGAAGAACTGACCCTCGCGGTCACCCTCTGGAACACACGCCTCCGACCAGGTCAGACAGGCTGCCAAAGCCGGTCTGACCTGCTCGGTTTTTAGCCGCACGTCTATACCCGTTATCGTTGTGCGGTATGCCTCCATCCGGATGACCGGATGGCCGGCTGAAAACTCTCACTAGGACCCGGAGAGAGCAATGCCTCCCAAGAAGAAGAAGGTCACGGGGCTGATCAAGCTCCAGATCCAGGCTGGTGCCGCCAACCCGGCCCCGCCGGTCGGCCCCGCGCTGGGCCAGCACGGCGTCAACATCATGGAGTTCTGCAAGGCCTACAACGCCGCGACCGAGTCGCAGCGTGGCTGGGTGATCCCGGTGGAGATCACGGTCTACGAGGACCGCTCCTTCACCTTCATCACCAAGACGCCGCCGGCCGCCAAGATGATCCTCAAGGCCGCTGGTGTCGAGAAGGGCTCCGGCGAGCCCCACAAGACCAAGGTCGCCAAGGTCACCGAGGCGCAGATCCGTGAGATCGCGCAGACCAAGATGGAAGACCTCAACGCCAACGACCTGGACGCCGCGTCGAAGATCATCGCCGGCACCGCCCGTTCCATGGGCATCACGGTCGAGGGCTGAGCTTCCTCCCCGTCTGACCTTTCTCCGTGGTAGGGCCAAGCGCTGGTCCGAACCACAACTCCATACCTGAACCAACAGGAGCAGAAGTGAAGCGCAGCAAGACTCTCCGCGCTGCGGACGCCAAGATCGACCGGGAGAAGCTGTACGCCCCGCTCGAGGCCGTCCGTCTCGCCAAGGAGACCTCCTCGACCAAGTTCGACGGCACCGTCGAGGTCGCCATGCGTCTGGGTGTCGACCCGCGCAAGGCCGACCAGATGGTCCGCGGCACCGTGAACCTCCCGCACGGCACCGGCAAGACCGCCCGGGTCCTGGTCTTCGCGACCGGTGACCGTGCTGCGGCCGCGGAAGCCGCTGGAGCCGACATCGTCGGCGCCGACGAGCTCATCGACGAGGTCGCGAAGGGCCGCCTGGACTTCGACGCCGTCGTCGCCACCCCGGACCTCATGGGCAAGGTCGGCCGCCTCGGCCGCGTGCTCGGTCCGCGTGGTCTGATGCCGAACCCGAAGACCGGCACCGTGACCCCCGACGTCGTGAAGGCTGTCAACGACATCAAGGGCGGCAAGATCGAGTTCCGCGTCGACAAGCACTCGAACCTGCACTTCATCATCGGCAAGGTGTCCTTCGACGACACCAAGCTGGTGGAGAACTACGCCGCGGCCCTGGAGGAGATCCTCCGTCTGAAGCCGTCGGCCGCCAAGGGTCGCTACATCAAGAAGGCCGCCCTCACCACCACGATGGGCCCCGGCATTCCGCTGGACTCGAACCGCACCCGCAACCTCCTCACCGAGGAGGACCCGGCCGCCGTCTGAAACTGACGGCAGCCGCGTCGCGTACGCGTCTCGTGGACGGGCCCCGCAACCTTTCGAGGTGCGGGGCCCGTCCTGTTTGTGTACGGACCTTTCGGATACGCATGTCAGAGGTCTGCGTTAGCGTGCAGGCTCCATGAAGGCCAAGGGGTGGGACACATGAACAGCACTACGACGCGCCGTGCCGGTCTCTCGATCGCGGTGGTGGCCGCGCTGACGGGCCTCGCGGCCTGTGGTTCGGGCGGCTCGGACGGTTCTTCGGACTCGGCGGGCAAGGACAAGGGCGGCATCAACATGAGCCCCATAGCCGCCCTGCGCACCGTCGAGAAGTCCACCGACCAGGCGGACACCGCCAAGATCGACGGCTCGACCACCATGGGCTCGCTCTCCTCCATGGACATGAAGGGCGTGATGGGCTGGTCGGACGGCATCACCGGCAACGTCACGGTGACCTTCACCGGTGGTACGCAGGCCCAGCAGATGAAGCAGCTCGGCCAGACCCAGCTCGACTACCGCTACCTGAAGAACGGCTTCTACGCGAACATGGGCGACCGGTTCGCGGCCGAGGCGGGCGGCGGCAAGCACTGGCTCGAGTACGACTACGACGCCCTGGCCGAGATGAGCGGCGCCGCGGGCGAGGCCTTCCAGGACCAGATGCAGAACACCACGCCGAACCAGTCGGTGAAGATGCTGCTCGCCTCCGGTGACGTGAAGCGCGTCGGCGAGGAGAAGGTCCGGGGGACGAAGGCGACCCACTACTCGGGCAGGGTCGACATGGCGGACTTCACCGCCAAGAGCTCGAACCTGGACGCGGACCAGAAGTCCGAGCTGAAGAAGCAGTTCGAGCAGCTCGGCATGGACACCGAGAAGATCGACATCTGGGTCAACAGCGACGACCTGCTGGTCAAGAAGGTCGAGAAGGCCGACACCAAGAACGGCCCCTTCTCGCAGACCGCCTACTACAGCGACTACGGCACGCCGCTCTCCGTCGAGAAGCCCCCGGCCTCGGACACCATGAGCTTCAAGGACCTGCTGAACCGCCGGCAGCCGGCCGCCTAGGCACGGCCCCGGACCCCACCGCCGAGAACCCGGAGGGAGGCGCGGCTTTCCTTCGGGTAATCTCAGCGCACCGCAATAAGTGGATCAAGTGTTCCTAGGGGTGGGGTCATGAGCATTTCCGTACGTATGGGGCGCAAGAGAACCGCGGCCGCCGCGATGGCGGCCCTGCTGCTCGCGGGTGGCGCCGTCGGCTGCGGGTCGGAGAAGTCCGACCAGGCGGGGGACGACATGACGCCCGTGGCGGCCGTGAAGAAGGCCGCGAAGAAGACCGAGGACCTGAAGTCGTTCACGTTCCGGATGCGGGGCAGCGTCCCGGAGGACGGGCGGGTCAAGGCCGACGCGGCGATGAGCACCGAGCCGCTCGCCATGCGGATGAAGATGTCCGCGCCCGACCAGGGTCCGGAGAAGGTCGAGCTCCGCTACGTCGACGGCGCGGTCTACATCGGCGGCGGCGCGGCGGCGGCCAAGGAGATGGACGGCAAGAGCTGGATCAAGTTCGGCGCCAAGGCCATGGAGCAGCAGGGCGGCAAGGTCGGCGGCGGCTCCGTCTCCACGCAGGCCGACAACAACCCGGCCGACCAGTCCTCGCTCCTGACCGGCTCCAAGGACCTCAAGAAGGTCGGCGAGGAGACCGTCGGCGGCGTCAAGACCACCCGCTACACCGGCACCGTCTCGCTCGACCGGCTGCGCAAGCTCACCGAGGACGAGGGCGGGGACGCGGCAACGAAGAAGCGCCGCGAGAAGAGCATCAAGCAGTACGAGGACATGGGGCTGAAGAAGCTCACCATGGACATGTGGATCGACGGCGAGGACCACGCCAAGCAGTTCCGCGCCCGCGGCAAGGGCGCCAAGGGCGCTCTCGACATGACGATCACCTTCCTCGACTACAACAAGCCGGTGCACGTCGAGGCGCCGCCGAAGGGCGAGGTCATGGACCTCGCCAAGGAGATGAAGGGCTGACGTCCGCCCGGATTTGCCCCGCGCGGACCCGTTCGCGTACTCTTCCACAGAAGCCAAAGACCGCTGGTCGTTGCTGTGCTCTCGCAAGGGGTGCAGTGGCCGAAGGATCCGCTGAAACTGCGGACGACCCGCGCAGGTGACTGTGGAAGTGCTCCCGGACGGGATTCCGTTCGGTCGAGCTCATGCCCCGTGCGCCTGCGCCGGGGCGTTTTGTTTTGCCGGCCCCTTCTGAGCGGTCCTCATCACCCGGAAGGAGGCCGACGCCCTATGCCGACGCCCGACAAGGCTGCCGCGGTAGCCGAGCTCACGGACAAGTTCCGCAGCTCGAACGCCGCCGTGCTGACCGAGTACCGGGGTCTCACCGTGGCCCAGCTCAAGCAGCTGCGCCGTTCCCTCGGTGAAAACTCCGAGTACGCCGTGGTGAAGAACACGCTGACCAAGATCGCGGCCAATGAGGCCGGGATCAACACGCTGGACGACCTGTTCACGGGTCCGACGGCGGTTGCCTTCGTCACCGGTGACCCGGTGGAGTCGGCGAAGGGTCTTCGTGACTTCGCCAAGGACAACCCGAACCTCGTCATCAAGGGCGGTGTCCTTGACGGCAAGGCGCTGTCCGCCGACGAGTTCAAGAAGCTCGCGGACCTCGAGTCCCGCGAGGTTCTGCTCGCCAAGCTGGCGGGCGCCATGAAGGGCAAGCAGTCCCAGGCTGCCGCGCTCTTCCAGGCGCTTCCCTCGAAGTTCGTCCGCACCGCGGAGGCGCTTCGTGCCAAGAAGGCCGAGCAGGGCGGTGCCGAGTAATTCGGCTCGCACACTGATCACCGTCTGACGCGGTGGTCACAGCGGGCCAAACGTACGCCCGCCTCCATGTACACACGGCACCAGCCGAATTAGTGGAAGGACGCCATCATGGCGAAGCTGTCCCAGGACGACCTGCTCGCGCAGTTCGAAGAGATGACCCTCATCGAGCTCTCCGAGTTCGTGAAGGCCTTCGAGGAGAAGTTCGACGTCACCGCCGCCGCCCCGGCCGCCGTTGCCGTCGCGGGCCCGGGCGCCCCGGCCGCCGAGGCCGAGGCCGAGCAGGACGAGTTCGACGTCATCCTCACGGGTGCCGGCGAGAAGAAGATCCAGGTCATCAAGGTCGTGCGTGAGCTGACCTCGCTGGGCCTGAAGGAGGCCAAGGACCTCGTCGACGGCACCCCGAAGCCGGTCCTCGAGAAGGTCGCCAAGGACGCCGCGGAGAAGGCCGCCGAGGCCCTCAAGGGCGCCGGCGCCTCCGTCGAGGTCAAGTGACCTCACGAGTCGTCTGACTCTCTTTCCCGTACGTAGGGCGGAAACGCTGTAACGCGCGGGCCGCCAAGGGCGATCACCCATGTGGGTGGTCGCCTTTCGGCGTTCCTGGGCCACCCGTGAAGGCTGCCTTGCGATGTCGTTCGCGGCGAGTATGGTGATCTTCGTTGTGCCTGGGAACGGCCCGTGACGATGAATGCCCAGGGCCGAGTCGGGGCAAGGGGGGCCTTGACGAACCGCACGCAGCGCGCAATTCTCAGGACGCGTCGTCACAACGATCCGGATCCGAGGCATGGATCGGCGGCGAAGAGGGCAGTATCGATGTGCGTTGAGGACGTGGCTTGCAGCAGGGGTTGAGAACAACGAGGGTCTCCCAGAACCCGCACTGGACATCAGTGGGCCGTTTGGCTACACTGACCCTTTGCGCTGCCTGTTAGCTGCCTCCTGCCCGTCACCAGGGGCATGCCCATGCTTGAGCACTGTGGACCGGAACTTCCCTGACCTGGCCAAACGGCCAAATCAGGAGGGACCGTCCCCGTGGCCATCTTGGGACCGGTACGCGCGTAGTGAGTCCGAGCCCTCGGAAGGACCCCCTCTTGGCCGCCTCGCGCACTGCCTCGACCGCGAATACGAACAACGGCGCAAGCACCGCCCCGCTGCGCATCTCCTTTGCAAAGATCAAGGAGCCCCTCGAGGTTCCGAACCTTCTTGCGCTGCAGACCGAAAGCTTTGACTGGCTGCTCGGCAATGACGCGTGGAAGGCTCGTGTCGAGGCGGCTCTGGACAGCGGACAGGACGTCCCCACCAAGTCCGGTCTGGAGGAGATCTTCGAGGAGATCTCCCCGATCGAGGACTTCTCCGGGTCGATGTCCCTGACGTTCCGCGACCACCGTTTCGAGCCTCCGAAGAACTCGATCGACGAGTGCAAGGAGCGCGACTTCACGTTCGCCGCCCCGCTCTTCGTCACCGCCGAGTTCACCAACAACGAGACCGGTGAGATCAAGTCTCAGACGGTCTTCATGGGCGACTTCCCGCTCATGACGAACAAGGGCACCTTCGTCATCAACGGCACCGAGCGTGTCGTCGTGTCGCAGCTGGTCCGTTCGCCCGGCGTCTACTTCGATTCCTCGATCGACAAGACGTCCGACAAGGACATCTTCTCCGCCAAGATCATCCCGTCCCGGGGTGCCTGGCTGGAGATGGAGATCGACAAGCGCGACATGGTCGGTGTCCGCATCGACCGCAAGCGCAAGCAGTCGGTCACCGTTCTGCTCAAGGCTCTCGGTTGGACGACCGAGCAGATCCTCGAGGAGTTCGGCGAGTACGAGTCCATGCGCGCCACCCTGGAGAAGGACCACACCCAGGGCCAGGACGACGCGCTGCTCGACATCTACCGCAAGCTCCGTCCGGGCGAGCCGCCGACCCGTGAGGCCGCTCAGACGCTGCTCGAGAACCTCTACTTCAACCCCAAGCGCTACGACCTCGCGAAGGTCGGCCGCTACAAGGTCAACAAGAAGCTGGGTGCGGACGCTCCGCTCGACGCGGGCATCCTCACGGTCGAGGACATCATCGCCTCGATCAAGTACCTGGTGAAGCTGCACGCCGGTGAGACCGAGACCGTCGGTGACAGCGGCACGTCGATCGTCGTCGAGACCGACGACATCGACCACTTCGGCAACCGTCGTCTGCGCAACGTCGGCGAGCTCATCCAGAACCAGGTCCGCACGGGTCTGGCTCGTATGGAGCGCGTCGTCCGCGAGCGCATGACGACCCAGGACGTCGAGGCGATCACGCCGCAGACCCTGATCAACATCCGCCCCGTGGTGGCGTCGATCAAGGAATTCTTCGGCACCTCGCAGCTGTCGCAGTTCATGGACCAGAACAACCCGCTGTCGGGTCTCACCCACAAGCGCCGTCTGTCGGCGCTCGGCCCGGGTGGTCTCTCCCGTGAGCGGGCCGGCTTCGAGGTCCGTGACGTGCACCCGTCCCACTACGGCCGCATGTGCCCGATTGAGACGCCCGAAGGCCCGAACATCGGTCTGATCGGTTCGCTCGCCTCGTACGGCCGCGTCAACGCGTTCGGCTTCGTCGAGACGCCGTACCGCAAGGTCGTCGAGGGCCAGGTCACCGACGACGTCGACTACCTGACGGCCGACGAGGAGGACCGCTTCGTCATCGCGCAGGCCAACGCGCCGCTGACGGAGGACCTCCACTTCGCCGAGGCCCGCGTCCTGATCCGCCGCCGTGGCGGAGAGATCGACTACGTGCCCGGCACGGACGTCGACTACATGGACGTCTCGCCGCGCCAGATGGTGTCGGTCGCGACCGCCATGATCCCGTTCCTTGAGCACGACGACGCCAACCGTGCCCTCATGGGCGCGAACATGATGCGTCAGGCCGTGCCGCTGATCACCGCCGAGGCTCCCCTCGTCGGCACCGGCATGGAGTACCGCTGCGCGGTCGACGCCGGTGACGTGATCAAGGCCGAGAAGGCGGGTGTGGTCCAGGAGGTCTCCGCGGACTACGTCACCGTCACCAACGACGACGGCACGTACACCACGTACCGCATCGCCAAGTTCTCCCGGTCGAACCAGGGCACCTCCGTCAACCAGAAGGTTGTCGTCGACGAGGGCGCCCGCGTGATCGAGGGCCAGGTCCTGGCCGACGGTCCCGCGACCGAAGAGGGCGAGATGGCCCTCGGCAAGAACCTGCTCGTGGCGTTCATGCCGTGGGAGGGTCACAACTACGAGGACGCGATCATCCTGTCGCAGCGCCTCGTGCAGGACGACGTCCTCTCCTCGATCCACATCGAGGAGCACGAGGTCGACGCCCGTGACACCAAGCTCGGCCCGGAGGAGATCACCCGGGACATCCCGAACGTCTCCGAGGAGGTCCTCGCCGACCTCGACGAGCGCGGCATCATCCGTATCGGTGCCGAGGTCGTCGCCGGCGACATCCTCGTCGGCAAGGTCACGCCCAAGGGTGAGACCGAGCTGACGCCGGAGGAGCGCCTGCTCCGCGCGATCTTCGGTGAGAAGGCGCGCGAGGTCCGCGACACCTCCCTGAAGGTGCCGCACGGCGAGATCGGCAAGGTCATCGGCGTCCGCGTCTTCGACCGTGAAGAGGGCGACGAGCTGCCGCCGGGCGTGAACCAGCTGGTTCGTGTCTACGTGGCGCAGAAGCGCAAGATCACGGACGGCGACAAGCTGGCCGGCCGTCACGGCAACAAGGGCGTCATCTCGAAGATCCTGCCCATCGAGGACATGCCGTTCCTCGAGGACGGAACTCCGGTCGACATCATCCTCAACCCGCTGGGTGTGCCGTCCCGAATGAACCCGGGACAGGTCCTGGAGATCCACCTCGGCTGGCTCGCCAGCCGCGGCTGGGACGTCTCCGGCCTCGGTGACGAGTGGGCCCAGCGCCTGCAGGCCATCGGCGCCGACCAGGTCGACCCCGGCACGAACGTCGCCACCCCCGTCTTCGACGGTGCGCGTGAGGACGAGCTCGCCGGTCTGCTCCAGCACACCATCCCGAACCGCGACGGCGAGCGCATGGTGCTTCCGTCCGGCAAGGCGCAGCTGTTCGACGGCCGCTCCGGTGAGCCGTTCCCGGACCCGATCTCGGTCGGGTACATGTACATCCTCAAGCTGCACCACCTGGTCGACGACAAGCTGCACGCGCGTTCGACCGGTCCGTACTCCATGATCACCCAGCAGCCGCTGGGTGGTAAGGCCCAGTTCGGTGGTCAGCGCTTCGGTGAGATGGAGGTGTGGGCGCTCGAGGCGTACGGCGCCGCGTACGCACTCCAGGAGCTCCTGACGATCAAGTCCGACGACGTGACCGGCCGCGTGAAGGTCTACGAGGCCATCGTCAAGGGCGAGAACATCCCCGAGCCCGGCATTCCCGAGTCCTTCAAGGTCCTCATCAAGGAAATGCAGTCGCTCTGCCTCAACGTGGAGGTGCTGTCCTCGGACGGCATGTCCATCGAGATGCGCGACACCGACGAGGACGTCTTCCGTGCGGCGGAGGAGCTCGGTATCGACCTGTCCCGGCGCGAGCCGAGCAGCGTCGAAGAGGTCTGACGGGTCTGGCCGGGACCTCCTCGTGAGGTCCCGGCCCTGCCCCGGACCCGTACAGACCATGATGAAGCGCCTTATTACTCGCTAACGCGAGGGGCACAACCCCGAAAGAGGGATTGACGACAAAGTGCTCGACGTCAACTTCTTCGACGAGCTGCGGATCGGCCTTGCCACCGCGGACGACATCCGACAGTGGTCGCACGGCGAGGTCAAGAAGCCGGAGACCATCAACTACCGCACCCTGAAGCCCGAAAAGGACGGACTCTTCTGCGAGAAGATCTTCGGTCCGACCCGGGACTGGGAGTGCTACTGCGGCAAGTACAAGCGTGTCCGCTTCAAGGGCATCATCTGTGAGCGCTGTGGCGTCGAGGTCACCCGCGCCAAGGTGCGCCGTGAGCGGATGGGCCACATCGAACTGGCCGCCCCCGTCACCCACATCTGGTACTTCAAGGGCGTCCCGTCGCGCCTGGGCTACCTCCTCGACCTCGCCCCGAAGGACCTCGAGAAGGTCATCTACTTCGCGGCGTACATGATCACGTTCGTGGACGAGGAGCGCCGCACCCGCGACCTGCCCTCCCTGGAGGCGCACGTCTCCGTGGAGCGCCAGCAGATCGAGAACCGTCGCGACTCCGACCTGGAGGCCCGCGCCAAGAAGCTCGAGACCGACCTGGCCGAGCTCGAGGCCGAGGGCGCCAAGGCCGACGTGCGCCGCAAGGTGCGCGAAGGCGCCGAGCGCGAGATGAAGCAGCTGCGCGACCGTGCCCAGCGCGAGATCGACCGTCTCGACGAGGTGTGGAACCGCTTCAAGAACCTCAAGGTCCAGGACCTCGAGGGCGACGAGCTGCTCTACCGCGAGCTGCGTGACCGCTTCGGCACGTACTTCGACGGCTCCATGGGTGCCGCTGCCCTGCAGAAGCGCCTGGAGTCCTTCGACCTCGACGAGGAGGCCGAGCGCCTCCGCGAGATCATCCGTACCGGCAAGGGCCAGAAGAAGACCCGTGCGCTCAAGCGCCTCAAGGTCGTCTCCGCGTTCCTGCAGACCAGCAACAGCCCCAAGGGCATGGTGCTCGACTGCGTGCCGGTCATCCCGCCGGACCTGCGTCCGATGGTGCAGCTGGACGGTGGCCGCTTCGCGACCTCCGACCTGAACGACCTGTACCGCCGCGTGATCAACCGCAACAACCGCCTGAAGCGCCTTCTCGACCTCGGTGCGCCCGAGATCATCGTGAACAACGAGAAGCGCATGCTCCAGGAGGCGGTCGACGCCCTCTTCGACAACGGTCGTCGTGGTCGCCCGGTCACCGGCCCCGGCAACCGCCCGCTGAAGTCCCTGAGCGACATGCTCAAGGGCAAGCAGGGTCGTTTCCGTCAGAACCTTCTCGGCAAGCGTGTGGACTACTCCGCGCGTTCCGTGATCGTCGTCGGTCCGCAGCTGAAGCTGCACCAGTGCGGTCTGCCGAAGGCCATGGCCCTGGAGCTCTTCAAGCCGTTCGTGATGAAGCGCCTGGTCGACCTGAACCACGCGCAGAACATCAAGAGCGCCAAGCGGATGGTCGAGCGCGGCCGCACGGTCGTGTACGACGTCCTCGAAGAGGTCATCGCCGAGCACCCGGTGCTGCTGAACCGTGCGCCCACGCTGCACCGTCTCGGCATCCAGGCCTTCGAGCCGCAGCTGGTCGAGGGCAAGGCCATCCAGATCCACCCGCTCGTCTGCACCGCGTTCAACGCGGACTTCGACGGTGACCAGATGGCCGTGCACCTGCCGCTCTCCGCGGAGGCGCAGGCCGAGGCCCGCATCCTGATGCTGTCCTCGAACAACATCCTCAAGCCGGCCGACGGCCGTCCGGTCACGATGCCGACCCAGGACATGGTCCTCGGTCTGTTCTTCCTGACCACCGACGGTGAGCTCCGTGACACCAAGGGCGAGGGCCGCGCGTTCGGCTCCACGGCCGAGGCGATCATGGCGTTCGACGCCGGCGAGCTCGCGCTCCAGTCGACCGTCGACATCCGCTTCCCGGTGGGCACCATCCCGCCGCGCGGCTGGACCCCGCCGGTCTCCGAGGCGGGCGACGAGGGTGTCGAGGAGCGGCCGTACCAGCCGGGCGACAGCTTCCGGCTGCGGACGTCCCTGGGCCGTGCGCTCTTCAACGAGCTGCTGCCCGAGGACTACCCCTTCGTCGACTACTCGGTCGGCAAGAAGCAGCTCTCCGAGATCGTCAACGACCTCGCCGAGCGCTACCCCAAGGTCATCGTGGCGGCGACGCTCGACAACCTGAAGGCGGCGGGCTTCTACTGGGCGACCCGTTCCGGCGTCACCGTGGCCATCTCCGACGTCGTGGTCCCCGCGGCCAAGAAGGAGATCGTCGCGGGCTACGAGGCCCAGGACGAGAAGGTCCAGAAGCAGTACGAGCGCGGTCTGATCACCAAGGACGAGCGCACGCAGGAGCTCATCGCGATCTGGACCAAGGCGACCAACGAGGTCGCCGAGGCGATGAACGCGAACTTCCCGAAGACGAACCCCATCTTCATGATGGTCGACTCGGGTGCCCGAGGAAACATGATGCAGATGCGTCAGATCGCGGGTATGCGTGGTCTGGTGTCGAACGCGAAGAACGAGACCATCCCGCGTCCGATCAAGGCCTCGTTCCGTGAGGGCCTGACCGTTCTCGAGTACTTCATCTCCACCCACGGTGCCCGTAAGGGTCTGGCGGACACGGCTCTGCGTACCGCCGACTCCGGTTACCTCACCCGTCGTCTGGTCGACGTCTCCCAGGACGTCATCATTCGCGAGGAGGACTGTGGCACCGAGCGCGGTCTGAAGCTGAAGATCGCGGTCAAGAGCGAGGACGGTGTCCTCCGCAAGACGGAGAACGTCGAGACCTCGGTGTACGCCCGCATGCTGGCCGAGGACGTCGTCATCGACGGCAAGGTCATCGCGCCGGCCAACGTCGACCTCGGTGACGTCCTGATCGACGCCCTGGTCGCCAACGGCGTCGAGGAGGTCAAGACCCGCTCGGTCCTGACCTGTGAGTCCGCGGTCGGCACCTGTGCCTTCTGCTACGGCCGCTCGCTCGCCACCGGCAAGCTGGTCGACATCGGTGAGGCGGTCGGCATCATCGCCGCCCAGTCCATCGGTGAGCCCGGTACCCAGCTGACGATGCGTACCTTCCACACCGGTGGTGTGGCCGGTGACGACATCACCCAGGGTCTGCCCCGTGTCGTCGAGCTCTTCGAGGCTCGTACGCCCAAGGGTGTCGCCCCGATCTCGGAGGCGGCAGGCCGCGTCCGTATCGAGGAGACCGAGAAGACCAAGAAGATCGTCGTCACCCCGGACGACGGCAGCGACGAGACTCCCTTCCCGATCTCGAAGCGCGCCAAGGTCCTCGTGCGTGAGGGTGACCACGTCGAGGTGGGCCAGAAGCTCACCTTCGGTGCCACCAACCCGCACGACGTGCTGCGGATCCTCGGTCAGCGCGCGGTCCAGGTCCACCTGGTCGGCGAGGTCCAGAAGGTCTACAACAGCCAGGGCGTGTCGATCCACGACAAGCACATCGAGATCATCATCCGGCAGATGCTGCGCCGTGTGACGATCATCGAGTCCGGCGACGCGGAGCTGCTGCCGGGCGAGCTCGTCGAGCGCTCGAAGTTCGAGACCGAGAACCGTCGGGTCGTGACGGAAGGCGGCCACCCGGCCTCCGGCCGTCCGCAGCTGATGGGTATCACCAAGGCCTCGCTGGCGACGGAGTCCTGGCTGTCGGCCGCCTCCTTCCAGGAGACGACCCGAGTCCTGACGGATGCGGCGATCAACGCCAAGTCCGACAGCCTCATCGGCCTCAAGGAGAACGTCATCATCGGTAAGCTCATCCCGGCCGGTACGGGTCTCTCCCGTTACCGCAACATCCGGGTCGAGCCCACCGAAGAGGCCAAGGCCGCGATGTACTCGGCCGTCGGCTACGACGACATCGACTACTCGCCCTTCGGGACGGGGTCGGGTCAGGCCGTGCCGCTGGAGGACTACGACTACGGGCCGTACAACCAGTAAGGCCTACGTCTGTTGAAGGGCGGTCACCCCGGTTCTCCGGGGTGACCGCCCTTTCGCGTGGTCGGCCGCGTCGTCCAGAGGGCGTGCACGGCGCCGGAGACGGCTTCACCACCTCCCCGGGCCCCCTGCGCCCGCTCCGTGGCCGTGAGGGACCGTGCCGGGCCGCCGCGGGGCAGGCCGGGGCGCCGGTGCACCTCCGGACCTGGGCTTTCGGGCGAGAATGCGGGCCGATACCGAATTGATCAAGGCATTCCGGGGTGTCCCCGATGCATTCAGATGCCCGGCGTGTCGGGGCCCATCGCATTTGTTTTGACCAGACTCGATGAGGTAGGTACGCTCAGACCTTGTGCCTGGGGTGTGCCTGGGCTCGTGCGCGTGTCTTCAACCGCATCACGAGTCCGTCAACGGCCACCGTAATCTGCGCCCCTTTCCGCCTTGCGGCGGGAGTCTGCAGCATTCGACACACCCGACCGCGTGGGTCGGCGACGTTCCGGGTTAGCTTTACTATTCGGCACACAGAAACCGGAGAAGTAGTGCCTACGATCCAGCAGCTGGTCCGCAAGGGCCGGCAGGACAAGGTCGAGAAGAACAAGACGCCCGCACTCGAGGGTTCGCCCCAGCGCCGTGGCGTCTGCACGCGTGTGTTCACGACCACCCCGAAGAAGCCGAACTCGGCCCTCCGTAAGGTCGCGCGTGTGCGTCTGACCTCTGGGATCGAGGTCACGGCCTACATTCCGGGTGAGGGACACAACCTGCAGGAGCACTCCATCGTGCTCGTGCGTGGTGGCCGTGTGAAGGACCTGCCTGGTGTTCGCTACAAGATCATCCGCGGTTCCCTCGACACCCAGGGTGTCAAGAACCGCAAGCAGGCCCGCAGCCGCTACGGCGCCAAGAAGGAGAAGTAAGAATGCCTCGTAAGGGCCCCGCCCCGAAGCGCCCGGTCATCATCGACCCGGTCTACGGTTCTCCTCTGGTGACCTCCCTCATCAACAAGGTGCTGCTGAACGGCAAGCGCTCCACCGCCGAGCGCATCGTGTACGGCGCCATGGAGGGCCTGCGCGAGAAGACCGGCAACGACCCGGTCATCACGCTGAAGCGCGCGCTTGAGAACATCAAGCCGACCCTCGAGGTCAAGTCCCGCCGTGTCGGTGGCGCGACCTACCAGGTCCCGATCGAGGTCAAGCCGGGCCGTGCGAACACGCTCGCCCTGCGCTGGCTGGTCGGTTACTCCCGCGCCCGTCGCGAGAAGACCATGACCGAGCGTCTGCTCAACGAGCTCCTCGACGCCTCCAACGGCCTCGGTGCCGCTGTGAAGAAGCGCGAGGACACCCACAAGATGGCCGAGTCCAACAAGGCCTTCGCGCACTACCGCTGGTAGTCGCTACCCACATCGAGACCGAGAGAAGACTGAGCCGACATGGCTACCACTTCACTTGACCTGGCCAAGGTGCGCAACATCGGCATCATGGCCCACATCGACGCGGGCAAGACGACGACCACCGAGCGGATCCTGTTCTACACCGGTGTCTCGTACAAGATCGGTGAGGTCCACGACGGCGCCGCCACGATGGACTGGATGGAGCAGGAGCAGGAGCGTGGCATCACGATCACCTCTGCTGCCACCACCTGTCACTGGCCGCTGAACGACGTCGACCACACCATCAACATCATCGACACCCCGGGCCACGTCGACTTCACCGTCGAGGTGGAGCGTTCGCTCCGCGTGCTCGACGGTGCCGTGACGGTGTTCGACGGCGTCGCCGGCGTTGAGCCCCAGTCCGAGACCGTGTGGCGTCAGGCGGACCGCTACGGCGTCCCGCGTATCTGCTTCGTCAACAAGCTCGACCGCACCGGTGCCGAGTTCCACCGTTGTGTCGACATGATCGTCGACCGCCTCGGTGCGACCCCGATCGTCATGCAGCTGCCCATCGGCGCAGAGGCTGACTTCAAGGGCGTCGTCGACCTCGTCACGATGAAGGCCTTCGTCTGGTCCGCAGAGACCAAGATGGGCGAGGCCTACGACATCGTCGACATCCCGGACACGCACACCGAGGCTGCCGAGGAGTACCGCGGCAAGCTGCTCGAGGCCGTGGCCGAGAACGACGAGCAGATGATGGAGCTGTACCTCGAGGGCCAGGAGCCCACCGAGGAGCAGCTGTACGCGGCGATCCGTCGTGTCACCATCGCGTCGGGCAAGGGCGGCGACACCACCGTCACCCCCGTCTTCTGCGGCACCGCGTTCAAGAACAAGGGCGTTCAGCCCCTGCTCGACGCCGTCGTGCGCTACCTGCCGTCCCCCCTGGACGTCGAGGCCATCGAGGGCCACGACGTCAAGGACCCGGAGACGGTCGTCAAGCGCAAGCCGTCCGACGACGAGCCGCTGTCGGCCCTCGCGTTCAAGATCGCGAGCGACCCGCACCTCGGCAAGCTCACCTTCGTCCGGATCTACTCCGGTCGCCTGGACTCCGGCACCGCGGTGCTGAACTCCGTCAAGGGCAAGAAGGAGCGCATCGGCAAGATCTACCGCATGCACGCGAACAAGCGTGAGGAGATCGAGTCGGTGGGCGCCGGTGACATCGTCGCCGTCATGGGTCTGAAGCAGACCACCACGGGTGAGACGCTCTGTGACGACAAGCAGCCGGTGATCCTGGAGTCCATGGACTTCCCGGCGCCGGTCATCCAGGTCGCCATCGAGCCGAAGTCCAAGGGTGACCAGGAGAAGCTGGGTGTAGCCATCCAGCGTCTCTCGGAGGAGGACCCCTCCTTCCAGGTCCACTCGGACGAGGAGACCGGCCAGACCATCATCGGTGGTATGGGCGAGCTTCACCTCGAGGTGCTCGTCGACCGCATGAAGCGCGAATTCCGCGTCGAGGCGAACGTCGGCAAGCCGCAGGTCGCGTACCGCGAGACGATCCGCAAGACCGTCGAGCGCGTGGACTACACCCACAAGAAGCAGACCGGTGGTACCGGTCAGTTCGCCAAGGTGCAGATCGCGATCGAGCCCATCACGGACGGCGACGCGTCGTACGAGTTCGTGAACAAGGTCACCGGTGGCCGCATCCCGCGGGAGTACATCCCGTCGGTGGACGCCGGTGCGCAGGAGGCCATGCAGTTCGGCATCCTGGCCGGCTACGAGATGACTGGCGTCCGCGTCACCCTTCTCGACGGTGCCTACCACGAGGTCGACTCCTCGGAGCTCGCCTTCAAGATCGCCGGCTCGCAGGCCTTCAAGGAGGCCGCGCGCAAGGCCAGCCCTGTGCTGCTCGAGCCGATGATGGCCGTCGAGGTCACCACGCCCGAGGACTACATGGGCGATGTCATCGGCGACATCAACTCCCGCCGTGGCCAGATCCAGGCCATGGAGGAGCGCAGCGGCGCTCGCGTCGTGAAGGGCCTCGTGCCCCTCTCGGAGATGTTCGGCTACGTCGGAGACCTCCGCAGCAAGACGTCGGGTCGCGCAAGCTACTCAATGCAGTTCGACTCCTACGCCGAGGTTCCGCGGAACGTCGCCGAGGAGATCATCGCGAAGGCCAAGGGCGAGTAACTCACCCCAGTTAACGCTTTAGGCTTGACACCATCCGTCGGGGTTCGACCCCGCAGGGCAAGAACCCCGGCGGCTGGCTTCCCAGCAAAGATCACCTGGCGCCGATGAAGCAAGGCGTACAGAACCACTCCGCAGGAGGATTCAGTGGCGAAGGCAAAGTTCGAGCGGACTAAGCCGCACGTCAACATCGGCACCATCGGTCACATTGACCACGGTAAGACGACCCTCACGGCCGCCATTACCAAGGTGCTGCACGACGCGTACCCCGACCTGAACGAGGCCTCGGCCTTCGACCAGATCGACAAGGCTCCCGAGGAGCGCCAGCGCGGTATCACGATCTCGATCGCGCACGTCGAGTACCAGACCGAGGCGCGTCACTACGCCCACGTCGACTGCCCCGGTCACGCGGACTACATCAAGAACATGATCACGGGTGCCGCGCAGATGGACGGCGCCATCCTCGTGGTCGCCGCCACCGACGGCCCGATGCCGCAGACCAAGGAGCACGTGCTCCTGGCCCGCCAGGTCGGCGTTCCGTACATCGTGGTCGCCCTGAACAAGGCCGACATGGTGGACGACGAGGAGATCCTGGAGCTCGTCGAGCTCGAGGTCCGTGAGCTCCTCTCCGAGTACGAGTTCCCGGGCGACGACCTTCCGGTCGTCAAGGTCTCCGCTCTGAAGGCCCTCGAGGGCGACAAGGAGTGGGGCAACACCGTCCTCGAGCTCATGAAGGCCGTGGACGAGTCCATCCCGGAGCCCGAGCGCGACGTCGACAAGCCGTTCCTGATGCCGATCGAGGACGTCTTCACGATCACCGGTCGTGGCACCGTCGTCACCGGTCGTATCGAGCGTGGTGTCCTCAAGGTCAACGAGACCGTCGACATCATCGGCATCAAGACCGAGAAGACCACCACCACGGTCACCGGCATCGAGATGTTCCGCAAGCTGCTCGACGAGGGCCAGGCCGGTGAGAACGTCGGTCTGCTCCTCCGTGGCATCAAGCGCGAGGACGTCGAGCGCGGCCAGGTCATCATCAAGCCCGGTTCGGTCACGCCGCACACCGAGTTCGAGGCCCAGGCCTACATCCTGTCGAAGGACGAGGGTGGCCGTCACACCCCGTTCTTCAACAACTACCGCCCGCAGTTCTACTTCCGCACGACGGACGTGACCGGCGTCGTGACCCTCCCCGAGGGCACCGAGATGGTCATGCCGGGTGACAACACGGAGATGTCCGTGGAGCTCATCCAGCCCGTCGCGATGGAAGAGGGCCTGAAGTTCGCCATCCGTGAGGGTGGCCGGACCGTCGGCGCCGGCCAGGTCACCAAGATCAACAAGTAAGTCCGCTTACTTGCTGGGCTTGATGCCTGGTAGCTCCTGCGAGCTCTGAGAGAGCCCGTACGACTTCGGTCGTACGGGCTCTTTCGCGTGCGCGGCGGGTGTCCGGTGCCTTCTCAGTCCCGGTCCCACGCCCCACCCAGCGCCTCCAGGCGCTGCCCGTACTCCACCGTCTCCATCCACTCCGGCGGCCACCCCGACGAGCCTCGGTGCGCCCCTGCCAGGGCTCCCGCCAGGGCCGCCGTCGCCGCTGAGTCGCCCGACGTGTGGGACGCGCGGCGCAGCGTGTAGCGGGGGTGGGCCTGCGTCGTCAGGAAGGCGTACAGGGCGCCGGCGAGCACCGCGTCGGAGGCCCGGGCCGCGCCGACCGCGCCGCCGGGGTCGCGGGAGGGGTCGCCCGAGCCCAGGGCGGCCTCCACCGCGTCCAGCGCCGCCACGCACTCCTCCCAGCCCATCGCGATGAACGACGCCGCGTCGGCCCGGGGCGCCAGATCCCCCAGCCAGTCCGAGCGGTACGTGCAGCGGGACGTCTCCGCGTGGACGCGCAGCTCCGCGAGCAGGTCGGCGGGCGCGCAGCGATGCCGCAGCAGGTGGACCGCCTGCGCCGCCAGGTCGCTCGCCGCCAGCGCGGTGGGGTGGCCGTGCGTGAGGGCAGCCTGCAACTGGGCGATGCCCGAGCGCTGGTCGGCGCTCAGATACGGCGCGAGGCCCACCACGGCCGCGCGTACCACCGCCGCGCACCCCTTCGACCCGGCGGCCGTCGCCTCCTGCCACGGGACCGGCGCCGCCAGCGCCTCGCACGCGGCCAGCGTCGTACGGCCCGGCGCGCGGTCGTTGTCGGGGGAGTACCGCCAGCGGATCAGATGCGTGCGCAGCGCCGTCGCGACCGCCCCCGGCGTCAGCCACGGGGGAGCCGGCAGGGCGCCCCGCGCCGTGAGGGCGGCGCGCGCATCCGCCTCCGGCAGGGGAGCCGGAACCGCCACCGCCGCCAGTGCCTCTCCGACGGTGAGCGCCAGCTGTGTCTGGTCGGAGACGCGGACCGTGCCGTCGCCGGAGAGCGGCAGCTCCATCGACTCCCACGCCCCGTACGCCGACGCGATGCCGTCCAGGGGGAGGAGCGAGAGCGGGCGGCCCATCGCGTCGCCGATCGCCAGGCCGAAGAGGGCTCCGCGGGCCGAGCGCCACCGGGGGGCCCGCACCGGCAGGTCCGCCAGGTCGTACAGGGATCCGAGGCTCGGCGCCGTCGTGAGCGCCCCCGCCACCACCGCCGGCGACCCCGCCAGCTCGCCCAGGACCACCGTCGGGGCCACCCCGCGCGCCTTGCCCTCGCGCAGCCGGTGCATCCAGCGGCTGTCGTTGCGGGCCCGCGACCCCGCGTCCCTGCGCACGATCCAGCCCGCCGCGTCGTCCTCGTCGCACGCCCACACATAGGTGGTGACCGCGCCCCGCTCGTCCGCCACGGCCACGTACCGCACCGGGCGAGCCGTCCCTGACGCGTACTCGGCGGGGCCGCTGACCTGCGAGAACGCTACGTCGTCCTCGAAGTGGGGGTTGATGTATCGGCGGGGGACGAAGCGCGGTCCCGGCGCGGCTGCTTGCGTCACTTCAAGGTTTCCGTCTCGTCCGGCGGGAGATCGTCACCGCCAGCCTGCCCCAACGGAGTTGCGGCGCGCCCACCGCACCCCGGGTTTGATCTCCGTCACGTACCGGGTACGATCTCCGGCTCGATTGGCACCCGGCGTGCCCCGTATGGCAGACTGTCGGGGTTGCTCGGTTGAGTGCCGATGCTGCGCGCCTCCCGCCGGGAGGACCGGAAGCGAGTCCCACAGTACTCGTCGCCCCATCTGCCGAAGGATCCGCAAGGACCCGCAGGCAGCGCTGAGGCGGACGTACGGGAATCTTTCGGGAAGTGCGGTGCGGTCGCTCGGCCAGGCGCCCGGTGGGTTTCTTCCCCCGGACCCGCGGTCATCTGGGCCGCAGCCCCTAGCAGGGATTCTCCTTCGGGAGAATTGTGTGAGCGGGACTGCGACACGCCCGACCGCGTGGGTCGGAGGAAGTAGAAAAAAGGGCCCCCGAGGTGCCAGAGCGTTCGAGACGAAGGACTACTAAGTAGCCATGGCGGGACAGAAGATCCGCATCCGGCTCAAGGCCTACGACCACGAGGTCATCGACTCCTCGGCGAAGAAGATCGTCGAGACGGTGACGCGTACTGGTGCGTCGGTCGCGGGCCCGGTGCCGCTGCCCACTGAGAAGAACGTGTACTGCGTCATCAAGTCGCCGCACAAGTACAAGGACTCTCGCGAGCACTTCGAGATGCGCACGCACAAGCGCCTGATCGACATCCTCGACCCGACCCCCAAGACCGTTGACTCGCTGATGCGCCTGGACCTTCCGGCCGGCGTTGACATCGAGATCAAGCTCTGAAGGGCGCGAAGAAGATGACCAAGCAGATCAAGGGCATCCTGGGCGAGAAGCTCGGCATGACCCAGGTCTGGGACGAGAACAACCGCATCGTCCCGGTGACCGTGGTCAAGGCCGGGCCCTGCGTCGTTACCCAGGTCCGTACGAATGACAGCGACGGCTACGAGTCGGTCCAGATCGCCTTCGGCGAGATCGACCCGCGCAAGGTGAACAAGCCCCTCAAGGGCCACTTCGCCAAGGCCGACGTGACCCCCCGTCGCCACCTCGTCGAGATCCGTACCGCTGGTGCCAGCGAGTACACCCTCGGCCAGGAGCTGACCGCCGAGACGTTCGAGGCCGGTATCAAGGTCGACGTCACCGGCAAGAGCAAGGGCAAGGGCTTCGCCGGTGTGATGAAGCGTCACAACTTCGCCGGTGGCAAGGCCTCCCACGGTGCCCACCGCGTGCACCGCAAGCCCGGCTCCATCGGTGGCTGCGCCACGCCTGGCCGTGTCTTCAAGGGCCAGCGCATGGCCGGTCGCATGGGCAACGAGCGGGTCACCACCCAGAACCTGACCGTCCACGCCGTTGACGCGGAGAAGGGCCTGCTCCTGATCAAGGGCGCGGTTCCTGGTCCGAACGGCGGCCTCGTCCTGGTCCGTACCGCGGCCAAGGGGGCCTGAGGTAACCCATGAGCACCATTGACATCCTTTCGCCGGCAGGCGACAAGACCGGGACGGTCGAGCTCCCCGCGGAGATCTTCGACGTCGAGAAGATCAGCATCCCGCTGATCCACCAGGTCGTCGTCGCCCAGCTGGCCGCGGCCCGTCAGGGCACGCACAAGACCAAGCGTCGTGGCGAAGTCCGCGGTGGCGGCAAGAAGCCGTACCGCCAGAAGGGCACCGGCCGCGCGCGCCAGGGTTCGACCCGTGCGCCGCAGTTCGCCGGCGGTGGCGTCGTCCACGGCCCGCAGCCGCGTGACTACTCGCAGCGGACCCCGAAGAAGATGAAGGCCGCGGCCCTGCGCCACGCCCTCACCGACCGGGCCCGCAACGCTCGTATCCACGTTGTCACCAACGTGGTCGAGGGCGACATCTCCACCAAGGCCGCGAAGACGCTGCTCGGCAAGGTCAGCGAGCGCAAGAACGTGCTCCTGGTCATCGACCGCGCGGACGAGACTTCGCTGCTCTCCGCCCGCAACCTGCCCCAGGTGCACATCCTGGAGCCGGGCCAGCTGAACACGTACGACGTGCTCGTGTCGGACGACGTGGTCTTCACCAAGGCCGCGTTCGAGTCCTTCGTGTCCGGCCCGCAGGCCACTGACACCGAAGGGAGCGAAGCCTGATGGCCATCCGTCACCAGAGCATCGCGTCCAAGGCTGCGAAGGCCGCCAAGGCCGCGCGCGTCGCCAAGGCGAAGCGCATCGCGACCGAGGGCAAGATCGCCGTTGAGCCCACCCCGCTGAGCAAGTCCTTCTCGGACCCGCGCGACGTCCTCGTCAAGCCGGTCGTCTCCGAGAAGTCCTACGCGCTCCTCGACGAGGGCAAGTACACGTTCATCGTGGCCCCCGGCTCCAACAAGACCCAGATCAAGCAGGCCGTCGAGTCGGTCTTCTCGGTCAAGGTCACCGGAGTCAACACGATCAACCGTCAGGGCAAGCGCAAGCGCACCAAGTCTGGTTTCGGCAAGCGTGCCGACACCAAGCGCGCGATTGTGACCCTTGCTGAGGGCGACCGTATCGACATCTTCGGCCAGGCCTCCTAACGGAGCGCCCTGGTCCGAATATCGGACGAGGACTGAGAAATGGGAATCCGCAAGTACAAGCCGACTACGCCGGGCCGCCGTGGCTCCTCCGTAGCCGACTTCGTCGAGGTAACGCGGTCCACGCCGGAGAAGTCGCTGGTTCGCCCGCTGCACAGCAAGGGCGGCCGTAACAATTCCGGTCGTGTGACCGTTCGCCACCAGGGTGGCGGACACAAGCGCGCCTTCCGCGTGATCGACTTCCGTCGTCACGACAAGGACGGTGTGCCGGCCAAGGTCGCGCACATCGAGTACGACCCCAACCGCACCGCGCGCATCGCGCTGCTGCACTACGCGGACGGCGAGAAGCGCTACATCCTCGCCCCGCGCGGCACGCAGCAGGGTGACCGGATTGAGAGCGGCCCCGGTGCCGACATCAAGCCCGGCAACAACATGGCGCTGCGCAACATCCCGGTGGGTACGACGCTCCACGCCATCGAGCTGCGGCCCGGCGGCGGCGCGAAGTTCGCCCGCTCCGCTGGTGCCTCCGTGCAGCTGCTCGCGAAGGAAGGCGCCATGGCGCACCTTCGTATGCCGTCCGGCGAGATCCGTCTCGTCGACGTGCGCTGCCGCGCCACCATCGGCGAGGTCGGCAACGCCGAGCAGTCGAACATCAACTGGGGCAAGGCCGGCCGCATGCGCTGGAAGGGCGTCCGCCCGACCGTGCGTGGTGTCGTGATGAACCCGGTCGACCACCCGCACGGTGGTGGCGAAGGCAAGACCTCCGGTGGTCGTCACCCGGTCTCGCCGTGGGGCAAGAAGGAGGGTCGTACTCGTGATCGCAACAAGGCGAGCAACAAGTACATCGTCCGTCGCCGCAAGTCGAACAAGAAGCGCTAGGAGCGGGTTTAGATGCCGCGCAGTCTCAAGAAGGGGCCCTTCGTCGACGACCACCTCGTAAAGAAGGTGGACGCTCAGAACGAAGCCGGTTCCAAGAACGTCATCAAGACCTGGTCCCGTCGCTCGATGATCATTCCCAGCATGCTGGGTCACACGATCGCGGTGCACAACGGCAAGACCCACATCCCGGTGTTCGTCACCGAGTCGATGGTCGGCCACAAGCTCGGCGAGTTCTCGCCGACTCGCACCTTCCGCGGCCACGTCAAGGACGACCGGAAGTCGAAGCGCCGCTAGCGCGGGGTGGAACGACTATGACTAACACCGAAGGGACAACCATGGAAGCCAGGGCCCAGGCGCGGTACATCCGCGTCACGCCCATGAAGGCCCGCCGCGTGGTGGACCTCATCCGTGGCATGGATGCCACGGAGGCTCAGGCGGTCCTGCGTTTCGCCCCGCAGGCCGCGAGCGTGCCGGTCGGCAAGGTGCTGGACAGCGCCATTGCCAACGCCGCGCACAACTACGACCACACCGACGCCTCTTCGCTGGTCATCAGCGAGGCGTACGTGGATGAGGGCCCGACCCTGAAGCGGTTCCGTCCGCGTGCGCAGGGTCGTGCCTACCGGATCCGTAAGCGGACCAGCCACATCACCGTGGTCGTCAGCAGCAAGGAAGGAACCCGGTAATGGGCCAGAAGGTAAACCCGCACGGGTTCCGGCTCGGTGTCACGACCGACTTCAAGTCGCGTTGGTACGCCGACAAGCTGTACAAGGACTACGTCAAGGAAGACGTCGCCATCCGTCGGATGATGACGTCCGGCATGGAGCGCGCCGGCATCTCGAAGGTGGAGATCGAGCGCACCCGTGACCGCGTGCGTGTGGACATCCACACCGCTCGTCCCGGCATCGTCATCGGCCGCCGTGGCGCCGAGGCCGACCGCATCCGCGGTGACCTCGAGAAGCTCACGGGCAAGCAGGTCCAGCTGAACATCCTCGAGGTCAAGAACCCCGAGGTCGACGCTCAGCTCGTGGCCCAGGCCGTGGCGGAGCAGCTGTCCTCCCGCGTCTCCTTCCGTCGTGCCATGCGCAAGAGCATGCAGTCGGCGATGAAGGCGGGCGCCAAGGGCATCAAGATCCAGTGTGGTGGCCGTCTCGGCGGCGCCGAGATGTCGCGCTCGGAGTTCTACCGCGAGGGCCGCGTGCCCCTGCACACGCTCCGCGCCAACGTCGACTACGGCTTCTTCGAGGCCAAGACGACCTTCGGCCGCATCGGCGTGAAGGTCTGGATCTACAAGGGCGACGTCAAGAACATCGCCGAGGTCCGCGCCGAGAACGCCGCTGCCCGTGCGGGTAACCGCCCGGCCCGTGGCGGCGGCAACGACCGCCCGGCCCGTGGTGGCCGCGGTGGCGAGCGTGGCGGCCGCGGCCGCAAGCCGCAGCAGCAGTCCGCGCCGGCTGCCGAGGCCCCCAAGGCCGACGCTCCCGCCGCCGCTGCCGCTCCGGCTGAGAGCACCGGAACGGAGGCCTGACCGAAATGCTGATCCCCCGTAGGGTCAAGCACCGCAAGCAGCACCACCCCAAGCGCCGCGGTCAGGCCAAGGGTGGTACGACGGTCGCATTCGGCGAGTACGGCATTCAGGCCCTCACGCCGGCGTACGTGACCAACCGCCAGATCGAGGCGGCTCGTATCGCGATGACCCGCCACATCAAGCGTGGCGGCAAGGTCTGGATCAACATCTACCCGGACCGCCCCCTCACCAAGAAGCCTGCCGAGACCCGCATGGGTTCCGGTAAGGGTTCTCCGGAGTGGTGGGTCGCGAACGTTCACCCGGGACGGGTGATGTTCGAGCTGTCGTACCCGAACGAGAAGATTGCTCGTGAGGCGCTCACCCGCGCTGCTCACAAGCTTCCGATGAAGTGCCGCATCGTCCGGCGCGAGGCAGGTGAGTCGTGATGTCGGCCGGTACCAAGGCGTCCGAGCTGCGCGAACTGGGCGACGAGGAGCTTGTCAACAAGCTTCGCGAAGCCAAGGAAGAGCTGTTCAACCTCCGCTTCCAGGCGGCGACGGGTCAGCTCGAGAACCACGGTCGGCTCAAGGCCGTCCGTAAGGACATCGCGCGGATCTACACCCTGATGCGTGAGCGCGAGCTGGGCATCGAGACGGTGGAGAGCGCCTGATGAGCGAGAGCAACGTGACTGAAGAGACGAAGGCCGCCCGCGGCTTCCGCAAGACCCGTCAGGGTCTTGTCGTCAGCGACAAGATGGACAAGACCGTCGTCGTCGCTGTCGAGGACCGCGTGACCCACGCGCTGTACGGCAAGGTCATCCGCCGTACGAACAAGCTCAAGGCGCACGACGAGCAGAACGCTGCCGGCGTCGGCGACCGCGTCCTCCTGATGGAGACGCGTCCGCTGTCCGCCACCAAGCGCTGGCGCATCGTCGAGATCCTCGAGAAGGCCAAGTAGGTAATTCCCGCAAGGGAATTCCAACAAGTACAGCTCCTAGGGGTATCCCTCGGAGTTCGTTCCGCCAGGCTCCCGGGGCAGTTCGCTGAACTGCCCCGGGGGAACCGGCAGACAAACAGGAGATAGACGTGATCCAGCAGGAGTCGCGACTGCGCGTCGCCGACAACACGGGTGCGAAGGAAATTCTCACCATCCGTGTTCTCGGTGGCTCGGGTCGCCGCTACGCGGGCATCGGTGACGTCATCGTCGCCACCGTGAAGGACGCGATCCCCGGTGGCAACGTGAAGAAGGGTGACGTCGTCAAGGCGGTCATCGTTCGCACCGTCAAGGAGCGCCGCCGTCCGGACGGCTCGTACATCCGCTTCGACGAGAACGCCGCCGTCATTCTGAAGAACGACGGCGACCCTCGCGGCACCCGTATCTTCGGCCCCGTCGGCCGTGAGCTGCGCGAGAAGAAGTTCATGAAGATCATCTCGCTCGCGCCGGAGGTGCTGTAAGCATGAAGATCAAGAAGGGCGACCTGGTCCAGGTCATCACCGGTAAGGACAAGGGCAAGCAGGGCAAGGTCATTGCCGCTTACCCGCGCGACGAGCGCGTCCTGGTCGAGGGTGTCAACCGGGTCAAGAAGCACACGAAGGCCGGCCCGACCGCCAGCGGCTCGCAGGCCGGCGGCATCGTGACCACCGAGGCCCCCGTCCACGTCTCCAACGTCCAGCTGGTCGTGGAGAAGGACGGCAACAAGGTCGTCACGCGCGTCGGTTACCGCTTCGACGACGAGGGCAACAAGATCCGCGTTGCCAAGCGGACGGGTGAGGACATCTGATGACGACCACCACCACTCCGCGTCTCAAGACGAAGTACCGCGAGGAGATCGCGGGCAAGCTGCAGGAAGAGTTCTCCTACGAGAACGTCATGCAGATCCCCGGCCTCGTCAAGATCGTGGTCAACATGGGTGTCGGCGACGCCGCCCGTGACTCGAAGCTCATGGACGGTGCCGTCCGTGACCTGACCACCATCACCGGTCAGAAGCCGGCCATCACCAAGGCCCGGAAGTCCATCGCGCAGTTCAAGCTGCGCGAGGGTCAGCCGATCGGCTGCCACGTCACGCTCCGTGGCGACCGCATGTGGGAGTTCCTGGACCGCACCCTGTCGCTCGCGCTGCCGCGCATCCGCGACTTCCGTGGTCTGTCCCCCAAGCAGTTCGACGGCCGTGGCAACTACACCTTCGGTCTCACGGAGCAGGTCATGTTCCACGAGATCGACCAGGACAAGATCGACCGCGTCCGGGGTATGGACATCACCGTGGTCACCACGGCGACCAACGACGCTGAGGGCCGTGCGCTCCTTCGTCACCTCGGCTTCCCCTTCAAGGAGGCGTAAGCGAGATGGCGAAGAAGGCTCTGATTGCCAAGGCTGCTCGTAAGCCCAAGTTCGGTGTGCGTGCGTACACCCGCTGCCAGCGCTGCGGCCGTCCGCACTCCGTCTACCGCAAGTTCGGCCTCTGCCGCGTGTGCCTTCGTGAGATGGCTCACCGTGGCGAGCTGCCGGGCGTGACCAAGAGCTCCTGGTAGTCCCCACCTTTTCGAAGGTTTTTGGGACTGTCTGGATCTCTCGGTAAGTAAAGGGTTGGCAGCCGCCCTCCTCCGCATGGCTTAGGCTAGGAGGGTTGGGCGTCTGTCGCCCTGACCGACTTACTACGCCGTAGGTCCCCGCGCCGCACCCGTCCCGCCTCTGAGTGGGGAGAGGGATGGCGCAGATAGGAAACCCCGGCGAGAGAGGCCGAAGGCCAATTCATGACCATGACTGATCCGATCGCGGACATGCTGACTCGTCTGCGTAACGCGAACTCGGCGTACCACGACACCGTGGCGATGCCGCACAGCAAGATCAAGTCTCACATCGCGGAGATCCTCCAGCAGGAGGGCTTCATCACGGGCTGGAAGGTCGAGGACGCCGAGGTCGGCAAGAACCTCGTTCTCGAGCTGAAGTTCGGCCCGAACCGTGAGCGCTCCATCGCGGGCATCAAGCGGATCTCCAAGCCCGGTCTCCGGGTTTACGCGAAGTCCACCAACCTGCCGAAGGTCCTCGGCGGCCTCGGCGTGGCGATCATCTCCACGTCGCACGGTCTCCTGACCGGCCAGCAGGCAGGCAAGAAGGGCGTAGGTGGGGAAGTCCTCGCCTACGTCTGGTAGTCGGGAACGGAGGAATAGCTAATGTCGCGTATTGGCAAGCTCCCCATCACGGTTCCCGCCGGCGTGGACGTCACCATCGACGGCCGTACGGTCGCGGTGAAGGGCCCCAAGGGTTCCCTCTCGCACACCGTTGTCGCGCCGATCGAGATCGCTAAGGACGAGGACGGCGTTCTGAACGTCACCCGTCCGAACGACGAGCGTCAGAACAAGGCCCTGCACGGCCTGTCCCGCACGCTGGTGGCGAACATGATCACCGGCGTGACCCAGGGTTACGTGAAGAAGCTCGAAATCAGCGGTGTCGGTTACCGCGTCCTCGCGAAGGGCTCCAACCTGGAGTTCTCGCTGGGCTACAGCCACCCGATCCTGGTCGAGGCCCCCGAGGGCATCACCTTCAAGGTGGAGTCCGCGACCCGTTTCTCGGTCGAGGGCATCGACAAGCAGAAGGTCGGCGAGGTTGCGGCCAACATCCGCAAGCTGCGCAAGCCCGACCCGTACAAGGCCAAGGGCGTCAAGTACGAAGGCGAAGTCATCCGCCGCAAGGTCGGAAAGGCGGGTAAGTAAGCCATGGCATACGGTGTCAAGATTGCTAAGGGCGACGCTTACAAGCGTGCTGCCATCAAGCGTCGTCACATCCGCATCCGTAAGCACATCTCGGGTACGGCTGAGCGTCCGCGCCTGGTCGTGACGCGCTCCAACCGCCACATCGTGGCCCAGGTCATCGACGACATCAAGGGTCACACCCTGGCGTCGGCGTCGACCCTGGACAGCACGATCCGCGGTGCCGAGGGCGACAAGTCCGCGGCCGCCAAGTCGGTCGGCGCCCTGGTCGCCGAGCGCGCCAAGGCCGCCGGTGTCGAGACTGTCGTGTTCGACCGTGGTGGTAACCAGTACGCCGGGCGCATCGCCGCCCTGGCGGACGCCGCCCGCGAAGCCGGACTCAAGTTCTGAGTCGGTTCCGTAGCTAGCGGAAACAGAGAGAGGTAATTCCAATGGCTGGACCCCAGCGCCGCGGTGGCGGTGCCGGTGGCGGCGAGCGGCGGGACCGGAAGGGTCGCGACGGTGGCGCTGCCGCCGAGAAGACCGCATACGTTGAGCGCGTTGTCGCGATCAACCGTGTCGCCAAGGTTGTGAAGGGTGGTCGTCGCTTCAGCTTCACTGCGCTCGTCGTAGTGGGCGACGGTGACGGCACCGTGGGTGTCGGTTACGGCAAGGCCAAGGAGGTGCCGGCCGCCATCGCCAAGGGTGTTGAGGAGGCCAAGAAGCACTTCTTCAAGGTCCCCCGTATCCAGGGCACCATCCCGCACCCGATCACGGGCGAGAAGGCCGCGGGCGTCGTCCTGCTCAAGCCTGCTTCCCCCGGTACCGGTGTTATCGCCGGTGGTCCGGTGCGTGCCGTGCTCGAGTGCGCCGGCGTGCACGACATCCTGTCGAAGTCGCTCGGTTCGTCGAACGCGATCAACATCGTGCACGCGACCGTCGCGGCCCTCAAGGGCCTGCAGCGTCCCGAGGAGATCGCGGCTCGCCGTGGTCTGCCCCTCGAGGACGTCGCTCCCGCGGCTCTGCTGCGGGCGCGTGCCGGGGCTGGTGCTGCGTAATGGCACAGCTCAAGATCACGCAGACGAAGTCGTACATCGGCAGCAAGCAGAACCACCGCGACACCCTGCGCTCCCTTGGTCTCAAGGGCATCAACACGCAGGTCGTCAAGGAGGACCGCCCCGAGTTCCGCGGCATGGTGCACACCGTCCGCCACCTCGTGACGGTTGAGGAGGTCGACTGACATGGCGGAGCAGAACCCGCTGAAGGTCCACAACCTCCGGCCCGCCCCGGGTGCCAAGACCGCCAAGACCCGTGTGGGTCGTGGTGAGGCGTCCAAGGGTAAGACCGCTGGTCGTGGTACCAAGGGCACCAAGGCCCGTTACCAGGTTCCGGAGCGCTTCGAGGGTGGCCAGATGCCCCTCCACATGCGTCTCCCGAAGCTCAAGGGCTTCAAGAACCCGTTCAAGACCGAGTTCCAGGTCGTGAACCTCGACAAGCTGAGCGCGCTGTTCCCCGAGGGTGGCGAGGTCACCGTCGAGGCCCTCGTGGCCAAGGGTGCGGTTCGCAAGAACAGCCTCGTCAAGGTCCTCGGCCAGGGTGAGGTCACCGTGGCGCTGCAGGTGACGGTCGACGCCGTCTCCGGTTCCGCCAAGGAGAAGATCACCGCCGCCGGCGGTACCGTCACCGAGCTCGTCTGATATTCCCTCAGACGTGTCGATGACATGAGCGATTCCCAGCCGGGGATGCCCCACAAAAGGGGCATCCCCGGTTGGTCGTTCCAAGGGGGGCACGGTCGCCGGTAAGGTGGCGTGCACTGTCCAAGCTCCGTGCGGCCCGGCCGCACGGTTTTCTTGACTGATACGTATTCGTCGAACCTCAGACCACCACCTCTGACGCACGCGCGCGGGGGTCGCAGGAGGCACCGTGCTCACCGCGTTCGCCCGGGCGTTCAAGACGCCCGACCTGCGCAAGAAGCTGCTCTTCACGCTCGGCATCATCGTGATCTACCGGGTGGGCACGCACGTGCCGATCCCCGGTATCGACTACAAGAACGTGCAGACCTGCATTGACAACGCCAATGCGAACCAGGGCCTGTTCGGTCTCGTCAACATGTTCAGCGGTGGCGCGCTGCTGCAGATCACGATCTTCGCGCTCGGCATCATGCCGTACATCACGGCGAGCATCATTCTGCAGCTGCTGACCGTGGTGATCCCGCGACTCGAGGCCCTCAAGAAGGAGGGCCAGGCCGGCACAGCGAAGATCACGCAGTACACGCGCTATCTGACCATCGCGCTCGCGATCCTGCAGGGCACCGGCCTGGTGGCCACCGCCCGCACCGGCACCCTCTTCCAGAGCTGCCCCGTCGCCAGCGAGATCGTCCCCGACCAGTCGATCTTCGTGACCATCACGATGGTCATCACGATGACCGCCGGCACCGCCTGCGTCATGTGGCTCGGCGAGCTCATCACCGACCGCGGCATCGGCAACGGCATGTCGATCCTGATGTTCATCTCGATCGCCGCGACCTTCCCGAGCGCCCTGTGGGCCATCAAGCAGCAGGGTGACCTGGCGGGCGGCTGGATCGAGTTCGGCACCGTCATCGCGGTCGGTCTGGTGATGGTCGGCCTGGTGGTCTTCGTCGAGCAGGCGCAGCGCCGCATTCCGGTCCAGTACGCGAAGCGCATGATCGGCCGCCGGTCCTACGGCGGTACGTCGACCTACATTCCGCTGAAGGTCAATCAGGCGGGCATCATCCCTGTGATCTTCGCCTCCTCGCTGCTCTACATTCCGGCGCTGGTCGCCCAGTTCGCGGGCGGCAACTCGGGATGGAAGACGTGGATCGAGGCGAACCTGACCAAGGGTGACCACCCGATTTACATCGCCACGTACTTCATTCTGATCGTCTTCTTCGCCTTCTTCTACGTCGCGATCTCGTTCAACCCCGAGGAAGTCGCCGACAACATGAAGAAGTATGGTGGCTTCATCCCGGGCATCCGGGCTGGCCGTCCGACCGCTGAGTATCTGAGTTACGTACTCAACCGGATCACGTGGCCGGGTTCGCTGTATCTGGGTCTGATCGCTCTTGTGCCGACGATGGCGTTGGTGGGCTTCGGGGCAAACCAGAACTTCCCGTTCGGCGGGACGAGCATCCTCATCATCGTGGGTGTGGGTCTGGAAACCGTGAAGCAGATCGAGAGCCAGCTCCAGCAGCGCAATTACGAAGGGTTCCTCCGCTGATGCGAATCGTCCTCGTCGGGCCGCCCGGTGCGGGCAAGGGAACGCAGGCCGCGTTCCTCGCCAAGAACCTGTCGATCCCGCACATCTCCACGGGCGACCTCTTCCGTGCCAACATCAGCCAGGGCACGGAGCTGGGCAAGCAGGCGAAGGCGTACATGGACGCCGGCAACCTCGTCCCCGACGAGGTGACCATCGGCATGGCGAAGGACCGCATGGCCCAGCCGGACGCCGAGAACGGCTTCCTGCTCGACGGATTCCCGCGCAACGTGTCGCAGGCGGAGGCGCTGGACGTCGCGCTCAAGGCCGATGACGTGAAGCTCGACGCCGTCCTGGACCTGGAGGTCCCCGAGGACGAGGTCGTCAAGCGGATCGCCGGCCGGCGCATCTGCCGCAAGGACTCCAGCCACGTCTTCCACGTGACGTACAGCAAGCCGAAGCAGGACGGCGTCTGCGACGTCTGCGGCGGCGAGCTCTACCAGCGCGAGGACGACAGCGAGGACACGGTCCGCAAGCGCCTCGAGGTCTACCACACGCAGACCGAGCCGATCATCGACTACTACCGGACCCAGGGTCTGGTCGTGACGATCTCGGCGCTCGGCAAGGTCGAAGAGGTCACCGCGCGCGCGATGGACGCCCTGAAGGGCGACAAGTAGTCAGTACGGTGTTCCGGCCGCGGTGCCCCCAGGGGGACCGCGGCCGTACTGTTGTTTACGTACCGGTTCGGGTACGGGACCGGTTTGTCGACGGATGACGGAGAGCGGAAGCCTCATGGTGCAGATCAAGACCCCCGAGCAGATCGCGAAGATGCGTGAGGCGGGCCTTGTCGTCGCCGCGATCCACGCCGCGACCCGCGAGGCCGCGGTGCCGGGCGCCACCACCAAGGACCTGGACGAGGTCGCCCGCAAGGTGATCGCCGAGCACGGCGCGAAGTCGAACTTCCTCGGGTACGGCGGCTTCCCCGCCACGATCTGCACCTCGGTCAACGAGGTCGTCGTGCACGGCATCCCCGACGACAAGACCGTCCTGAAGGACGGCGACATCATCTCCATCGACGCCGGCGCGATCATCGACGGCTGGCACGGCGACGCGGCGTACACCGCGTTCGTGGGCACCGGTCACGCTCCGGAGCTCGTCGAGCTCTCCCGGGTGACCGAGGAGTCGATGTGGGCCGGCATCGCGGCCATGAAGCAGGGCAACCGGCTCGTCGACATCTCCCGCGCCATCGAGACCTACATCCGCCGTCAGCCGAAGCCGGGCGGCGGCAAGTACGGGATCGTCGAGGACTACGGCGGCCACGGCATCGGCACCGAGATGCACATGGACCCGCACCTCCTGAACTACGTCGAGCGCCGTCGCGGCAAGGGCCCGAAGCTGGTCCCCGGCTTCTGCCTGGCGATCGAGCCGATGGTCTCCCTCGGCACCCCGCGCACGGAGGTCCTGGAGGACGACTGGACCGTCATCACGACGGACGGCACCTGGTCCTCGCACTGGGAGCACTCGATCGCCCTCACCGAGGACGGCCCCCTCGTCCTGACGGCCCCGGACTGCGGCAAGGAGCGCCTCGCGGCGTACGGCGTGACGCCCGCGCCGGACCCGCTCGGCTAGACCCCGCGTCGGTGCCGGGCAGGGTCTTGCTTAAGGATCTTGCTCAAGGGGCAGACTTTCCCGATTCGTCTTTCCGAGTGCACTGACGTAGACTGACGCGTCGGCTCTCGTGCATCCGTGTGTCTGCATGCGGTGAACGGCAGTCGATCAAGGTAGTCGATTCGAAGGGCGAAGCGTGGCCAAGAAGCAAGGTGCCATCGAGATCGAAGGCACTGTCGTCGAGTCTCTTCCGAACGCCATGTTCAAGGTGGAGCTCCAGAACGGCCACCAGGTCCTGGCACACATCAGTGGCAAGATGCGCATGCACTACATCCGCATCCTCCCTGACGACCGGGTCGTGGTGGAGCTGTCTCCGTACGACCTGACCCGTGGCCGGATCGTCTACCGGTACAAGTAGATCTTGCCCGCATCCCGCTCGCGCGGGGTGGTGGCACTGACCCGGAGAACCTCACCCAATGAAGGTCAAGCCGAGCGTCAAGAAGATCTGCGACAAGTGCAGGGTGATCCGCCGTCACGGCCGGGTCATGATCATTTGCGACAACCCGCGCCACAAGCAGCGCCAGGGCTGACGCACCACTGCAGTTCGCAGATTTTCGCGCGACGCACGTAAGTAGATACGCAGGACCCGTCCCTCTTCAGATCCATCGGTATGGAGGGCGACACCCCCGGTCGGAGGCCGGGGACCCAGGAGGTACCTCATACGGCCCCTGGGAGTGGTTCTGCTGAAGACCTCCGAAGAATCAACAGGAGCCATGAATGGCACGCGTTGAAGGCGTTGACCTCCCGCGCGAAAAGCGTATTGAGGTCGCCCTCACCTACGTGTTCGGCATCGGTCGCACCCTGGCCCAGCAGACGCTGGACGCCACCGAGGTGGACCGCAACACCCGCGTCCGCGACCTGACCGAGGAAGACCTCGTCAAGATCCGCGAGTACGTGGACGCCAACATCAAGACCGAGGGTGACCTCCGTCGCGAGATCCAGGCCGACATCCGCCGCAAGGTCGAGATCGGCTGCTACCAGGGTCTGCGTCACCGTCGCGGCCTGCCCGTCCGCGGTCAGCGCACCAGCACGAACGCCCGCACCCGCAAGGGCCCGCGTCGCGCCATCGCCGGTAAGAAGAAGCCGGGCAAGAAGTAGTCCTCGCTCAGCGGTCTATCGACAGCTGACGCTGCAGGACCGACCACCTCCCGTAGGAGTTATAGATGCCCCCCAAGGGTCGTCAGGGCGCTGCCAAGAAGGTGCGCCGCAAGGAAAAGAAGAACGTCGCTCACGGCCACGCGCACATCAAGAGCACGTTCAACAACACGATCGTGTCCATCACGGACCCGACCGGCAACGTGATCTCCTGGGCCTCCGCCGGCCACGTCGGCTTCAAGGGCTCGCGCAAGTCCACGCCGTTCGCCGCGCAGATGGCCGCCGAGTCGGCTGCCCGTCGCGCGCAGGAGCACGGCATGCGCAAGGTCGACGTCTTCGTGAAGGGCCCGGGTTCCGGTCGCGAGACCGCCATCCGCTCCCTGCAGGCGACCGGCCTCGAGGTCGGCTCGATCCAGGACGTGACGCCCACGCCGCACAACGGCTGCCGTCCGCCCAAGCGCCGCCGCGTCTGACGCACGTCGCTTGACTTGAGGTTTTCGGGCGGTACGGCTCTCCGGAGCCGTATCGCCCGTACCCTTGTACTACTCAGGGCATCAAATAGTGGGTGCCCCTGACTGAAGGATTCCTTCATGCTTATTGCTCAGCGCCCGTCGCTGACCGAAGAGGTCGTCGACGAATTCCGCTCCCGGTTCGTGATCGAGCCGCTGGAGCCGGGCTTCGGTTACACCCTCGGCAACTCCCTGCGCCGCACGCTCCTCTCGTCGATCCCCGGCGCTGCTGTCACCAGCATCCGCATCGACGGTGTCCTGCACGAGTTCACCACCGTGCCGGGCGTCAAGGAGGACGTGACCGACCTCATCCTCAACATCAAGCAGCTGGTCGTCTCCTCGGAGCACGACGAGCCGGTCGTGATGTACCTGCGCAAGCAGGGCCCGGGTCTGGTCACCGCCGCCGACATCGCGCCCCCGGCCGGTGTCGAGGTGCACAACCCCGACCTCGTCCTCGCCACGCTCAACGGCAAGGGCAAGCTGGAGATGGAGCTGACCGTCGAGCGCGGTCGCGGCTACGTCTCCGCCGTGCAGAACAAGCAGGTCGGCCAGGAGATCGGCCGTATCCCGGTCGACTCCATCTACTCGCCGGTCCTCAAGGTCACGTACAAGGTCGAGGCGACCCGAGTCGAGCAGCGCACCGACTTCGACAAGCTGATCGTCGACGTCGAGACCAAGCAGGCCATGCGCCCGCGTGACGCCATGGCGTCCGCCGGCAAGACCCTGGTCGAGCTGTTCGGTCTGGCCCGCGAGCTCAACATCGACGCCGAGGGCATCGACATGGGCCCGTCCCCGACGGACGCCGCGCTCGCCGCCGATCTCGCCCTGCCGATCGAGGAGCTCGAGCTCACCGTTCGGTCGTACAACTGCCTCAAGCGCGAGGGCATCCACTCCGTGGGTGAGCTCGTGGCCCGCTCCGAGGCGGACCTGCTCGACATCCGCAACTTCGGTGCGAAGTCGATCGACGAGGTCAAGATGAAGCTCAACGGCATGGGTCTCGCGCTGAAGGACTCGCCTCCCGGCTTCGACCCGACCGCCGCCGCCGACGCCTTCGGCGCCGATGACGACGCGGACGCCGGTTTCGTCGAGACCGAGCAGTACTAAGGGCTCGGCGCTTTTCGCCGGATCTCGGGTGCGGGTGCGCTGTGGCTTGTCGCGCAGTTCCCCGCGCCCCTTCCGGACCCGCCCCTTCGGGGGTGTCCGGATCTCCGACGGGCGACCGCCCGCTCGGACACTGACCTCGGTACCTAGTACGGCCGGGGCAGATCACTAGGAGAAACACCATGCCGAAGCCCACCAAGGGTGCCCGTCTGGGCGGCAGCGCCGCGCACGAGAAGCTTCTGCTGGCGAACCTCGCCAAGCAGCTCTTCGAGCACGGCCGCATCACCACCACCGAGGCCAAGGCCCGCCGCCTGCGTCCCTACGCGGAGCGTCTGGTCACCAAGGCGAAGAAGGGCGACCTTCACAACCGCCGCCAGGTGCTGTCCGTCATCACCGACAAGAGCATCGTGCACACGCTCTTCACGGAGATCGGCCCGCGCTACGAGAACCGCCCCGGTGGTTACACCCGCATCACCAAGATCGGTAACCGTCGTGGCGACAACGCGCCCATGGCGATCATCGAGCTGGTGGAGGCCCTGACCGTGGCCCAGCAGGCCACCGGTGAGGCCGAGGCCGCCACGAAGCGCTCCGCCAAGGACGCCGAGGCCGCCGACGCCAAGGCCGACACGGCCAAGGCGGACGAGGCTCCCGAGGAGTCGAAGGACGCGTAAGCGTCTCGCCCCTACCGGGCGTCGCGGGCCCGCCCCTTGCCGGGGGTGGGCCCGCTTTTCGTTGTCGGAGAGGAATCACGAGTGAGTGACGAAGTAGAGCCCGGGTTCGTGCGGGTGCGGCTGGATCTGTCGTACGACGGCAGGGACTTCTCCGGCTGGGCCAAGCAGCGCCAGGGGCAGCGGACCGTGCAGGGCGAGATCGAGGCCGCGCTGCGGACCGTGACGCGGTCGCAGGAGACGTACGAGCTGACCGTCGCGGGCCGCACCGACAGCGGGGTGCACGCCCGCGGCCAGGTCGCCCACGTCGATCTGCCCGAGAGCGTGTGGGAGGAGCACCGCGAGAAGCTGCTGCGGCGGCTCGCCGGGCGGCTGCCGCACGACGTGCGGGTGTGGAAGGTCGCCGAGGCGCCCGCCGGGTTCAACGCGCGGTTCTCGGCCGTGTGGCGGCGCTACGCCTACCGCGTGACCGACCACCCCGGCGGCGTCGACCCGCTGTTGCGCGGCCATGTGCTGTGGCACGACTGGGAGTTGGACCTCGACGCGATGAACGCCGCCGCGCGGGGGCTCGTCGGGGAGCACGACTTCGCCGCCTACTGCAAGCGGCGCGAGGGCGCCACGACCATCCGCACGCTGCAGGAGCTGCGCTGGGAGCGGCGGCCCGACGGGATCTACGAGGCCACCGTGCGGGCGGACGCCTTCTGCCACAACATGGTGCGCTCGCTGGTCGGCGCGATGCTGTTCGTGGGGGACGGGCACCGGCCCGTGGAGTGGCCGGCGAAGGTGCTCGCGGCGGGCGTACGGGACTCCGCGGTGCACGTCGTGCGGCCGCACGGGCTCACCCTCGAAGAGGTCGGCTACCCCGCCGACGACCGGCTCGCCGCGCGCAGCAAGGAGGCCCGCAACAAGCGGACGCTGCCCGGAGCCGGGTGCTGCTGAGGCCCCGGGAGGGCTTCCCGTACGGGGCGCTTCCCGTACGGGCGGTCCCCGTCGGGACACGGTTACTGCGGGGCCTGCGCCGCGGCGGAGGCCTGCGCCTCGCCCCGCTGGTTGATCCGCTGGAAGGCGAAGCGGGCGAGGTCGTCGCCGACGCCGTAGGCCTTGCGGTCGCCGGTCGTCACGTTCTTGCCGTTGGTGTAGCCCGTGGTGGTGAAGTAGGCGTAGCGGCCGTAGGAGTTGTAGGTGCCGCGGCACACGCCCGTACGGCAGAAGGACGGCACGCCCTTGCCGGCCAGGGAGTCGACGAGGCCCTTCTTCACCTGGTCCTTGACCTTGGTGGCGTCGGCCGTGGTGTCGAAGACGGCGACGCCGACCGTGACCGCGACGCCGTCCCTGAGGTAGCTGGCGCGGATCAGCCGGGTGCAGTCGTTCTTCGCGAGGATCGAGCCGAGGGCGCTCTGGGTGACCGAGGCGCACTTCGTGGTGGAGTCCGTCGCGCCCTTCTTGTAGACGTGCTCGCCCGAGCGCAGGGACCTGCCGGGGAAGAGGCCCTCGGGGGTGAGCGGCGCCTTGTCCTTCTTGGCGCTGGAGATGAAGTCCTTGGGGTCCGGCGGGGGCGGCGGCGTCGTCGCCTCGAACGACGGCTCGGAGTCCTTGCTCGCGCCGGGGATGTCCGCGGCGGTCGGCAGCTCGCTCGCGGGCTTGTTCGACGAGGTGTTCTCGTCGCTGTTGGCGGAGACGACCGTGATGGCCACGGTCGCGGCGATCCCGACGGTGGCGAGCGCCCCGCCGCCGATCAGCAGCCACCTGCGCCGGCGGGCGCGCGCCTCGGAGGCCTCGGCGAGCGCCGCCCAGTCGGGCGTGGGGCCGCCGCCGGGCCCGCCCGTTCCCCCCGGACCCCACTGAGGTCCCCCTTGCCCAAAGCTCATGGGGCGCATCTTAGACGGGCACTCCGGGATGTTGAGCGGGGGTTGCGTGCGGATCCCGGCCTAGCCTGAACCCCATGAACACGGGCAAAACGGCTGTTACGGGGTGGTTGTCGCGGCCCGCCGAGTGGCAGGTCCGGTGGATCGTCGGCCTGGTGCTGGTCGCCGCGGTGGTCCGGGTGGGGCTGCGGGCCCCCGGCGGCGGGATGGACAACGCGATCGTGGTGCGGGCCGCGGAGGCCTGGCTCGACGGACGCTCCCCCTACGCCGACCGCCACTTCCTCTATCTGCCGGGCGCCGTGCTCGCCGCGGTGCCGCAGGCGCTGCTCCCCGCGGACCTGGTCCGCTTTCTGGTGCCCGCGGGGGTGAGCGCGGCGCTCGTCACCGGGTGGGCGTGCGCCCTGCGGATCCACGGGGTGGCATGGGGCAGCCGGTTCGCCGTCTACGGCCTGCTCGGGCTGGCGCTCGGCTTCGCGCCGTTCGGGCACCTCGTCGAGCTCGGCAACTGGACGGCGGGCTCCGCCGCGGCGCTGCCGCTCGCCCTGCTGTGCGCGTGCCGGGGCCGGTGGGCCGCCGCGGGGCTCGTCATCGGGGCCGCCGTCGCGGTGAAGCCGCTGCTCGCGCCGGTGGTGCTGCTCTTCGTCCTGGCCCGCAGATGGCGGGCGCTGGGTCTCGCGGTGGGGGTGCCCGCGGTGATCTCCGCGGCCGCCGCGCTCGCCATGCCGCACCCCGCCGGGTTCTTCACCCGGACCCTGCCCTTCCTGCTCCGGGGCGACGACGCCTTCGTGCGTCTCTACGAGGCCTCGCCCGCCGCGGTGCTGGCGCGGCTCGGGGTGCCGCACGCGGGCGCCGCGCTGCTCGCCGGGTGCGGGGCGCTCGCGGGGCTGTGGTGTGCCCGGCGGCGGTGGCGCGGCGGGGACGAGGGGCCGGCGCGGGTGGTGGAATGCGCCGTCATGCTGATGCTTTCGGCCTTTCTCGTCTCCCGTCCCTCGTACGACCACTACCTCCTCGTCGTGCTGCCGCTGCTGCTCGCGGGGGCGCTGACGCCCGGGTCCGCGGCGCGCACCCCGTGGTTCTGGGTGGCCCTGGTCCCGCAGGTGCCGGGGTTCACCTGGCCGTGGCTGGAGCCGGCCACGCGGCGGGCCTTCAAGGACGCGGTGACGCTGTGCGTGCTCGCGGGCACGGTGGGGTGGGCGTGTGTGGCGGGCGGGGCTGGTGAGCGGGAAGAACGGAGCGGCCTCACGGTGCCGGGCGGGCGGCGGACCGGGGCGGGGGAGGCGGCTCGGAGCGGGTGAGGCCGGGCCTCGGGACCGCGTTTTGACCCGTACAGGGCGGCACGGGTACTCTCGGAGATTGTTATGCGTATTGGTGTCATCGTTCTCACGCGAAGGGCCCATACGTAGGTTCCCTGGAGCAGTTACCAGTGGCTCGCATACGGGCAGCGTCCCCGGCATTGTGGGCCCCAGCTGCATGATCGCTTCCTGGGTGCCGTGTGTCTGGACCCCATCCACTGAAGAAGCGAAGGCTACGAAGTGCGTACGTACAGCCCCAAGCCCGGCGATGTGACCCGTCAGTGGCACGTCATCGACGCTCAGGACATCGTCCTGGGGCGTCTGGCGACCACCGCCGCTTCCCTCCTGCGAGGCAAGCACAAGGCGATCTACGCCCCCCACGTCGACACCGGTGACTTCGTCGTCATCATCAACGCCGACAAGGTGCACCTGTCGGGCAACAAGAAGACCCAGAAGATGGCTTACCGCCACTCCGGTTACCCGGGTGGTCTGCGCTCCGTCCGTTACGACGAGCTGCTCGAGAAGAACCCCGAGAAGGCCATCGAGAAGGCCGTCAAGGGCATGCTCCCCAAGAACACCCTGGGCCGTCAGATGCTCTCGAAGCTGAAGGTCTACGCGGGCGACCAGCACCCGCACGGCGCTCAGCAGCCGGTCCCGTTCGAGATCACCCAGGTCGCGCAGTAGTTCCGGCCACCCCCTAAGACGAAAAGAAATCTGAGGAGAATCGTGGCCGAGACCACCGTTGAGCAGCCGGTCGAAGAGACCGAGGTTGTTGACGTCGAGCAGTACACCACCGAGTCCGACGCGCCCGTCGAGGGCGAGTACACCTCGGAGTCGAACGCCGCGCGCTTCGGCGACCCGCAGCCGGCCGCCGGCCTGGGCCGTCGCAAGAACGCCATCGCCCGCGTCCGGATCGTCCCGGGCACCGGCAAGTGGAAGGTCAACGGGCGCACGCTCGAGGACTACTTCCCGAACAAGGTCCACCAGCAGGAAGTCAACGAGCCCTTCAAGGTGCTCGAGCTCGACAACCGCTACGACGTCATCGCCCGCATCTCGGGTGGCGGCGTCTCCGGTCAGGCCGGTGCGCTCCGTCTCGGTGTCGCCCGTGCGCTGAACGAGGCCGACGTCGAGAACAACCGCGGCGCCCTGAAGAAGGCCGGTTACCTCAAGCGTGACGACCGTGCGGTCGAGCGCAAGAAGGCCGGTCTCAAGAAGGCCCGTAAGGCCCCGCAGTACAGCAAGCGCTAAATCGCTGCCCGCAGTACTTCTCGTTCGCCCCGGCGGCACTCACCGTGCTGCCGGGGCGTTCGGCTATCAGGAACCCCCGTGGCCCCGGAACTGTCTTGACTCTGGGACTCTCTTCCCGGGGGTCCATTGGTTTTTTTGCAACGTTCGGAGGACAGCAGTGGGACGACTCTTCGGCACGGACGGCGTGCGTGGTGTCGCCAACGCGGATCTGACGGCCGAGCTCGCGCTCGGACTCTCCGTGGCGGCGGCGCACGTACTGGCCGAGGCGGGCACCTTTGAAGGCCATCGCCCGGTGGCGGTGGTCGGGCGTGACCCGCGCGCGTCCGGGGAGTTCCTGGAGGCAGCGGTGGTCGCGGGCCTCGCGAGCGCGGGCGTGGACGTCCTGCGCGTCGGTGTGCTGCCCACCCCCGCGGTGGCCCATCTCACCGGTGCGCTGGGCGCCGACCTCGGCGTGATGCTCTCCGCGAGCCACAACGCCATGCCGGACAACGGCATCAAGTTCTTCGCCCGCGGCGGCCACAAGCTCGCCGACGAGCTGGAGGACCGCATCGAGTCCGTCTACGACGAGCACCGCACCGGCGCCCCGTGGCAGCGGCCCACCGGCTCCGGCGTCGGCCGCGTCACCTCCTACGACCAGGGCCTCGACCAGTACGTCGCGCACCTCATCGGGGTCCTGCCGAACCGTCTCGACGGGCTGAAGATCGTCCTCGACGAGGCGCACGGCGCGGCCGCCCGTGTCTCGCCGGAGGCGTTCGCGCGCGCCGGCGCCGAGGTCATCACGATCGGCGCCCAGCCGGACGGCCTGAACATCAACGACGGCTGCGGCTCCACCCACCTCGACCTGCTCAAGGCCGCCGTCGTCGAGCACAGGGCCGACTTCGGCGTCGCGCACGACGGGGACGCCGACCGCTGCCTCGCCGTGGACCACACCGGCGCCGAGGTCGACGGCGACCAGATCCTCGCCGTGCTCGCCCTCGCCATGCGGGAGCACGGCACGCTGCGCCACGACACCGTTGTCGCCACGGTCATGTCCAACCTCGGCTTCAAGCTCGCCATGGAGGGCCAGGGGCTGTCCCTGGTGCAGACCGCCGTCGGCGACCGGTACGTGCTGGAGTCGATGAAGGAGCACGGTTACGCGCTGGGCGGCGAGCAGTCCGGGCACGTGATCGTCCTCGACCACGCGACGACGGGTGACGGCACGCTGACCGGCCTGCTCCTCGCGGCGCGGGTCGCCGAGACCGGACGGTCGCTCGCGGAGCTGGCGAGCGTCATGGAGCGGCTTCCGCAGGTCCTCATCAACGTCCCCGACGTCGACAAGTCGCGCGTGAAGACCTCGCCGGAGCTGTCGGCCGCCGTCACCGAGGCCGAGCGCGAGCTGGGCTCCACGGGGCGGGTGCTGCTGCGCCCCTCCGGCACGGAGCCGCTGGTGCGGGTCATGGTCGAGGCCGCCGACATCGAGCAGGCGCGGTCCGTGGCCGGGCGGCTCGCCGACGTGGTGAAGTCGGCGCTGGGCTAGGCCTTGGCGTTCGGCCGAGCCCCGTGTGACGTCCTGGCGGTCCGGCGGCGCTGTCCGGCCCAGAAGAGCTTCTGGGCCAGCAGCGTCGCCGTACCGGCGAGGACGATGCCGAGGAGGTTCAGCAGAAGCTGTTCCGTCGAGCCCCAGGCCTGCTTGTACTCGCTGTAGCTGAAGGCGACCGCGGCGTTCGCCGCCGCCGGGACCGTCGTCACGGAGATCGCCACGCCGACCAGGGCGCCCGACTTCGCCGACGTGAGCGAGAGCATGCCCGCGGCGCCCGCGAGGACCGCCACCACGAACGAGAACCAGTCCGGGCGGTAGATGAAGTTCGTGTTCGGGCGCTCCGCCTTCAGGGCGGAGTCGCTGAAGAGGCCCATCGCGTCCATCGCGTAGCTGAATCCGACGGTCACGACCATCGCGGCGGCGAAGCCCACGAGCAGCGCGGTCAGCGAGCGCGCCGCGAGCCGGGGCGCGCGCCGCACCAGGGCCGTGCAGAACCCCGCGAGCGGGCCGAACTCCGGGCCCACCGCCATCGCGCCGACGATCAGGATCGCGTTGTCGAGCACGACGCCGCAGGCGGCGATCATCGTGGCGATGGTGAGGAACGCGACGTAGGTGACCGAGAGCGTCGACTCCTCGTGCGTCGCGTCGGTGAGGTGCTCCCACAGGACCGCGTCCGCGCCCTCTCCCGGGGCGTCGTCCTCCGCCCGGTCCGCGCGGTGGGACAGCGACAGGTCGATGCTCTCCACCGCGATCGAGCCGGACTCGTCGATGCCGAGGGCGCGCAGGCCGCCGATCAGCTCGTCGGCCGCCTCGCGGGCCACGTCGCACATGACCACGTCGCCCGCCGGGGTGCGGGCGGCGCCCGGCAGCACCGCGAGGTGGGTGGCGCCGACCGTGGTCTCGATCAGGGTCACCACGTCGTCGGTCCGGTCCGGGAGTGTGATCAGGCGCAGGTGCAGCATGGACGCAGGGTAGTCGGGCCGCGGCGCCCGCCGTCCGCGCGGACGCTCCTACAGTTTGCGCAGGCTCAGGCGCTGCACCTTGTGGTCGGGGCCCTTGCGGACGACGAGGGTGGCGCGGCTGCGGGTGGGGGCGACGTTCTCGACGAGGTTGAGCTTGTTGATCGTGCGCCAGGTGGTGCGGGCGTAGTCGAGGGCCTCCTCCTCCGACACCTGGGTGTACTTGCGGAAGTACGAGGACGGGTCCTGGAACGCCGTCTGGCGCAGCTTCTTGAAGCGGTTCAGGTACCAGCGCTCGATGTCGTCGGCGCGGGCGTCCACGTACACGCTGAAGTCGAAGTAGTCGGCGAGGCCCACGCGGGTGCGGCCGTCCTTGCCGGGGAGGGCGGGCTGCAGGACGTTCAGCCCCTCCACGATGAGGATGTCGGGGCGGCGGACCGTGAGGCGCCGGTCCGGCACGATGTCGTAGATCAGGTGGGAGTAGACGGGTGCGGTGACCTCGTCCTTGCCCGCCTTGATGTCGGCGACGAAACGGGTGAGGGCGCGGCGGTCGTACGACTCCGGGAAGCCCTTGCGGGACATCAGGCCGCGGGCCTGGAGCTCCTTGGTGGGCAGCAGGAAGCCGTCGGTCGTGACGCGCTCCACGCGGGGGTGTTCCGGCCAGCGGGAGAGCAGGGCCTGGAGGAGTCGGGCGACGGTGGACTTGCCGACCGCCACGGAGCCGGCGACCCCTATGACGAAGGGCGTCCCCGACTGGGAGCCCTTCTCGCCGAGGAAGGTGTTGAGGGCGCCGCGCAGGCCGTCCGTCGCGCCGACGTAGAGGTTCAGGAGACGGGAGAGCGGGAGATAGATGTCGCGGACCTCGTCCAGGTCGATGACGTCGCCGAGGCCGCGGAGTTGTTCCACCTCCTCCGCGGTGAGGGGGAGGGGCGTCTTCTCGCGAAGCGCGCTCCACTCCGTGCGGGTGAGGTCGACGTAGGGAGTCGCCTCCGGCTTGGGCCGGTGGGCGCTCCGCGGTGCCGTCGCTGGCACAGAGACCGAAGAGATCACAGTCCATTGTTACGGCTGGTTGAACGGGATGGGGGGTGGGGTGGGGGGTGGGGTACGTCACCTGGGGGGGCAGGGCAGGGGTGGGCAGGGCAGGGCGTGACGGGGTGGGGTGGGGCGAGGTCGCGTGGGGTGGGGCTGTGTCACGCTGAGCCGGTGATTATCGGGGTTGGCATCGATGTTGCCGAGATCGAGCGGTTCGGGGCGGCGCTGGAGCGGACGCCCGGGATGGCGGAGCGGCTGTTCCTGGAGAGCGAGTTGCTGCTGCCGGGCGGGGAGCGGCGCGGGGTCGCCTCGCTGGCCGCGCGGTTCGCGGCGAAGGAGGCGTTGGCGAAGGCGTTGGGGGCGCCGTCGGGGCTTCGGTGGACGGATGCGGAGGTGTACGTGGAGGAGAGTGGGCAGCCGCGGGTGCGGGTGCGGGGGACGGTGGCGGAGCGGGCGTCCGTGCTGGGGGTGCGGTCGTGGCATGTGTCGCTGAGCCACGATGCGGGGGTTGCTTCTGCGGTGGTGGTGGCGGAGGGCTGAGGGGTCTGGCGGGGGCGCCTTGGGCGGGGCTCTGCGTGTGCCGCTCGTCTGGGTGCGGGTGTGCTTTGGGCTGGGGTTTGCGCCTGGGGTTCGTCCGTGGGTGCGGGGCCGTGGGGGTATGTGCGTACTCGCTATCCCTGCGGCGCTGCCTCGCGGACAATGTTGCTAGAGCGTGCTCGGTGCTCCGTTCGCACATACCCCCACGTCCCCTCGCGAGCGTGGGCGGGTGCGGGCTGGCGCGGGCCCCGGCCACCAATACGCCTGACCACCCGTCGCGGAGTGCGTCCGCCCGCCGCCCCCATGTCCACCGCCCGTCGCGGATGACGGTCACCCACCCGCCCCTACCCCCGCCCTGCGGCGCGGGGTGAACGGGTGGGTGGGTGAGATACATCCGCCGCGGAGCGGCGGGGCTGTTTGGGCCCGCGGGTGGAGGTGGGAGAGCAACCCCCACCTCCGCCGCGCCTGGCGGACGCGGGGGATTCCGAGCCCCGGGGGGCGGTGGCGGGCAGACTGGGGGCATGCGACATGCGTACAGCGTGGAGAACGTGCGGGCCGCCGAGCAACGGCTCATGGCCCGGGGCCCAGAAGGCATGTTGATGCAGCGCGCGGCCGCCGGCCTCGCCGTCGAGTGCGCGCAGCTGCTCGGCAAGGTGTACGGATCCCGCGTCACCCTGCTGGTCGGCAGCGGGGACAACGGCGGCGACGCCGTGTACGCGGGCGCGCGGCTGGCCCGCAGAGGTGCCGGCGTCAGCGCCGTGCTGCTCGACCCCGACCGCGCGCACCCCGGCGGGCTCGCCGCGCTCCGGGCCGCCGGCGGCACGATCGTGCGGGCCGGCGAGGAGCGGGCGCGGGACGTGGTCGCCGGGGCCCGGCTCGTGATCGACGGGATCGTGGGGATCGGGGGGCGCGGCGGGCTGCGGGAGCCCGCCGCGCGACTCGTCGCCGCCGTGCGCGACGACGCGCTCGTCGTCGCCGTCGACCTGCCCAGCGGCGTCGACGCCGACACGGGCGAGGTGCGGGGCGAGGCCGTCCGCGCCGATGTGACGGTGACGTTCGGCGCGTACAAGCCGGGGCTGCTGATCGATCCCGCCCGGGGGTACGCCGGAGTCGTACGGCTCGTCGACATCGGGCTCGAACTCGCGGCCGACGAGCGCGAGGTGGAGGCGCCGCAGTACGCGGACGTGGCGCGGCTGCTGCCCGTGCCGCGCGGCGAGAGCGACAAGTACCGGCGGGGTGTCGTCGGCGTCGTCGCCGGGTCCGCGCGCTACCCGGGTGCCGCCGTGCTCTGCGTGGCGGGCGCGCTGCGCGGCGGCGCGGGCGCCGTGCGGTACGTGGGGCCCGCCGCCGACGCCGTCCTCGCCCGCTATCCCGAGACGCTGGTGTCCACCGGGCCGCCGTCGAAGGCCGGGCGCGTCCAGGCCTGGGTCGCGGGACCCGGGCTCGGCGACGACGAGGAGCGGCTGCGGGACGTGATCGCCGCCGACGTGCCCGTGCTGATCGACGCGGACGGGCTGCGGCTCGCGGGGGAGCGGGAGGTACGCGCGCGGCGCGCGCCCACGCTGCTCACCCCGCACGCCGGTGAGGCCGCCGCGCTGCTCGGTGTGGCCCGGTCGGAGGTCGAGGCGGGGCGGCTCGCGGCCGTGCGGGAGCTCGCGCGGCGGTACGGGGCGACGGTGCTCCTGAAGGGCTCCACCACGCTGGTCGCGTCGGCCGGGGGAGCCGTGCGCGTCAATCCGACCGGGACGCCCTGGCTCGCCACGGCGGGCAGCGGCGACGTCCTGTCGGGGCTCGCCGGCTCCCTGCTGGCGGCGGGCCTGGGCGCCCGGGACGCCGGGTCCGCCGCCGCGTACCTGCACGGCCTCGCCGGCCGCCACGCGGCGGACGGCGCCCCCACGGCGGCCCAGGACGTGGCCGACGCGATCCCCGCCGCGTGGCGGGACGTCCGCCGGCCGTAGGCCCTCCCGCCCGGCTCAGGCCGGACGGGCCAAGTCCACGGGCGCGGAGGCCTTCACGGGGCCGTGTCCCGACGTCGACGTGTCGCCCTCGCGTCGGCCCGTCACCCGCCCGTCCCCGCCCCCACGCCCCGTGCGCGCAGGGCCCGGTGGTGGGCTCTGAGACACTTGTCCGCGATGAACGAGACAGCACCTTTCCGTGTCCGCGCCGAGATCGACCTCGCCGCCCTCCGCGCCAACGTGCGCTCGCTGCGCGCCCACGCGCCGGACGCCGCGTTCATGGCCGTGGTGAAGGCGGACGCGTACGGACACGGAATGGTGCCCTGCGCCAAGGCGGCCCGGCAGGCGGGTGCCACCTGGATCGGCACCGCCACCCCGGAGGAGGCCCTCGCCGTGCGCGCGGCCGGCGTGCCCGGGCGGATCATGTGCTGGCTGTGGACCCCGGGCGGGCCCTGGCGCGAGGGCGTCGAGGCCGACCTCGACATGTCGGTGAGCGCGCTCTGGGCGCTGCGCGAGGTGTGCGAGGCCGCCCGTGCGGCGGGGCGGACCGCCCGTATCCAGCTCAAGGCCGACACCGGCCTCGGGCGCAACGGCTGCATGCCGGCCGACTGGCCCGAGCTCGTCGGGCAGGCGCTGCGCGCCGAGGCGGACGGGCTGGTCACGGTCACCGGGCTCTGGTCGCACTTCGCCTGTGCCGACGAGCCGGGCCACCCCTCGATCGCCGCCCAGCTCACGGTCTTCCGCGAGATGGTGGCGCACGCCGAGGACCGCGGCATCCGGCCCGAGGTGCGGCACATCGCCAACTCCCCGGGGACGCTCACGCTTCCCGAGACCCACTTCGACCTGGTCCGTCCCGGCATCGCGATGTACGGCGTCTCGCCGAGCCCCGAGGTGGGCACCCCCGAGGACTTCGGGCTGCGGCCCGTCATGACGCTCACCGCCTCGCTGGCCCATGTGAAGCACGCCCCGGCGGGCCACGGCGTGAGCTACGGCCACCACTACGTCACCCCCGGCGAGACGACCCTCGGGCTCGTCCCCGCCGGATACGGCGACGGCATCCCGCGGCACGCCTCCGGCACCGCCCCGGTCCTCGTCGCCGGCAAGTGGCGGACGGTCGCGGGACGGGTCGCGATGGACCAGTTCGTGGTGGACCTCGGCGGGGACGAGCCCGAAGTGGGCGCGGAAGCGGTGCTGTTCGGCCCCGGCGACCGCGGCGAGCCGACCGCCGAGGACTGGGCGCAGGCGGCGGGGACCATCGCGTACGAGATCGTCACCCGCATCGGATCGCGCGTCCCGCGCGTCTACGTGAACGAGCGGCCCGACGACTGAGCCGAGCGGCCCGACGACTGACCAGGAACGGACGAGGAGCGGCACGTGAGCGAGAGCAGCACGGGGGCGGCCGCGGCGGAAGCGGTGACGGACGTCGCCGCCGCGGCGGGGAGCTGGCGCCGGGCCGGGGTGGCGGGCGCCGCGATAGGCGTGATCGCCGCGGGCGCGGCGGCCGGCGTCGCCATAGAGCGGCTCACGGTGGGCCGCGGCATGCGCAAGAAGGCCCGGCTCGCGCTGGACGCCTCGGGGCCGTACGGCTCGCTGCGCGGCATGCCCGGCACGGCGTACGCGGACGACGGCACGGAGCTCTCCTACGAGGTCGAGGAGGTCGAGGCCGACAGCGACCAGGCCGCGCGGCGGCGCCGTCTCTTCGGCCGCCGGGCGCCCGCGCCGGTCACCGTCGTCTTCAGCCACGGCTACTGCCTGAGCCAGGACTCCTGGCACTTCCAGCGGGCGGCCCTGCGCGGTGTCGTGCGCGCGGTCTACTGGGACCAGCGCAGCCACGCCCGCTCGGGGCGCGGCGTCGAACAGCTGGAGAGCGGGGCGCCGGTCTCCATCGACCAGCTCGGCCGCGACCTGAAGGCCGTCATCGACGCGGCCGCGCCCGAGGGGCCGCTGGTCCTCGTCGGGCACTCGATGGGCGGCATGACGACCATGGCGCTGGCCGACCAGTTCCCGGAGCTGATCCGCGAGCGGGTGGTGGGTGTGGCGCTCGTGGGGACCTCGTCGGGGCAGCTCGGTGAGGTGAACTTCGGGCTCCCGGTGGCGGGCATGAACGCGGTGCGGCGGGTGCTGCCCGGCGTGCTGCGGGCGCTCGGCTCGCAGGCGGAGCTGGTGGAGAAGGGGCGGCGGGCCACCGCTGACCTCTTCGCCGGTGTCATCAAGCGGTACTCGTTCTCGCGCAAGGACGTGGACCCGGCCATCGCCCGGTTCGCGGAGCGGATGATCGAGTCGACGCCGATCGACGTGGTCGCGGAGTTCTACCCGGCGTTCGCCGAGCACGACAAGGCGGAGGCGCTCAAGCACTTCGCCGACCTGCCGGTGCTCGTACTGGCCGGGGACAAGGACCTGGTCACGCCGAGCGAGCACAGCGAGGCGATCGCCCAGCGGCTGCCCGACGCGGAGCTGGTCCTGGTCCCGGACGCCGGGCACATGGTCATGCTGGAGCACCCGGAGGTGGTCATGGACCGTCTCGCGGACCTGCTGGTGCGGGCGGGCGCGGTCCCGGCGGCCGGCCGCGCGGGCGGCGCCGGCGGCCGACGGTAAGGGACCGGGCGGCGGCGCGCAGCCGCTACCGTGGTCGTCATGGAAGCACCGCACCACCAGGCACCCGCCGCCGCACTGAAGATCACGGTCAACTCACCCGCACAGATGGGCGAGTTGGGCCGTCGGCTGGCCAAGATCCTGCGCCCCGGCGACCTCGTCATGCTCACCGGCGAGCTCGGCGCCGGCAAGACGACGCTCACCCGCGGCCTGGGCGAGGGCCTCGGCGTGCGCGGCGCCGTCACCTCCCCGACCTTCGTCATCGCCCGCGTGCACCCGCCGCTCGGCGCCGGACCCGCGCTGGTGCACGTCGACGCCTACCGCCTGGGCGGCGGGCTCGACGAGATGGAGGACCTCGACCTCGACGTCTCCCTGCCGGAGTCGGTGATCGTCGTGGAGTGGGGCGACGGCAAGGTCGAGGAGCTCTCCGAGGACCGGCTGCACGTCGTCATCGACCGGGCGACCGGCGACACCACGGACGAGGTGCGCGAGGTGACCGTCACCGGGCTCGGGCATCGGTGGGCGGACGCGGACCTGGCGTCGCTGGCGGCCTGAGGCGGGCGTACGGGCGCATGCGGGCGGTGCGGCGGCCCGCCCTCGTACGTTCGCCCGAACGTTCCGACAACTCGTCGGCAAAATGTTGCGTCGCGCGCGTCGCGCGTGGTCACATGGATGCCAGCACTGGTTAGGTCTACCTAACCACGTCTGCCCCCGGAGCGCCCAGGAGGCATCCATGCCGGCTTCAGAACGTGACGTACAGCCGCGGTCGCCCCGGCTGCCGGGGCCCTCGGGCGCACCGGAGCCGTCGCAGCTGTCGATGAGCGATCTGCTGGCGTCCTGCGCGGCGGCCACGGCGGTCTCGACGCCGCCCTGCGCCCCGTCCGCCGGGGACAGCACGGCCGGGGAGCGGCGGTCGTCCCGCTGAGACCCGGAGCGGCGGAGCGGGCCCCGGCGGGGGCCTGCGCGCTCAGGGGATGACGACGACCTTCCGGTCGCGCGTCGCGAACTCCCACATCGCGTCGCCGTTCTCCCGCGACTCGCGGATGCCGCCGGTCTTCTTCGCCGGGTCCGGCTTCGGTGTCGAGCCGTTGACCTGCGCGCTGAAGCCGATCGAGGTCCCGTCGACCATCGTGAACCGCACGACGTGCTCGATCGCGGCGCCGTCCGTGCCGGTGACGGAGCCGGTGCGCGAGGTGACGGTGTAGGTCCCCGGCGCCGGGTCGACCGTGCCCGGCGTGACCTCGTACGTCGTCAGCAGCTTCCCGTTCGCCTCGACCAGCCAGACGCGGTCCTCACCGACCGAGTACACGACCCGCTGCCCCTCCCCGGAGCGCGCGGGCACCTTCTTCGGGTCGGCCTTCTCCTTGGGGGAGCGCGGCGCGGCGGCCGACGGGGAGGGCTTGCCGGGGTGCTTGCCCAGGTCGTCCGGCGCGCTGGCCGACGCCTGGTAGGCGAGGAAGCCGACCGCGGCGAGCGCAGCCGCGGTGAGCCCGGCCACGAATCCCGAGCTGCTCCTTGACACCTTCGCCACCCACCTTTTCGTACTGCGTACGGCTACGGAGTGACGTTAGCAGCAGCCGCACCCCGTGCCGCGGCAGCCGCGACCGGCCGTGCGGCGCGCGCCGGAGCCGTAGGCTGTTCGCGTGCTCTTGCTCGCTCTGGATACCGCAACGCCCGCCGTCACCGTCGCCCTCCACGACGGCTCCTCCGTCATCGCGGAGTCGAGTCAGGTCGACGCCCGGCGGCACGGAGAACTGCTGCTGCCTGCCGTCGACCGGGTGCTCGCCGACGCGGGCCTCCGGCTCGACGCCGTGACCGGCATCGTCGCCGGGGTGGGCCCCGGCCCCTACACCGGACTGCGCGTCGGCCTGATGACCGCGGACACCTTCGGCCTCGCCCTCGGCGTCCCGGTGCACGGCGTGTGCACGCTGGACGGCCTCGCGTACGCCTCGGGCATCGAGGAGGGCCCCTTCGTGGTGGCCACCGACGCCCGCCGCAAGGAGGTGTACTGGGCGCGCTACGACGACGTGCGCACCCGTACGGGTGAAGCCGCGGTCGACCGGCCCGCCGACATCGCCGCCGAGGTCGCGGGTCTGCCCGCGGTCGGCGCGGGCGCGCTGCTCTACCCCGACACCTTCCCCGACGCCCGCGCGCCCGAGCACGTCTCGGCCGGCGCGCTCGCGTCCCTGGCCGCCGAGCGGCTGGCGGCGGGCGAGGCGCTCCTGGAGCCCCGGCCGCTCTATCTGCGCAGGCCTGACGCGCAGGTGCCGAAGAACTACAAGGTGGTCACCCCCAAGTGACCCGGCTGACCGAGGCGACCGGGGCCGCCGTGCTCCGCGAGATGCGCTGGTGGGACATCGAGGCGGTGTTCGCCCTGGAGAAGGAGCTCTTCCCGGACGACGCCTGGTCGCGCGGGATGTTCTGGTCGGAGCTGGCCCACGCGCGCGGACCGCTCGCCACCCGGCGCTATGTGGTGGCCGTGGACGGCGACCGGCTCGTCGGGTACGCGGGGCTCGCCGCGTCCGGGGACCTGGCCGACGTCCAGACCATCGCCGTCGCCCGCGACCACTGGGGCACCGGGCTCGGCGCCCGGCTCCTCACCGACCTGCTGCAGGCCGCGACCGCCTTCGAGTGCGCCGAGGTCATGCTGGAAGTGCGGGTCGACAACACCCGGGCGCAGAAGCTGTACGAGCGCTTCGGCTTCGAGCCCATCGGCTTCCGGCGCGGCTACTACCAGCCCGGCAACGTGGACGCCCTGGTCATGCGCCGCACCGATCCCTCCACCTCCGTATCCGGCGTACAAGGAACCGAGATTCATGGCTGACCTGCGCGACGAACCCCTCGTCCTCGGCATCGAGACCTCCTGCGACGAGACCGGCGTCGGCATCGTCCGCGGCACCACCCTGCTCGCCGACGCCGTCGCCTCCAGCGTCGACGAACACGCGCGCTTCGGCGGTGTCGTGCCCGAGGTCGCCTCCCGCGCGCACCTCGAGGCGATGGTGCCGACCATCGAACGCGCCCTGAAGGACGCGGGCGTGAGCGCGAAGGACCTCGACGGCATCGCGGTGACCGCGGGGCCCGGCCTCGCGGGCGCCCTGCTCGTCGGTGTGTCGGCGGCCAAGGCGTACGCGTACGCGCTCGGCAAGCCGCTCTACGGCGTCAACCACCTCGCCTCGCACATCTGCGTCGACCAGTTGGAGCACGGGCCGCTGCCCGAGCCGACGATGGCGCTGCTCGTCTCCGGCGGCCACTCCTCGCTGCTGCTCTCCTCCGACATCACCTCGGACGTGCGGCCGCTCGGCTCGACCATCGACGACGCCGCGGGCGAGGCCTTCGACAAGATCGCGCGGGTGCTGAACCTCGGCTTCCCCGGCGGCCCCGTCATCGACCGCTACGCGCGCGAGGGCGACCCGGAGGCCATCGCCTTCCCGCGCGGGCTCACCGGACCGCGCGACGCGGCGTACGACTTCTCCTTCTCGGGTCTGAAGACGTCCGTCGCCCGCTGGATCGAGGCGAAGCGGGCCGCGGGCGAGGAGGTGCCGGTACGGGACGTGTCGGCGTCCTTCCAGGAGGCGGTCGTCGACGTGCTGACCCGCAAGGCCGTGCGGGCCTGCAAGGACGAGGGCGTCGACCACCTCATGATCGGCGGTGGCGTGGCCGCCAACTCGCGGCTGCGGGCGCTGGCGCAGGAGCGGTGCGAGAAGGCCGGCATCCGGCTGCGCGTGCCGCGTCCCAAGCTCTGCACGGACAACGGCGCGATGGTCGCGGCCCTCGGCGCCGAGATGGTGGCCCGCAACCGGGCGGCCTCGGCCTGGGACCTGTCGGCGGACTCCTCGCTGCCGGTGACGGAGCCGCACGTGCCGGGGCACGCGCACGGTCACGGCCATGACCACGACCACGTGCACGAGGTCAGCAAGGAGAACCTGTACTCATGACGGTCGCGCTGATGTGGGAGGCGCGGGCGGCACAGGGGCGCGGCGGCGAACTGCTCGCGTGGGCCCGGTCCCAGCGGCTCGACGGCACCCCCGTCCGCCGCGAGACCTTCCGGGCACCGCAGGACCGGGTGCTCGTCATCACCTGGTGGGACGCGGAACTCACCGACGAGCTCCCCGAACTCCCGGAGCCCGCGGCGGAGTTGGTGACGCGCGCCGTGCACCGCTGGCGCTTCGAGTCGGTCGAGCGGTCCTAGGGCCTCGCCGCCGGCTTGCGGTACGTCAGCAGGTAGCGCCAGAACAGCAGTCGGCGCACCCGGCTGCCCGGCAGCAGGCGCGCCGCCGCAGCACGGATCTGCGGCAGCGTCATGTCCGGCTCCCGCACGGGCGCCCTGAGCGGGGGCGGGGGCGCGCCGCGCAGGCGCTCGCCCGCGTACACCGCCGCCCGGGCCACCGCGTTGGCGGGCGAGGCCACCACGTCCCACGCCGTGATCCCGGCGTGGCAGCCGAGGACGAGCAGCGTGCCGCCGGGGGCGAGGGCGTCGCGCAGCCGGGTGACGGTGCCGAACGGCATGTGGTGCAGGCTCGCCAGACAGGTGACGGCGTCGTAGTGGCCCGCGGGCAGCTCCTCGGCGGTCACGTCCGCCCGCCGGAACCGGGGCCCGCCGCCGGCCGCCTCGGCCGCGGCGATGACCTCCGCCGACGGGTCGAGCGCGTCGACCCGATAACCGCGCCCCGCGAGCCGGCGGGCGAAACGGCCGGTACCGCAGCCGATGTCGAGGGCGGTGCGGCCCCCCGGCGGCAGGCTCCGCAGCAGGAGCCGGTGGTAGTGGTCGTTGTGGTCGAAGGGCATGCGGGCGAGCCTGGCACGGGCGGCGGGCCCGAAGGCCCCGGTCCGGAAGAAATTTCGAGGAATCCCGGCGACGATGTCGAAACGGGCGTCTCCCGTTCGACGCAGGGGTGAGAGGCGGGCAGAAGCCCCGCCACCACCCGATGGGAGACCACCATGCCGCGCTATCTGACGATGATCCGCATCGACGAGAACAACGCCCCCGAGGGCGGCCCGAGCCCCGAGCTGCAGGAGCGCATGGGCGCGCTGCTCGACGAGATCACCAGGGCCGGGGTGATGCTCGACACCGCGGGCCTGCGGCCGACCTCCGAAGGCGCCCGGGTGACCTGGGACAAGGGCGAGATGTCCGTGACCGACGGCCCGTTCACCGAGACCAAGGAGGTCATCGGTGGCTACTCGATCTGCCAGGCCAAGGACATGGCCGAGGCGGTCGAGTGGACCAAGCGGTTCCTGAGGACCCACGAGGACTACTGGACGATCACCGCGGAGGTCCGGGAGATCGAGGAGGGCTAGCCCCTCCGGGACGGCCCGCGGCGGTCGCCGGAACCGGTCGGGGGACGGCTCCCAGCCTTTGCGGCCGGTGCGCGGGGGTGTTCTGATGGGTGGCCGTGAGCCATCCGCCGGAGCACCCCCGTCGCACGTCCCCGGAGCGCCAGCCCCGCCACATCTGCGAGACCGTTTTCCGCATGGAGTCGCCCCGCATCATCGCCGGGGTGACCCGGATCGTACGAGACGTCGGCATCGCCGAGGAGCTCGCGCAGGACGCCCTGGTGGCGGCCCTCGAACGCTGGCCCGAGCAGGGCGTCCCGGAGAACCCGGGCGCCTGGCTCATGGCCACCGCCAAGCACCGGGCCGTCGACCTGGTGCGCCGCCGCGAGCGCTACGCGCAGAAGCTGGCGGAGGTCGGCCGCGACCTGGAGACCCTGCAGACCCAGGTGGACGAGCCGGCCGACCCCGACGCCATCGACGACGACCTGCTCCGCCTCGTCTTCACCGCCTGCCACCCGCTGCTCTCCGCCGCGGCCCGGGTGGCGCTGACCCTGCGCCTGCTCGGCGGGCTGACCACCGCGGAGATCGCCCGTGCCGTGCTCGCCGCCGAGCCGGCCGTGGCGCAGCGCATCGTGCGCGCCAAACGCATCCTCGCCGCCAAGGACATCCCCTTCGAGGTCCCCAGCGGCCCGGAGCGCGCCGCCCGCCTCGGCTCGGTCCTCGAAGTCATCTACCTGATCTTCAACGAGGGGTACGCCGCCTCGGCGGGCGACGACTGGCTGCGCCCGGCGTTGTGCGAGGAGGGCCTGCGCCTCGCCCGGGTGCTCACCGGCCTGATGCCCGAGGAGTCCGAGACGCACGGTCTGGCCGCGCTCCTCGAACTGCAGGCCTCGCGCGCGGCGGCGCGCACCGGCCCGTCCGGCGAGGCGGTGCTGCTGAAGGAGCAGAGCCGGGCCCGCTGGAACCGGATGCTGATCGGCCGCGGGTACGCGGCCCTCGCGCGGGCCCGGAGCACGGCCGACTCCTCCAGGTCCCTCGGCCCGTACGCGCTGCAGGCCGCCATCGCCGCCTGCCACGCGCAGGCCCCCACGTACGAGGAGACCGACTGGCAGCAGATCGCCGTCCTGTACGGCCTGCTCGCCGCCCGCAGCCCGTCCCCGGTCGTCGAGCTGAACCGCGCGGTCGCCGTCTCGATGGCCCAGGGCCCGGAGCCGGGCCTCTCGCTGGTCGACGCGCTCACCGCGGAAGGAGCCCTGCGCGACTACCACCTGCTGCCCAGCGTCCGCGGTGACCTGCTCGAACGGCTCGGCAGGGCGGCCGAGGCCTGCGCGGAGTTCGAGCGGGCGGCGGCGCTGGCGGGCAACGAACGGGAGCGGGAGCTGCTGCTCGCGCGGGCGGCGTCCTGCCGGCTGTGACCGGCCCGGTCAGCCCCGGACGTCGGGGGCCGGGTGCCCGATCAGCATGGTGGGGGCGCCCGCCACCCGGGTCAGGAAGACCGTCGCGGCGTTCTTGCCCTGCGGCTTCACCTTGCGCCGCAGCTCCTCCGGCTCGACGGCGGAGCCGCGCTTCTTCACGGTGAGGATCCCGACGCCGCGCTCGCGCAGCAGCGCCTTCAGCTTCTTCACGTTGAACGGCAGCTGGTCGGTGATCTCGTAGGCGGTGGCGTACGGGGTGTCGTGCCGGGCGTCGGAGGTGACGTACGCGATGGTCTCGTCGATCAGCCCGCCGTCGACCCGGGCCGTGACCTCGGCGACCAGGTGGGCACGGATGACGGCGCCGTCCGGCTCGTACAGATAGCGCCCGACCGGACGCACCTCGGGGTCGGGCAGCATCGTGTCGAGCGCCGACCACAGGGTGGCGCCGCCGGGCAGGAGCGTCGCGCGGTGCGAGGCCGGGGTGCCGGTGCCGAACCACAGCACGGCCTCCTTCACGTCGCCGCCGTCCGAGATCCACTCGGCGCCGGCCGCGGCGGGGATCGCCTCGTGGGGGATGCCCGGGGCGATCTTCAGGGCGGCGTGCGGGGCCTTGAGCGCCGTCTCCACCGCCCAGGACAGGGGCGGTGAGTACGCCTCCGGGTCGAAGATGCGGCCGCGCCCCGACGAGCGCCGCGCCGGGTCCACGAACACCGCGTCGTACGCGGAGGTGTCCACCTCGGTGACGTCGGCCTCGCGGACCTCGATCAGCTCGTCGAGCCCCAGCGCCTGGGCGTTGGCGCGGGCGACGGCGCAGGTCAGCGGGGAGTGGTCGACGGCGAGCACGGAGATCCCGGCCCGTGCGAGGGCGATCGCGTCGCCGCCGATGCCGCAGCACAGGTCGGCGAGCGAGCGGACGCCGAGGGCCTGGAAGCGCGCGGCGCGGTGCGTGGCGACGGAGGAGCGGGTGGACTGCTCGACGCCGTTCGGCGTGAAGAACATCCGGGCGGCGTCGGCGGCGCCGAACTTCGCCGCGGCCCGCCGCCGCAGCCGCGCCTGGGCGAGGGCGGCCGAGACCAGGGGCGCGGGGTGCGTACGGCGCAGCCGGGTGGCGGCGGCGAGCTCCTGCGCGGGTTCGACGTCCCGCACCTCCGCCAGGAGGGCCAGCCCCTCGGCGGTGCGCAGGGCGGCGAAGGCGGCGAGGGGATCGCCGAGGTCGGTCGGGTCGCCGCTCGGCGTGTTCGGGTCGTTCACCCGCCCCATTGTGGGCCAGTCGGTGGATGGTGCGCGGCCGGCGGCGGTGTCGGCCCCCGAGAACGACCATGAGCTGCGAGGATCCGGCGCCATGCAACTAGTACGACAAAAAGGAAAATACGCCAGAAGACGGAAGAATCAGATGCGGGTCGCGGTGGCCGTCCTGGCCGCCTCGGCGATCGCGTCGGGCTGCGCCGGAGGTGACTCCGACGGTGCGCACGGCGCCCACGGCCAGCAGCCGCTCAAGGCCCCGCCCGCCCGCGCCCTCGACTCCTACGCCCAGAAGCTCGGCGCGATCCAGGCCGCCCGCGTCGCGGCGACCAAGCGCTGGGGCCTGGCGAAGGTCCCGCTCCCCGCGCCCCCGCCGCCCCGCACCAAGCCGCGGCTCACCACCCGCAAGGGCTTCGAGGTGAAGGGCCAGGCGAGCCTGCCGCCGGTCTTCACCACGATCCCCACCAAGGACAAGGTCGTCTTCCTGACCATCGACGACGGCGCGGAGAAGGACCCGCAGCTGCTGAAGATGATGGGCGAGCTGCACCTGCCGTACACCGCGTTCCTCAGCGACTACCTGGTCAAGGAGGACTACGGCTACTTCAAGAAGATGCAGGACCGCGGCGTCACCCTGAACAACCACACCCTGCACCACCGCTACCTGCCCGGACTCTCGTACGAGGACCAGCGCCACGAGATCTGCGGCATGCAGGACGTCATCCAGAAGCACTACGGCAAGCGGCCCGAGCTCTTCCGGCCGCCGTACGGCAACTACAACCGGGACACCCTGCGCGCCGCCAAGTCCTGCGGCGCCAAGGCGGTGCCACTGTGGGCGTCGGAGGCCTTCAGCGACCACATGGAGTGGCGCGAGTGGGACAAGGACCTGCACCCCGGCGACATCATCCTCACGCACTTCCGGGGGCGTGAGGACTGGAAGGGCACCATGCCCGACATGGTCCGCCGGGTCATGAAGACGGTCACGGACCGGGGCTACGCGGTGGCCAGGCTGGAGGACTACCTGTGAACCCCCGGGCGCGGGCGCGCCGCCGCCGTCTCCTCGCCGGAGCCCTCCTGTGCGGCCTGCTCGCGCCCGCACTCCTCTCGGGCTGCGCGGAATCGGTGGACCCGATCGAACGCCTGGGCAGAAAGGCGGCCCAGAAGGTCCCGCCGCACAGGCCCGGCCCCACCCTCACCCCGAAGCCGGGCCCGGCCGGAGACCCCGGTACCCCTCGCTCCACGGCGCCCGCAGGTGCTCCCCGCTGTGGGCAGGCGTTCCCATGGGGGTCCCCCCAGGCCCTTGAGGCACTGGGGGAGGAACGGGTGGGCACAGCCCCCGGTGCGGGCCCACAGGAAACACGGCCCCCGGAAATCGCCGACAGGGAACCGAGGCCTCCCGAGAACCGTTGCCCCGACAGGGGAAAAGACCGGCCCGCCCCGCCCAGGGGCACCGGCAACCGCTGAAGCCGACGCAGTCGACTGGCACTCCGCTTGACCGAGTGCTAATCCCCGTCCTAGTCTCACTTCTGGCACTCCCCACTGGAGAGTGCCAACAGCGACGGGCAGGTCCGGCACCCGCGACGACGGATCCACCTGGTCGCCACACCTCAGACTCTTGACCCCGTGAGATCTCCGAAGGGGGAGACCGGATCGTGACGACCGCCAGCTCCAAGGTTGCCATCAAGCCGCTCGAGGACCGCATTGTGGTCCAGCCGCTCGATGCCGAGCAGACCACGGCCTCCGGCCTGGTCATTCCGGACACCGCGAAGGAGAAGCCCCAGGAGGGCGCCGTCCTCGCCGTGGGCCCGGGCCGCTTCGAGAACGGCGAGCGCCTGCCGCTCGACGTGAAGGTCGGCGATGTCGTGCTGTACAGCAAGTACGGCGGCACCGAGGTGAAGTACAACGGCGACGAGTACCTCGTCCTCTCGGCTCGCGACGTGCTCGCGATCGTCGAGAAGTAATTCACCCGGCATTTGCTTTTCCGAGCTGCGCCCCTGGTCACCCCGCTCTCTGCCGGGCGGCGAGGGGCGCAGTTCGTTGCTGAACATTCCGGGGGTTCCCCCCGGATCCCCCTGAGTTTTCGAGAGGGCTGAATCGCTCCCATGGCGAAGATTTTGAAGTTCGACGAGGACGCCCGTCGCGCCCTTGAGCGCGGCGTCAACAAGCTTGCCGACACCGTCAAGGTGACGATCGGCCCCCGTGGCCGCAACGTCGTCATCGACAAGAAGTTCGGCGCCCCGACCATCACCAACGACGGCGTCACCATCGCCCGTGAGGTCGAGGTCGACGACCCGTACGAGAACCTCGGCGCCCAGCTGGTGAAGGAGGTGGCGACCAAGACCAACGACATCGCGGGTGACGGCACCACCACCGCCACCGTGCTCGCCCAGGCCCTGGTCAAGGAAGGCCTGCGCAACGTCGCCGCCGGCGCCTCCCCGGCCGCCCTGAAGAAGGGCATCGACGCCGCCGTCGCGGCCGTCTCCCAGGAGCTGCTCGCCACCGCCCGCCCGATCGACGACAAGGCCGACATCGCGGCCGTCGCCGGTCTGTCGGCCCAGGACCCGCAGGTCGGCGAGCTCATCGCCGAGGCGATGGACAAGGTCGGCAAGGACGGTGTCATCACCGTCGAGGAGTCCAACACCTTCGGCCTGGAGCTCGACTTCACCGAGGGAATGGCCTTCGACAAGGGTTACCTGTCGCCGTACATGGTCTCCGACCAGGAGCGTATGGAGGCCGTCCTCGACGACCCGTACATCCTGATCCACCAGGGCAAGATCTCCTCCATCCAGGACCTCCTGCCGCTGCTCGAGAAGGTCATCCAGGCCAACGCCTCGAAGCCGCTCCTGATCATCGCCGAGGACGTCGAGGGCGAGGCCCTGTCGACCCTGGTCGTGAACAAGATCCGCGGCACCTTCAACGCCGTCGCGGTGAAGGCCCCCGGCTTCGGCGACCGCCGCAAGGCCATGCTCGGTGACATCGCCACCCTCACCGGCGGCACCGTCATCGCCGAAGAGGTCGGCCTCAAGATCGACCAGGTCGGTCTCGACGTGCTCGGCACCGCCCGCCGCGTCACCATCACCAAGGACGACACCACGATCGTCGACGGTGGCGGCAACAAGGCCGAGGTCGAGGGCCGCGTCGCCCAGATCAAGGCCGAGATCGAGGCCACGGACTCCGACTGGGACCGCGAGAAGCTCCAGGAGCGCCTCGCGAAGCTGGCCGGCGGCGTGTGCGTCATCAAGGTCGGCGCCGCCACCGAGGTGGAGCTGAAGGAGAAGAAGCACCGTCTGGAGGACGCCATCTCCGCGACCCGCGCCGCGGTCGAGGAGGGCATCGTCTCCGGTGGTGGCTCCGCCCTGGTGCACGCCGCCAAGGTGCTCGGCGACTCGCTCGGCAAGGAGGGCGACGAGGCCACCGGTGTCGCCGTCGTCCGCCGCGCCGCCGTCGAGCCGCTGCGCTGGATCGCCGAGAACGCCGGCCTCGAGGGCTACGTCATCACCTCGAAGGTCGCCGAGCTCGACAAGGGCTTCGGCTTCAACGCCGCGACCGGCGAGTACGGCGACCTGGTCAAGGCCGGCGTCATCGACCCGGTCAAGGTGACCCGCTCCGCGCTGGAGAACGCCGCGTCCATCGCGTCGCTGCTCCTCACGACCGAGACCCTGGTCGTCGAGAAGCCGGCCGAGGAAGAGGCGGAGGCCGGTCACGGCCACGGCCACGGTCACTCGCACTGACCTGAGTTGCCTGAGGCCCGGTTCCCTGCACAGGGAGCCGGGCCTCAGGCCTTTTCGGGGCTGCGTCTGCCGGGTCGCGCTCCCGTTGCCCGGCTGCGGGTCGCGGTCCGTCCTCGCGCAGTTCCCCGCGCCCCTCAAGGGGCGCTCACCGAAGTCGTCTCAGGGGCGCGGGGAACTGCGCGACCAGCCGAAGGCGACCCGCACCCGGCCGCGGGGGCGTACCCGGCAGACGCAACCCCGCCCCCCCCCAAGGCCCCCGCCTACTGGGGCCCGTACTTGCGGCCCGTACGGGACGTCACCCCACCCAGCAGCGCACGCGGAGTCAGCTTCACCACGCCCATCAGGGCCTTGTAGCGCGGGTCGGGAATGGACACGCTCCGGCCCCGCGCCAAGTCGGCCAGCGCCGCCGCGACCAGCTTGTCCGCGTCGAGCCACATCCAGTCCGGGATGTTCGACGTGCCCATGCCGGCGCGCTCGTGGAACTCGGTCCGCACGAAACCGGGGCACAGCGCCATCATCCGCACCCCGGAACCCGCCAGGTCCTTCGCCGCGCCCTGGGTGAACTGCACGACCCACGCCTTCGAGGCGCCGTACGTCCCGCGCGGCACGAACGCCGCCACCGACGCGACGTTCACCACCCCGCCCCGGCCCCGCTCCCGCATCGAATCCGCCGCCGCCGACGTCAGCCGTAGCACCGCCTCGCAGTGCACCTTGAGCATGGTCAGCTCGTCGGCCATCGGGACCTCGAGGTAGCGGCCCTTGTTGCCGAACCCCGCGTTGTTGATCAGCAGGTCCACCGGGTCCCTGCGGTTCGACAGGCGCTTCTCGACCGCCTCGATGCCCGCGTCCGTCGCGAGGTCGGCGGTCAGCACCTCCGCCTCGATGCCGTGCCGGTCGTGCAGTTCGGTCGCCTGCTCCCGCAGCCGCTTGGTGTCGCGCGCCACCAGGACGAGGTTGTGGCCGTCACCGGCGAGGCGCCGCGCGAAGGCGGCGCCGATGCCGGCGGTTGATCCCGTAATCAGAGCCGTAGTCATGGACCAAGGCTAGTGACGGCGGCCGGGCTCACCGACCAGGGCCGCCGGGCGCCGGACGGCGGCGGCCTCACCCCACGAGATCCTGCGCGGCCTGCCGCGCCACGTATGCGCGGGCGCGCTCGGCCGTCTCGGGGTGCAGGGCGTCGCCCGCCGCCAGCAGCCGCGGCAGCAGCGACGTCTCGGTCGTGACGGCGCGGAACTGGAGGGCGACGGTCACCTCGTGCTCCGGCCGGTGCACGACCGTGATCGCGTCCCCGGCCCGGATCTCACCCGCCTCGATCACTCGCAGATACGCGCCGGGGGCCCGCTCCGCGGTGAACCGCTTCACCCACCCCGTCTCGCCGAGGTGACCCTGGAACGTACGGCAGGGAATGCGCCCGCTCGTCACCTCGAGCACCAGGTCGGAGCCGATCCGCCAGCGCTCGCCGATCCGCGCGCCGTTCACGTCGACCCCGGACGTCGTGAGGTTCTCGCCGAACGTGCCGCTGGGCAGCGGCCGTCCAAGGGTCCGCTCCCAGGCGTCGAGGTCCTCCCGGGCATAGGCGTACACCGCCTGGTCGGTGCCGCCGTGGTGGCGCAGGTCCCCGATCTCGTCCCCGGCCAGGCCGCTGCCGCCGATGCCCCGCGCGCCCGGCGCGGTCACCAGGACGGGCCCGCGCACCAGCTGCTTGCCGATGGCGGTGCGGCCGGTGGGGGACGAGGTGTAGTCGACGGCCGTGCGGCGGCCCGCGTTTACCGAAAGAAGCTCCATGACGAGCAGGCTAGGCGAGCCCCCCTCAAAGCTGCCCGGCAATATTTCACACCGCGCCCAAGCATCGCTTATGCTCGAACCATGATCGAGGCCCGACATCTCCGTGTGCTGCGCGCCGTGGCCGCCACCGGCTCCTTCTCCGCCGCCGCCCGCGAGCTCGGTTGCACCCAGCCCGCCGTCAGCCAGCAGATGAAGGCCCTGGAATCCTCGACCGGTACGCCCCTCCTGATCCGCACCGGCCGCGAGATGCGGCTCACCCAGGCCGGCGAGGCCCTGGTCCGGCACGCCTCGGGCATCCTCGCCGGGCTCACCGCCGCGGAGGAGGAGGTGGCCGCCATCGCCGGCCTGCGCGCCGGCCGGGTCCGGCTCGTCTCCTTCCCCAGCGGCAGCTCCACCCTCGTCCCCTGCGCCCTCGCCGCCCTGCGCGCCGCCCACCCCGGCACCCGCGTCTCCCTCGTGGAGGCCGAGCCGCCGCGCTCGGTGGAGATGCTGCGCGAGGGCGACTGCGACGTCGCGCTGGCCTTCCGGTACGAGGGGGCGGCCGGCCCGGAGGAGTGGGGCGACCTGGTCGTACGGCCGCTGCTCGCGGACCGGCTCGTCGGACTCGTACCCGAGGGGCACCGGCTCGCCGACGCGGAGTCGGTCACCATCGGGGAGTTCGCCGACGAGTCGTGGATCGCGGGCTGCCCCCGCTGCCGCAGGCAACTGGTGGAGGTCTGCGAGAGCGCGGGCTTCGTGCCCCGGATCGATTTCGCGACCGACGACTATCCGGCGGTGGTCGGTCTGGTCGGCGCCGGCCTGGGGGTTGCGGTGCTGCCCGAGCTCGCGATCGAGTCGGTGCGCCCCATGGGCGCCCGCACCGTGACGGTGGAGCCCGCCGTGCGGCGGGAGATCGTCGCGCTCACGCTGCCGGACCTGGCGCAGGTGCCGGCCGTCGCCGCCACGCTGGACCATCTCGCGCGGGCCGCCGCCCGCTGATCGTCGCCCTGCGCGGGCGCTTGTTCGAAGAAACGTTCCTTCAGCTGTGGGACACGGCGCTGTGCGAAACGGCGTGGTGCGACACGGTGTCGTGCGCCACGGCGTCGTGCGAGACGCCCCGGCCCGCCGCGGCCGGCGAGGTCGTGACCAGGCGGTTGCGCGCCCGCCCCATGAGCTCTTCGCGCTCGTCCTCGGTCAGTCCGCCCCACACGCCGTACGGCTCGCGCACCGCGAGCGCGTGAGCGGCGCACTCCGCGCGCACCGGGCACCGCATGCAGACCTCCTTGGCGGAGTTCTCACGAGCACTGCGCGCCGCTCCCCGCTCGCCCTCCGGGTGGAAGAAGAGCGAGCTGTCGACCCCGCGGCAGGCCGCGAGGAGCTGCCAGTCCCACAGATCTGCGTTCGGTCCGGGAAGGCGGGAGAAATCTGCCATTGCTGGTCCCCTTGGTGCCGTTCTACGCGGATACGGTGCCCATGACCGTACATCTACTGTCTAAGGAGATGAAAATATGACTCATTGCGAATCTAGCCACAGACACTAGGAAAAGGGAAGAAAAGCCGCTAAATGGGGCATAGCTTGTGATGAAAGGTTGAGGGTCTCCCGCGCGCTCTGCTCTGTGTCCGGGCCCTCACGTAGAGTGCCGAAGGTGGCTGACTGCCCCGTAACTCTTTCGGGTGACCGTCGTTGAGAGTGCGAGGCGGTTGAAAGAACAAGCGCTCGGGCAGGTGTCCGAGAGCGTCAACCGCACAGGTGACGAATATGTACCAGCCTGGAGGCTCAAGGTGACGCGCAGCAGCTGTGAGAGCCGCGGAGGACAGTCATGACATCGGTCCTCGTCTGCGACGACTCCCCGCTTGCCCGAGAGGCGCTCCGCCGCGCGGTCGCGACCGTGCCCGGTGTCGAGCGCGTGACGACAGCGGCCAACGGCGAGGAAGTCCTCCGCCGCTGGGGCGCCGACCGCTCCGACCTGATTCTGATGGACGTACGCATGCCCGGCCTGGGCGGCGTCGAGACCGTCCGGCGGCTGCTGTCCGCCGACCCCGGTGCGCGCATCATCATGCTCACCGTCGCCGAGGACCTGGACGGTGTCGCGCTCGCGGTCGCCGCCGGCGCCCGCGGCTATCTGCACAAGGACGCCTCGCGCGCCGAGCTGCGCGCGACCGTCACGCAGGCGCTCGCCGACCCGACGTGGCGGCTCGCCCCGCGCAGGCTGCGCTCGGCCGAGATGGGCGCCGCGCCCACCCTCACCGCGCGTGAGATCCAGGTGCTCGAGGGTATGAGCCACGGCCGTTCGAACGCGGAGATCGGGCGCGAGCTCTTCCTCTCCGAGGACACCGTGAAGACGCACGCCAGGCGGCTGTTCAAGAAGCTCGGCGCCTCGGACCGCGCCCACGCGGTGGCGCTCGGTTTCCGCTGGGGTCTGGTCCGCTGAATGTGCCGCCGCGGGGGGCCCGCGATCCCCGCCCGCCGTGTGGTGGGCGGGGCGACCGACGCCCGCCGCTGCTTGTTTCGCCGCCGATGCCGCATCCTTGAGATGTGGAGTTCCTCGGGGACGAGTCGATCGAGCGGGAGGGGAGGGCGCAGGAGATGAGTTCCGGCGCACCTGCTCATAACGCTTCAGTGCACAACTACGGACGCGGTGCCGCGGACCAGTCGCCTCCAAGGCACCATGGACCGATGCGCGATGACAAGACGACGGTGATCGGTGCCCTCGTCCTTCGCGCCGTCGAAGGCGACGAGCAGGCCACGCACGACCTTCTCGCACATGTGCACCCCCTGGCCCTGCGCTACTGCCGCACCCGGCTGTCCCGACTGCCGGGTGACGCACGGCACTTCGTGGAGGACCTGGCGCAGGAGGTCTGCGTCGCCGTACTCCTCGCGCTGCCGCGCTACAAGGACACCGGGCGCCCCTTCGAGGCCTTCGTCTTCGCGATCGCGGCGCACAAGGTGGCCGACCTCCAGCGAGCGGCGATGCGCCATCCCGGCTCCACCGCCGTGCCGTCCGACGAGATGCCCGAGCGACCCGACGACTCGCTCGGCCCGGAGGAGCGCGCGCTGCTCAGCAGTGACGCGGAGTGGGCCAAGAAGCTCCTCGCCAACCTCCCGGACAACCAGCGCGAGCTGCTGCTCCTGCGCATCGCGGTCGGGCTCACGGCCGAGGAGACGGGACAGATGTTGGGCATGTCACCCGGCGCGGTGCGGGTCGCCCAGCACCGGGCGCTGAGCCGCCTGCGGGCGCTCGCCGAGCAGTAGCGCTCCGGGAGCGAGCGCGCGGGGCGCGTACGTGTGAACGTACAAAGCTTTCCGATGATCTTGCTCGTGGAATGAGACACCTCCGCCTGCCGTTAGCATGGACATCCGCACCGATCAAGGCCATTTGGGGAAGGTGTCATGACTGCAAACGTCGACGGAGTGCCCGAGAAGTTCGCGACACTCGGGCTGACCTACGACGACGTGCTGCTGCTGCCGGGCGCGTCGGACATGGCGCCCGACCAGATCGACACATCCTCGCTCGTCTCCAAGAACGTCCGGGTGAACGTCCCGCTGCTCTCCGCCGCGATGGACAAGGTCACCGAGGCCCGTATGGCGATCGCCATGGCGCGGCAGGGCGGCGTCGGTGTGCTGCACCGCAACCTCTCCATCGCCGACCAGGCCAACCAGGTCGACCTGGTGAAGCGCTCCGAGTCCGGCATGGTCACCGACCCGATCACGGTGCACCCGGACGCGACGCTCGCCGAGGCCGACGCGATCTGCGCCAAGTTCCGCATCAGCGGCGTCCCGGTGACCGACGCGGCCGGCAAGCTGCTCGGCATCGTCACCAACCGCGACATGGCCTTCGAGTCGGACCGCACGCGCCAGGTGCGCGAGGTCATGACGCCGATGCCGCTGGTCACCGGCAAGGTCGGCATCTCCGGCGTGGACGCCATGGAGCTGCTGCGCCGCCACAAGATCGAGAAGCTTCCGCTGGTCGACGACGCGGGCGTGCTCAAGGGCCTCATCACGGTCAAGGACTTCGTGAAGGCCGAGAAGTACCCGAACGCCGCGAAGGACGGGGAGGGCCGCCTCCTGGTCGGTGCCGCCGTGGGGGTCGCGGGCGACGCGTTCGAGCGCGCCCAGGCCCTCGTCGCCGCGGGCGTCGACTTCATCGTCGTCGACACCGCGCACGGCCACTCCCGGCTGGTCGGCGACATGGTCGCCAAGATCAAGTCCGACGCCCCGCGGGTGGACGTCATCGGCGGCAACATCGCCACCCGTGACGGCGCCAAGGCCCTCATCGACGCCGGTGTCGACGGCATCAAGGTCGGCGTGGGTCCCGGCTCCATCTGCACCACGCGTGTCGTCGCCGGCATCGGCGTGCCGCAGGTGACGGCCATCTACGAGGCCTCGCTCGCCGCCAAGGAGGCCGGTGTCCCGGTCATCGGCGACGGCGGCCTGCAGTACTCCGGAGACATCGCCAAGGCGCTCGTCGCCGGTGCGGACACGGTCATGCTGGGCTCGCTGCTCGCCGGCTGCGAGGAGTCCCCGGGTGAGCTGATGTTCATCAACGGCAAGCAGTTCAAGTCCTACCGGGGCATGGGCTCGCTCGGCGCGATGCAGACCCGCGGCGAGCGGAAGTCCTTCTCCAAGGACCGCTACTTCCAGGAGGGCGTCGCCTCCGACGAGAAGCTGGTGCCCGAGGGCATCGAGGGCCAGGTGCCCTACCGCGGCCCGCTCTCCGCGGTCGTCCACCAGCTCGTCGGCGGCCTGCGCCAGTCGATGTTCTACGTCGGCGGGCGCACCGTCCCCGACCTGCAGGCCAACGGCCGTTTCGTCCGGATCACGTCCGCGGGCCTCAAGGAGAGCCACCCGCACGACATCCAGATGACGGTCGAGGCGCCGAACTACAGCCGTACCAAGTAGTCCGTACCGAGCAGTCTCCGGCTCACGCGTGAGCGTGGAGGGGCGGCCCCGGATCACCGGGACCGCCCCTTCCGTGTGCGTCGGGGATACTGGACGGGCAGACCAAGAGGGAAAGGCCCCACAACGTGACTGAGATCGAGATCGGGCGCGGCAAGCGCGGCCGCCGCGCGTACGCCTTCGACGACATCGCCGTCGTACCGAGCCGGCGCACCCGCGACCCGAAGGAGGTCTCGATCGCGTGGCAGATCGACGCCTACCGCTTCGAGCTGCCCTTCCTGGCGGCCCCCATGGACTCGGTGGTCTCCCCGCAGACCGCCATCCGCATCGGTGAGCTGGGCGGCCTCGGCGTCCTGAACCTGGAGGGCCTCTGGACGCGGTACGAGGACCCGCAGCCGCTGCTCGACGAGATCGCCGAGCTGGACGCGGAGACCGCGACCCGGCGCCTCCAGGAGATCTACGCGGCCCCCATCAAGGCCGACCTGATCGGGCAGCGCATCAAGGAGGTGCGTGACGCGGGCGTCGTCACCGCCGCCGCGCTCTCGCCGCAGCGCACCGCCGAGTTCTCCAAGGCCGTCGTGGACGCCGGCGTCGACATCTTCGTGATCCGCGGCACCACGGTCTCCGCCGAGCACGTCTCCGGTGCCGCCGAGCCGCTGAACCTGAAGCAGTTCATCTACGAGCTGGACGTTCCGGTCATCGTCGGCGGCTGCGCCACGTACACCGCGGCCCTGCACCTGATGCGCACCGGCGCCGCGGGCGTCCTGGTCGGCTTCGGCGGCGGCGCCGCGCACACCACGCGCAACGTCCTGGGCATCCAGGTGCCGATGGCCACCGCCGTCGCCGACGTCGCGGCCGCCCGCCGTGACTACATGGACGAGTCCGGCGGCCGGTACGTGCACGTCATCGCCGACGGCGGCGTGGGCTGGTCCGGCGACCTGCCCAAGGCCATCGCGTGCGGCGCGGACTCCGTGATGGTGGGCTCCCCGCTGGCCCGCGCCACGGACGCGCCCGGCAAGGGCCACCACTGGGGCATGGAGGCCGTCCACGAGGACGTGCCGCGCGGCAAGAAGGTCGACCTCGGCACGGTCGGCACGACCGAGGAGATCCTCGCCGGTCCCTCGCACATCCCGGACGGCTCGATGAACTTCTTCGGGGCGCTGCGCCGCGCGATGGCGACGACGGGCTACAGCGAGCTCAAGGAGTTCCAGCGCGTCGAGGTGACGGTCGCGGACTCGCAGCACAAGCGGTGACGCGCGCGCTGCACGTATGACCTCGGAGAAGGGCCCGGACGCCGATGCGTCCGGGCCCTTCTCCGTCTCCAGGCACGCGCGCGTGCCTAGAGGCGGTGGGCGGCGCCTGCCGGAGTCGCGCCCCTGGTGTCCAGGAGCAGCTGGGCCTTGACCGCGAGACCTTGCAGGTCGTACGTGCGGTGGTGCTGGAGCAGGATCGTCAGGTCGGCGTCGGCCGCCGCTTCGTAGAGCGAGTCCGCGCGCGGGACGGGGCGGCCGAGGATGCTCCAGTTGGGCACGTAGGGGTCGTGGTAGCTGACGGCCGCGCCGAGCTCCATGAGACGGGTCGCCACTTCCTGTGCGGGGGCGCCCTGTTGGTCGGCGAGGTCGGGCTTGTAGGTCACGCCGAGGAGCAGGACGCGGGCGCCGCGGGCGGACTTGCCGTGCTCGTTGAGGAGGGTCGCCGAGCGCTGGATGACGTACTGCGGCATGCGGTCGTTGACCTGCTGGGCCAGCTCGACCATGCGCAGGGGGCGGGCGCCGCGGGCCGGTCCCGGGATGTCCAGGGGGACGCCGTGGCCGCCGACGCCGGGCCCCGGCCGGAAGGCCTGGAACCCGAACGGCTTGGTCTCGGCGCAGCGGATGACGTCCCACAGGTCGATGCCCATGTCGTGGCAGAGCACCGCCATCTCGTTGACCAGGGCCATGTTGACGTGCCGGTAGTTGGTCTCCAGGAGGTGCACGGTCTCGGCCTCGCGGGGGCCGCGGGCGCGGACGACCTTGTCGGTGAGGCGGCCGTAGAAGGCGGCGGCCGACTCGGTGCAGGCCGGGGTGAGGCCGCCGATGACCTTGGGGGTGCCCGCGTAGCCGTGGGCGCGGTTGCCCGGGTCGAGGCGCCCGGGGGAGTACGCGAGGTGGAAGTCGCGTCCCGCGCGCAGGCCGGAGCCCGATTCGAGGATGGGGCGCAGGAATTCCTCCGTGGTGCCCGGGTACGCGGGGGACTCCAGGATCACGGTGGTGTGCGGGCGCAGGCGCGCGGCCAGGGCCCGGGCGGCCTCGGCCACCTGGCCGAGGTCGAGTGAGCGGTCCGCGGCCGGTGGAGTGGGGGCGCAGATGACGGCGGTGCGGACCCGGCCGAGCTCGGCCGGGTTGACGGTCGGCCGGAAGCCCCCCGAGAGCATCCGGCGGACGTCGGCGGCGGTGAGGGTGGACTCGGCGCCGTCGCAGGGCAGCCGGCCGACGGCCAGGTCGGCGGCGCGGGCGGGGTCGTAGCCGATGGTGGCGATGCCGCGTGCGACGGCGGCCTGGGCGAGGGGCAGGCCGAGGTGGCCGAGACCGATGACGGCGAGATCTGCGGGCATGGCGGTGGGCCGTCCTCCCAATAGCCGGAGTGAGACGAGTGCGCAAGTCCTGTGGACAAGGCGGACCAGCGCAATGTCAGACTAGGAGTAAATATGACCGATTTGCGGTATTGCGCGGCGTGGGGTTCCGGAGTGTTGTCCACAGGTGGGGGCCGCGCTCAGCGGACCGCGGGGAAATCTGGGCATGATGTGAGTCCGACCACACCCGATCCATGCGGGAGGCAGCGGTGAGGACAGCGACACTGGGGCCGGCGGAGCGCGCCGGGTCACTTGCGGGAATGGCCGAGCGGGAGCTGGACGTCCTGGTGGTGGGCGCGGGCGTGGTCGGCGCGGGCACCGCCCTGGACGCGGTGACCCGTGGCCTGTCCACCGGCCTGGTCGAGGCGCGGGACTGGGCCTCGGGCACGTCGAGCCGGTCCAGCAAGCTGATCCACGGCGGGCTGCGCTATCTGGAGATGCTCGACTTCGCGCTCGTCCGGGAGGCGCTGAAGGAGCGCGGCCTGCTCCTGGAGCGGCTCGCCCCGCATCTCGTGAAGCCGGTGCCGTTCCTCTACCCCTTGCAGCACAAGGGCTGGGAGAGGTTGTACGCGGGCTCAGGCGTCGCGCTCTACGACGCGATGTCGATGTCCCGCGGACACGGCCGCGGCCTGCCCATGCACCGCCATCTGACGCGCCGCCACGCCCTGCGGGTGGCCCCGTGCCTGAAGAAGGACGCCCTGGTCGGCGCCATGCAGTACTACGACGCCCAGATGGACGACGCCCGCTATGTCGCCACCTTGGTGCGCACCGCTTCGGCGTACGGGGCGAAGGTCGCCAACCGCGCGAAGGTCACCGGCTTCCTGCGCGAGGGCGAGCGCGTCGTCGGCGCCCGGGTGCAGGACGTGGAGGGCGGCGGGGAGTACGAGATCCGCGCCAAGCAGATCGTCAACGCCACCGGCGTGTGGACGGACGACACCCAGGCGATGGTCGGCGAGCGCGGCCAGTTCCACGTCAGGGCGTCCAAGGGCATCCATCTGGTCGTACCGAAGGACCGGATCAACGCGTCCACCGGCCTGATCCTGCGGACCGAGAAGAGCGTCCTCTTCGTCATCCCCTGGGGGCGGCACTGGATCGTCGGCACGACCGACACGGACTGGGACCTGGACAAGGCCCACCCGGCCGCCTCCAGCGCCGACATCGACTACCTCCTGGAGCACGTGAACTCGGTCCTCGCCGTCCCGCTCTCCCGCGACGACGTCCAGGGGGTGTACGCGGGCCTGCGCCCGCTGCTCGCCGGTGAGTCGGACGCCACCAGCAAGCTGTCGCGGGAGCACACGGTCGCCCACCCGGCGCCCGGCCTGGTGGTCGTCGCCGGCGGCAAGTACACGACGTACCGCGTGATGGCCAAGGACGCCGTCGACGAGGCGGTGCACGGCCTCGACCAGCGGGTCGCCGAGTGCGTCACGGAGGACATCCCGCTCGTCGGCGCCGAGGGGTACAGGGCGCTGTGGAACGCCCGCGCGCGGATCGCCGCCCGGACGGGCCTTCATGTGGTGCGCGTCGAGCACCTGTTGAACCGGTTCGGATCGCTCGCCGAGGAGGTGCTCGAACTCATCACCGCGGACCCGAAGCTGGGCGAGCCGCTGCCGGGCGCCGACGACTACCTCAAGGCAGAGATCGTCTACGCCGCGTCGCACGAGGGCGCCCGCCACCTCGACGACGTGCTGACCCGGCGCACCCGCATCTCCATCGAGACGTTCGACCGGGGCACCCGCAGCGCCCGGGAGTGCGCCGAGCTGATGGCGCCCGTCCTCGGCTGGGACAAGGACCAGATCGAGCGCGAGGTGCAGCACTACGAGAAGCGGGTGGAGGCCGAGCGGGAGTCGCAGCGCCAGCCGGACGACCTGACGGCGGACGCGGCGCGCCTCGGGGCGCCGGACATCGTGCCGCTCAACTGACCCGACGGCTCCGGGCACCCGGCTCCGGTTCCTGTCCTCCTTCGGCCGACTTGTCCGTGGCGGCACGGTAAATGACGATCCGTCGGCCCCGCCGGGGGGTGTCCGATGGGGCGTACCGGGACGATCGGTGTTCCTGGGGTGCGGCGCCGCTCAGGGGTACCGGAGCCGGGGCTTGCCTCGGCCGGTGAGCAGCGGAAGAGTGGCGTCCGTGGCCGGTGCCACGGGTTGTGGCCGGCCCATCGCCAGGCTGACGGCGGTCGCCCCGAGGGCGATCTCCGCCAGGGGACGCGGTGTTGGCGCGGTGGCCCCTCCCGTCGCGCGGTCCAACATGAGGGACGGGAAGAGGGACCCTGGACCCTGGGCATCGGCCGGTCCCCGAGTAAGGGACAATGAAGGCTCTGTCAGGGCGGGTTGCTCGGGTAGCAGCGGTAGCAGCAGAGGGGACGCATGTCGGACGCGGAGCAGACGGGTGAGGCCCGTCGGGACAAGAGCGAACGTCTCCTCGCCGGCCGGTACCGGCTGGGAGAGGTGCTCGGCCGCGGTGGCATGGGCACGGTCTGGCGCGCCAAGGACGAGACGCTTGGCCGTACGGTCGCGGTGAAGGAGCTGCGGTTCCCCTCGAGCATCGACGAGGAGGAGAAGCGGCGGCTCATCACGCGGACGCTGCGCGAGGCCAAGGCGATCGCGCGGATCCGCAACACCAGCGCCGTGACCGTCTACGACGTGGTCGACGAGGACGACCGCCCGTGGATCGTGATGGAGCTGGTCGAGGGCAAGTCGCTCGCGGAGGTGATCCGCGAGGACGGCGTGCTCACGCCGCGGCGCGCGGCAGAGGTGGGCCTCGCCGTGCTCGACGTGCTGCGCTCCGCGCACCGCGAGGGGATCCTGCACCGCGACGTGAAGCCGTCGAACGTGCTGATCGCCGAGGACGGCCGGGTCGTGCTCACGGACTTCGGCATCGCGCAGGTCGAGGGCGACCCGTCGATCACCTCCACCGGCATGCTCGTCGGCGCGCCCTCGTACATCTCCCCGGAGCGCGCCCGCGGCCACAAGCCCGGGCCCGCCGCCGACCTGTGGTCGCTGGGCGGTCTGCTGTACGCGTCCGTCGAGGGCGTGCCCCCGTACGACAAGGGGTCGGCCATCGCGACCCTGACCGCGGTGATGACCGAGGACGTCGAACAGCCCGAGAACGCCGGGCCGTTGGAGAAGGTCATCTACGGCCTGCTCGCCAAGGACCCCGAGCAGCGGCTCGACGACGCCGGGGCGCGGGCGCTCCTCATGGACGTCATCCACTCCCCGGAGATCAAGGCGGAGCCGGAGCCGGTGGAGGCGACCAAGGTCGTCCCGCTGCCGCCGGTCCCGCCCGCCCCCTCGAAGGCACCGAAGACTCCGAAGACGCCGAAGGCCCAGAAGCCGCCGCGGCCCGCGAAGACGACCAGGCTGACGAAGCCCGCCAAGGCCACGGGCGTGGCCGGCGGGGCTGCCGGGGCCGCCGGTGCGGCGCAGGGCTCCGGAGGCGCGGGCGGCGCCGCCGCCGGGTCGTCCGCCGGGGCCGCCGCCGGACGTACGGCGGAGGCGGCAGCCGACCGCTTCAAGGGCGCGGTGCAGTCCGTGCGCAAGGCGGCCGCCGCGCGCGGTGCCGGGGCGTCCGCGTCGGCGCCCGCCGGTTCACCGTCCGGCGCGGGCGGCGGCCGGCCGCGGCCGCCGGTCAAGGCGTCGCTCACCGACGTGGTGCCGCGCCGGACGCTGGTCATCCTCTCCGTGGTGGTCGTCCTCGCGGTGCTCGGCACGGTGCTCGCCCTCGCGCTCGGGGGCGACGGATCCGGCGCCGAGGACAACAAGGGCGGCGACAAGGCCGCGTCCAGCGGGGCGAGTGCCGGTGACTCCGGCAAGGACAGCGGCAAGGACGCAGACAAGGGCAGCGGAACCGGGGACGACCAGTCCAAGGATCCGTCCGGGGAGGCGAGTTCCGGCTCGGGCGAGGGCAAGGGCGAGGACGACAAGGGCCAGGACGACAAGGGCCAGGGCAAGGACGAGGGCGGCAAGAAGCCCGAGGACGGCGCGGAGTCGACGTACAAGCACGGCCAGGGCTTCAAGATCGGGCTGCCGAAGGGCTGGAAGTACGGGTCGACGAGCCGGGCGGGTGCGCGGTTCTCCGGCCCCGACGGGCAGAAGCTGCTGGTCGGCTGGACGACCTCGCCCAAGGACGACCCGGTGCGCGACTGGAAGAACCAGGAGCGCTACATGGTCCGGTCGCAGTATCACAAGATCCGCATAGAGAAGGTCGGCTTCCGCGGCTGGAACACGGCCGACTGGGAGTTCACCTATGTCGACGGCGGGACCAAGTACCGCTCCATCGACCGGGGCTTCGTCGTCAACGGCGGCTTGGGCTACGGGATGATGTACACGGCCAAGGCCGACGACTGGGACGGCGAGCAGCGGCGCGCCACATGGCGGACGCTCACCAAGACGTTCGAGCCGAAGTCCTGAGCCCGAAGTCCTGAGCCCGAGATCTCGTATCCCCTCATTGTGGTTCACCTCCGGCACGTATCGTGAGTTGTCGCGGACCGTAAGCAGCCGCAACGGACCGCAAAACGTACGGATTTGACCACCCGGCGGACGGGGGAGGCGACGTGGACGACTACGCGGGACGGGTGCTCGCCGACCGCTACCGCCTGCCGCTGCCCCCCTCGGACGAGTACGAGCTGGCCGAGTCCCGCGCCTTCGACACGTACAGCGGGCAGGAAGTCCTGGTCCGGCAGGTGCCGTTGCCGGAGATCGTCGACGCCGAGGTGGTCGGCGAGAGCGAGCCGCAGGGCGCCGGGCCGTATGACGCCGAGCTCGACATGGCCGACCTGCCCGCGGGCTTCGTGCCGCGGGCCAGGAACGGCGGCGCCGGGATCCGGCGCGCCGCCTCCCGCACGACGCGCAGGCCCACGGACCCGGCGGTGCGGCGCGCGATCGAGGCGGCCCAGACCGCCGCGCAGATACCGGACCACCCGCGCCTGGACCAGGTCTTCGACGTGTTCGCGGAGGGCGGCTCGCTGTGGATAGTCAGCGAGTTGGTGGCGGCCCGGCCGCTGGCGGCGCTCCTCGCGGACCGGCCGCTGAGCCCGTACCGCGCGGCGGAGGTCGCGGCGGACGTCCTCGCGGCGCTGCGGGTCCTGCACGGCCACGGCTGGGTGCACCGGAACATCACCGCGCGGACGGTACTGATCTGCGACGACGGCCGTGTGATGCTGACGGGCCTCGCGGCCGGGGCGGCCGAGGAGGCGCTCTGCGGGTACGACCCCCGGCCGGCGGAGGCCGGGGAGGCGGCCGGCTCGGCGGGTTCGGTCGGGAATGTGGCGGGGTACGGGCAATCCGCCGGGGCGGACGAGACGGGTGAGCCCGGTGAGGCGCGCGGGACGCGGGAGGCGGGCGGAGCCGGCGGGGCGGCCCGTGCGGTGGCCGCGGCCCCGGGGGACGCCCGCTACGACGCGGGGAGCATGGCGCTGGAACCCGCGCCGGAGTCCGCGGGGCGGGACGCGAAGGGTGGGCGAGCGGGTGGCGCCATCGCGGCGTACCACGCGGGAGCGCGGGCCGCGGCGCGGGTGAGTGAGGCCTCGCGGGTGAGTGAAGCCTCGCGGGGGTACGGGGCCGGTGGCCGTGAGGGCGGTGATCGCGGATTCGGCGGCGGGGAGCCGGGCGGTCCTGGGTTCGGCGGCCGGGAGATGGATGGCCGTGAGTCCGGCGGTCGGGAGTCCGGTGGTCGTGAGTCCGGCGGTCGGGGGTCTGGCATCGGCGGACCCGGAGGCCGCGATTCCGGCACGCGGGGATGGTCCGGTGACGGTGGATCCGGTGACGGTGGATCCGGTGAGGATACGGCCGCCACGACCGGGACGGCCGGGCGGATTCCGGACCCCTACGGCGTGGCGGTCACCAAGCCGTGGCACGGTGCGGTGCCGCGGAGCGGCGTCCCGGCCGCACGGCGTGCGGCCGGACCGCAGGGCGCCGACGCGGGCGCGGGCGAGCGCGCACACAGTGGGGGGCACACGGGCAGCCGCCGCCCCCACCTTGAGGGCGGCCCGGAAACCGCCCCTGAGAGCAGCCCTGAGAGCCGCCACACGCCCCCTGACGCCCGTGGCGGATGGGACGACGGACCCGGCGACGGCACCGCGTCCCGCGGCCCCACCACCGCCCTCGCCGCCGAGCGCGCCCGGCTCGCGCGCATGGTCGTCGTCGGCGCCGTCACCGAGCGGTGGTCGCCCGAGCAGGCCGGCCCCGTGCACGAGAACTGGCGGCTCGCCGCGCCGATCGGCCCCGCCACCGACCTGTGGGCCCTCGGCGCGCTGCTCTTCCGCGCCGTGCAGGGACACGCGCCGTACCCCGAGGACAGCACGGCCGAGCTCGTCCAGCTCGTGTGCGCCGAGCCGCCCGCCTTCGCCGAGGAGTGCGGGGCGCTGCGGCCCGTCGTCGAGTCGTTGCTGCGTCAGGACCCCACGGAGCGGATCGACTTCGAGGAACTGAGCGGCTGGCTGCGCTCGTTGGTGCGGTCCGCGCCGGAGCCGGAGGCCGGGGCGCACGTCGTGCCGGTGCCCGCGTACGACGCCGGGCGGCTGCCCATCGTCCGCAGGCGTGGCGAGGTCGTGCGCAGACGGCGCGGCGGCGCGGCGGCCGGTGCCGCGGGCGGCGGTCCGGGCTTCGGGCGCGGGCGCCACAAGCGCGGCAAAGGCAAAGGCATAGGCATAGGCATAGGTGGAAGTGGAGGCGGAGGCGGCAAGGGGAAGGGCACGGCGCGGGCCGTCGGACACGGCCGCGAGGCCAGGGAGATGCCGCCCGCGGCGTCGGCACGGCCCCCGCACGAGCCACGGCCGTTACGCGAGCCCCGCCTCTCCCACGAGTCGGAACTGCCTCGCGAGCCCCGCCACCCTCGCGAGTCCCGTCAGTCCCGCGAGCCTCGTGAGTCCCGTACGCCCAAGGCCGCCCGCGGCCCGGCCCGCCCTCGTTCGCTCGGGCGGCTGCTGCTGATCGCCATCCTGATCGGGCTCGTCGCGGCCATCGTGTACGCGATGGTGTTCATGCCCAAGAACGATGACGGCGCGTCGGGTGATCGCGCGGGCGCCGCCGGTGAGGTCAGCTCGGCACCGAGCGGAGAGCCCGGCCGCTCCAACTCCCCGAGCGGCAGTGACGACAGCGACAAGGACAGCAACAAGGGCAAGGACAGCAACAAGGACAGCAACAAGGACAAGGACAAGCCCGGCAAGAGCCCCAGCTCCCAGGAACCGCAGACCGCAGGGCCCGAGGTGCCGCGCGGTTTCACCGTCCGCAAGGATCCCGCCGGCTTCCGTGTCGCCGTCGCGAGCGGCTGGGACCGGCAGCCCAAGAACGGGCGGGGCCAGGTCCGGTACACGCACGGGGACTTCGAGCTGCTGCTCGTCCCGGGGCGCGACACCACGGGCGGCTACGGCAGCGACCCGATGAAGTACCAGCGCGAGCACGAGCGCGAACTCCAGCCGTTCCGCGACTCCTCCTGGGCGACCTCCAGCGGCATGCGCCGCATCGACGTGGGCGGACGGGCCATGGCGGAGGGCCAGTTCACCTGGCAGGACGACGCGGGCCGCGAGGTCTTCGTACGCAATCTCGCGATGGTCGTCGCGGGCAGGTACCACGTGGTCCAGGTCCGCGGGCCCGAGGCGGAGAGGGATGAGGTCACACGCCTGTACGAACAGGCTTCGGCCACGTATCAGGCCACCGATTGAGCCGATTCCGGCACTCGGGACATGCACGGCATGCGTCACAGTGCGGTCTCCGAAGCCCCCCTGTGGTTCCCTGTCCGCTCCCCGCTCCTTAACCTGGGCCTGCCAAGACCATTGTGGGGAAACGTGAATCAGATGCAGGGCCTGGTCCTCGCGGGCCGCTACCGACTCGCCGAGACCATCGGCCGCGGTGGCATGGGCCGGGTGTGGCGCGCACGGGACGAGGTGCTGCACCGGACCGTCGCCGTGAAGGAACTGACGGCTGCCCAGTTCGTGCAGGAGGCCGACCGCGCCGTCCTGTTCGCGCGGACCCAGACGGAGGCGCGCGCCGCCGCCCGCATCAACCACCCCGCCGTCGTCACCGTCCACGACGTCATCGAGTACGACGAGCGGCCCTGGATCGTGATGGAGCTGGTCGAGGGCCGTTCGCTGGCGGACGCCGTCAAGGACGACCACCGCGTCGAGCCGGTGGAGGCCGCCCGCATCGGCCTGTGGACCCTGCGGGCCCTGCGCGCCGCGCACGCCGCGGGCGTCCTGCACCGCGACGTGAAGCCCGGCAACGTCCTCCTCTCCGAGGACCGGCGCATCCTCCTCACCGACTTCGGCATCGCCGCGATCGAGGGCGACTCCACGATCACGCGGACCGGCGAGGTCGTCGGCTCCGTCGACTATCTGGCCCCGGAGCGGGTCAGCGGCGGCAACCCCGGGCCCGCCTCCGACCTGTGGGCGCTCGGCGCCACGCTGTACACGGCGGTGGAGGGGTTCTCGCCGTTCCGGCGCACCTCGCCGCTCGGCACGATGCAGGCGGTGGTCACGGAGGAGCCCGCACCGCTGGAACACGCGGGCGTTCTCGGCCCGGTGATCAGCGCGCTGCTGCGCAAGGACCCTGAGGCCCGGCCGACGGCCGACGAGGCCGAGCAGATGCTGGCCGAGGCCGCCGAGGGCAGGCGCTCGCAGCGGGCGCAGGCGTACGTGCCGACGCAGGTGCACCCGGCCGCCGGGACGCCCCAGGGCACCCGGGGCCCGGCCCACCCGCACGCGGCCCAGCCCTCCGTGCCCTCCACGCACCCCGACACCCCCGCACCGGACACCAGGCCCGCCCACGGCGCCCACGCCGGCCACTCCACCGACGCCACCCGCACCGCCCACTCGCCGGCCGTGCCACCCGCGTCGCCCGCGCCCGTCGGCGGCGCCGACACCCCCGTACCGGGAGGCCATACGGACCGTGACTCGGTCACGGTCATCACCCCCGATGGGGCCGCGCACCGGCGCCGCCGCTGGCCCGCGGCCGTCGCCGTCGTCGTGGCCGCGCTGCTCGGCGGGGGCGGCGTCTTCGGCTATCTGCAGTTCGCGGACGGCGATACGAGCGCGGCGGACGACGGCGGGCCCGGCAGGACGGTCGGCGGCATCCCCGACGACTGGGAGCGGGTGAAGGACCCCGAGGGCTTCAGCCTCATGCTGCCCAAGTCGTGGAAGCGCGAGGTCGACGGCAATCAGGTCGACTACACGCCGGACGGCGGCCGCCGCTTCCTGCGCATCGCCGTCGACAAGAACCCGCAGTTCGAGAGCTCCTACACCCATCAGCTGTCCCTGGAGAAGGGCCTCAGGCCCAAGCTCACCGGCTACCGGCGGTTGCAGATGAACTCCAACACCTTCCGCGACCAGCAGGGCTCCCTGTGGGAGTTCAGCTGGAAGGCGGGCGCGAACGACACGACCGCGGGCCCGCGCCGCGCCATCGAGCAGACGTACCGCGCCCGCGACGGCGTCGAGTACGCGATCTACCTGTCGGCGCCGGCCGGCAACTGGTCGGCCACCCGCGAGCAGTTCGACGCGATGCTCCAGGGGTGGCGGGAGCACTGAGCCGCCGGGCCGCCCGCCATGGAGCGCGGCGGCAACGGCCGGAACCCGCCCGCGGCGTGCCGGGACCCATTTCGTTCGCGCACGTCTGGGGAATGATGGCCGCATGGGGAGCCTGGGAGACCACGCCGGCGGGGCGGGTGCCGGCGGGGTCGGCGGTGCCGGTACCGGCGGGGGCAACACCCGTGTGATCGCTGGCCGTTACCGCCTGGAGGCGCGGCTCGGGCGGGGCGGCATGGGGCTCGTGTGGCGCGCCAGCGACCTGCTCCTCGAACGCCAGGTGGCGGTCAAGGAACTGGCCCGCGACGAAACCCTCTCCGACGCCGAGGCCGAACAGCGGCGCGAGCGCACGCTGCGCGAGGCGCGGGCGGTGGCGCAGCTGCGGCACCCGCACGTCATCGTCGTCCACGACGTGGTCGTGCAGGACGAACAGCCGTACATCGTCATGGAGTTGATCGAGGGCGGTTCGCTGGCGGGGCGGATCGCGCGCGGCGGCCCGCTGGACGCGTACGCCGTCGCGCGGATGGGCATCGACCTGCTCGGCGCCCTGAGCACCGCGCACGAGGCGGGCATCCTGCACCGCGACCTCAAGCCCGCCAACGTACTCCTGGAGCGCGCCTCCGGCCGTGTCGTGCTCACCGACTTCGGGATCGCGCAGCTCAGCGGGGCGACCACGCTCACCGAGGTCGGGTCGTTCGTGGGCTCGCCCGAGTACACCGCGCCGGAGCGGATGGCGGGGGAGCGGACCGGGCCCGAGTCCGACCTGTGGTCGCTCGGTGCGCTCCTGGTCACGGCGCTGGCCGGGGAGTCGCCGTTCCGGCGCGACTCGATCAGCGGGGTCCTGCACGCCGTCGTCTACGACGAGATACGCCCGCCGTCGGCCGCCGCGCCGCTCCTGCCGGTCGTGCTCGGCCTCCTCGACCGCGACCCGGCACGCCGGCTGGACGCGGCCGGGGCGAAGGTGATGCTCCAAGCGTACGTCGAGACGGGGCGGATGCCGGCGGTGACGCCGGAGAGACCCCGGGCCGGGCGGTCCGGCCTGCACCGGCTGCCGGGGACGCACGGACTGCCGGGCCTGGCCGGGCTCTCCCGGCGGACCGGGGCGGTGGGGCGGCCGGGGCTCGCGGGGCGGCCCGCCGCCCGCGACGGCGGTCGTCGGCGGGGAAGCGGGCGCCGGGGCGCTCGGCGGCCCGCCGCGTGGGAATTCCCCGCGGGCCCGTACGGGGCGGCCCCCGCGGGCCCGTACGGGGCGGCCCCCACGGGCCCGTACGGCAGGCACGGGCGGGTCGTCCTGGTCGCCGCCGCTCTCGCTGCCGCCATCACGGGCGCGGGCGTCTCCGCGGCGCTGCTGCTGAGCAGGGACGACGACGGGGGCGGCGCGCCACCCGCCGCGTCCTCGGCGCCGCAGGCCTCGCCGACGCCCACGGTCACCGTGACCACCCCCACCCCGCGGCCGTCCTCGCCGCAGGCGCCCCAGGGCTACCGCATCGCCCAGGACCCCGCCGGGTTCGCGCTCGCCGTCCCCGAGGGGTTCCGCCGCGAGGTGGACGGGTCCCGGGTCCTGTACGTGTCTCCCGGCGGCACGTACCGGCTCGGCATCAAGGAGGCGGCCGCCGGACGGGGCGGCCCGCTCGCGGCGCAGCGCCGCGCCGACGCCACCGGCCCGCGCGAGAACCCCGGCTACCGCGACGGCCGGGTCACGGCGACCACGCGGAACGGCCGGCCCGCCGCCCTGTGGGAGTTCACCCGGGACGGCCCCGCCGCGGGGGAGGGCGACCGGCGCACCTTCGACCTGTGCTGGCAGGAGGGCGGCGAGATGGTGGACGTGTGGGTCTCCGCGCCGGTCCGGGACGCGGCGCAGGCGCGGCAGTACTTCGACGCGGCGGTCGACACGTTCGTACGGCGGTGAGTGCTGCGAGGAGTACGGGCGGGCGCGAGCGGGCGGCGCGCGGACACCGGTGGGGCTCCCTCGGGCGCGCCCCGGCGCGTGCATCACCCCGGTCACAAGTGGGGGACGTGGCTGGAAACCGGGGTGCCCGGCGGGGTAGGGATGGGGCATGAGCAATGACGGGGGAGCCTCCTACGGGCCGTACGAGCCCACCAGTTTTGGCCTTCAGCCACCTCAGCGACCGGGCGTACCGGGTCAGTCGGGCGGCGCTCACGCCGACAACCCGTACGCACAGCCGCCGGAACCGGCGGAGCGGCCCACACCCGACCCCCGCCGGCCGGCGACCGAGCGCACGCCCCAGCCCACGCCCACGCCCCCGGGCGAGCCCGCCCCGCCGACCGTCCCGCACGCCCGGCCCACCGAGGCCGCGCCGGACCCGGCGGCCGGGCCCGAGGAGGGCGCGGGGCGGCTGATCGCGGGCCGCTACCGGCTGCTCGACAAGCTGGGCCACGGCGGCATGGGCACCGTATGGCGCGCCATGGACGAGACGGTGGACCGCGAGGTCGCGGTGAAGGAGCCGCGCGTCCCCGACCACCTGCCGGAGCGCGAGCGGGCCAACGTCTTCGAGCGGATGCGCCGCGAGGCGCGCGCCGCGGCCCGCCTCGACCACCCGGCCGTGGTCACCGTGCACGACGTGGCGGTGGAGGACGGCCGGCCGTGGATCGTGATGGAGCTCGTCCGGGGCCGGTCGCTGGGCGCCGCGCTCCAGGAGGGCACGCTGGGCGCCCAGGAGGCCGCGCGGATCGGCCTCGACGTCCTGGACGCCCTCGACGCGGCGCACCGCGCGGGCATCCTGCACCGCGACGTGAAGCCGGACAACGTCCTGCTCGGCCGGCACGGCCGGGTCGTCCTCACCGACTTCGGCATCGCGCAGATCGAGGGCGAGACCAACCTGACGGACACCGGCGGCTTCGTCGGGTCGCCCGAATTCATCGCCCCGGAGCGGGTGTTGGGGCAGCGCCCCGGCCCGGCCTGCGATCTCTGGTCGCTGGGCGTCGTCCTGTACGCGGCGACCGAGGGCGTCTCGCCGTTCCGCCGCAGCAACACCCCCGCCACGCTCCAGTCGGTCCTGAACGCGACACCGGCGGCGCCCGCCTCCGCGTCCGGGCCGCTCGCCGAGGCGATCACCCGGCTGCTGGTCAAGGACCCGGCGCGGCGCCCCGACGCGGCGCGGGTCCGGGCGCTCCTGGAGGAGGCGGCGCGGCCTCCGCAGCCGGAGCCGACCCAGGTCGTCACGGTCGCGGGCGGCGAGGGCACCGGCGACGTGCCGCGCGGCAAGGGCGTCTTCCTGAGCCGCGGGGCGCTGGCCGTCGTCGCGGGCGTGGTCGTCGCGGCGGTGGCGGCGGGCGTGCTGGTGGCCGTGAACCCGTTCGGCGGCCCGGACGCGGAGGGCTGGGAGAAGCACCACGTCAGCGAGTTGGCGGCGACGGTGGCGGCGCCCGAGGGCTACACGAAGACCGAGGACGACAACACGACCGCGAAGGTGCACTGGGTGCAGTACACCGACGCGAGCGGCAGCGTGTCGGTCAGCCTCACCCTCGACAGGAAGTCGGAGGACGACGGCGGCATCGCGGGCACGGCGGCCGCCGAGATGTACGACGACGACGCGACCTACCGGGAGTCCGGCGACTACAACCTGGGCATGGCCTCCGACCCCGCGCCGAGGACGAGGCCGCAGGAGACCACGTTCCGGGGGGAGAAGGCCGCGGAGAACACGGTCGTGTACACCTCGACGGACAGTCAGGACCCGCGCCCCCGCGAGCTCAAGGCCTTCTACTACCGGACGAAGAGCGGCGACATGTACAAGCTGATCGTGCGCTATCCCGGCAAGGGCGACTTCACCGCCCGCGGCCGCGAGGTCGCCGGGAAGGCGATCGACGACCTCGAACCGGACAAGCTCTGACGGGGGGAGCCGGGGCCCTTGCGGACGTAACAACGCCCTGATCAGCGGCTTTGCCGCCAGCAATCACTGGCGTCGTGCGAGGGAGCCGTGAAGCCCGTTACCGATGGGTACCCAAAACCCGGACGTGGGCCTACTCTCACCAGCATGACGGACACGCAGGCCACCGCAGCGCCCCTCGGAACGAACCCGACCGCCCCGGCCCCCGACGGCGCCCGCACCGCCGCCGACGTGGTCACGCCCGAGCTGATCGCCCAGCTCACCCGTGACGTCATCGGCTCCGGGCGCACGGCCAACCACACGCCGCTCACCGGCGCGAAACTGGCCGACCTGCCGGAGTCCACCCCCGAGGACGTGGCCACCGCCTTCGAACGGGCCCGCACCGCCCAGACCGCCTGGGCCAGGACCCCGGTCAAGCAGCGCGCCGCCGTCCTGCTGCGCTTCCACGACCTCGTGCTGCAGCGGCAGGCCGAGGTCCTCGACCTGATCCAGCTGGAGACCGGCAAGGCCCGCCTGCACGCCCACGAGGAGATCCAGGCCGTCGCGGTCGCCGCCCGGCACTACGGCCGCAAGGCCCCCGCGTATCTGAGCCCCAAGCGGCACACCGGCGTCGTCCCCGTCCTCACCAAGGTCACCGAGAACCGCCAGCCGCGCGGCGTCGTCGGGCAGATAGCGCCCTGGAACTACCCCTTCGAGCTGTCCATCGGCGACGCGCTGCCCGCCCTCGTCGCCGGCAACGCGCTGGTGATGAAGCCCGACACGGAGACCTGCCTCACCGCCCTGTGGGCCCGTGACCTGATCATCGAGGCGGGCCTGCCGTCCGAGGTCTTCCAGGTCGTCATCGGTGAGGGCCCGGTCGTCGGCCCCGAGCTCGTCAAGCACGCCGACTACGTCTCCTTCACCGGCTCCACCCGCACCGGCCGCGAGGTCGCCCAGGGCGCCGCGGCCCGCCTCATCGGCGTCTCCCTCGAACTCGGCGGCAAGAACGCCATGCTGGTGCTGCACGACGCCGACATCGACAAGGCCGCCGCGGGCGCCGTGCGCGCCTGCTTCTCCTCCGCGGGCCAGCTGTGCATCTCCATCGAGCGGCTGTACGTCCACGAGTCCATCGCCGACCGCTTCGTCGAGCGCTTCGCCGAGCGGACGAAGGCGATGCGGCTCGGCACCTCCCTCGCGTACGGCGCCGACATGGGCTCCCTCGTCGGCGAACGGCAGCTGGAGACCGTCACCCGGCACGTCGAGGAGGCCGTCGCCAAGGGCGCCACGCTCGTCGCGGGCGGCGTCGCGCGCCCCGACATCGGCCCCTACTTCTACGAGCCGACCATCCTGGACGGCGTCGAGACCCCGATGGCCATCTGCACCGAGGAGACCTTCGGCCCGGTCGTCTCCCTCTACCGCTTCACCGACGAGAACGAGGCGGTCGAGCTCGCCAACGCCACGCCGTACGGCCTGAACTCCTCGGTCTGGACGAAGGACACCGGCCGTGGCCGCGAGGTCGCCGCCCGGCTGCGCACCGGCACCGTCAACGTCAACGAGGGCTTCGCGCCCGCCTACGGCAGCGTGCAGTCCCCGATGGGCGGCATGAAGGACTCCGGGCTCGGCCGCCGGCACGGCTCCGAGGGCATCCTCAAGTTCACCGAGGCGCAGACCGTCGCCACCCAGCGGGTCATGCCGCTCGCGCCGTCCTTCGGCCTCGACGACGAGAAGTACGCGGCGTTCATGAGCACCAGCCTGAAGGTCATGAAGGCGTTCCGCTTGCGCTGACCCGAGCCCCGGGGAGCGCCCTGGAGGGGCGCGGGGAACCGCGCGAGCAACCACAGACGGTCCGCAGACGTGTGAACGAGGAGAGTCGATGTCACAGGAGAGCTCTGTCCAGAACCGGGACGCCGACGCGGCTGACGCGTCCGACGCGGCGTACGACTACGACGTCATTGTCGTCGGCTCCGGCTTCGGCGGAGCCGTCTCCGCGCTGCGCCTGGCGGAGAAGGGCTACCGCGTCGGCGTGCTGGAGGCCGGGCGCCGCTTCACCCGCGCGACACTGCCCAAGAACTCCTGGGACCTGAAGAACTACCTCTGGGCGCCCGCGCTCGGCCTCTACGGCATCCAGCGCATCCACCTGCTCGGCAACGTGATGGTGCTCGCGGGCGCCGGGGTCGGCGGCGGCTCGCTGAACTACGCCAACACCCTCTACGTGCCGCCCACGCCGTTCTTCCAGGACCCGCAGTGGAAGGACATCACCGACTGGCAGGACGAACTGCGCCCCTACTACGAGCAGGCCCAGCGGATGCTCGGGGTGCGGCTCAACCCGACGGAGACCCCGTCGGACGTCCATCTGAAGGCCGCCGCACAGGAGTTGGGGGTCGGCGACACCTTCCACATGGCGCCCGTCGGCGTCTTCTTCGGTGACGAGAAGGACGCGGACGGCCGCGCGACCGCCCGGCCCGGCGCCGAGGTGCCCGACCCCTACTTCGGCGGCGCGGGCCCCTCCCGCAGGGCCTGCACCGAGTGCGGCGAGTGCATGACCGGCTGCCGGCACGGCGCGAAGAACACCCTCAACGAGAACTACCTGCACCTCGCGGAGAAGGCCGGCGCGGTCGTCCACCCGATGACCTCCGTCGTCGCCGTCACCGAGGACTCCCAGGGCGGCTACGCCGTCGCGACGCTGCCCACCGACAACAAGCGCAAGGGCGCGGGCCGTACGTTCCGGGCCCGCAAGGTCGTCGTCGCCGCCGGCACCTACGGCACCCAGACACTGCTGCACCGCATGAAGGACACCGGCCTGCTGCCGCACATCTCCCGGCGGCTCGGCACGCTCACCCGCACCAACTCCGAGGCCCTGGTGGGCGCCCAGACCACCGACCGCCGCTACCGCAAGCGGCACGGCGAGCGGAAGGCCGACTTCACCAAGGGCGTCGCGATCACCTCGTCGATCCACCCCGACGCCAACACCCACATCGAGCCCGTCCGCTACGGCAAGAAGTCCAACGCGATGGGCAGCCTGACGCTGCTGCAGGTCCCGTACAGCGTGAAGGGCGGCAAGGACCGCGTCGCCGGCTGGCTCGGCAACATGGCGCGCCACCCGCTGCTCGCGGTGCGCTCGCTCTCCAACCGGCGCTGGTCGGAGCGGACCATCATCGGCCTGGTCATGCAGTCGCTGGACAACTCCCTGACCACGTACCGCAAGGAGAGCGGGATCGGGAAGGGGCTGCTCACCGCCCGGCAGGGCCACGGCGCGCCCAACCCGAACCAGATACCCGAGGCCACCCGCGCGGCGACGATCCTCTCCCAGGAGATCAACGGCTTCCCGGGCTCGAACATCGGCGAGCTCATGGGCACCCCGCTGACCGCGCACTTCCTCGGCGGCTGCCCGATCGGCGACTCGGCGGAGACGGGCGTCATCGACCCCTACCACCGGCTCTACGGCCACCCCGGCATCTCGGTCGTCGACGGTGCCGCGGTCTCCGCCAACCTGGGCGTGAACCCGTCCCTGACGATCACCGCGCAGGCCGAGCGGGCGATGTCGTTCTGGCCCAACAAGGGCGGCGAGGACCCGCGTCCGGCGCAGGGAGGGGAGTACGTGCGGCTCGCGGCCGTCGAGCCGAAGACACCCGCCGTCCCCGCTGACGCCTTCGGCGCCCTGCGGCTGCCGTTCCTGGGGATGCCCGCGGTGCCGCCCAAGAAGTAATCACACGGATCCCCGGACACCCGGACACCCGGATACACGTAAGGACCTGCGCCCCCCTCCGAGCGCAGGTCCTTCCGCGTGATCAGGTGCCGTCAGCGGGTCAGACGGCGGAGCCGGCCTTCCTGCGCCGCACGGCGTACACCGCGCCCGCACCCGCGACGACGGCGACACCGCCGGTGAGACCGACGACCGGCAGCATCGAGCTGGAGCCGGTCTCGGCGAGGCTGCCGTCGGCGACCGGGGCGTCCTGGGCGCCGCCCTGCGGCTTCTCCGCCACGGCCGCCGCCGACCGGGACGGGCTCGGCGACGGCGTGGCCGTGGGCGGGGCCGTCGGCTTCTCGTGGCCGCTGCCGGCCTTGACGACCTTCAGCGGGTGGTAGTCGAACGACTCGTGCGTGCAGTCCAGTTCGGAGTCCACGTACTTTCCGGTGCCGACCGCGTAACCATCGACGGCAGGAGCCTTGGCGGCGACGCGGAACCGCAGCTTGACGGTGGCCTTCGCCTCGGCGTCGAGCTCGACGGTGCCGTAGGCGAGGCCGTCGTTGAGCTTGCTGTCGACCGTGGTCCACTCCTTGGACTCCGGGTCCATGAACTGCACGTCCGTGAAGTACCGGAGGCCGTTCTTCTCGGCCTTGTCGTCGCCGAGGTTGTTCACGAACGTGGTCCAGTCGACCTCGCCGAGCGGCTCGTCGGTGGCGTTCTCGGCGGTCAGCTTGAACTGGTGCCAGCCGCTGCCCGCGACGACCTTCCCGGGCAGACCGACGAGGGCGAGCTCCAGGTCGGAGTCGACGTCCTCGTCGTCGTCGGGCGAGCACGCGGCCGGAAGCGGTTCGTCCTCCTCCGGGTCCTCGGGGACGTCGACATCCTTCTTGGCCTTGCCGGGGCCGGCGGGGGTCGACGGTGCCGGGGGCGGGGTCGTGTCGTCGGCCGCGGGCGTCTCGGGGGTCTCGGGGGTCTTGGCCGGGGGCGTCGCGGACGAGGTCGGCGTGCCGGTCGGCGTGGTCGGGCCCGAGGGCGTCGCGGCCGGCGTGGGTGCCTCCCCGGTCGCGAAGGCGGCCGGGGCCGACAGCAGCGCGAGCGGGGCCAGGGCAGCCGTAGCGGCCGCGGCAGCCATGGCACGACGAAGCTTCATGAAGACCTCAGGAAGTCCGGCGCACTGCCCTTTCGGCAGTACGGAGCTGGAGGCCCCCGCGCAAGGACGCGGGTGTGGCCGAAGTTACGCATGCATGACCCGTGATCCCTGGGAATGGTTGTCCTCATTTCACAGAACCCTTATGTGGTGTGACTCACACCGCTTGTGCCGCCGTGACGAGGTGCCGTAGAACTGCCCCCGCTCCAGGGGGCGCAGGCGCCGGAGCAGTCGACCCAGGGGAGGGGTTCAGGGTGGCCATACCCGACGAGGTGTGGGAGAGGTTCGAGAACGACAGCGAGCGGGAGATCCGCTCGTCCGCGCCGAAGGAGCCGTCCGCGCGGGCCCGCATGGTGGCCGAGCGGCTGCGGCGCCTCGACGAGGAGGCCGCGCGCCAACAGGTCGACCGGGCGGGGCGGTTGCGCCGCAGACGCGCGCGGCGCGAGGCCGAGTCGGCGCGGTGGAGCCCGGACGAGTGGCGCGCGGCGCCCACGGGACCGTCGCGCGGCCCGCGGTCCGAACGCGCCCGCCGGGTGTGGAGCGTGGTGATCGTCATCGGCGGCATGGCGCTCGCGATCGTGCTGCTCAGCCCGTTCCGCTTCTGGATATGGGGCTGGTGACGGCCGATCACATGCACGCCCGGTACCGGCGGGTCCGGGGCCGGAACCAGATGTGATCTTCCCCCGTCGTACGTCGTGGCGGCGCGGGTCGGCGAGCGGTTCCGCATCGCATGACTCCGCATCGCGCGGGACGTACCTGGACGGAAGAGCAATCGGGGGATCAGAACGTGAAGTCGGCAGTGTCGCGTGTCGTGGTGGCGGTCTCGGTCGTGGCGGCCCTCGGGGCGAGCGCCGCGTGCAGCGGCGACGGAGGCGGCGACGGAGGAGGCGACGACGCGGGTCGGCGGTCGAAGCCGCACGCCGGCGAGGTCGCGAGGCTGGAGAAGGCGGCCCTGACGTCGGGCGACGTCAAGGGCTTCAAGGTCGAGAAGCCGCACTCGTCGGGCGGGGCGCGCGGGGCGGAGGGCTCCGCGGCCGGAGACGAGCCGCCGGCCGGGAAGCCGGCGCCCGTCTGGTGCGCCCCGCTCGCCGCCCACGTCGCCCCGGCGCGGACGGCGGTGGAGTCCCCGGTGAAGGCGCGTGTCTCCCGCACCCTGACCGCCACGTCGGACGAGGACGTGACCACCACCGAGGTCGGCCTGTCCGGCTACACCGAGGCGGACGCGAAGCGCGCCATGGCGGACCTGCGCGCGGCGGCGGCGTCGAAGAAGTGCGGCAGCTTCCACATCGGCGACCGGCGCTACCTCGGCGTCGGGCGCCTGCCCGCGCCGGACCGGGGCGACGAGGCGGTCGCGTACGAAATCGCCCACCGCACCGGCGGCTATGTGTCACGGCGCAGCGTCACCGTCGTGCGCAGCGGCTCGACGCTGGCGGTCTTCGACGCGTCGAACCTGTACGACCCCGAGGGCGTCCAGAGCGACCGGGAGGCCGGGAAGAACGGGCTGGGGGGCGCGGGGACGCCCACGGCGGACGAGGCCCCGAAGGTGTCCCCGCGGATCGTCGCCGCGCAACTCGCGAAGCTCGGGCGCTGAGCGGCGGCTCGTCCTCGCGGCCGACGACCTACCTCACATCCGCCGCGTACAACCTTTTCGGCGGTTCCCGATCGTTACGGAAAACGCTGGTGGGAGCCCTGCTGTTGCCGCTTTCATGACGCCTCGGCGCGTTCGTGGCGCCCTCGGCCCGGGCCGTCGCCCGCGCCGTGAGACCTGAAGGTGGGAAAAGTGAAGTCAACTGTGTCTCGGGCCCTTGTGGCCGCGTCCGTCACGGTCGCGCTGGGCCTGACCGCAGCGTGCGGCAGCGACCACGAGGACGGCGGTGATCAGGGCGGCGACGGCAAGAAGGCGTCGCACTCCGCCGGTTCGAAGGCGGAGTCGAAGCCGAAACCCGAGCCGGAGTCGAAGTCGACCGCGCTCTCCGCCGCCGACCTGGAGAAGGCGGTGCTGGCCAAGGGCGACCTCGAGGAGTACGAGGTCGAGAAGATGTCCGCGGAGGACATGCCCGCCCAGACCGTCCCCGCGGACCCGGCCGCCTGCCAGCCGCTCGCCAACATGTTCATGTTCACCACCGACCCGGCGGCGAAGTCCCGCGTCGGCCGGACCCTGACCGGCGCCGACGAACTGGACGCCACGGTCATCTCCGTCGCCCTGCTCGCCCACGAGCGCACCGACGCCGAGAAGACCATGGACGAGCTGCGCACGGCCACGAAGAAGTGCACGGCGTACGAACACGCGGGTTCCAACTACCGCGACGTCGCCGCGCTGCCCACCCCGAAGACGGGCGACGACGCCGTCGCGTACAAGGTCGTGGGCGTGATCGAGGGCCAGAAGACGCCGATGAGCTTCACGGTGGTGCGCAGTGGTTCGACGCTCGCGGCCTTCTACTCGATCAACCTGCTGCAGCCGAAGAAGTTCGGCGTACCGGCGAAGCTGGTCGAGAAGCAGGTGGAGAAGCTGACGAGCCGCTAGGCGACCGGTGCGCGGCGGCCGGGGCAGAGCGAAGGGCCCCGCGGGACGGATCCGCGGGGCCCTTCGCTGTCGGCACCGACGTCAGGGCGGCGTCGGTACCTGGGGACGGCGCCGGGGGGAGTGCGCCGCTGTGGTCGTGGGCGCCGGTGGCCGACCCGGCGCGCGAGGGGCGCTACGTGGTGTCGACCAAGGGCGGTGAAGCCGTGGACGGGGGTGGGTTCCCGCCTTCCTACGCATCGTGCTGGATGTGTTGTTGCCTACGCAACCGTTTGGACAACATCTGGTTTCGGCCACATCTGGGATGCCTCTTGATGCCTCTTGATGCCTCTGGGACGAGGGAGTGGGGGAGGAGTGCGGGAGTGGGAGGGGGGAACGGGGGGAGCGGGAGCGGAACCTGGGACGGAGGCCGGTCGGCTCCGGGCGTCCCCGAAGCCGACCGTTCTCTTGGGTGACCGGGCTGCTGTCCCCTGCCGTCCGGTCACATCACTGGAGCGAGGTCCCACGGCGCCCGGACACGATCCGAACGCCTCATCGCTCCAGCGGAGCCACGCGTGGTTCTTGCGGGCCCGCACCTGGCTGACACGGACACCGGGACCAACGAAGCCCGCCCGGACCCGGTCACGCGCCGTACGGGTGAGAACGGATCCGAACTCAGTTCCGCAGGTGCCCACGGTTCCGGTGGCCGGACACGGTTCCGGCGCCCGGGGATCAGACCCGGCCGCGGCACAGCTCCAGGAGCGTCATCGCGAGAGCGGTACCGGGCTTGCCGAGGGCGTCCCTGTAGTGGGCGAGGACCTCCATCTCGCGGGAGAGGTTCACGCGACGGCCGCCGGAGGTGATGCGGGCCTCCTGGATGACGGCCGAGACGGCCATCCGTTCCTGGACGAGGCCGATGATCCGGTCGTCGAGCGCGTCGATCCGCTCGCGTGCGTTCTCGATGACGCCGGCGGCCTCGGCGGTACGGGCACCGGTCTTGTCGGCGGCGGCGGCCGGAACGGTGGCGGCGTCCGGAACGGTGGCGGTGGCGGTGGTGGTCATGCGGGGCTCCTTGTGGTCCGTGGGGATTCCGGAGGATCCGGGGATCCGTGGTGTCCGAGGTGCCCCGGAGCGGCAAGGCCCGCGTACGACAGAGCGCCCCGGGCCTTGTCGGCCCGGGGCGCCCGGTAAGTCGCTTGTCAGTGGATCAAGCAGCTCGACCATGGCAGCCGGCAGGCCGGTCGCCATAGGTAAAGAGGAAGCTGAGGTGCTTGGTCACGAGGCCAGTATGCCCCCACGCGCGCCCACCCGGTCAATCCGCCTCCCGCACGGCCCGGATGCTGAGACGGCCCGTCCGGCTGGACCATGACCGGGGCGGTGCGCCGCCGGATGTGACGAATGGTGCCGTCGGATACGACGAGGGGGGTCCCGCCCGGGCCGTTAGAATCGACAAATACAGACCCCCTGCTCACGCACGAGCCTCTGCTCACGCACCGCTCACGCTCAACGCCGGAAGGCCGCCGCCGTGCCATCAGCGCCCCCCGCTGCCGCCGCTCCCGACACCGTTCTGGTCGTCGACTTCGGAGCGCAGTACGCCCAGCTCATCGCCCGTCGCGTCCGTGAGGCCCGCGTCTACAGCGAGATCGTGCCGAGCACGATGCCGGTCTCCGAGATGCTCGCCAAGAAGCCCGCGGCGATCATCCTCTCCGGCGGCCCCTCGTCGGTGTACGCGGAGAAGGCCCCGAGCGTCGACCGCCAGCTCTTCGAGGCCGGCGTCCCCGTCTTCGGCATGTGCTACGGCTTCCAGCTGATGGCGACGACCCTCGGCGGCACCGTCGACAACACGGGCGCGCGGGAGTACGGGCGGACCCCGCTGGCCGTCTCCAAGGCCGGCTCCACGCTCTTCGAGGGCACCCCGACCGAGCAGTCCGTGTGGATGTCGCACGGTGACGCGTGCAGCGCGGCGCCCGAGGGCTTCACCGTCACCGCGTCCACGCACGTCGTGCCGGTCGCGGCCTTCGAGAACGACGAGAAGAAGCTGTACGGCGTGCAGTACCACCCCGAGGTGATGCACTCCACGCACGGCCAGCAGGTCCTGGAGCACTTCCTCTACCGCGGCGCCGGCCTCACGCCGAACTGGACGACCGACAACGTCATCGACGAGCAGGTCGCCGCCATCCGCGAGCAGGTCGGCACCAAGCGCGCGATCTGCGGCCTGTCCGGCGGCGTGGACTCCGCCGTCGCCGCCGCCCTCGTCCAGAAGGCCATCGGCTCGCAGCTGACCTGCGTCTACGTCGACCACGGCCTGATGCGCAAGGGCGAGACCGAGCAGGTCGAGAAGGACTTTGTCGCCGCGACCGGCGCGAACCTGAAGGTCGTCGACGCGCAGGAGCGGTTCCTCGACGCCCTCGCCGGGGTCTCCGACCCCGAGGAGAAGCGCAAGATCATCGGGCGCGAGTTCATCCGCGTCTTCGAGCAGGCGCAGCTGGAGATCCTCCAGGAGGACGGCCCCGAGGTCGCCTTCCTCGTGCAGGGCACCCTCTACCCGGACGTCGTCGAGTCCGGCGGCGGCTCCGGCACCGCCAACATCAAGTCCCACCACAACGTGGGCGGCCTGCCCGACGACATCGAGTTCGAGCTCGTCGAGCCGCTGCGCAAGCTGTTCAAGGACGAGGTCCGCATGGTCGGCGCCGAGCTCGGCCTGCCGGACGAGATCGTCCAGCGGCAGCCCTTCCCCGGCCCCGGCCTCGGCATCCGCATCGTCGGCGAGGTCACCAAGGACCGCCTGGACCTGCTGCGCGAGGCCGACGCCATCGCCCGCGAGGAGCTGACGGCGGCCGGTCTCGACCGGGAGATCTGGCAGTGCCCGGTCGTGCTGCTCGCCGACGTCCGCAGCGTCGGCGTCCAGGGTGACGGCCGCACCTACGGCCACCCCATCGTCCTGCGCCCCGTCTCGTCCGAGGACGCCATGACGGCCGACTGGACCCGCATGCCGTACGACGTCCTCGCGAAGATCTCGACGCGCATCACCAACGAGGTCGCCGACGTGAACCGCGTCGTCCTCGACGTGACGTCGAAGCCGCCGGGCACCATCGAGTGGGAGTGAGCCCGGCGCGCTCCCCGCGCGATCGAGGCCACGCTTGAGGCGGCGCCGTCCACAGGTCTGTGGGCGGCGCCGTTCGCGTACCCGGGTCAGCTCCGCCTGGTGATGCGGACCGGGGCGCCCGGCTTCCACAACTGCACCGCGAGGTACTTCCCGTCCTCGATGGACGTACGCACCACCTCCGTCAGCTCGGCGCGGAAGAGGTGGAAGGCGTCCGGGTCCGGCGGCTCGACCGCTTCCGCATAGCGCGCGACGGTCTCCCGGTCCCGCACCTCGATCGCGCGGCCCGCGATCCGGACGTCGCCGCCCGCCATCTCCGTGCCCGGGCCCGGGTTGGCCTGGAGCGCGAAGCGCGGGTCGCGGCGCAGGTCGAGCGCCTTGAGCGAGCCCGGCATCATGCCGAGCCACAACTCCCCGTTCAGGAAACGGACTTCGATCCCGGTGGTGCGGGGCGAACCGTCCTTGCGCAGCGTCGCGAGGACGTGGTGGGTGAACGCGGCGAATCGCCGCTCGACGGTCTCCGCGAGCTCCGGCTCCGCCGCGGTGAAGGCTTCCCAGGTGTACGACATGCGCCGAGTCTCGCGCCGATACCCGACACCCCCTGTCGCCTTTGCGCGAGCCGCCCCTCTGTTCTCCTGTACGTACCACCGGTACCTTCCGCCTCGTACAGCCAGGGATGGAGGAAACATGCACGCGCCCACACCGATACCCGTCGAGCGGTTGCAGTTCGCCATGCCGCCCGTCCACGCATCCGTGGCGGACGAGCGGCGCCACCGCAAGGAGCGGCTGGCCGGCGCGCTGCGGATCTTCGGCAGGCTCGGCTACGAGGACGGGGTCTCGGGCCACATCACCGCACGCGACCCCGAATACGCCGACTGCTTCTGGGTGAACCCCTTCGGGATGCCGTTCAAGCACGTCACCGTCGGCGACCTCGTCCTCGCCAACGCCGAGGGGCAGGTCGTCGAGGGCCGGCACCACGTCAACCAGGCCGCGTTCACCGTCCACGCCCAGGCCCATCTGGCGCGGCCCGACGTGGTCGCCGTCGCCCACTGCCACTCGCTGCACGGCCGCGCGCTCTCCACCCTCGGCGAACTCCTGGACCCCATCACCCAGGAGGCCTGCGCCTTCTACGAGAGCCACGCCCTGTACGACGGCTACACGGGCGTCGTCGTGGACGCGGAGGAGGGCCGCAGGATCGCCACCGCTCTCGGCGGCCACAAGGCGGTCGTCCTGCGCAACCACGGCCTGCTCACGGTCGGGGACTCCGTCGACGCCGCCGCCTGGTGGTTCATCTCCATGGAACGCTCCTGCCAGGTCCAGCTGAGCGCACGCGCCGCCGGCCGGACCGTACTGATCGGCCACAAGCAGGCGGTGCAGACCCGCGAGCAGCTCGGCAGCGATCTGGTCGCGTGGATCAACTACCAGTCGCTGTGGCAGGACATCAGCCGCAGCGAACCCGATCTGCTGGCCTGACCGGGTTGGCCGGGTTGGCCGGGTTGGCCGGGTTGACCGGGCAGGGCGGACAGGGTGGGCCGACCGGCTTGACCGGCGCTTCTCAGCACCCGCCGACCGGTTGGCGGCCCCGGCCGTCAATGCGGGACCGCACCTTTTACCCCCGCTGACCTGACCCCGGGGATGCGGTCGCTCTTCAGTACGGCACAATTCCCTTCCTCTGCAAGGAAGTTCGCGGGAAGCCCCAGGGGCTTCGAGGGTGGGGAAGGCGGCGTACGCGGTGGCGGTGCAGGAGGCGGGGCAGGGCGCGCACGGGGGCGGCTGCACATGCGGCGGTTGTCCGCACGGGGCGCGCGAGGGGCACCGGCGCGCCGTGGCCGCGTTCCTCGTCAAACGCGAGGAACTCGCGGCCGGGCAGGGACTCCCCGCCGCCGTCGCCCACTCGGCGGGCGCCTCACGGCAGTGGGTGTCGGACGAGCTGACGCAGTCCGCGCACGACGTCGCCGAGCGCGGCCGGGCGGAGGGCGAGGCTTGGCTGCGCCGGCTGTGGACCCGCACGCTCGGTGTGGTCTGGGGCGGCTGCGGGCTGCTGCTCCTGGTCCAGGCGCTCACCGCGATCGGCGCGGGCTGGACGTCCGCGCGCACGGCCGGGCTGCTGGCGGCCCTGGTCGTGGGCGGACTGCTGAGCGCCGCGGCGTACGCCCACCGGGCACGCGGCGGGGTCCTCGCGCCGGTGATCGGCGAGGACAACCGGCTCTCCACCTCGCGCGCCGTGGCCGCCGGCTGGGTGCTCCTCGTCGTCTTCGCGGTGCTCGTCCTCGCGGGCGAACTGGCCGCCGCATCCGACCACCGGGAGCGCGACGCGCTGATCGACGGCCTCGAACTCGCCCGGGCCGCCGCCACGGTGACCGTCCTCGCCGTGGTGTGCGCGGTGGCCGTGCTGGTGCGCAGGGTCGTCGGCCTGCGGGTGCTCGGCCAACGCCTGCAGAAGGTGCGCGCGGACCGCCCGCGGGCCGCCGACCCGCTCACCGACGACGCGGGCCGCGGCAGCTTCGCCGACGCACAGTACGTCCTGGTCGGTGGCGTCGCCGCCGTCTTCGCCGCGGTGCGCCTCGCGCGGCGGCCCGAGCAGCTGCCGGAGCTGCCGTGGGGCCTCGCCGTGCTCGTCCTGGTGTCGGCCGCGACATATCTGGCGGGGAAGTACGCCGAGGGCGGCCGCCCGGTGATCCTCTCCGTCGTCCGCGCCCGGGAGGCCGGTGACCTCGACGCCCCCATCCGCACGGGCGACGACCTCGAGATCCGCGGCGCGGGCTTCGTGCCGCCCGGCGCGGGCGAGGCGGACCGGCTGTCCCGCACGGTCGTCCGCATCGGCGCCGTGCACGTCCACGTGCCCCTCGTGCCGGTCCCCGGCGGTTTCGCCAACCCGAGCGACACCGTCCTGACCGTCCCCGTCCCGGTCGACGTCGAACCCGGCCGCGTCGAGGTCCAGGTCGTCACGGCCGCAGGCGTCGAGACGAACCGCGTCACGATCGACGTCATGGACTGACCTCCCCCACTGAAGCCCGGGATCACCGAGCCGCTCGGCCCGCGCACGAGCGCGGGCTTTTCGATCGTTGGCGAGGAATCCACCGCCCGTAGGTGAGCAGCGGCCCTGTCGCGTACGTATGGTCGAAAGACGGGACCACGCGAGAGGCGGAGTGCCATGACGCACGGCATCCGGGCCGACAGCCCCACCCACCACACCAGCCACGTCAGGCGCGACGACTGGCGGCAGTCCGCCTCCCGCTACGCCCTGCTGCCCCTACGGATCTTCCTCGGCGTCACCTTCATCTACGCCGGCCTGGACAAGCTCACCGACAGCACCTTCATGCAGGCCGACGGCGCGGGCTCGATCGGCGCCCAGATGGAGGGCGTCCGCGACATCTCCGCCATCCCCGCGCTGGTCGACCTGTCCCTCAAGAGCCCCGTCGGGTTCGGCTACGCCATCGCCCTCGGTGAACTGACCGTCGGCATCGGCACGCTGATCGGTCTCTTCGCCCGCCTCGCCGCGCTCGGCGGCGCCCTCATCTCGCTCAGCCTCTGGCTGACCGTGAGCTGGAACGAGGAGCCCTACTACTACGGCAACGACCTCGCGTACCTGATGGCCTGGCTGCCTCTGGTGCTCGCCGGGGCCGCGGTCTGGTCCGTCGACGCCCTGCTCGCCTCCCGCCGCCGCAACCGACCCTAGGGCCGGTCCGACGCCGCCGGGGCGTCCCGGGGGCGCCCGCCCGGACGGGTGCCCCTCGGGCGTATGCCGTGGATCGCCGCCGCCACGCCCGCGAGGAACAGGCCCGCCATCATGAGCGGCAGCGCGACGAACCACGGTGCGTCCCAGGCACCGCCCGCGTCGCCCGCGTACACGGTGGCGATCGTCAGCAGGACGAGGCCCGCCACCAGCTTGCCGGGGTGGAATTCATGACGTAGCACGGGTCACCTTCGCTTGTCCGACGCCCACTTCGAGGTGCAGATCGATCGTGCCGCCGTCCTTGGCGCCCGCGGAGGGCTCCAGCGTCACGTTCTTCTCGCGGCCCGGCGCGAGGTCCAGGTCCTTGCCCTCGTCCTGCGGCAACACGATGTCGCCGAGGCCCACTTCCGCGTACAGCCGCACTGTGGCGTCCTTCGGCACGATCACCCGGAGGTCGCCCACGCCCACCTCGGCGCCGGTCGTCAGGGACTTGCCCTTGCCGAGCTCGACCTTGCGCAGATCGAGCGTGCCCGTGCCGAGCCCCACCTCGTACCGGGGCCGGACGTCCGCCGCCGTGACCGGTATCCAGTCCGTGCGGGCGTAGTGCGTCGTGATGTTCTCCGGCAGGGCCGCCGCGCCCGCCAGCAGGCCGGCGACGAGCACCGCGAGCACCATCGATCCCGCCCCCGTGCGCCCCAGGAAGGCGCTGACGGCGATGCCGAGACCGAGCACTGCCAAGGCGCACGCCAGGCCGGTCTCCAGCGTGGTGCCGAGCGGGTGATCCTGCCAGGTCAGACCGGTGCCCAGGCCGCCCGCGAGCAGGGCGAGGAGGAACACCCAGCCGCCGATCCAGCGTGGCCCGCGAGGCTTCGGCGGGGGAGCGGGGGCTCTCGTGGCCGCCCTGCGGAGCGGGCCTCGGTGGCCCGCCACCTGATACTCGATGTCGAGGCCCTCCATGCCTGGGGGACCCCAGAAATAGCCCGTCATGCCCTCGTGCGTGCCGTCCTTGACGATCGGGTCGCGCCACCACGACGGGCCACCGGCGACCGGCGGGGCCTGCGCCTCGGGCGGGGCGTCCGCCGCGGCCTGCGCCGCCACCGGGTCGGTGTCGAGGGTGTCGCGCTGCCGCGACCAATACCCCGCGCCCGCGAGGAGCAGAGCGAGGACGGCGGCGAAGGTGAGCGCCCCGCCGTTCCTCAACAGGGTGAGGAAGACGCCGCAGCCGACGAGCGCGAAGAGCACGGCGGTGAGCGCCTGGCCGTCGACCCGGCCGGAGAGGAGCCTGCGGGCCTCGTTCTCCTCCTCGTCCGCGTACGGCACGAAGAGCCACGCGAAGCCGTAGAAGACCAGGCCGAGGCCGCTCGTGATCGCGAGCACGGCGAGGCCGATGCGGAAGATCACCGGATCCATGTCGCACAGCCTGCCGAGCCCGGCGCACACACCGCCGATCTTCTTCTGCCGGCGGTCGCGGCGGAACTTCCGCTCCGGCGCCGGCGAAGCCGCCGCGTGACTGCCCGCAGGACCGCCCGGCATGCCCTGCGCGGTGCGCACGGCATCGCGGAGGGCGGCCTCGGTCTCCGTCTCGGCGGGCTGCTGATCTGTCATGCGTCCATGGTGACGGCCGCGGGCCCGCCGTGGCAGTCGGGACGACCCTGGACGAACCCTGATATCACCCCTGAGAGGCCCGGGGTCCCACCCCTGACAGGGCCGGCCCGGGGTCCGGGATCAGGGAAGTCTCGGGGATCGACCCTGATGCTCGTACCCGTCCTCACGTGTGAACATCGATGACATGCCGGAAGCCGCTGCACCGCCCCTCGACGACGTCCGACCGCTGCGCAAGCTCTACCGCAGCGGCGACGGTCGTTGGCTGGGCGGGGTCGCGCGCGGTCTGGCGGGGCACCTCGGGCTGCCCGTCGTCTGGGTCCGGCTGATCTTCGTCGGACTCTTCACGGCGGACGGCCTCGGCGCCCTGCTGTACGCCGCGTTCTGGTTCTTCGTCCCGCTCGGCGTGGGCGGTGTGGACGCCGAGCGGCCACCGGCCGCCGTCACCGCCGAGACGGCGCCGGACGGCCGCCGCAGACTCGTGGCCCGCAAGCCCGACAAGGGGCAGCTCGTCGCGCTCCTCGCGATGGTCGTCGTCGCCATGGTCTTCGTGGGCAACGTGGACCTGGACGGCTCGACCAAGGCGTACGTCGTCCCGACCCTGCTCGTCGCCGCCGGTGTCGCCCTCGTCTGGAGACAGGCCGACAACGCCCGCCGGGCCCGCTGGATGGCCGTCGGACGCCGCCGGCGCACCCTCACGATCGCCAGATCCGCAGCCGGAGTGCTGCTCGTCGGCGCCGGCGTCTCCGGGATCTTCGTGCTCCAGGGCTCCGCCGCCCACCTGGGCGCCGTCCTGCAGGCCTCCCTGGCCGTGCTCGTCGGCGTCGCGCTGCTCGCCGGCCCCTATCTCGTCCGCATGATGCAGGACCTCTCCGAGGAGCGCCTGATGCGCATCCGCGCCCAGGAGAGAGCCGAGGTTGCCGCCCATGTGCACGACTCCGTGCTGCACACCCTGACCCTGATCCAGCGCAACGCGGAGAGCGCGAGCGAGGTGCGTCGCCTCGCCCGCGCCCAGGAGCGGGACCTGCGGGCCTGGCTCTACAAACCGGAGGGCACCGGCAAGGACGAGGACGAGGAGCCCGACACCCTCGCCGAGGCGGTGCGCCGCAGCGCCGCCGAGGTCGAGGACAAGCACGGCGTCCCCATCGAGGTCGTCGTGGTCGGCGACTGCCCGCTCGACGAGCGGCTGACCGCGCAGATGCAGGCCGCGAGGGAAGCGATGGTGAACGCCGCCAAGTACGGTGGCGAGGGCGGCGCGGTGCAGGTCTTCGCCGAAGTCGAGGGGGAGACGGTGTTCGTGTCCGTCCGGGACCGCGGCCCCGGCTTCGATCTGGACTCCGTGCCCGACGACCGCATGGGCGTACGAGAATCGATCATCGGCCGGATGCAGCGCAACGGCGGCACGGCGCGGCTGCGCGCGGTGCCCGGCGGCGGTACGGAAGTCGAGCTGGAGATGGAGAGGACGGCGACGACATGAGCGACGCGACCGGGGTCAACGGGCCCACGGAGCCGACCGGATCGGACGAGGGCGGCGGTGCGGACGGGCGTCGTGTGCGAGTCGTCCTGGTCGACGACCACCGGATGTTCCGCACCGGGGTGCAGGCCGAGATCGGCCGGACCGACATCACCGGCGTCGAGGTGATCGGCGAGGCCGCCGACGTCGACCAGGCGGTCACGGTCATCACGGCCACCCGGCCGGAGGTCGTCCTGTTGGACGTGCACCTGCCGGGCGGCGGCGGGGTGGAAGTCCTGCGCCGCTGCGCGCCGTTGATGGCCGACGCGGAGAACCCGGTGCGCTTCCTCGCGCTGTCGGTCTCCGACGCCGCCGAGGACGTCATCGGTGTCATCCGGGGCGGGGCCCGCGGCTATGTCACCAAGACGATCACCGGCACGGACCTGGTCGACTCCATCTTCCGCGTGCAGGACGGTGACGCGGTGTTCTCGCCGCGCCTGGCCGGGTTCGTCCTGGACGCCTTCGCCTCCACCGACGCCCCTCCGGTCGACGAGGACCTGGACCGCCTCACCCAGCGCGAGCGGGAGGTGCTGCGGCTCATCGCGCGCGGGTATGCGTACAAGGAGATCGCCAAACAACTCTTCATCTCCGTGAAGACGGTCGAGTCGCATGTGTCGGCGGTCCTGCGGAAGTTGCAGCTGTCCAACCGTCACGAGCTGACGCGGTGGGCGACGGCACGGCGGCTGGTCTGACGGCGGCGGCCGCCGCCGTCAGGGCGCGGTCGGAGCCGACGGCGAGGTCAGGCTCCGTACCGCCCACCGGTAGTGGCCGACGGCCTTCGCGGCGCCGAGGAGCCCGGTCAGCCACACGATGAGGCCGATGCCCATGCCCTGGACGACGTCGGCGTAGGTGTCGCGGCCCGGTTCGGCGTACGCGGCGGCGGCGAAGGACGCCCACAGGCCGAGCGTGCAGACGGCGAGGGACGACAGGAGCCAGAAGAGGCTGAGCGCGGGGGAGCGCAGCCGGGCGTCGGACGCCGGGTGGTGCTCCAGGGCGAGCCAGGCGGCGGACAGCTGACGGATGCGCCGGTCGTGCCGGACGGCGAACACGACCCCGATCACGGAGGGCGCGAGCACCGCGAGGCCGAGGACCCCGAGAACCGGGCCCAGGAGGAAGCCGGAGGCGTCCTCGTCCGCGAGCATCTGGAGCGGCTGGACCAGCAGCGCCCAGCCGACGGCGGCGCCGAGGCCGCAGAGCCACAGCAGCAGGAGCCGGTCCACGCCCAAGTAGCTTCTGTGCAGCGCTTCCAGGGCCATGCCCCGGTCGGTGAGCAGCGTCTGCCGGTCCGGCCAGGTACGCAGATACACGGGGGGTGGAGGCGGCGGCAGGGTACGGCTAGGCATGGACGTGACAGTAGCGGGTGGCGGCGCGCGTGATCAGGGCCCGTTGCTCCGCCGGCGGACGGCTACCCCGCCTCCGTCGTCTCGCGCGAGCCCTCTTACGCCACCCGGGTTGCGCCTGCGAACGGCATCTGGTCGATCGGCGCGAGCCGCACCGGAGCGCTCGGGTTCGGGGCGTGGATCATCTGGCCGTGGCCCACATAGAGGCCGACGTGGCTGATGCCCGAGTAGAAGAACACCAGGTCACCGGGGCGGAGTTCGGAGCGCGCGACCCGTTGGCCGGCGTTGATCTGGGCATAGGTGGTGCGGGGCAGGGAGACGCCCGCCGCGCGGTACGCGGCCTGGGTGAGGCCTGAGCAGTCGAAGGCGTTCGGTCCGGTGGCGCCCCACACGTACGGGCTGCCGAGCGCCTTGTACGCGTAGGAAACGGCGGACGCGGCGCGGGTGTTGGGGGCCTTGGCGGTACGCGGGGAGGCGTCGCGGACGTGGGTGCGGGTGGCGCGTTCGACCGTCGGGGCGGCGAGTTCCGCGCGCTGCTGGGCCGTGAGCCAGGACAGCAGCCGTCTGGCCTCGCCGAGCTTTTCGGTGACCGTCTTCTTGTGCTTGCGCAGCTCCGCCTGGCGGGCCCGGAGGGCGGCGAGCCGGTCGTCGGCCGTGTCGCGCAGCTGTTCCACTCCGCGGAGCTGCTTGCGCACGTCCCGCAGGGCCACGGCCTGCCGACTGCCGGCGCGGTCGGCGCGTGCCGCGCGGTCCAGGAACTGCTCGGGGTCGGAGGAGAGCGCGAGCTGCACGGCGGGGTCGATGCCGCCCGCGCGGTACTGCGCGGTGGCGTACGAACCCAGGGCGTCGCGGGCGGAGTTGAGTTTCTCCGTCCTGCGGGCCGCCTCGTCGCGCAGCGCCGTGAGCGACTTCTCGGCCTTCTCGGCCTTCTCCTTCGCGCCGTTGTACTTCTCGGTGGCCGTCTCCGCCTCGCGGTAGAGCGCGTCGACCTTGGACTTCACCTCGGTGGGGCCGGGCGGTGGATCCGCGTGCCCGACGCCGTCGAACGCGGTCGCCGAGGCGGCTCCCGCGAGGGCGAGGGTGAGAGCGGTGCGAGCGGTGCGGAACGTGCTGCCGCTGAGCGAGCGCGGGCTGGGCTTGCGGTGCGCTGCCACGAAGAGGGCTCCTTACGTGTCCGGCGACGGCCCGCCACAGGGGGGAGCGGGCCGCCGCCGGGTTTCTCGGCGGTGGTGTCCGACGAGCCGTCCGGTCCGGACGGCGACGGGGAGCCGGTCACCTGGTGGAGGACGCTAAACCTGACCGTCACGGGCTGGTGACGGATTGTGCGGAACCGACGGAAGTGGGCGCCTGGATGACCGACTGTGACCGGGTCGCCCGGCCGGGGGCGCCTGCTTCGCACGCGGCTGTGACCGATGGCTGGATCGCGCCGCAGCCGCGAGGGAGCGGTGGTACGGGGGTGGCCGCCGGGAGCCGTGGGCGGCCGGGTTAGGCTCCGGCCCCATGGACCTACTCATCCATCTCTTCGTCGGCCTGCACATCATCGGCATCGCCTCGCTCCTGGGCGGTTTCCTCACCCAGATGAAGCAGATGGGCCAGGGTGCCGCCCGCTTCAGCCCCGCGATGCTGCACGGCGCGCTCGTCATGCTCGTCACCGGTGTGGTCCTCGTCGGCCTCAACCAGGCGGACGACAACGCGGTCAACAACCTCAAGATCGGCATCAAGCTGGCCGTGCTGATCGTGATCCTCGCGCTGGTCTACGTGAAGCGGGACGAGGAGAAGATCGAGAAGCCGCTGTTCGGCGCGGTCGGCCTGTTGACGGTGGCGAACATCTTCATCGCCGTGCTCTGGACCTGACACGCCGTGCTCCGGACCTGACGCGGTGCGCCGGACCTGAGCGCCGGCCTCCCGGCCGGCACGTACGCGAACGTGTGGCCCGCATCCCCCCGGGATGCGGGCCACACGCGCGTGGGGGTGCGGTTACGCGGGACGCACCACACTGTGGATCGGCATGTAGTAGATCGACTCGACGCGGACGTTCGCGCCCGGCTTCGGGGCGTGGATCATCTTGCCGTTGCCGATGTAGATCCCGACGTGGCTGATGTCGTCGTAGAAGAACACCAGGTCACCGGGTGCGGCGTCGGCGGTCTTGACGGTCGTGCCGACCTTCGCCTGGTCCCATGTGGTGCGGGGCAGGGAGATCCCCGCGGCCTTCCAGGCGTCCTGGGTGAGGCCGGAGCAGTCGTAGGAGTCGGGGCCGGTGGCACCCCACACGTACGGCTTGCCGATCTGTGCCTCCGCGAAGTCGATGACCTTCGCGGCCTTCGTGGCGTAGCCGCCGTCCGTACTCCCGGATCCCGTACCGGACCCTGTACCGGCCCCCGAGCCCGCGCCGGTGCCTGACCCCGATCCGGAACCGGAGCCGGAGTCGCCGTTCTCCCGCTCCTTCTCCCGCTGCGCGGCCTCCTCCGCCTTGCGCTTGCGCTCCGCCTCGGCGGCCTGCTCGCGGGCCAGCTTCTCGGCCTTGCGCTTGGCCTCCTGCTTCTTCTTCCGCTCGATCTCCGCCAGCCGCGCCTTCTCCTGGGCGGTGAGCTTCGAGAGGAGCTCGCGCGCGTCGCCCAGCTTCCGCTGGACGGTCTGCTTGCTCGTCTTGAGGTCGTCCCGCGCGTCGCTGAGCGTCTTGAGGCTCGTCGCGGCCTGGGTGCGCTGCTTGGTCGCCGAGGCCTGTTCCGCCTCGTACGCGTCGACCGCCTTCTTCTGGCGCGTGGTCAGCCGGTCCGCCAGGTGGTTCTGGTCAAAGTAGCCCTGTGGGTCATCGGCGAGCATCATCGTCGCCGTCTCGGAGACGGCACCGGTGCGGTACTGCGCGGCGGCGAACGCGCCGAGCTCCTTGCGGGCGTCGTTCAGCTTGTCGGCGCGCGCGGCCACGTCGTCGAGCAGACGGTCGGCCTTCTTGCGCTGCTTGTCGGTGCGCTCCTTGGCGGCGTTGTACTTCTGGGTGGCCACCCCGGCCTGCTGGTAGAGCTCGTCGACCTTCTTCTGGACCTCTTCGAGGCTGGGCTTCGCCGGTGTGGAGGGCGCTGCCTGCGCGCTCTGCGACAGGAGGGCGACGGAGGTGAGGGCGGCCGTCGTGATGCCGAGGGCGGGGGTCGTGCGGAGTGCGGATGACCGGGTCCGCGGCTTGCGGTGCGACGCCAAGGGAGGCGACTCCTTCCGTAGACCGCCTACCGGGTTAGCTGTCGGGTTCGGGCGGGTGGTCCGGAAGGTTGCCCTACGGTCCCGTACTGCGTACGGGACCGATTCACCCCAAGTTCTCGGTGGGTCCCCGGCTCCGAACATGTCGGACTCGGCGGGGGCCACCCGTTCCCGGCGGGGTTCGCCGGTGGGGGACGAGCGGCCCGCGCAGCACGCTAGCCAATTCGTGTGGCCCGTGTGAAGGTTGATGTTCGTTATGCCCGATACATTTTCGTTACTTTTCGAGGGGCCCGGCGCGAGCGCCGGAATGATGCGCACCGGCAAATGCGGACTGTGATCGTCCGCGGGCGGGGGGTAGCCGGGCGGGCGGCCGGACGTGAGGTGACCGGAACCCGCAGCGGGTTGTCAGTGGGGCCGCCTAGACTCGGGAGGCGATGAGCAGCCTCTTTGATGACAGCTTCCTGGCGGACCTGCAGCCTTCCCGGGCCGCGGACGAAGCGCCCCCGCCGCCGCCCGAGGACAGCACTCCGGAGCCCATTCCGGACGACCTGTTCAACGGGAAGTTCGACGCGCCCATGACTCGGGAGACGCACTACCGCGACGGTGCCCCCCGCCCGGTCATCGACCCGGCGTCGCTCCTGGACGGGCTGAACGAGAACCAGCGCGCGGCCGTCGTGCACGCCGGCTCCCCGCTGCTCATCGTCGCCGGCGCCGGCTCCGGCAAGACCCGCGTGCTGACCCACCGCATCGCGTACCTGCTCGCCGAGCGCGGTGCGCACCCCGGCCAGATCCTCGCGATCACCTTCACGAACAAGGCCGCGGGCGAGATGAAGGAGCGCGTCGAGCAGCTCGTGGGCCCGCGGGCGAACGCCATGTGGGTGTCGACCTTCCACAGCGCCTGCGTCCGCATCCTGCGCCGCGAGTACAAGAAGCTGGGCTTCACCTCCTCCTTCTCGATCTACGACGCCGCGGACTCCAAGCGCCTGATGGCCCTGGTCTGCCGTGACCTGGATCTCGATCCGAAGAAGTTCCCGCCGAAGTCCTTCAGCGCCAAGATCTCCAACCTGAAGAACGAGCTGATCGACGAGGAGGACTTCGCGGGCCAGGCGGCCGACGGCTTCGAGAAGACCCTCGCCCAGGCCTACGCGATGTACCAGTCGCGCCTCCGCGAGGCGAACGCGCTGGACTTCGACGACCTGATCATGACGACGGTCCACCTGCTCCGCGCCTTCCCGGACGTCGCCGAGCACTACCGCCGCCGCTTCCGGCACGTCATGGTCGACGAGTACCAGGACACCAACCACGCGCAGTACGCGCTGGTGCGCGAGCTGGTCGGCCCCTCCGGAGGCGAGGGCGACGACCCCGCCGAGCTGTGTGTGGTGGGCGACGCCGACCAGTCGATCTACGCCTTCCGCGGCGCCACGATCCGCAACATCCTCCAGTTCGAGGAGGACTACACCGACGCGACGACGATCCTCCTGGAGCAGAACTACCGCTCCACGCAGACGATCCTCACCGCCGCGAACGCCGTCATCGAGCGGAACGAAAGCCGCCGCCCGAAGAACCTCTGGACCAACCAGGGCGCGGGCGCGCGCATCACCGGGTACGTCGCGGACACCGAGCACGACGAGGCGCAGTTCGTCGCCGACGAGATCGACCGCCTCACGGACGCGGGCGACGCGAAGGCCGGCGACGTGGCGATCTTCTACCGGACGAACGCCCAGTCCCGTGTCTTCGAAGAGATCTTCATCCGCGTCGGCCTGCCCTACAAGGTCGTCGGCGGCGTCCGCTTCTACGAGCGCAAGGAGGTCCGCGATGTGCTGGCCTACCTGCGTGTTCTCGCCAACCCCGAGGACGCGGTCCCGCTGCGCCGCATCCTCAACGTGCCCAAGCGAGGCATCGGCGACCGCGCGGAGGCGATGATCGACGCGCTCTCGCAGCGCGAGAAGATCTCCTTCCCGCAGGCGCTGCGCCGCGTCGACGAGGCGTACGGCATGGCGGCCCGTTCGGTCAACGCCGTCAAGCGGTTCAACACGCTCATGGAGGAGCTGCGGACGATCGTCGAGTCCGGCGCGGGCCCGGCCGTCGTCCTGGAAGCCGTCCTTGAACGCACCGGCTACCTCGCCGAGTTGCAGGCCTCGACCGACCCGCAGGACGAGACGCGCATCGAGAACCTCCAGGAACTCGCCGCGGTGGCCCTGGAGTTCGAGCAGGACAACAACCAGGCGGGGGAGCAGGACGACGGCCAGGCGGAGGGCGAAGGCCCGACGGCAGGTGAAGGCCCGGCGGAAGGCGGCCAGGCCGAGGGGGACGAGGGGGCCGCCGCTCCGGCCGGGACCCTCTCCGACTTCCTGGAGCGCGTCGCCCTGGTCGCCGACTCCGACCAGATCCCCGACGAGGAGGACGACGGCTCCGGAGTCATCACCCTGATGACGCTGCACACCGCAAAGGGCCTGGAGTTCCCCGTGGTCTTCCTGACCGGCATGGAGGACGGCGTGTTCCCGCACATGCGCTCCCTCGGGCAGGTCAAGGAGCTGGAGGAGGAGCGCCGTCTCGCGTACGTGGGCATCACGCGCGCGCGGGAACGGCTCTATCTGACGCGGTCCTCGATGCGCAGCGCCTGGGGCCAGCCGTCGTACAACCCGCCCTCGCGCTTCCTCGAGGAGATCCCGGACACCCATCTGGACTGGAAGCGGACGGGCTCCGTCGGCGCCCCGGCGTCGTCCGGTTCCGGCGGATCGGGACCGGCCGGGGGCATCGCCTCGTCGCTGTCGTCCGCGCGCTCGCGCGCCGGCGGCGCCCAGGGCTTCGCCACGCGCCGCGCCACGGAGAAGCCGGTGGTCGCCCTGGCCGTCGGCGACCGGGTCACACACGACCAGTTCGGCCTCGGCACGGTGGTCGGAGTGAAGGGCACGGGGGCGAACGCGGAGGCGACGGTCGACTTCGGCGAGCCCAAGCCGAAGCGGCTGCTGCTGCGGTACGCACCGGTCGAGAAGCTGTAGCGCGCGCCCGCGCGGGTGAGGGTGCGCGGGCGAGGGTGCTTCGTGGCCGTGGCGGGATCGCCGCGGCGGCCACCGGAGTTACGTCGGGTCGAGGTCGTGGCTGCGCAGCCACGGCAGCGGGTCGATCGCCGAGCCGCCGCCGGGGCGCACCTCGAAGTGCAGGTGCGGGCCGGTGGAGTTGCCGGAGTTACCGGAGAAGGCGATGACCTGGCCGGCCTTGACCGGGCCGGAGGAGATCTTGTGCGAGGAGAGGTGGCAGTACCACGTCTCCGTGCCGTCCTTCGCGGTCACGATCGCCATGTTGCCGTAGGCGCTGTTCCACTTCGTGGAGACGGTGCCGTCGGTCGCGGCGCTCACCTCGGTGCCGTACGACACCGGGAAGTCGATGCCCGAGTGCGCGGACATCCAGTTGACGCCGGCCTGGCCGTAGTACGCGCTCAGCCCGCGCTGTTTCACCGGCAGGGAGAACTTGGGGCGCAGCCGTTCCTTGCGCGCCGCCTCGGCCGCGGCCTTCTTCTGCTCGGCCACCTTCTGGGCCTTGAGGTCGATGCGCTCCTGCGTGCGGCTCGCGCGGTCCGCGAAGTCGCCCGCGTCGGCGGAGAGGTTCGCCAGCTGGGTGTCGAGCTTGTTGTTGGCGGCGGACGGTTTCACGGACGTGGGGTCCGGGGCCGACGCCGTCGTCTCCTTGCTGTCCTCGTTCCCGCCGAAGCTGCCCACGGAGGCGGCGGCCACGCCGGCCACCCCCATCACACAGACCGAGGGCACGGCGACGGTGAGCAGGGCGGAGCGCTTGGCGGGGCTGCGGCGTCGGGTCCGCGACCCGCCCGAACCGGAGGCGCCGCCGCCCTTGCCGCGGGAGGCGCGGCGGGACGAGGGGGCGCCGGCCGGGGAGTCGGTGACGGCGGCGGGTGAGGTGCTGTCGCCGTCGAGGTCCGCGGTGTCCGAGGGGTCCATGTCGTCATAGGGGGCGTCGGAACCGCCGGTTCCGTACGCGCTGTCGGTGTCGTACGCGGACTCCGGGGAGATCTCGTACGGGTCCGTGACCTCGTACCGCCGGGTCTCCGGCTCCGGGGACTCGTGCGTCTCGCCCTCCGCGACGTTCCAGGTCGTCGCGTCGTACGCACCCGTTTCGAAGGCCTGCGTGTCCCACTGGCCGGGCTGCGGCGCCGAGTTCCAGGAACCCGTGTCCCACTGGGCCGTGGCGTCGGGGCCCGGCTGCGACGGGATGTCGGCGAGCTGCTGGTGCCCGCCCGTCGACCACATCGAGGCGGTGTCGTAGCTGCCGGTGTCGTACGTGGCGGCGTAGTACTGCGCGGCGTACGCGTCGTGGGTGAGCGTCTGTTGGGGGCTCGTCGTGGTCGCCCACTGACCGGTGTCGTGGCCGCCGCCCGGCATGTCGCCGAAGAGCGGGTCGGCGGCGAAGGTGCCGGTGTCGTAGCCGCCGGTGTCGAGGCCGGCGCCGGCGGTGGAGTACGCGTCGTAGCCGTAGCCACCGTGCTCGGCGCCCTGTTGGCCGTACGTCGCGTAGTGCGCGTGGTCGGCGCCGGGAGCCGAGGGCTGGGGAGCGGAGCTCCCCGACGGGTGACGGTCGTTCACCAACTTCTCTTTCGCCTCGGCAGCAGGGGGCAGAGCAGTGCGGCGACTGTACCCGGCGGTATACGGGCGCGACAATCTTCGGCAGGTTTCGTGGTCGCAGGAAACGGGCATTCGGCCGTCTTTCGGTGGACTGTGGGCACAGCCTTGGCCCTGCGTTCGAGGCCCGTTCGACACGGATGGGGCGGGGTGCACGGTCTGGTGGGGCGCGTGACCCGGGGTGCGGTGGGGTGACTTTGTGCCGGTGGGGGGCGGGGTGTGTGGGGGTGAGGGCGTGATGCGGTGGTGGTGCGGGGGTGGTGAAGGTGTGACCTCGGGGCGGTGGGGCGTTGCGTCGGAGCCGTGGGGGTGGGGTCCGCGTCAACGCGGCGTTGTTTCAGGTCAGTAGGGCGTGTTTCCGGTTCTGGTTCGGGTCTGGGGGCGTGGGTCCGGTGCCGGGTTTCGGTTCGGGACCGTGTTGTTCGGGGCGGGGTTCTCCTGGGGTCAGGCGACGGTGAGTCCGCCCGCGCTCCGTGCGTCGGCTCCCGGGTTCGCGAGGTCGAGTGCCTGACGTACGCCGGTCGCGACCGCCGGGTGGACCGGCAGGGCGAGATGGCCGATTCCGGTCACGCGGACGTTCTGTGCGGTGAGGTCCGGGTGGTCGACGCACGCCGTCTCCATCGGGACCATGATCTGGTCCAGATCGCTCCAGAAGCTCACGAACTGGGTGCGGCAGCCCGGCGCCGGCTCCTTCAACTCCTCGATCACGTCCGAGCCCGGCCGCATCTGACGGACGATCGGGTGGGCGTCGGCGAGCGGCGCGACGCGGGTGCCGGAGTGCGGGGTGCCGAGCGTCACCAGGGTGCGGACGTGTTCGTCGCCGCCGAGCCGCTGCACGTAGTAGCGGGCGATGAGGCCCCCGAGGCTGTGGCCGACGATGTCGGTCCGGGCGTGTCCCGTGCGCTCGCAGAGCTCCCGCACATGGCGGCCGAGGAGTTCCGCCGCGATGCGGATGTCGCAGGTGAGCGGGGAGTAGTTGAGGGACTCCACGCGGCGGCCGCCGTGCTGCGACAGCGCGCGACGGAGCAGTACGAACACGGAGCGGTTGTCGATGAAGCCGTGCAGGAGGAGGACCGGGGGCCTGCCGTCCGATGGGAGGCGGGGGGCGTCCGCGGGCGGCTGGACCGGGGTGGCGCGGCGTTCCTGCGCGATGCCGGAGGGATAGAGGACGAGGTGCCCCGCGAGGATCGTCAGCTCCAGGGCGGTCGCCTTCAGGAGGGCGGTGGAGGCGGTGGAGAGGGTGAAGGGCGGGCGTGCGAGGCGTGGGAGGCGTGCGAGGTGCGCGAGGCGTGGCAGTGCGAGAGGCAGGAGGGAAAGGAGTGGCAGTGAGAGGGGCGGCAGTGCAAGGGGTGGGAGCGCGGTGCGGCTCAGGCTGAGGAGTTTCGGCAGCAGCGTGCCGAGGGGGCGAAAGGGGCGGGCCCCGGTGACCGGCATCGTCGACCTCCCGATCGGCGCACGGGAGGACGGCTCTGTCCCCCGTGTGCCCTAGGGGGAGTCGTGTGTCGAGAGGCGACCGGGCCTCGGGGTGACCGGGCCTCGGGCCGGCTGGGCGACGGGGATCCGGCCACCGTGGAAGGGTGACTCCGTGCCCCCGTTGCTTCGCTGACCTGCGGTGCGGTCACGCCGTGCGGCTGATGGCGCGGTGGTCCGGCGATCTCGATGTGGCTCCCCGATGTGGCTCCCCTCGCGCTGGTCCGTGAGCGGGGTGTGCACCCCTGGGTGACGGACGGGCGCGCGGCGAACGTGTCCCATCGTGTGATTTCCCCCTCCCTCGCCACCGCGAAACTGCCGCTTGCGCGATGCTGGAGATAACGTTCGTTCACTTCCCCGGCCGGTGCGGTGCGGGGTGTCCGTGCCCGGCGCAGACTGTTGACTGTTGTCGGTCGTCGTCCGTAGCGACCGTGGTGACCGCAGTGACCGGGATGGATATCGGTACATGGAGGCAGTGATGGGTGTGGCAGCCGGGCCGATCCGCGTGGTCGTCGCCAAGCCGGGGCTCGACGGGCACGATCGCGGGGCCAAGGTGATCGCGCGGGCTCTGCGTGACGCCGGTATGGAGGTCATCTACACCGGGCTGCACCAGACGCCCGAGCAGGTGGTGGACACCGCGATCCAGGAGGACGCCGACGCGATCGGCCTGTCCATCCTGTCCGGTGCGCACAACACGTTGTTCGCGCGGGTTCTGGAGCTTCTGAAGGAACGGGACGCGGAGGACATCAAGGTCTTCGGCGGCGGCATCATCCCGGAGGCGGACATCGCGCCGCTGAAGGAGAAGGGTGTCGCGGAGATCTTCACGCCGGGGGCCACGACGGCGTCGATCGTGGAGTGGGTACGGGGGAATGTGCGGCAGGCCGCCGGGGCGTGAGGGGGCGTGGGCGGCTGCGCTAGGGGGCGGCCTTTGGGTGCGGGGGCGTGGGCGTCTGCGCCTCGGGTTCGTCTGCGCCTTGGGGCCGTCTGTGGGTGCGGGGCCGCGGGGGTATGTGCGTACTCGCTATCCCTGCGTCGCGCCTCGCGGACAATGTTGCTACAGCGGGCTCGGTGCTCCGTGCGCACATACCCCCACGTCCCCTCTCGCGCGTGGGCGGGTGCTGGCCGGGGGAGGGCATCGGGGCGGGCGTGGTTGTCCGGTGGGGGAGCCGCGTGCGTGGGAGCCGTCGAGGGCTGAGCGGCGGTTGACGCAGGGGCGTTGAGGGGTCAGCGGACCGGGAAGCCGAAGGTGTGGCCCTGCTCCTTGAGGCGGGGGAGGATGCGGCGGAGGGCCTCCACGGTCTGCGTGCGGTCGCCGCCCGCGTCGTGGAAGAGGAGCGTCGGGCCGTTGGGCAGTTCGCGCTCGACGGTCGCGACGATCGCGTCCGTACCCGGCCGCTCGAAGTCCTTGGTGTCCACGTTCCAGCCCAGCGGACGCATGCCCCGGGAGGCGGCGAGCTTGCGGCTGTACGGGGTGAAGGCACCGCCGGGCGCCCGGTAGTACATCGGCCGCACGCCACCGGAGGCCTTGGTGATCATGCGTTCGGCGTCGAGTATCTGCCGGGACTGGTAGGCCTGCGTGTCCTTGTCCATGGCGGTGTTGTGGGACACCGTGTGGTCGCACAGCCGGTGACCGTCGGCCACCACCTTCTTGACGAGGTCCGGGTGGGCCTGCGCCTGCGTCCCCACCATGCAGAACGTGGCCTTCACCTTGTACTGCCGGAGCAGGTCCAGGACTTGGGGCGTCCACTTGGGGTCGGGTCCGTCGTCGATGGTGATGTTGACGCCGCCCTTCCCCTTGTCCGAGGCGTGCGCGATGGACGTCGAGACCTGCTTCGCGCTGCCCGGCCGCGCCGAGGCGCTCGCCTCCGGGGGCGCGTCGTCCGAGGTGCCGGCCTGCGCGGTCCACACGGAGGCACCCGTGGCGAGCATCGTCACGCCGAGCGCCGCCCCGATCAGCTTGCCGTACCAGCCGCGCCCGCTGCTGTGCCGTGCCATGTCCGCCTCTTTCCGCCAGTCCCTCGCCGGTCCCTGGTCGCCGTACGACCACCTGGCAGGACGAGACATGGTTGCCGCGGGATCCGTCTGTTACAGATCACGGACAATTCCGGGGGAGTTCGCGGACAACTCCCCGTGAACCGTGGCCGGAAGGGCTTCGGATGGCCCGATCGCGACGGCCGTTGGCGGGTGGGGCGCGGGGAGTTCGGTGCGTATCGCCTCGCGGAGGCGGAGTGTCGTCACCAGGCGCTGGAACGCCTCGGACCAGTAACTGCCCGCGCCGGGCGACGCGTCCTCCGTTTCGTCGGGGGTCGCGGTGAGCGCCTCAAGGCGTACCGCCTCCGCCGGGTCCAGACAGCGTTCCGCGAGGCCCATCACTCCGCTGAAGCTCCAGGGGTAACTTCCCGCGTCCCGCGCGATGTTCAGTGCGTCCACGACCGCGCGACCCAGCGGCTCGGCCCAGGGCGCCGCGCAGACGCCCAGCAACTGGAACGCCTCGGACAGACCGTGCGCCGCGATGAACCCGGCCACCCAGTCCGCCCGTTCCGCGGCGGGCAGCGAGGCGAGGAGTTTGGCGCGCTCCGCGAGGGAGACGGCGCCCGGGCCTGCCGCGTCGGGCGACGCGGGGGTGCCGAGCAGCGCCCTGGACCAGCGGGCGTCCCGCTGTCGTACGGCCGCACGGCACCACGCGGCGTGCAGCTCGCTCCGCCAGTCGTCGGCCACGGGGAGAGCCACGATCTGGGCCGGGGTGCGGTCGCCCAGACGGGACTGCCAGGTGGTGAGCGGGGCCGCCTCCACCAACTGCCCCAGCCACCAAGAGCGTTCGCCGCGCCCGTTGGGTGGTTTCGGGACGACGCCGTCCCGTTCCATGCCCGCGTCGCACTCGTGCGGGGCCTCGACGGTGAGCGTCGGGGTGTCCGATGTGTGGTCGAGGGCCACGCAGGAGGCGGCGCGGGCCGCCATCCGGCGGGCCAGCGCCGAGCCGGGGAGCGCGGACAGGAGCTCGGCGGCCGTGGCCCGGACGTTGCGGCTCCGGTCGGTGAGGGCCTGCTCCAGGAACGGCTCGTCCTCGGCGGACAGGCCGGTGCGCAGGGAGTCGAGGAACATCAGCCGGTCCTCCGCCCGCTCGGTCGACCAAGTGCCGTTCAGCAGTGCGCGGGCGGCGCGGGCGTCGTGTGCACGCAGCGCCGTGAGCAGCGCGACGCGTTCGGCGAAGAGCCCCTCCTCCCAGAGTTGCTCGACCTGGTGCGGGTCGTCGGGGGAGGGGAGCGCCGTGCCACCGCCCGGGGCCGAGCGGAGCGCGAACTTCCAGTCCGGGTTGAGGCGGGCCAGCCAGAGGGCTCTGGGGCCCGCGAAGGCGAGGGCCTGCGGGCGCAGGTCGGTGCGTCCGCGTGCCGCGTTCAGGAGCGCGGGGAGCAGTTCGGGCGGCGGGCCGTACCCCCGGGAGTTGGCCAGGGCCAGCCACTGGGGGAGGAGCTCCATCAGGTCCGGCGTCGCGCCTCTGCGGCCGCCGCCGGGGGTGCCCGGCTGGTCGGTGAGGAGAGTCGCCAGCCGGTGCCTGGCCTCGGGCGGCAGCGGGGGCCTGGGGTCGTCCGCGGCGGGCTCGGGCCGGGGGGCGGCCGGAGCCGGACGCAGTCCCGCCCGGCGGCGCACGGTCTGCACGGCTGCCGCGTCCAGGAGGGCGGCGGGGGGCTCCTTGGCGGGGGTGTGGTGCTCGCCGGGTGTGCCGTGGGTGCCGGGTTCGGCAGGTGTGTGGTGCTGGCTGAGGGTGCCGGGTTGATCGTGTGCGGTGGGTTCGGGAGGTGTGCAGGGTGGGTTGATGCCGGGAGGGAGGGGGCGCCGGTCGGTGCCCAGGAGGGCGGCTGTGACGAGGTCGTCCCAGGTGGGGTGGGGTGCGGGCTGCGCGGAGCGTGCGGTGGACATGTCCCTCTCCTGGCGTGCGGGTGCGGGTGCAGGCACGGGTGCCGGTGTGGCGGCCTGGCGGGCGTCAGCCGACGGAGCAGCTGGGTTCGCATGCGTCGGCTCCGCGGATTGGTGTCCACTCGCCGGCGCGACGACACCGTTCCGGTGCGTCGGCGGCGCAGTGCCGACGCCCGCCGTCGACGGCTCGGCATCGTCCCCGTTCGCCGTACCGGCACCGCTCCCGTTCGTTGCCGTACCGGCACCGTTCCCGTACGTGGGTGCCGGCGCACCGCCCCCGTCCCGCAACGCACCGGGACCCTTGCCGTTTGTCGTCGGCTCGGTACCGCCTCTGTTCATCGACGGCTGGGCACCGCCCCTGTCCCTCGACGGCTCGGCATCGCTCCCGTTCCTCAACGCATCAGAACCACCCCCGTTCGCCCGCCTACCAGAACCGCCCCCGTCCCTCGGCGCTCCGACGCCGCCCGTCCCGCCCTCTCCCCTCAGCACAGCGTCACCGTCTCTCCCGAGTCGCTCGGCCACGCCGCGAGCGGGGTGAAGCCCTGGTGGCCGTACTCGCCGAACACCGTCAGGGGGGCGCCGCCCGACAGGGCCACCAGGCGCCACAACCCCGGCCGCGACGCCGCGAACGGCGTCAGGGGCAGCGCCGAGTCGCCTTCTGCGTCGGCCAGTTGCCAGGACCCTCCGTCCTGGGTCGGTATCACTTCGGCGAGTGTCACCGGCCACGACTCCAGCCAGGGATCGCCGCGCAGCGCCTCGCCGTAGCGGCCGGCCGCCTCGTCCGTCCGTATGCCCGGCGGCCGCCTGCGCGTGGCCGGTGTCGGCGCCGCGAACTGGTCGCCCAGGTCCACACGGAGCTGGCCCGCGCCCGGGTACCGCCTCACCTCGGCGTCGAGCACGAGGCCGACCGGCAGGGCGAGGTCGGGCGCGCGCCCCGCGGCCCCGTACGAGAGCAGGAGCGCGAAGCGGTCCGTATCCGTGCCGTGCAGCCAGATGCGGCGGGTGGTGAGTCTGCCGTCCGCCGTGTCGTACTGCGCGAGGACCAGCCAGCGGTCCCGTATCGGCGGGCCCTCCGCCTGGGCCGGCAGGCCGATGCGGGAGCGCACCGTGGCGGCCGGCTCGTCCGGCAGCCGGTCGCGGTGCAGCCAGCCCTGCACCAGGAGGTGCAGCAGCGCGCACTCCGCGAGCAGCCGGGCCGGCCAGCCGGGACCGGACGAGGGGATGGCCCCCAACTCCCGTACCCGCGCGGCCAGCCCAGAGGCCTGGGCGTCGACCATGCGGGCCGACGTCTCCTCCCACAGTCCGTACCCCGCCTGTTCGGCCGTCGCGGTGCCGCTGCGGAGCAGGTCGAAGAGGCGCTGCTCCAGCTCCGTCGCCCCCGCGGTGATCCGCTCGGCCCGCTTCTCCGCCCGTCTGCGCGCCGCGTCGGAGTCCGCGGAGGTGGCCGGTGTCGCGGCCGGAGCCCGCCGGGTCTCCGCCTTGCTGCGGCGCGCGGCCAGCCATGTCTCCGCCCACTCCGGCGGTGCGCCGCCCTCCGGCACGGTGCCGTCCGCCCCCGCCCACACCAGCAGCAGCCCCAGCGCGTGTTTGCACGGGAACTTACGGCTCGGACAACTGCACTTGTACGCGGGACCCGCCGGATCCGCGATGTCGACGACCGTCTGATACGGCTTGCTGCCACTGCCCTTGCACAGCCCCCACACCGTCCCCTCGCCAGAACTGCCCGCCTCCGACCATGGGCCGGCGACGCCGAGTTTGCTGCCCGCCTTGCGTGACGGGGCATCAGGAGCCAGTGCCAGCACCTGATCCGCCGTCCAGCGCACCCCCTGCTGAGTCATGTCTCGAAGGTAGGCGCCGCCACTGACAATCGACCGTGCGGCGACCGTCGTTGCAGGTCAGCGGTGTGCGAGAGGCGATTGTCAGTGGCGTGGTGCACGGTGGAGACACATCCGGGCCAGATGCGTCCGGACGAGCTGGAGGGGGATCGCTCCATGACCGTTTCCGTCGACTCGACGACGTCCGCGACCGCGAATCAGCCCACGCCCGCGCCCGGTTCCACCGGAGGTTCCGCGGGCGGCTCCACCGCCGGTTCCGCGCCGGGTGCCGTGGCCACCGCGCCTGCCCCCACCCCCGTCGAGCAGGCCCTGCGGCCGCACGCCGAGCACGCCTTCGCCGCCGAACTGGCCGCGCTCGCCGTGCAGGACGACCGGCCGCGGCCGCGGCGGTGGAACCTCTCGCCGTGGGCCGTCGCGATGTACCTGCTCGGCGGCACGCTGCCGGACGGCACGGTGATCACACCGAAGTACGTGGGCCCCCGCCGCATCGTCGAGGTCGCCGTCACCACCCTCGCCACCGACCGCGCCCTGCTGCTGCTCGGTGTGCCCGGCACCGCCAAGACGTGGGTGTCCGAGCACCTCGCCGCCGCGGTCAGCGGTGACTCGACGCTGCTCGTGCAGGGCACCGCGGGCACCCCGGAAGAAGCCATTCGGTACGGATGGAACTACGCCCAGCTGCTCGCCCACGGCCCCAGCCGCGACGCGCTCGTGCCCAGCCCCGTCATGCGGGCGATGGCCGAGGGCATGACGGCCCGCGTCGAGGAACTGACCCGCATCCCGGCCGACGTGCAGGACTCACTGATCACGATCCTGTCGGAGAAGACGCTGCCCATCCCGGAGTTGGGGCAGGAGGTGCAGGCCGTCCGCGGCTTCAACCTCATCGCCACCGCGAACGACCGCGACCGGGGCGTCAACGACCTGTCGAGCGCCCTGCGCCGCCGCTTCAACACCGTCGTCCTGCCGCTGCCCGCGAGCGCCGACGCCGAGGTCGACATCGTCTCGCGCCGCGTCGACCAGATCGGCCGCTCCCTCGACCTGCCCACCGGCCCCGAGGGCATCGACGAGATACGCCGTGTCGTCACCGTCTTCCGAGAGCTGCGCGACGGCGTCACGACGGACGGCCGGACGAAGGTGAAGTCGCCCAGCGGCACGCTCTCCACGGCCGAGGCGATCTCCGTCGTCACCAACGGGCTCGCGCTGGCGGCTCACTTCGGAGACGGCGTACTGCGCCCGGGCGACGTCGCCGCCGGCATCCTCGGAGCCGTCGTGCGCGATCCGGCGGCGGACCGCGTCATCTGGCAGGAGTACCTGGAGGCGGTCGTGCGGGAGCGCGCCGGCTGGAAGGACTTCTACCGCGCGTGCCGTGAGGTGAGCGCATGACGCACACGCGGGAACCATTGCTGCTCGGGGTGCGGCACCACGGCCCGGGCTCCGCGCGCGCCGTCCGCGCCGCGCTCGACGAGGCGCGGCCCGGCATCCTGCTCGTCGAGGGCCCCCCGGAGGCCGACGGCCTGGTGGGGCTCGCCGCCGACGAGGGGATGCGACCTCCCGTCGCCCTGCTCGCGCATGTGGTGGACGAGCCGGGCCGCTCCGCGTTCTGGCCGCTCGCGGAGTTCTCCCCGGAGTGGGTCGCGATCCGGTGGGCCCTGGGGGAGGGCGTTCCGGTGCGCTTCATCGACCTCCCGGCGGCACACTCGCTGGCGCTGCGTGCCGAGGAGGAGCACGAAGAGGAGGAAGGCAGGGAAGGCAGGGGAGGCGGGGGAAACGGGGAAGGCGAGGGGCGCGGTGAGGCGCGCGCTGAGGGGGATGTGGGGGACGTGCGGATCGACCCCGTCGCCGTCCTCGCCGAGACCGCGGGGTACGACGACCCCGAGCGGTGGTGGGAGGACGTCGTCGAGCACCGGGGGACGGGTGGCGGGCACCGGGGGGCGGGCGCAGACCAGCGGGGGGCGAGCGGTGAGCAGCGAGGGACGGACGGCGGGCGCCGGGGCCCCGGCGGCGACGCGTTCGCGCCGTTCGAGGCGCTGGGCGAGGCGATGGGGGCGCTGCGCGAGGCCTACGGGGACGGCGGACACGACCGTGACCTGGTGCGCGAGGCGTACATGCGGCTCCAAATGCGCGCGGCGGCCAGGGAGTTCGGGGAAGGGCGGGTCGCCGTCGTGTGCGGGGCCTGGCACGTTCCGGCGCTGCGGCGCAAGACCACGGTGGCCGCGGACCGGGCGCTGCTCAAGGGGCTGCCCAAGGTCAAGGCGGAGATGACCTGGGTGCCGTGGACCCACCGCCGGCTCTCCCGCGCGAGCGGATACGGGGCGGGGATCGCCTCGCCCGGGTGGTACGGCCACCTCTTCGCCGCGCTCGACCGGCCCGTCGAGCGCTGGATGACGAAGGTCGCGGGGCTGCTCCGCGACGAGGACCGGCTCGTCTCGTCCGCGCACGTCATCGAGGCGGTGCGGCTGGCCGACACGCTGGCCGCGATGCGGGGGCGGCCGCTGGCCGGGCTCACCGAGACGACGGACGCCGTGCGGGCGGTGATGTGCGAGGGCTCCGACGTGCCGCTCGCCCTGGTGCACGACAAGCTCGTCGTCGGTGACGTGCTGGGTGAGGTACCGGAGGCGGCGCCCGCGGTGCCGCTGCAGCGTGACCTGACCCGGCTGCAGCGCAGACTGCGCCTCAAACCGGAGGCGCTGGAGCGGGAGTTGGAGCTCGACCTCCGCAAGGAGACGGACGCGGCGCGCAGCAGGCTGCTGCACCGGCTGCGGTTGCTCGGCATCGGCTGGGGCGAGCCCGCGGTGTCCCGGGGGAGCACGGGGACGTTCCGCGAGACCTGGCGGCTGCGGTGGGAGCCGGAGCTGTCCGTGCGGGTCGCGGAGGCGGGGGTGTGGGGCACCACGGTCCTGGGCGCGGCCACCGGGAAGGCGGCGTCCGACGCGGTCGAGGCGCGGGCCCTGGCCGACGTCACCGCGCTCGCCGAGCGATGCCTGCTCGCGGAGCTGCCGGACGCGCTCCCCGTGGTGATGCGGGTGCTGGCCGACCGGGCGGCCCTGGACACGGACGTCGGCCACCTCGCGCAGGCGCTGCCCGCGCTGGTGCGGTCGCTCCGGTACGGGGACGTGCGGGGGACCGGCACGGAGGCGCTGGGCGAGGTGGCCCTCGGCCTTGCCGAGCGGATCTTCGTGGGCCTTCCACCGGCCTGCGCGGGGCTGGACGCCGACGCGGCGCTGGAGATGCGGGGGCATGTCGACGCGGTGCACCAGGCGGTGGGCTTGCTGGGGGAGCTGACGCGCGCGGCGCCGTTTCTCGCGGGGTCGGCCTCCACTGGAGCGGCCCCCGTCCCCGCCGAGCCGGTGCGCACCGGCCCGTCCCTCGCCGACCCGGCTCCTGCTGCGGCGGGCACCACGGCGCGGGTACCCGAGGCCCAGGGCGCGGTGGCGGGGCGTGACGTGACCGCTCGGAGCGTGCGGGCGCGGTGGGGCTCCGTGCTGCGGGTGCTCGCTCAGCGGGAGGGCGTGGCCGGGGTCGTGCGGGGGCGGTGCGTGCGGTTGTTGCTGGACGGCGGGGAGCTGGGGGACGAGGAGGTGGCCCGGCTCATGGGGCTCGCGCTCTCCCGAGGGAGCGGGCCGGCCGAAGGCGCCGCCTGGATCGAGGGGTTCGTCGGAGGCGGTACCGGCGGCGGGATGTTGCTGGTGCACGACACGCGTCTGCTGGGGCTGGTCGACGACTGGCTGTGCGGGGTGTCGGACGATGCCTTCACCGACGTACTGCCGTTGCTGCGGCGCACGTTCTCGGCGTACGAGCCGGGAGTACGGCGGACGTTGGGTGAGCTGATACGGCGCGGGCCCACCCGCACCGGAGCGGGGGCGGACGGCGCCGGCGCGGGGGCGCCCGGCTCCGTGGAGGAACTCGACGCGGCGCGCGCGGACGCGGTGGTGCCCCTCGTGCGGCTGCTGCTCGGCCTGCCGCCCGAGGCGGGGACGAGCGAGCCGCACGAGGCGGCACCGCGCGAGGCGGCACCGCGCGAGGCGGCACCGCGCGAGGCGGCACCGCACGAGGCGGCACCGCACGAGGCGGCACCGCACGAGGCTGGGCCGCGCGGGCCCGCGCCCCACGAGACGGCGCCGCACGGAGCCGCGCCCCACGAGGCCGCGCCGCACGGAGCCGCGCCCCACGAGGCCGCGCCGCACGGAGCCGTGTCTGACGGGACGAGCTCCTCGGCCGGAACGACCAATGGCAGCGAGCTCATGGGGGTGACGGTATGACGGCGAGGACCGAGGCGAGGGGGACGATCAAGGTGACCAACATGCCCGAGTCGACGGACGTGCCGGTGGCGACCGGCGCACCCGAGAGGCCCGACACGCCCGCCGCGCCCAACACCCCCGCGGCGCCTAACACCCCCGCGGCGCCCAACACCCCCGCGGCGCCCAACACCCCCACCGCACCCAACACGCCCGCCGCACCCAACACCCCCACCGCACCCAACACCTCCACTGCACCCAACACCCCCGCCCCACCCACCACCACCCCCGAAGCCACCCCCGTGGACGCCGTGGGCGGCATTGATTCCGGTGCCCGGCTGCGGCGGTGGCGGCTCGTGCTGGGAGGTGACGGGGGCGACGGGACCGGGTGCGCCTTGGAGGGGCGGGACGCGGCGATGGACGGGGCGCTGAGCGCGCTGTACGGCGGGGCGCGTGAGAAGGACCGGCGGGGGCGGGACCGTTCCGCGGGGCTCGGCGCGTCCGCGCCGTCCGTGGCGCGCTGGCTCGGGGACATCAGGACCTACTTCCCGTCATCCGTCGTACAGGTCATGCAGCGGGACGCCATCGACCGCCTCGGCCTCTCCGCGCTGCTCCTGGAGCCGGAGATGCTGGAGGCCGTCGAGGCGGACGTCCACCTCGTGGGCACGCTGCTCTCGCTCAACAAGGCCATGCCGGAGACGACCAAGGAGACCGCGCGGGCCGTCGTGCGCAAGGTCGTCGAGGACCTGGAGCAGCGGCTCGCCACCCGCACCCGCGCCACGCTCACCGGCGCCCTCGACCGCAGCGCCCGCGTCAGCAGGCCGCGCCACCACGACATCGACTGGAACCGCACCATCGCGGTCAACCTCAAGAACTACCTGCCGGAGTACCGGACGATCGTCCCCGACCGGCTCATCGGGTACGGGCGGGCGTCCCGGTCGGTGAAGAAGGAGGTCATCCTCTGCATCGACCAGTCGGGATCGATGGCCGCCTCCGTCGTGTACGCCTCGGTGTTCGGGGCCGTGCTCGGGTCCATGCGGTCGCTCGACACCCGGCTCGTCGTCTTCGACACCAACGTCGTCGACCTGACCGACCAGCTGGACGACCCCGTCGACGTCCTCTTCGGCACCCAACTGGGCGGCGGCACGGACATCAACAGGGCCCTCGCGTACTGCCAGTCGCGGATCACCCGGCCCGCCGACACGGTCGTCGTGCTCATCAGCGACCTCTACGAAGGCGGCATACGCGACGAGATGCTGAAGCGGGTCGCCGCGATGAAGGCGTCCGGGGTGCAGTTCGTGACGCTGCTCGCGCTCTCCGACGAGGGGACACCGGCCTACGACCGCGAGCACGCCGCGGCGCTCGCCGCGCTGGATGCGCCGGCCTTCGCCTGCACCCCCGACCTCTTCCCGGAGGTGATGGCCGCGGCGATCGAGCGGCGCCCTCTTCCCATACCGGACTCCGCGGCAGGCCTCCGTGCCTGAGGACGGCGCCGGCACGTGACGTACCTCTCGTCGGCTTCCCCGCCCCACGCGGTTGCGGGAGCAACTGGAGCAACCGGAGCAAACGGTCGGGCTCGGCGTCCCAGGGGCCGCGCCCGGCGCGGGGGCCGGTGTCGACGGTTGACATCTGTGACCGTCATCACCGCCCAAATGTGATCTGCGATTTAGGGACCTACGTCCCGCGGCGATAACCTGCGAGACGGACATGCCGCGTACCGGACTCCGTCCTACGCCTCCCTTGTGACAGCGCAGTCACGTTGCCCTCCGCGGCACGCCCATGCAGACAGCTGACACCAAAGCAGCGAGATCGCAGCGAGATCACGGATAAGGGACGGACGCGCGTGGACCTGTTCGAGTACCAGGCGAGGGACCTCTTCGCCAAGCACGGTGTACCGGTGCTGGCCGGTGAAGTCATCGACACGCCTGAGGCGGCGCGCGAGGCCACCGAGCGACTGGGCGGCAAGTCGGTCGTCAAGGCGCAGGTGAAGGTCGGTGGCCGCGGCAAGGCCGGCGGCGTGAAGCTGGCGGCGAACCCCGACGAGGCCGTCGCCCGCGCGACGGACATCCTCGGCATGGACATCAAGGGCCACACGGTCCACAAGGTGATGATCGCCGAGCTGTCGCCGGAGATCGAGGCGGAGTACTACGTCTCGTACCTGCTCGACCGCACCAACCGCACCTTCCTGGCCATGGCGTCGGTGCAGGGCGGCATGGACATCGAGGAGGTCGCGGAGAAGACCCCCGAGGCCCTCGCGAAGGTCCCGGTCAACGCCGTCGAGGGCGTGACCATCGAGAAGGCCCGCGAGATCGTGGCCCAGGCGAAGTTCCCGGCCGAGGTGGCCGAGGGCGTCGCCGAGGCGATGGTGACCCTGTGGGAGACCTTCGTCGCCGAGGACGCGCTCCTCGTCGAGGTCAACCCGCTGGTGAAGACCAAGGACGGCCGCATCCTGGCGCTGGACGGCAAGGTGTCCCTGGACGCCAACGCCGACTTCCGCCAGCCGGAGCACGAGGCCCTCGAGGACAAGGACGCAGCCAACCCGCTCGAGGCTGCTGCCAAGGCCAAGAACCTCAACTACGTCAAGCTGGACGGCGAGGTCGGCATCATCGGCAACGGCGCCGGCCTGGTCATGTCGACCCTGGACGTCGTCGCGTACGCCGGTGAGAACCACGGCGGCGTGAAGCCCGCCAACTTCCTCGACATCGGTGGCGGCGCCTCCGCCGAGGTCATGGCGAACGGCCTGGAGATCATCCTCGGCGACCCGGACGTCAAGTCCGTGTTCGTCAACGTCTTCGGTGGCATCACCGCGTGCGACGAGGTCGCCAACGGCATCGTGCAGGCCCTGGAGCTGCTCGCCTCCAAGGGCGAGAAGGTCGAGAAGCCGCTGGTCGTGCGCCTCGACGGCAACAACGCGGAGCTGGGTCGCAAGATCCTGAGCGACGCCAACCACCCGCTCGTGCAGCGTGTGGACACCATGGACGGCGCGGCCGACAAGGCCGCCGAGCTCGCGGCCGCGAAGTAAGGGACGAGGGACAGAACAGCCATGGCTATCTTCCTCAACAAGGACAGCAAGGTCATCGTCCAGGGCATGACCGGTGCCACGGGCATGAAGCACACCAAGCTCATGCTGGGTGACGGCACGAACATCGTCGGCGGCGTGAACCCGCGCAAGGCCGGCACCGAGGTCGACTTCGACGGCACGTCCGTGCCGGTCTTCGGCACGGTCAAGGAGGCCATGGAGAAGACGGGCGCCAACGTCTCCGTCCTCTTCGTGCCGCCGGCCTTCTCCAAGGCCGCCGTCGTCGAGGCGATCGACGCCGAGATCCCCCTCGCCGTCGTCATCACCGAGGGCATCGCCGTCCACGACTCCGCCGCCTTCTGGGCGTACGCGAAGTCAAAGGGCAACAAGACCCGCATCATCGGTCCGAACTGCCCCGGTCTCATCACCCCGGGCCAGTCGAACGCCGGCATCATCCCGGGCGACATCACGAAGCCGGGCCGCATCGGCCTGGTCTCGAAGTCCGGCACGCTGACGTACCAGATGATGTACGAGCTCCGTGACATCGGCTTCTCCTCCGCCGTCGGCATCGGTGGCGACCCGGTCATCGGCACGACGCACATCGACGCCCTCGAGGCGTTCGAGGCCGACCCCGAGACCGACCTGATCGTCATGATCGGCGAGATCGGCGGCGACGCCGAGGAGCGCGCGGCGGACTACATCAAGGCCAACGTGACGAAGCCGGTCGTCGGTTACGTCGCCGGCTTCACCGCCCCCGAGGGCAAGACCATGGGCCACGCCGGCGCCATCGTCTCCGGCTCCTCCGGCACCGCGCAGGCCAAGAAGGAGGCCCTCGAGGCCGCCGGCGTCAAGGTCGGCAAGACGCCGACCGAGACGGCGAAGCTGGCGCGCGCGATCCTCGCGGGCTGAGTACGAGGCGGCGGCCGCCTCAGCGGTTGCCGAGCGCCTGACGAAAAGCGGGCCCGCACCTCTGTCGAGGTGCGGGCCCGCTTTTGTCGCATCACGGATCTCGCTGCTGCTGCCTCCTGAGTCCTGCCTCGTCTCGCTACTCCGTCCGCGGAGTCAGCCGGTAGGGGCCGTTCGTCAGCTCCGTGTGGAGCTTGTTGCGCAGCGCCTGGTCCGCCGGCGAGAACGGGCCGGGGCCCATCCGGGGCGGCACCCCGCTGATGGCACGGCCCGGCGCCTGCGGGGCCTCGTACCGGGTGGGGGCGTGCTGCAGGGTCAGCCCCGTCGCGCCGACGATCAGGGTCGTGAAGGCGATGGCGGTACGCGTCCAGAAGCGGGTGCGGTGCTCGCCGCCGGTGCGGATGCGTTCGGCCTTCGGGAGCCGCAGCCGTTCGCCCCTGCCGATCTCGCCGAGGCGACGGTGCAGCGTCTCGGGGTCGGCCAGGTCGGGCAGCCGCTCGCCGATGGTCTCGCGTGCGTTCATCAGGCGGTGCGCGGTGGCGGGTGTGCTCGCCTCGGTCTCGGCCGCCGTCTCCGGCAGGTCCAGGCCGACGCCGTCGTACAGCATCAGGGCGCGGCGCTGCACGGGGGGCAGGTCCATGAGTACCTTGAGGAAGGAGCGGTCGGCCTCGGTCGCGGGCGGGGCGTCCGAGCGGCGGCCGGGGCGCAGGCGGTGCCAGGGGGACATCGCGTACTCGTACGCCGCCGCGCGCACCCAGCCCGCCGGGTCCCGGTCGACGGCCACCTCGGGCCAGCACTGCCACGCCAGCTGGAAGGCGCGCTCCACCGACTCCTGGGCGAGGTCCCGCCGCCCGGTGAGCGCGTACGCCTGGCGTACGAGGCCGGGGGCGCAGTCGGCGCAGAGGGCGTCGAAGGCCTGGGCGGGCGTGAGGTCCGCGGGGTCGGCGGGCTGGGGAACGGTGGCGGGCGCCGACGTCGGGGCGGCAGCCTTGGCCGCGCGTGTGGCGGCGGGCTGCGGTCGAGACCGCGGCTTGTCGCCGTTCCCGCTGCCGTCGGTTTCGCCGTCAGTGTTGCTGTCAGCGGTGGGGGAGGGCTTCCGGTCGCGTTCGAGCAGGGTGGTCCCGGCGCTGCGGCCGGCGGAGCCGTTGCCCGCGGCGACCTTCTCCGGCGCGGTGTCCTGGGGCCGGGACTCGGAGTTCCGAGACGGCTTGGAGGACTTCGCCGGCTTCGAGGACGCCGAAGGCCGCTTCGAGGTCGTCGAGGCCGTCGAGGTCATCGTGGAAGTCGCGGGGGCCGTGGTCGTCGTGGGTTCGGCGAGCGCGTTCAGGACCTTCGCGTAGGCCTGGAGCTTGCGGCCCCGCGGCTGGGTGCGGCCGGACTCCCAGGAGCGCACCGTTTCGCGGGTGACACCGATCCTCGCCGCGAGGTCGGCCTGGCTCAGCGACTTCGCCTCGCGCAGCCTGCGGCGTTCCTTGGGGGACGGCAGAGGCGTGGCAGGGCTCTGGGGCATGTCGGACTCTCCGCACCGTGGGCCGACGTGCGGCGGGTGGCCGGGCACGACCCTCCCGCCGTACGTATAAGTACATAAACGTATCTTGAGCGACACATCGGACATTCGCCTGTTACGGGACGAAAGCGCGTGTCGTTGGGAGCATGGCCGCGTGACGCAGACGACCGACCCCCACGCCCCGTTGCCGCCCGTGGAGCCGTTGCGCGAACGGGTCCGTGACCGCTCTCCCGGCCTGGCCGGCTGCCTGGTCGGCGGGGTGGTCGCCGCGGGCCTCGGGCTCGGCGCGTTCGCGGTCCTGGTGATGGTGCTGTGGATCAGTTCGCCGTATCCCGACAGCGGACCGCAGGGCGCGCTGCACGTCGCCGCGGGGCTGTGGCTGCTGGCGCACGGCGCGGAACTCGTCCGCACGGACACGCTCTCGGGAGCAGCCGCGCCGATCGGGGTGACCCCGCTGCTGCTCGCCGTCGTCCCCGGCCTGCTGGTGCACCGGGCGGCCCGGGAGGCGGCGGCCCCCGACGGGCGCGGGGAGGCGGCGCGGACGGCGTGGGCCGGTGTGGTGGCCGGTTACCTGCTGGTCGCCGTGGCCGCGGCGCTGTACGCGACGGGCGGTGAGCTGCGGCCCGACTGGATCGGCGTCATCGTGCACGTGCCGGTGCTCACGGCGATGGCGGCCGGGTTCGGGGTCTGGACGGCGCACGGCCGCCCGCACGGGCCGCTGCCGGCGTCCCTGCGGGATGTCTCCCTGCGGGATGTCTCCCTGCGGGACGTCTCCTTGCGGGGCGGGCCGCTACGGGGCGGTTCGCCGCGCGGCGCTTCACCGCGAGGCGGGCAGGTCGGTCCTCCCCGCGGGCCGGACGGGACGCTGGCGGGCGGCTTCGTCGTACGGCGCGGGGCGATCGCCGTCGTACGGGCCGGGGCGGCGGGCGCGGTGGCGCTCGTCGGCGGCGGGGCGCTGCTCGTCGCGGTGTCGCTGGCCCTGCACGTGGGGCCCTTGCAGTCGTCGTTCACGCAGATCACGGACGTGTGGTCGGGGCGCCTCGCGGCGCTGCTGCTGGCGCTCGCGCTGGTGCCGAACGCCGCGGTGTGGGGTGCGTCGTACGGCCTGGGGCCCGGCTTCGCGCTCGGCACGGGGACGGTCGTCGACCCGCTGGCCGCGGGGACGGTGCCGTTGCTGCCGCCCTTCCCGCTGCTGGCCGCGCTGCCGTCGCCGGGCGAGGGAACGCCGCTGAACTGGGTGACCGTGGCGGTGCCGGTGGGGGCGGGACTCGCCGTGGCGTGGTGCACGGCCCAGGCGGCGGCGCCCGTCGGCGGCGAGCGCGGCGGGGCGTGGTCGCGGGGCCGGACGGCGGCGGGGGCGGCCGTGGCGGCGGCGGTGTGCGGGGTGATGACGGCGGGGCTCGCGGCGCTGGCGGGCGGCCCGATGGGGGTGGCGGTCCTCTCCGAGTTCGGCCCGGTGTGGTGGCTGACGGGGGCGGCGGCGCTGGCCTGGACGGCGGTGATCGGTGTCCCCGCGGCCCTGCTCCTGCGCGCGTGGCGCCTCCGGGCGCCCTCCGGCCGACAACGCCGGCCCCGCCTCGGCCGCCTGGCACTCCCCGCGCTCCGCCTGCCGCGCCCGCGCCTCCCCCAGACGGGAAAGGGCCGCGCACGCCTCCCGTGGCCGGGACGCCCGGGCGGAGTGGGCGAGCCGGATGCGGCGGAGGGGGCCGAGGACGCGGGGCTTGGGTCTGAGTCCGGGGCGGGCGAGTCCGTGGCGGGGGTTCCGGGGGCGACGGGCGGTCGGGTACGGAGGCCATGGCCCGGCCGGCGACGGGTGACGGAGAGCGACCCCGAGGGCGGCGCAACTGGTGGTGCGGTGCCAGGAGATGGAGCGGAGGCGGCTCCGGTGGACGGGGCGACGAGGAGGCCGTGGCCGGGGCGCCGGGCGGCGGAGAGCGGTGCCGGGGAGGGGGCGCCGGGTGGTGACGGGGAGGTCGCGGGGCTGACGGAGGGTGGTCCCGGGGGTGGCGTGACCGGTGGCGCCCCGCCGGAGGCAGAGGTGGCTTCCGCGGTGACGGATGGCCGTCCCGAGCCTCGGGACGGCGTACCGAGCGGTGAGACGGCCCCGGCGCCCGACGCGGACGCCGGACCCACCGGGGCCGTCCCCGGCGATGGCGACGACCGCGCCACGAACGGCGGGGCCGCCACCGACCCGGCTCAGGCACGGATGCGCCACTGGTGGTCCGGCCCGGCGGACGGGGATGCCCCGACCGAGGACGACGCCCGGCCGGAGCGGTCCGGAGCGGATGCCGACGTCCGCCCGCAGGACGACCTGGCAGCGGCGGATGGGCGGACGCGGTGGCCGTGGCCCGGGCGCGGGGCCGAGGACGACCCGGCGACCGACGGGACCGGCTCCGATCTCGGCGGGCACGCGGACCACGGCGATCCGCGCTCACCGTCCGAGCGGCGGGACGGAGACGACATGGCCGGAGACGTCCGCCCGGACCGTCCAGAGCCGGAGGGCGGGGGCGAATCCGGTACGAGCGGGAGCGGCAAGCGTGCCCGGCTCTCATGGTTCGGACGGCTGGCCGACGCGGAGCCCGCGGACGCCGGAAGCGACGCGTCCCCGGCGACGGAGCCGTCCGACTCCGCGTACCCCCGGTCGCGGTCCGGGGAGCTCCCGTCCTCCTGGCACGAGGACGCCGTCCGGGAAGCCCGCTGGAGGGCCTTGAAGGAGGCGAGGGAGGAGAGGGAGCGCAGGGAACGAGGGGAGTAAGCGGACCGGCACCCGGGGCCCGTACGAGCTCCGGCAGCCCCCCGATGCCCAGTTGCCCAGTTGCCCGCGTCCCGTCACCCGTCGCCCCGCCGAGAGCCGCGGTCTCTCAGCCGGTCAGCCCTGCCAACCCCATAAGCCCTGCCAACCCCACAAGCCCCGCCAACCCCGCAAGCCCTCCGAGCGAGCCCCGTCAGTCCTGTTCGCCCAGGAGCGGGCGCAGCGGCTTCGGCAGGTGGTCCTCGCAGGACTGCTGCGACGCGTTCGTGAGCGCGTCGTCCACGCACGTGTAGTAGTCGCGGTACACCAGCTGTGCCGTGAAGGTCGCCGCGACCATGAGCAGCGCGAGGCCACCCGTCACCAGGCCGCTGATCGCGGCCGTCGTCTGCGGCCGGGTGCTCGGCGGGTCCGCCGGGGCCCGGTCGGCCGGCGCGGGCGGGGTGGACGCGGCCGTCGGCGTCGACGTCGATGCCGGCGCGGCAGCCGCCCCCGGCGCCGTCGGATCCGGTGTACGCGGCTTCGCGCGCAGCGCCTGCACCGCCCACATCACCGCGAGCGCGCCCAGCAGCAGCGCCAGGTACCGCCAGCCGAACAGGGCGAAGAAGAAGCCCCACATGCCGGAGAGCAGGGCGTAGCGCGCGCGGCGCTGGGCCGGGTCCGCGGGGTCCCAGCGCATGCCGGAGCCGCCGGGCGCCGAGGGGTCCTCCTTGCCGGGGCCGGTCTGCTGGCGGGGACGGTCGCCGAAGCCGCCCTGGGAGCGGCCGGGCTGACGGTCGCTCCACTGGCTTCCCCAGGGAGAACCGTGGCTGCCCCCCGATCCGTCGCCGCCCGATCCGTCGCCACCGGAGCCGTGGCCGTCACCGGAACCCCCGCCGTCCGGTCCGGCGTCGCCCGACGGGCGGCGCGGCTGCCACGGCCGGTCCGGCGTCCCCTCCGGCGGCGGCGCGAAGGGGTTGTCGTCGTCCTTGCCCGTCCCCTGGGAACCCGATTCGCCCGCGGCCCGGGACTCCGGTCCCTGGGCGTCCGGGTCCTGCGGTGGAGACGAAGGGCGGCTACGGTCCGGCATCAGGTGTGCGTCTTCCCCTTGGTAGGGCCCTTGGCAGGGCCGTGGCAGAGCCGTCGCGCGGCTCGACAACGCGGCGTTCTTCGGTATTCAGGCGCTTCCCCACAGACGCTACCTTCCGGTCGCGCCCCCGTCCCGTGAGGGGCGGTTCCGTGTGCCGGTATCGTTGCTCGCGGTCGGCCGCTTCGTAGGGTTCCCCGTATCGCGGGGCTCGAAGCCTTCGTACGACCGTACAAAGACGCACCTTCCGAGAAAGGGCCCCGCTGTGGCCGAGAGCGCTGTGGTCGCGCCTCCCAAGCGACTCGTCGTGCTGGTCTCCGGGTCGGGCACGAACCTCCAGGCCCTGCTCGACACGATCCTGGCCGAGGGCACCCGGGCCTACGGGGCCGAGATCGTCGCCGTCGGCGCCGACCGCGACAACATCGCGGGTCTGGAGCGCGCCGAGCGCGCCGGACTCCCCACCTTCGTCTGCCGCGTGAAGGACCACGCGACGCGTGACGAGTGGGACGCGGCCCTGGCGGAGGCGACCGCCGCGCACCGGCCGGACCTGGTGGTCTCCGCCGGGTTCATGAAGATCGTGGGGAAGGAGTTCCTTGCGCGCTTCGGCGGGCGGTTCGTGAACACGCACCCCGCGCTGCTGCCCAGTTTTCCGGGGGCCCACGGTGCGCGCGACGCGCTCGCGTACGGCGTGAAGGTCACCGGCTGCACCGTCCACTTCGTCGACGACGGCGTCGACACCGGACCGATCATCGCCCAGGGCGTGGTCGAGGTCCGGGACGAGGACGACGAGAGCGCTCTGCACGAGCGCATCAAGGAAGTCGAGCGCACGCTGCTCGTCGATGTCGTGGGGCGTCTGGCCCGGCACGGCTACCGCATTGAGGGACGAAAGGTTCTTATCCCGTGACCGCCGAAGCTACGAACGCCCCCGAGGCGCAGCGCCCCGTCAAGCGCGCACTCGTCAGCGTCTACGACAAGACCGGCCTGGAAGAGCTCGCGCGCGGGCTCCACGAGGCGGGCGTCGAGCTCGTCTCCACCGGCTCGACGGCCGCGCGGATCGCCGCCGCCGGGGTGCCCGTCACCAAAGTCGAGGAGCTCACCGGCTTCCCCGAGTGCCTGGACGGCCGCGTCAAGACCCTCCACCCGAAGGTGCACGCCGGCATCCTCGCCGACCTGCGCCTCGCCGACCACCGCCGGCAGCTCGACGAGCTGGGCGTCGAGCCGTTCCAGCTCGTCGTCGTGAACCTGTACCCCTTCAAGGAGACCGTCGCCTCCGGGGCGACCCCCGACGAGTGCGTCGAGCAGATCGACATCGGCGGCCCCTCGATGGTCCGCGCCGCCGCCAAGAACCACCCCTCGGTCGCCGTCGTCACCGATCCGAAGCGGTACGCGGACGTCCTCGCGGCCGTCAGGACGGGCGGCTTCGACCTGACCGCGCGCAAGCGGCTGGCGGGAGAAGCGTTCCGGCACACCGCCGCGTACGACGTGGCGGTGGCCGGCTGGTTCGCCGACGGCTACGCGGCGGCCGACGAGTCCGGCTTCCCCGAGTTCCTCGGCGCCACGTACGAGCGCAAGAACGTGCTCCGCTACGGCGAGAACCCGCACCAGGGCGCGGCCCTCTACGTCGACGGCACGGGTGGCCTCGCCGAGGCCGAGCAGCTGCACGGCAAGGAGATGTCGTACAACAACTTCACGGACACGGACGCCGCGCGCCGTGCCGCGTACGACCACGACGAGCCCTGCGTCGCGATCATCAAGCACGCCAACCCGTGCGGCATCGCGATCGGCGCGAACGTCGCCGAGGCGCACCGCAAGGCGCACGCCTGCGACCCGCTCTCCGCGTTCGGCGGCGTCATCGCGGTGAACCGCCCGGTCTCCAAGGAGATGGCGGAGCAGGTCGCCGACATCTTCACCGAGGTCATCGTCGCGCCCGAGTACGAGGACGGCGCGCTGGAGGCCCTCACCAAGAAGAAGAACATCCGTGTGCTGCGCGCCCACCGGGCGCCGTCGAACGCGGTCGAGGTCAAGCAGATCGACGGCGGCGCGCTGCTCCAGGTCACCGACCGGCTGCAGGCCGACGGCGACAACCCCGCGAACTGGACGCTGGCCACCGGTGACGCGCTGAACGAGGGCGAGCTCGCCGAACTGGCCTTCGCCTGGAAGGCGTCGCGCGCGGTCAAGTCGAACGCGATCCTGCTCGCCAAGGACGGCGCGTCGGTCGGCGTCGGCATGGGCCAGGTCAACCGCGTCGACTCCGCGAAGCTCGCCGTCGAGCGCGCGGGCGAGGAGCGGGCGCGCGGCTCCTACGCCGCGTCCGACGCGTTCTTCCCCTTCCCCGACGGCCTGGAGATCCTGACCGCCGCGGGCGTCAAGGCCGTGGTGCAGCCGGGCGGTTCGGTCCGTGACGAGCTGGTGGTCGAGGCGGCGAAGAAGGCGGGCGTGACGATGTACTTCACGGGGACGCGGCACTTCTTCCACTGAGCGGGCCCGACCTGACGGGAGAACGACGGTGGCCGCGCCCCTCGCAGGGGGCGCGGCCACCGTCGTACGTGCCGAAACCGCTCAGTAGCGGGGGCGGTTGAACCAGGCGGTGCCGCTGGGGACGACCGGCGCCAGGGTGATGATGACGGCGAAGACGACCCAGATCAGCGGGCCGATGATCGCGGTGGCGAGGCCCGTGTCCATGCCGACGAAGAGGTAGATCAGGCCGACGACGCCGCCGAGCGCCCCGTACACCACCGTGGTGATGCGCACGCCCTGGCCGCCGCGGCTGAACTTCACGCCGAGCGTGATCGACAGGGCGGCGAACGCCGCGACGACGAGGGCGAGGATGACGAACACGCCGGTCGCCGCGTCGCCGAAGTCGCCCGTGTCGTTGAACCCGAACTCGTCGGCGCTGTCGGAGACGTCGTTGGCGACCGCCGCGCCGTAGAGGAAGCCGATCGTGGCCAGGATCTGGACCGCCGATATCAGGAACAGGAAGACGCGCGCGGTGACCAGGAGCCCCGGCATCGACTGCTGCATCATGTTGCCGCCCGGATAACCGGGGTAGGCGGGCTGCTGCGGGTAGCCGTAGGGCGCCTGCGGCGGGACGCCGGGCGGGCCCTGCTGGGGGTAGCCGTATCCGGGAGCGGCCGGGGGCTGCTGGGGCGGCTGCCCGTATGGGTTGTTCGGGTCGCCGAAACTCATGGCGGTCTTCCTCCGTCGGGTGGTGCGGGGACGACGCGGCACATCACGGAGGAATGTTCTACAGATGCGGTCCGTCCCCCCGACACTGCCCGCGGCACTGTGCCGCACATCGTTCTTTAGCATGGGCTTATTTGTCCAGCCGCATTCGGTATGTGTTGTGCAAGTGCAACCTCGCTGATCAGCGACGGGAGCCGTGGGGCGCCAGGGGGCGCCCTGATTGGTACCGGGCGGGCCTCATCCGGGAAGATGGAGTCATGACCGCCCAGATTCTCGATGGCAAGGCCACCGCAGCCGCGATCAAGTCCGAACTGACCGCCCGCGTGGCGGCCCTGAAGGAGAAGGGCGTCACGCCCGGACTCGGTACCGTCCTGGTCGGCGACGACCCGGGCAGCCAGAAGTACGTCGCGGGCAAGCACCGCGACTGCGCGCAGGTCGGCATCGCCTCCATCCAGCGCGAACTGCCCGCCACCGCCTCGCAGGAGGAGATCGAGGCGGTCGTCCGCGAGCTGAACGAGGACCCCGCCTGCACCGGCTACATCGTCCAGCTGCCGCTGCCCAAGGGCATCGACGAGAACCGCGTCCTGGAGCTCATGGACCCGGACAAGGACGCCGACGGACTGCACCCGATGAACCTCGGCCGTCTCGTCCTGAACGAGCCCGCGCCGCTGCCCTGCACCCCGTACGGCATCATCCGGCTGCTCCGCGAGCACGACGTGGAGATCAAGGGCGCCGAGGTCGTCGTGGTCGGCCGCGGCGTGACCATCGGGCGCCCCATGCCGCTGCTCCTCACCCGCAAGTCGGAGAACGCCACGGTCACCCAGTGCCACACCGGCACCCGTGACCTCGCCGCGCACCTGAAGCGGGCCGACATCATCGTGGCCGCGGCCGGTGTGCCGCATCTGATCAAGCCGGAGGACGTGAAGCCGGGCGTCGCGGTGCTGGACGTCGGTGTCTCGCGCGACGAGAACGGCAAGATCGTCGGCGACGTCCACCCGGGCGTCGCGGAGGTCGCGGGCTGGATCTCGCCGAACCCGGGCGGCGTCGGCCCGATGACCCGCGCCCAGCTCCTGGTGAACGTCGTCGAGGCCGCGGAACGCTCCGCGCGCTGAACGGGAAAGGGGCGAGGCCATGAGCGCAGGACCTGACACGGGCGGCACGCCGGGGGCCTCCCGGCCCTCGGGAGCCTCCCGGTCCCCGGAGCCGCAGGACGTTCCGCGGGACGCGGACGCCTCCGTGACGGAGGACGCCTCTCTTACGGGGGGCGCCTCCCCGGCACGGGACGCCTCCCCGGCGCAGGACGCTTCCGGTGCCGACGCGTCCGCCGCCGACGACGTCCCCCGGGTCAAGGGCGCGGTCAGCGCGCCGGGGCCCGACGGGCGGCCGCGGAAGGTGTCGCGCCGCTTCCCGCTGTTCACCCGGGACACCGCGCGGCCCGAGGGCGGCGGCCGGGCCGCGGCCGGCGACGCCCCCGCACCGGCCCGCCAGTGGCCGCTGCTCAGCGTCTCCGCCCTGATCGGACTCGGGCTGCTGCTCACCGCGTTCGACGTCTTCCGCGTCGGCACCATCCTGGTCGGCGTCGCCCTCATCGGGGGCGCCGTGCTGCGCTGGGCGCTGCCGGACGTGGGCATGCTGGCGGTGCGCTCGCGGTTCACGGACATGGTCACGTACGGGGTGCTCGGCGTCGCCATCGTGCTCCTCGCGCTGATGGCGCAGCCCAAGCCGATCCTGGAGATCCCGATCCTGGACGACACCCTGCACTACACGATCTGACCGCACGCCCCGCGGCGATCCGAACGAACGCCCCGCGCCGGTGGCCCGTCCTCCCCCGAGGAGACGGGCCACCGCCGCGTGGACCGGCCGCCCCCGCTCTCGCCCCCCGGCGGCCGCGGCACCGGTTCCACAAACTACGGGCGGCGGCCGTCGCAGTCGTCAGGCGCTGGGTTGAACCGCGGGTGCGCCCTGGGGCGTAGGGTTCCGGTTCCTGCAACTACCGCTGTACCGCCGCTGGTTGACGTGACACCACCCATATGCGGGTTACGCTGCGGCGATGCGGATCCGCCCCCTCGCCGTCGACGTGGCCATCGCAGCCGCCCTGACCACGGTGGCCGTGCTGCTCGGGCAGGAGTCCACCGCCGAGGGCTGGCCCCGGCTCGACGCCCTCGGATACGCGCTGGTCGCACTGGTCTGCCTGCCGGTCGCCGTCCGGAGCAAGGCGCCGCTCGCCGTCCTGCTCCTGGTGCATACGGCGTGGTTCGCGTACGTCACCGTCGGCTACTGGCCCGTGGTCGGCACCTTCGGACCGATGCTCTGCGTCTACACCGTCGCCTCCCTGCGGCCCCCGCGCGTCTCCCTCCCCTGTACCGCCCTGATGTCCGCGCTGTGGATCTACGCCGGCGCGATCAGCGCACACGCCTCGATGCCGTCCGTCGTCGGACAGGCCGTCGGCTTCTCGCTGGTGCTGTGGCGGTTCGGGTACGTGGCGCGCCGGTCGGCGGAGCTGGCCCGGCAGTTGAAGCGGGAGCAGGACGAGCGGGCCCGGCGCGAGGTGGCCGAGGAACGCGGCCGGATCGCCCGCGAACTGCACGACGTGGTCGCCCACCACATGTCGGTGATCTCCGTGCAGGCGGGCCTCGCGACGTTCGTCTTCGGCTCCGACCCGGCGACCGCGCGGGCGGCGCTCGGCACGATAGCGGGGACCAGCGGCGAGGCGCTCGAAGAGCTGCGCCGCATGCTGCGGGTGCTGCGCGCCTCGGACGGCGAGGCCGGCGACGAAGCCCCTGCGGCGCCGATGCCGGGCCTCGCCCGCCTCGACGAGATGGTGGAGCGGGTGCGCGCCGGGGGCGTCCCCGTGGAACTGCGGGTCACGGGAGCGCCGCGGGCGCTGGCGCCGGGCGTGGAACTCTGCGCGTACCGCGTGGTGCAGGAGGCGCTGACCAATGTGCTGAAGCACGCCCGCGGCGCCTCGGCGACCGTCGAACTCGCCTACCGCAGACGGCACATCGAGGTCGCCGTCACCGACGACGGAGAGGGGGTGATTTCGGACAGAGTGCGGCCGGGCGGCGGGCACGGCTTGATTGGGATGCGGGAGCGGGCCAAGCTCTACGGCGGGGCGATCAGCATCGGCCCGCTGAGCGAGGGGGGATTCGCCGTGCGTCTCACCCTGCCGACCTCGGCGCGGGCCGCGGCGCGGGGGGACGACACCACGCAATGACCGGACGGCCGGACGACCGGACGGCGGCAACCATCAGGGTGCTCGTCGTCGACGACCAATTCCTCATCCGCGCGGGGCTGGTGGGACTGCTGCGCGCCGCGCCGGGCATCGAGGTCGTGGGCGAGGCGGGCGACGGCGAGGAGGCCGTGGCGCTCGCCGCACGGGCCCGGCCCGACGTCGTCCTGATGGACATCAGGATGCCGGGCATGAACGGCATCACCGCCACCGCGAAGATCCTCGAACAGGCCGCCGAGCCCGCCCCACGGGTCCTGGTGCTGACCACGTTCGACCTCGACGAGTACGTGTACGGGGCGTTGCGCGCCGGAGCGTCCGGCTTCCTGCTCAAGGACTCCGGGCCCGAACGGCTGCTCGCCGCGGTGGCGGCGGTCGGCTGCGGTGACGCGCTCTTCGCGCCCAGCGTGACGCGCCGCCTGGTCGAGGCGTTCGCCTCCCGGGCGGGGGAGGGCGCCGGGCCCGGGGGCGGGGGCTGTGCACCCCCGCCCGATCTCGCGGCGTTGACCGGGCGCGAGGTGGAGGTGCTGAAGCTGATCGCGCGCGGGCTGACGAACGCGGACATCGCCGAGCGGCTCTACATCAGCGAGGCCACCGTCAAGACCCACCTCAACCGCACGATGAGCAAACTCGACCTGGACAGCCGGGCGCAGGCGGTGGTGGTGGCGTACGAGAGCGGCCTCGTCACGCCCGGGACGGCCGGACTCTGAGGTGGGCCACCGGCCTTCGGGACGGGGAGGTCAGCAGGTGACCACCTTGCCGTAGGAGCCGCGGCCCCAGTTCCACTCCCACTGCTCGTTGTTCTGGTACGTCAGGCACGGCGAGTCGCTGCCCCAGTCGATGACGACCTTCAGGTGCATGGCGTGCCCGCAGTGGTTGGTCACCTTCACGTACTTGCGGTGCTTGACGACGTCCCGCACGACGCAGGACGGTGCCGTGCCGCGGAACTCCGCGGCGGCGGTCGTGGCCCGTGCCGGGGCGGGCGTCGCGGCCGCGGGGGGCGCCGCGAGGACGGTGCCGAGGAGGGCGGACGCGGCGATGACTCCGCCGGCGAGGCGCTTGCCGTATGTGGCGTGCTGCATGGCTGGTTTCCTTCGGGGTGCGTGGGCGGGAGCGTCTGCTGCTCCGTGATCCTGCCGAGGTCCTCCGCCGGGAGGCGGCAGGACAGGGCCGAAGTCGCCCTTTCGGGGACGTCCCACGCGGGAGAAGGAGCGGTGCCCGCCCTCACCCCCGTGAGAGGGCGGGCACCGCGGTTCGGGAGCGGTTCCTCTCGGAACCTCCCGATATAAGCGGAGCGTTCCGCTCGTGATCCAGAGTCATGGACCCGCCAACTTCGTTCAAGAGATGCCTGGTCCCTGTGGCACGGAGGTGACCATTCCGCAACGGTGTTCGGGGCCTGCAACGAGCAATTCCCGCGTTCGGGAGATTCTGGGCTTATCTGACCGGTACTTGGGGTTCCGCATCGTCCGGTGCGGTGGCGATGGGACACTGGCCCGACGACCGCGGGGAGCGCGGTGGTGCCTGCCGGTGAACCGCATGCTCCCGTGCGCCCCCACTCCGGGAACTGACATCCTGGCCCCGCGCATCCCTCTGGGTAGTCCAGAACGGGGCCGCGCGAGGTCGACACGGGGAATCGGCGCGGGGTCGGCGCGGGGGCAGGACAGGAACGTACGGGGGGGAACAGGGGGAGCAATGCCTCGTTGGAAGGCGCTACCGGATGAGCTCGACCCGCAGGTCAAGGAGTTCGCCGGCCAGCTGCGCGGGCTCGTCGACCGCAGTGGTCTGAGCATCGCGGCGGTCTCGGACCGCACGGGCTACAGCAAGACGTCGTGGGAGCGCTATCTGAACGGGCGGCTGCTCGCCCCCAAGGGCGCGATCGTCGCGCTGGCCGAGGTGACGGACACGCCGCCGGTGCACCTCATCACCCTCTGGGAGCTCGCGGAACGGGCGTGGAGCCGCTCCGAGATGCGGCACGACATGACCATGCAGGCCATCCGCATCTCGCAGGCGCGGGCCGCGCTGGGCGAGTTGGGGACGGACGGGGACGGTAGCGGCGGCGCGGGGGGCGCCGGGGCGCCCGGCGGGGACGGCTCGTCGGCGGGCGCGGCCGCGAAGTCCCCGAGGGCCGCCGGGGGCACGCACCGGGCGCGCAACGGTTCAGGTGCCTGGCCCGCCACCGGTGTGGCCGGGCCGGCCGGGGTGTCGCCGGTCGCCGCTCCCGGCGCGTTCGGTGCGCTCCCTTCGCCCGGGCCCTACGGTGACGGCTCCTCCGCGTCCTTCGGGGCGGGCGGTGGTCCGGGGCAGGCCCCGGGGGCGGGTCAGGGTCCGGGTCCGGGTGGGCCGGGGGGCGGGGGATCGCCCGACGGGCGGCGCCGCCGGAAGCTGACGATGTTCCTCGCGGGGGTGGTCGGTGCGCTGGTCGTCATCGCGGCCGCGGTCTTCATGACCGGGTTCGGCGACGGCGACAAGGACAAGAAGGACGACGCCAAGCCGTCGGCCACGCCGTCCACCGGTGACGCGAAGGTGCCGGCCGGGGTCGAGTGCGAGGGCGCGGAGTGCGCGGGCAAGGACCCCGAGAAGATGGGGTGCGGGGGCGACCTGGTGGAGACGGCCTCGCGGGCCACGATCGGCAAGGCCGTGATCGAGGTGCGGTACAGCAAGGCGTGCGGGGCGGCCTGGGCGCGGATCACTCAGGCCGCGGTGGGGGACAAGGTGACGATCACGGGGTCCGGGAGCGGGGCCGGGGCGAAGCAGGACGGGACGGTCAACGCGGACTTCGACGCGTATACGCCTATGGTGGCGGCCTCTTCGGGGGATGCGGCGAAGGCGTGCGCGGTGCTGGGGTCGGGGCAGTCGGGGTGCACGGGCTCCTAGGCTCGGCTCGCGGGGGCGTGACTTCTGCGCGGGTGCGTGGCGTCTGCGCCTTGCCTGGCCGGTTGCGCCTTGGGCTCGGTTCTTGGGGTGCGGGGCCGTGGGGGTATGTGCGTACTCGCCATCCCTGCGCCACTGCCTCGCGGACAATGTTGCTGGAGCGTGCTCGGTGCTCCGTTCGCACATACCCCCACGTCCCCTCCCGCGCGTGTGCGGGTGCGGCCCGGTGGGAGTTCGCGTGTCGGGTTCGGGCCGGCCGGGGGTTCGCGTGTCGGCTGCGGCGGGCTCCCGCTCTCGTGCGCGGGTGCGGGACGGTGGGGGCCGCTGGTGGGGGCGGTGGATTCCCGGCTTGTACGTGCCTGTGGGAGAAAGTTTCTGGGGGCGTGCATGACAGGGGATTCGTAGGGCAGGCGGACGGTACCCCCACGGGAGTGGTCACACCCCCCCCGGCGGCCGCCACGCTCCCCCCCCCCCCCCCCCCCCCACCAGCGGCGACGGGCAAGACCCTCCGGCAGTAGGGGTGGCCGTGTGTGGGAGGAAGGAGACGCAGGGGTG